>CBCYME010000010.1:0-357731 GCA_965183835.1 Paracoccaceae bacterium | reverse complement strand
CCGAACGGTGGCGTTTGCCAGATCAATCTCGGCGAGGGTGACGGCGGCCTCGGCCACTGTGACATTGGCCTGCAGGGCTTCGACCTCGGCTTGGGCGACTGTGTTGCGTGCCAGCAGTTTCGCTTTGCGCGCCAATTGATCCTGCGCAAGGGACAGTTGCGCCTGCGCTTGCTGTACGGCGGCGGCATAGCGTGTCTTGTCGATCTCAAACAGAACGTCGCCCTTGGCAATTGGCGTGTGCGAGGTGGCGATAACGTCGGTTACAGGTCCGGCAACCGCTGGCTTGATCCCAACAGAACCCACAGTGACCGTGGTGCCGCCCAAGGGGGCATTCCAATTGAGCGGCAGGAAGATCACCATAAAGGCCACGACCCCGACAACACCGGGTGAGACCTTCATCCAGCTGTACCATTTCGGGAACACGCCAACCTTGACCAGCACCCAGAGCAGCCCTGTGTAGCCGCCGACGAGAAGCATGATCATGCAGCACCGCCTTGCGCGACATCTGTCGCTGCGACGTCTGCATCTGTTGATCCGGCATAGGCCCAGATCAACACGAGGGGGAACAACACGCCGCCTGCGATCAAAGTGACCCATCCGCCCACAGACACGGCGGCCCGATACGGATGCCGACGCTTTGCGGCCACCCGACCCGGCCAACCACCGAGAAAGACAAAGATCCCGATCCCGAGGCCGACCATGAATAGGATCATGCCGATGGCGATGTAATCCATCGCTGTCATTGCGCTGCCCTTCCTTGTTTAAAACCAGAACAGCAGGCGGTGCGAACCGCTTGCCGGAAATAACTTAGTTCAAGGTGTTTTTATAAACTAAACTGTCTTTCATGATCCGGTCTATCGCGTTTTCCGTACCAAAGATGATCTTTGGGTTTTCCAAAGGGGTGCGCTCGGTCAACGGGGTGTTGGCATAGGCACCTTCTTGGATGACCCCAAGCGGTCCAGCGGGGTGTCTTTTCGCGAGCTTCTCGCGCGCGTTCCAAGAGCTTTCGGGGCAAACGCCATCGGCCTTTCGGCGGTGTCAGATTGCATCGGGTTAACCGACGGGGCAGGCGGGGCGTCATTTGGACCTTAGATATTCGACTTTGCAGTCTCGGCTCTTTGTACGGTGCTGTGGCTAAGGTTTGGCGCGGTGTTCACCGCATTGGGGTATTTTCAGATCACGTGCGGATTGGCTAGGTATCGTAACCATTCGGGTTGTTGACCCGCCAGTTCCACTGGTCGCGGCACATCTCGTCGATGCCAAATTCCGCCTCCCAGCCGAGAACCGATTTGGCCATTGAGGGATCCGCAAAACACGTTGCGGTATCGCCTTCGCGTCGGCTTAGCTTTTTGACTGGGATCTCTCGACCGGAGGCTTGTTTTAATCCTTGGACCATGTCCAAGACGCTATAGCTGTTACCGGTCCCGAGATTCACTGAAAACAATTTCGGCGCGCCCAGAGCAGATAGCGCGGCCAGATGCCCCCGTGCGAGGTCCACAACGTGGATGTAATCCCGCTCTCCGGTGCCGTCCAATGTGGGGTAGTCATCCCCCCAGATCCGCAAATGCGGTCTGATCCCAACCGCGACCTGTGCGATATAGGGCATGAGGTTGGAGGGTTCCTTTCGGGGGTCTTCGCCAATCCGTCCGCTGGGATGTGCGCCCACAGGGTTGAAATACCTCAGGATGCCAATAGACCAACTGGGGTCTGCCTTGAACAAGTCCCGCAGGATATTTTCGACCATAAGTTTTGTCCGCCCGTAGGGGTTTTTGACACTCAGCGGATGTTCTTCGGTGATGGGAAGCCATTTGGGGTCTCCGTAAACCGTGGCCGAGGAACTGAAGATGATTGATTTCACATCGCATTCCGCCATCGCGTCCAGCAGGATGATCGACCCAAAAACGTTATTCTTATAAAAGGACATTGGATCGCTAATCGACTCTCCGACGGCCTTTAGGCCTGCAAGGTGAATGACGCGCGTGCATGCGTGCGTGCGGATTGCCTGAACCAGCGATGGTTTGTCCTGTATATCGCCCTCTACGATCGTCAAACTGCGCCCGGCGAGCTTTTCGACCCTGTGAAGTGCTTCGACATGGCCATTTCGGAAGTTGTCGTAAACGACGACATCGTAGCCCGCCAAAAGCAGTTCAAGGCAGGTATGCGTGCCGATGTATCCTGCGCCTCCGGTCACCAGTATGCTCATCAAAACCTCACAATCACGGGCAACCCTTCGATCCATGTCGCGGGCATTTCGTCGAACGCAACCACCACTTTGATCGCCCGTGCTGACCCTTCGAATGGCCCTGCGAGCGATGCTGGTATGGTCTCGGTGATCTGTGGGGGTTCCAAAACAACGCCATCATACCGGGTGCGGTCGGGCAGGATGATGACCACCGTGTTGCCAACCGTTGCCTGCCCCATCCGTTCCGGTTTCAGGAACACGTTTATCACGGGCGTCTCGAAATTTGAGAGCTCGATCAAAAGGTCGCCCTCGGTCACATATTCACCCTCTTTGACGTAGAGCCTGTTGACGACGCCCGACCGATCAGATCGGGAATCCAGCTGGGTTTGCTGCACCTCGGCAACGGCGATCTGCAGTTCAATCTCGCGGATCTCGTCGGCGAGGTCATGGGTAAAACGAAGGCTTTCGAGCCGTTCCAGATCAACCATTTGCTGGCGCTCGTCCTGAGATAGAGAGCGGCGCATTTCATTCAGTTGCATCTGATCGGAGAGTTTGAATAACCCTTTTTCGGCCAACTGCCGATAGCTTTGTGCGATCTCGTCTTGTTTGACGCGAGAGTCATCCAGTTTTTGCTGATAGGCAGCCAACGCTTTGCGTAAGTCAGTGATCATGTGGTCTTGGTATTCGACAAGTTTAGAAAGGTTCTCTTGCCAATGCGAAATCTTTCTGTCCGTTTCTGGGGACGATAGGTCAAACAGCTGTTGCCCGACCTCTACCCGATCGCCGGGCGCAACCATTACCGCTGTTACAAACCCCGCCTCGGAGGCGCGCATTTGGATCGGTTCAGAGGTGAGAATCCCGTCGGCCCGCGTCAGCACCTGGTCCTGCATGACCATCCAGCCCCAAATCAGGATCGGGCTGATCACCAAAAACAGCATGAAACGCCACCGCCACCGAAAACCGGCTCGTTTGGCGCCTGCATAGTCTACTTGGAACCCATCGTGTGCGGTTGGGTCAGTCTCCTTAAGGCGTTCAAATTTAACTTCCATCAGAACCTCCGCCCCCGTTTCAGCACCCACCAAGGCGCCATATTGGATTCCTCATGCCCTCTGCGCAAAAGTTCGTTCAGGATGGCAAACGCAGTGAAAAACCTGAGCAGCAGCGTATAGACCGGGTAGGCTGGCAGCCACAGCCACGCGACCGCATCTTGGCGCATTCTCTCTGACACACCCAGCCAGAACACCCCGAACAAGAGCACCCCAAAGATGAGATAGAGAGCATATTGCAGCCCCAACACGGCGAGCACGAATTCGGCTGGATAAGCCAGTATCAGCCAAATGTTGAACGCCACGATGAGGACTGGAAAGAGAACGTTTTGCAGCACGCCGTAAATAAATGTGAAAACCAGTGTTTTGCCGCCCATCAGTCTCGCCGCAAAGGCATAGCGATGCTTGCGCAGATATAGAAAGGCAAGATCCCCATCCCATCGAAGCCGCTGGCTCATAAGCTGCATCGCGGTTTCGGGGGCATCTGTGTGCCCGATTGCCCGCCCGGCGAATGGAATGCGCATTCCTGGGTTGCGCCCAAAATATTGCTTGATGCGGACCGTCAGATCCAGGTCTTCGGCTGTATGGGTATCCCAACCTCCGATCTGGCGCAGGAAATCGCGGCGAAACGCCCCGAACGCGCCCGATATGTTGTTCAGAAGGTTCCATTCCCCCAAACCAGTTTTCCCACCCTGAATTGAGATCATGTATTCGAGGGCCTGCATCCGGGTGACGATGCCCACCTTATCATTGCGAACGCGGAGGGCGCCGCCGACTGCGGGCACGTTGGGGTCATCGAATTCGCGAATAATCTCGGTCATCATGTCGTTGTCGAAAGACGTGTCGCCATCGGCGTTCATGACAATGGTCCCAGTCGCAGCGTACCAGCCCGGCGTTTAGGGTCGAAACACGCCCGCCGCGCTGCCATTTCGGTAAAACGATCAGCTTTCGGCGCGGATAGTCGGCGACCAGCGCCTCGCAATCGAGCGCGGCCTGATAGGTGTCCGCATTTTGCACGGCCCCATCAATGACGGCGATGATCTCGATATGGCCCCGATAGGTCTGTTCGCACAATGTCAGGATTGTCTTGGTGATTGCGTCGCCTTCGCCATAACAGGTGATGATGCACGAAACGTCAGGACAGGACCGAGATGGGGCGCGTCGGTCGTATTTTCGACGCCATTTCAGCATTCCGGTGAGGACAACCAAGGTCAGCGGTGCCTCAACAATCAGGATCATCGGAACCAGAATGTACAGCATCAATGGGTCTTGGAGGATCGCACCCACGATACCTGTTCCAGTCTCAAGAATGGCGACCGGATCCACTGTCATTTATTTGGTCCGGCGAACTGTTCCAGCCAATGGGGCGCATCGGAGGCGATCTTGGGCTGGGGCAAGTGAACACTTTGTATGATCAGTTCGACATCGCCGGACATATGGGATGATGAAATCCCCTCTAGGTCATTTGCGATTGTTTGCAAGCGGTTTGATCCGTCCTGAGGCAAGAGCAGCAGTATCGTTTCGGGATCGTAGAAGTGGATAATTTCAGACGGCGACAAGAGAGTCCCGATTTGCGCGCGCAGTGAAGCGATCTCTGCTTTGTCTTGGTCATTGTCGGACGGACGCCTGCCCACAGAAACCTTTGCAAGTGCCGCTGTGTTGTTTGAGGTCTCGGCCACCGCGTTCAGCCAGCTGAGGGTCCATAGGAACTGATCCTTGCCCAGTGCCTCGCCAAAAGGTTGGACGATATCTGCTGGCTGGCGGCCCAGTCGTATCAGGGTCTCTCCGGCGGGGCCGATTTGGTACGAGCGGTATGTTTGGGAGCGAAGCGCGTCTTGGGCGTTGACCGTTTCACACTCCAGGCAGGTTGCCTTGACCCTGGCATCGTTGAACCGCTCACCACAATCGCCGCATCGAAGCCGTTCAATTGGGCGGTCATAATCTGTGCCGATGTGTTTCAAAGCCGTTTGGCATTTGGGACAGACCAGCCGTTCGCCGCGCGCATAGTGCCCTTCTTCGGCGATAAGGCCGCAGGTGAAGCAATGGATGGCTTGTTCGGCAAACACCTCGAGCCCGTCGCAATGCGCGCACCGATCCACATAGTTCAGATGCGCCCCGCCGCAATTTCCACAGTTTCGGGTGCGGTCCACAACCTTGTCTGGCGCGATCAGGCCTGTGCGCTCAGCGTCGGCCAGCCATCTCGAAGGATGGTCAACGCCAAGGCCGGTCAGAAAATCATAAGCGTAGATTTGGGGCTGATCTAAATGGATTGTTGGGGTCAGGCGTCGTGTTTCCAGCGCCCACAAGTAGGCAAGAACCGTGCGCTCGACCGTGCCGTCCAGCTTGTCCGAGTATTCGCGGGCGCGGCTTTTCACCGTGTTCAGGACTGTCGCAAGATCTGCGGGCACCAGCCCATCACACAAAGGGTGGGCAGCAACCAAAGGGCTGATCGCGAAAATGGGCAGAGGAGCCAGCCACAGGTTGGCCCTTAGAGATGTCAGAACCGATGCGTTCTCTTCAGCAACGATCACAGCGTCGAAATCGCGAGAGATTGCATTCTGATCGAGATCCGCCGGCGCCATGGTCGTGACGGTGATGTCCGGGCCGAACGTGGGCTCGGCGCGAGTCGCTATAAGTAGAATATTGAAACGCATCATCGGAAAATCTCGCGTAGCAAGAATACAGCCCGATTAGGAACGCATATCCATTGATACGCAAGGAAAAGTTCAGGCAGCCAGTTTTTCCGAATTGGCGGAATGGGGGCGGCCTTTGACAGTTTGTTCCGCCCGCTCAACCGAAGTCGCGGGAACGCTGGCGGGAACGCTGGCGGGGACGTCGGTGGGGACAAGCACGGCGACGGGGCCAAATACACCGGGGGTCTGAGCGACCACCCGCCACAATACTTTGTCGCCTTTGGCTTTGCTTTGTGACAGGCGAACAAGTTGGCCCACTTTGAATGGTTCGGTGACATTCCGGTCAACAGGGAGAGTTACAGAAAAGCCGTTAAATGGCTGTTCTGGTTCAGCAAGAACCCAAGTTCCGTCGGTGGCTTGGGCTGGAAACCCAAGAGAGTTGTTTTGGTAAGCCATAGTTTTCCCTTTCTTTCTCAATAGAGAGATCTGGAAACCGATTATCCTCTTATCGGTTAGAATATCTCATCTCTTGAACTTGATGTGGGAATGCGGCCGGCTGGTTTCTTTCGATTTCAGGACAGAAAATTGAGATTTTGAGACTTTGTTCCATCTCGTTGAGCGGTTGAAGGCGTGCGAAAAGTTCGCATGACCTTTGTATCCCAGAGCATAAGCGATCTCAGTGAGGGGCAGGTTGGATTCACCCAGATGCGCCCACCGCAGGTGACATGAACTGGATTTCAACAGTTCAGGGTAAAGCTTGGTTTCCGTATTTCCGGTTCTATTCGCCAACCGAGGCCAATTTTGACCGGCCATGGGTTTTGCCAGATGTGCAAAAGGCCCCTAGCAGATGATCAGAATATAACCGCGTGAAACCTGCCCGGTATCCAATCCTGATTGGTGCTGGGCACAGCTTTATCGACTGTCGGCGCTTGGGCGCAGAAAGCCGAAAGTCATGCCTTTTCGAAGAGGGCGACAATGGCTTGGTCGTCCTTGTTTGGACCCACTGCGAGATCGCCATAGATACGGATCTTGGTCAGGGTCAGGTTGTGAATGCGCGAAGCCTCGAACCCTTTTAGCACGCCATCAAAGCCCATGGTTTCATAGTGCGTTGCGTTGATCGAGATGGCGAATTGCGCCCCATGCCGGGCGACGCGCAACAGGGCACTCAACGCCTCGGGACCGACATGGCCGTGGGTAAAGGTGCCCGAGGACACGATGCCGGAATAGCTTTCGCGGGGGACGGGGATGCCGTCATTCAGATCCGCCTCGATCGCATCGCGATAGATGTCTTTGCGCATTGCCTGGTCCAGCATTTCGGCGCTGATATCGATGGCGTCAATGGGGCCAACACCCAAGCCGCTGAGAACCGCGCCGCAGAGCCCGGTTCCGGCACCCACGTCCAGCACCGGCCCTTGGCCCCCAGCCCCGACAAAGGCGCGGGCGGTCAGGGCGGGCAATTGATAGTCTTCGCGCGCGGCAAAGCTGTCGTCGTAGTCGCCGGCCCATTCAGCATAAAGCTGTTTGTTGTCGTCGGTCGATTTCAGCCCGTAGGCGGCGTTCAGTGTGGGTGGTGTTTTGCTCATGTTTTCAATCAAGGCGCATCCGGGGATTCGAATCAAGCATATCCTGCTCTTGCATCTAAGGCGGTGCGCGATCATCAAGGAGATATGACAGGCACATTACTCTCTTTTGGGCACGGCTATTCGGCGCGCGCCCTTGCACGTCACCTTGGACCGCAAGGGTGGCAGATCACCGGCACAACGCGCAACGTTGAGCAGGTGGAGCTTATTCGTAAATCTGGCACCACCCCCGTGGTTTGGCCCGGTGAGGTGCCCCCCTTAGATGGGGTGACGCATATCCTGATCTCGGCCGCGCCTAGTGCCGAAGGCGACCCGGTTCTTGGCGCGCTGCGGGAGGAAATCGCGGCCCGCGCTGGGCAGTTCAAATGGGTGGGCTATCTGTCCACCACGGCGGTCTATGGCGATCATCAAGGCGGATGGGTGGATGAAACAACCCCCCCGACCCCGACCGCCAAGCGTGGGAAATGGCGTGTGTTGGCCGAGCAGCAATGGGGCGCGGTTCCGGACCTGCCGCTGCACATCTTTCGATTGGCGGGGATTTACGGCCCCGGACGCGGGCCGTTTTCAAAGCTGAAAGGCGGTGGCCAGCGCCGGATTATCAAGCCGGGTCAGGTGTTTTCGCGCATTCATGTCGAAGACATCGCGCAGGTTCTGGCGGCGTCGATGGCGAACCCGAACCCGGGTGCAATTTACAACGTGTGTGATGATGAACCTGTGCCGCCACAGGATGTTATTGGCTACGCCGCCGAATTGCAGGGCTTGCCCTTGCCACCCGCCGTTCCCTTTGACGAGGCGGACATGACCCCGATGGCGCGTAGTTTTTACAATGAAAACAAACGCGTGCGGAATGATCGGATCAAGGATGAGTTGGGGGTCAAGCTGATCTATCCCAACTACCGGGTTGGGTTAGAGGCCTTGGTCAAGGAAGATTAGAGGGAGTAGGCGGAAGCGCATCTAGCGCTTCTGCACCTTTTAAGCCCGTTTTTCCCCAATTGTCGCCACGCCCAGAACGTCCAGCACTTTGGCTTCGATCTGTTCGGCGTTCATGCCTGCAACGCGATACATGTCGGCGGGGTTGGCCTGATCGATAAAGGTATCGGGCAGCACCATTGAGCGGTATTTCAGGCCGGTGTCGAACACGCCTTCGTCCGCAAGCAATTGCGCCACGTGGCTGCCGAATCCACCAACAGCGCCTTCTTCGATGGTAATCAGGGCCTCGTGATCTGCGGCCAGTTGCAGGATCATGTCGCGATCCAGTGGCTTGGCAAATCGTGCATCTGCGATTGTGGGGGTGATGCCTTTGGCGGCTAAGGCTTCGGCGGCTTTCTGCACCTCGGACAGGCGGGTGCCAAAGGACAGCAGCGCCACACGGGCACCGGTTTGGATCATCCGACCCTTGCCGATTTCCAGCGGGACGCCTTGTTCAGGCAGGTCCACACCGACGCCTTCGCCACGGGGATAGCGGAATGCGATCGGGCCGGCGTCATGGGCGACGGCGGTGGCAACCATATGCACCAGATCGGCCTCGTCTGCAGCGGCCATCACCACCATGCCGGGCAAGTTGGCCATAAAGGCGATGTCAAAGCTGCCGGCGTGGGTGGCACCATCGGCACCGACCAGACCGGCGCGATCAATGGCAAAGCGCACTGGCAGGCGTTGGATCGCGACGTCGTGGACGACCTGATCATAACCGCGCTGCAGGAATGTCGAATACATCGTGCAGAACGGTTTCATGCCACCCGCAGCCAGCGCCGCACAAAAGGTCACGCCGTGTTGTTCGGCAATGCCCACATCGAAACAGCGTGATGAATAGCGCTCAGCAAACAGGTTCAACCCGGTGCCGTCGGGCATCGCAGCGGTGACGGCGACGACCTTGTCATCGCGCGCGGCCTGTTCCACCAATGCGTTGCCAAAGACCGAGGTGTAGCTGGGTGCGTTTGAGGGCGCTTTGTGTTGTTTGCCCGTCACCATGTCGAATTTGGCGGTGGCGTGGCCCTTGTCCATCGCGCGTTCGGCCGGGGCGTAACCTTTGCCCTTTTTGGTCAGAACATGGATCAGGATCGGGCCTGTTGCGCGGGCTTTGACCGTGCGCAGAACGGGCAGCAATTGGTCCATGTCATGCCCGTCAATGGGGCCGAGATAGGAAAAACCCAGCTCTTCGAACATGGTGCCGCCAACGGCCATGCCTTTGAGCATTTCTTTGGCGCGTTTTGCCCCTTCGCGGAAGGGTTCCGGCAACAGCGACACCGCGCCTTTGGCGGCGGCTTTGAATTCTTGGAACGGTTCTTCGGCATAGAGCCGGGACAGATACGAGGACAGCGCGCCAACAGGGGGGGCGATGCTCATCTCGTTGTCGTTGAGGATGACGATCAGACGCTTTTTCAGGTGCCCGGCGTTGTTCATCGCCTCAAACGCCATGCCTGCGGACATTGACCCGTCGCCGATTACAGCGATTGCGTCGCCCAGCCCCTCGGGGACGTTGCCGCCTAGATCACGGGCCACGGCAAAACCCAGCGCCGCGCTGATCGAGGTCGAGCTATGAGCCGCGCCAAAGGGGTCATAGGGCGATTCCGAGCGTTTGGTGAAACCGCTCAGTCCGTCTTTCATCCGCAGGGTGCGAATGCGGTCGCGGCGTTCGGTCAGGATCTTGTGGGGATAGCACTGGTGGCTCACGTCCCAGATCAGCTTGTCGCGCGGGGTGTCGAAAACCGCATGCAGGGCCACGGTCAATTCGACCACGCCCAATCCTGCGCCCAGATGGCCGCCGGTTTCAGAAACGGCAGACACGGTTTCGGATCGCAATTCTGTCGCCAGCTGCGTGAGCTGCGCATCAGAAAGCTGTTTCAGATCCGCAGGGCGGTTCACTTGGTCCAGAAGAGGGGTATTTGGGCGGTCAGACATGGCGTCCTCGGGTGCTAGCTGTCGCGGGCAATAACGAAGCGGGCGGCATCCTTCAAGGTTTCAGCCTGAGGGCCGTAGTCATCAAGGGCGGCACAGGCCTGATCGACCAGTTCCTGCGCGCGTGCCTTGGCCGCATCCAGACCCAGCAGTGAAACAAAGGTGGCTTTGCCCGCGTCTGTATCCTTTTGCAGGCGTTTGCCCGCTTTTTCGGCATCGCCTTCTATATCCAAGATGTCATCGGCGATCTGAAAGGCAAGACCCAAGGCGCGGGCATATTGGCGCAAGTTTTCGGGATCAGCTTGGGCGAGGCGGGCCCCGGCACAGGCGGACCATTCGAACAGGGCGCCGGTTTTCCCGGCCTGCAGGCGGGTAATCTGGTCTAAATTCAATGGGCTATTGGCTGTTTCAGCCGCCATATCCAGCGCCTGACCCAGCACCATGCCCTGTGCGCCGCTGGCCTGGGCCAAGCTCAGCGCCAGATCTGCACGCACCTCGGCGGGGCCGACCTCGGGGCGGGTGCACAGTTCGAACGCCAGCGTTTGCAACGCATCCCCGGCCAGAACGGCGGTCGCCTCGTCCCATTTGACGTGGATTGTGGGTTTGCCACGGCGCAGGGCGTCATCGTCCATGCAGGGCAGATCATCATGCACCAGCGAATAGGCGTGCAGCGCCTCGATCCCTGTTGCGGGCCAGATCGCCCGGGCCGCATCGACCTGATGCAGGCGCGCGCTTTCCAGCACCAGAAACCCCCGCAGACGTTTGCCGCCCTGGGTGGTGTGGGCCATCGCATGTGCCACGGGTAGATCATCAAAAGCGCTCAGGACCAGATCGAAATGATCCTGAAGCTGCGCAACGTCTTGCGCCAGTCGGTCGTGAAACATTTACAGGCCTTCGACAGGTTTGGTCCCTGTGGGAGTTCCATCGGCGCTGAGCGTGATGGCGGCGACTTTTTCTTCGGCGCGCTTCAGCTCGTCTTCGCAGCGCTTTTTCAATGCAGCGCCGCGTTCATAGAGCGTGATCGACGCATCCAGCGCCACATCACCGCGTTCCAGCTGGCCGACCACGGCTTCAAGCTCTTTCATCGCTTGTTCAAACGTCATCTGATCAACGGGGGTGTCACTCATGTCGCGGCCTTCATCAATTCCTGTACATGCGCCTTGGTTGCGGCGCTCAGCGCGTTAAGATCATAACCGCCCTCCAAAGTCGAGACGATGCGGCCCTGACACAGCTCTTGTGCAAGGGCGCAGAGTTCGGCGGTGATCCAAGCAAAGTCGCCCGTGGTCCAGTTCAGGCTGGCGAGGGGGTCGTCTTGGTGCGCATCAAACCCGGCAGAGATGATGATCAGTTCGGGCTTAAACGCACGCAGACGGGGAAAAGCTTGCGTTTCATAGGCTGCGTGCATTTCGGCGCTGCCGGATTCCGGGGGCAGGGGCATGTTCAGGATCTGACCGTGAGCGCCGTCTTCGTCTGGGCGGCCCGAGCCGGGCCAGAGCGGCATTTGCTGGCTGGTGACCAGCAGGGCGCGGGGTTCATCCCACAACAGATCTTGGGTGCCGTTGCCGTGGTGGACGTCGAAATCCACAACCGCAACGCGCTTTAACCCGTGGTGGTCCAGCGCGTGTTTGGCGGCCAGCGCCGCGTTGCCAAACAGGCAGAACCCCATGGCGGTGCTGGTTTCTGCGTGATGCCCCGGTGGACGGATCGCGGCAAACGCATTCGGGGCCTCGCCGCCCAGAACCATATCAACGGCGCGGACCACTGCCCCGGCGCCCCGAAATGCGGCATCGATCGACCCCGGCGACAGGAACGTATCCCCATCAATCTGGGCAAACCCGTCGTTTGGGCGTGCCCGGCGCAGGTCGTTGATGTAATCGGCGGGATGAATGCGCAACACGTCGTCTTCGGCAGCCAGTGGCGCGGTCACACGGTTCAGGTCCAGCGGTTCCAGCGCGTGCAGGATGTGTTGCAGGCGCGCGACCCGTTCGGGATGACCCTCGGGAGTCACATGGTTCAGGCAGTCAACGTGTGTAATCAGGGCGGTTTTCATCAAAGAGCCTAGGGATCAGAGGGTTTCAACATCATTGTTAGGCTCCAGACCGCGAGGACGACAAGCCACAAGTTCGCTGCCCACCATAAAGGATCAGAATCTGACGTCAGTGTCCAAAATGAAATCGCCATGATTCCAGCGCGCGCCTGTGCAGGATGTAGCGGGCGTGTTTGACACGTGAATTCGTCAGCTTACTTATTAAATGACGTGAGCATCACTCAGATGTGAAGTGGTTCATAGGGTTAGAGTCAAAAGCTGTGGTATCCTGATCCTGTTTTAAGCAGTTGATTTAAGGGGGAAGACCCATGACCAAGGTGTTGAAATGCAAAGATCTGATGCCCGGTTGTGAATTCAAAGCCAAAGGGGAAACCACTCAGGATGTCCTGCAGCAAACGGCGATCCATGCCAAAGAGGTGCACGGCATCGATCTGACGCCGGTGCTGATCGAACAGGTCAAGCTGGTGATCAAAGACGTGTGATCAGTCGGGCGCCAGCATGTACCCGGCACCCCGCACGGTTTGCAGATATCTGGGCTGTTTGGGGTTTGATTCGATCTTGCGGCGCAGGCGGGTGATTTGCACATCAACCGCGCGTTCTTGCGCTTGGCCGCGATCGCGGCCCAGATCTTCGACCAGTTTGGTGCGGCTGACCGGTTCGCCGGGTTGGGCGGAAAAGATCTTCATCAGTTGGCTTTCGGTGGCGGTCAGGCGGACCAGATCGTTACCCTGCCACATCTCGCCCCGTTCGATGTCGTAGCGGATTGGTCCCAGATGCAGCACCATCGGAACAGTGTCGGGCGCGGTCGTTTCCGGCATCCGGCGCAGAATGGCATTGATCCTGAGCAGCAGTTCCTTGGGCTCGAACGGTTTGGCCAGATAATCATCTGCGCCTGCCTCGAGCCCCGCAATGCGATGTTCGGTTTCGCCCTGTGCCGTCAACAACAGGATCGGGGTGGTCATGGTTTCGCGCAGCGACCGGGTCAGGCTGACGCCATCTTCGCCGGGCATCATCACATCCATCACCAGCAGGTCGAAATCCAAACCCGACAGTACCCGCCGCGCATGGGCGGCGTCGCGGGCGGCGGTGACCAGAAACCCATTGCGCATCAAGAATTTCTTGAGCAGGTCGCGAATGCGTTCGTCGTCGTCAACGATCAGAAGATGTGCATCGATTTCGCTCATGACGTTCCATCCCGCATTTTGGTGTAGGCCCGGCGCATATCTGCATCCATCATCGCCTCAAGCACACGTTTGAACCCGGTGACTGCCTCGGGCCCGGCCTCTTTATAGGCGGCGCGCATTCGGGCGCGTTGCGCGTCCGATAGCTTTGATTCGAGCGCGCTGCCCTCTTCGGTCAGGAACAGGTGACGTTCCCGTTTGTCCACCTTGCCAACCCGGCTTTCGACCAATCCATCAGCAATCAGTGTGCGCAGCACCCGGTTAAGGGACTGTTTCGTCACGCCGAGAATGGCGAGCAAATTGTTCACCGTTGTGCCCGGAGCCCGGTTGATAAAGTGGATGGCCCGGTGGTGGGCGCGACCATAGGCCATTTCGGCCAGAATGCGGTCGGGGTCAGCCGTAAAGCCGCGATAGGCGAAAAACATCGCCTCAATCCCCTGTCGCAGCTGTTCATCGGTCAAAAACAGCAGACTTTCGCCGCCATAGGCCGGAGCGGAGCGCGCCTCAGTCATGGTGTGCCTCATTGTTATTTGGCAATCACTTTATGTCAGTCTTATTGACATTCCAAGAGTCAACAGGTATCGAATCGCAGTTTTGACGCAATAATGTGTCCGGTTCGGATGTAATTGGCGCAATATTTGCAAAATGACCCTGCTCAGGAGGATGTGGCATGTCGGGTTATGACGATCGCGATGGTTCGATCTGGATGGATGGTGAGTTGGTGAACTGGCGGGATGCAAAGGTGCATATCCTGACCCACGCCATGCACTATGCCAGTTCCGTGTTCGAAGGCGAACGCGCCTATAACGGTAAGATTTTCAAAAGCCGCGAGCATTCTGTGCGTCTGATCGCCTCGGCCGAGGCTTTGGATATGCCGATGCCTTACTCGGTTGATGAGATCGAAGCCGCCAAGGAAGAGACGCTGAAAGCCAGTGGCCTGACCGATGCCTATGTGCGCGTGGTTGTATGGCGCGGTTCGGGCGAAGACATGGGCGTGGCCTCGGCCAAGAACCCTGTGCGCATGGCAGTCGCGGTCTGGGGTTGGGGTGCCTATTATGGCGACGCCAAAATGCAGGGCGCCAAGTTGGACATCGCCGAGTGGAAACGCCCGTCGCCAGAAACCATTCCTGTTCACGCCAAGGCGGCAGGTCTGTACATGATCTGCACCATCTCTAAGCATAAGGCCGAGGCCAAAGGCTGTTCAGATGCGTTGTTCATGGATTGGCGCGGCTACGTGGCCGAAGCGACCGGCGCGAACGTGTTTTTCGTGAAAGATGGCGAAGTGCACACGCCGCTGGCTGATTGCTTTTTGAACGGGATCACCCGTCAGACCGTGATTCAGATGCTGAAAGACAAAGGCGTCACCGTTCACGAACGTCGTATCAAGCCCGAAGAAATGGCTGATTTCGAACAGTGCTGGCTGACAGGAACAGCTGCTGAGGTGACCCCCGTGGGTCAGATTGGCGACTATACCTTTGAGGTGGGCGAGATGACCCGCCAGGTCGCCGAAGACTACGAGGCGCTGGTGCGCGCTTAATCACTAAGGTCTTTAGATATTGAAAGCGCGGGGAGAGATCCCCGCGCTTTTTTCGTTCAGACGACTTCGGTGGTGACGTTGACGTTGCCCGAGATGGCGTTGGAGTAGGGGCAGATTTTGTGACCCGCTTCGGCAATGCGTTCTGCTTCGGCTTTATCCACGCCGGGCATATGAACGGACATTTTGACCGTCAAACCAAACCCACCCTGACCGTTGGGACCAATGCCCACATTCGTTGTGACGGACACATCTGCGGGCACTTTGGCCAGCGTGTCATCCTGCGTGGTCGCGAATTGCATCGCGCCGATGTAGCAGGCCGAATAGCCAACAGCGAACAGCTGCTCGGGGTTGCTGCCCTGACCGTTGCCACCCATTTCTTTTGGTGCGGCGAGTGTCAGATCCAGACCAGAGGCGTCAACTGTGCCGCGGCCATTGCGGCCCCCTGTGGCGGTTCCGACGGCGGTGTAAACGGGACTGATTGTCATGGTATGCTCCAATGGTTGTTCGTGCGCGATTAAATCGTGTGCGATACAGTTAGGACAACACCCCTGCTCTGACAAGACCTTGCGATATAGTCGTGCGCGATTTATATCTGTGCGATGACGGACCAAACCATGACCCTTGATGATCATCTGTGTTTTGCACTGTATTCGGCCAACCACGCGATGGGGCGATTGTATCGCCCTTTGCTGGCGAAACTGGGCCTGACCTATCCCCAATATCTGGTGCTGATCGCGCTATGGGATCAGGACGCGCGCAAGGTGAATGATCTGGGCGCGGATCTGTCGCTGGAATCAAACACCCTGACACCGCTGCTGAAACGGATGGAGGCGGGCGGCCTGCTGATCCGTCGCCGCAACCCCGAAGATGAGCGCAGTGTGATCGTGTCGCTGACCGACGCTGGCCGCGCGCTTGAGGCGCAATCGGTTGAAATCTCGCGCTGTATTCTGGAAACGGCGGGAAATGATGCCAAAGAGCTGATCGATTTGCGCGACCGCATTCGTGTTTTGACAGATCGGTTACGGTTGGCCGGGTAACTCTGCTCGTAACGGCAAATTTACATGCAGATCGTCCTGCGTCATGGACGTTTGGCTCTGCATCCCTATCCTAGCCTCATGTTAGATCTGCTGAGCGATATCCTCACCCGAATGGCCCTAAAGGGGACATTGTATTTCCGCACGTCGTTCACGCCGCCCTTTGGGGTCAAAGTTCCGGCGTTTGAAAACGTGGCCCGGTTTCATTTCGTCCAGCGCGGCGAGCTAAAGGTGCATGTCCCGGCGACGGGAGAAACCAAGCGGCTTACGCAAGGCGACCTGATCCTGATTCCGCATGGGGCCGAGCATATGTTGCTGTGCAACGAGGTGCAGCCGATGGACGCGCTGCCGCTGGACCGGGTGTTGCAGGATGCCGGGTACCAAGGGGACGGTGTGCTGATCTATGGCGGGGACGAGGATGATCGTGACACACAGCTGGTCTGTGGCCACTTTTCGTTTTCCGGTCCGCCGGGGCGTCAGGGCACCGGGCATATGTTGCTTGACCGGTTGCCACCGTTCATCGTGATTGAAAACTATGGCGAAGAGGCCGGGGCCTGGATGCAATCGACTCTGCGGATGATCGGGTCCGAGGTGACGGGCGCGCGGATTGGGGGCGATCTGATCGCTCTGAAACTGTCCGAAGTGCTGTTTGCACAGGCCATTCGCGCTTATCTTGAACATCAAAGCCCCAATGACGCGGCCCTCGCCGGGTTTGCGGACTCGCGCATTTCGCGCGCACTGACCGCCTTTCACCACGCCCCCGCCCAAGAGTGGAGCGTTGAGGGGTTGGCGCGCGAGGCGGGCATGTCACGGACCGCGTTTGCACAGATGTTCTCGGACAAGATGGACGTGACACCGATGCAATATCTGACGGCGTGGCGAATGCAGATCGCCTGTCATGGTTTGACGGAAAACAATTGGAACGTGGCGGATGCCGCGGCCGAGGTCGGGTATGCCTCTGAGGCGGCGTTTTCGCGGGTGTTCAAGAAGCAGATTGGCCTGTCCCCGGCGGCCTATCGCACGATGCATTAGGCCGGGATCTGGTATCTCTGACCCGAGGTCGCGCAGTGCAGGCCCAGTTATTGGCGCGTTTGAAATCTAAATATGTATTCGCTTGAGGGGTTTTGTGGGTATCATGGCCCTAATTATTCCGGTGCCGCGCATTTGAGTTAGGATAGTCACATGGACCAGTTTGGGCGTTTTTTCCTGAAGAGGCCGCAATGGTTGGTGGTCTTGGTTCTGGTGGCAATGACCGCTTTGCCGATTGCGATCTGGATGGATCTGCGGAACCTGTCGGATGAAACACTGCGTCGGCAGGCAAGCAGCCTGAACGGGATCATCACGGCGGTGCGGTCTTATTACGCCAAGAACGTAGTGGGTCGGATTCTCAGCACGGATGGCGATACGCAAACGTTGCACAATTATTTGGACGTGGCGGGGGCAATCCCGATTCCGGCCACGCTGTCTTTGGAGTTGGGCAAAGAGATCGGCGCGACCGAGGGGGATGTTCGATACCGGTTTGTTTCGGATTACACCTTTACCAACCGTCCCGCGCATACGTTGGATGATTTTGAAAAACGGGCCCTGACAGAGTTTCGCCAAAACCCGGCTGGCGCGACCTTTCTGACCAATTCAACCGGCAATGTCCGCAACCGTGAAATCACACTGGCCACGCCGGTGATCATGTCCGGGTCTTGTGTGTCTTGCCACAATGCGCACCCCGAAAGCCCCAAGCGGGATTGGAAAGTCGGTGATATTCGTGCGGTTCAAACGGTGTCGGTGCGTCAGCCAGTGGCGTTGAACCTGTGGTCGTTCAAGTGGTTGTTGCTGTATTTCGCGGTGGCCGGAACCATCGGCGGGCTGTTCGCCGCGATACAATTCCGACTGGCCAGCGGGTTCAGCCGGTTGAATGATGAGCTGGCCGAGAACAACAAGTTTTTGGCGGATATTTCCGTCAAGATTTCCAAATATCTGTCTCCGCAAGTCTATAAGTCGATCTTTTCGGGGGAACGGGACGCGTCGATCTCGACCGAGCGGAAAAAGCTGACGGTGTTCTTTTCTGACATCAAAGATTTCACCGCCACAACCGAACGGATGCAGCCCGAAGAGCTGACAGAGTTGCTGAACCAATATTTCACCGAAATGTCCAAGATTGCCGAAGCCCACGGGGCCACCATCGACAAGTTTATCGGGGACGCCATTGTGGCGTTTTTTGGGGATCCGGAAACCTTGGGGGCCAAAGAAGATGCACGTGCGTGTGTAAAGATGGCACTGGCCATGCAGGCGCGGTTGGCCGAGCTTGGGCAGGTCTGGAATGAACAGGGGTTGGAACATCCGTTTAAGGCCCGGATGGGGATCAATACGGGGTATTGCAACGTTGGCAATTTCGGATCGGCAGATCGCATGGATTACACCATCATCGGGGCCGAGGCGAATCTGGCGGCGCGGCTCGAAGGGATTGCTGACCCCGGCGGCATTGTGCTGAGCTATGAAACCTACGCGCATGTGCGTGATTTCGTGGATGCAGATCCGTCTGATCCGGTTGAATTCAAAGGCATCGCCCGCAAAATCATTCCCTATCATATCAAAAATGCGCTTCCTGAGGCGACGATATCACCGGTGACCGAGGTCGGCGCAGACGGGAATCTGACGCTGGATCTTGAGCCGTTGGACGAAGCCACGCGCCGCGTTGTTTTGACCGCGATCGAGGACGCCTTGCGCCAGGTTGCGCAGGCAAAGGTAAAGGACAAATAGGCGGTGCATCAAAGCGCTGCCCTTTCTGTACGATCTGCATGATCTAGCGAACGTACTGGGCTGCTGCGTACCAGAGTTCGCCGGTATCGTATGGGTATCTCTTATCTGGAAAGGATACCCAAATGTCTGTTCGTTTTGTGTCTCGGTCGATCCACGCCTATCTGGATTACCCTGTTGCGTTTGCCCTGATGGGGCTGCCCTTTGTGCTGGGCCTTGGGGCGTCGAACCCGTTGGCGTTATGGTTGTCGGTGGTAACCGGTGGCGCGGCGTTTGTGCTGACGGTGTTTACCGATCATCATCTCGGCATCTGGCGGGTGTTGCCTTACAAGTTCCACCAAGCTGTTGATCTGACCGTGGGCATCCTCTTTATCGTGGCGCCGGGGTTGTTTGGGTTTGGCGGCATTGATGCGCTGTTTTACTGGATCAATGGTGCGGCGGTGGTGGCAGTCATTTCACTGAGCGCGCCAGAGGCGACTGTAACGGCCTAAGGCTTTGCACCAACCGCACTGTCACAATACCATTGTGATAGCTTCATGAGATTGAGCCGTGGCGTTTACAATGTCGCGGCTTTTTGGGGCTCACCAATCGCGCGGTTTTTGGCCGCCAGACAGGAGAGTTCACAATGACCAAATTTATCCGCCCCTCGCGCCGGGCGTTTCTTGCCGGTGGCACCGCCGTTGCCGCATCCCTTGCTATGCCGTCGATCAGCCGCGCGGGTGCACGGCCCGTGTTCACCCATGGGGTGCAGTCAGGCGACGTCGACACCGCGTCGGGTATGATCTGGACCCGCACGGATCGCCCCGCCAAGGTGATGATGGAAGTATCCACAACCGAGAGCTTTGCTGAGGCACGCCAGCTGTCACCGATGTTTGCCACCCCAAACAGTGACATGGCGATTAAGCGTTTGGTTGACGGGCTGCCGTCGGATCAGGATATCTTTTACCGTTTTGTTGCGGCTGATCTGAACGACATTAGTGCCACATCAGAGCCTATTGTGGGTCAATTCCGCACTGCGCCCACCTCGCGCCGCGATGTGAAATTCGCATGGTCTGGCGATACAGCTGGCCAAGGCTGGGGCATTGATGACGACGGCATGCGCACTTATGCGACCATGGCGCAGCACAAACCCGATTTCTTTATCCACTCGGGCGACACGATCTATGCCGATGGTCCGATGCAGGATGAGGTCGAAAAAGACGGTAAACTCATCTGGAAAAACACCACGCTGATCGACGAGAAGCGCAAAGTGGCTGAGTCGCTGGATGAATTCCGCGGTCAGTGGAAGTACAATCTGATGGATGAGCACGTCCAAGCCATGAACGCGATGTGTCCCACGTTCATGCAGTGGGATGACCACGAGGTTGTGAACAACTGGTCCAGCGCCAAGGACCTGATCAGCGACGACCGTTATACTGAGAAATCGGTCCATGTGCTGCAATCCCGGTCCGCGCGGGCATTCCACGAAATGACCCCGCTGCGCATCACACCGGCTGAACCCGGCCGCGTCTATCGCAAGATCGCCTATGGTCCGATGCTGGATGTGTTTTTCCTGGACCTGCGGTCGTATCGTGGACCCAACGGGGCCTCGATGGAGGATGAAATCAATCCTGCATCCACGATCATGGGCGCTGAGCAGATGGCGTGGCTCAAGCGTGAGCTGGCGGCGTCTAAGGCCACGTGGAAGGTCATCGCCTGTGACATGCCAATTGGTCTTGTGGTTTGGGACAATTGGAGAGAGCAGGCCGGGGCCGAGGCCGTGGCAAACGGTGACAATGGTCCGGCCAAAGGGCGCGAGTTGGAATTCGCGGATTTGCTGCGGTTCATCAAAACGGCTGGCATCAAGAACACCGTTTGGTTCACCGCTGACGTGCATTACACAGCGGCGCATTACTACAATCCCGACAAAGCTCAGTTCCAGGACTTTGACCCGTTCTGGGAATTTGTGTCTGGTCCATTGCATGCCGGGACCTTTGGCCCGAACACCATGGATGCAACCTTTGGTCCCGAGGTGAAATTCGTCAAAGCGCCAGAAGAAGGCCAGGTCAACTTGCCGCCCAGCGAAGGGCTGCAGTTCTTTGGTCTGGTGGATATCGACGGGGACACCCAGCAGATGAAAGTCCGCTTGATGGATCGCGCAGATACCGAACTGTGGTCTGTCACGCTGGACCCTGAAAATCAGGCTCTATAAAAGGCAAAATGGACTCAAACACCCGGCTGTTTTCTAATGCAGTCGGGTGTTTTCATCGACAGGGCTGGAGGTCAAAGGGCGTCTTTGATTTTCTTGTAACCTTTGCCAAGTTCTTCGATCAGGAGGCTGGCCGCAGCGCCAACATTGCCAGCAGATTCTTTGGCGGCGTCAGTGGCGTCATCCAGATTCAGATCCAGACCATCCCATTTCTTTTCCAGGTCAGCCCATTCATTCTTCATATCCATTTCGAACAGGTGCGCCTTGAGCTTGAGCTCGTCGCGCGTGGTTTTTAGATCCTCAACCAGGCTCGCGGTATCGTTTGAATCAGTCAAATCATGTCTCCCTTGGTGCAAGTGGAACGTTCAATACACCTAACATGGGCGGGTTGCTTTGACCTTTCAATATGAGTTTCCGGGCTCGATTGGGTGGAAAGCAGGGCAGGGATACATTTTTTTGATAGGGGGTGGTTTTGCACTTGCTTTATCCGACTAAAATAGTCAGATAAGCGATAACTGCCAGATGCACCTGCACCCAGCTCTTTGAATTCACAGTTTCGGGGCGGCCTGCAGGACGGTCAGCATGTGGCGACATCGCGCGGTTCTGCCGCTGTCCCGGAAACGACCACAGAGCCAAGAACAGGCTCTAATCAAGGGAAAGTTGATGCGAGATCCGTTTGCCGACTTGTTTTCGATGCACGAAACAGCATCCGTTTATGGGTGTGCGCTGAATGCGGAGCTTTTGGAGCATATCGAGCAGCGGAGCCAAAGGTTGGCTCAAATACATATGCAGCCAAACGTGGTTCCCCTCGGTTCCGTGTCCAGCCAAGCCGGCCCGCCCCAACAGGTCAGCGACACACAGGTCGCCGCAGATGAAAAGTTGGTGCGATTTTCAAGCGGTCAAGCGCGCGATATACGACGTTCCCGTAACACGGTGTAAAGCCCGCTTAGAATGACGATGGCGCTGCCGATCAGGGTGAATGTGTCGGGACGTTCGGCAAAGACTACGACGCCCAAAATCATTGCAAAAATCAACCGGGTGTACCGGAATGGCGCGATGACCGACACTTCGCCCTGACGCATTGCACCTTTAAGGCGTTATAGGCCAAGACGCCAAATGCGATTGCGGCCAGCAATTTCATAGCGGTTATCAGGCTAGGCAGGGTTGCTCCGCCAGTCCAAGACAGCGCGAGAACTCCCGAAAAGACCAGAACCAGAAACCCGTAAACGCCGAGTTGCGCGTTTGTCAGTTGCGGCGGCGCCGCCTTGGTGGCCAGATCGCGGCCCGCAAACCCGATGGTGCCAAGAACGGCAAAGATTGACGCGGGTTCAAACCCGCTGAGCCCCGGACGCAGAATGATCAGCACCCCGCACAAGCCGACCAAAATGGCGGTCCAGCGTCGCCATCCCACGGTTTCGCCAAAGAACACGGCCGCGCCGATGGCGACCACCAAAGGGGTGGCTTGCAAAATGGCCGATGCGTTTGACAGCGGAGTCAGGGCCAAGGCCAGTGTGAAACACAGCCGTCCCATGATTTCGAAAACAGAGCGGATGCACAACGTCCGCGAGGGGGTGCTATCGCCAAACACCGATTCACCCCGCAACCGTGCCAGGGCGGCAAAGACAAGAAACCCGCCAGCGCCAAAGATGATCAGAACCTGACCGACAGGCAGGGTCTGCGTGGCGGATTTTATGAACATATCCTCAAGCGCAAAGGCCGCCATCGCGGCAACCATCAACAGGCTGCCGCGGATATTCTCCGCTTGAAGGCTCATGACTTAAAAGTCGACGCCGCGCTGGGCTTTGATGCCCGCCTTGAACGGATGTTTGATTTCCGTCATTTCGGTCACCAGATCGGCGTATTCGCACAACGCCTCGGGCGCATCGCGACCAGTCAGGATCACACCGGTTTTGTCGGTGCGGGCATCCAATCCTTCGATCACCTGCTCAACGCTCAGGTATTCATAGCGCAGGGCGATGTTGATTTCATCGAGAACGACAAGATCGTAGTCGCCGCTGGCGATCAGGTCGGCTGCCTTTTTGAAGGCTGCCTGTGCGGCGGCGATGTCACGTTCTTTGTCTTGGGTGTCCCAAGTGAACCCTTCGCCCATGGTGTGCCATGTCACCAGATCGTGCTCTTCGAAAAAGCGGCGCTCGCCGGTTTTCCATTTGCCTTTGATGAACTGGACCACAGCAACCTTTTGGCCCCAACCCAAGGCGCGCACCACAACCCCAAAGGCGGACGAGGATTTGCCTTTGCCCTTGCCGGTGTGGATCAGCACCAGACCCTGTTCGGGGTCTTGCAATTGCGAGACCCGTTCGCGGTGCTTGGTCTGCACCTCTTTCATCTTTTCTTTGTGATCGTTCGCGTCGCTCATCGGGGGACCCTCGTAGAATTTCGCGCTCACACTAGGGGCTGTGGCGAAAAGGTAAAGATCAGCTTTTGGGATCGGTAACAGATCGGGCTTTGCCACGTTCCAATCCAAGCTGGTGTTCCCGCCAAACAACCAGTGCATTGGCCCCAATCACCAGCGTTGCCCCGGCCAGCATCGCCATGGTGGGCAGTTCGGCGAACCAGACATAGCCGATAAAGACCGCAAACAGCATCGAGGAATAGTCATAGGGCGCCAGCATGGATGCCGGGGCAAAGCGATAAGACGAGGTGACAAGGATCTGCGCACAGCCGCCGACGACGCCTGCCAAAACCAGTAAGCCGAATTGCTCAGCCGTGGGAACGACCCAACCAAACGGCAAAGTCAGCAAGGACAACAGGGATGCGGTGGCAGAAAAGTAGAATACGATTGCAGCCGTGTGGTCGGATTGAACCAACTGGCGGATGTGGATCTGCACAAAACCGCGCGCCAGCGTTGCGCCCAGAATGCAAATTGCACCCAAGGTTGCGGTGTCCTGCATGGACGCCCCGCTGCCCAGCCGGGGCCAGAGCATAATCAAAACGCCAACAAGACCGATCAGCACGGCCCCGATCCGGATCATTCGAATACGTTCCCCCAGCATGATTGCGGCAAGGATGAGGGTGAAGATCGGGGTGGCAAAGCCAATGGCGGTGACTTCGGGCAGGGGCAGCAAGCCCAAACCGGTGAAGGTCAGACCCATGGCCGTGGTCCCCAGAACCCCGCGCCAAAAATGGCCCATCGGTTTCTTGGCGATCAACCCTTGGCGCAGTTCCCCCCGTGAGATCAGCCAAACAACGATGACCGGAATGGCAAAAAATGACCGAAAAAACACCGCTTCGCCGGCCGGAATGTCATCAGATAGGGATTTGACGAGCGCGGCCATCGCCGTGAACAGAAAAATCGCGCAGGTTTTGAGGGTAACGGCCAAAATGGGCCGGTTTGCGGTTAATGCTTTTGCCATGGCGGGAACCTGCGCTTTTGAATCCCAAAGATCAATCGCTTGATTTTTGCCCAGCGAGTCACTCATTGTGCGGGCGCAGAAAGAGGAGCCGACCATGTATACCCAGAACTATTTGATTTCACAGCTGCGCGCGGCGTCGGTTGGGCGCGAAGACGATGTGTTTGCACATTTGGTTGGCGGTGAGACGGTGACGTTTGGGGCGTTGTTTGCGGGTGCGGAGCGGATGGCGGCGGCTTTGGCGTCTTGTGGTGTGGTGCCGGGGGATCGGGTTGCGGTGCAGGTGGGCAAAACCATTCAGGCCATCGAACTGTATCTGGGTACAGTCATGGCGGGTGGGATTTTTCTGCCGCTGAACACGGCCTATACAGGGCCCGAAGTGGCTTATTTCTTGGGCGATGCCAGCCCGCGGGTGGTTGTCTGTGACCCTGCGCGGGTGGATGAGATTTCCGCAATCGCAGGTGTGGCGCAGGTGATGACACTGGACCCGGCGGGGCGGGGCAGTCTGCGGGATCTGGCTGATACGCAGGGCGGCTTTGACCCGGTTGCGCGTGAAATGGGGGATTTGGCCGCGATTTTGTACACTTCGGGCACCACGGGGCGATCCAAGGGCGCGATGCTGAGCCATGCCAATCTTGCCTCGAACTCAGCCACGCTGCGGGATTATTGGCAGTTCACGGCTGAGGATGTGTTGATCCATGCTTTGCCGATCTTTCACACGCACGGATTGTTTGTGGCGACCAACGTGGCGCTGTTGGCGGGGGCGCAAGTGGTGTTCCTGTCGGGGTTTGATCCGGACGCGATCCTTGAGGCGATGCCCACGGCCACGGCCCTGATGGGGGTTCCGACCTTTTATACCCGCTTGCTTGCGGATGCGCGTCTGACGCAAGAGCGCGCGGCGAACATGCGGTTGTTTATCTCGGGTTCTGCGCCCTTGTTGGTGGACACGCATGAGCAGTGGGAACAGCGCACCGGCCACCGCATTCTGGAACGCTATGGCATGACCGAAACCAATATGAGCACTTCGAACCCTTATGAGGGCGAGCGGCGCGCGGGAACCGTTGGGTTCCCACTGCCCGGTGTCGAGGCGCGGGTGATGGAAGGTGGTGGCGAAGTCGCGACGGGCGACATCGGTGTGTTGGAAGTGCGCGGAGCCAATGTGTTTCAAGGCTATTGGCAGATGCCCGAGAAAACCGCCGAAGAACTGCGCGCGGATGGCTGGTTCATCACGGGTGATTTGGCCAAGGTCGATAACGATGGCTACGTCACAATTGTGGGACGTGAAAAGGATCTGATCATCACCGGGGGCTTTAACGTCTACCCTAAAGAGGTCGAGAGCCTGATTGATGATCTGCCCGGCGTGCTGGAAAGCGCCGTCATTGGTGTGCCGCACCCCGATTTCGGCGAGGCGGTTGTGGCTGTTGTTGTGCCTGAAGGGGGCGGAACTTCGGTGGATCAAATCCGGGCGGCTCTGGACGGGCAGTTGGCCAAGTTCAAGCAGCCCAAGCATATCGTTTTGGTCGATGCCTTGCTGCGCAACACCATGGGTAAGGTGCAAAAGAAGGCTCTGCGTGAGGAATTTGCAGGCACATTCACCAATGGATGAGGTGTTTGAAGCCTTTGGCACCGCCCCGGTTTCTGTTGTTGGCGGGGGCGCGTGGGCGTCGCGGTTTGCCGTGACCGAGCTGGCCTGCCTGTCAATGGGTGCGGTTGGCAGTGCGATGGTGGATTTGAGCGATGCGCTGAATCTGGGCCCTCGTCCAGATGTGGTGGTGGATCGGCGTCTGGCCTCGTTGTGGTTCACGTGGTCCATCCATCCGCAGGGGTGGGACTTGCCACCATCCTGGGATGCGATTGCGGGGGATTACCAAGGTCGCGATGGCTGGATCAAGCTGCACACGAATGCCCCGCATCATCGGGCGGCGGCTTTGGCGGTGTTGGACTGTGAGGCAGATCGCGAGATCGTCGCACAGGCCGTGCGTGGCTGGGACATCGACGCGCTAGAGGATGCAATTGTTGCCCAAGGCGGGGCTGCGGCGGCGATGCGCAGTCGCGCGGCGTGGGTGGTGCATCCACAGGGGGTGGCGGTGTCTGGTGAGCCTCTGGTGGCTTGGGATCAAAGGCCGGGGCAGGTGCGGGCATGGCAGGCCCGACAGGATCGCCCGCTGGCTGGGTTAAGGGTTTTGGATCTGACGCGCGTGTTGGCGGGGCCGGTGGCGACGCGCACGCTGGCCGGGTTTGGGGCCGATGTGTTGCGGGTTGATCCCGCATCGTGGTCAGAGCCGGGGGTGGTGCCCGATGTGACCTTGGGCAAGCGGTGCTGTCACTTGGATCTGAAAACGGAACGGGGGCAGGATCAATTGCGGGCGCTGATGGCGCAAGCGGATGTTCTGGTTCACGGCTATCGCCCCGGTGCGTTGGACGCGATGATTGGGACAGATCGGCCGCAGGGATTGGTTGAGGTGTCGCTGGATGCCTATGGCTGGACCGGGCCATGGGCCGGGCGGCGTGGATTTGATTCCTTGGTTCAGATGAGCTGCGGCATTGCCGATGCAGGCATGGCATGGTCGGGGTCCGATAAGCCGCATCCTTTGCCGGTGCAGGCGTTGGATCATGCGACGGGTTATTTCATGGCGGCGGCGGTCCTTTCGGCTCTTAAACAGGCCATTCGAGGTGACGGTACGCCTCGGGCGCGGCTGTCTTTGGCACGCACCGCAGAGGTTTTAGCCCAGTTAGAGCCTGTTTTAGCGGACCCTATCACCGGATCTGAGCCTGCTGATTTGGGCGACTGGGTTGAACAGACGGTGTGGGGTCCGGCCAAGCGGGTGAAGCCAGCGATACAGGTGTCAGGTATTCCGATGTCGTGGGATCGGCCTGCCGGGGCGCTGGGCGCAGCCCCGGCACGCTGGGATTAGGTCAACGCCAGCAAGAGGCCCGATAGGGTGAAAAAGCCAAGCGCGGTCGCGATCAGCATGGCGATAGAGGCCATGCCTTGGTGTCCGTGTTCCTGTGCTAGAACGGTGTAGATGCCAAACATCGGCATGGCAGCGGACAGGATCACGGCCACTTGCAGATCGGCTGGCAGAGCGATGCCCGCAGCGGTAACGCCCAAAACGGTAAGCGCGACCAAAGCGGGGTGCAGAATAATTTTGCCAAGGGCCACTTGTGCCGCCTTCCAGTGATTGCCGCGCAGGGACAGCCCCGCAAGCGATCCGCCAATGACCACCAGAGACAGCGCCGACGCAGAGGCCGCGAGCATCTGGAACAGATTGGTTGCCGCACTGGGCATTGGGATCTGGGCAAGGGATACTGCAAGACCCAACAGCAGGCCAATCACCATCGGGCGCTTGAGAACACCCCAAAGGATCGTGCCGATCTGGTGCACTATCGAGGTCTGCGCGCGGTCGCGCGACAGCTCCATCAAGATCAGGCAGATCGGGATCAGCAGGATGTTTTCCACCAGCATGTTCAGGGCCAGTATGACAACGGCAAGATCGGGAAAGGTCAGCAATATGACCGGATAGCCGATAAAGCCAGAATTGGGGCAGGCCGTCCCCATCACAGCGACAGCGCGGCGGGGTTTGTCTGTTCCGGTCAAGGTGAACCACACATAGCTGACCACGATGGTCGCCAATCCGCCAAGGGCAAAGACCAGCATATAGCCGGGGTGAAACACCTCGGCAAAATCACGGCTGGCCATGGCGTTGAACAGCAAGGCAGGCAGGGCGATGTCGAGCACGTATTTGCCCAGCGTGCGCATGTCTGATTGTCCGAACCACCCCCGTTTCACGATCAAATAACCAATGGCGATGGCGGCATAGATCGGAAAGGTGATGGTCAGGATTTGGCTCATGCGTCGGTCCAGTTTGGCGGCAAGGGCGTGTCGATTTCGGCCGCAAAATCCTGCAAGAATTGGATCATGCGGGCGGTGCGGTCGCGGGCCAGCGTTTTACCGCCCTCGGTCAGCATGTCCTTGGGCAGGTCCAGCAGTTTGACGCGCCAATGGTCGATGGAAAACCGCAGGTCATCCAGCGGACGGGTTTGGGCAAAGGGATCGGCGGGGTCATAGAGCGCCCGGCCCAGCGATCCGGCAACGGCAAAGGTGCGCGCGATGCCGATGGCACCTAGCGCATCTAACCGATCCGAATCGCGCAAGATCTGTGCTTCGGGCGTTTCGGGGGGGATCTGTGCGGAAAAGCTGTGTGCGGCGATGGCGTGTTGGGTCGCGGTGATCTCATCCTCGGAAAACCCAAGGGTGCGCAGCAAGGGGGCGGCTTCGCGAGCGGAATGGCGCGAGGCCATGGCGCGGTCTGGGTCGTCTTTGGGCAGGTTGACCAGATCATGCAGATAGCTGGCGGCCATCAAGACGCGGGTGTTGGCCTGCCCATTCGCGATGGTGCGGGCGTTGACCCAGACACGATCCAGATGGGCCAGATCATGCGCCGGGTCGGTCGCCATGCGGTCCTGTGCGATCTGGCGCAGGGCTGCGCGCAGATCAGCCAATGTGACCTCGGTTTTCGCCGATTTGACCGCGATGCAGCAGCATTTGATCCAGCAGAACGCAGGCCATCATCGCTTCGCCCACGGGAACGGCGCGGATGCCGACGCAGGGGTCGTGACGGCCTTTGGTGATGATCTCTGCCTCTTCGCCCGATTTGGTGATGGTCTTGCGGGTGGTCAGGATCGACGAGGTTGGTTTGACCGCAAAGCGCACCACGACGTCCTGTCCGGTGGAAATGCCGCCCAGAATGCCACCGGCGTGGTTTGAGCTGTATTGTGGGCCGTTCTGGCCCATAAAGATCTCGTCGGCGTTGGCTTCGCCGGTCAGTTCAGCTGAGGCCATGCCATCCCCGATTTCAACGGCTTTGACCGCGTTGATCGACATCATCGCGGCGGCCAGATCGGTGTCGAGCTTGTTATAAACAGGGGCGCCGATACCTGCGGGGACGCCACGCGCGACGACTTCGATCACCGCACCGACCGAGCTGCCGGATTTGCGCAGACCATCCAGATAGACGGCCCAATCTTCGGCAGCCTGCGCATCAGGGGTCCAGAACGGGTTTTGTTCGATCTGGGACCAGTCAAAGCGGCTGCGGTCTATTTTGTGCGGACCGATCTGGGTCATGTAGCCGGTGATCTGCACATTTGGGGCAAGCTGTTTGATTGCTTCGCGCGCCAGCCCACCGGCGGCAACGCGCGCGGCAGTTTCACGGGCTGAGCTGCGGCCACCGCCGCGATAGTCGCGGATGCCGTATTTCTGCCAATAGGTGATGTCGGCGTGACCGGGGCGGAATTTTTCCATGATGTCACCGTAGTCTTTCGACCGTTGATCGGTGTTTTCAATCATCAGCTGGATCGGGGTGCCGGTGGTTTGACCCTCAAACACCCCTGACAGGATTTTCACCTCGTCGGCTTCGCGCCGCTGTGTGGTGAATTTGTTTTGGCCGGGTTTGCGTTTGTCGAGCCACTGCTGGAGCATCGCGGCATCAACCGGAACCCCGGGAGGGCAGCCATCAACGGTCGCGCCCAGCGCGGGTCCGTGGCTTTCACCCCAAGTGGTGACGCGGAAGAGGTGGCCAAAACTGTTCATCGACATGGGGCATGCTCCTTTGCGATCCGTGCTTAGCGGGGTGCGCGTGGGGTCTCAAGCGGATTTGCGGGTTTTGCCGAGGGAGGGGGCAGCGCCCCCTGTCGCCAAAAGCGGCGATCCCTCGTGTCTTTTTACGTCAGACGCAGGCCAGTTCAGGCGCTTGCGGCGAGTTTGGCGCGGGTCTTAGTGATGCTGAGTGCGGCGCGGGCGGCTTCGCGGCCTTTGTCCACAAAGTGAGCGCGATAGATCGCGTTGTGGTGGTCGGTTTCCTGATAATGGTGCGGTGTCAGGGACACGGACAGGACGGGTACGCCGGTGTCCAGGCTGGCGCGCATCAGGCCATCAACAACCGCATGGGCGACGAAGTCATGGCGATAGATACCACCATCAACCACAAACGCGGCGCAAGCGACGGCGGCGTATTTGCCGGTCTGGGCCAGATCACGTGCGATCAGCGGCATTTCAAAGGCGCCGGGGACGTCAAAGACATCAACCTGATCTGCGGGAATCAATTCGAGAAAGCCGTCGAGCGCGCGGTCGACGATATCAGCGTGCCATTGTGCCTTGATAAAGGCATAGCGGGTGTGTGTCATAGGTCTCTCCTTTGGTCTGACACGTCACCCAAGGCGATCACGAGCGAGGCCGGGGGTATCCCCCAACCTGCACGTTCTCTTTCATCCGGACTATGACCGTCGGCTCTGGAATTACGCCAGATCTGCTGACACCCCTGACACGGGGCCGCTCGCGGGCTTACGGGATTGCGCCCGCTTACCGCCGGTGGGGAATTTCACCCCGCCCTGAGAACGAGGCGGACCTTGCCAATGGTGGTGGGGATCTGCAAGACCAATTGTGCATAGGGGAGGGCTAAAATATGCATCCAAATCCTGTTTTTCACACCGGTGACGCGGAGGCGAACCTGAAATTCGCTCGGGATCGGGGATTTGGGGTGCTGGCAGTGGCCGTCGACGGCGCGCCGATGCTGAGTCATGTTCCGTTTTTGTTGTCCGAAGACGGGGATATCGTCGAGCTGCATTTGGTGCGTTCGAATCCCATCGCCCGGGCCTTGGACACCCCGTTGAGCGCCCGAATCGCTGTTTCAGGGCCGGATGGGTATGTGTCGCCGGATTGGTATGGGGTCCCCGGATCAGGTGCCGACATGGAATTATGTGGCGGTTCACCTGACGGGCCGGTTGGAACGCTTGCCGGATGCGGCGCTGCTGGATCTTTTGGATCGTCAGTCGGCACAGTTTGAGGCGCGCCTGACGCCCAAAGCCCCTTGGACCACGGATAAGATGGATGCCGAGGCACTGCGCAAGATGATGCGGATGATTGTGCCCTGTCGGATGGTGATCGAGGGCGTTCAGGGCACGTGGAAAATGAGCCAGAACAAACCCGATGACGTGCGGTTGGCTGCGGCTGAACAGATGGAAGCCACTGGTTTCGGGGCCGAGGTGTCGGATTTGGCCCGCGCCATGCGCGAGGTTTAAGTTGCGGGTGCCAATGCGATCGCTTGTGACACGGTTTCGGCAACAAAATCAGGAGCCTGCATGGGCATGAAATGGCTCAGGTCTGGGCGGTGAATGTCAGTGCCATTGACCACTGCACCGGCAAGGCCGGGCCATGTGGGTGAGCGGGTGAAATCGCCCAGTGACGCCAGATCCATCGTATCTGCGCGCAACACGATCACTGGGCAGGTGATTGTGTGCAGGTGGTCGTGGATGGGCGCGCCGGTCATGGGGGACATGTACGAACTGGCCTCGACCTCAGGGGCGCAGGCGAGGGTGAGCGCACCGTCGTGTTCCACAAGCCCGTGGGTGCAGTAGGTTTTGAGGGCCAGTGGAGTGAACAGGGAATAGGGGCTGCGATCTTTGAACCGGTCCACCATTTCCTGCACTGACGTGAAATTGCGTTTGCGTTGGGCGGCGGGGTGTTGGGTGCCTTTGGGAAACAGCGTGCCTGCCATCGCGTAGATCTCGGGTGCCATGATCACGGGATCAATAAGAATCAGACCCTTGACCCTGTTGGGGTGCGCAATGGTGGCTTGGGTCAGGATATGGCCCCCGAGCGAATGGCCGACACAGGTGATATTGGTCAGGTCCAGCCTGTCGATTAACGTTGAGATATCTCGGCCCAGATCGAACCAATCTGTAAACGGGCCACCGGTGCTGTGACCGTGGCCACGCAGATCGACACAGATGGAATGAACGGCGGGCAGGGCGGCGATCACCTCGTCCCAGATGCGCGCATGAAATCCAGTGGCATGGGCAAACAGCAGCGTTGGCCCCGTGCCGCGAAGGTCTGCGTGGCGTTCCACATAGCTGAGGGTCAGGTCCGCAAGATGACATGAATGTCTGACAGGGGCGTCTGGGGGTGTCATGGCGGGCCTCGTTGCTGCGGGTCTTAGGAGTTAGGCAAGCCTAAGCGGCAGACTGGCGGTCGCTCAAACAGGACGTGGGGGCATAATTGACGTGACGCTTGGTCAGGCATCACCTTGAAACCCAGACAAGACGCGTTACCACTTGAGTCAGCGGTCGGTTGAGGGTCGCATCCAGTCAAGGAACGTTTGCCATGAAACTCTATTATAGTCCCACATCACCCTATGTGCGCAAAGTGATGGTACTGCTGCATGAGACAGGGCAGTTGGGCGATGTTGAGCTGTTCAACGCACCGACAACGCCGCTGAACCCTGCCGAAGGTCTGCTGGGAACGAATCCTTTGACGAAAGTGCCGGCGTTGGAGCGCCCGGATGGCCCCACCTTGTTTGATAGCCGGGTGATCTGTGCCTTTCTGGACGCGCGCGGCAATGGCGGGCTGTACCCCGAGGGGGCGGCAAAATGGGATACCCTGACGTTAGAGGCGATGGCCGATGGGATTTTGGATGCTGCTTTGTTGGTGACCTATGAAAGTCGCCTGCGTCCCGAGGACAAACAGTGGGACAGCTGGGCCGATGCGCAGTGGGCCAAGATCGAACGCGCCTGTGCGGCGCTGAATCAGCGATGGATGGCACATTTGGCTGGACCCTTGGATATGGGGCAGATCGCGGTGGCCTGTGCGCTGGGCTATGTTGATTTTCGCCATGATGCCCGCAACTGGCGTCGCGGAAACGATGGATTGGCCGCTTGGTTCAAAGAATTCGAATCGCGCCCCAGTTTGGTCGCAACCCGTCCACCAGAGGGCTGAAAACAGGGGCTTTGCTGGGAAAGTTGGGTGGCGCGACTTGAATTTGTGTGACCGAGTCGCGACATCTAATTGAATTTACCTAGTCCTGCGCGCCTATGACCGCTGGACGAAACAAATTCCCCGAGCTAGACACCCGCGATAAGTGACCGCTTTTATGCGGTACTGATGCATGTTTGCCCGTCAAGGGCGCTGGAATCGGAGAAAACCTCGTGTCCCACGCAGAAGACCACGAAGGCACCCGGAGAGATTTCCTCTACTACGCCACGGCTGGCGCAGGTGCTGTAACCGCAGGGGCTGCCGTTTGGCCTCTGGTGAACCAAATGAATCCCTCAGCGGATGTTCAGGCGCTGTCCTCGATTCGCGTGGACGTGAGCGGTGTCGAAATCGGCACCCAGATTAGCGTTAAATTCCTGGGTAAGCCGGTGTTTATTCGCCGTCGTACCCAAGGAGAGATCGATGAGGCGCGCGCCGTAGAGTTGTCTGATCTGATCGACAATGACGACCGCAACGCCAACAAGCCCGGCCTTGACGCATCGGACGAAAACCGGACGATGGACGAAGCTGGCGAATGGCTGGTGATGATGGGCGTGTGTACGCACCTTGGCTGTGTGCCTTTGGGCGACGGCGCTGGTGATTTCCACGGCTGGTTCTGCCCGTGCCACGGTTCGCACTACGACACCTCTGGCCGGATCCGCAAAGGTCCCGCACCTGAGAACCTGCCGGTTCCAGTGGCCGAGTTTGTCGACGAAACAACACTCAAGCTGGGATAAGGGAGCCAATTATGTCCGGAATTCCGCACGATCATTACGAGCCAAAATCGAATGGCGCAAAGTGGCTGAACAGCCGCCTGCCCATCGTCGGGCTCATCTACGACACGATCATGATCCCGACCCCGAAAAACCTTAACTGGTGGTGGATCTGGGGCATCGTACTGGCATTCTGCCTGGTAATGCAGATCGTAACCGGCATCGTTCTGGTGATGCACTATACGCCGCATGTTGACCTGGCCTTTGCCAGCGTTGAGCACATCATGCGTAACGTGAACGGCGGCTATATGCTGCGGTATCTGCACGCAAACGGCGCCTCGCTGTTCTTTGTGGCTGTTTACATCCACATCTTCCGCGGTCTGTTCTATGGATCGTACAAAGCCCCGCGTGAAATCACGTGGATTGTGGGCATGTTGATCTTTGTCCTGATGATGGGCACCGGCTTTATGGGCTATGTTCTGCCTTGGGGTCAGATGTCGTTCTGGGGCGCAACCGTGATCACCGGCCTGTTTGGTGCGATCCCGTTCGTGGGCGAAGCGCTGCAGACATGGCTGTTGGGCGGACCCGCGGTCGACAACGCCACGCTGAACCGCTTCTTCTCGCTGCACTATCTGCTGCCTTTCGTGATCGCTGCTATGGTTGTCGTTCACATCTGGGCCTTCCACACCACGGGTAACAACAACCCGACTGGTGTTGATGTCCGCAAGGGTTCAAAAGAAGAAGTTAAAAAAGACACCCTGCCATTCTGGCCCTACTTCGTGATCAAGGATTTCCTGGGTCTGGCCGTTGTACTGGTTATTTTCTGGGCGATCGTTGGCTTTATGCCGAACTATCTGGGTCACCCCGATAACTATATCGAAGCCAACCCGCTGGTTACGCCTGCACACATCGTTCCTGAGTGGTACTTCTTGCCGTTCTACGCGATCCTGCGTGCCTTTACTGGTGAAGTCTGGGTTGTTCAGATCGCTTCGTTCGTCACCGGCGGTATCGTTGACGCCAAGTTCTTTGGTGTTATCGCGATGTTTGGTGCGATTGCCGTTATGGCGCTGGCGCCATGGCTGGACACATCGTCCGTGCGTTCGGGTGCATACCGTCCCATGTTCAAATGGTGGTTCCGCCTGCTGATCATCGACTTCTTTGCCCTGATGTGGCTGGGTGCTATGCCCGCAGAAGAGCCTTATGCAACCTTCTCGCTGATCGCGTCTGCGTACTGGTTTGGCTACTTCCTGGTGATCTTGCCGCTGCTTGGTGTGATCGAAAAGCCGGATGCGCTGCCCGCGACCATCGAAGACGACTTCAACGCCCATTATGGCAAGGCGTCTGACGCCTCACCTGCCGAATAAGAGGGACCGAAACCCATGTTCAAGAAACTTGCACTCGGTGCTGCCCTTGCTTTCGCTCTTACCCCTGTCGCGACACTCGCGGCGGGTGGTGGAGACCAACATATCGAGGACTACGCGTTCTCGTTTGAAGGCCCATTCGGCACCTACGACCAAAAACCAACTGCAGCGTGGCCTGCAGGTTTACACCGAAGTCTGCGCAGCCTGTCACGGGTTGAAGCAGGTTCCCCTGCGGACCCTCGGGGACGAAGGCGGTGTTGGCCTGGATGGTGATCAGGTGCGTGCTTACGCGGCTGAAAACTTTACCGTCTTTGATGCCGAGCTGGATGATGACCGCGAAGCGATCCCTTCGGATCACTTTCCGGCGAACACTGGTGCTGGCGCGCCAGACCTGAGCCTGATGGCCAAGTCGCGCGCTGGTTTCCACGGTCCTTACGGATCGGGGATCAACCAGTTTATCCACGGTATTGGTGGTCCTGAGTATATTGCCTCTTTGCTGACCGGATACACCGGTAAGGAAAAAGAAGAAGCTGGGAAGACATTTTACGAAAACACCGCCTTTCCGGGTGGCTGGATTTCGATGGCACCGCCGCTGGGTGGTGAGGATGTCGACTATATCGATGGGCACAGCAATTCGCTGGAAGCCGAAGCTCAGGATATCGCTGCATTCCTGATGTGGTCCGCTGAACCCAAGATGATGGCACGTAAGCAAACTGGTTTTGTTGGTGTTCTGATCCTGACGATCCTGTCGGTCCTGCTGTATCTGACCAACAAGCGTCTTTGGGCGCCGATCAAAGGCAAGAAAGCAAGCTGATCCTTGCGGACAGGTTGAGTTTTGGAAAAGCCCTGCGCGTTGCGTGGGGCTTTTTCGCGTCTTGGGGTATGTTCTCCCTGACTTGACCTCAGGGCCCCTGTCGCACACGTTTTGATTGAGGGAATATCAAGGAAGACAGCACAATGGAGAGCCAGTCAAACGCGGAAACGCTGCGCCGAGTTTATGCGCGTTGGAGTGCGAGCAAAGGCACTGATCTGTCGATGTGGGATGACTATGCGACGGATGATTTGCGCATACGATCCTTGGGCGAGGGGCAGGACGGGATACTGTTCAGCGCCGCGCGCAAGGGGCGGACGCAATTGCGGGCCTATCTCGAGGATCTCACACAGGCCTATGCGTTAGAGCACTGGACGTTGAAAGAGACGGTAAGTGATGGAGATGGCGTTATCGCGCTGGCAGATACCGGGTGGACGCACCGCGACAGTGGCAAGACGTTTGAAGCCGCCGTCGCGATCATTTGCCGGTTTCGGGACGGTAAAGTTTATGACTATCAGGAATTCTACGACACGGATGCCTTTGCCGCAGTGCCAGCCTGAGTTCAGGCTGTCAGCTGCGTGCCGGTGATACCCAGAATCGGTGCGGTGACGATCTGACCTTCGATCTGGGGCGTGGTGAACGTAACCTCGGTAAACTGTTCAGTGCGGCCCATATTGGGGTTTTCCATCAGGATATTGTGGGTCTTGCCGATCTGTTGGGCCAGATGCGCGGTAACCTGTGTTTCGCCGATGGCCCGCAGACGGGCGGCGCGGTCTTTGATGACGTTGCCATTGATCTGCTGAGGGATTCGCGCGGCAGGGGTGCCGGGGCGTTTGGAGTAGGGAAAGACGTGCAACCAGGTCAGGTCACAATCCTGAACCAGCTTGAGCGAGTTTTCAAAATGCGCCTCGGTTTCGGTCGGGAAACCGGCGATGATATCAGCGCCGAATGTCATCTCTGGGCGCAATTTCTTGGCCTCTTGGGTAAAGCGAATCGCGTCATCGCGCAGATGCCGGCGTTTCATCCGCTTGAGAATCAGATCGTCGCCATGTTGGAGCGACAGATGCAGGTGGGGCATCAGGCGCGGTTCTGTGGCGATGGCCTGCATCAGGTTTTCATCCACCTCGATGGAATCAATCGAGCTGATGCGCAGGCGCGGCAGATCGGGCACCAGTTTGAGGATCCGCATCACCAGATCGCCGAGTTTTGGCGTGGCAGGAAGGTCGGCACCCCACGATGTCAGATCGACCCCGGTCAGCACCACTTCGTTATAGCCTTTGTCGACCAGTCGTTTGATTTGATCGACAACGACCCCAGCGGGGACGCTGCGGGAATTGCCACGACCGTAGGGGATGATGCAAAAGGTGCAGCGGTGATCGCAGCCGTTTTGGACCTGAACATACGCGCGCGACCGGGTGCCAAAGCCGTCAATCAGGTGCCCGGCGGTTTCGGTGACGGACATGATGTCATCCACCTGCACCGATTCGGTCTGGCCGATGAAATCTGCAGCCATACCTTTCCAGGTGTCGGGTTGCATCTTTTCCGTATTGCCGATGACCGCGTCGACTTCGTCCATGGCGGCAAAGGTTTCGGGTTCGGTTTGGGCGGCGCAGCCGGTGACGATGACGCGCGCATTGGGGTTTTCGCGGCGCAGTTTGCGAATCTCTTGGCGGGCTTTGCGCACGGCCTCAGACGTCACAGCGCAGGTGTTCACGATCACCGCGTTTTCCAGACCCGCCTGTTGTGACAGCTCTTTCATCGCCTCGGTTTCATAGGCGTTCAGGCGACAGCCCAGTGTGGTGAATTTGGGGGCGCTCATGTCAGGCTGTCCAAAAAGGCGGTGGTGAAGGTGCCGGTAAAGACATGCATCGTTGGCCCGGTCATCCAAACACCATCCTCGCGCCAATCGATGTGCAGTGTTCCGCCATCCAGATCGATCTGAACCTTGCGCCCGGTCAGGCCCCGGCGTGCGGCTGCAACCGCTGTGGCGCAGGAGGAGGACCCAGAGGCCAGCGTAATGCCAACACCGCGTTCCCAGACCCGCATACGAATATGATTCGGCCCCACGACCTGAGCCACCTGTACATTGGTGCGTTGTGGGTAGAGCGGATGATGCTCATAGCGGGCGCCAAATTCTGCGAGAGGGATAGCCTCGGCGTTGTCTACGAAATAGGTGCAATGGGGATTGCCCATGCCGGTTGCAGTTGGGCCGCCTTCGATGGGGAGTTCGAGCGTGTCCATTTCCTCGGCAAGTGGGATTTCGTGCCACAACAATTGAGGTGGGCCCATGTTGACAGAGGTCAGGCCATGGCCCGCATCGCGCGCCCACAGATCACCGCGGTCGGTGGTCAGGTGCAGCTCTGTCTTACCGGTCTCGTCCATGAGATGACGCGCAATGCAGCGGGTGGCATTCCCGCACGCGCCTGATGTTGATCCATCCGCATTATAGAACACGAGATGCGCATCCCCTGTGCCATTTTCGATGACCGCAAGCTGATCAAAACCAACGCCAAACTGGCGATGCGCGATTCCTTTGGCATGGGCGGGCGTGATTGCGATTTCATGCGCGCGTGCATCGACAACGACAAAGTCGTTGCCCAATCCGTGCATCTTCATGAAAGGCATGCCTGTATCTGTGTTCTGTCGCATGGCGGGCATATAGCGCTGCAAAGTAAATGAATCCACCCTGCACCGAAGAAAGGTGAAAAAAGGGCTTGACCCTTTGCCGCTCTAATCCTAAACCCCGCCCTACAGCAACGCCGGACACAACGGAAACGACGCGACGCTGGGTGCTAAATAAGTCCTTGAACCTTACCGGTAAAATGGATTAGAGAGCGCCACGGATCATAAAGATCCAAACAGAAGATGTGGGCCGTTAGCTCAGTTGGTAGAGCAACTGACTTTTAATCAGTAGGTCGATGGTTCGAACCCATCACGGCTCACCACTTCTTCTCTTACTCAAAGCAACGATGACTGATCTGAGTGTTTCGCCGCCGTCTCGGGCGTGGTGATCTTTTCTGTGGTGAGTCGATATCTATGGGCCTGACTCGGGTGTCGTTCGAGGTTGGGCCTTTTTCTGCATCTCGGTGATGTGAATATAGTGCTGCAGGGCTTTCGGATCAGCGTTCTCAAGAAAGCGCTATACAGTTCTGCTTTCTTAGGTGTGCGCCGTTCTGTTTCGAGGGGCGCGCTTTTGATGCCAAGGGGGGGGCAGACGTGTCTGGTGGCCCTAAAGAAGGCTTTTAGGTTCAGTGCTTTAGGGGAAACGATTGGTGCCCAGGAGAGGCGCGGTTTCTATGCATTAGTGGTTATATATCAGCAACTTACGGACTAGTAAATTCACAATGTGGACCCGGATGTGGACCTGGTATTGAGCGCTGGGCGGAGAATGGCTTCGTCTCCGCCACCATCCTAGAGAGTAATCTTTTCTTTTATTTTCAATAGGGTAGGTGGGGTGGGAAATTTTCAACCACATACACTTACCACACACGTTGACCACACACGGTTGCATGTGGTGGATCGCTCGGAAAACCGATCAGCACGGCAGATCTAATCCTGTCAGAGGCAGTCCGAATTGGGGGGTGTCTTGGCATCGCATCAATGGTGACAATGCAGCAGAACGTCCGTCCGTCAGGCACCAAACAATGGCTACCCGATGGGCTTATCGGAGGTCTCACTTATGGGTGCCTACGGAATCCGAGACTGGGAGTGCCTCAACTCAGTAAGCCACAATATGGATCTACTTTGCGAAGACCCTAGCCACGTAGCAGATAAACTAACTGAAGAAGCTAAGAAGTATGTTTTTGGCATGTGATTGATTGTTCGGGTAAGTTGCCGTGGTGTCGGCCCAGCGTCATCACTTCGTCGTCGGATTAGTGACGCTGCAATGCGGCTACAAAAGTCTAAGCCAATGTCAGCAGTGGGCCGTTCTGACGATTTTGCAAAGGTCATTTCCTGCGCTGAGCGGCCATACAGGTTGACTTAATGCCGGAAGTCGCTTGATCTGCCCGAAAGGAGACTGCCCCATGATAATCTACGGATTGAATACTTGTGCAACGACCCAAAAAGCTCGGAAGGCGTTGGAGGCAGCGGGATTGAATGTTGTGTTTCGAGATGTACGTGCTGACCCCTTGAATGAAGCAGAGCTTGCCGAGTTGATTGCTCAATTTGGGGACCGTCTGGTTGACCGGACCTCGAACGATTGGCGGGGGCTGAGCGATTGGTTGAAACACTCGGAAGCAGAGGATCAGCTTGCAGCCAAGCCCAAATTGATGGCTCGCCCAGTGATCCGGAATGGCGATACGTTCTATCTCGGTTGGGATGAAGACGTACAGAAAGCTTTGCTTCCGAGTGAGTGACTGAACTGGCGGATTTGAGATTGCCTATGACGACACCTGAAAGGGTGTTTCAACAGAAGTGATGTTGGCCTAACTCCCCTTTGTTAGCGCATGCCTTCCACTATATCTGGTGCATAGAAGGAAGGTCCGCGACATATATAGGCACCTAGTTAGACAGCACTCGATAGACTGACCTTTCCGAGATCCCTAGATGCTCGGCAACCTCACTCTTGGTTATCCCTTGACTCACCAAATCTCGGACCTGTTGGGTTTTCAGTCGCGCTGTAGGTTTCCTGCCTTTGTACCGCCCTTCAGCCTTTGCCTTGGCGATGCCTTCACGCTGGCGTTCCAGCATCATTTCTCGCTCGAATTGAGCCACCGAACCAAGAACGTTCAGCATCAGCTTTCCTGTGGCGTTGGATGTATCAAGTCCCAAATCCAGAATTCTGAGGCCAACACCTTTGGCGTCGAGCGTCTCAATGATCTCCCCCAAGTGCTTCACCGATCTGGCCAAACGATCCAGCTTGGTCACCACAAGGCTATCCCCTTCTCTGGTGTATTCTAGGGCCTGCTGTAAGGCACCCCTGAAGGCCACAGAGCTTATCTGCTCCTCATACAGCTTATCACAGCCAGCGGCCTTCAGTGACTCTCTCTGACTCTCTAGGCCAGCAACCTGTTCCGTGGTCGATACACGGGCATAGACGGCGAAGCCGATGCGCTAACCCGCAAAGCAGTGGATCTGGCCCTAGAGGGTGACACAACGGCTCTAAGATTATGCCTTGAACGTATAGCGCCACCAAGGAAAGACGCGCCGGTAACGTTTGATCTGCTAGCGATGAACAACGCAGGCGATGCTGCCAAGGCCGCAGGCGTGGTGCTGGAAAACGTCGCTCGGGGCGAACTGACACCAACTGAAGGCGCGCATGTTATGGCCCTGATTGAAACCTTTCGGCGGACGCTGGAGATAACTGAGCTGGAAGAGCGGATCGTAGCATTGGAATTGGAGGCGAGCAAATGAAACTCAAAAAGCGCGTGGATCGCATTGAAACCCAGCGAGCCAGTGCTCAACGCACCCTTTAGTTCTCTCGTAACTCACACTCGGGTAAAGTGCTCGATAGTTTTGAACTGCAGCAAAAAAGGACACCATATAGACCCAGACGCTACAAGTCCCAGATCGATAGGGACTGATCCGCGAACTCGAAGTATTCGACGTTGGTCAGCACGTCCGTATCCCATCCGGCGACAACGTGCACCGTGTTCGACGACATCTTGGTCATGGTGTAATCGCTAATATTTGCATCAAACAAGGCTGTGTCTGACCCTGCACCACCATCGATTGTGTCGCTGCCGCGTCCACCCCGCAATCGATCAAACCCTTCATAACCAGACAGGAAATCATTCCCGTCCAGACCATTCAATTCATTGCGCCCAGAGTTGCCGTTTAGGCTGTCATCGAAGTGTGTACCGACGAGGTTTTCGATTTCGTAATACAGATCAAGCGCGGCATCGCCCCGACTACCGCTTCCGGTTTCCTGACCATTATCTGGTGCACCATTGCGCAAAGACGCTGTGACACCCGAGGTCGAGTGGAAATAGGTCATCGTGTCGATACCAGACCCACCATAATATCGCTCGCGCCCACCACTGGACCCGACGAACCAGTCATATCCCCCCATACCACGAAAATTGTTGTTATTGTCATCGCCGTAGAACACGTCCTGCCAACTGGAACCTGTTCGATGCTGACTAACGTTTGGCCAGAAGCAAGATTTGTGTTTTGGCTTGGGTCTGCCAGATTGATAAAAATTCCATCCACGGAGCTTCCTTGAGGCGGAGCACCTGCAGGTCCTAGCGGCTTACCGTTATCTGCATCCGTTGGGCTAACCCAATCCAAGAAGGAAATCATGTCCAGCCCATCACCGCCGTCAATCGTATCTTGGCCAGGGGTTGCCCGAAACCAGTCGTAATCGCCGATCCCGCGCAAATGGTCATCGCCCGAAGTGCCCTTCATTCGATCTTGTGCAATCGTTCCAGTTACTCGTTCGATATTCTCCAGCTGATACACATCGCCGGTTGAAGAGGTAACAACTCCAGTTTCAAGATTGAGATCGATGCGATATCCGCGCTGAGTGGCGTCCGTCTGTAGGTTGTCAAAGGCGACCGTATCAATGGCTGTGCCACCATCTACTGTATCAGACCCCGCTCCGGGATTGATCCAATCCCAGCCTCCCAAAGCATTGATTATCTCAGTGGCAGACGTCCCCCAAATATTCTCTCCAGCGTCAGAACCAGTAATGACAATCGGGGCCAAGGCCTCTAGCTCTACATAGGTGAAAGAGCGGTCCGCGAAGTCGATGAATTCGACATCATTGGCAATGTAATCGTCGCCCTCGGTTGATTTCACAATCAAACCATCTCCAACAGCCAAAAGAGACGTCGATGCAAATACGGTTGACAGTCTAGCACGATCCGTACTTGCTCCCCCATAAATGCTGTCATTACCGGTGCCTCCGGATAATATGTTTGCACCGCTGTTCCCAATGAGGGTGTTGTCCAAATCGTTGCCGGTGCCGTTCAGATCATGTGTGCCAGTTAGTTCCAAGTTTTCAATATTGGCACCGAGCGTTTGGGTTACATTGGCCTGAACACTATCGTGGCCCTCACCTGTATCCTCAATCGTGGTATCACTCACGTTGTCGACGACGAACAGATCGTCACCAGTGCCACCCATCAAGTGGTCAGCGCCAGCCCCTCCATCCATGATGTCGTTGCCTGCGCCTCCATCGAGCGTATCTTGCCCGCCGCCTCCGCTTAAAGAATCCGCGCCAAAAGAGCCGCTAAGAAAGTTGCTGAATGAATCCCCTGTAAGACGGTCACTGCCAAGTCCACCGTTGATATTTTCAATATTCTTGATGATATCTCGGTTTACCCCGTCCATTTCAACAAACGTGAAGTTTGCGCCATCTAACTCGACTCTAATGTCAGAAGTCTCTGGCGAATAGTCAGAGGTATCATTTCCCCCCCGACCATCTACCTCATTTGTACCAGCGCCCACATCAAAAATGTTGTCAAAATCGTCTCCAAAGACAGTATCATTGCCCGCTCCTGTTCGAAAGAGTTCTACACTGCTGAAACTGCCATCAGTAAGGTTTAAAAGATCCAATTCTAGGTGCCGTGATGGACCCGAAACGATTGTTACCTCGTCAAATCCATCCCCTCCATAAATTTCATTTTGGAAAGGAGAAGTTTGGTGAGAGGGTAAAGATGTATGAAACTCATCGCTTCCGTTTCCGCCGCGTATTGTGTTATCCCCATCCCATCTGTACGATATGGTGTCGTTGCCGCCCAATGCGTCAACAAAAGAATTGGCAACATCAACTATGGTGTCATCCCCCTCAGTTGCCGAGAAAGAGCTGCCAGCATCCGGGTAGTAGGTAGCTTCAATCGACGAAAATCCGATTAAACGGAAATTATCTAATTCACTTCCTCTTATTCTAATTGAAAGCGCCGCATTCGTCATTGATACCAACTTGACGGGTTCAGAAATTTCAATTGATACAGAGTTCGTGTTCCAAAAATTCACCTCTTCAATTTCAGAATAGTTCCACCAATGTTTGTAGTCTTGGTTGTCTCTATAGTTTGCAACATCATACCCATCACCGCCATCGACCGTAAAGGCTCCGCGACCCTCAGGACGTTCAGACGCGCTGACCTGCCCCCCAAGGCTCCCTCATTCATAACGAGAGTCTGCGGGTTTGGATTTCATAGTCGGTGGTATCGTTTTGGACAAGCGCGTTGCTTGCAGAGCCCTCAAATTGCTCAAGTGCCCGACGTGCTTCTACGGGTGTTTGGTTTCCAAGCGATGAGTGTGGTCTGACATTGTTGTAGTCGTATCGCCAAAGGGCCAGTTTGCGGCGGGCATCATCTAGCGTGTCGAAGATCTCCTCATTCAACAGCTCGTCTCTCAGGCTGCCATTGAAGCTTTCGATGAAGCCATTCTGCTGGGGCTTGCCCGGATCGATATAATGCCAATCCACGTCGTTATCGCCAGCCCATTTCAGGATCGCGCGACTGGTGAACTCCGTTCCATTATCGCTGACAATACAAGCTGGCTTACCATAGACGCGCACAAGCGCATCTAGTTCCCGCGCAACCCTGGCACCCGAGATGCTGGTGTCAGCCATCAAGCACAGGTTCTCACGGCAGCAGTCGTCATTCACAGCTAGCATGCGGAACTTGCGAGACGCGCCAAACGTGTCAGATATAAAATCCAACGACCAACGCTCTCCTGGGCGCAAAGCCACGGGCATAGGTGTTCGTGATCCACGCGCACGTTTACGGCCCCTACGCCGCCTAACACCCAGCTTCTCCTCAGTATAAAGCCGGTATAGCTTCTTATGATTCATGAACATTCCTTTGCGCTCCAACAGCACGCCGATCCGGCGATAGCCAAACCGCCGCCGCTTACTGGCAATCGCCTTCATCTCTTCGCGAACTTCAGGATTATCTGGCGGTTTGTCGCGCCGGACGGTCTTGGGATCGACACCAACAAGCCTGCACGCCCGACGTTGCGAGATGTCGTGATCCCGCATTGCCTGGCGCGCAACAGCCCGTCGCACATTCGATGTCGTCAGTTCTTTCCCAGCAAATCCTTCAGCACAACGTTGTCGAGCATGGTGTCCGCCAGCAGACGCTTCAGCTTAGCGTTCTCATCCTCCAGCGATTTGAGGCGGTGGGTGTCAGAAACGTTCATGCCACCATATTTGGCTTTGAACTTGTAGAACGACGCAGGGCTCAGGCCATGTCTCCGGCACACCTCAGCCGTTGGCATTCCAGCTTCTTGCTCTTTGATCATCCCAATAATCTGGGCCTCGGTAAAACGACTCTGTCGCATTTGTTTGCTCCTTCGAAGGTTGAGCAAACTCTACATTATAGTGAGGGAAGTTTCGGGGAGCAGGTCAGCGCCCACTTCAAATATGTCATCGTCCGGGCCGCCAAATGAAGAGTGAGCCCAATACTTTATGTTATTACCATTAGGCGATACAACTGGCCGTAAAATATCGCGGCCGTCGCCTCCAACGTTAGCAGCAAAAACCTGCTCTCCAATGGTATCGTCGCCTTCGCCAAGAATTATGGACCCGTACCAATAGCCAGGTTCAATTTTGTAACTAAAATTGATATTCGACACGAAATCATTTCCAGGTCCCGCATGAATTGTTACTTTTGGATTTCCACCAATTCCAGAAATTATGTCATCACCAGACCCAGCATAGATATTATTGTAAGGACTCTCAATCCAATCGCCTACGATATTCCAGTGGACGATGCTGTCATTTCCAGTGGAACCCTTAATGTCAGTAAAAAAGCTACTATATTCACTCGTATAAACTTGTGCATTTAATAGTTGTTGGGCCGCAAGCGCTCCACCAGTGGTTAGAGTTGACCAAAAATCATCTATCTCCTCAAAAAGGCCGAATGAGTTGCCATTGCCATCAGTTCGGGTTAACTCTAATACCTTTGATTCTTCGGTAGAATATAAAGCCAGAGATTCAATGTTTCCGCTCCATGGTACACCTTGAATATACCTAAAATCAGACCCGTACAAACGAATTTGAAACCCGGCCCATGGACCAGCGTCAACAGATATTCGTGCTTCGGTGGCCGTTGTCATTACAAGTGAAAAGGGACCTTGTCCAAAGTCCGAAATGCTTGGGTGCAGAGGAAGACCTTGATCATAATAATATACTCTTAGTACCATTTTTGACTCCGCTAAGCTATTTGACTGCCATCAGATGAGTTGCGTTTGAGTGGTGCTGCTCGCTTGGTTGGCCGTTCGCCTGTTGAGGCGAGGGCCTATAGCGCAGGTGGACGATAATACAGGGACAATACGCACTAAACTTGCAGTGAAATTTTTTTCTTCTAATATTTCGGGACAAATCCTTGCTGGTTGCGCTCATCGTGCCAAGTATTTGCGACACACATTTGGTTAATAGCAGAGCACTGCATGCTCCAATCCATAACTCACCAACAGGTGTATTAATCCAGTAAGTGTACCGCTAATCAGTAACAGAGTTATAGCAATCTACTTCATATTGGCACAGACCTCTGAGACGGTTTTTCTGATCAAAGTTGCGCTTCGTCTGTCAACGCTTTGATGTTAGATTGCTTATGCTGTAGGAGATCTATGACGCATTTTGCAACTTAGACTTAAGGATTGAGAAATCTAGACTGTTGCTATCCCGATCACCTTGTCACGTTGGAGCACCTTTAGGCAAACGGGCTTGGGCATTGATTGAAACCTACCGGCGGACACTGGAGGCAACTGAGCTAGAAGAGCGCATTGCGGCCTTGGAAACAGTAGAGGCCAATTAATGAGCCACAGCAGGCGACTAGACAAACTTGAAGCCAAGACCCCAGTTTTGCCTAGTGAACTTCCTACTAGGATTGCCTTGGTCGGAATTTGCCCTGAAACTCATGAGGCAGTGAGCGCAACGGTCATAGTTATCGGCGGCGAACGGGAATCATATGAACGTGAAGCGGGCGAAACCCTAGCGGACTTTGAGACTAGGTTTTCATGGGATGTCACTGCGAGTTTGCCAGGCAATGGTCGCTAGAGCTTGAATTCCGGTGAGTATCTCCCATGCTTGTGCGTTGGGAAGATGATTTTGTAGCAATTGGCTCAGGACAAACTCAATGCAGTCTTTGCTAATTGCTGTGTTAGTTTTGTCAGCTTCGGCGGTAGATCTGTTGCACGCAGAGGATGCAGAGCGTTGCCATATAGTGCTGACCATGGAAGCCATCAAGCTGGGTGCGGATGCTGTTTTCGGTATCGATCTGGATTATAACGACTTCGGCACCAGTGGTAAAATGCTGGCCGTCATTGCCACCGGTACTGCAGTCAAGATGTCCGAATTATTCCCTTAGGTGGACCCAGAGGTGGAACGCGACGATGTAACCGCAAGCCAAATCAGGAATATCAGATACTTACCGCAATTATCCAACGAAATCCCAACGCTGTAGAACATCGCGCCAAGTTGCTGAACCTACCGCAGCGGCAACGTCTGGCTGCAATTGATTTGGAAGGTGCAGGTCTTCGGCGTGGTTGCAGGCAGCGCATCTGATTTCCGCAGATGTGAGAGTCACGTCCGATGAGCCACATTCGGGACACTTGGCCAAGACGTCATCGTTGAACATTACGATGCTCCAGTTTAATCATAAAATTCAAAGGACCGCTGGCACCGAAGCATCGTGATGATGGGAACCAGCCCCTGTGCCAGCAGTATCGACGTGCAAACCATCGAACTGTTAAATTAGTTCGAGCGCAAGCCCAGTCAACGGCTCGCCCAGTGCGGCAGATTGTCGAGTTGTCGCAACGCCGCCGCGAACACGTCGAGCGGTTCTATGAACACGACTACAACGTCTACGGTGCTGGATGCTGTCGCGCTGGGCGAACTACCCCATTGGCCGTAGGTAGAGAGGAAGGCTTTGGTATCCATCAGAGCCGTGGTCATGGTGACCTGAATTTGAGCGCAAAATTTTTCCTTTTTGGAGTCTGTGTATGTTCAAAAAGATAGCTGAGTGGCTTTCTAAGCCGAAACAGGGCGTCTCGCTAGAGGTGGCCGAGGCCCAACGGGTCGCGCTAGAGCCTCCAATAACTGAAGCGCAAATCAAATTCTTGCATTGCTTCCAAAGCCCAACAGCCCCACACAATTATGCCCCCAAGGATTGGAGGCCGTTCTGGGAGGATAAGCTTGCTGAAGACCCGACTAATACAATCGAGCGGCTTTTGAAAATGGGGCTGCTTCAGCAAGCAAGGCCAGAACATCAATTGAAGGCTCTGAACTTAAAGGAACTACGCTGGGCTTTGAGGCAGAACCAACTCAAAGTCAGTGGGAAAAAAGCGGAGTTGGTCGAACGGGTTTTGGAATCTGGTGCGGCGCTGGATGAGTTTATACCCAAATCTGGTTCTTTGCTCGTGCTATCCGAAACAGGTCAGCGCTTGCACGAAGAAGCAAAGTCCAATGAAGCCGAAGCCAATGACCGCCTGCGAAAAGACTTAATACAAGCAATCAAAAACAAAAATTATGATGAGGCTTGCGACAGGCTGTGCTCCTACGAAGTATCTCAGTTCTTCCAAAGGGGTATTAACATTGATTGGCGTGCCGCCGAAGCGCCTCTGAAGCGTGAGGTAAAAGCAATTTTTACCGCCAGCCCAGGATTGCATAGAAAACGCTGGGGCGGGGTGTCAGACGAAGTTAGAATTTTGGCGGCAATGTCCCACCTAACAGGTAAAGAGATGCCGAAGCATTTCGTGTCAACCATCGCCCCCGGAGAGGATTGGCACGATTTACAAATTCAAGCCAGAATGCTTCAATTCGCAATCTCTCACCGCGCCAATAAAAAGCGCTACAAGAAAATGGAGGCTGACTTTGAGCGGGAAGTGGTTGTCCAAATCTTGCCTATTTTGGATCAAAGGACAACCTGCAGCGCCTGCAAGTCATCCGGCAGGTTGAGGTACTCACCCTCAACAATGCCTGAACTGCCACATACAGACTGCAAGTGTGAAGAAGGCTGCCGTTGTACATCAATCGCTCGCCCTAAAAAACGTTGATTCACATCAGAACCTAGTGTTTTCAAATGGTTGGCCTCCAGCCAAATAGGAATGTTTGGCACCTCAGCACTTGCAATGCCATCTGACCGGCTTTCAATGGAGCCAAAACAGCATGCCTAAGGGGTATTGGCAATTTCTATGTTGAACCCATCAGGGACCTGCGCGGGGAGACAATTTGGCATATCCCCAAAAATGGCGCTTCAAAATATCGGCGCAAACACTCAGTCATCAACGGGGTTAAGGGGGATATTTAGGGGGATAAGATACTCAAATCTTATCAAATATCATTCAAAATCAATTACTTATCGGATTTTTATGGTGCCCAGGAGAGGACTCGAACCTCCACGTCCATACAGACACTAGCACCTGAAGCTAGCGCGTCTACCATTCCGCCACCTGGGCAGGTGTCGTAGGGGCCGTTTAAGCGTGTGGGTGGGGAGGGTCAACCGGAATTTGAAATTTTTCTGATATTTTTTCTACGTCCGCCAGAATGTCCGTCACATCCGACCTTATTCCATGCTGGGGTGCTGTTTGAGTGGGGGTGGTCGCGGCGTTATTGCGCCTTGTTTGAAAGGCTTTACAGCGGTACATCGGGGTAACAAATTGTTTGCAGGAGCCACAGAATGTCCAAACTGGTCACGATTTATGGCGGGTCAGGCTTTGTCGGGCGCTATATCGCACGTCGTCTGGCGAGTGAGGGATGGCGGGTCCGTGTGGCCGTGCGTCGGCCCAACGAAGCTATGCATGTCAAACCTTATGGTGTCGTTGGGCAGGTGGAGCCTGTGTTGTGCAACGTTCGCGATGATGCCTCGGTGGCGGCGGCGCTCAAGGGTGCGGATGCTGTGGTGAACTGCGTTGGCATTCTGAACGAGCGTGGCAAAAACGGATTTGATGCCGTTCAGGTTGATGGTGCGGAACGGATTGCGCGCGCGGCTGCAAAGGCAGGTGTGTTGCGCATGGTTCATCTGTCGGCGATTGGCGCAGATGCAGAATCAGACAGTGACTATTTGCGGTCCAAGGCTGAGGGCGAAGCGGCTGTTTTAGAGCATATGCCGCAGGCCATGATCCTGCGTCCGTCGGTGATTTTTGGTCCCGAAGATCAGTTCTTTAACCGGTTTGCCGGGATGACCCGGTTGGGCCCTATTCTGGCCGCGCCGGGGGCTGAGACCAAGTTCCAACCGGTGTTTGTGGATGATGTCGCACAGGCTGCAGCGAAGGGTGTGATGGGCGAGGTTGAGCCGGATGTCTATGAGTTGGGCGGACCTGATGTTGCGAGCTTGCGGTCGTTGTTGCAGACCATGCTGACGATCATTCACCGTCGCCGGGTTATTATCGGGATGCCGGGGTTTGCGGCGCGTCTTATGGCGTCTGTTTTTGATTTTGCGAAGTTCGCCAGTTTTGGGTTGTTTCCCAATAACTTGCTGACACGGGATCAGGTCAAGTGCCTGCAGATTGATAATGTCGTGTCCGAAGGTGCCAAAGGGTTTGATGCCTTGGGGATCGAGCCCGTGACGATGGCGTCGGTTCTGCCAGAGTACCTGTGGAAATTCCGCCCCTCTGGTCAGTATGACGAGATCAAAGATTCCGCTAAGAACCTGCGCGTTTAAGGGGGTGGCTGGCGCGTCTTATGTGTAGGCGTAGACCAGCAAAACAACACCTAGGATCACCCTGTAAATCACATATGGGGTGAAGCTGACACTGCGCAGTAGGCGCATCATCAGAGTTAGGGCGATCAGGGCAGAGACAAAGGCAAAGACGGCTGCAATTGCGCCGTCTTTTGCGATTTCTGCGTTGGCGTCGATGGCGACTTTGGTTCCCAGCAGGACGCCCGAGGCGATGATGGTGGGGATCGACATCAGCATCGCGATTTTGGTGCCGTCTTCCCGGTTGTAGCCGAGACGCCGTGCGCCTGTGATGGTTATACCGGACCGCGATGTGCCGGGGATCAAGGCGATGGCTTGCCACAGTCCCATCTTGAGCGCGTCCATGGGCCCCCAATCTGAACTGTCTTTGGTCGACGTGCCAGATTGATCTGCCCAGTAGAGAACAAGACCGAAAATCAGCATGGTCCAGCCAATGACGGCAACGGATCGGATGGTGTCGCTGAGACCGGTGAAGTGCAAGATGGCCCCGGCGATGACGGTGGGAACCGTTGCAATGATCAGTCCGAGTGCCAGCCGTGATCCGGGGGTGTCTGTTTTGCCCATGAGGGCGCGAGGCAGGCCAGCAAGGCCGACCCGGACATCGCGCCAAAAGTAGAGAACCACCGCCCCGAGGGTTCCGATATGCACGGCGACATCAATGATTTGTCCCTGATCCTGCAACCCGGTCAGGGCGGGTAAAAGAATCAGGTGCCCAGAGGATGAGACCGGCAGGAATTCGGTTATGCCTTGAATCAAGGCCACAAGGATCAATTGGAACAGGGGCATCAACGGGGTCTCAGATCAGAATTGGACGGTGGTCTCTGGGTATAAGTCACTGTCTCAAAAAGAAAGCTATGATTTAGGGCCGGTTCGATACTTAAAAATCTTGCAAATGGCAGGACTCGTTCGTAATAAGAGCTCAAGTGCACAATAAAAGGTCAGCATGACTGACTTTTAATCTGAAACAGCGTCTAGTACACAGTCGCGACATAGCCAATTCATGGAGTCTGCCCCGTGGCCAAGCAACCGATGCTCAAATTTGTACAGGTCGATCGCGACATGCCCCAGAAGCGTGACGCCACTGTACGCCGAGAAGATTTCAACGAGATATATGCTGAGTACGCAGCTGCAAAAGCAGAAGAGCAGGCAAGCCGGTGTAGCCAATGTGGCGTGCCCTATTGTCAGAGCCACTGCCCGCTGCACAACAACATCCCCGACTGGTTGCACCTGACCGCAACGGGCCGGTTGGAAGAAGCGTATCAGGTGAGCCAAGCGACCAACACATTCCCGGAAATCTGTGGGCGTATTTGCCCGCAGGACCGTTTGTGCGAAGGCAACTGTGTGATTGAACAGTCGGGCCACGGCACAGTAACCATCGGGTCGGTCGAGAAATATATCACAGATACGGCGTGGGACAAAGGCTGGGTAAAACCTGTGTCGCCAGCCCAGGAACGTGCCGAAAGCGTTGGCATCATCGGCGGTGGACCCGGTGGGTTGGCGGCGGCGGACATGCTGCGCCAAGCCGGCATTCAAGTCACGGTATACGACCGTCACGACCGCGCTGGTGGTCTGCTGATGTACGGCATTCCAGGCTTTAAGCTGGAAAAAGACGTGGTCCAGCGCCGCAATGATCTGCTGGCTGAAGGTGGCGTAAAGTTCGTTCAGAACTGTGATGTGGATCCGGCCAAGTTTGCCGAAATCCGTGCCGCGCATGATGCGATCATCATTGCTACTGGTGTCTATAAATCGCGGGATCTGGAGATGCCGGGCAGCGGAGCCAAGGGCATTGAAAAGGCGATCGATTTCCTGACTGCGTCGAACAAAAAGAGCTTTGGTGACGAGGTTGCGGATTTCGACAATGGCCGTCTGAATGCTGATGGCAAAAAGGTTGTTGTCATTGGCGGCGGTGATACTGCCATGGACTGCGTTCGGACCTCGATCCGGCAGGGCGCGACCTCTGTAAAGTGTCTGTATCGTCGGGACCGGGCCAACATGCCGGGGTCGTTGCGCGAAACACAGAACGCCGAAGAAGAAGGTGTAATCTTTGAATGGCTGAGCGCCCCCAAAGGCTTTGTAGGCGACGGCAATGTCACCGGTGTGATGGTGCAGAAAATGCGGTTGGGTCAGCCCGACGCATCCGGTCGTCAGGCCCCCGAGGTGATTGAGGGCGCGGATTACGTCGAAGAGGCGGATCTGGTCATCAAAGCGCTGGGTTTTGAGCCTGAGGACCTGCCAACAATGTTCGGTCAGGTTGATTTGCCTGTGACCCGTTGGGGCACTGTTAAGGCGGAATTCTTGACCGGGGAAACCGAGATGGAAGGCGTTTATGCAGTTGGGGATATCGTGCGCGGTGCGTCGCTTGTGGTTTGGGCCATCAAGGATGGGCGCGACTGTGCCGAAGCAATTCTGGACAAGATAAATGCCAAGGCTGCAATCGCAGCAGAATAAGCCACGACACCGAGGGGCACCATGCGTGCAGCCCCTGTGCACCCCCCGTACACCGCCGCAGCGCAGAATTTATGCTGCAGAATAGCCAAAGGGTCACAACATGTGACCCATCGCGAAGGACTGGATGCGATGACAGTACTGAACGGACAATGCATGTGCGGCGCGGTCAGCGTCACGGCGACCCCATCAAGCGGGTCGATTGGGGCCTGTCACTGTGACCAGTGCCGCCGCTGGACCAGCTCGATGTTGATGACCTTTGCGGCTGAGCCGGGCTATGCGGCCTTGGGGCCGGTCAAAACGCACACCTCATCCGAATGGGCCGAGCGCGCGTTCTGCGAAGAGTGCGGATCGGCCTTGTGGTACCGAATGACCGCACCCGGAAAGATGCAGGGGCACACGCAGATGGCGGCGGGCCTGTTTGAGAATGCGGGCGGCAACGCCCTGAAACTGGAATTGTTTATAGACAAAAAGCCCGAGGGCTATGCGTTCGACGGGGAGCGGCGGCAAATGACCGAGACTGAAGTGTTTGCCATGTACGCCCCCTCGAGCCAAGAAGGAGACAACCAATGACCAAGTATGATGCAGATTGGGTAAAGGCCGAAGAAGCCAAGCGCGCGTTTATGGCCGAAAACGGCCTCTATACTGAGGAAGAAGAGCATTCGTCCTGTGGTGTGGGTCTGGTTGTGTCGGTTGACGGCAAGAAAAGCCGTAAAGTGGTTGAGGCCGGTATCGACGCGCTGAAAGCGATCTGGCACCGCGGCGCTGTGGATGCGGATGGCAAAACCGGTGATGGCGCGGGCATTCACGTGCAGATCCCGGTGTCGTTCTTTTACGACCAGATCAAGCGCACTGGTCACGAGCCGCGTCAGGATCAGCTGATGGCGGTGGGTCAGGTGTTTCTGCCCCGGACCGATTTTGGCGCGCAGGAAACCTGTCGGACCATTGTTGAGACCGAAGTGTTGCGGATGGGCTATTACATCTATGGCTGGCGCCATGTGCCGGTTGATGTGACCTGTCTGGGGGACAAAGCCAACGCAACCCGCCCTGAGATCGAACAGATCCTGATTTCGAACTCTAAGGGTGTGGACGAAGATACGTTTGAGCGTGAGCTGTATGTGATCCGTCGCCGGATCGAAAAGGCGGCCAATGCGGCGCATGTGAATGGCTTGTATATCGCGTCGCTGTCGTGCCGGTCGATCATCTACAAGGGCATGATGCTGGCCGAACAGGTTGCGGTTTTCTATCCCGACCTGATGGACGAGCGGTTTGAATCAGCGTTTGCTCTGTATCACCAGCGGTATTCGACCAACACGTTCCCGCAGTGGTGGTTGGCGCAGCCGTTCCGCATGTTGGCGCACAACGGTGAGATCAACACGCTGAAGGGCAACCTGAACTGGATGAAGAGCCACGAGATCCGCATGGCGTCGGCGTTCTTTGGCGATATGGCTGAGGACATCAAACCTATCGTTGCGGGCGGCTCGTCAGATTCGGCGGCGTTGGACGCGGTGTTCGAGGTGATGGTGCGCGCGGGGCGGAATGCACCGATGGCGAAAACCATGATGGTGCCCGAATCGTGGTCCAAGCAGGCGGTGGATCTGCCACAGCCGTGGATCGACATGTATTCGTACTGTAACTCGGTGATGGAACCGTGGGATGGCCCGGCTGCCTTGGCGATGACTGATGGCCGTTGGGTGTGTGCCGGTCTGGACCGGAATGGTCTGCGCCCGATGCGCTATGTTGTGACGGGTGACGGTCTGCTGATCGCGGGATCCGAGGCGGGCATGGTGCCAATTGACGAAGCCACCGTGGTGGAAAAAGGCGCGCTGGGTCCGGGGCAGATGATTGCCGTGGATATGGCCGAGGGCAAATTGTTCCACGACACTGAGATCAAGGATCAGTTGGCGGCGTCGCGCCCGTTTGGCGAATGGGTCGGCAAGATCAACACCTTGGATGAGGCGTTGAATCAGGTCACGGAAACCGCGCTGTTCAGCGGTGAGGCGCTGCGCAAGCGTCAGATCGCAGCCGGATATACCATCGAAGAGCTGGAACAGATTCTGTCGCCCATGGCCGAAGATGGAAAAGAAAGCCTGGCTTCGATGGGGGATGACACCCCGTCGGCGGTTCTGTCCAAGATGTACCGTCCGCTGAGCCACTTTTTCCGTCAGAACTTTAGCCAAGTCACAAACCCACCGATCGATTCGTTGCGTGAATACCGGGTGATGTCATTGAAGACACGGTTCGGGAACTTGAAAAACGTGTTGGACGAAGACAGCAGCCAGACCGAGATCTTGGTGCTGGAAAGCCCCTTTGTTGGCAATGCGCAGTGGGAAAAGCTGGCAGAGAATTTTAACGCTACGCTGGCGGAAATCGACTGTAGCTTTGAACCCGGTCCCGGTGCGCTGGGCGTGGCTTTGGCGCGGATCCGGTCCGAGGCCGAAGATGCTGTGCGTTCGGGCGCCGGGCATCTGGTGCTGACGGATCAGTATTCGGGCGAAGGTCGTGTGGCGATGCCGATGATTTTGGCAACCAGCGCGGTGCACTCGCATCTGACACGCAAGGGTTTGCGGACCTTCTGTTCGTTGAACGTGCGCGCGGCGGAATGCGTTGATCCACATTACTTTGCCGTTTTGATCGGCTGTGGTGCGACCGTGGTAAACGCGTATCTGGCCGAAGATTCTATTGCGGATCGTATTGAGCGCGGCCTGTTGGATGGCACGTTGACTGAAAACATCGCGCGCTATCGTGAGGCGATCAATCAAGGTCTGCTGAAAATCATGGCCAAGATGGGGATTTCGGTGATCTCGTCCTATCGTGGTGGTTTGAATTTTGAGGCCGTGGGCCTGTCGCGCGCGATGTGTGCGGAATTCTTCCCCGGGATGACCAGCCGTATTTCCGGGATCGGTGTGACCGGCATTCAGACCAAAGCCGAAGAGGTACACGCCAAGGCCTGGGTTGATGGTCTGGACGTGTTGCCCATCGGTGGCTTTTACAAAGCACGTAAATCTGGCGAAACCCACGCGTGGGAAGCCACATCCATGCACATGATGCAGATGGCATGTAACCGTGCATCTTACGAGATGTGGAAGCAGTATTCGGCCAAGATGCAGAGCAATCCTCCGATCCATTTGCGTGATTTGCTGGACATCAAGCCGCTGGGTCAGTCCGTGAACATCGAAGAGGTGGAAAGCATCACTTCGATCCGGAAACGGTTTGTGACTCCGGGCATGTCGCTGGGGGCGTTGTCGCCTGAGGCGCATAAAACCCTGAACGTCGCGATGAACCGGATTGGTGCGAAATCAGACAGCGGTGAAGGCGGCGAAGATCCGGCGCATTTCCACCCGGAACCCAATGGGGATAACCCATCTGCCAAGATCAAGCAGGTCGCATCGGGTCGTTTTGGTGTGACCGCCGAATACCTGAACCAGTGCGAAGAGCTGGAGATCAAAGTCGCGCAGGGCGCCAAGCCCGGCGAGGGTGGCCAGCTGCCCGGCATGAAGGTCACCGACTTGATTGCGCGTCTGCGTCATTCGACCAAAGGTGTGACGCTGATCTCACCGCCACCGCACCACGATATTTACTCGATCGAGGATCTGGCGCAGCTGATTTACGATCTGAAACAGATCAACCCGCGCTGTAAGGTGACCGTGAAACTGGTGGCGTCCAGCGGTGTTGGCACGATTGCGGCGGGTGTGGCCAAAGCCAAGGCCGATGTGATTCTGATTTCGGGACACAATGGCGGTACGGGCGCATCGCCTGCTACCTCGATCAAATACGCGGGTCTGCCATGGGAGATGGGCTTGACCGAGGCGCATCAGGTTCTGGCGATGAACAACCTGCGGGAACGCGTCACGCTGCGGACCGATGGTGGTTTGCGCACCGGTCGGGACATTGTAATTGCTGCGATGCTGGGGGCCGAGGAATACGGCATCGGTACCGCTGCGTTGATCGCGATGGGCTGTATCATGGTGCGTCAGTGTCAGAGCAACACCTGCCCCGTTGGCGTGTGTACGCAGGACGAAGCGCTGCGCGGTAAGTTCACCGGCAACGCGGATAAGGTCGTGAATCTGATCACTTTTTATGCGCAAGAAGTGCGCGAGTTGCTGGCCTCAATCGGGGCACGCAGCTTGGATGATGTGATCGGTCGTGCGGATCTGTTGGCGCAGGTATCACGGGGCTCGGCGCATCTGGATGATCTAGACCTTAACCCGCTGTTGATCACCGTCGATGGGTCTGCGGACATCGTTTATGACCGCACCAAGGCGCGTAATGTTGTGCCCGATACGTTGGATGCAGAAATCGTGCGCGATGCGGCGCGGTTCTTGGAAGATGGCGAAAAGATGCAGCTGTCATATGCGGTTCAGAATACCGACCGAACCGTGGGCACGCGCACTTCTAGCCATATCGTCAAGAACTTTGGCATGCGCAATAAGCTGCAAGAGGATCATCTGACGGTAAAGTTGGAAGGGTCTGCCGGTCAATCATTGGGTGCATTTGCGGCTCCGGGGCTCAAGCTCGAAGTGTCGGGCGATGCCAACGATTATGTCGGTAAAGGTCTGTCGGGCGGCACCATCGTGGTGCGCCCTGCGCAGGTCAGCCCGTTGGTTGCGGCCAACAACACCATCATCGGCAACACCGTTCTGTATGGGGCCACCGATGGGTATCTGTTCGCAGCTGGCCGCGCCGGTGAGCGGTTTGCGGTGCGGAATTCGGGGGCCAAGGTGGTGATCGAGGGCTGTGGCGCGTCGGGATGTGAATACATGACCGGCGGGATCGCGGTGATCTTGGGTGAGATCGGGGCCAACTTTGGCGCGGGTATGACCGGCGGTATGGCCTATATCTATGACCCTGAGGGCAAGGCCGAGATGCTGATGAATATGGAAACCTTGGTGACCTGCCCGGTAACCGTGGCCCATTGGGAAGACCAGCTAAAGGGTCTGATCGAGCGGCATCTGGACGAAACCGGCAGCCGTAAGGCCGCGGATATCCTGCAGCATTGGGATCTGGAAAAGGGTCATTTCCTGCAGATCTGCCCCAAAGAGATGCTGGTCCACCTGAAAGCGCCATTGAGCGTGGAAGAAACTGCGGTTCCGGCTGAGTAAGATACAGTTTTAGACATTTAAAAAGGCCCCGTTCGAGTGGATCGAGCGGGGCCTTTTTTCTGGGGTTCAGTGCAATTGCACCCCTGCGCGGCGCAGGATCAGGTTGAGTTGATCAAAGCTGCCTTTGGTGCCGTTGGTTTCGATGCGGGCAAAGAACTGATCCAACTCGCCATGGGCGCGAATCGCCTGATCGACAGAGGGGTCAGACCCTTCGGCATAGAGACCCGCCTTGATCATCACCTCGGATTGTTCATAGGCCCCGAGCAGACGCCGGGCGTTTGAAATCATTTGATTTTCGGTGTCAGTGGCGGCGGCAGGCAGGCTGCGCGAGACAGAGCGGCTGACGTCAATAGCGGGGTAGCGGCCGCGTTCGGCAATGTCGCGATCCAGTACGATATGCCCATCCAGCACCCCACGCAGGATATCGGCGACGGGTTCATCCATGTCTGACCCAGCGACCAGAACGCTGAATACGGCGGTGATGTCGCCTTGATCCTCGGTCCCAGGACCGGCGCGTTCGCACAGGCCGGTGATCAGCGGGGTGACTGAGGGTGGATAGCCACGCAGGGCGGGGGCTTCGCCCATGGCGACCGAGATTTCGCGGTGGGCCTCGGCAAAGCGGGTGATGGAATCGGCCAGAAACAGCACATTCATCCCCTCATCCCGCAGCGATTCGGCGGCTGCCATGGCGGCCCATGCGCAGCGGCGGCGCACCAAAGCGGATTGATCCGAGGTTGCGGCGACCACGATGGCGCGTTCCATTCCTACGGGCCCCAGTGTTTTTTCGACGAATTCGTTCACCTCGCGCCCGCGTTCCCCGATCAGGGCCACAACCACCGCATCGGCTTGCATGGTTTTTGCCAAGCCCGCCATCAGGCTGGATTTCCCCACGCCGGACCCGGCAAACAGGCCCACGCGCTGGCCCTGAACGATGGGGAGCATGGTGTTCAGCACGGCCAGCCCGGTCTCCATCCGTTCGCCCAAAGGTTTGCGTGTGACGGCAGGCGGTGGCGATTGCATCAGGTCGCGCGCCGTGTTGCCGCGCAAAAGAGGTCTGCCATCCAATGGGCGACCAAAAGGATCAACGACTCGGCCCAACCAATGGCTGCCGGGCGCGAATCCCGGGGCCTGCCGTAAAATGACCCGGCTGCCGACGGACACGCCTTCGGGGGCTGAATCAGGCAACATGTTCACAAGATCCTGATCGACCTGCAGGGTTTCGCCAATCAGGGGCGGGCCGAAATTGCGTTGCAATTCAAGCTGATCGCCAATTTTTGCCCGCTGGGCGAGACCCTGAATTTGGATCATTCCGTTTTTTACACCGACCACGCGGCCGATGTGGCGCACAAGGCTTGCGGTGTCGAGTTCGGCCTTGAGAGACAGAGGATTGAGGGCAGACATCGGGATTCTCCACAAATTTCTTGAAAACAGTTTTTAAAGGAATCGGGGTTAAGCCTTGGTTGAAATCAATCGAGGGAGAAGCCCCGATGTTCTCTGACTTGAACGTCTTTAAGATGGCGTACGCCATGGCAACACATGCAGGTAAGCGGCAATCCGTCGTTTCCCAAAACATGGCGAATGCCGATACGCCCGGATATCAGGCTCGCGAGATCGAGCCGTTTGCGAGCACCTATTTGCAAGAGCGTCCGCGCACCGGGATGCAATCCACGCGGGCCGGGCATCTGAACGGTCTGCAAGGCGGGCAGATGCAGTGGACCGAATACACGCCTAACCTGCCCAGCGATCCCAACAACAACAGCGTCTCGGTCGAAGAGGAGATGCTGAAAGGTGTCGAGGTCAAGCGCCAGCATGACCGCGCGTTGGCGATCTATAAATCATCCATGAAATTGCTGCGCGCCAGCATCAACTCGTCCTGAGGAGCAGCCTGATGAGCGATTTTGGAAATTCACTAAACGTGTCAGCCAGTGCGTTGCGGGCCCAAGCCACGCGTCTGCGCCATGTTTCGGAAAACCTGTCGAATGCGGACACGCCCGGTTATCGCCGGAAAATGGTTCCGTTTCAGGCGGTGCGCGATGGGATGGACGGCACCACCACCGTGGAGACAGGCAAGGTCAATCTGGACCGCAGTGACCTGACACGCATTTATGACCCGGCACATCCTATGGCCGATGCCAGTGGTCATTTCGAGGGATCCAATGTGGATCTGATGATCGAGATCGCAGACGCGCGCGAAGCGCAGCGGAGCTATGAGGCCAATCTCAAAATGTTCGATCAGGCGCGGCAAATGTCGTCGTCTCTGATGGATCTTCTACGTAAATAAAGGAAACCAAAATGGATATCCGCTCTCTCTCAGCAGCGCAAAGCTATACCTCGGCCCGTTCCGCCACGCAGGTTGACCCCACCCACGATGGGGCAACCGCAGGTCTGCGCAACACGTTTAATGATTTTACCACCACCCTGCAGCAGGGTGAACAGGCGGCGCAGGCCGCAATGGTGGGCAAGGCCGATCCGCATGCCTTGGTGCAGGCCTTGGCGCAGACCGAACTGGCGGTCGAAACCGCGGTCACCGTGCGCAATAAGGTGGTCGAAGCCTATCAGGAAATCCTGCGGATGCCGGTTTAAGCCATGCTGAGCGAAGGTCTGTTTTATGACACTCTGCGTCAGGCATTGTGGATTGCGGTCATCATCTCGATCCCGATTCTGACGGTTGCTTTGGTCACGGGTCTGACGGTTGGTCTGTTTCAGGCGCTGACGTCGATTCAGGAAATGACGCTGACGTTTGTGCCCAAACTGGCCGCGATCATCATCGTGTTCTGGGTGTCGATGGGGTTCATGACGCAGACCCTCGTGTCGTTCTTTCAAACCACAATCATTCCTATAATCTCCGGAGGTTTCTAATGGAATCAGCGAGTTATGCGACCCTTTCACGCCAGTCCGGATTGATGAATGAAATCCGGGTGGTGGCCAACAATATCGCCAATGCGAGCACCACCGGGTATCGCCAAGAAGGGTTGGTTTTTTCCGAATACATCCAAGAGGCGCGCCATCAGCCGTCTTTGTCGATGGCCCGGGCCGAGGTGCGCAACACCTCGTTAGAGCAGGGCGTGTTAACCCAGACCAATGCCAAGTTTGATCTGGCGCTCGAGGGCGAAGGCTTTTTCATGCTGGATACCGCGTCGGGGGATCGGTTGACGCGGGCGGGCAGTTTCACCCCCGATGCCGCTGGCAATCTGGTCAGTATGTCAGGCCATCGCGTGATGGACAGCAATGGGGCGGCGATCTTTGTGCCACCGGATGCGCAAACCATCCACATCGCCAGTGACGGCACGATCAGCGCCGATGGGCGTTTGGTTGGGCAGGTTGGGGTGTTTCAGCCCAACAACCCCAGAGGCATGATTCGCGAAGGCGGGGTGATGTTTCGCGCCGATGATGGGGTCGAAGCGACCGCCGAGGCCAAGGTGATGCAAGGGTTTCTGGAAGGGTCGAACGTGAATGCCATCGAACAGGTGTCGCGTTTGGTCGAGATCCAGCGCGCCTATGAGCTGGGGCAGAGTTTCTTGAAAACCGAAGATGAGCGCATCCGAAATGCGGTCAAAAACCTAATGCGTTAACCCACAGAAAGAAGGAGGCACCTTATGCGTGCTCTGAAAATTGCCGCTACTGGCATGACGGCCCAACAGCTGCGGGTCGAGACGATTTCGAACAACCTCGCGAATATGAACACCACTGGGTACAACGCCCGGCGGGCTGAATTTGCTGATCTGCATTATCAACAGATGTCTCGCGCCGGGACGGTGAATGCAGCGGATGGTACGGTGTTGCCCACCGGTGTGCAGCTGGGGCTTGGGGTGCGACCAGCGGCCATTTCGATGCATCTGGCGCAGGGGGCGATGTCTGAAACTGGCAGCGATCTGGACGTGGCTATCGAAGGGCGCGGTTATCTGGAGATCACCTTGCCATCGGGGCAGTCGGCCTATTCGCGTGATGGCAGTTTGAAACGGTCGGCTGAGGGGCTGGTGGTCACGTCTGGTGGGTTCACGGTGGCGCCTGAGATCACCGTTCCCAGTGATGCGCGCCAGATCTCGATCAACCCCGCCGGAGAGGTCTATGCCTATTTCGACGACAACTCCGAGGGGCAGTTGTTGGGGCAATTCACGCTGGCCAGTTTTTCCAACGCCAAAGGATTAGAGGCGATTGGCAGCAACATGTTCAAGGAAACCGAAGCATCGGGCGCCCCTGTGGTGGCAACCCCGGGTGAGGACGGTTTGGGCACATTGCGTCAGGGGTATCTGGAGGACAGTTCCGTGGATGCGGTGCGCGAGGTGACTGAGCTGATTGAGGCGCAGCGTGGTTATGAAATGAATGCCAAGGTGATTTCGGCGGTGGACCAGATGATGAGCGCCACAACGCAGGTGCGCTGATGAAACGGGTTTTTCTGTCCTTACTGCTGTGTCTTGCGGTGCCTGCCTGGGCCGAAATATTGGTGCCAGCCCGTACAATCCGGGCCAAGCAAATCATTTCGGCCGAAGACGTTGTGCTAAAGACTGCGAGCGTCGATGGCGCGATTGCGGATCTGGCCGATGTGGTGGGGCAAGAGGCCCGCGTTGCATTGTACCCCGGGCGCCCCATTCGATTTGGCGATGTTGGCCCCCCAGCGATCATCGGCCGAAACGATCTGGTGACCCTTATTTTCGACCGTGGCGGCTTGAGCATTTCAACCGAAGGACGCGCCTTGGGGCGTGGATCTGAGGGGGATGTGATCCGCGCGATGAACCTGACTTCTCGTTCAACAGTCACAGGCCGGATCCGGTCAGATGGCGCAATTGAGGTGCATTGATGAAAATTGCTTACTCCCAAACCCTGTTGATCACCCTGTTTGCCGTCAGTGCATGCGGCCGGTTGGATCATCTGGGCAAACCGCCCAGCTTTACCCCAGCAACCGAATCGCCCGAGCAGGTGGCCATGTTGTGGCCCGGTCTGCCCTTGCACAGCCAGCCGCAGCGATCAGTGGATCAGGCGTCGCTCTGGAGCGGCGGGCAGGGGTCCCTGTTGGGGGATCGGCGCGCCATCAAGAAGGGCGATATCATGACGGTGGTGATTGAAATAGACGAAAAGGCTGAGATCTCAAATGACACCGCCCGCTCGCGTGTCGGATCCGAAAGTCTGGGCGTGCCCAACCTGTTTGGGGTTCCCCAACGGATCGACGAAAGCCTGCCAGAGGGCGCCAGCATGAAAGACGCGGTCGAGATTGATTCAACCAGCAAGACCGCCGGCAAAGGGTCGGTGAAGCGCAAGGAAAAGCTAACGTTGCGGGTGGCTGCGACGGTGGTGGATGTGTTGCCCAATGGGGTTTTGTCGATCTCTGGCTCGCAAGAGTTGCGGGTGAATTTCGAATTGCGAGAGCTGTTGGTGTCGGGATTTGTGCGCCCCGAGGATATCTCGCGTCAGAACGAAATCACCTATGACAAGATTGCGTCGGCGCGTGTGTCTTATGGTGGGCGGGGTCAGATCACTGACGTTCAGCAACCTCGCTATGGCCAGCAGGTGCTCGACACCGTTCTGCCGTTCTAAGGACAGAGGCATGAAAAAACTACTTCCGGTTATTTTTCTTTTGATTGGTCTTGGGGCAGGCGTCGGGGCGGGTGTCCTGATGGGCGGGGGCAAGCCTGCCGATGTGGCCGAAGGGGATCAAAGCCATGGGGATGCCAAAACCGAAGAGGCAGAGCACAAGGCAGAGACAGACGCGTCTGGTAACCCTGAGCCAGAACACGATTACCTGAAATTGACCAAACAGTTTGTGGTGCCACTTGTGACACAGGATCGGGTCGAGGGGTTGGTCACGGTGTCGTTGAGTTTGGAGGCGGCGCCGGGCAACAGCGACGCCTTTTATGCCAAAGAGCCTAAGTTACGGGATGCGTTTCTGCAGGTTCTCTTTGATCATGCGAATATGGGGGGATTTAACGGCGCATTCACACGCCCGGAAAATCTGAACGTATTGCGAGGGGCCTTGTCTGATGTGGCAAAACGAGAAATGGGGGATGGCATCCACGGGGTGCTAATTTCAAATATCGCACGGCAAGATTCGCACTAAGCTGATTTTAGGTGAAACAACAAAAGGGGCGGGCCTGAGCGGCGCGCCCTTTTTTATCTGAGCGCACCACTCAGGAGGGCTTCCTGCATCTTGCGGCGACGTTGGACCGCGGCGGCCTGGCGGGCGGATTTATCTAATGTCTGAAGCGCCTCTTTGCGGCCAAAAGCCACCCGCACCCTGTCCATTTCCTGCAATCGTCGCGCACGTGCGTGCGCCAATTTGTGCATCAATTGCTCGCGGGTTTGCGCGGCCCATTTTTGCCAAGCAACATCCGCCCCGATGTGGGCTAAGGCATGGCCGGTTTCCAAGGATTGGTTGGCCTGCACTGTTTGATCATCCAGTTGTTGGAGACGGCGCTGGGCCTGGGCTTCGGCCTCGAGCGCGGCCTGAATTTTTTGAAACTCGCGCAGGTATTGGGCCTCGGCGATTTGTTTCAGTTGAAAGAGCGCATTTGCTTGCTTCATATCTGAGCCTTTGCCTTGAGCCGCATGGCTTCGGCAAACCGGATTGCGGCGGCCACGGCGCGGAACTGGTCTTCGGGGATCTCATTGCCGATCTCGACACTGGCGTGCAGTGCCCGGGCGGTGGGGGGATCGGAATGGATCGGCACGCCGGATTCTTGTGCGGATTTGCGGATGGCGGCGGCAATTTCATCCACCCCTTTGGCGACACAGACGGGCGCGGTGCCCGGGGTGCGGGCCCATTTCAGCGCAACCGCATAATGGGTGGGGTTGACGATAATCACATCTGCATCCGGCACGTCCGCCATCATTTGGTTCATGGCAATTTGCTGGCCCCGCTGACGCCGCTGGTTTTTCATATGCGGGTCGCCTTCGGAATCTTTAGTCTCATCCTGAATTTCTTTGCGAGACATCCGGTTTTTGCGCTGATGCTCGTGATATTGCCACAGATAGTCGATGCCCCCGATGACAAGCGAAACCGCCACCACGATGAACAGAAACCGGATCAGCAAGGTCATCATCAGCGTGGCGGACAGGCGCAAATCAACGCTGCTGGCGGCCACGATGTCAGGCAGGTTGGCCCGCAGGAACAGCCCTAAGCAAAACGAATAAATCAGTAGTTTTGAAAAGCTTTTGGCAAATTCAAACAAGCCAGAGCGCCCGAATTTGTTCTTTGCGTTTGAGATAATAGACAGCCGCGACAGCTTGGGTTTCAGTTTGGTGGGGGCCACAACAAAGGCGCGCTGGGCGATGATCGTGACAATGACCGCAACTGCAGGGAGGACAAAGATAGGGGCCAGAGACAGTGCGATTTTGGCAAAGAACCCACCAAAGGGCGCGCTGGGGGATCCATCGAATACCAGGTTAGAAATCTGATCGGATTGATCTATCAATATCATAAGCGCAGTGCCGAAATCGAAAATCCCCGATTGACCCGCGATAATAAGACCGAGCACGAGACCTGCATAACCCGCAACCACCGAGAGGTCCGCGGATTTGGCAATTTCGCCTTTTTCCCGGGCTTTGCGGAGCTTTTCTGGCGTCGGGTCAAATGACTTATCGGTATCGTCGTCGTTGCTCATGGAATGAGCCCTAGCGGATCTTGGAAGAACCCGAACAGGGCGTCGGCCCAGACAGCCAGCATGACAGGAAACGACACCAAAAGCATGAGCATGCCGCCCATGGTGATCGCGGGCGCACCGACAAAGCTGACCATCAGTTGGGGCATGGCCCGGTTGATGACGCCAAGTGTCAAATTGTAGATCAGCGAGATGATCATGAAGGGGGCGGCCAATCCGATTGCAAAGCCAAAGGCATCTGCAATGCGGCGCACGCCCCAGTGGGACAAGTCGGGGGCGGCGGGCACGGTTCCCATTGGCAGGAGCTGATAGCTGAGGATCAGGAATTCAGCGACCCGTACGTGCAACCCGGCGGCAACGGCGAGCGCCAAGGCGGCCATAACGAGAACATAGCCCATGGCAGGAATTGGCTCGACCGCAGCGCCGCCCAGAATTTGGGACAGCGAAGTCGATTGTGCGGCCACAGATCCGGCGGTTTGCAGCGCGAGGATGAACAGGCGCACCCCGATACCAAAGGCGATACCTATCAGGATCTCGGTCAGTACAAGTCCGGCGAATTGGGTCAGATCGGGAGACGTTGTTGCCGGTTGGACGGCGGGTGCCACGATCAAGGTAAAGGCGCCCGCAACCGCAAGTTTCACCCGGACGGGAAGGGTGCGTTCGCCAAAGGCGGGTAGCAGCGAGGACATCGCCGACACCCGGAGAAACACCAGAAAGACGCCGATGATTTCGGCGGACAGCGTGTCAATCAACCCCGGCGGCAGTTGGATCATGCGGCGACCATTCCAACCAATGCGGGGTGCGCCTCGATCCCGATTTCTTCGAACGACAGGACCGGATTGGAAATGCCACGCGCCCGCATGATCGTGCGCAGGAATCGCCGGCGTCTGCTGGAGGTGACAAGGGCCGGGAACAATCCTTGTTCCGCCGTCAGGGACAGGCGATCTGAAATGCCATTGGTCAGGCGATTGAACACATCCGGGGGTAGGGCGATATCCAACCCACCCTGCACGCCATCGATTTGGTAGCTGAGGAAGGTCTCCTCCCACTCGGGGGCAAGTTGCACCAGGGGAATGCTGCCGTCTTCGCGCTTCATTTCGGCAACCAGCTGGAAACCTAACCGTTGGCGGACTTGTTCGCAGATGGCTTCGGGGTTGGTGACCGTTAGGCGGGCCTCGGCAATGGTTTCTAGGATCAGGGGCATGTTTCGGATCGAAACCCGTTCATCCAAGAGTAGGCGTAGAACCGAATGTAGAGTGTCGATCGGCACCTTGTCGGGGATCAGTTCGTCCAGCAGTTTCCGGTTGGCCTCGGCCCGGGCCGGATCGCTGAGTTGGGTCAGTTCAGACAGCAACCGGCGCAGGGATTTGAGGGTCAGCAAGCGGCCAAAGTTCTGTTTGATCACTTCGAGCAGGTGGGTGGCGAGGATTTCCGGAGGGGAGACCAACGTCGCCCCTGACAGGGCTGCATCCTCTTGATCTTTTGGGGTAATCCAGCGAGCAGGCGCGCCGTAAACGGGTTCGGTCACATCGGTGCCTGAGGGCAGAATATCTGGCCCGTCCGGCATCAGGGCTAGGATCAGATCGGGGTGCAGTACGCCCCGGACCTGTTCCACGCCTTGTACTCGGATCAGGTAAGTCCCGGTGGGCAATTCGGCCTGATCAGTGAGGCGAATGTCGGGTAAAATCAATCCAAAGGCCGAGGCCACGTGGGTCCGCATATTGGCAATACGGGCATCCAGCCCCGTGCCGGGGTCCAAGACCATGCCAACAAGGTCTGGGGCAAATTCAAGATGCACATCATCGAGGTCGAGGATATCGCCCAAGGCTCGCGAACTGGGCAGGTCCGAAGGGACCTCGGCTGGCATCTCTTCTTGTGCCGCGCGTTCCAGCGCCCGCATGTGGACGTAATAAGATGACCCGCCCAAGGTGATCGCGCCAATGATGAATGGTACAAAGGGCAGCCCGGGAACCAAGGCAAACAGCGCCATCAGAACGGCAACGGTGCCAAGCGCGGCAGGGTGGCGACCAAGTTGGTCGAAAATAGCAGTGTCCGTCGCCCCGTGTGTGCCCCCGCGCGCCAACAGCAATGCAGAGGCAATGGAGATGATCACCGCCGGGATTTGTGACACCAAGCCATCGCCAACCGTGAGAATAGCATAGGTTTCAAACGCCGCGCCGATTGGCATCTGATGGACAACGATGCCCATGATCAAGCCCATCACGAGGTTTAACAAGGTGATCAGAAGGCCGGCAATGGCGTCGCCTTTTACAAATTTCGAGGCGCCATCAAGCGAGCCGAAAAAGGTTGTTTCCTGCTGTTCGGTTTCGCGACGGTCCCGTGCCTGATTGTGGTCAATTGCACCCGCGGACATATCCGCATCGATGGCCATTTGTTTGCCTGGCATTGCATCCAGAGCAAAGCGTGCGCCGACCTCGGCCATGCGGGTGGCGCCTTTGTTGATCACCATGAAATTGACGATCAGCAGCACACCAAAGACCACGAGCCCAAGAAAAACGCTGCCGCCCATGACGAATTGTGCGAACCCTTCGATCACGTTGCCGGCCGCGTTTGGACCGGTGTGACCCTGACCGATGATCAGCTTGGTGGACGAGACATTGAGCGACAGGCGCAACATGAGCGAGGCGAGCAAGATTGTTGGGAACGCCGAAAAATCCAAGGGGCGTTCGATAAACAGGGTCACTGTGAAAATCAGGACCGCAAGGGCAAAAGAGGCGGCAAGACCAACATCCAGAATCCACGCGGGCACCGGCAGGATCATCATGACAATGACCGCCATCAGTGCCAAGGCGAGCAGGATTGTGGGGTTGAAGAGGGATTGGACCGAAATTTTGGGCATCTGGGGTTACTTCATCCGGAACAAGGACGCCCGACTGCTTGTCTGGGTCAGGGGAACAAGGGAGGCGTAGGTGCTTTGGCCTGCGCCAATCAGGGGGGCGGCGCTGTGCAACAGAATGGACCCGCCTTGGGCCACCCGCAGATCGTCTTGTGGCGGCGCGGGGGTGGTTCTGAGCTGTTGGCGCACCCGTTCATATTTGCTCAGATAAATGGCCGACAGGGATTGTGTGCGCGAATGATAGGCCCCGACAGCTTTGGTCCAGCTGCCATGTTCGCGGAACAGTTTGGTTAGGAATTTGGCGGCGTATTCGCTGTTCAATGTTGGGTCGAACATGTCGTCAATTGATGAAAACGCTTTGGCGTGCCAGCGATAATTGACTTGGAAACAGCCCACATCAAAGCTGCGCTTGCCCTCTTTGAAGGCTTTGAACACATATGACATCGCTCTGTCTTTGGATTTGAACCAGAGGCCCTTGCCTTCCATGTTGACGGTCCAGGGCCAAGGTTCCAAACCGGCGTCGGTTGAACGCCCGGTTTCAACCCGTGTGATCGCGCGCATCACATCCGTAGGAATATCGAATTGTTGCGCAGCTTTGGTTGCGGCGACATCGCAAATTCGGTTTTCTGCGCGCGCGACGCCTGGGATCGGAGCCAGCACAGAAAACGCCACTGCTAAGGTCACAAAGCGGCTTGAGTGCTTGCCTTGGTTCTCAAGGGGGGCAAGCTTACCAATCGGCCAGTAGTGCATTCTGCAACTCCGGTGTAAGTGTTATAAATCAACGACTAAGTGCGTATTATTGACATTTGGTAAGCAATCGCCCGGAACTGTGCGCACCCGGTGTTTTATTCGAGAGCTGACAACAGTTCAGAGACGTCCCCCCGGGCGGTTTCACTGTCTTTGAGGAGGGCGCGGGCCTGTTCTAACGGAGCCAACCCCGCCCAATCGCCTTCGGACTTCAGTTTTGTGGCGACGGTGGCCAAGATTGGATACTCTGTCTGGGTCTCTTCCGGGATCTGGTCCCAGGAGTTGGACAACCAAAAGTTTCGAGCGGCTTGATCCTGATTCCCAGCGACCAACAATTCCTCGGCTGCTTTTTGGAGGTTTCCGTTCAATTCCAATGCGTGGGCGCGGAGCTGTGCGGCCTCGGGGCCAGAGATATCCAACAACTCCAACAGCGCGCGATGAGGGCGTCGTATCTGCAGGGATGCTTTGGCCCGCAGCAGGCGTTGTTGTTTGCCAATGTGGCGTGACGTCAGTCGATCCAGAACATCCAGAGCGGGTTCAGCGAACCCCAGCTCAATCAACCGTTCAGCCACCTTGCTGCGGCTTTCAATCGTGACATGTTTGGACCTGACATCGGTTTCGTGCAGTGCATGCCGCAGAAAGGTCACATCATCGGCGCGGTCAGATAGCAATTGCAGCAAGCGGTTGAGGGTTTGGATCCCCTCGGGGCTCATGGTTGCGGGTTCATCCGTTGTGTCCGGGTCGAATGCTTTGTCAAAATCCCCAGCCAGACCTAAAGCCAACAGATGTGCATTGCGCAGGGCTGGCCCAATGTCAGATTTTCGGTATTCCAGCGAAAAAGCCGCTGCCAGTTCCGATTCCTCTGCCGACACGCTTGTCTGAGATTCCCATGCCTTTTCAATGACCGCGATCAGGGCCTTGGGGGCTTGATCCGAATCTGACGGCGCGTAGATGACCTCTTTGAGTTTTGCATCATAGGCCTCTGCGTCGCCGTCCAGATTGGCCAGTTTGGCTTCGACCATTTTCACCGCCGGGGCTTCGGCTTTCCCGCTTCGGGTGATCGCTCTCATTATTGCTTTGGCCGAGGCCTTGTGCCCGGCGTCTGCCAACCGTTCACTGATCCGCGGACCGAGGTATGTGCGCAAATGGGGCGGCAACCGAGAAAAGGTTTGTTGCAGGGATTTGGTTGCCAGTTGGGATTCCACAGCTGATTCAGACAAGAGCGCCCACAATGCCACGTCTTGAGTGCAATGTTGCTGGCCGCGAAACGGGTTTTCGGTTCCTGTTGGGAGATCATCCAGAATGCGCCCTAAAGCCACCAGTGAGGGGTGATCTGCCGCCAATTCGGGGTCTAGTTGCAAGATAACGATTGCCTCGGCGCCAAAGCCAAAGTGCAGATAAAATTTGGCCAACTGCAAAGCGGTAGCCTGATCAACGGTATCAAATTCCTGGAACAGCTTGGAGCGTAGGAGGCTAAGGTGATCGGACAGGTCCTGATCCTTGCCCCAGCTGGCGATGTCCAACTCATCAGATGTATAACAGGCTGCGGGTTCAGTGCCCCCTTGCGAAAAGGACAGTGCAGACCCGAGATCCCGATCGATCACCGTGGTCACCGCGTAATTTTTCGGGGTTGAGGGCGAGCCCGAAGGGGATGGGGGTTGGTCCAGAGCAACCTGTGCCAAACGTGGATCACTTGGGATGTCGCTGACCAACAGCTCTTGCTGCACGGCGCGACCCAGTTCTGAAAGCAGGCGATCTTCGGTCAGGGAACTGTGTTGGAGAGGGGTTGCAGACAGGGTTTCGGGGCTTGGCAGGCGCAGGGTTGGATCGTTTTGCACGGTCCGGGATTGAATGCGGCTGATCCGATTGGCGCTTGCGCTCACCAAGGGCAAAGGTTCCACCTTTGGAGTTGCTGGTTTGTCTGGTCTGGACTTAATATCCACAACCAACAGGTTCCGTGCATCAACAAATGCCGTCGCCTCGCATTCACAGGAGAACGTCATGTCCAGGTTGTTGTCGTTGCCGTGTTTAATGTCGGCCAGCCGCTCGTTCCCAATGCGGGAAAACACCTTACTGACGTCGAATTTGAGCTTTGGATTGGCCAGGTTCAAGCGAGCTGAATTGTCAGCATTTTCAATGGTGTATTCTGTGCCAACCGGAATTCTAATGACCAATCGCGTAAACGTATCATGCTCACCCGAGCGCACGTTGAGCGTCTGAGCGGGCAGGGCAGCCGCCCAAACCCCAAAGAGCAGAGAAAATCCAGCCAGCCACCTCATGCGACATCCTGTTTCACGGTTTTCAAGGCTTCTTCTAGATCCGAGAAGCTGGGGCGGATGTGGGCCGGTGTGTTTTGGCGTCCGACTTCGATACAGATCGCTGCGGAATGCTGATGCAGGTTTGCCACCAGAACTTCGCGGATCAATTGATAGAAATGGCTGTCTTCTTCGACGACCGATTTCACCTTGGAGGCAAAGGGACCAACCAAGCCATAGGCGAGAAAAACCCCAAGAAACGTACCAACCAAGGCGCCGCCGATCAATTTACCCAGAACTTCGGGGGGTTGATCGATGGAGCCCATCGTTTTGATCACGCCCAAAACCGCAGCCACAATGCCCAAGGCAGGCAAACCATCCGCAACCGTTTGCAGCGCGTGGCTGGAGTGCAGGGCATGATGCAAACTGGCATCCATCCGCTTTTCCAGCACTTCTTCGACTTGGTGAGGGTCGTCATAGTTCATCGAAGCCGAACGCATTGTGTCGCAAATCAATTCGACCGCCTCGCGATCCTTTAGGATCTTGGGGTATTTCGAGAACAGGCTGGAGCTATCCGGGTCTTCAATGTGTTGTTCAATCTCGATTGGATTGGAGCGTGCGATCCGGATGAGGGCAAACAGCAAACACAACAGATCCTGATAATCAGAAGGTTTCCATTTCGAGCCTTTGAAAACTTTGCCGATGTCTTTGGTGGTATGTTTGATTCCACCCATGTCGTTGCTGATCAAGAACGCACCAACGGCGGCCCCCCCGATCATCATCATCTCAAACGGAAGGGTTTTGAAAATAATCTCCATCTTGCCACCGGCAGCAAGATACCCGCCGAAAACCATGACGAAGATCACTACGATTCCGACAATTCCTATCATCTTCTATCTCCGATTCTTCATGGTCAGTTCTTGGGGACGGATGCGTTTCGGCCCGCCAAAACCACGCTGATTGTATAAGCGACAGTTGGGCTGAGACCGGCCATGATCTGGGCGGCTGCCTCGGGTCGCATGCGTGCCAGAAATCCGGCTGCGAATCTTGAATCCATTTCTTCGAACAAGGCGGCGGATTCCTTTGGTTTCATTTTTTCGTAGACCTCAGTCAGACGGGTTAAATCGTCTTCGGCTGCGACATCTGCTAAGGCCAGAGTCTTACGCAGCTTTTGTTCCGCTTCGGTTAATGCCGCGAGTTTTCTTTCCAGCGCTTCGTCTGCGATTTCCAACGCCAGTCGCCTGTCTTCAAGGGCTTTTTCCCGCAGTTCTAGGGCGCGTTCGCGTTCTTGGAACAAGGTCAAAAGGTGCTGAAACTCGGCTGAGGAGGTCCGAGTGCCTGAAGTGTTTTCAGGCTCAGCTTTGGTTTGCATCGCCTCATCGCTGGCCCCTTTCGCAAATGCAGGCCCCGCCTCGAGCGAAATGCGGATGATCGCTGACGTCAGCATCAACCCTGCAATCAGCAGCAGCGTACTGCTTCTTGGCTGCAGCCTCCGGCGTTTGGATGTTTTGGCGTCACTCATTATGCGGCCCCTGCTTGGGACCGATCATGGCGGACAAACATAACACCTGATTGTTTGGCCGGTGGTGATGGTTTTTCTACTTCGACAGAGGGGGCTGGTTCGGGTGCGACCGTCGGGGCAGATGTTACGGGTTCTGGCACATCGTGCATCGATGCCATCATCAGCTCTAGCCGCTGTGCCACCGATTCGGCCTTGTCTGTTAGTTCGCTCAGAGCTGTATTTGATGTTGTAGACGAATCCCGCGCCGCTGCGAGGGTCTTTGTTAGATCATCGACCTGCGCCGACAACACCGCAACAGCCCCGCCAACCCCTTTTTCAAGATCGTTGAACCGTTTCAGCCGCTGTGCCAGCACAAAGCAATACATGCCCGCACCAAGGGCACCCGCGACCAGAAGAATATCTGCAATAAGTTCCATGGTTTTCTCCTAGTTCAAGACAAATTCCATGACCAAAAGGTCACGAACATTGCCTTCTCCTGCCACGAGGCTGACTCGGCGCAGCATTTGTCCCCGCAGGCGGGCAAGTGATTTTGGGTCCCGTAAATCTGACATCTCAAGCGCACGCAGATACCCGTTCAGCACATCAATGATCCGCGGCGTGATTTTTTCCACGTCCGATGTCGCGGCTGAATCAACCTCTAATTGAGCATGAAAGCGCAAATGACGGAGATCGCCACCGCCGGTAAGCGAGATCATGATGGGGGGGAGATCGACAAACGCGATGTCCTGGGCCACTGCAGTTGTCTTGTCAGACCCGTGTGAATCCGGGTCTTTACTCTCTGCTTGTGTGGCGTGGCTTTCCCCCAAAGGAATCAGCCCGGATATGGTGGCATAATAGCCCCCGCCAGCGCCGGCCAAAGCTAGGCCCAGACCCAAGAAAAGACCAGCTTTACTGGATTTCTTGGGCTCTAATTCTTCTTCTACAGTGGCATCCGTCATGCTGCGCCTCTTCAAACGTCATGCATCATTCCTAACACCGCAGGGACTAACTAATTATTAAGCCAGATCGCTCAAAACCAGAGGTGAGCCGAACAGAATGTCGGTGAATCGGAGGTAGATGTGCAGCAGATTAGAACGATCTGGACGAATCTAGGAAAACGCAACCAAGCGATTATTATTGCTTCGTTTTTTGCGTTGGTTCTAAGCGTTGGTGTGTTGTCGAGAATAGCAACGTCGCCGTCGATGACCTTGCTCTATGCGGGGTTAGAGAATGGGGCGGCGGGTGATGTGGTGCGTTCGTTGGAACAGCGCGGTGTCCCTTATGAAGTGCGGGGCGGTTCCATTTATGTTCCCGGCGGTCAGCGTGATGAGCTTCGTATGACATTGGCAAGCGAGGGGCTGCCTGCCAATGGCGGGCAGGGCTATGAGCTGCTTGATTCCCTCAGCGGGTTTTCAACAACGTCGCAAATGTTTGACGCCGCCTATTGGCGCGCAAAAGAGGGTGAGTTGGCGCGTACGATTGTGGGCAGTCGACACGTTACCCAAGCCAGAGTGCATATCGCAAATAGCACTGCGAATCCGTTTCAAAAGACGGTCGAGCCGACAGCCTCGGTTGCGGTGGTTCCGTCAGGGGGGCAAATAACGCCGTCACAGGCTAATGCGATTCGCTTTCTGGTTGCGTCCGCAATCACCGGTCTTTCGGCGGATAATGTAGCGGTTATTGATACCAATGGCACGGTGATCGGGTCGCCTGAAACAACTGCTGCAGCCAGCACGGCCGATGACCGGGCTCAGAATATGCGGGAACGGGTGTTGCGGCTGGTCGAGGCCCGTGTGGGTCAAGGCAATGCAGTTGTTGAGATCAGCGTCGATACTGTGACCGAAACCGAATCCATTCGCGAGCGTCGCTTTGACCCCAATGGGCGGGTGGCGATCAGCACCGATGTCGAAGAGCGATCGGATGCGTCGAAAAGCCAGTCCTCGGATGTCACGGTGGCGTCGAACTTGCCTGATGGCGATGGCGCCGCGGGGGACGAATCGAACACCAACACGAGTGAGACACGCGAGCGGGTGAATTACGAAGTGTCCGAAACAGAACTGGAAATTTTACGGGTTCCCGGGGCTGTGAAACGGCTTTCTGTGGCGGTTTTGGTGAATGGGTCACAGGTCGTTGATGATACCGGGACAGCAACCTTTGTGCCGCGCCCGGACGCAGAGCTGGAAGCGCTGCGTGATCTGGTGTCATCAGCGGTTGGTTTCAATGCGGAGCGGGGCGATGTTATCACGCTCAAGTCCATGGAGCTGCCATCACTGGCACCACAGGGGACCATGGCCGGCTCGTCCTTTCTACAGAACATCCATCTGGACGTTATGAACCTGATCCAGATGGCGACACTGGCGATTGTGACCTTGGTTTTAGGGCTGTTTGTGATCCGCCCTATCCTGTCCAACGCGGCGCAACTGCCCGCGCCAGCCGCAGGTGGGTTGCCTGACTTTGCACCCGGTGTTGGTGGATCTTCGCCGTTTCTGACGGGTGAAATTCAGGATGGCGATGGTGGGTTTCCGATGCCCGTTCCGCTGTCTCTGGATGGCGCATCTGGGGCGCTTCCAAATGGGGCGGGGACCGAAGATGCGGTTGATCGTTTGCGATCAATGATCGGGGAACGCCAAGAGGAAACCGTCGAAATACTACGCAGCTGGCTCGAAGAAGGTGAGGAGAAGGTCTGATGTCTATAGCCCACTTATTGGAAGATTTTGAAGTAAGCATGACCACGGCTGGCAGGATGCAGATGATCAGCCAAGAGTTGTTGGAGGATGAAAGGCTGTCCTCTTTCGAGCAGGGTTATTCCGCGGGATGGGATGATGCGGTTTCGGCGCAAGGCGAATCGCAGGCCCAATTGGTGGCTGCGTTGTCGAACAATCTCGAGGATCTTTCGTTCACCTATAACGAAGCCCTGTCTCAGATGGCCACGTCACTGGGGCCGATGTTTGATTCCCTTGTGCAGCAGGTGTTGCCAGAAACAATGGCGCAGGGGTTTGGCCACCATATCGTTGAACAACTGACCGAAATGGCGACCGAACAGGTGGCCCAACCGGCACTGTTGATTGTGCCTAAGGGGGTAAGCCGGGCGCTCAAACCAGTTCTCGATCGCGACTTTTCTTTTCCGGTGCAGCTGGTCGAAGAGGCAACTTTACCGCCGGGGCAAGCTAGCCTGCGGGTCGGCACAGCAGAGCGGGAAGTCAATTGTTCCGAGCTGTTAGACACAATTACCACAGCAATGAGCGCCTTTGTTTATCAGGCCAAAGAGGTTTCACAACATGGATAATCCAACAAATTCACAACCCGGTACGGCTTCTCCGTTTACCTCGGTTCCGATTGAAATCACCGTTTCGGTGGGCCGCGCGCGACCGTTGATCCGCGAACTTGTGGGGCTAGGGGAAAATGCGGTTCTGCCGCTGGACAAGCGCGTCGAAGACCCGGTCGAGCTTTATGTCGGGGACCAATTGGTTGCGCGGGGGCAGCTCGAAGAGATGGGCGGCGATCAAGCGGGGCAGCTGGCTGTTCGGCTCACTGAAATTTCGGATCTGCAGAACGGCCTGGGATGAAACGGACACTCCTTTGTCTGATCAGCTGCTGTTTGGTGACGTTGGTTTGGGCTGGTGCGGCTTCGGCACAGGAACTTTCCTTGTCGTTGGGGGAGGGCGGGTCCATATCCGCCCGCTCTATCCAGTTGATTTTTGTTGATTACGGTGCTGTCGATTGCACCGGGTCTTGCGATCATGATCACCTGTTTTCCGTTTCTGGTGACGGTTCTGTCGATTCTGCGACAGGGCATTGGGCTGCAGCAGTCGCCGCCAAATATGTTGATCGTCAGTCTGGCGATGTTCCTGACCTATTTTGTGATGGAACCTGTGTTTCTGGACGCGTGGGAGCTGGGCATTAAGCCCATGATGGATGAAACCATGGCGGTTGAACCGGCCATGATCCGGGCGGTGCAACCGTTCAAGGCCTTTATGGCGGCGCGGATAGATCCTGATACGTTTCAGGCAATGGCCGCATTGCGTCCCGGGGCAGAGATTCAGGATCTGAGCCCGGATGCGAACCTGTCGATCTTGATGCCGTCCTTTATGTTGTCCGAGGTCTCGCGGGCGTTTCAGATCGGGTTTCTCGTCTTTTTGCCGTTTCTGGTGATCGATCTTGTGGTGGCTGCGGTGTTGATGTCGATGGGGATGATGATGGTCCCCCCGGCGACTGTTTCGTTGCCGTTCAAGTTGGCGTTTTTTGTTGTGGCGGATGGCTGGTCTCTGATCGCGAGCGCACTGGTGCGCAGCTATGCCTCGTAAGCCGAGGCCACCAGCCGGTTATTTAGGGCTGAGAGGGGGCAAGACATTGCGTGTCCTGATGAAGGGGTTGGCGGTCATTTGGACACGCGGCGTATCGCAAAGAGCGTCACCGGAGGCCCCAAGATTTCAAAGATGACGGTGCTTGTGATTGTAAAGGCCATGATCGCCGTCTCCCATTGTGGGAACCGTTCGCCAGCGACCAGGGCCATGCCCACTGCAACCCCGGCTTGGGGCAGCAGTGCGGGACCATACCAGAATATCTCTTTGCGGGGCGCGCCGCCAAGATGGGCGCCCACAATGCCGCCTGCAAGACGTCCAAGGATTCGAAATACCACAAACAGCGCGCCAGTCAGTCCCAGCATTCGGAGCGCGTCAAGTTCGAGCGATGCGCCAGCCAGCAGGAAAAACAAGATCATAAAGGGCCATTGGATGTGCTCGATTTCGTGAAACGCGCGATCATGGTGGCGCGCAAAGTTGGCGATTATGGCCCCTGCGGTCATGCCAGAGATGAGGAATGACACCTCGGACCAGAGGGCGATACCGGCGGTTAGAAACACGATCCCAATGGCTTCGGCCTGCATGGGTTCGCCGGGTTTTAAGCGCCCGGTCAAAAAGGCGGCAGGGATGCCAACCCCGATCCCGAGGGCGACGGCACCGCCCAATTCGTGAAACGTGCCTGACAGAACCGCCAGCCAGCCATCGCTGTGTCCGGCAAGAACAAGCGCGACGCTGAACACGATCAGCCCCCACGCGTCATCAATGGCGACGATGGCTTTGAGCGTGTCGGTGAACCCGTTTTTGACGCCGGATTGCCGGATCACATCGGTCATCGCTGCGGGGGCGGTTGCGGTGGCAACGGCCCCCAGCAACAGCGCCAACCCCGGGTCCACTCCGACAGCGGTCAGGCCGGCCGTGACCAGTAGGATCGTAAAGGCCACGATCGCCAATGAGATCGCAAGGATCGCGCGACCGTGGCGCATGAGATTCCCGTATGAAACCGACCCACCCAGCAGGAACGACACCATCGTCAGCGCGATGATAGACAGCGCATCAAACCAAAGTGCGACGTCGTCCGGGATCAGCCCAAGCCCTGCATTTCCGGCAGCCAGCCCGAGCAAGAGAAGCAAGGTAACCCGAGGAAATCGCGTGACCCGCCCAAATTCATCGGCGGCCAGCCCGGCCAGAAACAAAATGCCGAGCGTAATAAGGAAACCGGCAAGGTCCAAGATCGGGGCCTTTCTTTGGAGTGAAACGTGTTGTGATCCCAAGCATAGGCGATTGAGACGCAATAGGGAGTTTGCCAGTTTGAAGCAGGCGCGGTTGAGGGGTGTGGATCTGATATAACAGTCTTTGAATATAGTTAGAGGATCCGATGACCCTATGGGCAAAGAGCGGTACAATCTGCGTCGCAAAATAGGAGGTGGATGAGTGCAGTTCGAGACAGGCGTAAATGGGCAAGCCAAGATCTTTAGCGGCCTGAAAGTGCTACCTTTTGTAGGTCTTGCAGCAGCTGCGGGGCTGGCGGCGTGTTCGACGACTCCCCCTCAGTCAGGAGAGGCGCTGTACCGGGAAAACTGTCAGGTTTGCCACGGGCGCACTGGGGCAGGGGACGGGCCGTATGCAGGTGATTTGCCTGTTGCGCCCGCCAATCTGCGACTGTTGGCCGAGGCCAATGATGGAGTGTTCCCGACGGAACAGGTGATGGTTGAAATTTATGGGTATCGCGGTAAGGATCTGGATGCCTTGATGCCAGAGTTAGGCCCGATTTTGGACAGCCCTCAGGTGATCTGGACGGCTAAGGACGGGCGGGAAATTCCTACGCCTTTGGCGTTGGTTGCATTGGCAGCGTATCTGGAAACTTTGCAGGATTGATAGGGTTCAGTGACCGTACCAACGACCAGTGCAAGGCCGCAGCTTGGGGGCACCTGTATCGGTCGGATCCATTAGGACAGGTTTGTTTGCGGGCGCCCTAGGGCACCCACAGGGTATTTAACCGCGGGAATAGACATCTTCGTACCGGATGATGTCATCTTCGCCCAGGTAGACACCGGTTTGGACCTCGATCAGGACCATCGGCACTTTGCCGGGGTTTTCCATGCGGTGCACGGCCCCCAGTGGGATGTAGACGGATTGGTTTTCGCTGATCAACCGGACCTCGTCATCGACGGTGACCTTGGCGGTGCCTTCGACCACGATCCAATGTTCCGAGCGGTGGTGGTGGCTTTGCAGGCTGAGCGATGCGCCGGGGTGCACCATGATGCGTTTGACCTGAAACCGTTCGCCGACCACCAGGCTTTCGAACCAGCCCCAGGGGCGGTGATCTTTGGGAAAGGATTCCGCCTGTTTGGCCTGCTTGGTTTTCAGGACCGTGACGGCCTTTTTGACGTCCTGCGCGCGGGATTTATCTGCGATCAAGACCGCGTCCGGCATGGCGACGGCGACGATATTCTCGAGTCCGATCCCGACCACTTCGAGAGAGTCATCTTCTGACCGCAGCAAGGTGTTGTCGCAATCGATTGCCGTGGCTGGCCCGGACAGCGCCACGCCGCGGTCATCAGGGGTGGATTTCACGCAGGACTGAATCCCAGTCCCCCAGATCAGACCAGCCCGCTGAAAACGGCACAACGGTTAGATTGGTTGCGTGTTCCATCACGGCGTAGTCGATTGAGATATCTTCGGCCTGATCCCACGATTCTGGATCCAGACGCAAGAAACCCAGATCGGGTTTCGCCCCAGTCACAGCGCCTTGGACGGGGTCGATCAGTTGCGGCGCATGCGCGGTGACCGCGTCGAGCAGGGCGCGCGCCGAAAACAGAAATATCCCAGCGTTCCACAGGAACTGGCCAGAGGCGACCATCTTGTCAGCCGTTTCAGCATCTGGTTTTTCGACAAACCGTTTGAGCGCAATCGGGTCGTGCCGGTGTCTTTGGGCGCGGTGGTCAGTTCCAGATACCCATATCCGGTTTCGGGTCGTGTTGGCGTAATGCCAAAGGTGACCAGCTGGCCGTTTTGCGCGTCTTCAAGGCCTGCATCCACGGCGGCGCGAAAGGCTGCGCTGTCGGGGACAACGTGATCCGAAGGCGCCACCAGCATCAGCGCGTCGGGGTCGGATTTTGCCAGCCACAGGGCGGCGGCCAGAATTGCAGGCGCGGTGTTACGCCCCGAGGGTTCAATCAGAACCGGACCGGGATCGATACCAATTTCGGCCAGTTGTTCGGTGACGATAAACCGGAACGCGGAATTCGTAAGCACCATGGGGGCGGCGTAATCTGGGCCGGACAGCCGTTTGGCTGAGGCTTGAAATAGGGTGTCTGTCCCAACCAGAGGGACAAACTGCTTAGGGTAGCTTTTTCTCGACAGTGGCCACAGCCGGGTGCCCGAACCGCCACACAAAAGAATGGGATGAATCATTTGGGTCCTGTTCCCTTTCGCCAATGACGGGATGGTGCGTCCAAAGTGATGGCTCATCAAGTGTCGTATCGGCTTGAATTGATTTTCTTACCCATAGTGCACGACCCGAACCGTAAACTAAAGGCGGGGGGGCCATTTTTGGGCGGTGGGGGTGGATGAAAAATAAAGCTGATGGTTTAACTCAGGATTGACAAGCCTGATAATTTTAATCAGGTAAGGCGCAATACTGATCTGCCCGCACTCTGGGCCAACAGATTCCTGACCAAGATATTGAGGACAAAACAAAATGACTTGTAAATTGCTTGCGGCCACGGCGCTGACGCTTTCCTTTGCTGTTCCGGCTTTGGCTGGTGGCAAGGCTGCTGTTCTGGAAACCTACGCCAATATCGCGCAGGCCGGGTACGAAGACAGCCTGAGCACCGCCAAAACATTGCAAGCCGCTGTTGATGCGCTGATCGCGACGCCGTCCGCTGAAACGCTGCAGGCGGCCAAAACCGCATGGCTTGCCGCGCGCGTTCCGTATCAGCAGACCGAAGTGTTCCGGTTCGGTAATGCCATCGTCGATGACTGGGAAGGCAAAGTGAACGCCTGGCCGCTGGACGAAGGTCTGATCGATTATGTCGACGCCAGCTATGGCGGTGCGACCGATGAAAACACAAATGCGGTTCTGAATGTTGTGGCGACCCCGAACTTTGAACTGTCAGGTAAAGCCGTGGATGCATCCGCGATCACACCTGCATTGCTGTCCGACACGTTGCACGAGGCCGAGGGTGTCGAGTCCAACGTCGCGACCGGCTATCACGCGATTGAATTCCTGCTCTGGGGTCAGGATCTGAACGGAACCAATGTGGGCGCGGGCAACCGGTCGTGGACAGATTACGCCGCAGCTGAGGATTGCACCAACGGCAACTGTGACCGTCGGGGCGAATATCTAAAGGCGTCAACTGATCTGTTGGTCAGTGATCTCGCTTGGATGAGCGAACAGTGGGCCTCTGGTGGCGACGCACGTCAGAGCGTGATGCAGGACGAAGGCGCGGGTATCGTTGCCATGCTGACCGGCATGGGCAGCTTGTCCTATGGTGAGCAAGCGGGCGAACGCATGCGTCTTGGCCTGATGCTGAACGACCCCGAAGAAGAGCACGATTGCTTTTCCGACAACACACATAACAGCCACTATTTTGACGGTTTGGGTGTGCAGAATGTCTATCTGGGTCAGTACGTTCGTGTGAACGGTGAGCTGGTGTCGGGTGCATCGTTGTCTGATCTGGTCGTGGATGCGGACAGCGGACTGGACACGGAAATGAAAACCAAACTGTCGACCACCATGATGGCGCTGGCGCGGATCAAAACCGCTGCTGAAGCTGGGTTTGCCTATGACCAGATGCTGGAACGCGGCAATGCCGGGGGTGAGCAGTTGATCATGGGCGGTGTGAATGGCCTGACCGATCAGACGCGCACCATCCAACGGATCGTCGCCACTTTGAAATTGGATACGGTTGAGTTTGAAGGGTCAGATTCCCTTGACAACCCAAGCGCCGTATTCCAGTAAGCGTTATGTTATAACGTTCAGTCAGTACCTCGGTCAGCCAAACGTTTCCCTTAAGAAAGTAGAACTATGAACACGAAGCTGATCGCGGCGCTGGTATGCGCTGCGCCATTTGTTGCGACCGCCGCGCAAGCACAGGAATTCACATGGGAAGGGTCCCTGGAATTCACCCACGACAACACATTCAAATCGGATGATCCCACCAAAGAGTTCGGCGCAACGGGCGCTACTTTGGACTTGAGCGCCGCCTATCAGTTCAATGAGACCTTTGGTGTTTTTGGGGCTTTGACTGGTGAAAACCTGAATGACGCGACACCAACGGACAAGCATTTCACTGACTGGGGTCTGTACGTCAAAGAGCTGGGATTCACCATTTCAACACAGCACGCCACTTTTGCTGTTGGTAAGGTTTCGCCGGTCTTTGGTATCGCTTGGGATGCGACAGCGGGCTATTTTGCTACGGATCTGGCCGAAGACTATGAGCTGACCGAACAGCTAGGTGGTTTGGCCGAAGTAGAACTGGGCGATGCGGGTGCGTTGCACTTTGGTCTGTTCTTTGCCGATGATACGTCGCTGAGCAAATCCGTTGGGTTCCGCCGTCCGCAAAACACCACCGCAGCCGGTGGCGCCGGAAACACAGGCAAGCTGAACAACGGCTCTGTCACCTGGGTCAAAGGCTTTGATGATACCGAAGTGCGTCTGGGCGTGCGGCGTCTGAGCGCCGGCATTGGCGATGTCAAAGATGAGACAGGCGTTGTGGCCAGTGTGCAGCATTCATTTGCCAACCTGCCGTTGGATGCCTTTGCCGAATTCGCACAGTTTGAAGGCTTTGAAGGCACGGCAGACAAGGCGACCTATGCGACGTTGAATGCGGCCTATGCGATCGGAGAGGTCACGCTGTCGGGCACCTATGCGGTGCGTGATATCACCAACCGTGAAAAGACAGAGGTGCTGTCGATTGGCGCGGAATATGAATTCGGTGAGCGGTATTTGATTGGTGGCGCATTGGCGCAGGTCAAAGAAGGCGCGGTGACGGATCATGTTCTGGGTGTGAACTTTGAAATCGCGCTGGGCAGCTAAGCCCGGCCAAACTTCCCTTGGTTGCGTCTTTTCCTGATCGAGGCTCCTTTGACTTGGGCCGCAGTTTTGCGGCCCTTTTTTATTTCCGATAGTTTTTGTTGGAAAAGGCAGGTGTGGACTGGACTCTGACTGGAAATTCACTAAGTATCCGATCAATATAGTCAGGAATATGTGACGAGCGCCAGGATACGCCCAGATGATCGTTTGCCATTGTACCAATATCACGGATCACGAGATCCGCGCTGCCATCGATTGGATGCGCGCGTCGGATCCCGAAACGATCATCACACCTGGAAAAATCTATCACGCGCTGGGCAAGTCGGCTGATTGTGGCGGATGTATGCCGCTGTTTCTGGACACCATGCGCGCGAGTGATAACCTCGAAGTTCCAATGCACCTCCGCTCTTTGCGAGCCGGAGCAACACAGGAGAGAAGACATGAAGGGCGATCCCAAGGTCATCGAGTACCTCAACAAGTCGCTGCGCCATGAGCTGACAGCGGTCAGCCAATATTGGTTGCACTACCGCTTGCAAGAGGATTGGGGCCTTATTCATATGGCCAAGAAAAGCCGCGAAGAATCCATTGAAGAAATGGAACACGCGGACAAACTGATCGAACGGATCATTTTCCTTGAGGGTCACCCGAACCTGCAGAAATTGGATTCGCTGCGGATTGGGCAGACACCCAAGGAGACGTTGGAATGCGATTTGGCTGCAGAACAAGATGCGCGTGCGCTCTATATTGAGGCGCGGGAACATTGCAGCACAGTGGGCGATTACGTCACGATGAAGCTGTTTGAAACGCTGATTGCGGATGAAGAAGGTCACATCGATTTTCTTGAAACGCAGTTGGAACTCCATGATCGGGTTGGGCCTGAAAACTATGCGCATCTCAATGCGGTCAAAATGGACGAAGCCGAATAAACTGGCTTGGGTGGTTGCTGTAAGCACAGCGACCACCGCAATTGCGGGCGACCTGAGTGACCCGCATCTTGATACCTTACCAAGAACCCAAGCAGAAACCGCGCGGATCCGTGATGTCACGGTACCGACCGGTGATTTTACCCAAGCCGAAACGTTTGAGGGGAAATCAGCCGGGGCGGCAACCGTGCGCGTGCGGTCCAATGCGGATGCGTTTTCGCAACCCTCTGGCAATATGGAATTCGAGCGCGAGCTTGATTTCAAGCTGGGCAATGGATTGTTCAAAAAGCTGTGGGTGTCTTCGCCTTCGTCGACTTTGGCGTCGGATGGATTGGGGCCGCTGTACAATGCGCGGTCTTGCCAGAGGTGCCATATCAAGGACGGGCGCGGTCATCCGCCAAATGGTCCGGATGATAGTTCGGTCTCGATGTTTCTGCGGGTGTCTGTGCCCGGCGGGAAGGGGATGGCCGAGATCAAAGACTATCTGGCGACCCAACCAGAGCCCACGTATGGCGGGCAACTTCAGGATTTTTCGTTGCCCGGTCATGCGGCAGAATACCGGTTGGATATTCAATATGAAGAGATTGCGGTGGCGCTTTCGGGTGGGGAAACCGCGTCGTTGCGGCAGCCAACCTATCGCGCGCTGGATCTGGGCTATGGCCCGATGCAAGCCGACGCAATGCTAAGCCCTCGCGTTGCACCGCAGATGATTGGTTTGGGGTTGTTAGAGGCGATTCCTGCCGCTGACATTCTGCAAGGCGCGGACCCGAATGATGAGGACGGGGATGGCATATCGGGGCGGGCAAATATTGTCTGGTCCCGCGAATTCGACCAACCGATGTTGGGCCGGTTTGGGCTAAAGGCTGGATCGCCCACGGTGAACGATCAATCGTCAGCGGCGTTTAGCGGCGACATCGGGATTTCGACCCCGCTGTATCCCTTGGCATGGGGGGACTGCACCGAGGCGCAGGCGGACTGTCAGGCCGCCCCACATGGTGATGATGATGTGCGCGGCCAAGAAGTCGATGCGGTGGGCATGGATTTGGTGACCTTTTACAGCCGCAATTTGGCCGTCCCCGCGCGGCGCGATGTTGAGGACCCAGAGGTCTTGCAGGGAAAGCGGATCTTTTACGAAACAGGGTGTGTCAGCTGTCACACGCCAAAGTTTGTCACCCATCGTTTGGCGGATCAGCCTGAGCAAAGTTTTCAGCTGATTTGGCCCTATAGCGATATGCTGTTGCACGATATGGGCGAGGGGTTGGCAGATAATCGCCCCGAAGCCCGTGCCACGGGTCAGGAATGGCGCACGCCACCGCTGTGGGGGGATCGGGCTGACTGAACAAGTCAGCGGTCATACGCAATTCCTGCATGATGGTCGCGCCCGTTCGTTGCTCGAGGCGGTGTTGTGGCATGGCGGTGAGGCGGCGGATCAACGGGACGCTGTGGTCCAGATGTCAAAAGTGGACCGTGCAGCCCTTATTCGATTTTTGGAGAGTCTTTGAATGTTGCGAATTTCAACCTTGGTTTTGGCGCTGGCCACATCGGCCGCGCATGCGGATCTTGCGGATACCATTCTGGATGACATTGTGCTGCCGGGATTTGATCAGCTCGCGATCAGCGGACAGGCGTTGGATGAGGCGGCGCAAGCGGATTGCCGGGCCGAGTCCAAGCCTTTGCGCGCTGCCTTTGGGGAAACATTGGATGCCTGGACTGCGGTCAGTCATTTCCGGTTTGGTCCGACTGAGGTAGAAAACCGTGGCTTTGCGCTTGCATTTTGGCCGGACAGCCGGGGCAAGACCCCACGCGCGTTGACTGGGCTGATTGCATCCCAAGACCCGGTTGTTGAGACCGCTGAGAGCTTTGCAACAGTCTCTATCGCGGGGCGCGGGCTCTATGCGATGGAATTTTTGTTGTATGATGCGGCGATCAGCACAGCGGGCAGTGCGACCTATCATTGCGCACTGGTGCAGGCCGTGGCTGCCGATATTTCGGTGACGGCGCAAGAGTTGGCCGCAGATTGGCACAGACGGTATGCAGAACTGATGCGCAACCCAATCGAGGGCGGTGTGTACCAATCAGAGGCCGAAGTCGCGCAGGAGTTTTTCAAGGCGTTGAACACAGGCTTGCAGATCACCGCAGATATGCGGTTGGGGCGCCCTTTGGGGACGTATGATGCCCCGCGCCCAAAACGCGCCGAGGCTTGGCGATCAGACCGGTCGTTACACAATGTGACCCTGTCGCTGGAGGCGCTGGAGCGTCTTGCGATGCAATTGGCGAAAGCTGAACCTGGGGTCGAAGGGCAGTTGGGGTCGCGTTTTGACATCGCCTTGGCCGAGGCCAAAGGTCTGCACGATCCGCGCTTTGCCGGGGTGTCAGACCCGAGTGGCCGGTTTCGGGTTGAGGTGTTGCAACGCACGGTGAATGACATTCGTGCGGTGTCGACGGGGGCCCTTGGGCCGATGTTGGGGGTGTCCGGCGGCTTTAATTCCTTGGATGGCGATTGAGCATGACATCACGCCGCGGGTTTATCGCAGGACTTGTTGCAGCCGGGGCGTGCCCGCGGCTGAGCTGGGCGGACGCCGGGTCGCCAGCGTTTCTATCGGCGGGCCGCGCGCCTGACGGGGGCTATGCGGTGTTTGGCTTGGGTCAGGACGGGCAACCGGTGTTTGAGATCCCATTGCCGTCGCGCGGGCACGCCGCAGCGGCACATCCGCATCGCCCACAGGCGGTGGCCTTTGCCCGTCGTCCGGGGCGGTTTGCGATTGTGTTGGACTGTGTCACCGGGCGTGAAGTGACCCGATTAGAGGCCCCGGCGGGGCGCCATTTCTATGGTCATGGGGTGTTTTCCAAGCAAGGCGACACCTTGTTTACCACGGAAAATGAGTATGACGCCGGGCAGGGGCGTTTGGGCGTTTGGGACGTCACAGCGGGATATGCCCGCGTTGGTGAGGTCAGTTCAGGCGGTGTTGGTCCGCATGACGTGCGACTGATGCCAGATGGTCAAACCCTGGTGGTTGCCAATGGCGGCATTGAAACGCACCCAGACAGTGGGCGCGCCAAGTTGAACCTGCCGACGATGGAGCCGAACCTGTCGTATGTGTCCCTGCAAGGCGATGTTCAGGAACAAGTTACCTTAGCAGACGAGGATCGGTTGAACTCGATTCGCCATCTGGACGTGCGTTCGGACGGTTTGGTGGCATTTGCGATGCAATGGCAGGGCGATCTGAGTGCAGGGCGGCCCGTATTGGGGGTGCATCAGCGCGGACAAACGCCCGAGCTGATGTCGGTGCCCCGGGCCGAGGCCCTGACGATGAAGGGCTACGGCGGCAGCGTTGTGTTTTGGGGCAAAGGCCAGCGATTGGCGGTGTCTTCACCGCGCGGAAACCGTGTGCAGCTGTTCGATGTGGCGGCTCGACAGGTGACCGGTAAGCTAGAGCTGGACGACGTCTGTGGATTGGGCGTTCTGGGCGACGCGCTGGTCGCCTCAGCCGGGACCGGAGAGGTGTTTCAGGTCCACCAGCAGGCCACCCGTTTGTGGCAGTCTGATGTAGCGTGGGACAACCATTTGATTGCGGTCAATCGCGGGGCATAGCGCGCCCTGCCTGCCCACGCCCCATACACAAAACAACCCGACGTGAAGCGCCGGGTTGATGCCTTGGAATTTGGTCTGGGTCAGATCAGGAAATGCGAAAATGTTCTTCGCCGCGGGCGCGGGCGAGCACGATTTGCTTCTGACGCTCACGGAACCGCATTTTGTCCTGTTCGGTGCTCTCATCAATGCACTGGTGACAGGAAACACCGTGTTCGAATTCAGCGCGCTCTTTGTCCGCAGGCAGGATTGGGCGGCGGCAGCCATGGCACAGCTCGTGCGGACCTTCGACCAAACCATGACCAACGGACACGCGGTTATCAAAGACAAAACACTCGCCTTCCCACGTGCTGTCATCTGCGGGCATTTCTTCGAGATAGCGCAAGATTCCACCTTTGAGATGGTAGACGTCATCTACGCCTTGCCCCAGCAGAAAGTTGGTGGATTTCTCGCATCGGATGCCCCCGGTGCAGAACATCGCCACGCGTTTGTTGTGAAACCGGTCTTTGTTGTCTTCCCACCACGTGGGGAATTCGCGGAACGTCGCGGTTTCGGGGTCGATTGCACCCTCGAACGTGCCAATCGCAACTTCGTAATCATTGCGGGTGTCGATCACGACCACGTCGTCTGACCGGATCAGATCGTTCCACTCTTCGGGTTCGACATAGTTGCCGACACGCGCCTTGGGGTCGATGTCAGGTTGGCCCATGGTCACGATCTCTTTCTTGAGACGGACTTTCATCTTGCCGAATGGGGCGTCTGTGGCGGTGGCTTCTTTCCACTCCAGATCGGAACAACCGGGCAATGCGCGAATATGCGCAAGCACAGCATCGATGCCCGCACGGGGGCCTGCGATGGTGCCGTTGATGCCCTCTTTGGCCAGCAACAACGTGCCCCTAACGGATTGTGCCTGACACAGGTCAAGCAGGGCCGGCTGAATGGCAGCAGGATCAGGGAACTGGGTGAAATGATAGAGCGCAGCGATGGTAAACATGTGCGGCGGTTTAATCCTGTGTTTGGGGCGGTGCAAGAGCCCGGATTGACGCGGGGCGGTGGTCTGCCTAGGCATATTATACCAGAGGAGAAAGAGCATGACCCATGCATTGCTAGTCATCGACGTTCAGAATGATTTTTGCCCCGGAGGTGCGCTGGCGGTGCCCGGCGGAGATGACATCGTACCGTTGATCAATGGTATGATGGATGGGTTCGATGCCGTGATCCTGACGCAGGATTGGCACCCGGCGGGCCATTCTTCTTTTGCCAGCTCGCATGCGGGAAAAGCCCCGTTTGAGATGATTGAAATGCCTTATGGCCCACAGGTTTTGTGGCCGGATCACTGCCAACAGGGTACCGAGGGCGCGGCGTTTCATGCGGATTTGCGTACAGATGGGGATCTGATTCTGCGCAAAGGGTTCCGGTCGCACATCGACAGCTATTCCGGGTTTTTCGAAAACGATCAGACCACCCCGACGGGGCTTGATGGGTATTTGCGCACCCGTGGCGTTGATCGGGTGACGATGGTGGGGCTGGCAACTGATTTCTGCGTGCAGTTTTCCGCGTTGGATGCCGCAAAGCTTGGGTATCAGGTCACAGTGAATACAAAAGCGTGCCGGGCCATTGATATGGATGGGTCATTGGCGATCGCAGAGCAGGCGATGCGTGATGCGGGCGTGGTGCTGATATGATATTTGGTTGCAGTTTGTTAACCATCTGAGGCGTAGACTGTCAGGATCGAAATTAATAACCCCAAAGGTCGATAATGCGGGATACTCCTTCGCCGACCGTCGACGGGCTCGCGGACTATGAACGGCATTACAGCCCGGATGGGTTGTTGCGGCGGTACGCACGCGGCCGGGTCAGACACTTTGCTGGCCGTCAGATTTTGACGCTCACTGGTGGTGTTGTTGTCGGCGCGACCAATGGAGTGGAAATCGGGCTGCTCGCTGTTGGCCTCGCGTTGCTGGGCGAGGCGCTGGATTGTGTGTGCCTGCTTTGGATCTTAAAGCGACTTGAAGCAGGGCGATCCTGTAAATGGGCGCGGGCTGTCAGCACGTTAACGGCATTCGTGCAGGCCTGCACGATTTCTGCTTGCGTATCTCTTGCCTGGTTTGGGTCGGCCAGTGGGGTGACACCGCTATTTGCCACGGCATTTTTAGCGGGCGCAGCAATCAATGCCGGGTTGGTGATGCCGTTTCACAGGCGCGCTGCTGTGGTGCGTTTGGTGACTTATGTGCTGACGACTGTTGGGCTGTATGTGATTGACCTTTTTGGATCAGAAACCGCCCTGAATACTTGGATTCTTGATGCGGTGGGAACGGTGCTGTTGGCCTATATGGTCATGATGTTTCTACAGTTCGTCAATTGGGGGTTCCGCGGTAATCGGGATACGACTCTGGCTTTGACGAAACAAAGCCTGGCGCTGGTGCGACACCAAAAAGAGGCACATCAGCTTTCCCTTGTTGCACGCAATGCGCATGACAGTGTCATCGTGTCGAATGGCGATGGCACAATTGCCTGGGTGAACGAGGCATTCACTCGCATAACAGGCTATTGTCTCAGCGAGGCGCAGGGCCAAAGCCCGGGTGAGCTGCTGAATGGGCCGCAGACAGACCCCGTGACAATTGCCGCCATCCAAAGTGCAATCCAAAGCGGTCAACCCTTTCGCGGCGAAATTCAAAATGTCACCAAATCTGGCGCTGACATTTGGATGGAAACAAACCTTGTGCCAATTTTAGATGAGGCGGGGAATGTTGAGATGTCAGTGGCGGTAGAGCGGGATGTCACCGAGGCCAGAAATTACGCCCGTGATCTAAAGGCGGCCCGTGATGCGGCCGAGGATGGCGCCCGCACCAAGGCAGAATTTTTGGCCACCATGAGCCATGAAATCCGCACCCCTATGAATGGGGTTGTTGGCATGACGGATCTGTTGTTGGAAACCGATCTGGACAAGGACCAGCGGGTTTACGCAGATACAATCAAGAATTCCGCCAAGGCGTTGTTAACGATCATCAATGATGTTTTGGATCTCTCCAAATTGGACGCTCATCAAATGGCATTGGATCCGGTGGAGTTTGATCTGCGGCAGTGTTGCGAAGATACAGTACGATTGATGTGGCCAGAGGCAAAATCCAAGGGACTGGCCCTTACCTTTAATCCGATCCCCTCAATTCCCAATAAGGTCAAAGGGGATGACGGGCGCTTGCGGCAGGTATTGCTGAACCTGATTGGGAACGCGATCAAATTTACCCAGAAAGGCGAAGTAACCGTTACCCTCTCGGCGGATCGCTGGGAAAATGGATACATCCTGACGCTGGTTGTCGAAGACACCGGCATCGGCATTGCCGAAGAAAAGCTGAATCATGTGTTTGATCGGTTCTCTCAAGCGGACGCAGCGACAACCCGGCATTATGGTGGAACTGGGCTTGGCCTGACGATTTCGCTGGAACTGGCGCGGATGATGGGCGGGGAAATTGGGGTTCAGTCGCTTCTGGGTAAGGGATCGCAATTTACGGTGACCCTGCCGGTGGATCATGTCGCAGACGATGAGCCAGAGTGGCATGAAAACCGGGCAAAGCTTGGCTCTACAAACCTATGTGCCTTGCAAGGGATGAAAATTTTGGTGGCCGAGGATAACAAGGTTAACCGATTGGTGATTAAGAAGTTTCTTGCCACGCTTCCCGTTGACGTACAGTTTTCGCATGATGGGCAACAAACGGTGAAAATGGCCTCTGATTTCAAACCGGATTTGATTTTTATGGATATGTCCATGCCGGTTATGGGCGGGTTGGAAGCCACGCGCGTTATTCGCGACTCGCCTATGGAACAGCCCATTATCATCGCGTTGACGGCCAATACGTTTGGCAGTGACAAGACGGCCTGTCGTCAGGCGGGTATGAATGATTTCATGAGCAAGCCGCTGCGCCGCGCGGATCTGATATCGCGACTTTTGGTGCATGCGCCCAGACGTGCAGGGTGTACCAAGCAATGAAATTGCTTTGCCGCTGTGTCTGGCGTATCCATGCCTGAAGTAACTTACGAGGCGCGCCTTGGACATCGCAACACGTGTTTATAACCACAAGTGGAAGATCGACCCGATCGTCCGCTCTCTGATCGACACCGACTTTTATAAGTTGTTGATGTGCCAGTCTGTTTTTCGCAACAAGCCGGATACAGATGTCACATTCTCATTGATCAACCGGTCGACGCATATCCCATTGGCTGACCTGATTGACGAAGGGGAGCTGCGCGAACAGTTGGATCACGTTCGCTCCCTGAGCTTGAGCCGTGGTGAAAGCACATGGCTGCGTGGCAACACATTCTACGGCAAACGACAGATGTTCCGCCCAGATTTTATGGAGTGGTTCGAGAACATGCGCCTGCCGCCCTATCATCTGGAGCGCAAAGGCGATCAGTACGAGCTGACCTTTGAAGGCAAATGGCACGAGGTCATGCTGTGGGAAATCCCTGCGCTTGCGATTTTGATGGAGCTCCGATCACGGGCTGTTTTGCATGATATGCGCCGGTTCGAATTGCAGGTTTTGTATGCGCAGGCGATGACGCGTGTGTGGTCCAAGATTGAAAGCCTGCGCGAGATTGACGGGTTGGGGATCGCTGATTTCGGGACGCGTCGTCGTCACAGTTTCATGTGGCAGGATTGGTGTGTTCAGGCGATGCTTGAGGGGCTTGGGCCCAAATTTACTGGGACGTCAAATTGCCTGATCGCGATGCGTCGCGAGGTCGAGGCGATCGGGACAAACGCGCACGAGTTGCCGATGGTGTATTCCGCCTTGGCCGACGGGGACGCTGCGTTGGCGCGTGCGCCTTATGATGTGTTGTCTGACTGGCATGACGAACACGAGGGAAATCTGCGCATTATCCTGCCCGATACCTATGGCACGCAGGGGTTTCTGGACAGTGCGCCGGACTGGCTGGCCGGTTGGACCGGGATTCGCATCGATAGCGGTGACCCGGCGACAGGGGCGGAAACGGCCATCGCATGGTGGAAGGCCCGCGGCGAAGACCCAACTCAAAAACGGGTCATTTTCTCAGACGGTTTGGACGTGGACAAAATCAAAGAGCTGCACAAACAGTTTGCCGGGCAGGTGAATGTGTCCTTTGGCTGGGGCACCTTGCTGACCAACGATTTCCGCGGTCTGGTCAAAGACGACGGGCTAGCGGCGTTTTCTCTGGTCTGTAAGGCGGTTACTGCAAATGGGAAATCAACCGTCAAACTGTCTGATAATCCGGAAAAGGCAATGGGCCCGCAAAGCGAGATTGACCGCTATAAGCGGGTGTTTGGTGTCGGCCAGCAAGAGGCGATCAAAGTCGTTGTGTGATCAACTGGGGGGTGGTTGCACCCCCCGCTGGGCTGCACGTTTGACCTGACGTTCACGCCAGATCACCAACAGCCCCCCGCCAATGATCAAAAAGGCGCCGGGAAACAGATCCTCGAACGGGGTTTCACCATAGACCAGCCACCCGGCTGCAAAGGCAATTGGGATGCCAAAATAGTTAAACGGTGCGAGGTTGCTTTGTTCGGTCATGCGATACGAGACGACCAGCAACAACACAGCGGTCCCACCGCACGATCCCATGGCAATGATCCAGAACAGATCGGATGTCGATGCCAGCGCAGAAAACCCTCCGGCATAAATCGCGAGGCTCAATGACCCAATCAGCGCGGCGATAACGGAATAGAGATTGATCAGGGGGCTGGGCACATCAGGGTCTATGCGCCGCGCCGTGACACCGGCCAATGCGTATAGAAAAGCAGCCCCCAGTGGCGCAAAGGCAGCGGTGGAAAAGCTGTCCGAGGTTGGGTTCATGACCATCATGACCCCGACAAATCCGATTAAGACGGCAGACCAACGGATCAGGCCCACACGCTCTCCCAACAGGGGAATAGCCAGTGCGGTCATAAAGATGGCGTTGGCATAGGTGATTGTCGTGGCCGTGGCAAAGGCCATCGTGCCGAGTGAAAAGTAGAACAAAAATTGCGCGAACGTGACGATAAACCCGCGTGCGAGGCCCAGTTTCCACTGGCGCATTTTTAGAACCCGCCCACCCGCGTGCCATCCGGTCGACGACCAGAGCGCAATCAGGCTGGGAAAAATACCAAAGAAATTGCGATAGGCGGATAGTTCAGCCGCAGAATACCGGGGCAGCAGGTATTTGATAATCAGCCCCATAACGTCAAACATCAGCAACGCCACAAGCGACAGGATGATCGCCAAGGTGACGTTGTCTTTGGTCTGCGTCATGAATTACCCATGAAAGGCTGCCACAGTTTTGAGTTGCGAAAACCCATAAAGTGCTTCGAACCCCTTTTCGCGGCCATGTCCGGATTTCCCAACGCCACCAAAGGGCAATTCAACCCCACCCCCAGCGCCGTAGTTATTGATAAACACCTGACCCGAGCGCAGCTGTTTTGTCAGACGCATCTGGCGAGCACCGTCGCGGGTCCAAATGCTGGCAACGAGGCCGAATTCGGTGTTGTTTGCAATGCGAACGGCGTCTGCTTCGGTGTCAAATGGGATCAGAACCTGAACAGGGCCAAAGATCTCCTGTTGCGCCAACGGGTGATCAGCGGGGACATCTGCAAATAGCGTTGGCCGAACGTAAGCCCCCGATTTGGGGGCGTGGTCCACGATGACGCCTTTCCCAGCAATGGGCAGGTCAGCGCCTTTATCCAGAAACCCGGTCACGATGTCTTTTTGGCGATCTGAAATCAGCGGCCCTAGACGCAGATCTTCGGTGGCTGGGCCAACAGTCAGGCCCTCATAAGCCTGTGCCATGCGGGTTTTGACGGTTTCATAAACATCCCGTTGCACCAAAATCCGAGAGGAAGCGGAACAGGTTTGCCCGGCGTTTTGGATGCCCGCGTTAACCAAAAAGGGCAGGGCGGCATCCAAGTCAGCATCGTTGAACACCAGTTGGGGGGATTTGCCGCCCAATTCCAAGGTGACAGGAACTACATTGCGCCCAGCCGCTTGCTGCACCAACGCGCCCGTTGCGACGGACCCGGTAAAGCTGATGTGGTGGATTCCGGGGTGGGCAGACAATGCCGCGCCCGCTTCGGCACCCAAACCGGGCACGACGTTCAATGCGCCATCGGGCAAACCGGCCTCTTGCGCGATCTGAGCAAAGGCAAGGGCGGTCAAACACGCCTCTTCTGCGGGTTTCAGGACGGTTGCATTGCCCATGGTCAAGGCCGCGCCCACTGAGCGGCCGATAATCTGCATCGGATAGTTCCATGGAACAATGTGACCGGTCACACCGTGGGGTTCACGCAGGGTGTAAACAGTATAGCCATCCAAATAGGGGATGGTTTCACCGTGTACCTTGTCAGCAGCCCCACCATAAAACTCCATATATCTGGCCAGTGCCACGGCGTCTGCGCGGGCTTGTGTCAGGGGCTTGCCAACATCCATAGCCTCAATCGCGGCCAATTCATCGACACGTTCCAAGACCAACTGTCCGATCCGGGTTAGGATGCGACCGCGTTCCAGCGCGCTCATCTTGCCCCAAGGTCCGTCAAGGGCTGCGTGGGCGGCGGTGACGGCGCGATCTATATCTTCTTGGCCCCCGCGTGCGATATGGCAGATTTCGGAGCCATCAGATGGGTTGACCAGCGCAAGCGTTTGGCCCGAAGCGCTGGGCGTCCAGGTGCCGTTTATCAAACACAAGGATGGGTCGAACCAAATTGGGGTGGTCATGAGGAATGCTCCGATTGCAGGGCGTGTAGGTCGGGCAGTTGCGGAGCCGCCGCGATCAGGGACGCAGTATAGGGGTGTTGGGGATTGCTAAAGACCTGCTCTGTTTCGCCTTGTTCGACGATCTGGCCAGACTTCATCACCAGTACACGATCCGTCACGGTGCGCACCACGCTCAGGTCATGACTGATGAACAAATAAGTGAGGTTATAGGCCTCGCACAATTCGACGAGCAGATCCAGAATTTGGGCCCGAACCGAGACGTCCAAGGCACTGACCGCTTCGTCGAACAGGATCAATTGCGGGCGGATGATCAGCGCCCGTGCGATGGCAATGCGCTGTCGCTGGCCGCCGGAAAATTCGTGAATATACTTGGTGGCGTCACTGGCGGATAGGCCTACGGCACGCAGCGTTTGGGCAATCAGATCAGTGCGTTCTTGCCCCTTGGGCGGGGTATCGAGCAGATGAAAAGGTTCGGTGACCAAGCGATCAACGCGATGGCGCGGGTTAAAGCTGCCAAAGGGGTCTTGAAACACAACCTGCATGTCGCGCCGGACAGCTAGATTGGGGGAATGGCCGGTAAAGACGGATTGACCCTGCATCTGGATTTGTCCGCTTTGAACCGGCTCAAGACCCAGAATGGCTCGTGTTAGGGTCGATTTTCCACACCCCGACTCGCCAACCAGACCCAAGCGTTCCCCTTGGTTCAAGGTAAAGCTGACATGGTCGACGGCGCGGTGATGGCCCGGCGTGGCAAACAGTTTGGTGCGGGGCAGGCGGTAATCACGCACCACATCCTGTACGGTCAACAGAGGTGTTTGGTCTTGTACGGTCGGCAGGGTGACCTGATGGTTCGACGCCTCGAAAAGCATCCGGGTATAGGGGTGCTGCATGTCCCGCAGCAGGCGTTGGGTGGCACCTGTTTCGACCACCTCACCGTGCCGCATGACGGTGATCTGATCTGCCATATCCGCAACAACCGCCAGATCATGGGTGATCATCAGCAACCCCATGCCGTATTCTTTGGCCAACCCTTTCAGCAGATCGAGGATCTGTGCCTGTGTGGTGACATCCAAGGCGGTTGTGGGCTCATCAGCGATCAACAGTTTTGGTCGCAGCGCAATGGCCATCGCAATGACGACACGCTGGCGTTGCCCTCCGGACAGTTCGTGCGGAAACCGAGACAGGGGGAAGCGATCTGTGGGCAAACCGACGCGATCCAACACTTCGATAGTGCGGGCCAGTGCTTGATTTTTGGGCAGGGCCTTGTGGATCAGGATCGTTTCCATCACCTGATCGCCAATCGTTTTGACCGGGTTCAGTGCGGTCATGGGTTCCTGAAATATCATCCCCGCAGCGGCCCCCCGCACGGAGCACATCTGGGCCTCGGATTGGGCCAAGAGATCAACACCGTCCAGTGTGATAGACCCAGAGACGCGCGCGGACTCTGGCAACAGCTGCATAACGGCCAACGCCGTCATCGATTTGCCCGAGCCGCTTTCGCCCGTGACCGCAACGATTTCGCCGGGGGCTATGGTCAACGATACGTTCTTGAGCACGTTAAAAGCGTGGATGGACAGGGATAGGTTGTGGATCTGGAGCAGGCTCATGTGCGGGCCACCCTAAGTCTGGGATCAAGCCAGTCGCGCAACCCATCCCCCATCAAGTTCAGACCCAGAACCGTAAGGATGATTGCAAAACCGGGGATCAGCGCAAGGTGTGGTGCAAAACTGACCATGGTTTGTGCATCTGCCAGCATCCTGCCCCAACTGGGGGTGGGGGGCTGTGCGCCCAACCCCACATAGGACAGGCCCGCCTCGGCCAGAATGCCCAGCGAGAATTGGATGGTGCCCTGAACGATCAACAGGTTCATTACATTGGGCAGGATATGTTCGGCAGAAATGCGGGTGCTTGATTTCCCGGCCACACGGGCGGCAAGGATGAACTCACGCTCCCACAGGCTGAGTGCGGCACCGCGCGTGATACGCGCAAACACCGGAATGTTGAAAATCCCGATGGCGATGATGGCATTGACCGCACCTGCGCCAAACACGGCCGTGATCAGGATCGCGATGACCAGCGAAGGGAACGCAAACACCAGATCGTTGCCCCGCATGATCACCTCATCCAGCCACGACCCTTGGCGTGCCGCAGCCGTTAGCCCTAGAGGCACACCCAGACCCATGCCAATTCCCACCGCAACCAATGCCACAGCAAGAGAGGTGCGCGCACCAACCATAACCATCGACATCATATCGCGGCCAAAATGATCCGTTCCCAGCCAATGCTCGCCAGTCGGCGTCTTGAGCTTGTTGGGAATGTCGATGGCTGCATAGTCAAACGGGGTCCAGACAAACGACACCAACGCCGCCAAAACCACGAGCGAGGACAGCAGGCCACCCAGAACCAGATTGCGGCTCATGTTCGGCTCCTTAGGCGGGGGTCAACCAAAGCGTAAGCCAGATCGACAAGGAAATTCACGGTGATGACGGCAAAAACCAGCAACATGACAACGGATTCAACGACGATCAAATCGCGCGAGGAAATTGCCTGAAACACCAATCGCCCAAGGCCGGGCAGGTAAAACACCTGTTCGATGATGATGGACCCGGCGAGCAAGAATGAAAACTGTAGCCCGATGATGGTCAGGACCGGGATCATGGCGTTGCGCACACCGTGCCGCCACAACGCTTGGCGCCGGCTCAGCCCCTTGGCCCGGGCGGTGCGCATGAAATCTTCGCCCAGTATATCCAGCAAAGCAGATCGCATGACCCGCGCCAAAATTGCCGCCTGCGGCAGCGCCAGTGCAATCGCAGGCAAGGTCAGGGAATGCAGACCAACCCAAAGCCCGTCCTCCCACCCGGCGAACCCGCCTGCCCCGAACCAACGTAGGTTGATGGCAAAAATCAGGACCAGCATCATCGCAAACCAGAAATTCGGGATTGCCACCCCCAACTGGGTGGCCCCCATAACCGCCATGTCTCCGGCTTTGCCTCGGCGTGCAGCGGCGTAAATGCCAGCAGGAAATGCGATCAGTGTTGAGAGCGCGAGCGCAAAGAGCGCGAGTGGTAGCGAGACCCACAAGCGATCAGAAATCATGTCTGCAACGGGGGTTCGGTAGGTATAAGAGGTGCCAAAATCCCCCGACAGCATCCCCGTGACCCAAGCGAGGTATCGATGTGCTTTGGACACATCTAACCCCAATTCAGCGCGTAGGGCGGCAAGCGTGTCCTCTTGGGCGTTCACGCCCAGCATAAAGGACGCGGGATCACCCGGTGCCACCTCGATCACAGCGAAAATGACCACCGATGCGATAGCAAGGCTGAGGATCAAAGAGAGCAAGCGCTTCAACGAATAACGTATCATTCTGGCACGTTAGGCGCGTGTTTCTCTGGGGTCCAGTCTCGATTAAGCGATCAGAAAGTTCGTTACGGCAAAGCCCACAATTGCGAGATACCCCAGCGGGTAAATCCACTTGATCACATAGTTGTCCCAATTGCGGGCTGCCTCTTCACGTCCGGCCACCTTCATCCGCCTGAGCACCACGTTGAACACGATGATGGACCCGGTGACGACGAACATCCATTGCAACATGAAATCAAGGAAAGTCAGATATCCCAGCTTGGGCAGATCATCCGAAATCACCCAGTTAAAGGCTACAAAGACCAACAGGTTCGCCCCGGCGATTTCAATCCGCTTGCGGTATTCATCCAAGAAAAACAACGCCCAGCTGACCGTGATCAGCACCAGCATCGGCATGAAAATCCGGATGGCATAGTACAGAACATGGCGACGACCCTGAAAAGCCAACGCCACTTTTTCGCTGTCCATGCCCGACATGCCAACAACGGTGGACTGCTCCATCGTGGCGTTTTCCAGTATCCATTCCTCTTCTCCCAACAAGGGGCCAAGGCCGGATTGGTCTTCTAGAACCGTGTAATGGACAATGTCCGATGGATAGACCGAAACGATTTCAAAATAGAATTGTTGTTGGTCAAACGGGTATTTCCGAAAGTTGAAATAGGGCGCTTGCAGGGTAAGCGATGACTTCTCCAGATAGGTCACTTCGCCAGAATAGTGCACCGCAACAATGGATTGGTGGATCCACCGATTGCTTTGCTGGTTTTCGATCACAAATGCCGGGACGATGGTCGGCAGTTTGGTGGCATAATCGACAAAAGCTTTGGGTTTGATGATCCGTGTTTCGCGCCCAACCTCGTTTGGATCAAAGGCAAGGGCGGGGTCTGTCCATTTCGCACGTATGGTGGCAACAGCGCCGTAGTTTTCCGACTTTTGATCCACAAAAGAGATCTGATCGATCTGTATCCCAATCGCGACTTCCAGCGGTTTTTCAGGGGTGCCGACGACAGTTCCCATATCTGAACGCAACAGGCCTTGTGCCTGGGCTGCGGTGGGGTCGTGCAAAAGGCAGGTCAGGGCCACAAGCCCGATGATCAGGTAGAGCCGGAAAAATATGTGGCGAAACATGTGCGATCTTAAGTGAGTATGAATAAGTCGAGGCCCCGACATGCGGGGCCTCGTAAAGTTGGTTTAGTTGGCCCAGCTGACACCGGTCAGGTCAATAGCAGCCGTGGGTGCATTGACCCACAGGCCCTGAACATCGGCTTTGGCGACTCCCAGATTGGCGAGCTGAAACAGGTAGCCGTTTACATAATCCTCGGAAATCATGGTCTGGGCTTTTTGCATCATTTCCGTCCGCATGGCGGGATCAGTGGTTTCATTGAGCGACGCCATCAGATCCTGAAACGCTTTGTTGTCGTACTGAAAATAGTACTCGGGACGGGCATAGATGCCGATATCCATCGGCTCGGTGTGGCTGACGATGGTCAGACCAAAGTTCTTGCCCCGGAATACGGTTTCAAGCCATTGGGCCCATTCAACATTGGTGATCTCGGCCTTGATACCAACAGCGGCCAGTTGCGCGGCAATAATTTCGCCACCGCGACGGGCATAGGATGGGGGCGGCAGATGCAGCGTTGTTTCAAATCCATCGGGAAATCCTGCCTCAGCCAGCAACGCCTTGGCTTTTTCAGGATCGTGCGCGGAATTGCCGGTCAGATCGACATATGCCGGATTGTGGGGCGCAAAATGCGTGCCAATGGGCGTACCGTAGCCAAACATGGCACCGTCGATGATCGCCTGACGGTCAATGGCATGGGCCAGTGCTTGGCGCACTTTTACGTTGTCGAACGGAGGCTGCTTGTTGTTGGTGGACAGGATCGTCTCACCTTCGGTAGATCCGACCAGCACCTGAAACCGCGGGTCTGCTTCGAACTGCGGCAGGTTTTCTGGCGCTGGGAACCCCGAGAACACGTCGACATCTTCGGCCATCACTGCAGCAAAGGCGGCAGTGGGGTCTGAGATGAACTTGATGGTTGCTTTGGCCAGTGCGGGTTGTGCGCCCCAATACTCAGCGTTGCGTTCCAGATTAATGCGATCGCCCTGCACCCAGTTGCTGAACTTGAAGGCGCCGGTGCCGACAGGGGCGGTTTTGATGCTTTCGATGCTTTCTGGTGCAACGATCACGGCGTCACCCCACGCCAGATTGAACAAGAAATTGCCGTTCGGCTCGGACAAGGTGACTTGAACGGTCAAAGGATCAACCACAGTCACATCTGCAATGCCAGCGAACAAAGCCTTTTGCGCATTTGCGCTGTCTTCGCCACGGGCGCGATCTAGGCTGAACTTGACGTCTTCGCCGTCCATGGCGGTGCCGTCATGAAAGGTTACGCCATCCTGCAGCTTGAAGGTGTATGTTTTGCCGTCTTCTGAGATCTCCCAGCTTTCGGCGAGGCCCGGAACAATGGCGCCGTCCCCCATGAAACGGGTCAGCCCTTCGAAGATGTTGGAATACACGACCGAGTCAATCGCCTGTGCCGCGGCGCTGGTTGGGTCCAGGTGTGGCGGCTCAAGTTGCATGGCAACGGTGATGTCATCTTTGGCCCAAGCCTGAGAGGCCAACAAGGTCGCCCCAAGCGCCAGACCTGATACCAGGCTCCGTTTCAAATTTGGTCTCATAATCGTCTCCCCACGAAATGAATTGCCGCCTGAATCGCAGAATCCGGCGTATCTTTGTTCACTGTTCCCGTAAACTTAGGGGCAATCAAGGAAATGTTGGCGCAATCGGTCTTTGTTGAGCGCAAAGTAAATGTTATGCTGCACTGCAACATAAACCGCCAGCAGGACTGACGATGAGCGCCACCGCCCGCAAAAAAGCCCCGAACGCAGAAGATATTCGTGCCAGAAAAGGGGGGCAACCTTTGGTGAGTTTGACCGCCTATACCACACCAATGGCACAGGTCATGGACCCGCATTGTGACTTTGTTTTGGTGGGTGACAGCGTTGGAATGGTGCTGCATGGGCTGACATCGACCCTTGGCGTGACGATGGAGATGATGATCCTGCACGGCCAAGCCGTCTTGCGGGGATTGAACGGCGCGATGATGGTGATCGACATGCCGTTCGCCTCGTACGAAGAAGGCCCCGCCCAAGCGTTTCGCAATGCGGCGCGGTTGATGGCTGAAACCGGCGCTGGCGCGGTCAAGCTAGAGGGTGGGGTCGAAATGGCCGAAACCATCCGCTTTTTGACCAAACGCGGCATTCCAGTGATGGCGCATATCGGCCTGACACCGCAATCCATCAATACCTTGGGCGGCTACAAGGTTCAGGGCCGGGATGCGCACGCTGACGCCGTATTGGCCGATGCCCATGCAGTAAGTGACGCCGGGGCGTTTTCGGTGGTATTGGAAAAGGTGCCACAGGTGCTTGCAGATCGGATCACCGCCGAGGTGCCCATTCCAACCATCGGGATCGGCGCGTCGGCGGGATGTGATGGGCAAATTTTGGTTGTCGATGACATGTTGGGCTTTTTCACGGCCTTTAAGCCCAAGTTCGTCAAACGCTATGCTGATCTTGGGGCGCAAGCGGACACTGCGATTGCCCAATACGCAGCCGAAGTCCGCAATCGCAGCTTTCCCGCTGCGGAGCATGTTTTTGCCGATACCGTTCCGGCCAAAGGAAATACCTGATGACAGCCCCAATTTTGCGTAACTTGGATGAGTTGCGCGCTAAAACCACGCAATGGTCCCGCGCGGGTCAGCGCATCGGTGTGGTTCCGACCATGGGCGCACTGCACGCAGGCCACTTGTCGTTGGCCGAAGCTGCGCGCGCTGATTGTGATCGGGTGATCGTGACGATTTTCGTCAATCCAAAACAATTCAATAACCCCGAAGATCTGGCAAATTACCCCCGCACGGAATTTGATGATGCGGCCAAATTGGCCCCGGTTGGGGTGGATGCCATCTATGTGCCGGGCCCCGATCAGATTTATCCAGATGGGTTTGCGACCAATGTGTCGGTCACCGGCCTGACCGATGTGATGGAGGGCGAGTTTCGCCCGGGGCATTTCGATGGTGTTTCGACAGTGGTTGCCAAGCTGTTTCTGCAGACTGCCGCAGATCGCGCTTATTTTGGGCAAAAGGATTATCAACAGCTGATGTTGGTCACCCGGATGGCGCGGGATCTGGACATCCCGATTGAGGTGGTCGGCTGCCCAACGGTGCGCGAACCTTCTGGGCTCGCGATGTCATCGCGCAATCTGCGTCTGTCCAACGATGGATTGACGCGGGCCGCCCGTTTGAACCCGATTATGCAATATGTCGCGGATGAACTGGCCAAGGGCGGCACGTTTGCAGCACTTGGCGAACAAGCCAAAGCACAGTTGATCGATGCGGGTTTCAAGGATGTCGAATATTTTGATCTGCGCTGTGCCACTTCGCTTGCAGCGTTGGATACGCCCACACGCCCTGCGCGATTGTTGGCAGCTGCGTGGATGGACGGCGTGCGCTTGATAGACAATATTGCGGTACCCGCACTCTGATATTTCGGCACTGGATCGGATGCCTGCCCTCGGGCTAGTCTCGCTCAAAATGCGATGAGGAGCAGGCATGAGCTATATTCTGGCAATCGATCAGGGGACGACATCGTCCCGGGCCATTCTGTTTGATGACAAGATGGCACGGGTGGGGACCCGCCAACAGGAATTTACCCAGCATTTCCCCCAAGCCGGATGGGTGGAGCATGATCCTGAAGAGATTTGGGAAACCACGCTGAGCGTATGTCGCGAGGTGATGGCGGCACAGGGTGTTGGACCCGAACAAATCGCTGGAATCGGGATTACCAATCAACGCGAAACCACCGTGGTGTGGGATCGCACCACAGGCAAACCGATCCACAACGCAATTGTTTGGCAAGACCGGCGCACCGCACAAACCTGCGAACGCTTGCGCCAAGCCGGGTGCGAGGATGACATTACAGCGCAAACCGGGTTGCTGCTCGATCCTTATTTCTCAGGCACCAAGGTGAAATGGATTCTGGATACGGTCCCCGACGCACGTGACCGCGCAACGGCGGGAGAGCTACTGTTCGGGACCATCGACTGTTTTCTGATCTGGCGTCTGACCGAAGGGCAGAAACACCTCACCGATGCCACCAATGCAGCGCGGACCTTGCTGTTTGATATCCACACGGGTCAGTGGAGTTCTGAAATCTGCGATTTGCTAGACGTGCCAATGGCGATGCTGCCAAAGGTGCAGGATTGCGCCGCAGACTTTGGCGTGACCACGTTGTTGGGTGGTGCGATCCCGATTTTGGGCGTTGCTGGCGATCAACAGGCGGCCACCATCGGGCAGGCCTGTTTTGCGCCGGGGATGATGAAATCGACCTATGGAACCGGGTGTTTTGCTTTGCTTAACACGGGGTCCGAGCCTGTTGCGTCGAAAAACCGGATGTTGACGACGGTCGCTTATCAATTGGGCGGCCAACGCACTTATGCGTTGGAGGGATCGATCTTCATCGCGGGCGCTGCGGTGCAGTGGCTGCGCGACGGTTTGGGCATTATCGAAACCGCAGCCCAAAGCGGCGAGCTGGCGCAACATGCAGACCCCGCGCAATCCGTCGTCCTTGTTCCAGCGTTTACCGGGTTGGGGGCCCCCTATTGGAAACCGGACTGCCGCGGGGCGATCTTTGGCATGACACGCAACACAGGCCCGGCTGAGTTGTGCAAAGCGACGCTGGAAAGTATTGCCTATCAAACCCGAGATTTGTGGCAGGCCATGCAAAGCGATTGGGGCGCAGATGCCGATATGATCCTGCGGGTTGATGGCGGGATGAGCGCGTCGGATTGGGCGATGCAGGGTCTGGCAGACCTGTTGGGCGCGCCAGTGGATCGCCCGGTGATGCAGGAAACCACCGCCTTGGGGGCCGCTTGGTTGGCGGGCATGCAGGCGGGGATCTACCCGGATCAGGACGGCTTTTCTCAGACCTGGGCCTTGGATCAGCGGTTCAGCCCTGAAATGCCATCCGACGATCGCGATGCCGCATATGCGCGCTGGCAGCGCGCAGTGCAGGCGGCAATGACGTTTTAAGTTAGCTTTGCGCCCTCGGGGATTGTCCGGGGGCGTGAGTTGAGCTCGGCAATGGAAAAGCCCGCGAGGGTTTTATATTTTTCCGCGTGCTCGGCCAACTTTGCAATCGGGATCACGTCGTCGATGACGTCAAAATCACCGCCGCACAGATCTTCGACTTGTTGCAAAACACCATCTGGGCCACCGCCTGCGCGATTGGCGAGACCCACGCCGGTTGTGATGGGGCGGACTTGGGCCTCGAACGCCGCCAACGCCTGCGCCGTGACACCGTGTTCCAATATTTGCGCCCCGATGAGGCGGGCGTCCAAAATCGCCTGACTCGCCCCATTGGATCCAACGGGATAGGTCGGATGCGCTGCGTCGCCCATTAACGTTACATTGCCTTCGGTCCAGTTGGGTAGGGGGTCGCGATCTACCATTGGATACTCATAGACCACGTCAGCGCCGGTGATCAGGGCGGGAACATCAATCCAGTCAAAGCCCCATTCCTCAAAGTCTGGCAAAAAGTCCCCGATGTCAGCCGCCCGGTTCCAGTCTTCTTTTTTCCACGACGCATTCAAGGGAAACCGCTTTTCAGCAATCCAGTTGATGGTTGCCTGACCGTGCCTGTCGGTGTTCGAGATCGGATAAGCGACAAGACGCAAATCATCGTGCCCAATCATCACCATCGCACCGCCGCCAAAAAAGGCATCCGCTTTGGTCGTTGCCCGCCATAAAACGCGACCGTTCCAGATCGGTGCCCCCTCGGACGGATACATCTGGGCGCGTAGGGCGGAATGGATACCGTCCGCCGCAACAAGCAAAGTGCCTGTTTCACGCCGGCCATCCTCTAACAACAGCGTCGCCCCATCTGCGCTATTTTCGAACCCAACCGCGCGGGCCCCGGTTTCGATGCACGCGGAACCAGCGCGCGCGATGAGAGCCTGATACAGCATGACCTGCAATTCCCCGCGGTGGACCGAGTATTGCGGCCAGGCATATCCGGCGGATGTTCCGCGTGGCTCTTCCCAGATGGTTTTGCCCAGCTTTGAATAAAACCCGTACTGACGAGTCCGCACGCCAATGGCGGATAATTCTGTTTCAAGACCAAGATTGATCAGCTCACGCACAGCATTGGGTTGCAGATTGATCCCGACCCCAAGCGGTTTGACCGTATCGACGGCCTCAAAGATACGAAACGGCACACCGATTTCGTGTAGGGTCAGCCCAAGGCTCAGGCCAGCGATTCCGCCACCGGCGATCAATACGGTCATTGTCTCTCTCCCACGTTGCCAACACACAACCAGCGAATAGGGCGGGCGGCAAGTCTTAGGCTTTGGCAGAAATGATCAGATCAGGTCCAAAGATCGTATCTGCATGGTTATGGAGGTAAATTTTAAGCCAAGGCGTGAACCGTTCGGGATGGCGGCGCACTTCGGCCAGAAGATCATGATAGTCGATCCAGCGCGTATTCATGATCTCTTCGGGGTTTGGTGTGAACGGTAAATTTCCGCGTGCATGGGCCAGAAACACATCCACAACTTCGTTTTCAACCATGCCGTTGCCCACATCCGCATGGTATTCCAACCGATGCCGGAATTCGGGGTAAAGTCCGGTTATGCCCAGCTCTTCGTCCAGCCGCCGCACGGCGCAGGTCGAAGAGGGTTCATCCCAATCGGGGTGCGTGCAACAGGTGTTCGCCCACAATCCGGGTGTATGATATTTCCCCATTGCGCGCTGCTGAATCAGAATATCCATGCCACGCACCACAAAAACCGAAACGGCTTTGTGTTTCAGACCCTTTTCGTGGGCTTCCAGTTTATCAACGGGGGCGAGTTCTCCATCGACCCACGCGGGGATCATGATACCCATGTCGATGCTCCTGAAGCCGCTGTTTGCAAACGGGGGCTTTGGCAAGACGGATGTTGAAGGTGTGTCATTGTGATCGCTGCAGTGATTGGGGTGCAAAAGATCTAAGTTGACCCTGCGTTTTTTCTAACGTGGCAATGATCTGGTCACCAATCAAGCGCACGAAAGGCCGCAGGGGGTGCGGCCTTTCGGAATTCAGTGGGTATTGGCTTAGTCCGCAGGCTGTTCTGCATCCGCGTCTTCGGCGGCGGCAGGGGCAGGCGCGATGCTGCTGAGATAGGCAAAGACGTCTTCGCCACCCTTTTTCAGCTTGAACGACATTTTCGATTTGGCTTTGCTGTCATCCAAGTAGGATTTAAGAAAATCCTTGGGGTTTTTGGAATAGGCAACAAATGTTTCCTCGTCCCAAACAAGACCCTTTTCGCCGGCTGCAGCAAGGCTTTTGCCATACTTGAAACCGTCGACAGAGCCAGCCGCGCGGCCAACAACGCCATACAGGTTCGGGCCTGTTTTACCGCCTTTGATGATGGTTTCGCCTTCATCAGATACGATGGTGTGGCAGGCTTTGCATTTGTTGAATGCTTTTTTACCTTTTACGGCGTCACCTTCGGCCAGAGCCGGGAATGCCAACAGTCCCACGATCACGGTCGCAACGATACGGTTCATGGCTAGTCTCCTAACAAAATAGCTGTGGCAAAAAAGAGCGCAAGTAGACCAAGAGTCAACCGGCAGATTGCCACGTGCAGGCACTGTGTCGCAGCCACTTTGGTCTTAGTTTCAGGCGTTGGGATTTGCTTGTGACCAACACAATAAGGGGTCCCCGGCTGCGGGTGTAGCCAGATGGATGCCCCGGGCAATCGCGCGGCTCAGGCAGATCGATGCTGCATGTCCGATATGCGTCAGATCCCGTTCTGGCACGGCCATCTCTTGGGCGCTGGTGCTGAGCGCAAAGACCAGATCCCCATCCCCTGGCGAGTGGGCCGGTACTACGGCACGTGCAATGCCATCATGGGCCGCAACAGCCACCCGTTGGCATTGCGCCTTTGACAAAATGGCATCGGTGGCGACGATGGCAATTGTTGTGTTTGCCCGATCCTGTGCCTGCCCCTGCATGGTCTTCATCTTTCGGCTTTCCAGCACGCGCCCCAAACCGGCGGCAGGGTCGGGTCCAATGCCGCCAAATTCGCCATCAACCTCAAACGGAGCCGCCCAGAAATGGCGATCTCCGGGGGTGGTGACGCTGCCCATCGGGTTGGCCGCGACCAAGGCAGCCACAGTTATTCCGCTGTCCAGAACCAGAGAGGCAGAGCCTAATCCGCCTTTTAACATTGCTGTCAGGGCGCCCGTTCCGGCCCCTACAGTTCCTAGGGCGAAATCGGTACCGGCTGCTTCAAACGCAGCACGCCCCAAAGCCCGGTACGGGTTGTCGTCCCAATCTTTGTTGCCCCCGTTCAAAAGGTCAAAAATGATCGCCCCGGGAACGATAGGAATGATTGCCTCGGCCACCTTGTACCCGCGCCCTTGGGCCCGCAACGCATCCGAAACACCAGAACAGGCATCCAACCCATAGGCCGATCCCCCGGCCAGGGTCAGCGCATCAATTTTGGCCACTGATTTATCTGGGGCCAACAGGTCCGTCTCCCGCGATCCCGGCGCCCCGCCCATCACATGCACCGAGGCCACAAACGGCTCCGCAGCCGTCAAAACGGTCGCGCCAGATTTGAGGGCGTCATCCTGCGCATTCCCCACCAAAAGGCCGGGAACGTCAGTGATCAGATTGCTAGGGCCGGGGATCATAAAGAGCGTCCTTTAGTGGTTTGGATTAGATGCAACGACCGCCGTCAACTTCCATCGCGACGCCTGTGATCATTCCGGCTTCGTCAGAACAGAGATAGCAGGCGGCATTGCCCATATCCTCGGGCGTTGAAAACCGGCCCAACGGGATAGTGGACAGGAATTTGGCACGCATTTCCGGGGTATCTTCGCCCATAAATGACTTGAGCAACGGGGTTTCCCCAGCCACGGGATTCAGCGCATTCACGCGCACGCCAGAGGGGGCCAGTTCCACCGCCATGGTGCGGGTTGCCGTGATCATCCAACCCTTAGAGGCATTGTACCAATTCAGGTTGGGACGCGGGGACACGCCAGCAGTCGATGCAACGTTCAGGATCGCGCCTTTGCCGCGCTCTTTCATATGCGGAACTAAGGCGCGCGCGGTGAAATACACGGACTTCATGTTCACGTTAAAGACGCGGTCGAAATCACTTTCGCTGACGTCTTCGAGCGGGGTGGGCATATGTGTGATGCCTGCATTGTTCACCAGAATATCGACGTGCCCCATGGTGCGAATGGCGGTTTCAGCCATGTGTTCGACCGAGGTTCCGTTGCCAACATCAACCTGATGGGCAAAGGCATCCCCATCCATCTGAGCGGCCACTTTTTCGGCGGCCTCGCCATTGATATCAGCGATCATCACATGCGCGCCCTCGGACACAAATTTAGCGACAATACCGGCGCCGAAGCCCGATGCGCCACCTGTAACGATTGCTGTTTTTCCGTGCAGTCTCATATGCTTCACCTCCCCTAAAGTGCGACTCGGGGATGACCCTAGCAGTCCCAGACTGAGACGCCAGCCTATTCGTCGCCGACTTTACCGCGCAGGGCCTTGATCTCGCCGCGCGCCTTTTTCGATGCGATGCGACGACGTTGGGATCCCTTGGTGGGTTTGGTTGCGATACGGCGTTTGGGGGCGACCAGTGCTTGGGTAATGAGGGCGACCAACCGTTCGCGAATGATTTCGCGATTGCGTGTCTGCGAACGGGTTTCATCGCATTGCAGGATAATCGCGCCATCCTTGGTCCACCGTCGTCCAGCAAGGCGACGCAGCCGGTTTTTGACCGGGATGGGCAGGGCAGGCGACCGTTCCGCCTCGAACCGCAACTCGACTGCAGACGAGACTTTGTTCACGTTCTGCCCGCCAGGGCCCGAGGCCCGCATAAAGCTTTCGCTCAGTTCCCAATCTTGGATGAGTATGGTGTCTGTGATCCGCAACATGGCGCGACCATAGACTGTTGTGTTGCAATCAAAAAGGGCCACCCGTGCAGGTGGCCCTTCGAAAGTTTTCAGGAGGTCGGGTCGGTTAGACCTGATCTCAGATCAATTCAGGTGGCGCGCTGCGCCAGGGATTGCCCTAACGGGTGCTCTCCTGAATTGTTCCGACGCCTCTCTCCAATACCTTTCTTGACACTGGATCACCTCCTTTTCATTTGTTGAACTCAAGGTGAGCTTGCCATGGGATTGGAAAATCACCAAGCGGTAATTTTAAGCGGTGCGTTTGGCCGGATCCAGATAAGCGACGATCATCCGGAATGGGATCAGCGCCAACAGGGCCAGTGACAACTTCACCATCCAGTCAGCTGTTGCCAGTGACACCCAAAGCGGCGCAACCGGTCCCATGCCCAAGATCGGCAGGGCTTCGTTTGCCCAGCTGACGTCGTTGCCCGGTTCCAGCCACATCAGCTGTGCTGAAAATGCGATGGAAAAGAACAGCGCCGTGTCCAGTGTCGACCCCACAAGGGTTGAGGCCAAAGGCGCCCGCCACCATGCGCCCTTGCGCAGGGCGGCAAAGACGCTGACGTCAACCAATTGAGCCGTCAGGAAGGCGAGGCTAGACCCCAGAGCGATGCGAAGCGTGACCAATGGGCCATATTCGCCCATGATTTGCGTGCCGATCAAAGAGCAGATCAAACCCACGACAAAGCCGATTACAACAACTTTGCGAGCAGGACCTGCGCCATAAACGCGGTTCATCAGGTCAGTGACCAGAAAAGCGAGGGGATAAGTAAAGGCACCCCAGGTCAGCCATTGGCCGAACAGGAACTGTACCAGAATATTCGAGGCCACCACGATGATGGCCATGGCAAGAATGCCAGGGAGATGTGCGCGTGTCATTTTGTATGCCCGTTTTTGCAAGGTAGCGGCGACTTGGCCCGGTCATAGATCCGAGCAAGCGCTCCCTTTAAACGTCTTGGCTGATTTTCGCAAGTCAGTTGGGCAGGACGTATTCCACCAACTCGGTGCGCTGCACGAACAGAAAATTGTCGTCCGACACCATGGTCGCCCGCAACCGATTGCGGTCATCTCGCCAGATTGAAACACCCTCTAGATTGTCATGAACCCCTGACCCGGTTTTCAACAGGGTTTCCGGCTGAGAAAGGCCAGCGTTGGTGATTGTCCATCGCCTCAGCTGACTGCGAAAGCCAAGCATGGATGTGCCACGCTCCAAGACATACAGCCGGCCCTGCGCATCGAAATCAGCCCCCACCGGCAAGAATCCATCGGTTGCTGGCAGGCTGAATGGGGTCGACCAGCGCCGACCATCCCAGCGATAGACCGGGATATCGCCATTAATGTCGCGATTGGCCTCGGGCATGGTGTAAAGCCGCCCCTGCCCATCCATTGCCAGCGATTCAAACGAGCCGTTTTTGGCGAGCGTGCGAAACGCCTTGGGACGAGGCAGGACTTTGGACACACCGGATAGGGTGTCGTATTTCGCGACCCGGTGCACGCCTTCAAAGGAAATGAAAAGATCCCCGTTTGCGGTGACAACCAACCCCTCAGAGTCCCCTGCGCGCCCGGATAGGATCTTGTTCTTGCTGGACCGCAACTTATTGCTGGCCGTGAACTGTACGGATGTGATTTGATCCCCGTCTCTCAGGACACGCGCGGTCGCAATTGTGGACCGGTCGCTGAGGACGGTCATCGACCCCCCATCAGGTGCCATTTCAAGCGCGGAAAACCCGCCAAACCACGCCTGCTTGCCCTTCCAGGGGAAGGTGCCAAGCAAAACGGCATGGGGCGTGCTGACAGCCATGGCTGAACTGCTCAGCAGAACCGCCAGAATTACTGCGACTTTAAGACGGAACGACATTGTTTTGGCAAATCAGACAGAACGTATTCACGACGGCGCTTAGGTGGTGGTGCGTTGGGATCCCGCGGCTTTGGTGGGGGTGGGCTCAGAATGTCGTTCACCCACTTTTGGGCATCGGCACATCCATCCCCTTTGGGCGGCGCGGCTTGGTTGACACAGCCTTTCATACCCCGGGGGCATTTGAGCCGGACATGAAAGTGGTAGTGGTGACCATACCAAGGACGGATTTTGCGCAACCATTTGCGGTTGCCCTTTTCATCCTTGCACATCTGGACCTTGGCGCCGGGAAACACGAAAATCCGCGCAACTCTCTTGTCCTTGGCGGCGGCGCGCAGGATCGCATGATGCTGCGGCGTCCAGTTGTTGTTGACAAAGGCGCCTTTGGATCGGCGCAGTGAGATAGAGGAAATGTTCTCGCGGTGTTTGCGCGACAGGTTCAGATTGTTGGCTGGGCGCATCCAAATATCGATATCCAGACCAATCTGGTGGCTGCGATGTCCTGACAACATTGGCCCGCCACGGGGTTGGCTGATGTCTCCGATATACAACCCGCTCCACCCGCGCTGATTACGCGCAAAGGTGCTGAGCTTTTTGATATAGTCGATGGTTTCGGGGTGACCCCAGTTTCGATTTCTCGACAAGCGCATCGCCTGCCACGTTGGCCCAGTTTCTGGCAACTGAACGGCCCCGGCAACACAGCCCTTGGCGTAGCTGCCGAACGGGGCTGCGGTTTGCTGTGACCCGGTGGTTTTTGCACCGAACAGAGATTTGGCCAGAGGTTCGGCAAGTGCAGGCGTTGTCAGTGCCAGCAGGAAACAAGAAAACAAAACAAAACGGGGAACTCTCACTCGGAACCATCTCCTTCGGGTTTGACCCAATGTAACAAGATAAGGCCGATGATAAACAACCCGATGACTGGGGAAACCCCCAATCGCGCGCTGCCTGTCATTGTTGTGGCGATGCCGATCAGCATAGGGGCCATAAACGCTGTCGCACGGCCCGAAAGACCATATAAACCAAAGCTTTCGGTCGGTGTTTCGGGATCAGAATGGCGCACCATCAGGCTGCGGCTTGACGCTTGCAGGATGCCCCCCATGCCGCCAATCAGGATACCGCAGCCGAAAAACAGCAGATCCGGCAGGTTTGATCCGGGCGCGATTTGAATGCCAAACACCTGTGTGCGGTCCATGCTGATGATCGTTGTGCAGACAAAGATGAGGACCCAAATCGCCACGATGATGACCGGTTTGGGACCAAAACGTTTGTCCATCTTGCCGCCAATCCATGCAAAGATTGAGGCGGCTAAAACGCTGATGATCCCGAACACGCCGATTTTGACGATGTCCCATTCCAACACCAGCTTGGCATAGACCCCGCCAAACCCGTAAAGCCCGTTCAAGGCGTCCCGATAGAACATCGACGACCCAAGATAGCTGCGCAGGCTGACACGGGTTTTGAGGTTGGAGATAGATTTCCCTAAAACGCCAAGCGCCTGTGAAAACGATCCACGTTTTCCGGTTGCCTTGGCGTCGCGAACCCACAGGAAATACGGGATCATAAAGATCATGTACCAAGCAGCCGTCATCGGCCCGACAAAGCGCGTGCCTTCTTTCTGCGCGGCATCAAACCCGAAAAACGGATCCAATCCGATCAGTGTTTTGCCGTTGGGCTGTTCCACAAACATCAGCAACATAATGGCGAGCGACACAAGTCCACCGAAATAGCCAAAGGCAAACCCGGACCCCGAGATTTCGCCGACCTCGCTCGGGTCTCCCAGTTCTGGAAGTTGGGAGTTGATGAAAATCAGCGCGTATTCTGCGCCAACAAATCCCAACCCAAAAGCGGACAGCATCAGCCACATGTTTGATCCGTCCGGCGCGGTGTACCACAACATGGCCGACCCCAGAACGTACATCACCGAAAACCCAAAGATCCACGGAATTCTGCGCCCCGTTACATCGGCCAAGGCCCCAATTAACGGTGCGCCAAAACCGATCAGCAATCCGGTGATTGTCAGGCACAGCGACCAGACGCTTTGGGCTTTGGCAGCAGCGGCTTGGTTATCAAAACCGGCTTCGATGAAATAACCCGCAGCGACCCCGGCAAAAAAAGGGCCGAAAATAAAGGTGACCAGCAGCGTGTGAAACGGTTGGCTGGCCCAGTCAAAGAACCACCAACCCCAAATCCGCTTGCGTGTTGAAATCGTTGTCATGCGCATCCCCGAAAGAGTTGGTGTGATAAGACGGGTTCTATCCGCTTTAGGCAAGGCTCTCTTGCATGGGGGGCCAAGGGCGCAACCCGTCAGCCGCGCACCACGCCGCAATCCATTCCGGCATTTCAGGCGATGTGCTGTCTGTTTGACCCATTTCCGCCAACACCCGGCTTGGCGCTACGATGCCTTTGGAGTTGGTGACTGCGGCCCGGAATAAAACGTGGCTGGCGCATTCGCCGTTCTTTTTCCACATGGATTGTTCGAGGTAGATGAACTTGTCGTCCCAGCACACAGCCCGGCTGCGCATTTCGAACCGTTCAAACCCGCGAATACGACGGCGAAAACGCACGGTGCTGCCGGCCATTGTCATGCCCCAGCGCTTTTTGGTGATCACGCTGATCAATCCCACACGTTGCGCATTCATGCTGCGCCCCAAATCATACAGCGTCATCGCACGGCCATTGTTCAGCTCCAGCCAGATATCCAGGTCCCAAGGCCAACAAATGTGAGATGACACATGGGTTTCAGTCAGCTTCAAGGGCGGCATACGGCGGGCAACCATCAGATCTTTGATCAGGCGAACAATCGGAAACATGGGAATGGAACCTTTCTTTGCGCCTCTCATGCCGCAATGCGGCGTGACGTCAACCACAACCTTGCGAAACCCTTGCCCTTTTTGTCTTGGCTGCTTAGGTCTGACACGGTTCAAATAAAGGCGAGCTTCTATGCAATCTCTGTTCCAAATCCTGATGCTGATCCTGGACGTCGTCTGGTTCTTCATTATCGCTCATGTGATCATGAGCTGGCTGATCAATTTTCAGGTTCTAAACCTGAACCAACAACTTGTTTCGCAGATCTGGTATGGATTGAATCGCGTGTTAGAGCCGCTTTATGGTCCGATCCGCCGGATGCTGCCGCCGATGTCGGGGTTGGACTTGGCTCCATTGATCGTGCTGCTGGGGGTTTTTGCAGCCCGTATTATCTTGACCAACAACATCGCGTTTTTCTACTGACCCGGTGACCTGACGGTTGGGATCTACCCAGACGGTATGTCCGGACAAGAGGGCGCGCGCCCTCTTGTTCCCTGATTCTTAGTATGTGATTGTGTCCTGCAAGAGCAGATAGACAACATCACATACGAGGCCTGCCAATAATGCCCGACTCTGCGACCCTGTTGCGAGATGTCTTTGGATTCGACGCTTTCCGCGATGGGCAGGAAGAGATCGTTCAAGCCGTAACCGCGGGTGAAAACGTGTTGGCGATCATGCCAACGGGTGGCGGTAAATCGCTTTGTTTTCAGCTGCCTGCTTTGATGCGTGATGGCGTGACGGTGGTAATTTCTCCGCTGATCGCCCTGATGCGGGATCAGGTGCGCGCCCTGCAAGAAGCAGGCGTCGCCGCCGGGGCGCTGACCTCGGGCAATACCCCCGAAGAAACCGAAGCCGTCTGGGAGGCGTTAGAAGCCGGACGCCTGAAACTGCTCTATATGGCGCCGGAACGTTTGGCGGCGGGATCGGCCATGGGCATGTTGCGCCGGATCGGGGTCAGCATGATCGCCGTGGACGAGGCCCATTGCGTCAGTCAGTGGGGCCATGATTTCCGCCCCGATTATTTGCGGATCGGCGAATTGCGGCGCGCGCTGGATGTGCCGCTTGCTGCATTCACCGCGACGGCGGATGCGGAAACCCAAGAAGAGATCGTTCAAAAGCTCTTTGATGGGTCGCCCCCACGTGCCTTTTTGCGCGGATTTGACCGCCCCAATATCCACCTTGCCTTCACTGCTAAAGATGGGCCGCGCCGCCAGATCCTGGAATTTGCTGCGGCTCGCAAAGGGCAATCGGGCATTGTCTATTGTGGCACGCGCAACAAAACGGAAACCCTGTCGCAGGGGCTTTGCGAAGCCGGCCATACAGCCTGCTATTACCACGGCGGGATGGAGGCCGAAGATCGCCGTATCGTCGAAACCCGGTTCGCCCGTGAGGATGGTCTGATTGTTGTGGCAACCGTGGCGTTTGGCATGGGGATCGACAAACCCGACATCCGCTGGGTCGCCCATGCGGATTTGCCCAAATCAATCGAGGCCTATTATCAGGAAATCGGGCGGGCTGGACGGGATGGGGGCCCCGCTGAAACCCTGACGCTGTTTGGCCCTGATGATATCCGCCTGCGGCGCACCCAGATTGACGAAGGTCTAGCCCCCGCCGACCGACGCGACGCGGATCATGGGCGATTGAATGCCCTGCTGGGGCTGGCCGAGGCGTTGGAGTGTCGTCGTAAAACACTGTTGGGTTATTTCGGGGAAACTGCAGAAAAATGCGGACATTGCGATCTGTGTGATACCCCCGCCGATGTGTTTGATGGCACGATGGCGGTGCGCAAAGCCCTGTCTGCAATTCTGCGCACCGAAGAGTGGTTTGGCTCTGGCCATCTGATCGACATTCTGCTGGGCACTGAGACTGACAAGATTCTGGCACGGCGACACGATCAGATCCAAACGTTTGGTGTTGGCAAAGAATACACCCGGCCACAGTGGCAGGCGATTTTTCGTCAGATGATGGGGCATGATCTGGTGCGCCCTGATCGGGACCGCCACGGCGCGTTGCGCATGACCGAGGCCGCCAAACCGATCCTCAAAGGCGAGGCGACGATCGAGCTGCGTCGGGATTCGATCCGCAAAGCAACACGCCGACCCGCTGTCAAAGCCATGGTCTCGGATGAGGATGCGCCACTGCTGTCCGCACTCAAAGCGAAACGCAGGTTTCTGGCCGAAGCCGCCAAAGTTCCAGCATACGTGATCTTTCCGGATCGCACGTTGATCGAAATGGCGGAAACGCGCCCGGGCACGTTGGATCAAATGGCGCGCGTGGCTGGCGTGGGTGCAAAGAAACTCGAACGCTATGGCGCGCTGTTTCTCGAAGTGATCACCGGCGCGATCGAAGAGCTTCACCCGGCCCGCCGCAAATTGGCAGGGCGCGGCACGGCCGAGGTCTATGACCAACTGCTTGAAGTACAGGCAGAATTGTCACGTGGCACGGATGGGGTGGACAAACCGCTTAGCTGTTCTGCCTCGCAATTGGCCAAAGTCGCACAGATGCGCCCAGACGATTCACAAGGGGTGGAACGCGTCTTGGGTGAACGTCGCGCAGAACGTTTTGCTGCTGCTTTTCTGGACGTGCTGCGTGCTGCAAGCTAGATCAGCTGGAACAATGGAATTGGGGGACTGAAATGTTGGTGGTGATTTCTCCGGCCAAACGGCTGGATTGGGCAGAGCGTGATGTGGTTGCGACAGAACCCGACTATCAAGAGGATGCGATCCGACTGGTGAAAACCGCGCGGAACCTGACCCTTGGCGATCTACAAAAGCTGATGGATATCAGCCCTGATTTGGCGCGCTTGAACCGGGATCGGTTCAAATCCTTTGAACCCGAACCGACAGCTGATGTAACGCGCCCCGCTGCATTGGCTTTTGCTGGTGACACCTATCAGGGCCTCGAGGCCGCATCGCTGGATGCGGATGAGATGGCCTGGGCACAAGATCACCTGCGTATCTTGTCGGGTCTTTATGGTTTGTTGCGTCCGCTGGACCTCATTCAGGCCTATCGTCTGGAGATGGGCAGCAAGCTGAAAACAAGACGTGGCACGTCCTTGTACGAGTATTGGCGCGATGATCTGAGCAAAGGCTTGAACGCGCAGGCGGCGGACATCGGGACCGATGTCTTGGTCAACTGTGCGAGTCAGGAATACTTTGGCGCCGTGGCCCCCAAGGCGCTGAAATTGCGGGTCGTGACGCCGGTCTTTATGGAAGACAAAGGCCCGGCCCCCAAGATCGTTAGCTTTTTTGCCAAAAAGGCGCGGGGCGCGATGGCGCGGTACATTGTTCAAAATCGGCTGACGGATGCAGAGGCGCTGAACGATTTTGATATCGGCGGCTATGAATTCCGGGCTGATCTGTCAGAGCCGAACAAACCCGTTTTTGTGCGCCCTTATCAAGATAAGTGAGCCACGGCGCCGCATTGGGTTACGCGTCCCGGGGCTGCACAGGGTCCGCATCTTTGGGCGCTGAGGCAAATATGCGTTCATGAATCAAAGCCTTGCGCAGCGGCTTGGTCAGATAGTGGTCTAAGCCAGCGGCCAAAATACCATCTGAATCGCCCGTCATAGCATGGGCGGTCAGGGCCACAATCGGGACATGTTGTCCGGTTCCAGCTTCTAGTTTCCGAATTTCTTTTGTGGCTTCTTTGCCGTCCATTTTGGGCATCGAAATATCCATAAAGATCAGATCAGGCCGGAACGTCGAATAAGCTTCTACAGCCTCCAGCCCGTTGTTTGCGAACTTAAGCTCAACGTTGAGCTTTTGCACCATCTTGCGGAACACAAGTTGATTGGTGCGATTGTCTTCGGCGGCCAAGACCCGCATCAAACGCTTTTCGGTATGGGGCCCTTCTGGATCTTGTGGCGCGACCGGGGGGCTTGGCTCTGGCGGGGGGGCTACGGCTTCGGGCTTGCCCAAGGCTGCGCTGCGTTCGGGTTTCTCACCAGCAGGAGGGGTGAGCGAAGCCAGACGTGAAAACAGTTCAGCTCTGGGAACGGGTTTTTGCAAAATACACTGCAGGTGTTCGCTGGCAGGGTCCGCCTGCGCCTCGCGTTGGTTGGAACTGAGCAAGACAAACGGGATGTCCGCCCATCCTTTGGCCCGGACTGTCTTTGCTAGCTCCAAACCGTTGAGATCCGGGATGTTTTGATCACTTAGGATGATGTCTACTGTATCATCCAAAAGCTCCAAAGCCTCGTCCGCCGTCGCGCAAGAGGTGACTTTTGCCCCGATCTGAGACATCTGTTTCTCAAGGATCGCGCGATTGACGCACAGGTTTTCAACCACCATCACGTGGCGCATGTTGTGCGAAAGATGTGGCGGGGAGGGTTGGGGACCTTCGGCCATTGGCATCGGAACCCGAAAGCCAAAACACGATCCCTTGCCTTCTTCGCTTTCAACCCAAACAGACCCGCCCATCAGTTCAATCAGACGCTGAGAAATGGCCAGGCCAAGCCCGGTCCCTTCGAATTGGCGGTTTCGTTCATCTTCGACTTGGTTGAATTCCCCGAAAATGTGATTGATTTTGCTGTCCGGAATCCCAATCCCGGTATCTTCGATCGCGATGTGAATTGCGCAGCTTTGGGAAACGGGATCTGGCACACCGGTGACGCGAATAAGCACGTGCCCGGCTTTGGTAAATTTGACTGCATTGCCCACAAGATTTGTCAAAACCTGACGCACGCGCCCAGGATCACCTGAAAAGATTGTCGGAAGGAACAGATCGTAATCAACCAACAGAGTCAGATCTTTGTCGCGCACCGAAGGCTGCAACAACATTGCAACCTCGTGGATGCAATGTTCCAGATCAAAGGGTTCTGGATGCAGAACCAACTTATCAGCTTCGATTTTGGAATAATCCAAAACATCGTTGATGATAACCAACAGCGCTTCGCCAGAGTTCTTGATCGTGTTGGCGTAAAGCCTTTGCTCCTCGCTCAAGCTCGTGTCGGTTAACAGCTCCGCCATGCCCACGACCCCGTTCATGGGGGTGCGAATTTCATGGCTCATATTCGCCAAGAAGGCAGATTTCGCGCGGTTGGCGCTTTCGGCGCGTTCGCGCGCGGCGCGCAATTCGGCTTCGTACCGGACTGTTGAGGTAATGTTCAGCGCCAGACTGACCACATCCCCCCCGTGGCCGCGTTGATCAATGAGCTTGATGTATTGGTCGTTCCACATCCGCATGACAAAAGGTTCCGGATTGGGTGACACCCAACGCTCGGTCATCATATCGCGCCACTCTTCAGGGCTGAGCTGTTCTGTGTTTACAACGCCCTCATCTGTGAAAAGCTGTAAAATGCGCGCGTATGAAATCCCCGGCGTCACCTCTTCCAGACCGTCAAACGCATTCAGATAGGCCGCGTTGGCGCCAATCAGCGTGCTGTCGGAATCGAAAAACGCAAACCCATCCTGAATGGTTTGAATAGAATGCCACAACCGCCGTTCAGCAATTTCAACCTTGGCATGGGCCACGGTCAGGTCGGATTTCACCTTTTCATTTTCGTCACGAACGGTTGCCACCTCGGCTTGCTTGGCATCAATCTGTTTCGTCAATGCAAGTGCATGACGGCCCAGTTTACGGTTCGCGGCCGACAGCTCCGCTTGCTTGAGCTCAAGCAAACGTTCAGCTGATAAACGTGCGCGCCGTTCCTCGGCAAGTTTGTTGACAAGGCTCATTTAAGTTGTCCTTAGCGGTTCGTGGCGCCCACCATCGGATGAGTCGGTGAATAAGTGTTTAAACCCTAATGTGCTGCGGGAAATCGTTGCCATTGTGAGGGGACTCGTGCCACGCTCTGATGAGATCGGAGGGCGGCATGCCACGTTTTTGTTATATTTTATTTGCTTTATTTTGTTCGATTGCCCAAGGCGCAATGGCGCAACAGGCGCTGCCAGATTTCCGCTACATTGTTTCAAAAGATATGGATTTTTACGGGTCAGATCTGGATTCCCTATTTGATACGGATCTGTCTGCCTGCGTTCAGGCCTGTTCCGCACAAGCGTCTTGTCAGGCGTTTACGTTTAACGCCCGCTCCAATGCGTGTTTTCCCAAGCGGGGGGTGAGCGAACAAACCCCCTACGAAGGCGCGGTATCAGCGCTTAAGGTGGCCATCACAGCAGATGTACAAAACTTGGCGCAAACGCGGATTACAGATCTGGGGTTCCTCAAGTCTCAGGATTTTGATGTGGCACGGGCGCAGGGCCGGGATTTAGGGCTGCGCCATGCCGCCGGTGGATTGGATCTAGAGTCTGTTTTGGGGGCCGCGCGGGCCTCGGCTGGGGATGACATCCGACATATGCAATGGGTCGGGGTCGCGGTTTCACTCAGCGACCGGGGGGATCTGTGGACAGAATATGCCAACGCCTTGCTCGCAATCGAGCTGAGCAACAGCAACCGCCAGAAAGCATATCGCGCGCGCGCCTTGTCTGCGGCGGTGAATGGATATCTGCGGGCGCAGAATACAGGCGCGCAAGTATCTGCACTGCAGGTGCTTTCAGAGAGTTTGGAGAAATCCGGGCGCGGTCGGGATATGCTGGCTGCGTTGCGATTGGCCAATACGCTGCAACCTCGGGATGACATTGCCCGCGCACTGGAAACCGCGATAGCGAAATACGGGTTTCGGGTCGTCGACAGCACCGTGGAAAGCGATTCAACAGCACCGCGAATCTGCGCGCAATTTTCAGAACCTTTGGTCAAAGCGGGGGTAGACTACGAACCCTTCGTCAATCTGCCATCATCCTCTCTTGTGGTGCAGATTGAGGGCTCTCAGTTGTGCGTTGATGGGGTCGCGCATGGCAGCAGATATCGCATTCTGTTGCGTCAGGGATTGCCCTCTGTCTCGGGAGAGGTTCTGCACAAAGATGTTGAGCTGACGCATTATGTCCGTGATCGTGCGCCGTCGGTGAAATTTCCGGGGCGATCCTATGTGCTGCCTAAATCCGCTGATGCGGCCTTGCCCGTTCAGACGGTTAACTTGACCGGGTTAGAGTTGAAATTGCGTCGGGTGAGTGATCGGAATTTGCTGCGCGCTGTTCAGGATGGGTATTTTGGCCGCCCACTGAACCACTGGCAGGATCAGAGCTTTGCAAGTGAAATTGCACAGGATGTCTGGTCTGGCACGGGTGAGGTCCAGAATGAGCTGAACCAAGACATGGTAACCCGTTTACCAATGGGCGAGGCGATTGCCGGGCAACCGGCTGGAATTTATGCGCTGACCGCACAAGTTCCGGGGGCGGATCCTTATGACGACCCGGGCGCCACACAGTGGTTTGTTCTCAGCGATCTGGGAATCAGCACGATGTCGGGTACAGATGGGTTGCACGTCACTGTCCGTGGCTTGGGGGATGCGTTGCCCAAAGCCGGGGTCGAGGTGACGCTGGTGTCTCGGGCAAATGCTGTGCTGGGAAAACTGACCACGGATACAGGGGGGTACGCCCGCTTTGAACCGGGCTTGGCGCGTGGGGATGGATCAGCAGCGCCTGCAATGGTTTTGGCGACACTTGATGACACGGATCTTGGGTTTCTCTCTCTGACAGATCCGGCCTTTGATTTGTCGGATCGCGGCGTCGAAGGGCGTGCACCTGCGGGGCCGGTCGATGTCTTTTTGACCACGGATCGCGGCGCTTATCGGGCAGGTGAAGTGATCCATGCAACGGTTCTGACGCGCGATGATGCTGTTACGGCCCTCGAAGGGGTGCCATTGACGGCGGTCCTCAGCCGCCCGGATGGGGTGGAATATCGCCGCCTTGTTTCCGGCGGTGGCAATGTTGGGGGGCACGTCTTTTCGTTTCCCGTTGGATCAAGCGTTCCACGCGGAGCGTGGCGGTTGGATATCAAGACCGACCCCAAAGGCCAAAGCGTCGCAACCCAAACGGTCCTGGTCGAAGATTTCCTGCCAGAGCGGATCGACTTTGCGCTTTCATTGCCGAATGCACCGCTGCGCCCGGGCGAAAGCCCCCCGTTACAGGTTCAGGCAAAATATCTCTTTGGTGCACCGGGGTCTGATCTGAAAATTGACGGTCAGGTTGTGCTGCGCGCGGCCTCACAATTGGCAGAGTGGCCCGGTTATCAGTTCGGTCGCCATGATGAGAGCGCCTCGGCACAGAGCAGCTATTTCGGAAATCAGAAAACGGACGACAAAGGGCAGGCTTTTGTTCCAGTCGAAATTCCGCGCCTCGGCGCAGCGGGCAAACCGCTCGAAGCGACCGTAATCGCGCGGGTTGCAGACGGATCATCGCGCCCGGTTGAGCGGCGATTGGTTGCGCCGGTGTTGCCGGATACACCTGTTCTGGGGATCAAACCCCTGTTTGACGGTGTGGTGAGTGAGGGGACAGAAGCCGCCTTCGAAATCATTGGCTTAACACCAGACCTGACACCCACCCCAATGCAGGTGCGTTGGACCCTAAATAGGGTCGAAACCCGGTATCAGTGGTATCAACTGTACGGCAATTGGAACTGGGAACCGGTAACCCGACGCACCCGGATTGCAACAGGCGACGCGACGCTACAGGGGCAACCATTGTCTGTTTCCCATCCTGTGGATTGGGGCACGTACGAGCTGGTGGTTGAACGTATTGATGGCGGGTACGTCGCAGCATCTGCGGATTTCTACGCGGGTTGGTATCAGGCGGCGGATGCGTCCTCGACCCCAGACCGTTTAGAGCTTTCGTTGGATCAAGACAGCTATCAACCCGGGGATACGGCTAACTTGCGAATCGTTCCGCGGGCCGCCGGCACAGCCCTGATCACAGTGATGTCCAACAAGGTCATTCATCACCAGTCGGTCGAGGTACCCGCCGGTGCCAGTGTGATCCCCCTTGAAGTGACCGAGGATTGGGGCACAGGCGCCTATGTCACGGCATCAGTGATCCGCCCGATGGATGTCTCTGCTGGTCAAAACCCGGCCCGCGCGCTGGGCCTTGCGCATGCGACCGTGGATCCCATCGGCAAACGGCTCGCGGTCTCGGTCGAGGTGCCCGAAGTCGCCCAGCCCCGCCAAACCCAGCAGGCGAAAGTAGTTGTTTCAGGGGCCGCTGCCGGTGAAGAGGTCTGGATGACGTTGGCTGCAGTGGATGTTGGCATTCTCAACCTGACAGGTTTCGAAAGCCCGGACCCCGATGGTCACTATTTCGGTCAACGTCGGTTGGGGGTCGAATTGCGCGACGTCTATGGGCGTTTGATTGATGGTCTGAATGGTGCGGTTGGCTCTGTGCGATCCGGCGGGGACGCCAACGCAGGCATGCGCTCGCAGTCCCCACCCCCAACCCAAGACTTGATGGCGCGCTTTAGCGGCCCGATTGAGGTGGGCGTAGATGGCACCGCCACCGTCGACATCGACCTGCCTGCTTTCAACGGCACCGTGCGCCTGATGGTCGTGGCATGGAGCAAAACAGCCGTTGGTCAAGCCGAACAGGACATGATTGTGCGCGACCCCGTCGTTGTAACCGCCAGTTTACCGCGCTTTCTGGCACCCGGCGATGACAGCCAGATCCTGCTTGAGATTGTGCATGCAGATGGCCCTGCCGGTGACATGACAGTGACCTTGGCTGGTGACAACGCACTGCAACTGGCCACCCAGCCGGACGCTTTCACGCTCGAGACAGGTGGCAAAGCCACGTTCCGGGTGCCGGTCAAGGCTGTGCAATCTGGGGTGGGGAACATCGATGTTGTTCTGACCACACCAGATGACCGTGTCTTGCGTCAAACATTGCGCTTACCTGTTCAGTCGAATGACCCTGTTGTCGCGCAAACGCGGCGGTTCACACTGGGCGCGGGGGACAGTTTCCTGTTCAGCAAGGATGTCTTTACCGGGCTGCGCACAGGGTCTGCACAGGCAATCCTGTCTGCGGGCGCTTTGGCGCGCTTTGATGCGCCGGGTTTGCTGACGGCGCTGGATAGATATCCATACGGATGTACGGAACAGGTGACCTCCCAAGCGATGCCTTTGCTGTACCTGTCGTCCGTTGCTCAGGCTGCGGGACTTGGGGACGGTCCAGCGGTCCGGGCGCGCATTGATGCCTCAATCGCGCGGGTGTTGACACGGCAAGCGTCGAACGGGGCCTTTGGCCTATGGCGCGCTGAAAGCGGTGATTTCTGGCTGGATGCCTATGCCAGCGATTTTCTGAGCCGCGCCCGCACCGAGGGGCATGTTGTCCCCGATCGGGCCTTTACCCAAGCGATGGATAATCTGCGCAATCGCATCAACTATGCGCCGGATTTTGACATCGGTGGCGAAGACATTGCCTATGCCCTGATGGTGCTGGCTCGCGAAGGAGCCGCCGCTATGGGCGATCTGCGCTACTATGCGGATGTAAAGGGGGATGGGTTCGCAACGCCGCTGGCCGCCGCCCAACTGGGGGCAGCTCTCGCGTCTTACGGGGATCAAACCCGCGCGGATCGGATGTTCTCTCGCGCCGCTCAACTGATCGACCGCCAAGAAGGACACGAGGGGCCGTTTTGGCGGGCTGACTACGGAACTTCGGTTCGCGATACTGCCGGGGTTCTGGCCTTGGCTGTCGAAGCAGGCAGCGCGGTGGTAGACCGTAACCGTCTGATCACCCAGGTCAGCCAAGAAACCGAAACCATGTCGACCCAAGAATCCGCCTGGACCCTTCTCGCGGCACAGGCATTGGTGAAATCACCAGAAACCTCAGGGCTGCGGGTCAACGGTTCGCCGGTTGAAGGGCCGTTTGTACAAATATTGTCTAATGCGACGCAGGAGGCGATGAATATCACCACAATTGGCAGCGGGGATCAGGACATTACCCTGACCACACTCGGCATTCCAACGGTCGCACCCCCGGCGGGGGGCACAGGCTACAGCATCCAGCGGCAATATTTCTCGATGGAGGGGGGGGAAATCAACGGACCCTCCTTTGTTGTCGGTGATCGCTTTGTCGCCGTGGTCACGGTTCAACCGTTCGAAGACTCTGGCGCTCGGTTGATGGTGCGTGATCCGTTGCCCGCTGGATTTGAGATCGACAATCCAAGCCTGTTGCGGTCCGGCGATGTACGCGCGCTAGAGTGGCTAAACCTGTCTGACGCCACACATAGCGAATTCAGATCAGATAGCTTTCTTGCGGCTGTGGATATCGGTGGCCGCGATCCGGTTACATTGGCCTATGTGGTCCGGGCTGTGTCCGCCGGTCAGTTCCATCACCCTGCAGCATCTGTCGAAGATATGTATCGCCCTCGGTTCCGTGCGCGTACAGACACATCGCGCGTGACTGTTCAGGATTGACGGGCAAATGAAACGCTTTGGGTTCCTGTTTCTGGGGATGCTCCTGTTTCTCGCAGGGGCGCTCAGGGATGCAGGGGACCAATGGATTGCGGACACCGACCTGCCACTGATCTTGACCGAAACCTCGACCGAGGTCCGGGATCGAAATGGCGCTTTGCTCCGGGCCTATCCAGTGGGCACAGGCATCTGGCGTTTGGCTCCGGGAAAGGTCGATCCTAGTTTCACAGCGATGCTGATCCGCTATGAAGACAAACGGTTCTACTCTCATTCCGGTGTCGATGGCTGGGCCATGCTGCGTGCCGTACGGCAGGCCCTCTGGAATGGGCGTCCGGTGTCTGGGGGGTCAACCCTGACGATGCAGGTCGCGCGCCTGTTGGAAGACGGCACAACAGGGCGTTGGGCCGGTAAACTCAGGCAGATGCGCGTGGCTTGGGCTTTGGAGCGTCGCCTCAGCAAAGACGATATTCTGCGGCTTTACCTGACACACGCGCCGTATGGGGGCAATTTAGAAGGCGTGCGCGCAGCGACGGTGGCATGGTTCGGGAAAGAGCCGCATCGTCTGACGCCAGCGCAATCTGCTTTGTTGGTTGCCTTGCCGCAACGGCCCGAAGGGCGGCGGCCAGATCGCTATCCTGACCAAGCACGAGCGGCACGGGATCGCGTGTTGAACCGAATGCAAAAGCAAAACGTTCTGGACGGGGCCGAAGCGCGCGCCGCTTTGAGCGAACCCATCCCGGTTGCGCAACGACCATTCCCGCAATTGGCACCGCACCTCGCGGATCGGGCGCGTTTGGAACAGCCAGAAAAAGCCACGCATGCGCTGACATTGGACGCTGATCTACAACGCAAGGTCGAGGGTTTGGTTGCGCGCGCCAGTGCCGCAGCTGGTCCTCAGGTTTCGGGTGCTTTGATTGTGGCCGATCACCAAACGGGTGAAATCTTGGCCTCGGTTGGCTCACCTGCCTATCAATCTGCGCGACAAGGGTTCGTGGATATGACACAGGCCGTGCGCTCGCCGGGATCGACGCTGAAACCGCTGATCTATGGCTTGGGGTTCGATCAGGGCATGATACATCCCGAAACGTTGATCCATGATGGTCCCGTCATGTTTGGTCGCTATGCGCCGCACAATTTTGACGGTGAATTTCGCGGCGATGTCCGGGTCCGAGATGCCTTGCAAATGTCGCTCAACATCCCGGTTGTGCGATTGACGAACGAACTGGGTGCGGCGCGGTTGGTTGCGTCTTTGAAGCAAGGCGGTGCCGCACCAAAGCTACCAAATGGCGTGCCGGGTTTGGCGATTGCGCTGGGCGGTGTCGGGGTGAACCTACAGGATCTTGTGCAGCTTTACGCAGGTTTGGCCAATGCAGGACAGGGTTTGAACTTGTACCATCGGGTCGGGCAATCGCCTGTACCGGTTGGGCGAATGATCTCGGACGTCGCAGCCTGGCATGTGGGTGACATTTTACGTGGCCTTGCACCGCCGCCCGGAGCTCAAGCGCATGTTTTGGCCTATAAAACCGGAACGTCTTATGGGCACCGCGATGCTTGGGCGATTGGCTATGATGGGCGTCATGTGATCGGCGTCTGGTTGGGTCGCGCCGATGGCACGCCGGTTCCGGGGGCGTTTGGTGGGGATCTGGCGGCCCCTGCTCTTTTCGAGGCCTTTGGCCGTTTGAAGCCAGATTTTGACCCATTGCCTGCCCCCCCTCCGGCGACGCTGATCCTAGGCGCTGCTGAGCTGCCTTTGCCGTTGCGCCGCTTTCGCCCACGCTCGGCGGCGTTCGAAGCTGCCCAAGATGCGCCTCAGCTGCTATTTCCCCCGGACGGGGCACGTTTGGCGTTGGGGCATGATCCGGTCACTTTGAAAGTGCGCGGCGGGGTGGCTCCGTTTATGGTGCTGACCGATGGAGCGGCGGTTGCGACTGGGTTGTATCAACGGGAATTCGAAGTCCCAAACCCCGGGGCCGGATTTTCGACGTTTGTTGTTGTGGATACCGCAGGGCGTTCTGACCGTGTTGCGGTCCGTTTGGAAGACTAGGGTTTAGGAGGGTCACATGTTTCGGTCGTTATTGGTTTTTGCCTTGGCTTTGTCGGGGACGTCAGTTTGGGCGCAATGCGCGTCGGATGATGAAATCCTACGATTTGTGGGTGATTATGTACAAAAGCAGCCCACGAAAGCATTGAATGCAGGCGACAGCATGGAAGACGCGCTGTGCACCCAAGCCAAGCTTGCTAAAGCGCTGGAACCGCACATGGGTCCAGTCGTTGGCTACAAAGCGGGCCTGACAAGCAAACCAGCCCAAGATCGGTTCAAGGTCAGCGAACCTGTCCAAGGTGTCCTCTATCGTGACATGATGCTGGAAAACGGTGCTGAACTGGCTGATGGTTGGGGAACCCGACCTGTTTTTGAATCGGATTTGATATTGGTTGTCGGGGATGCAGCCATCAACCAAGCCACAACCGTTACCGAGGCCATGGCGCATATCTCCACCGTGCATCCGTTTATGGAGTTGCCTGACCTGACACTTGCCAAGGGGGAACCAATCACGGGGGTCACTTTGACAGCGATGGGTGTGGGTCCACGTCTTGGCGTCTTAGGCGCGGGTATCCCTGTGACGAACCCGGCCGAAATGGAACAAGCGTTGGCGGATATGCAAGTGACCCTGCGCGCTGCGGACGGCGAAGTGCTGGTCGAGGTGCCGGGTAAAGCGGTTTTGGGTCATCCGGTGAAGTCTGTGCTGTGGTTGATGTCCAAAGGGATTGAGCTGAAACCGGGGGACATGGTGTCGGTTGGCTCGTTCGGCCCCCTGTTCCCGCCGGTCAAAGGCAAGGGCGGCGCGTCGGTCACATACACGGGATTGCCGGGAAACCCGTCTGTGTCGGTGGTTTTTAAATAGACCCGGCCCAGTTGATCAGGATGGCGGGGGCGTTAACGCCGCCCCTCGCGCAGCCATCCGGCTAGAATAAACCCAGAGGCCAAAAGCAAAACCAACCAAACCGGCAGCAGCGGCGTTTGGGTCACATCGCGGGTTTCATAGGCATTGCGCGGGGTGAGGCCGATCCAGCCACGTCCAGCAGCGGGTCGCCCTTCGCGCACATTGCGTAGGGTTGGCAGACCTTCTTGCAGACGCATGACGCCACCGCGCAATCCCGTGATCAAAGGATCTAACCTGTCGCCCGTGGCAATGGTTTCTTCAAATTCGCGAGGGGCAGAGGGGCCCAGGCCGATCACGGCATCTTGCGCCCCTTCGGACAGGCGATAGAGACCGATTTCAGGACCCACATAGGTTGCTTCAAATCGACCCGGAGTAACCTCAGTCAGTTCTACAGTGACCGGATCACCGCTGGGTGGAGTCACGGTAACGGACCCAATTTCGGTGTCTAAAGTGCGCCGGATGATGCGCATTGTCTGGCCGTTGGCCTCGGCCCACAACGCCTCTTCCTCAAGCTCGGGTTCTTTCATCATCCAATGGGCAAGGCGACGCAGCAATTCGAGTTGCGGCCCGCCGCCCTCGTATCCTCGGCTCCAGAGCCAAGCATGATCTGAGGCAAGCAAGGCAACGCGCCCCTCTCCGACGCGATCAAGGATCAAGAGGGGGCGATCGTCTGTCCCAGTCATAACAGTGTGGCCCGATCGTGTTTCCACGTCGATCTGGCGGAGCCACGAACCCCAGTCATCGGCTTGGGTCAGGTCGGATGTCACCGGGTGACGTTCCCCAAGGTCGGTGACTTTAGGCAAGTACCGCTCTTCGATAACACGCGCGGTTGGTTCCGCTGGCAGGATCGGGGCAAGGGGGGACCGATAGATGCTGTCGGCGGTCGCAAAGTCAGGACCGGCAGCAACCAACACCGCCCCGCCTTTGGAGACATAGTTTGAGACGTTATCCAGATAGATCGCAGGCAAGATCCCGCGTCGTTTGTACCGGTCGAAAATGATCAGGTCGAAATCGTCGATTTTTTCCAGAAACAGCTCACGCGTGGGAAAGGCGATCAGGGACAGTTCATCCACTGGAACGCCGTCTTGCTTTTCAGGTGGGCGCAGAATGGTGAAGTGAACCAGATCAACCGAGCTGTCTGATTTCAGAAGGTTGCGCCATGTGCGGCCACCGGCGTGGGGTTCGCCACTGACCAAAAGCACGCGCAGACGGTCGCGAACACCATTCATCTGAACAAGGGCTGTGTTGTTGCGGTCCGTCAGCTCCCCCTCCGCTTCGGGGACTGAAAACTGGATCACATTCCGCCCGCCATGTGTCAGCGTGACGGGCAATTCGATATCTCGTCCGGTTGGCACATCGAACTGTTCCGGGCGGGCCCCATCGACTGAGATTTCCAGCCTTGCCAATGGTCCCACGGACGGCACGGCTCCGCTGTCTTCGATCCGCAGTGTCAATGTCACGGGCTCACCGATGATGGCAAACGCCGGGGCGTTGGCAACGACCAGACGACGGTCCCAATCCTCAGCCTCGCCGGTCAGCAGCAGGTGCATCGGCGCAGGCAGGACCGGGGCGCGTTCCATATCATGCACCAACCCGTCAGACAGGGCGATGATGCCTGCGATCCGGGCGCTGGGTTCCTCTGCAAGCACCTCGGATAGGGCGGTCATCAGCTGCGTGCCAGCATCGCCTTTGCCGTCCCCAACCGGGATGCGCCGCAGCTCGGTATTTGGGCGGTTATCAATCTGCTCAGCCAGTGTCTCGGCGGCGGCATTGGTTTGTGTGCGTCGGTTTGCCAGGGACTGGCTTGCGCTTTCATCCTCGAGCATCACGACGATATCGGTGAGCGGGGCGCGGTCTTCGATTTGATACACGGGTCCGGCCAACGCGGCCAAGAGAAGCGCCATTCCAAGCCCGCGCAAGGCCCAGCCCGACATCCCCCGCCACAAAGCCAGCCCAACGCCAGCCAAGGACAGCAGGGCCAGCGCGATCAGCACAGGCAGCGGGATCAGGGGGTCGAAAATGAGTTCTCCGGTCATTGGCCCAACCTGTCCAGCAATGCAGGCACATGGACCTGATCAGATTTATAGTTCCCGGTGAGCACGTGCATGATCAAGTTGACCCCAAACCGGTGGGCCAATTCGCGCTGACGTTCACCTGCATAGCCACGCCCCACTGGCAGCATGTCAGTGCCGTTGCGTGCGACCGCCCAAGCCCCTGCCCAGTCATTGCCACCGATCACCACGGGCGTCACGCCGTCGTTGAGATTGCGAAAAGGCATGCCCTCGATCTGTTCGACATCTGCAGGAGCGGCCTCGACCCAGACATCCGGGCTGATGTGACGTCCGGGGAAATCCTGCAGCAGGTAGAAGGTGCGGGTCAGCACGTGATCTTTGGGCACGGGTTCCAGCGGGGGGATGTTCAGCGGTGCGGCGAGTTGCTGCAATTTCTGTCCATTGGGACTGGTGGCGCCAAAGCGCGCATAATTTGCGTCCCGTGTGTCGAACAGGATCATGCCACCAGATCTGAGATAGGCGTTCAGTTTGGCATTTGCGGCCTCTGACGGGACGGGTTGTGAGAGTGTGATGGGCCAATAAAGGAGCGGGAAAAAGGCAAGCTCGTCCCGTTCGATGTCCACACCAATCGGTGCTGCCGGTTCGATTGAGGTTCGAAAGTACAGAGTATCAGACAAGCCGCGCAATCCGGCCAATGCGATTTCGTCCACGTCGCTATCGCCGGTCAGAACATGGGCCAGAACCAATTCATGCGCCGCCTCTAGTGCAAAATCAGCAGCGTCTTGAGCTTTGAGTTGCGGTGTAAACAGCAATAAGGCAATCACCGGGGCCGCGACCTGCGTGTTGCGCAGGCGACCGGATAACAGCAAAGATGCGATCACATCCAAACAGAGCAAGATCAGAGACAGGCTGAGCAATAGCCCCCCAAGCGGCTGTTCCTGTTGGGCACTGGGGCGTTGCACTTGAATGGCCGCGGGCCACGTCGCCTGTTTTAGAATGGTGTCCGAGCTCATTACGTTTCGGGCCAACACTCTTTTTTCATTGCCATATAGACCGGGGCGCAGATTGGGGCCGATGGGCGCGGATAACAGCTCTGGCCCGTCTACGCCGGGCAGGGTGTCGGCATTCATCAAAGTGCCAAAGCCGTCCATGACCTGCGTTGGGCTCCAGACTGTGCCCTCGACACTGGCTGGGGTGGATTTGGTGCCAGAGGATACGGTCAACCGGTCCATCATCTCAACAAACAAGCCCGACAGCGGCAGGGTCGAGGATTCCGCATCCGACGTGATATGGAACAACACAATTTGGCCTAGGCCCAATGGTTTGCGTGTGACAAGTGGGGTGCCGTCACTGAGAGAGGCGATCACCCGATCGGCGAGGTTGGGATCGGGTTGCGCCAGAACCTGTGTGGTGACGCGGACGTCGTCGGGGATGGTAAGGCCATAAAAGGGCGATGTGTCAGGGAAGGGGGCCAAGGATTTGGGTTCTCCCCAGCTCATGGCGCCGCCGACTGACCGGCCACCACCGCGCAATCGAACGGGGAGGAGGGGATCCTCGGCCTCGCGGCCAAGGTCACTGTTGGCGGTGCGCGGCCCTGCAAACCGCAAGAGTAGGCCGCCATTTTCGACCCAAGCAATAGTTTCGGCTGTTTCAAGGGCGGTCAGGGTTGTGACATCCGCCAAAGCAATCACATCTGGATTGGCAGGCAGAACTTCGAGCAGTGAGCCCTCGATGATGTCCGCGCTTGGGGTGACGACTTTGGTGAGGTAATGCAAAGGCGACAGAAGTTCGAGCCCTTCGCGGTTTTCCCGGCCTGCGATCAATGCGATTTCGCGCCGGCGCAGGCTATCATCCGTGAGCGCTGTTGCACCCGCTGACGCCTGGCCCTGAATCTCGAAATGCGTGATCCGGGCGCGCAATTCTGTTGGCAGGGAAAGTGCAGTTTGTGCGTCGGTTTCAGATGCCGAGAACGATAGGTCGACAGAGGTTAAGGTGCGCTGCGTTCCCGCAGGGTCGCGACCCTGTGCCAAAACGGTGATGTTCTGATTTGATACCGTGGCTGACCGATGGGCCGAAATCTGCAACGCGCCGTCTTTGAATGTGGTCGGTTTCAGTCCAACAACGGATTGGTCGGGTTCAAATACCTTGACCGTGCCGCGCGCTTCAAGCGCGGATAAGAGGTTGCTTTGCCCGTCAAAGTTGAGACTGTCGCTGAACCAGAACGTGTCAAAGGGTTCAGTGGCGGCCTGCATGCTAGAGAGTGCGGCTTGGACTTGCTCGGGGCTGGGAGCCCAAGGCATTGGGTTCAATCCGGGCAATCGGCTGCGCCATGCCTCAGCAGATTGGAACACCAAGGGCTGTGGATCTGTGAGTTGCAACACGGCAACCGTGCGTCCCAATCGGCCTGCCTTTGTCAGCTCGGCATCCAACTGGCGGGTGCTTGCTGGCCAGTATGTGGCCCCGGCCCAACTGGCGTCCAACACAACCAGCAACGGACCAGACCCGGCCTGATCACGGGATGGGTTTAAGACCGGGCCTGCAAGACCAACGATCACAGCGGCCAAGGCAAGCAGGCGCAAGGCCAACAGCCACCAGGGTGTGCGATCCGAAATGCTTTCGTCATCCTTTAGCCCCAAGAGCAGGCTGACCGCAGGAAAACGGCGATGCGTCGGGGCAGGGGGCACGGCCCGCAGGATGAACCAGAGGATGGGCAGCAGTACGAGCCCTAACAAAAGCCAAGGCGTTGTGAACGTGATTCCAGACAGCAGGGTCATCGCGACCCTCTCTCGAGTGCCTGATACAACCACACCAACGCGGTTTGCGCTGAATGCCCGGTGTGGTGACGGCCAAACATCCATCCTGTGGCGTTGCAAATGCGTTGCAGATGGTCGCGACGTTCTGCCAACCGATCCAGATACCGGGTCCGCAAATCCCCCGCCTTTAGGGTTTCGTGGCGCACTGTGCCACCGACGCTTTCAAAGACGGTGCGACCCTGAAAGGGAAACGCCTCTTCGCTGGGGTCCAACACCTGCATAATCACCCCGCGTATGCCACGATCTGCGGCTTTGGTCAGGGCGGTTTCAACTTCGGTCAGATCCCCCAGAAAGTCAGAAATAAATACGGCCCGTGCATGTGGGATAAGCGCTTTGTGTTCCGGCGGTGCATAGTCGGTTTGGTGATCCACGGACCAGGCTTCGGCCAATCGAACGACCTGCGCATTGCCGCGCCGAGGCGGCAGTGTGGTTCCTGTCAAACCAACGCGTTCCCCTGCTCGGGCAAGCAGGATCGCAGTTGAGAGGCCCAGCAGCCGGGCGCGGTCAATTTTGGTGGGGGTATCCTTGCCTGAGGTAAATTGCATCGAGGCACCCTGACCGATCCAGAACATCACCGATTGCGCGATTTGCCATTCTCGTTCCCGGACGAATTGCTGGTCGCCGCGCGCGGACCGGCGGTGATCGATCATTCGCTTGCTATCGCCCACTTGTGCAGGTCGATATTGCCAAAAATCATCCCCCAACCCCGCGCGTCGGCGTCCGTGGTCCCCCAGCAAGACAGTCCCCGCCAGTTGTTCCGCCCGGGCCAAAAGGGGTGGCAATCGGGCGGCTTCGGCCTCGGATCGTTCACGAAGGGTAAGGGCAGGTGTCACGCCGCGACCTCGGATCGTGTCAAACCAGCTGCAGTGCTTTCGATAAGGTCGGCCAGACTGTCACCACGGGCGCGGGCGGCAAAGTTCAACGCCATCCGGTGGCTCAGAACGGGACGCGCCATATCAATGACATCCTCGGCATTTGGGGCAAGACGACCCTGCAACAGAGCGCGGGCGCGCACGGTCATCATCAAAGCCTGCGCTGCGCGCGGACCCGGCCCCCAAGCCACAGTTTCGCGGACACGGTCCGAGGCACCGGGTTCCTCGGGGCGGAAGGCCCGCACCAGATCCAATATCATCTCGACAACCGACTCCCCAACCGGCATGCGCCGCAGCAATGTTTGCGCGTCGAGCAATTCGGTGTGGGTGAATATTTGTGCGGCCTTGGCATCTTCGATCCCGGTGGTGGCCGTCAGAATATCGCGTTCTGTCGTCCGATTTGGATAGGGCACATCAATTTGAACCAAAAAGCGGTCTAACTGCGCCTCGGGCAACGGATAGGTGCCTTCTTGTTCAATCGGGTTTTGCGTTGCAAGCACGTGGAACGGGGCACCAAGGGGGCGGTTTTCACCGGCCACAGTCACGGTTTTTTCCTGCATCGCCTGCAGCAAGGCGGATTGGGTTCGGGGGCTGGCGCGGTTGATTTCGTCGGCCATCAGCAGCTGGCAGAACACCGGCCCGGACACAAATCGGAACTGGCGGCTGCCATCCTCGGCGGTATCCAGAACCTCGGACCCCAGAATGTCAGCGGGCATCAGGTCGGGCGTGAATTGAATGCGGCTGCCATTTAGGCCCATGACGGTCGATAGCGTTTCCACCAACAGGGTTTTTCCCAGTCCGGGCAGACCAATCAACAGGCCATGTCCACCGCACAACAGGGCGGTCAGCGTCAGGTCAACCACACGCTCTTGACCGATAAAGCGATGCGTAATCGACTCTTTGGCCAATCTCAATTTATCTTCAAGGGCTTCAATCTCAGCGACCAAATCGGCAGGTTCGGACATGGTTTTCCTTTCCGTGGACGTATATAATACTAAGTGTATCGCGTTGAGAGGAAATGGCAAAAACAATGAGTGGACAAAAAGCTGTGACTCCCTCGGCAGATGGCATTGCAGAGGCGGTTCGCGCCTCTAAATCACGCGGATTACCGCCTGTGCATCTATGGAACCCTCCGTTTTGTGGGGATCTGGATATGCGGATCGCACGGGATGGGACGTGGTATTATCAGGGATCACCGATCACCCGCCCCCAACTGGTGCGGTTGTTTTCGTCCATTCTAAAGCTTGAAAATGACAAATACGTGTTGGTGACACCTGTTGAAAAGGTGGGCATCACGGTCGACGATGCCCCGTTTGTTGCAACAGATGTCGAGGTGAGCGGGACGGGTCAAGATCAGGTGCTTGAGTTCACAACCCATGTGGGCGACACCGCCATTGCCGGACTGGACCATCCGATCCGCGTTGTGCGCGATCCTGAGACCGAAGAACCTGCGCCCTATATCATGATCCGCGCCGGGCTAGAGGCTTTGATTGATCGCAAGACGTTTTATCGGCTTGTGGATCTGGGCGAAGATCACGACGGGTGGTTTGGGATCTGGTCGTCGGGCACGTTCTTTCGCATCATTCCGTCAGAGGCGCTGACCGGGCTTTAGGCGCGCGTTTGTACTGCGACAGCACCACGCCCAAGGCAACAATGACGGCACCGGCGGCCTGGGACCAGTTCCAGGCGGCGCCGAGAACCATCATGATTACCATCACATAGAATGGCGCGATGTTCATATGAACAGAAGCCACCGCGACGCCCAGCTTGCCAATTGACCCGATGTACATGGCTTGGCTGATACACAGCGAAATCACCGCATAAATCACAAGCATTCCACCCAACTCAAAGTTAAACGGCAGGGTTGCAAGGGATGGAACATATCCCAACGAAATCGACCCCACCAAGAGGACAGAGTTCATCACCAATGCGCCGGTCATGGTGATGGTTGTCTGGCCGATCTTACCCAGTTTGGGGAATTCGCGCACGGTTGCCATGCTGGCCCAAGTGAACAGAACGGTTGCAGCAACAGCAAAGGCCGCGCCCAATCCCAATTGGGCAGGGGCCAGCGCATTGGTTGCGATGATGCCACCCAAAATCGAAATGCCGATACCTAAACAAAAGCTCCAGGTGAGCCGACGGGTGCGGGCGCGAACCTCTAGCAAGGCACCAACAAGGGGGCCGCAGGATGCAACCAAGGCAACTGTCACGGGGTCAGTCAGGTCTTGTGCAACCAAAAGAAAATATGTTCCGAACCCAAATCCAACTCCGCCGACAAACATGGCTTTACCCCAGGGTGCATTGCGTACTTTTGCAGGGCCTTCGAGCCAAATCCAAAGTGGGATCATGACAGCCATGGCTAACGCCAGACGGGCCACGATCACGACAAGCGGAGACCAGTTTTGCAGCAGGACTTCTGCGGCGGGAAAACCAGCGGCCCAAAACAGCATGGCCGATGTGCCAAGCGCATTTCCGGAAATCAATGTGTGCCGCTCGGACATTGCGCTGGGCGCAAGTGCCTGTGCGGGATCAGGGCTGTAGGCCATCCCGACGTCTTTCTATGTGGTTTGTGAATCGCATCAGATTCGATGCGTTGGGATCAAATCACTCGGAATGCGTGTCCCAGTCTGGTCGGTTTTCGACAATGTGTCGTTTTCAGTCCCTTGGCGGCGAACTGTTTTCCAAGTTATTCCTTTTAGCGAAACAAATGAGAGCCCCGATGCCCCGATTTGCCGCCAATATTTCATTATTATTTGCCGAGCTGCCCTTTCTCGACCGTTTTTCTGCCGCTGCAAATGCGGGGTTCGAAGCGGTGGAGATTTTGTTCCCCTATGACATTGCAGCAAAAAACACCCGTCGCGCCCTGCTGGCCAATGGGCTGGAGTTGGTGCTGATCAATGCGCCGCCCCCAAATTACACCGGAGGCACGCCGGGGTATGCGGCGATTCCAGCGGGCGAAGACAGGTTCCAGCGCGATATTCGACGGGTGATGCGTTATGCTGAGCAACTGAAACCCGAGCACATTCATGTCATGGCTGGCTATGAGCAGGGGCCCGACGCGCAGGCTAGTTTTGTGCGAAATTTGCAATGGGCAGCGGATCAGCACCCAAACCAGAAATTTACCATCGAACCTTTGAACGTAGGCGATCAGCCAAACTATTTCCTGAACGATTACGATCTGGCCGCAGACATTTTGACGGCGGTCGATCGGCCCAATGTGGGTCTGCAATTTGACAGCTATCACGCACAGGTGATCCATGGTGATGCCGCTGACATCTGGGAGCGGTTTCATCCTTTAGTCACTCATGCTCAAATTGGGGCAGCGCCGGATCGCAGCGAACCTGCACCGGGACCGATTGATTTTCCATCACTTTTTGCGGCGATGGACGAGTGTGGATATCAGGGGTGGGTTAGTGCTGAGTACAACCCCAGCACGCCGCGCACGGTGCAATCCCTGCATTGGATGGGGTAACAGCCGGTAGGATGCTGGACATCACATTCTGAACATTGCATGCATTGGGCGGTTCGCAAAAGGAAGACCTGTGATGATTCCCGCCCGCTATGCTCCGGCTCTGTTTGCTTTGATCGCTTCGGGGTTGATGTCGTTCATTGTCACCTGCGTTGCCACCATCAAGGCGCTGGGTCTGGGCGATCATACCTTTGCGGGATGGATGGGCGCATGGAGCTTTAGCTGGCCCATCGCATTCGCAGTTATCTTTTTCGCCGGTCCCGGCATTCGCAAGCTGGTCGCCAAGATGGTGCGCGTCGAAAGCTGACCAAACTGGGGCGAGGGCGCTTAATGCGCCTCGGCCCAGTTTGCACCTTGTCCTGCGTCCACTGTGAGTTTGACGTCCAGTTTCACGGCGGGGTCGCATGCGCCTTCCATCACGCGGCGGGCAACATCAATGGTTTCATCCACATGATCAGCGGGCACTTCGAACAGCAGTTCATCGTGGACCTGCAACAGCATCCGCGCGGGTAAATGCGCGATGGCAGCAGGCATCTGGATCATGGCGCGGCGGATCACATCCGCTGCAGTCCCCTGAATGGGGGCGTTGATCGCGGCACGTTTGGCAAACCCAGCGCGCGGCCCCTTTGAGGACATTTCTGGCGTGTGGATTTTGCGCCCGAACAGTGTCTGGACATACCCGTGCTCTTTGGCAAAGGCGACGGTGTCATCCATGTAGGTCCGAATGCCGGGAAAGCGTTCGAAATAGCGGTCAATGAATCCCTGCGCCTCGCTGCGTGGAATGCGCAGGTTGCGCGCCAGCCCAAACCCGGAAATGCCATAAATCACACCAAAGTTGATGGCTTTGGCCTGACGGCGAATGTCGGATGTCATCTCGTCCAGCGGCACGTCGAACATCTCTGACGCGGTCATGGCGTGAATGTCCAAGCCATCCGCAAAGGCTTGTTTCAAAGCGTCAATTTCGGCGATGTGGGCAAGGATGCGCAATTCGATCTGGCTGTAATCGAGCGACAGTAAGACATTGCCCGGTTCGGGAATAAATGCCTCGCGGATGCGGCGCCCTTCTTCGGTGCGCACCGGGATGTTCTGAAGGTTCGGATCGGTCGAGGCCAACCGCCCGGTGGTCGCCCCGGTGATCGAATATGAGGTGTGTACCCGCCCCGTATCGGGGTTGATGTGCGTTTGCAGCGCGTCGGTATAGGTGGATTTCAGCTTGCTCAGCTGACGCCAATCCAGCACCCGGCGGGGCAATTCGTGTTCGGTTGCCAGATCTTCCAGAATGTCCGCACCGGTTGAATATTTTCCGGTCTTGCCCTTTTTACCGCCCTCAAGCCCCATCTTTTCAAATAGGATCTCGCCCAATTGCGCGGGCGAGCCGACATTGAATGTCTCACCCGATAGTTCGTGTATCTCGGCCTCAAGCCCTGCCATTTTCTGGGCAAAGGCGTTGGACATACGGCTGAGCACCTCGCGGTCGACTTTGATACCGTGCATTTCCATTTCAGCCAGCACAGGCACGAGCGGACGTTCCAGCGTTTCATAAACGGTGGTGACCTGCGCGCGGTGCAGTTGTGGCTTGAAATGCTGCCACAGGCGCAGGGTGATGTCGGCATCTTCGGCGGCGTAAGCGGTGGCTTCGTCAATTGGCACCTTATCAAAGGTGATCGCGGATTTGCCGCTGCCCAACAAGGGTTTGATCGGGATTGGCGTGTGGTTCAGGTATCTGTCTGACAGGGTATCCATACCATGGCCGTGTTCCCCGGCGTGCATGGCCGACGACATCAACATGGTATCGTCGATCGGGGCAACGGACACGCCGTACCGTTTGAAGATCTTGGAATCGTATTTCATGTTCTGCCCGATCTTCAGGATCGCGGGATCCTCAAGCACGGGTTTCAGAATGGCAAGCGCATCGTCGAGCGGCATTTGTCCCTCGGCCAGTTCATCAGAGCCGAACAGATCGTCTGCTGATCCATTGCGATGGGTCAGGGGGATGTAACAGGCGGTGCCGGCCTGAACACACAGCGAAATGCCGACCAGATCGACGATCATTTCATTGAGGCCGGTGGTTTCGGTATCCACGGCGACCCAACCATGTTCGCGGATCTGTTCCACCCATTTTTGCAGCGCCGCGGCGTCGCGCACACATTCGTATTTTGTGGCATCAAACGGAATGTCCGCGACCGAGATTTCTTCGGCCTCGGGGGCAACTTTGTCAGTGATGGTGGGGGCTTCGGCGCCCAGTTGATCCGCGATCCGCTTGGTCAGGGTGCGGAATTCCATCTCGGCCAGAAAGGCCAACAACTTGTTTGGGTCGGGGTCGCGAACCTCTAGATCCTCGAGCGTAAAGTCGAGAGGGGTCTTTTCGTCCAGTTGAACCAACCGCTTGGACAGTTCGATCTGATCGCGTTTGTCGACCAAAGTCTGGCGGCGTTTGGGTTGTTTGATCTCTTTGGCGCGATCCAGCAGGCTTTCCAGATCACCGTATTCGTTGATTAATAACGCGGCGGTTTTGATGCCAATGCCGGGCGCGCCGGGCACGTTGTCCACGCTGTCACCGGCCAGCGCCTGCACATCCACGACCCGGTCAGGGAACACGCCGAATTTCTCGAACACTCCATCCCGGTCAATGCGCTTGTTCTTCATCGCGTCGTACATTTCGACACCGTCACCGACCAATTGCATCAGGTCTTTGTCCGAACTGATGATGGTACAACGGCCACCGGCGGCGCGCGCCTGCACGGCAAGGGTCGCGATGATGTCGTCGGCCTCGTAGCCTTCCTTTTCCTCGCAGGCGATGTTGAAGGCGTGGGTTGCTTCGCGCGTCAGCGGCATCTGTGGGCGCAGATCCTCGGGCATTGCTTCGCGATTGGCTTTGTAGAGGTCATACATGTCGTTGCGAAAGGTATGGGAGCCCTTGTCAAAGATGACCGCGACATGGGTCGGGGCATCGGGGCCGTGGTTCCCTTCGACATAGCGCTGCAACATGTTGCAGAACCCGGACACGGCGCCAATCGGCAGGCCGTCGGATTTCCGCGTCAGCGGCGGCAGCGCGTGATAGGCACGGAAAATGAAGGCCGAGCCATCGATCAGGTGCAAATGGCAGCCTTTGCCAAACTCGGTTTTGCTCATGGTGTGCTGCCCTATCCGCTCAGTTTCATCGGTGTCTGTGCATTCTATCCGTTATCCGGGTGCGAACCGCAATCGTACAGGGCGCAGTGACCCCCAAATTTGAACGGGATTTCGCCGAAACTTTTTGCAAGACCTCGGATGTGAGGGGAAATAGGCAGCCCTGATTGATTGCGAGACTGTCGTCAGGAGGCGTTGAGTGTACCTGCTTTCAGGTGGAGCTCTTTGATCATGCGCGCCAGTGGATTGGGATTGCCATTCCGGTCAATCGCACCTTGGCGGGGAAAGTAGCCACGATCGATATCGACAAAGGTATCGCACCAGAGACGGATCGACTCTAACGTGGGCAAAAGTCTGACGGCCTCGCCCAGTCGATCACAGGTTTCGGTGTGGTTTTCATGTGCTATCGCTGGATTGTCCCCGGCCACCCGCATATGCACTGCGCCGCGCATGTTTCGCGCCTTTGTGGCGCGCGCGATGTGGGTCAGAGTATCCGCAATCGGAGCTTGATTAGAGAGCCGGAAGACAGCCCCGGCCACACCCGCGGGTGTTAGATTGGCCAGTTGGTCCAGCTGCGCGTCATCATCGTGTGAAAACCCATGGTTGATGACGTGGAAATAGAGCGACCCGGCTGGCAGATCCTTTTTCGACCGCATCCGCGACAGCAAGATTGGCAGCCCAGTCCGGTGATGCGCGTCCGTGATTGCATCGCGTAAGGATGTGTGGGTGCCCCAATCAAGCGTCATTTCCCAATCGGTCAGGCAGTCCTTGCACGTTTCAATGAGTTTCAGATCCAGCTCAGTCGGGATGCCGAAACTAAACAGGGTTGGGCGAAACCCAAGGTGACACAGGGCAGACAAGCGCTGCCGCCGCATCGGGTCACGTAGGTCAGAGAAGGGAACACGGACATCCCGAACACCCATTTCGATCAAAGCGAGCAGTGGGTAATCATTGCGCGCTTGCTTTCGGTCGAATTCGTCCAGACCGCCGGATGGGGGGATCTCACTGATTTCTGCCCAGTTCTGGCGCAGATCAAACCCTAGCCTTGGTGCGGAGTTTTCCCTTGGTGTCTGGGCAATGGGTTTGGCCGCCGTTGGCGTTTTACCCAAAGGCAATTCCTGCCCATTTGTGCGGACAAATTGCGTGGTGTGGCCGTTGTCGTAAACAGAGACGATAAAATAGCCCAGTTTGGCTTTGTCGTCGCGTCCTGCCTCGCTGCCGGCTGGCGGGCATGTGCGCAGCATTTCCGAATAATCTTGGCGGACAAAGCTGGTTGCGGGGGCCAGATAGTAATCGGTTTGCCCAAACCGGTCGTACCAAAAGTTGTGCGCATGTCCTGAAAACATCGCCTCAACCTTGTGTTGTTCCAAAAGCCCCAGCAGCCAATCCCGCCCGGGCGGGTCAGTGTTGTCATAGTGGGACGGCTCATCGGGAAAGCACAGATAAGCGGGGTGATGCAGCATTACCATGACGCGGGATTGGGCTTGCGCGAGCTCGGTTTCGACCCAATCCTTTTGTCGTTGTTCGTCAGGCAGGCCTGAATTTATCAGCTGTGCATTGAGCAATAGGAACCGGACATTGCCGTGGGTAAAAGCCTGATATTGGGCGCCAAACTCTTGGGTCCAGGCGGTGATCATGCTTTCGGTTGAGGGGCTGGCCGGGGCGCCTTTAACCGGGGTATCGCCGATGTCATGATTGCCGGGTACATGGTGGATCGGAACCTTCAGATCCTGTTCAATCTCGCGATAGGTTGCGGCGGCTTGGGCATAAAGAGGGCCCGTATCTGGTACCGGATGTAACAGATCCCCGAGGTGCACCACAAAAGACACATCCCGTTGATTGAGGTCTGCTATCACATGCCGAAACCGTGCGTTTGCCCGTGCATTGACCGGAAAGGGCGAGTTGCACGTTGTTTCATCCGGGTTGACGTGTGTGTCCGAAATGACGGCAAAATCGTACAGATGCGGCCCAAGATCATTTGGTTCGCGGATCATGATCACCCTCCCGTCGTCAAGACAGAGGCCTTGCCTGTGCGTGCTGCCTGAATGCGGCTGCGGATCAGAACAAAGATAGACAGACAGGTCAGAATCCAGAACCCGATGCAGATGATATTGCGGAAAAAGATGGTGTTGTCGCCGTCCGCAATCAGCAGGGATTGCCTGAAGTTATCTTCGAGCAATGGCACCAGTACGTAGGCAATCAGGAACGGTGCGACCGGAATATCAAGGCGCAGCATCGCATATCCGACCAACCCCATGACCAACATCACCAGAACGTCGAACAAGTTGTTGTTCACCGCATAGGCCCCATAAACGCACAGGATAAACACGATGGGATAGAGAATCCGGTTCGGGACTGTGGCGATACGGCTAAAGAAGCGGATCGCGACCTTACCGATAAAGAACAGGTAAGCCGAGCTGAGCAGAATGCCCATGAAGAGCGCATAAATCATCGGCAGGTTTTGATCGAACAGGATCGGGCCGGGGCGCAATCCATGGATCATAAACGCCCCAAGGATCACGGCGGTGATGACGTCACCCGGAATGCCGAGCGCCAGCAACGGGATCATGGTTGCCCCTGCAACGCCGTTGTTGCCGGCTTCGGCTGCGGCGACACCTTCGATAGAGCCTTTGCCGAATTTTTCGGGGTTTTTAGATGTGCGACGCGCCTCGGAATAGGACAGGAACGCAGCTGGTGCGCCACCGATACCGGGGATGGCCCCAAGGATGACGCCAAAGATGCTGCCGCGCACCACCGATTTTAAGACACTTAGATAATCGGCAAAGGTCGCGCCTTGGCCAAGGTTTTGTTTTTGACTGCCCGGTGGGCGGGCGCGTCGGGTGGTGCGATGGATGATCTCGGGCAGGGCGAACAGACCGATGAGCACCGGGATAAAGTTCAGCCCCGCCATCAATTGGTAGTTGCCAAAGATGAACCGCTCGGTCCCATACACCAGATCCAGCCCCATGGTTGCCAGCATCAGGCCAAGACTGGCCGACAAGACACCTTTGGCCAGACTGGGTCCAGAAACGCCGGCGATGATCGTGAGCGAGAACACGATGAGGGTAAAGAACTCAGGGGGGCCAAACTGCAAGGCAACACTGGCAAGTACACCCGCAAACAGGATCAACGCGATATTTGAGATCAGATCAGCCGTGCAAGACGAATAGAGCGCAATATCCAGCGCCTTTCGGGCATCGCCTTTTTGGGTCAGCGGATATCCGTCTAAAACGGTACAAGACGCTGCGGGGGTTCCGGGCGTCTTGATTAAAATGGCCGTAATAGACCCGCCGTACAGGCCGCCCTTGTACACCCCCAACAGCAAAAGAATGCCGGTCACGGGCGGCATGGTGAAGGTAAACGGTAAGACCAGCGCGACCCCCATTGGCGTCGTCATGCCCGGGATTGCGCCGATGATTGTGCCGATCGCAACACCGATCCCGACAACCAAAATATTCTGCCAACTCAGAAAGAGCGAAAAGGCTTCGATAATGACGTCCATTGGGGGGTCCTTTTCAGTTGCCGAACATGCCAAGCGGGATGGGAACGCTGGCGACAAATCGGAAGAAAACGTACAGCAGTACGGGAATGCCGAGGCTCAGCACGGCGATGAGCCAGATTTTGCGCTCTCCGAAGAAGAGCATCATCGAGAACATCAAAACGACCGACGCCGCGACCACACCCAGTGTCGTCAGGCTTGCATAAAAGAAGAACAGCGCCCCGATCATTGCGATGACGCGCAGGCTGGCGTGCATTGTGTTCAATTGATACTGGGCGCTTTCCTCGGTCTCGTCCTCTTCGAGCTGAGGTTGCTGCCATGTCAGTGTTTCAAACAGCAGGAAGCCCGATGCCAAGGCGGTGGCGTAGGCGATAATGCGGGGCCAAAAATCGGGCGATAGGGCGGCGCTTTTGATCGACCTGGGCACCTTGACCCCTTGAGGGATCAGAAAGAAAATCGCGATCAGGCTCATTGCAAGAAAGAGACAGGCTGCGAACAGGTCCCTTTTTTGGTCGGAAGTCATGCTGTGTCCTCCAGTTTCAAGGTCTCAAGGTCGAGATCCGCCATTGCAACATTGCCGCGCAGGGCCAGCCATCGGCTTGCGCCGGTCGGCGTCAGGTCCGAAGACCGGATTTCGGGAATGTGTGCGGGCCGGGCGAGCGATGTGCTCAGTGCATCGGTAAAGCCAGCAATATATTCGGGCGAGGTTGCCAGCGGCCCCGCAAGCAGGATGCATTCTGGCTGACACAGATCGAAAAGCAGAGACAGATACTGAGCGGTCAGACCGCCAATGTCGCCCAGCAGATCACGCAAACCGGCATCGGTTTTCGACCGTCGGATCATGTCGATTAGCATCGCACCCAGTTCGGTGTCGGTGCGGTCAGCGATTTTTTCAGGCCGCAACAGGTTGTGCAGAATCGCCATGCCACCACACACGTCTGACAGGGTGCGGCCACTCCCGTCGGGGGCTTTGCTTTCGATTAAGACGCGCCCAAATTCCTGTAGTGTTGCGTTGTCATCGTTGAGGTGCCGTATTCCGATTCCAAAGCCCAAACTGCAGTGAACTGTGATCAGGTTAGAGACCCCCAACCCTTGTCCAATGTCCGCTTCGGATTTGTTGATCGCTGACGAGGGTGTGTCGAGCACCAGTGGCACGTCGAGCGTTTCACGCACCATGTTTGCCAGTCGAATGGGGGTGGTCCAGCCAAAAACGGGCGCGCTGAGCAGTTCACCGTTCGCCTTGTCTAGCTCAGCCGCAATTGCGATCCCGACACCGAAAAACCGATCCCGGTTCGGGACATGGGCGCGCACCATTTCGTCCGCCTTTTCAAGGCAGAGGCGCATAAAGGCTGCGCCATCGGTCGAGGGGGCCTCGGGGCTGATCCACTCTGCGATCTTGCGGTTTTCCAGATCGGCCAGCGTGACGGATTGACGAAACGCATTCATGCCGATGCCAACGATAAAGCCGCCTTGGCCGCGTGGCGCGAGCCCCACAAAGCGCCGCCCGGGGCGACTCTTGTCACCAAATGAGTCAGCTTCTTTAACTAACCCGGCCTCAATCAGGTCGCGCGAGATGCGCGAAACGCTTGCTGCATTCAGCCCGACGGACTTGCCAATTTCAGTTCTGGAAATACCCGGATGACGCAGGATTTCGGACAAGACCATTCTACGGTTCTTGCTTCCTTGATCTTGATGTGAGGCAGGACGCGCCATGTGGATTTCCAATTTATTTATTTGCTTACCGTAAGTAAATAACATAGAACGATGACATAACCAAGAAAAAAACGACATCACAGACACCGCGAACAGAGAGGTAACCAAATGAGAATGCTAAGGAACCTGGCCACGGCTGCGGGATTCTCTGCACTGGCGACTGCAACCCCGGCGCTGGCCGAATACCCAAATAAGCCCGTAACCTTGGTTGTGCCTTATGGACCCGGCGGCGCGGCGGACCTTGCTGCGCGTATCATCGGCAACGAAGCCCCGGAGTACCTTGGTAACAATGTGCTTGTCGTTAATCAGACAGGTGCGGCTGGGGTGACGGGCTCGACCATGGTCGCTAAGGGGCCAAAGAATGGCTATCAGCTTTTGATGTCGCGTGTCGGATCACAGGCAACAGTCCCTGCGATGAACGCGACCATTCCGTATACGTGGGATGAATTCACCATGTTGGGGGTCGTTGAATTGAACCCCTTTGCCGTCGCTGTGGCTGCGGATTCGCCTTATAAAACCTTTGATGATCTGGCGAACGCGCTAAAAAGCGGTGAGCGTCTGACCTATTCGTCGGCAGGTGTTGGCACGCTGTTGCATATGGCCTCTCTCATTTTGATCAATGATCTGGGTGTCGATTCAGATGCTCATATTCACGTGCCCTTCAAAGGAGGCGGCAAGGCGACAACCGCAGTCATCAATGGCAACGCGGATTTCATTTTCCACAACCTGTCTGGTCTGACCAGCGGTATTGAAAGCGGCCAGCTGCGCGCGCTGGTGGTGACAACCCCGGATCGTGTCGAGCGTATTGCTGACACGCCGACCGCGACCGAAGTCGGGCATCCAATCTTGGGTTCTGTGATTGGCTGGTCAGGCATTTGGGGTCCCGGTGGCATGGATCAGGCTGCAATTGACAAGTGGGGTTCTGTGCTGACCAGCCTCAAAGACGATGCAAGCTGGAATGAGGCCACTGCAAAATTGGGGTCTATCCCAGCGGTGATGTCCTCCGAAGAAACCCGCGCTTTTGTAGAGCAGCAATTCAACACGTTCCGGACGATCGCGGACCAGCTGGATATGGTTGTTCGGTAAACGAGACCCGATGTCATACCGGGCTTAGACTCTCGGTATGATGTCTCTCCCCGCCTGACCGCTTCGGCGGTCAGGTCCCTCTTTGTCCCAGATAAGATAGATCGCTATGACCCGCCCTAACATTCTTCTCATTCAGGCAGACCAATTGGCGGCGAATGCGCTGTCTACTTATGGCAATGCGACGGTTAAAGATCCCAATATTCGGGCGCTGGCGGACGAAGGTGTGGTGTTTGGGAATTGTTATTGCAACCTGCCCATGTGCGGCCCGTCCCGGGCATCGATGCATGCGGGGCGGATGCCGTTTGCAATGGGAATGTATGACAATGCGAATGAATTCCATGCGGATATTCCGACCTTTTGCCATTATCTGCGCGGAATGGGATATCGCTCAGAGCTGAGCGGCAAGATGCATTTCGTGGGCCCGGACCAAATGCATGGATACGAGAAACGCCACACGACCGAGATTTATCCAGCGAATTTTGCCTGGACTGTCGATTGGTCCAAGGGGCGCGAATATCGGCCCACAAACCTGACCATGGCTCCGATTGTCGAAAGCGGCCCTGCCGTGCGCACGTTGCAGATGGACTATGATGACGAGGTCGCATTCCACGGCAAGCAGGCGTTGTATGATCTGGCCCGCAAGGGGGATGATCGCCCGTTCCAATTGACGATTTCCTTTACCAGCCCGCATTCCCCGTTTGTGATTGGGCAGGAATATTGGGACCGTTATGATCATGATGCCATCGAAAGCCCGGCAGTGCCGCCGCTCGCGCTGGATGACATGGATCACCTCAGCCGCAATCTGCATTTCTGTCAGGCGCGTGACAAGTTCACGGTCACCGACGACCACCGCCGTATGGCGCGACATGGGTATTACGGGATGATTTCGTACATCGACGACAAGGTCGGTGAAATCATGCAGGTGCTGCGTGACACGGGGTTGTCGGACGATACGATCGTTGTCTTTACCGCCGATCATGGTGAGATGATGGGCGAGCGCGGTATGTGGTTCAAGCAGCACTTTTTTGAATGGGCGGCGCGGATTCCATTCATCGTTTGGGCACCCGAGCGGTTCAAGCCGGGCCGTGTATCGCAGAACATCTCGCTCATTGATATGATGCCGACGTTCTTGGATCTGGCAGCGGGTGGGGAATTCACCGACTATGCCGCGCCCTGTGATGGCAATTCGTTGGTTCCCGCGCTCGAAGGGCACGCAGAGCAATTGTCGGATGTGGTCATTTCAGAGTTCGCGGCGGATGGGTCAACCGGGCCCAGCCGGATGGTGAAAAAGGGCAAGTGGAAACTGATGTGGCTCGAAGGGCGCGACACGCTGCTATACGATCTCGAGGCTGATCCGTTGGAGCTGACGAACCTGTCCGGAACGCCCGAGGTGGCCGAGATCGAGCGCGAGATGACGGATATTCTGTTCGACGGCTGGGATCCTGAGGCGCTGTATTCCGAAATCCGGGCAACACAAACCCGCCGGTTGGCGATCCATCAGGTCACAGGCGGAGAGCCGTCTTACGTGACGCTTGTTCGGCTTGATGACAACGAACGCTATATCCGCAATGCTGGAGCTGCGGATACCAAAGCCAAGGCGCGACTGCCTTATGTTGCACCAGCGCAGCCGGATAAAGCCTAGGTGCGTGACGGCTTGGGGCTCTAGGGCCTCAAGCCGCGCCCGACGTCAGGGCAAGAAACACATCTTCCAGATCGGCCTCTTGGGTTTTGACGTCGCGAATCCGGATGTTTGCCGCACGCACGGCCTCGAGCACCTGTTCGGCGCTCAGCTGTTGACTGTGATAGTGCAGTGCGATGGCGCCATCTGGTCTGAGGGATGCATCAATCCCGTCGGCTTGTGGCAGCGTCCTGGTCGGTTCATCGGGTACAATCACCATGGTGCGCCGGTCCAGGCGTCCCAGCAGGTTGGCGGTGCTGTCTTGGACCACCAGTTGACCCTGATTGATGATCGCAATCTCGTCGCACATTTCTTGCGCTTCTTCGAGGTAATGCGTGGTCAGGATAATGGTCATCCCTTGTTCATTCAACTTGCGCACATTGGCCCACAGCATCTGGCGCAACCCGATATCAACGCCTGCGGTCGGTTCATCAAGAACCAGAACATGGGGGCGGTGCACCAGCGCCTTGCCTAGCAACAGGCGACGGCGCATCCCGCCAGACAGGGTTCTGGCATAGGCTTCGGCCTTGTCCGTCAGGCCGATCATCTCAAGGATTTCATCGCTGCGGCGTTGTGCCTTTGGCACGCCATACAGGCCCGCCTGTACCTCTAGCGCACCGCGCGGGGTGAAAAACGGGTCAAGGTTCAACTCTTGTGGCATCACCCCAATCGAGGCGCGGGACTGACGTGGATTGGCATCCTGATCAAAGCCCCAGATCGTAACCGAGCCGCTGGATTTGACGACCAGACCCGCAAGGATATTGATCAGCGTGGATTTGCCGGCCCCGTTTGGGCCGAGCAGCCCAAAAACGGACCCCCGTGGAACAGTCAGATCAATGCCCTTAAGCGCGTGCTTTTCGGGTTGGTTGCGCCCGCCGCTATAGGTTTTGGTTAGCCCTTGGATCCGGATCGCGTCCTGTGTCATCTGCGGCTCTTGCCCCTGTGCATTCCATCGCTCATAAACGCATCTAATCCATGCCCGCGAGGCCGACAACCAGAAGGACCGCCAGCGATGACAATTGAAGCGCCGGAAACCAAAATTGTTGAAAACGCTCGTGTTGCCTGTGATGGCAGCGAAGGGGCTTTGGGGCATCCCCGCGTTTGGTTGCAAGTCCCCGAGGATACCGGTCGCGTTGAATGCCCGTATTGCGATTGCCTGTACATCCTCAAGGGTCACGAAGACGCCTGATAAGGTCGGCTAATTGCCTTAGCCGAGCCAATCTTTGCGCACGACCGCATCGTTGAGGGCGATCAGATCCTCTTTAAGCTGACGGATCGGGGTTGGCCCGCCAAGGCACACCCGCACAGATTCCGGCAAGGGGTCGGATGTGACCGCAAAAGCATCGCTTGGCATCAGGCCCAGTTGCCGTGTTGCCATGCGCCCCATCAATTCGGCGCGGCTGGTGCCGGACGGCAGGGTGAGCCACAGGTTAAAGGCGCGGGGGTCGCTGCGGAACGAACAGTTTTTCAGGATGGATGCGGCCAGATCTTGGCGTTCTTTTGCAGCCTTTCGAATAAACGTCTGAAGCTCAGCGGCGGTGCCATCTTCGATCCACCGTCCCATCAAGGCCAGCGTCAGCGGTGAGGTCATAACGCTCATGCTGCGCAGGATTTGGGAAAACTGCCCCATAAGATCCTGTTTTGGCACCGTTGTGTAGGCCAGTCGCAGCCCCGCACCAAACGCTTTGGACAGACCGGCGATATGCCAACCCAAATCCGGAATGAGATGAGAGATCGGAACCGGTGCCTCGGGCGTGACAAAGCAATAAGCGTCATCTTCAATCAGGGGGATATCGTGTTTGCGCAAGACAGCAGCGATGTCTTTGCGACGTTCTGGCGGAATGGTGGTGGTGGTCGGGTTCTGGAGTGTCGGGTTCAGATACAGGGCCGAGGGCCAAAGCGTGGTAATCCGCTCTTCCAGTGCATCGGGAAGAATGCCGTGTTCGTCACTGGCCACCCCGACAAGCTGAATGCCCAGCCGGGATGCGATGGATCGGATGCCGGGGTATGTCAGATCTTCGCACAGAACGGTCATGCCCGGTTCGCTTAGAAGTGTCAGGATCGCGTAGAGGCTGGCATGCGCGCCGGGGGTGATGGTCAGCTGGTCCGGGATATGGGCCAGCCCGTGTTGCTGCATCCAGTCGATTGCGATGTCGCGATCATGGGGACTGCCGGTGACCGATTGGTATCGCAAAAGCGGCACAAGATTCGCTGACACATGCGAAAGCCCTTGCTGCATGCGGGCGATCAAGTCCGGATCATCCGGTTCTGGCGGCATGTTCATCATCGGGTCTTCTTCCGATGAACGCCGGGGATCGGGGTGTTCTGTTTCTGCTTCGATGGTGCGGACAAAGGTGCCGCGCCCGACAAAGCTTTCGATGTAGCCACGTCGGACTGCTTCGGCATAGCCCCGCGAAACTGTCGAAAAATCCAGACCCAAAACTTGGGCGACCGCGCGTTGTGCGGGAAGCCGGTCACCCGGAGACAGGGTTCCCTTGTCTATGTCAGAGCGAATGGCTTCGGCAATTTCAATGTACCGGGGATTGCCGGTGTCGCTTAGTACAGGGCTCCAGAGAGTCATGGAGGGGGCCTCATTTTTCATGGCTGCACGATCATTAAGGGGGTGGTGCATACATTGCAACCACATTGTACTCAATAATGATTGCAATCAATTTGGGTTCAATCTATGTATCCCGCGACTCAAGGAGAGAATGCGATGACGGATGCACCCGCGCAGGAAATAGAAACACGCGAAGTGAAGCCGGCGATCCTGAATGGATTGCGGCTTAAGTGTCCGCGCTGTGGTAAGGGCAAATTGCTGCATAGCTATGTCAAAGTGAACGACAGCTGCTCGAATTGCGGTTTGGATCTGACGCCCCAGCGGGCGGATGATGGTCCGGCGTATCTGACCATTCTGATCGTGGGTCACATTCTGGGCTTTGCTTTGCACATCGCATTCACTCAATGGCGCCCGGAACCGCTTGATCTGGCGCTGATTATGTCGGTGCTTGCCGTTGGCAGCGCCTTGGCTTTGTTGCCGCGGATGAAGGGGCTGATCGTCGGATACCAATGGGCCAAACGCATGCACGGGTTCTGATCGCCCGTTCGACTTAACCGGTTTTCATGGGGCTGCCCGCAATTATGCGTGCAGCCTTGTTTTTATCCAATGGGTCACGCCGGACGCCGTAAAGAAAATGGCGGCAAGGCAGACGATGGATGGCCCGGTCGGCGTGTCGAAATGGTATGATGCCTGAAGCCCGCCCAATGCGGCGAGCCCCCCAAGGCAGGCGGCGATCACAACCATCCGCTCGGGCGTGTTGGCAAAGGGCCGTGCGGTTGCGGCCGGGATGATCAGCATCGCGGCAATCAGCAGCACACCCACCACTTTGATCGCAACGGCGACGACCACAGACAGGGCCAGTGTCAGAATCAATTGTTCCCGCTTGGGGTCTATGCCAGACGCACGTGCAAGGTCAGGGTTCAACGTCGAGAGCAACAGACCAGACCAGCGCCACCAAATCAGGGCCAGCACCAGCGCTGCCCCGCCCCAAATCACCATCAGATCAATTTTGTTTACCGCCAAGATGTCGCCGAACAGGTATGACATCAGATCGACGCGCACATCTTGGATGAGCGACACTGCGATCAGGCCAATCGCAAGCGAAGAATGGGCGACAACCCCCAGCAGGGTGTCCATCGCATATCCACGTCCGCTGAGCGTTGAGATTGTCGTCGCCATGATCAAGCACACCGCCAACACGCCCACAAAAATGGACATCGAAAAGCTGAGCGCGAGGGCAACGCCCATGATCGAGGCATGTGCGGTTGCATCGCCAAAATAGGCCATCCGCCGCCAGACGACAAAGCACCCCAAAGGGGCTGCGGCCAGTGCGACGCCCAGACCGGCGAGGGCGGCGCGCATCAGAAAACTGTCGAGGAAAACGCTCATGCTGAAGTCTCGTGCGTGTGATCATGGTCGTGGTCATGGTGGTGATTGTGTTCGTGGCGATAGAGCGCCAGCGCGCCTTGGGTGCCGGTCCCAAACAGGGCGCGGTATTCCGGGGCCGAGGCGACATGTTCAGGCGCGCCCTCGCAACAGATGTGGCCGTTCAGGCAGATCACCCGGTCAGAGGCGGCCATAACAACGTGCAATTCGTGACTGACCATCAAGACAGCACATCCGATTGTTTTGCGCACATCTTCGATCTGACGGTAAAAGGCCGCCGATCCGGGTTGATCCAGCCCTTGGGTGGCTTCGTCCAGAATGAGCAGTTGGGGGCGCATCAACAACGCCCGTGCAAGCAAGGCGCGCTGAAACTGACCACCAGAAAGCGCGGACATTTGCGAGCCCATCAAATCGCCGGCCCCGGCTTGGGCCAATGCGTCTTTGGCGGCGGTGTCGCTGACACGGTTCGGCAGGCTGAGGAACCGTCGGACGGTAAGTGGCAGGGTTGGATCAATGTGCAGCTTTTGCGGGACATAGCCAATCCGTAGACCGGCCTGTTTTAATACGGTGCCGCCATTGGGGCGTTGGGCGCCGATAATGGCCCGCAGCAACGTCGATTTTCCCGATCCATTGGGGCCAACAACGGTTACGATTTCTCCCGCGCTGAGGGAGAGATCCACATGGCTGAGGACAGTTCTGCCACCGTAACGGACTGACAGCCCTTTTAGTTCAATGAGGCTCATGATGGGGCGTGGCTCTGACAATTCGGGCACAGCCCTTCGGCCTCGATCACGATCCGTTCAATCGAAAATCCAAGGTCTTTGGCGGTGCGTCCAAGTTGACCCTGGCTGAGCTCCGAGGTCGATTCGGCCACGGTGTCGCATTCTCGGCAGATCATAAACACCGGGGTGTGCGCTTCGCCCGGTTGGGTGCAGGCAACAAAGGCATTCATGCGTTCGATTTTGTGGGCAAAGCCATTTTTCACCAGAAAATCCAGGGCGCGATAGGCAACCGGGGGCTGCGAGCCAAGGTTTTCCTGCCGCAACCGGTCTAGGATCTCATAAGCCCCAAGTGCGCGGTGCTCTTCCAGCAGGATTTCCAGAACGCGTTTGCGGATTGGAGTTAACTGCAACCCAGCCTGTTTGCAGTGCTTGTCGGCGACATCAACGGTGTTTTGAATGCAGCAGTTGTGATCGTGATGGGTGAACCCTATCGCGTCCATGATCGTGCTCCTTTTGTGCCAGCCCTAATTTGGGGCTTGATATGTTATACTATGACGCATAACAACCCCCATGATATGTTATAAAGTTACATGGGGTATGACATGCGTAGAATTTTTCCAATTGCCTTAGGGGCTGGCTTGGGGCTGGGCGCTGTGGCGCAGGCTGAGGTGCCGCGGGTTGTCGCGGATATCGCCCCGGTTCATTCACTTGTTGCACAAGTCATGCAGGGGGTTGGATCCCCCGACTTGATCGTGCGCCCGGGGGCTTCGCCGCACGAATATGCGCTGCGCCCGTCGGAAGCGGGGGCGCTGGATCAGGCAGATATTGTGTTTTGGATTGGCGAAGAGCTGACGCCGTGGCTGGATCGCTCGATCGAGCGACTGGCCCACGATGCCAGGGTTGTGTCTTTGCTGGATGCGGACGGAACCGTTCGTTTGCAATTCAGAGAGGGGCCTGTTTTTGATCACGACGATCACGACGATCACGACGATCACGACGATCATGCCGGTGACGGCGATCATGACGACCATGCGGATGAGGGCGGGCACGATGATCACGCGGATGACGGCGATCATGATGACCATGCGGATGACAAAGATGCGGACCATGATTCGGATGATGAACACGCGCATGATCACGATGGCGTCGACCCGCACGCCTGGCTTGATCCGGTAAATGGCAAACACTGGCTGGATGTCATTTCAGCTGAATTGGCCCGCCTGGATCCCGAAAATGCGGATCGGTATCTAGAAAATGCAGCCAACGGAAAAGCGGATATAGATGAGGCGGAAAAGGCGATATCAGCAGAGCTGGCCGGGGCCAAATCAACCCGTTTTGTCGTGTTGCATGACGCCTATCACTACTTCGAAGGGCGGTTTGATGTTCACGCTGTGGGCGCAATTTCACTGAGCGACGCGAGCGACCCAAGCCCGGCGCGGGTACAGTCTGTTCAGCAGAATGTGCGTGACCTCGAGGTGACTTGCGTGTTCTCTGAGCCGCAGTTCAATGTCGAGATTGTTGCGACAGTTATCGAAAACAGTCAGGCAAACTCTGCCGTGTTGGACCCGCTTGGGGTTGGCATTGAAACAGGGTCAGATTTCTATGTGAATCTTCTGCGAAACATATCCGCCCAAATCGCAGAGTGTGCAAAATCTTAACGTCGGTCGCGGCGCCTCGGCCAGCCTGTCAGGGGATCCCTGACGCCGCCTCCAGATTGGTGAGTGAATATCTGGAGGCGTGGAAATAACCTGGGCACCGCAACCTGACGGGCGATGGTTGTGAGTATTCCATCGCCGGGGGTGGGCGTTATTCGTCGCCTGTGTAAAACCCTATTATATCACCATCTGTCGTTGCGCCCAAGCCATTCAATAGGCGGTTGGAGTAGTTGAAGTAGGCACAGACTTGGTTCACTTCTAAAATCTCGCCATCCGAACAACCGGCGATTTTAAGCGCCTCAAAGTCGGATTTTATCATTTTCCCTACATTTGCAGTTAGTTTCCCTGCATATCGCAGCAATTCCAGTTCTTTGCCTTTGAATTCATCTTCGGGGCGGTGCGCTTTAAGCGCGAGGAAAATGCGGTCCGACCGGGGCTGGTCTTTGATCAGGTTGCGCACGTTCATGAAATGATGGGTCAGCGAATACGTGCAATCATTGATGATCGAGGTGTAGCTGGCGATCACCTCAAGGAACCAGAACGGCAGGGTGTTGTCTTTGCTGTGCAAAACGGACCGATAGAGGGTCACATGCCCATTCATCGTTTCGGGGCGCAACGAATGGACGCGCATCACGGTGTCTACCGTGCCGTGCGGGGTGCGTGCTTTGTCGAGCAGCTCTTTCAGTCGACCATCAGCGGTGTCGTCGTCAATCATTTCAATCCATGCGGTCATGGGCGGGATCCTTTCAGGATTGAGTGTCTGTTTCTGCTGTCAGGCGGCGGTCAACTTTTTGCCGGAACCGCATCGCACCTGCATCCAATCCAAGATTCAGATAGGGTGTTTTACGTTTGGCCATACCGCGCTGAACTTCTTCGAGGATCTCTTTGTCCTCGTTAAAGGCCATGATCGCACCCTCGAACATACGTTGGTTCAGGGCGGTGTCGTCCGGGTGCATGTTGCGGTGCTGAAACCAGAAATAGAGCGAATTTTCTTCGTCCACCGGCGTGATGAAATTGTACGAAATGTTGACGAACGCCTCGTCCGACAGCGGTTTGTCAGCTCCGCCTTGTCCCGGTGGGGTATAGACAGACATGTTCACGGCGGTGGACGGAATGCGGCATTCGTAGTGCTGTTTTCGGTCGCAATTGTCGCCAAAGGGCAGCATCGCAGCGTAATAGGGTGGGGCGGGTTCCGAGGCGATCCAGCGATAGATGACAACCGCGTCGTCGCTCTCTTCCAGCTCTAGTGGGCGATTGTCTGTGCCCGCGCCCCCAAAAGAGGTCACGTGCACCCACGCCACATGGCTGGGGTCCAGCAGATTGTCTGTGATGTACAGGTAGTTGCAGGCCATCGCCATCGCGCCGCACTGGGTTTTGCCCCAGCTTGGGTTGTCGAAATTCGGGATGTCGATGATGTCAGCCGGGTCGGCTTTGTCTGGGTCGCCCATCCAGATCCACAGAAACCCATAGCGGTCTTCTACCGGATAGCTGCGCACAACGGCCCGCTTTGGAATAGCGTTTTCCTGCGTGGGGGCTGAGACGCACGACCCTGTGCAATCAAACGTAAGGCCGTGATAGCCGCACACCACGGTATCGCCTTGGATCTGGCCGCGTGACAGCGGTAATTTACGGTGGGGGCAGGCGTCTTCCAGCGCGATTGGCGCGCCAGACTCACCGCGAAAGATCACGATTTCTTCGCTCAGCAGGGTTGCCGCCGTTAAAGTTTGGTCAAAGTCGTTGCTTCGTCCCGCGACATACCAACTGTCGCGTACAAACGCTGGGCCACCAATAAGATCTTTTTGCATTCCGCACCCCCGGATATCTGGAATCTTCTGGAAACAGGGCGTCGGAAAGTATCCCGTCGGTATTCCGACAGAATTTTACTAACAAGAAAAAAATTTCATATCAAGAACAATCGCGGGTGGGCAGTGCCATCACACCATTTCAGGCCCGTCCGCTTTGCTGATGACGGTCAGAAATGTCACCATCTCGGTCTTAAGTTCGGTTGGGCCATGGGCGGCGCAGGAATCAAACGACAGGCTGTCACCGGGGGCCATGTCAAAAGACCCATCACCGCAGCGAAAGACCATCTCGCCAGACAGGATATGTATGAATTCGACCCCACGGTGGCGATAAAACGGGCGGACGGCCAGCGGTTGTTCCAACGTGACAACAAAACTTTCATAGCTGACGTGGTCGGCCGCTGCGCGTCCAATCATGCGATAGAAATGACCAAAGGCGCTGCCCTGGCGTTGCACATGGATGCCCTCGCCTGCAGGGACAAAAGACACATCTGTTCTGCCGGTGGTGCCCGCAAAAAAGTTCACCAGCGGAACCCCAATCGCCTGCGCAAGTGCATCGAGCGTGGATAAGGAGGCCGAGACCTGACCGCGCTCGATCTTGGAAATCATTGCCGTGGATACGGAGGACAGTTTCGACAGCTCTGAAAGAGTCAGACCTGCCATGGTACGGTCGTTCTTCACGGCGGTACCAACGACTTGATCAAGGGGGCGGTGTTGTTCGAGAGGATCCATGGGCTTTGTCATGCCAAGCAGGCTATCTATGTTTCGTGCCAATAGAAAGTCATGGTGCGATTGTGTCGTTCAAATGCTGTCCCGCACGCGTGAATAGGACAGATCAGGACGACGGAAGGGGTCGATTGTCCGTGACCCGAAAGACGTTGATGCGATTGCGTTCCTCTTGAGGGGTGATCCCAAAGCTTTCTTGATAGTGGCGCGTCAAAGCCGAAGTTTTGGCGTAACCCACGGAATTCGCAATTGAATTGAGCGAATCGCGAGAGTAAATCAGCAGCTGGCGCGCGGCCCGCATACGCAGATCGCGGTAATACTGGCCCGGGCTTTGTTGGGTCGAGGTTTTGAACGTCCGCTCTAACTGCCGTGCAGAAACACCAATCAAATCTGCCACATCAGCGATCGAAAGCGGGTCTTCGATATGGGTTGTGAAGATTTGAATGGCCTCAGAGACGATATTGGGCAGTCCATCCGCAGTGCTTTCGGTTGTGAACGACGGCAGCGCTTGGTTCACCCCTTCAGAGCGCACCAAGGGGTGCTGAAACCAACATGCAACTTCTGTCATCACCATTTCGCCCAGTTGTTCGGCAATCAAATGTAACATCAGGTCAAATGCAGCGGCGGCCCCCGAGACCGTCATGCAGCGGGGGTTAAGCACCAAAACATCATCATTGGTTTTGATCTGTGGGAACTCGTTGATAAACGCAGCTTTGTAACACCAGTGGACGGATGTTTCTGACTGGTTGTCCAGCAGGCCGGACCGCGCCAGCGGAAAGACCCCGCCGCTGACAGCGCCAATAGACATGCCGTGGCGGGCCAATTTGCGCAGCGTGCCATTGCTGCGTTTGGGATCCTGAAACTGACTGGTGGGGCTTGAAAGAATGAACAAACGATCCAGCCCGTCAACCTGATCTAGCGTCTGATCTGGCTGGAACTGAACTTGCGCGCTGGCCATAACCTTTTCACCGGTTTCTGAAATCAACGTCCATCTGAACGCATCATATCCGCAGATCTCGTTTGCGGCCCGAATGGGTTCGATGGCTGACGTCAGGCAGGCCATCGGAAAGTTGGGCATTAAGAGAAAGCCAAAGTGCTGCGTTTTTGCTTGGGTCATGGGGTAGCAGTCTTAGTTCAGATGCCGTGCCCGTAGAAGAAGAAACTTTGCAGGCGACCAAATACGCCCCGTCGTGGTTCCGGTTCTGGATCGCGCGACTGGGCCTGTGCATAGGGCGATCATTGGCTTCATCGGTTTTTTTCAAGAAAGATGAAAAAAATGTGATTCTGCTCTTGTGTCCACCAGCGGGCTTGGGTAATTCCGGCGCACCGGGTCGTTAGCTCAGTTGGTAGAGCGCTTCGTTTACACCGAAGATGTCGGGAGTTCGAGCCTCTCACGACCCACCATATACCCCCAGACATAATAGTTTACTGCCCTGATCGTTCTGATCAATCTGTCGGGATTTTCCGTGCCAAATGTGGCTCAATCTTCACTAAATTAGCCCCTCTTATCGGGCCTTAAAGCAGCGGATCTAGGGGCTGGATTGAGCTTGGGAATGGCCAAAGATACCCCCAATGCGCCGCCGCATCAGTGGTTTTGACATTCCGCGTAAGTATTTGATTTAATTTGGTCGGAGAGGAGAGATTCGAACTCACGGCCCCTGCCTCCCAAAGGCAGTGCTCTACCAGACTGAGCTACACTCCGACCGTGCGCGGGGACTATACTTGGGCTGGATGACTTGCAATAGGGTATGCGCTCTTTTGGTGATCATTTTGACTTGCACTTGGCTGCGGGGTGACGTGTTTGGGTGTATGGAGGTTTGTGATGGCAGAAGAACTCTATTTCCTGATTGGTGGCGTTGGAATGTTCCTTGTGGGCATGGAGATCATGACCAATGCGCTCCGCGATGCCGCCGGTGACAATTTGCGCAAATTGCTGGCGCGTTTTACCACCACCCCCTTGCGCGGGGTGGCCACCGGGGCGGTCACAACGGCGGTGATCCAATCCTCTAGCGCAACAACGGTCATGACCGTGGGGTTTGTCGGCGCGGGGTTGATGACCATGCCGCAAGCTTTGGGCATTCTTTACGGGGCCAATATCGGAACAACGGCAACGGGCTGGATGGTTTCGTTGCTGGGGTTCAAGCTGCAGCTGGGCAATCTGGCCATGGCCTTGCTGTTCCCGGCAGCGCTTGCCGATCTGCTGGGGCGTGGGATCTGGGCGCGGATCGGTCGCATATTCTCGGGCTTGTGTCTGCTCTTGATCGGTTTGGAGCTTATGCAGTTCGGGATGAAAGATCTGACTGATGTTCTGACGCCGGACATGCTGCCGGGTGCCAATCTGGTGGGGTTGTTTGCACTGGTCGGGATTGGGGTTCTGCTGACCGCGCTGATGCAATCCTCAAGCGCGGCCATGGCGTTGGCGCTGGTGTTGCTAGAGGGGGGCGCGATTTCGTTGGTGCAGGCGGCGATGATCGTGCTGGGGATGAATATCGGTACCACCTTCACAGCTCTGCTTGCCGCGCTCAGTGGCTCTCAGCCGATGCGACAGACGGCTGTTGCCAATCTGGGGTTCAATATCATCACCTCTATTCTGGCGTTTCCACTGCTTGTGGTTGGCCGCACCTTTCTGACGCATATTGCTGAAACGGCTGGGGAAATGACTGCGCTGTTGGTGTTTCATACCGGGTTCAATCTGGTCGGAACGCTGATCTTCTTGCCGTTTACGTCGCAATTTGCGCGGCTGGTTCAGCGGGTGATGCCGGAACGCAAACCGGGCTCGCTCATCTCATTGGATCGCAACCTGTTAAAGGACCCGGGATCGGCCCTGTTGGCGGCACAGGTGGCGGCCAATGTGATTGCACAGCGTTTGTTTGGGGCTTTGGGCGCCGGGTTGCAGGATCGGTCAGATCTGCGTGGCTTGGCTGCCCTTGGGGTCTGTGCCGAGGCGATCGCCGAGCTCAAAGAGTTTTTGGCCGATATCCGTCTCACCGGGGACCACAGTGGTCAGGAAGAGGCGTTTGCCGCCCTCGTCCATCAGACGGATCATATGTTGCGGCTGTACGAAAGATGTCAGCAACGCGGGAACATCGCCCCGCTGTTAGAGGATCGCATTCTGAGGCGTCCGGCGCGTGTTGCTGGGGCTGCCCTGCGCGAAGCTGCGAAAGCAGGGGGCGACACCGAACGGCTTGGGCGTTTGTCGCTGCTGGTCGGGCATCGCTACAAACGTCATCGCCGGTCGCTCATGTTAGGGGAACATGCGGGGATCTATTCGCTCGAGGATGTGTTTCATCACGCCGACGCAATGCGGTGGCTGGATCGTAGCCTGTACCACGCCGCGCGATCCATGGCATATCAAGCACGGGTAGAACACGGATAGACTTGGGTGCGCCCGCCACAGGAAACCTGCGGCGGGCGGATATCGTTACAGGCTCTTGTCGAGGGCCGCGACAATGGTGTCGCCCATTTCTGAGGTCGACAGGGGTGTTGCACCCTCTTCGCCCAGCAGGTCAGCGGTGCGCGCACCACCGGAAAGAACCTGCTCAATGGCGGTTTCCAAACGGGCCGCTTCGTCGCCTTGGTCAAACGAATAGCGCAGCGCCATTGCAAAGCTCAGGATGCAAGCGATTGGGTTGGCTTTGCCCTGACCGGTGATGTCTGGGGCAGACCCGTGTACGGGTTCGTACATTGCCTTTGGACGACCGTTCGCCATGGGCGCACCCAGGCTTGCAGAGGGCAACATGCCCAACGAACCGGTCAACATCGCGGCACAGTCGGACAGGATGTCGCCAAACAGGTTGTCGGTCAGGATGACGTCAAACTGCTTGGGCGCGCGGACCAGCTGCATGGCGCCGTTGTCGGCATACATGTGGCTCAGCTCGACCTCTGGGTACTCTTTGCCAACACGTGTGGCCACTTCGCGCCACAGGATACCGGATTCCATCACGTTGGCCTTCTCCATCGAGCAGACCTTTTTGCCCCGACGCATCGCCAGTTCAAACGCCGAGCGGGCCGCGCGTTCGATTTCGGATTCGGTGTAACGCTGGGTGTTGATGCCGACGCGCTCGTTGCCTTCTTCAAAGATGCCACGAGGTTCGCCAAAATAAACGCCCGAGGTTAATTCGCGCACGATCATGATATCCAGACCGGCAACGATATCTTTCTTCAGCGACGAGAAATCCGCCAGCGCGTCAAAGCACTGCGCGGGGCGCAGGTTGGAAAACAGATCCATTTCCTTGCGCAGGCGCAGCAGGCCGCGCTCGGGTTTGACGCTGAAATCCAGATCGTCATAAGCAGGGCCACCAACAGCGCCCAACAGGACGGCATCGACCTCTTGCGCTTTGGCCATGGTTTCGTCCGCCAGCGGAACACCGTGCTTGTCGTAGGCGGCACCACCGACCAGGTCCTCGCTCACGTCAAAGTGAAGACCGCGGTTATCGCCAAACCAAGTAATGATTTTGCGCACTTCGGCCATAACTTCAGGGCCAATTCCGTCACCAGGAAGGATGAGGAGCGAAGGGTTGGACATCGGGGGCTCTCCTTGCGTTTTGTCGCAATCGGCCTAGCGTGTGCGGCCTGAGGGGTCAATGAGACGATCCCGCCAAACACAAGGGAAATGACCATGCTGATACCAGGAAACCCAGTTCCTGCGCTAACACTCGACACTTTGGGGCACGGGGGCTTTGATCTCAGCCGGGATCACGGGGAAAACGGCACACTGGTGATCGTCTATCGCGGGCTGCACTGCCCGATCTGCATCCGCCAAATGGGCGAGGTCGAAGCAGCACTGGATGACTTTGCCGAACAGGGCATCGAAGTCATCATGCTGAGCACCGATACCGAGGAGCGCGCGGCGGAAACGGTCGAGAAATCGGGTACGTCTCGTTTGCGCGTGGGCCATAGCCTGTCTTTGAAACGCGCGCGCGACGATTGGGGGCTTTATATTTCGTCCAAACGCGAAGGATCGGCCGAGGCGGATCTGTTTGCGGAACCGGGGCATTTCTATATCGCGCCTGACGACACGCTGTACTTTGGCTGGTTGCAAACCACACCGTTCGCGCGCCCGTCATCTGCTGACATGTTGGGGGCATCAAGTGGGCGCTTGCGAACAACTATCCCCCGCGCGGAACCTATACCGGCGACCTGCCTGACTAAAGATCGGCTTGGGTTAACCCGTCCGCTAGCAAATCCCAGACCCTGCGAATGCGTGGGGTCTGTCGCATCGCTTGGGGCGCTGCCAGCCAGACCTCGAGCGATGGGATTTGAAAGTCAAATTCCAAAGCCTGAACCGCAGGATCTGCGCGGGCCACTGCTTTTTGACAAAAGCCAATTCCACATCCCGCCCGAACGAGTTGCCAATAGGCCGTTTGGTTATCGCATCGAACCGGAAAGTTCTCTCGGCTGGCGGGCCAGCCCATGTCGCGCATCGTGGTGATGATCAGATCGCTTTTGTCATAGCCCACAATGTCATGTTCAAAAATATCCTCCATCTTTTTTGGCGTGCCTGCGCGATCCAGATAGGACCGTGCCGCATAGGCGCCCAGCTCGATCGTGCCGACATGTCGGGCAACGATGTCGACCTGCGTGGGGCGATACATGCGAACCGCAATATCAGCCTCGCGGAACAGCAGATTTTCTGATGAATCCGTTGGCACCAATTCCAATTGAATGGTTGGCTCTGCAGTCCGAATTTGGGCAAGGATGGGTGGCAGAACGTGGTGAGATGCAAAAACCGATGCCGTCAATCGCACGGTCCCATCCAATTGTTGGGACTGCCCGGCGGCGGTCAAGGTCAGTGCGCTCATCGCGTCCCGCATTTGTCGCGCCATCGGCAAAAGGCGTGCGCCGGTATCGCTCAGCTGGAACCCCCGGGCGTGGCGATCAAACAAGGACACACCAAGCGTGTCCTCTAGGGCTTGGATCTGTCGCCCAAGGGTGGGTTGGCTGCGCTGCAACTGCCGTCCGGCGGCGCTGAGCGACCCGGTTTCCGCAACAGCCAGAAAGCTTTGGATCAGGGACCAGTCAGATAGGGTAAGCGATTTCTCCATTCATTTATGAATACATGATCTGCGGTTTCGTGCAATTTATATGTCATTTCTGAATGGATAGGATGGAGGCATCAGAACAGGAGCATTTCCCATGACACAAACCGTTCTTATCCTCGGGGCCTCTGGCCGCTTTGGGCGCAATGCCGCCCAGCAGTTTCGCGCAGCGGGTTGGCATGTGCGGGTATTTGACCGGGCACGGGATCAATTGAACACCGCCGCGCAGGGCGCAGATGTGATCGTCAACGCGTGGAACCCGCTTTACCCGGACTGGGCGAAACAGGTGCCGCAGTTGCATGCCCAAGTGATCGAAGCAGCCGAACTGAGCAAGGCAACGGTGATTATTCCCGGCAATGTCTATGTCTTTGGACCACAGGCGCCGCTGCCGTGGTCCGCAGCCACACCGCATCTGGCGACGAACCCTTTGGGGCAAACCCGAATGGATATGGAGGAGGCCTATAAGGCCTCAACCGTGCGCACCATCGTACTGCGCGCCGGGGATTTTATCGATACCGAAGCGTCCGGAAATTGGTTTGACCAGATCCTGACCAAGCACCTGTCCAAAGGGCGATTGACCTACCCCGGAAATCCGCAGATTCCACATGCTTGGGCGTATCTGCCTGATCTGTGTCGGGCTGCAGTTGAGCTGGCGGAGATGCGACATGAATTGCCCCGGTACGCGGACATCCCTTTTGCGGGCTTCACGTTGAGCGGTGAGCAGATGGCCCAAGGATTGTCTGACGTTCTGGGAAAAGAAATCCGGACAAAAAAGATGAGCTGGCTGCCCCTGCAAGTGGCGCGCCCGTTCTGGCCATTGGCAAAGTGCCTGTTGGAAATGCGATATCTCTGGGATACGCCTCATTCTCTGGATGGAACGATGATGGCAGATCTGTTGCCAGATTTCCGGGCCACACCTTTGGAGACGGCGCTGGCGGCGGCGATTCCGGCTGATCTAGTCCAGACGCAGATCCACCCAAACCAAACGATGCCGGCTCGCTTGTAAGGCTAGGTCATGGTTTGGGTCGCCCGGTGAGGGCCAAAACACCCCACTGTCCGCGATAGTCCAATCTGACGACGGCAGGATATAGTCGACGCGCAACCGCCCTGCGCGTTCCCAATCCACTGTATCCAGCGCATTTGGGGTTTTGTGCCCTTGGTCGGTGGCTTGGGCCGCGCCAGCGCTTTGCGGGGTTGGGTCCTGCAGGCGCGGATCAGCAAGCAGGGATCGAATTGTCTCAGATCGTCCATCGCTGTCCCATGGGTCCAAATTGGCCCCACCCGCGATAACGAAACGTTTGCTGGGGGTGGGGCCTAGTTTCCCATCCATCAAGACCCGCCACAGACGGATTTCATCCCGATTGCGCAGACCGTTTCGGTCTTCGGGGCCGTCAAAAACCGGGGGGGCGGCTTGAAACGTCATCAGATGCATCGGGCCAGTCGGCAATTCGATGGGAACAACCCAATGCGCGGTCGATGATAACCTTTGTGCGGCCTGTGCCCGAGCGGATGGAAAGGGTGCCCCACGGTGTGTAGGTAAAACCGCGCCGGGCAAGTCCTGCCACAAAAGAGGGGACAGATCGCGCACCTCTTCTGCGATTACCGGGTACCGTGACAGCACCGCAAGCCCGCCTTGGCCGGAAAACGCACCATAGCCTTGCGAATCTCCGGGGCCACCGCGCCGACTATCCCCATCAAGGTCGAACTGACTGGCCATGCCACTGTTAGGGCGCAGTGCCAAGCGATAGGGGTAAATCAGACCTGTGCTTTCGATCCGCTCAACCAAGGCACTCAGCCCTTGGTTTTCATAATCCCAATCGATCCCCTGTAGGGCCAACACATCAGGGGCGGTTTGGCGAATGACCTCAACCACCGCAGCGATTTGCGGGTCTTTGTCGCGACGGATATCCCGCAACATCAAGCCGGGGCCGTCTCTTTGCAGTTCGGTGTTAAAAGTCGCGACACGTATCGTGTCCGGTCCGGCCGCCGCTACACAGGGCAGCAGAAGCAGGATGAGCCATCGCATCATGCGGTTTGCATGGCCTCGGCGTTGGCATAAGCGCGGCGGCGCTTTTCTTCGATCAGCTCAGCTATGCGTAACATCGCCATACCGCGCATGATCATGCTTGCCGGTAGAAAGGCCCAGGCGCTCATCGTCCAGATCAGAGTTTGTGGATCGTTCAGGCTGACCGGGTTAATCAGGTCGGAAGTCGCTTTGACCAGCGCCGGGATTACAAAGGGTAACAAGAACCCCAAAGCCACGTTGATACGCCCATCGCGCTGAAGCCGTGTCACCACGTCCCCACCCGTGGTTGGGTCAAACAAAGGCAGGTTGATCCAGACGTTGAAAGCCCCATTTCCGGTTGGCCAGCCTTGCACCCGAACCGCAAAGAAAAAGGCGGCAACCGTACAAAGCGCAACAACATAAGAAATACTGGCGGCTACGCGTACGCCATTGATTGTGTCCAGCGTCGCCTGATCCGGCAGCATTAATACGACAAGACGGACCGGCGAATACGGGATGTCCATGATATGGGCAAACAGCGTGCCAAGCCCCGCGAACAACGCGGTAACGTTTGTTGGCTCAAACTTATGTTTACAGATCAAGGTTAGCAAAGTGACCATTGTCAGCAGAGCCAGAAACCGCAACCGATTCAAAGGGGGAGCATCCCGAAATTCGATAAAGCTTGGAAAGGTCGAGTTGTATTCCGCAAAGGTCAGCACAAACCCCAAGATCGCAAGCAAAGCTACGATTTCGGTCGACTCAGTTGTGATCCGCGGTAAGTAAAGCGCCGGAGTCGCGACCATCATGGCCACTAAAAATCCGCGCAATGCCGCGCCTGTGATGCGTGCAATCACTGTCCGATCCCTTCAAACTGGACAGGCCGATGCTTTGCCGAGCCTTTGTTCCAACTTGATCCCAACCAATTCTGGCTGGAGTGCCTCATTTTGGCCCCATTTGTGCCGCTGTTTCGTCACTCACTCAAGTCGCGGACCTACGAAATACCTGATTCTAGGCGAGAATGTGGCGGGAGTGGTGCGGGTTTGCATCAATTTGGGCGCATGTTTGGGGCGGAGGTGTGGGGCGTTACCACATCTTGTGGTGGAGCTTGCGCAGGGCTCTAAAACCTATTGGGGCCCCGCAATTGCGGGGCCCCAACGGTTAGAATCGTCATTTGATGCAGATCGGGCTCAGACCCAAGGACGCGCCTGAGCTGCGGCTGCTTCAAAGGTATCGATTGCTGCAGCTTTCTCCATGGTCAGGCCGATATCGTCCAACCCTTCGAGAAGGCAGTGCTTTTTGAATGAGTCGACTTCGAACGCGATCACATCGCCGTCCGAGGTGGTGATTTCCTGTGCTTCCAGATCCACGGTCATGCGGGCGTTTTCACCCTTTTCGGCGTCAGCCATCAAGACGTCGACCTGTTCTTGGGGCAGGACGATGGGCAGGATGCCGTTCTTGAAGCAGTTGTTAAAGAAGATGTCGGCAAAGCTGGTAGAGATCACGCATTTGATGCCGAAATCTGCAATCGCCCACGGCGCGTGCTCACGCGACGAACCACAGCCGAAGTTGTCGCCCGCGACCAGAATTTCGGTGCTGCGATACTGTGGTTTGTTGAGCACAAAGTCAGCGATTTCAGCGCCATCACGCGTATAGCGCATTTCATCAAACAGGTTCACACCAAAGCCAGTGCGCTGAATGGATTTCAGAAACACCTTGGGGATGATCATGTCTGTGTCGATGTTGACCAGCGGCATCGGGGCGGCGATGCCGGTGAGTTTTTCGAATTTGTCCATTTCCAGACTCCTAATTTCGACCCACTAGATGTGGGGGGTACCCCGCATCAGGGCGGGGGGTGATATCCGTGCACCGGGCGTGCACCACATGTGCACCCCCCGATGACGTTTCAGCGGCCCCGCGGGTCGGACTAGACGTCCGGCCCGAACCTTAGGCCGCTGCGTTACCTTTGTCGGCGCTGCGGAAAAACAGCGACGTGAAGACCAGACCAAAGCCGTTGAACAGCATCTCGATGCCCAAGAGCAGACCCAAGAAGCTGGCGGCGAGTTCCGCAGTTGCGTTGGACCAAAGATATCCGGCCAAAAGGATCGACAGAACGCCCGAGATCAGTGTCGGCCAGAAATACGCAGTGCCGCGCATCTGGAACGACAAAAAGACCCGTGCGATGCCACCGGCCAGGAACAGGATCAACACCAGCATGGCGAGCGAGATCGTGCCCTGAAGCGGATGAGCAATGAAGGACCAGCCCAGGAACAACATGATTGCGCCCATCAGAATGGACAGGATCTTGTTGCCTGTGCCTTCGACGGAGAACCCGCCGACGACCTGCAAACCACCGCTGATCAGCAGCAGAATGCCGACGGTTGCGGTGATCGCAATCGAGGCCACGACCGGTGCGCCCAGTACGAACACACCGAATACAATGGACAGAAGCCCCAGTAGGAGCAGTTTTAGCCAGTCACTCATTTCTTAGTCCCTCTCAAGAATTCAACTCTTAGAGGAGCTTACATCATTTCACGGATGTCTGTCAGCTTTCCTGTAAGTGCCGCTGCGGCAGCCATTGCAGGGCTGACCAGATGCGTGCGGCCTTTGTAGCCCTGACGACCTTCAAAGTTGCGGTTCGAAGTTGCGGCGCAACGCTCGCCTTCGGACAACTGGTCGGGGTTCATCGCCAGGCACATCGAACACCCTGCCAGGCGCCATTCGAAACCAGCCTCGCGGAAGATATCGGCCAGACCTTCTTCTTCGGCTTGCAGACGAACAAGGCCCGAACCCGGAACGATCATGGCGCGCATACCGTCTTTGATTTTCTTGCCTTTGACCACTTCGGCCACGGCGCGGAAATCTTCGATACGGCCATTGGTGCAGGAACCGATGAACACAGTGTCGATTTCGATGTCGGTCAATTTCTGACCGGGGGTCAGGCCCATGTATTCGATCGAGCGACGGGCCGCTTCGACTTTACCGCCCTCAAAATCTTCGGGGTTGGGCACAACACCGGTGATGGGCAGAACGTCCTCGGGCGAGGTGCCCCATGTGACGACGGGCTGAATGTCTTCGCCTTTCAGCGTGACAACTTTGTCGAAATGCGCGCCTTCGTCGGTGAAGAGCGTTTTCCACCACGTCAGAGCGGCTTCCCACTGGGCACCTTTGGGGGCGTGCGGGCGACCGTTGACGTAGTCGTATGTGGTCTGGTCTGGCGCGATCAGGCCAGCGCGCGCGCCGCCTTCGATGGCCATGTTACAGACGGTCATGCGCCCTTCCATGGTCAGATCGCGAATCGCTTGGCCACAGTATTCGATGACATAGCCGGTGCCGCCGCCGGTGCCGGTTTCACCGATAACGGCCATCGTGATGTCTTTGGCGGTCACACCGGGCATCAGTTTGCCGGTGATCTCCACCTTCATGTTTTTGGATTTTTTCTGGATCAGCGTCTGCGTGGCCAAAACATGTTCAACTTCGGACGTGCCGATGCCGTGCGCCAACGCGCCGAATGCGCCGTGTGTCGCGGTGTGGCTGTCGCCGCACACAACAGTCATGCCGGGCAGGGTCCAGCCCTGTTCGGGGCCAACAATGTGCACGATGCCCTGACGGACATCAGACACAGGGTAATAGTGAACGCCGAATTCTTTGGCGTTGGTGTCCAGTGCCGCGACCTGAATGCGTGATTCTTCGGTCATCTGTGCCGGATCTTCGCGGCCCTCGGTGGTGGGAACGTTGTGATCAGGAACAGCAATGGTTTTTTCTGGTGCGCGGACTTTGCGACCGGTCATGCGCAGGCCTTCGAACGCCTGCGGGCTGGTGACTTCGTGTACCAGATGGCGGTCGATATAAAGCAGGCTGGTGCCGTCTTCGGCTTCGTGCGCAAGATGCGCATCCCAGATTTTGTCGTAAAGCGTCTTGGGGGACATAGGTCCACTCCCCGTATGTAGGAAAAATAGCTGGCGATTGGCTGGGCGCGTTTATAGGCGCGCCAGTACCGTGCGGGCAGCCCCATAGAACCGTTCGCGTAGGCGCGCGCGATCTTGCAGTGCAATGCAGGGGGCATAAACGGGTCTCATGGGCCATCAGATACAGGCGGAAAGTGAGTCTATCAAGGTCTTGCGCCCCGAAACGATGCCGTAACGGCACAGGTGTGAGTGGCTGCTATGCAGATTCATTGAATTGTCACCGCTGCGTTGTTACCTTAAAGGCACCCCAGCGCCGGGGGTCTGTCGGCGTATTCAAAGGAGGACAATGTCCTGTCAACGCATATCGAGACGGCTGTGCCCGTCGATGGTGGGGCCGCAATGATGGCCCAAACCAAACGTACCAGTGATACCGTACTTGCGCGTATCCTTTCCTCACTAGATGCCGACAAAGCCGAAGATGTGGTGCAGATTGATCTGCGCGGCAAAACGGAAATTGGCGACTACATGGTGATTGCCACGGGTCGCTCGACCCGTCAGGTGTCCTCCATGGCATCAAAGCTGACGGATCGCCTGAAGCAGGAATTTGGCTTTACCTCAAAGGTCGAAGGCAAAGATTCCGGTGACTGGGTTCTGATCGACACTGGCGATGTGGTCGTGCATATCTTCCGTCCGGAAGTGCGCGAATTCTATCAGCTGGAAAAGATGTGGATGCCACAGGGAAGCAGCGCCTCGGTGAACTGAGGCGCTTACCTGGCCCGTATGAGCGGGTGAGGGAGGCGGAGTGAGATGCGCGTAAGTCTCTGCGCGGTCGGTCGTTTGCGGGCCGGACCCGAGAAAACCCTGATTGATGATTATCTGACCCGGTTTGACCGGACAGGGCGGGCCTTGGGCCTTGGCCCTGCTAGAATGGTTGAGGTCGAGGATAAGAAAAACGCAGGGATGGGGGCCGAGGCCGCTTTGCTGCGTAAGGCGCTGCCCAAGGGCGCGGTGATCTGTACTCTGGATGAACGGGGCAAGGTGTTGTCCTCGCCCGAGTTTGCGGATCGGTTGGGCAAGTGGCGCGATGCCGGGCGTCAGGATCTGGCGCTGGTGATTGGCGGGGCAGACGGGATTGATCCCAGCCTGCGCGCCGAGGCTGATTTTTCCATATCTTTCGGCAAGATGGTGTGGCCGCACATGATGGTGCGAGTGATGCTGGCCGAGCAATTGTATCGCGCGTCGACGATTCTGTCGGGCGGGCCATATCACCGGGTGTGACATGGCCGAACTGCTGATCGTCTATCATTCGCGCACCGGGGGCAGCCGGCAAATGGCCCAAGCCGCGGCGGCGGGGGCCGAGGGCGAGGCGGTGATGACTTTGCTGAGTGCGGATCAGGCTGGACCTGAGGATCTGTTGCGCGCGGATGGCTATCTGTTTTGCGCGCCAGAAAATCTGGCGGCGGTGTCCGGCGTCATGAAAGATTTCTTTGATCGCAGCTATTACCCCGTGTTGGGCCGCATCGAGGGTCGCCCCTATGCGCAGATGATCTGTGCCGGATCGGATGGCGCAAATGCGGTGCGACAGGTGGCCCGGATCGCCACGGGCTGGCGGTTGAAGGCGGTGCAGGAGCCGATCATCGTTTGCACCCATGCGCAAACACCCGAACAGATATTGGCGGAAAAGGTGATCCCAGAGGATCAGTTGGCGCTATGCCGCGATTTGGGGATGGGTCTGGCCGCAGGTCTGAGTATGGGTTTGTTTTGAGCTAGTCCTTTACCCTCTTGGGAACCGTCCGGCGGCACCGCCGGGCAGCGCCCGACCTCGGGTGGGTGCAAAGCGCCCTCCCATGGGGGAGGTCGGGCGCTGCCCTCAGGTCTGATCAGGTCAGAGGAGCGTGACCGTTACGGTCTCATCGCTCCAACCATCAACAATACAGCGGCTTTGGATCTGAACCTGCGTCGTTCCGGCGGGCAAAGTCACACCGCTCAGCGAGCGGGTAAAGGGTTGCTCGTGCTCGTGCGGGTGCGCCAAAACCCGCAGTCCCAGCTCATTCCCCTGCATATCCAGCACACGCCAGCCATCGGCGTAATGGTCCCATCCGGTATCTGGATGGCTGATCGTGACGTCGAATCGCCAGCCTGATCCAGACTCGCGCGCGGTTACATTTTCGATGACCGGCGCATCCGCAAAAGCGGGCGCGGCGAGGAACAGGAGGGGGATAAGGTGTTTCATGGGCGCGACTCTAGTCAAGGTCGCGAGGCATGCCAGTCACGTCTGCGTGTCTGGCGGGGTCTGCAGCAAAACACTGCGCGAGTGCGAGGCGAACTCACGCCGATACAGGATCGCCAGTGTACCCAAAGTCGCCGCGATCAACGCGACCGGGCCAAGCATCCATGCAGTTGAAGCGAGCGCGAAATAGAGGGTTCTGAGCGCCTTGTTAAAGCTGCGCGCGGCGGTGATCGAAATCTCGGCCGCTTGGCTGGCGCGGGGATAGGCCAGCGGCGACTCGGGGTCATTGGGAACGGCCGCCATCAACACGGCACAATAGCCAAACAGGCGGTGGGCCCAGACGAATTTCAAAAACGCATTGGACAAAAGAAGCAGTGCAATCAGTATCTTGATCTCCCACACCATGGCGGGGGCGCTGCCAATGGCAAGGTCGGCGGCGACACCGGCAAGACGTTCGGTGTTGCCGATCAGGGCCAGACCACCCCCGATTGCGATCATCGAGGTCGACGCGAAAAAGGTCGTGCCCTGTCGCATTTGCCCGATCAGCTGGGCATCAAACATGCGCGGCTGTCGCGTGACCATCTGTGTCATCCAATCGCGCCGGAAATCCGCCATCAACGTTGTGACCGAAGGTTTGTTGGCCGAGGTGTTCTCGATCCGCCAGCCAATCCAGAGCCATGCGGCCAAAAGACAGAAAATAGCTGCGTAATCCAGCGGTGAAAACAGCAGGGTGCGATCAATCCAAGTCATGGACAAACAGTACGCCTTACCAGTTGGACTTGCCAGACCGTACAATTGGTAATATTACTTTACCAAACGGAGGATGCCTGATGGAAATGCCGATACCAAACCCAGCGGTTCTGGCCCGCAAGGCGCGGGTTGTGGACCGCTTGTTGGCCGTGTTGCCAAAAGACGCGGTGATTCACAAAGAGGCAGAGACGCGCGCGTACGAATGTGATGCGCTGACGGCGTACAAGTGCCCGCCGATGTTGGCGGTGTTGCCCTCCACCACGCAAGAAGTGTCTGACGTGCTGCGCATCTGTCACGAAGAAGGCGTGCCGGTGGTGCCGCGCGGATCGGGAACATCCTTAGCTGGCGGCGCGTTGCCCACAGCGGATTGCGCCATTCTGGGCGTGGCGCGGATGAATGATGTGTTGGACACCGATTATGAAAACCGGATCATCCGGGTGCAATCGGGGCGCACCAATCTCAGCGTGACAGGCGCGGTCGAAGAAGAAGACTTCTTTTACGCGCCCGACCCCTCGTCGCAGTTGGCCTGTGCGATCGCGGGCAATATCGCGATGAATTCCGGCGGCGCGCACTGCTTGAAATATGGCGTGACCACCAACAACCTGCTGGGGGTGACCATGGTCATGATGGACGGCACAGTGGTGGAAATCGGTGGCGCGCATCTGGATGCGGGTGGTTTGGATCTGTTGGGTGTGATCTGCGGCAGCGAGGGGCAGTTGGGGGTCGTGACCGAGGCGACCCTGCGCATTCTGCGCAAACCCGAAGGCGCGCGCCCTGTTCTGATCGCATTCGATGACAATGAAGTCGCAGGACATTGCGTCAGCGACATCATCAAATCAGGCATTCTGCCGGTCGCGATCGAATTCATGGACACGCTGTGCATCAAGGCCTGCGAAAACTTTGCCAAGGCGGGATATCCAGATTGCAATGCGCTGCTGATTGTCGAGGTCGAAGGATCGGAGGCCGAGATCGACAGCCAGTTGGCCAAGATCGTTGAGATCGCCAAACGGCACAACCCGGTTGAATTGCGCGAAAGCCAGTCCGCCGAAGAAAGCGCCAAAATCTGGTTGGGGCGCAAGTCGGCGTTTGGGGCAATGGGGCAGATGAATGACTATATGTGTCTGGACGGAACGATCCCCGTGTCCGCGCTGCCGTTGGTGTTGCGCCGGATCAATGAGCTGAGCGCGCAATACGGCCTGCCGGTGGGCAATGTGTTCCACGCCGGGGACGGCAATATGCATCCGCTGATCCTGTTTGATGCAAATATGCCGGGTGATCTGGAACTGTGCGAGGAATTCGGCGCGGAAATCCTAAAGCTGTGCGTGGATGTTGGCGGCTGTCTGACGGGCGAACATGGGGTGGGCGTCGAAAAGCGCGATTTGATGCTGCATCAGTATACGGCTCAGGATCTAGAGGCGCAGATGGCGATCAAGGATGTGTTTGATCCGGCATGGTTGTTGAACCCAGCCAAGGTATTCCCACTGTCGGTATCCCAAGACCGACGGGAGACGCAGGTGGCGGCGCAGTGAGTTTTGAAAAGATGAGTGACATGAGACCCGAAACAGAAACCGAATTGGCCGAGATCGTGGCCGGGTTGGCAGCGCCTGTGCGTATCGTTGGCGGCGGAACACGCGGTGTGCCGGGGCCAGAGGCCGCGCTGAATATCTCGGGCTTGCAAGGGATCGAGCTCTATGAACCGGGCGCGTTGACCTTGGTGGCCAAAGCCGGAACGCCGGTGTCCGAGATCGAGGCCGCATTGGCTGCTGAAGGGCAGAGGCTCGCGTTTGAGCCAATGGACCCTCGCGGGTTGCTGGGCACCACGGGGGAACCGACAATTGGCGGGGTTGTGGCGGCAAATGTGTCCGGCCCACGCCGGGTGCAAGCCGGAGCCTGTCGCGATTTCCTGTTGGGGGTGCGCTATGTCGATGGCACGGGGCAGGTGATCAAGAACGGTGGTCGCGTGATGAAAAACGTGACTGGCTATGATCTGGTCAAACTGATGGCGGGGTCGTGGGGCACGCTGGGAATTCTGAGCGAGGTATCGTTCAAGGTTCTGCCCCAGCCCGAAGTGAACGAGACGCTGATGGTTGCCGTTCCTGACGTGACCCAAGCGGTGCAGGCAATGTCGGCAGCGCTGAGTTCACCGTTTGAGGTGTCAGGGGCGGCGTATGATCCGGCCGAGGGGCATGTGATGTTGCGGATCGAAGGCTTTACCGAGTCGGTGCAATATCGTGCTGCGCAGATGATGCATGTGGTGGCCGGCTTTGGCGTGGTGACCCGGATCGGCGCGGCAGATGCGATGTGGGCCGGTATACGCGATGTATCGGCGTTTCATGCGGCGGATGGAGATGTCTGGCGGATTTCGGTCAAACCAACGGACGCGCCCGCCGTGGCCGAGGCCTTGCAGGCGGATGGGTTGATTTTTGACTGGGGTGGTGGATTGATCTGGGCGCGTGTGCCTGCGGGCACGGACCTTCGGTCTCGGGTCGGGTCGCTTCGGGGACACGCAACATTGGTGCGGGCTGATCAGGCCACGCGGGCCAAGTATCCGATGTTTCATCCCGAACCGGCGCCACTGGCGGCGATTACACAGGGCCTGAGGGCGCGGTTTGATCCGCGCGGGCTCTTCAATCCCGGATTGATGGGGTAAATCATGCAGACGACATTTACGGCAGAACAGTTGCTGGACCCGGCGATCCAGCGCTCGAACGAGATTTTGCGCAGTTGCGTGCATTGCGGGTTTTGCACCGCGACCTGCCCGACCTATCAGGTGTTGGGGGATGAATTGGACAGCCCGCGGGGGCGGATCTATCTGATCAAGGATATGCTGGAAAACGAGCGGGTTCCGGATGACACCACCGTCAAACATGTGGACCGGTGTCTGAGCTGTCTGGCCTGCATGAGCACCTGCCCATCCGGGGTGCATTACATGCATCTGGTGGATCACGCGCGCGAATACATCGAACAGAATTACCAGCGTCCTTTTACGGATCGGGCCTTGCGCTGGGTGCTGGCGCAGATCCTGCCGTATCCCAAACGGTTCCGTCTTGCGTTGCTGGGGGCCAAGATCGGTCGCCCGTTCAAGTTCCTGATGCCGGATGCGCGGCTCAAGGCGATGCTAGAGATGGCACCAAAGACTATCCCGCCGGTCAGCCGTAACGACGATCCGCAAAGCTTTGCCTCCAAAGGGCAACAGGTCAAACGGGTGGCGTTGATGACAGGGTGCGCGCAAAAGGCGTTGAACACCGATATCAACGACGCGACGATCCGGTTGTTGACCCGGTTGGGCTGCGAGGTTGTTGTGGCCGAGGGGGCCGGGTGTTGCGGCGCACTGACCCACCACATGGGCAAGACTGACGAGAGCCACAAAACAGCGGCCAAGAACATCCGGGCCTGGGCGGCTGAGATGGACAGTCAGGGGTTGGACGCGATTGTCATCAACACCTCGGGCTGCGGTACAACGGTCAAGGATTACGGCCACATGTTCCGCAATGACACCACGCTGGCGGCAGACGCGGCGCGGGTGTCGGGGCTGGCCATGGACATCAGCGAGTTGTTGATGACGCTGGACTTGCCCACGGGCGGGGACAAGGGCCTGACCGTCGCTTATCACGCGGCGTGTTCCCTGCAGCATGGGCAGCAGATCAAGACCCATCCCAAGACCCTGCTGAAACGGGCGGGGTTCAAGGTGGTGGAACCTGCGGATTCACATCTGTGTTGTGGCAGTGCCGGCACCTATAACCTGATGCAGCCCGAGATTTCGGGGCAGCTCAAGGCGCGTAAGATCCGCACGTTAGAGGCAAAGAAGCCAGACCTGATCGCGGCTGGCAATATCGGCTGCATGATGCAGATCGGATCAGGGACCGAACTGCCGATTGTGCACACGGTTGAGCTGTTGGATTGGGCGACAGGGGGGCCGCAACCGCCCGCCCTGACGGCCGAGGGAAAACGCGCCCCCGAAGTGCCGATCCTGCGCTGAGCAAAGGCATGCCCTATGAATAAGACGGTTTCTCACCCCCCATCTGCAACAGGTGGGGGGTGTGTGCTTTAAGGGCGAATACCGGGTCTGAGCTCGGTATCCAGAGATGCCCCGCCTGCGCCCTATTTTCGCCCAACGCCATCCGTATCAAAACGAAACGGCATGATGAACGGAGAGACACGTGCGCAATTTGGTCAAAGCGATGGTGCTGATGGTGATCCCTTTTGCTGCGGCTGCGCAGGATACGGGGCTCAAAAGCCTTGATACCAGCGATGCAGGGCGCGAGTGGATGGCCGTGGGCCGGTTGGACGTCAACGGGTCGGGGTTTTGCACCGGGGCGCTGATTGCACCCAATCTGGTTCTCACAGCGGCGCATTGCATGTTCGATAAGACCACCAAGCAGCGCTATGACCCGGCTAAGATAGAGTTTTTGGCCGGATGGCGCCGGGGCCGGGCCTCGGCCTATCGCAATATCCGCCGGGCGGTGGTGCATCCGGATTACGTCTATGACGGTAAGGTTTCGACGGAACGGGTGCGCAATGATGTGGCCTTGTTAGAGTTGGAGCAACCAATCCGAAACACCACCGTAATCCCGTTTGAAACCGGACCGCGGCCGCAAAAGGGCGAAGACGTCGGGGTTGTGTCTTATGCACAAGACCGCGCCGAAGCGCCGTCATTGCAAAAGGTCTGTTCGGTCATGGCGCGCCAGCAAGGGGTGTTGGTGATGTCCTGTGATGTTGATTTCGGATCATCCGGCGCGCCGATCTTTTCGTTTGCGCAGGGACGCCCACAAATCGTTTCAGTGGTGTCGGCCAAGGCCGAAGTGCAAGGCGACCGTGTCGCGCTGGGCACCACGCTCGAGGAATCTCTGGTGCTGTTGCGGGCTGAGTTGGCCGCCGGGCACGGGTTTCATCAAGCCCCCCCTCCCGGTGTGAGCCGGATCACAGTTGGCGGCAGGCGCAATGACACAGGCGCCAAATTCGTCCGCCCCTGACCCGCTGGATCGAGAATCTGCTGAGCCTTTAGGTGAGCGATAGCTTTATATGTGATAGCGGCCCAATATGATCACACGGAAACGTATTATTTGGGCTTTCGCTCTGAACTTCGTCAGCTATTGGGTTATTGGCGTTTTGATAGGTGGAGACGCGATCAACGGCTACGTTGAAAATGGTCGCTACGTTTTGATGAACCACGGGTCTGAAACCGAAGTACCGCGATGGCTCTTTGTCTACTCAATGTGGCATTCCTTAGTGACCATCCTGTCTCCAATTGCATTGCTGGCCATTCGACTATTCAAGATCCAGTAATTCAGAGTGTCTGACGCTTGTGCAAATGTGCTCTTTGGGTGGGGCCGGGCCAGTCTGAATCGGGTGCGAAATTTGTTCGACCCATTGGGGCTTGAAACCCATTTAGGGCGTGCCCATCTCAATAACATCGGATCGCCGCTAACGGGATTTGATGACGAAAAACCGCCCGTCCAGACCGGAGGGCACATGCGTACATCGCTCAAAGATGAGGATACACGACCTATGCGTACTTTTGATTTTGCTCCGCTACACCGCGCCAGTATTGGGTTTGACCAGATCGCCGATCTGATGGATCGGACCCTGAACAGTGACGTGGCTCAGCCGAGCTACCCGCCCTATAATATTGAGAAAACGGCCGCTGATGCCTATCGGATATCGATTGCGGTTGCCGGGTTCTCGGACGCTGGCCTGACGGTCGAAGTGAAAGAAAACGCGCTTGTTGTTGCAGCCAAAAAGACGGCTGATGAGGCTGAGCGCACCTATCTGCACCGTGGCATCGCCACACGCGCCTTTGAACGCCGCTTTACGCTGGCAGATCATGTGCGGGTGACCGGGGCCAGCCATGCGGACGGCATGTTGCATATCGATTTGCAGCGCGAAGTGCCCGAAGCGTTGAAATCCCGCCGGATCGAAATTTCGAACGGCACACCGGTTGAGACCGATCTGGTCGAAGCGAAATCGGTGAACTGAAACCTCGGCCGTGCGTTTATTGCGGATTATTGAACGCACGGTTCCCAAGGCGATATCCCTCCCTCCCTCGGTATCGCGCCGCCCTGTGCCTAATTGGTGCGGGGCGGTTTTCGTTTTCGGGGGGATTTTCTGTGTGACTGGCCCGGCTGAAACCTCTCGTTAACAAGGGGGATGCATAATGCTGCTCCAAGCAGCGCCGTCAGATGCGCAGCTGCGCAATCAAAGGTTTTAGCGCAATGAACACCCAGCAAATAAAATTAATTCAATCTGGTTTCGCGCGTGTTTTCGCCCGCAAGGGGGAACTGACCGAACGGTTCTATTCTCACCTGTTTCAAAACCTCCCCGAAGTGGAGGCCCTATTTCACAAGGACTTTGCCAAGCAGAAAGAGATGTTTGCAACCATGCTGGCAAGCACGGTGCGCGGTCTGGGGGACGGGGATAGTTTTCAGCGGTTTGGGGAATCTCTGGCGCAGAGCCATGCGCGATTCAACCTGACATCCCGGCAATTGGACGGGGCGGCCCAGTCGCTGATGGCTGCCCTGCGGGATGTGATGGGAGAGAGGTTATCGCCCGCAGAGGACGCGGCGTGGCGCGAGGCCATCACCCGTTTAACCGGTATGATGGCCCCGCCTGAGGTCTGATTTAGACCGACATGCAGATGTATTTCATTTCGAGGTAGTCTTCGATGCCGTGGTGGCTGCCTTCGCGACCCAGGCCGGACTGCTTGATGCCACCGAATGGGGCGACCTCGGTTGAAATAATGCCGGTGTTCACACCAACGATGCCATATTCCAGCGCTTCGGCAACCTTGTACACGCGGCTCAGGTCTTTGGCATAGAAATAGGACGCCAGACCAAAGATTGTGTCGTTTGCCATCGCGATGACTTCGTCTTCGTCTTCGAATTTGAACAGCGGCGCGAGGGGGCCAAAGGTTTCTTCTTGTGCGACTTTCATGTCCTGCGTGACGCCGGTGACGACGGTCGGCTGGAAAAAGGTGCCGCCCAGATCGTGTGCTGCACCGCCGGTCAGAACCGCACCGCCATTGCTCAGCACATCGTCGATGTGTTCCTGTACTTTTTCGATGGCCTCAGAATTGATCAGCGGGCCCGTTGTGGTGCCAGCCGTCAAACCGTCGCCGATGTTCAGCGCCTCGACCGCGACTTTCAGCTTGGCCGAGAATTCATCGTAAACGCCTGCCTGTACATAGATCCGGTTGGCACAGACACAGGTCTGGCCGTTGTTGCGGAATTTGCACATCATTGCGCCTTCGACCGCGGCGTCCAGATCGGCATCATCAAACACGATGAACGGTGCGTTGCCGCCCAGTTCCATCGAGCATTTCATAACCTGATCTGCGGCCTGCTTCATCAGGATGCGACCCACTTCGGTCGACCCGGTAAAGGTCAGTTTGCGGATGCCGGGGTTTTCGCAGAACTCTTTGCCGATCTGCGATGCGCTGGAGGATGGCACAACGTTGAATACGCCAGCCGGGATGCCAGCGCGCTCGGCCAGAACACCCATCACAATCGCCGACAGCGGGGTTTCTTTGGCGGGGCGTGCCACGAACGCACAGCCAGCGGCCAATGCGGGCGCGGCTTTGCGGGTGATCATCGCGTTGGGAAAGTTCCACGGCGTGATCGACGCGGCCACACCAATGGGCTGTTTCAGCACGGTGATGCGCTTGTCACGCTGGTGGCCCGGAATAGTCTCGCCATAGATGCGTTTGGCTTCTTCGCCAAAGAATTCGATGAATGAGGCACCATAGCCGATTTCGCCAATCGCTTCGGCCAGGGGTTTGCCCTGCTCGGCGGTCAGGATTGCGCCCAGATCGTCGGCGTTTGCAACCATCAGATCGAACCAGCGGCGCATGATGATCGCGCGCTCTTTGCCGGTCATGGCAGCCCATTCTTTTTGCGCGGCTTCGGCCTGTGCGATGGCTCCGGCAACCTGTGCCCGGGACAGGTCGGCCACCTGAGCGATCACATCGCCACGGGCGGGGTTGATGACATCAAAGGTGCCATTGTCACCATCGACCCACTGGCCGCCGATATAGGCTTTGGTCGCCAGCAGCTCTGGGTCTTTCAAGAGCGATTTGAGATCGGTGGTAGCATCGAGCATGTAGGTGTCTCCGGCAGTAAAAATTGTTCGCGTACCGACAAAACAGGTGGCGCGGTGTTTGTCTAGGTCCACCTAGTACTGTTCATTTAAGTCCACGTAAAGGTGATCGTTCACTAAGTCTCAGGTGGGGCGTTAAAATGAAGGGCTTGCGCGACTCGTCGAACACAGGCAAATTGCGCGCGGGCTCAGGCGATGGCGTCGCCGCATGCCGCAGGGGATGCGCCCAAGTTCTGTCCTGAACGCCAGGACCTTTCTGAAGAGGAGGGTCACCCATGACCACCACCACACCACGTCCCGATTTTTACCGTTATCACAATGGTGTAAAGGCTCCGCTGCCATTTGCCGAAGCCGAATATGAGGCGCGCCTGACCGAGCTGCGCGAACGTATGGACGCCGCTGGCGCGACCGCCGCCGTGTTCACCTCGATGCACAACATCGCCTATTACTCGGGCTTTTTGTACTGCTCGTTTGGCCGCCCCTACGGTCTGGTTGTGACCGAAACCGAATGTGTCACCATCAGCGCCGGGATCGATGCTGGCCAGCCATGGCGCCGCAGCTTTGCCGACAACATCACCTACACCGATTGGCAGCGTGACAACTACTGGCGCGCGATTCTGTCAGTGACGGGCCCAGGCAAAGTCATCGGCTATGAGGGCGACCACCTGACTCTGATGCAGCGCGACAAGATGGAGGACTTCCTCAAGCCCGCCACCATGGTTGACCTTTTTGAGACCACCATGCGCCAGCGGATGCACAAATCCGAGGCCGAGATTGCCCTGATCCGTCACGGCGCCAATGTGGCTGACGTGGGTGGCTATGCGATCCGCGACGCGGTCAAAGCTGGCGTGCGCGAAATCGACGTGGCAATGGCCGGTCGGGACGCAATGGAACTTGAAATCGCCAAGCGGTTCCCCGATGCAGAATATCGGGATTCGTGGGTTTGGTTCCAGTCGGGCATCAACACCGATGGCGCGCACAACCCAGTCACCGGCCGTGTGCTAGAACGGGGTGATATCCTCTCGCTCAACACGTTCCCGATGATTTCAGCCTATTACACGGCGCTGGAACGCACCATGTTTGTGCAAGAGGTCGATCCCGCGTCGCTGAAAATCTGGGAGGCCAACGTGGCCGCGCATGAATACGGCATGTCCCTGCTCAAGCCGGGCGTCAGCTGTTCCGAAGTGACCCACAAGATCAACGAATTCTTCGAAGAGCGTGATCTGCTGCAGTACCGCACCTTTGGCTATGGCCACTCGTTTGGGGTTCTGTCGCACTTCTACGGTCGCGAAGCGGGTCTGGAACTGCGCGAAGACATCGACACGGTTCTTGAACCGGGCATGGTGATCTCGATGGAACCAATGCTGACCATCGCCAATGGCGAGCCGGGTGCTGGTGGCTACCGCGAGCATGACATCTTGGTCATCAATGATGACGGCAACGAAAACATCACCGGCTACCCCTACGGGCCGGAATTCAACGTCGTCGGCTAAGGCCGCGCGCTGCGTTAACGGGGTCTGACGATCCCACAAGCCGGGGGGCGCCATCTGTGCGCCCCCCCGTGCACTCCCCGCACACCGGCGTGACATGGCTCACGCAGTGGAAACGGGCTTAATTTTCCTAAACATTAGACGAATTGGTGGGCGACTGGGGTGTGAAACACCAGCGGCTGATCTGTGCTGGCGTCCTGATCCAAGATGCGGCCACCAGGCACAAAAAAACGCCAAGCAGGGGACCCCGCTCGGCGTTTGTCGTTTTCTTGTTGCTCAGCTTACTCGGCAGGTGCGCCAGCAACCGAACCCGAGGGCTCGCGCTTGCTGTCGCGATACAGCGCCTTGGTCAGGGCGATACACATCAGACCCATGACCATGGTAAAGGGCAGTGCACCGATGATCATCGCGCTTTTCAACGCTTCCATCGGGTCGCCGCCGCTGCTGGATTTACCTGCAACAAGCAAGGTACCGATCACAGCGGTCAGGATCAGACCCCAAACGATGCGGTGCTTGATGCCAGTGTCCTGCTCGCCGCCAGACATGATGGTGTTCATAACCAGAATGCCCGAGTCCGCCGAGGTGACCAAGAAGGTCATGATCAGCACAACACACATGATGGTGATGCCGGTCAGGAACCCGCCTGAAATCATCTGCTGCAGGGTAACAAACAGCTTGGCCGTGTTCGAGGCGCCAACAATGGCCCCTTCCGCTGCGCCGCTCAGTTCCAGATCAATCGCGGTGCCGCCCAGAATGGTCATCCATGCAAAGCAGACCATCGCCGGTGCAAACACGCAGCCGATGATGAATTCACGCACAGACCGACCACGCGAGATGCGCGCCAGGAACAGACCTACGAAAGGCGAGAATGCGATCCACCAAGCCCAGTAGAACGTGGTCCAACCAGCCTGCCAGCCGAATTGACGCGCAGGTTCACCCGCCGCGTAAGCCGCTTGCAGAACGTCATCAGACAAAGCAGCCGCTTCGCCTTCGAGACCGGATTTGAAGCCGTCGAACGAACCCCAGACGTTGGTCGCACCACCGCGCAGAGCGTCGGCAAGGCCAGCCGCCTCGGCAGGCAGCGCCGCGTCAAACGAGCTGGTGTCCTGTGGGCTGAACGGGCCAAAGCTGAGCGAGGTAAAGTGCAGGATGTAGTCAACGAACGCGCTGGCGTATGTGGTCATGGCAAAGAAGAAAGAGCCAAAGACAACAAACGTGGTCAGCAGGATCAGCGACAGAACCAGGTTCAGGTTGGACAGGTATTTCACACCCCGACCAACGCCGGATACCGCAGACAGGATCGACAGACCCATGATCATGCACAGACCCGAGATCAGGCCAACGGTGCCGGGTGCAGGCGCGTCGCCTGACATATCCATCATCCATTCCGCGCCGGTGATGGCATACATGCCGTCCACGAACTGCGATACACCAAAGCCGATGGTCACGGACACACCCAGAATGGTTGCAACTACGCCAAGCACGTCAACGATGTGACCCAATACGCCGTTCATCAGCGACCCAAACAGCGGCGTCAGCGCCGTCCGAATGGTCAGGGGCATGTTGCGTGTATAGGCATAATACGCCAGCGACAGGCCCGTCACCACGTAGATGGCCCAAGCATGGAACCCGTAGTGCAGGAACGTGTAGCGGAAACCGGCTTGAATGGCTTCTTCGGTGCGGGGCGCGACCTCTTGTGCGATCACAACGGGGTTTGATCCCCACAGGCCCAGCGGCTCAGCGGTGGCGAATACCATCAGACCAACACCCAGACCGGCGCCGAACATCATCGAGAACCAAGAGAAGTTGGAAAACTCGGGCGCTTCGCCCGGAGTACCCATTACGCGCTTGCCGGTTTGGGGCAGGGCGGCAACGACCAGCAGAAAGAAGGCAAAAAGGCCCACGATGACGATATAAAAACCGTTGAAATCCTGCAGCAGGCGGCTGTTCAGGCTGCCGAGTGTGCCCTGAGCGTTCGCTGGGAACATCAGGGCCCATAGAACCAGTGCGACCATAATGCCCTTGCTCAGCAGGGCGATAGGAACACTGTTCCCCTCGTAAAATCCGGTTGCAGCTTTTTTGATCTGCAACTCGGTGAATGGTTGTTTGACGGACATACGCGCGACCTCCTCTGTCGTGATTTTCCCAATTGGCGGCATAGGGGGGGCTTGAGAAGGTATGTATACGGTCTAAATCTGCCTTTATGCGACCTTTTGCGCTAACAATGTGAACGAATTACGACGGAAATCGGGATACCATTGTATACTGTGTGCCAATCCAAATAGGGCGCATCCGACAGTTTGGTCGCAAAATGCGAAAAAATTAACCCAAAAATGCGAAACGCGGCCCGCTCAAAGAGGGGCCGCGTTTCAGAATTTCTAACTCGAAAAAAGGCTTACGCCAGTGCGAGGTTTACCGCTGCTTCGCGGCCGTCACGGCCGGGCTCGATGTCGAAAGTAACTTTCTGGTTGTCGGCCAGACCTGTCAGGCCGGAACGCTCAACAGCAGAAATGTGTACAAACACGTCTTTGCTGCCGCCATCGGGTGCGATAAAGCCGAAGCCTTTAGTAAGAGTTGAACCATTTTACGGTGCCAGTGGCCATATCCGTAGTCTCCATAATGTTGCTACCTGCTTGAGTGCGGTAGCCCTGCGTAGTCGGCCTGGATCGAAAGACTGAGTGCCGGTAAACGGGAGACAGTGGTCGAATAGGAATAACGTAAGCGCATCTGATATGGAACGGGAACGGGGATTCGTTCAAGGGGCAATTTGAAAAAAGTGCATGATCGGCGGATCTGTGTACCTGCTTGCCACATGTTTGTGCGGTAAAGATATGTGTTTTCTTTCTGAGGCAGGTTTGCAAAACTTTCGCGGAAAGAGTGTGTTGGGGGGATGTAAATCACCGTTACATTACCTAACTAATGAGTATTACAGTAACAAAAGGGGATTTGAGCCGTGTCTGACTCAGAATTTGATGCCATCATTCGGGAAACGCAGCAGAAGGTAAAAGAAAGTCAGGCCAAGATCCAAGGTCTGACCGGGCGCATTGAATCTGCACGGTCCAAAATTGATGCGGGCGAGGCCGATATTGATATCGAAAATGCCACGCTCGAGGATGTGCACGCCCATACGGACGTGATGAACGCCAATATTGCCGAGCTAATCATGGGCCTCGACGATGTGACCAGCGCGTTTTCCAAAGATTTCGACGAGATGCGCTCGAAAACCGGATGGGAGAGCTTTGTTGGCATTTTTGCCGGTGCCAAGTCAGATTCTATGCGTCAGGAAACGAATCCGCTCCGCGAACATCGACGACAAGCTGCAGGATCTGATCGCCAAGTCGGATGTGATCGTTCAGCTGCTCGAAGGGCAGTTGGCGGTGCTCGAGGAACAGCGCGAAAAGGTTGAGGTGAATCTGACCTCGACGCTGGATGACCGGGAATTCACGGTGCAAGAGCTGGAAAACGTCCGCGCCGATATTCTGGGCATGGACCCGGCGATCATCGCCTTGGAAAACAAGATTGCGGTGGAACAGGACGCGGCGGCGCGCACCAAGCTGGAAACTGAACTGGCCGAAATGAACAAGAGCTATAATGCTCTGGTGCAGGACGAGCAGGTTAAGCTGGCCAAAAGCCAGACGCTGGAGCGTTACATCGAAAAGGGCAAGACCTGGGTCGATTCCCTGCAGAACCAAGCGGCGACACAGATGGTGCTGATCAATAAACTGCAGACAGACACGGCGCAGCGCGTGGTGCTCTATGATGCGCTGACCAGCTCGCTGAAAACTGCGCAACAGCAAGACGTCGCGCACCGCATCAACGAAATCGGCGTGAAAACCGACCAAGAGGCGCAAACCGCCATGGCCGCCATCGGCACGGCGACCAACCAGAAAATGGCCGACATGCTGGACGCCCACGAGGACCACATGGTGTTCGCCCGTGACGTGCTAGAGAAGAAAGCCAAAGCCGACGAACGCTTTGCCCGCCGGTTCGCCGCCATTGTCGAGAAGCACGATAAGAACCTGTACGGGGGGTAAGGGTGCTGGATCGGTCTTTTTGGTCGAACACCCCTTCTTCGTGGATCGTTTGGTTGGCTCAGTTGGGGTGTGCTGGTGTGCTTCTCATAATTTTGGCCAAGCTGTGGCCTTCCCCTGCGATATGGGGCGTTGGATCAATGGTTTTTATTACTTCAATTGTGGGCGCAGCTAAGCTGGTCAGCCGCATGAGGTTAAAGGAATGAGTGCGGAGACAAGAGGTAGTCACCCGTGTGAAGGAGGTAGAGTTTGAATACGAAAAAGAACTTGGCGATCAGCATCGGCGTTGTCGTTCAAACAGCTGTAGCTGTGGCCTTTATCTCCTATGGGGGCGTTTATCCGCAGATGGGCCTGAGGTGATCATGAAAACGACTTTAAAATCTTATGCGGTGGCCATTTTGCTGGGCGTGTCGACAGGGCTGGTGATGCAATGGGCCTTGGATGTCGCATTCTGGGTGCACACAGCCGTTGCGGGCGGTGTCGCTGGAATAACAGTCGGCGTGATGAATCGCCTGCAATCGGACAAAAAGGGTACCCATGACTGACCCCGCGCATGACCACGTTGGCCTGACCGACACCTTTGCCTCGCGGCGGTATTTCCGCAAGTTTGAGGGGATCACCGTGCATCTGTTGCGCGTCGCCGCGAATATGGAAGCTGATGGCGCGGTCTCTAAAGAAGAGGTCAAGATCATCTCGCGCTACCTGTCGGGGCTGCTCTATACCTTTCGCGCGCTCAGCATGAAATACCTGCTGGTTGGGCGGGATACGGGTCGGTTCTTTGGCAGCCTTGCCATGGACAAGCGCGACAGCGGCTTTCCGGTGGCAGCGGAACTGTTGACCATGGCCAATGATGCGCAACAGGCGCAGCGACATCTGGCCAACATGCCGTCCGAGGCCGAGCTAAAGGATGACATGGTGCGCACCATTATCAGCCAGCAACAGGTGCCGACCAAGCTGCAATTCGCCCTGTCCCAGCGGCAATATTACGAGGAACTGCTCAAGGGTGAGCTGTTCTGGGCGCGCAATGACCCGGAATGTTTCTGGATCAGCACGGATGGCGACCGGCGCCGGTTTATGCTGCATTGGGCCGTCTATGACAGTCAGATCAACCTGCCGGTCATCTACCTGATGGAGCTGGAAGACAGCGGCAAAACAACCCTGCCCAAGGATCAGCGCCGCTGGCCCGAGGTGCAGGCCCATCTGATGGCGCAGTCGATGGCGGGGCTAAAGCTGCTGACGATTGCCAAAGGCTTTGATCAGGACTTTGACGATTTGCACCCCAAGTCGCTGAAACGCATCCACGTGGGGCCGATGTATTCGTCCGCCTATACCGAACAATCCGGCCCCCTGCGTCGGGTTCTGGCCGAGGCCGAATCCCCAGAGGGCCAAGATTGGGCGCTGGCCTGGACCACAGAAGAGCTGGAAAGCGAGCAGGTGGTAGAGGAGCGCGCCGGTTGGTTCTCGACCGTTGAACGCGAGGTGTTTGCCCTCGATCCCTTTGGCGGGCAGGGGGCCGAGACCGGTGCCACGCGCACGCAGCGGTCGATCATCCTGCCCCAGCGCCCGTTTCAGGTGCTGGCGGAACAGAACCCGCCGGGGTTCGCAGACGTGCGCAAATTTGTGGTCAGCGCCACCGGGCAGGTGTTGCGGTACTGACTGCCGCGCCGAACGTGCTGCATTTGAATATTGTTAAAAGAGGTTGCGTGACATGAGCTTGAATTCTGACCAAATGGAATTGCCCGAAGCGGACATTCGCAAACACTACCCGGCAGCCACTGTGCTGCTGAGCGGGTTCGAACATGCCCCCCGGATTGCGACGGCGGTTGCGCCCTCCGCAAATGCTCCGGCGGAACGCAGCCCGGGCGTTGGCACGCGGCGGCGGTTTCGATCCACCACACCGGGGTTGGTGACACGACGCACCGCGCGCACCGATGGGGTGCATCTGGTTGAGCGGATCGAGGCGGCGGATGATGGCGACGCACTGACCTCTCCATTGCAGGCGACGGTGCAGCATGCCCTGCGCCGGGCCATTTCGATTGCCCTCGCGATGGGCGAGATCTACGCCGATCAAACCGCGCTGGGCGATTTGAAACGCGCCAATCTGGCGGGGGATTTGCCCCCTGCGCGCAAGTCCGAATTCTCAGACCTGTTGACCGGCGAGGCGCTGATTACCGCCCACACCTTGGGCAATGCGCTGGCCTATCTCCTGTCTTCGCACCTGTCCGAGGTCACGGTCGAGGTTGGTGAGGTTGATGAATTGCTGACCGACAATGGCCAGCTTGCCCTGCACGGGGCCCTGTGGGAATTGGATCAGGTTCTGGCCACCAAAGCCCCCGATGATGCGCATCTGATCGCAGCGGCCAGCGGCTTTGCCGAGCAGTTGATGGAAAAGGCCGCCCAACGGGCCCAAGGCGCTCCACAACTGGCAGGTTTTGCCGGGTCCGCATGGCATGTTGAGGCAGACGACCTGACCCTGCGCGGGTTCGAACCCGCCTCAAAAGCGAAATCCACCACCCTGACGATGACGTTCAAGAAACCGAACGAGGTCGTCGGCAACCACATCGCCAAATATCAGGCGATGAAACTGGCCAAGATGCTGATGGCCTATGACTTTGATCGCCGGTTGAACCCCTTTGCCGATCTGGGCGGCTTCATCTTTACCTTTATGGGTGATGGCAAACCGGGCACAGGGAAAACGACGCTGATCCAGATGATGGCCGGGCTGCTGAACGACTATTGCCTGAACGCGGGCTACCCGTTCCGCTATCAGAACCTCAGCACCGACAACATTGACAGCTATCAGGGCAAGTCGGGCCAAAACGCCAAGGCATTCATCAACACCATTCTGGACCCCTCGGTCATTGGGTTCGGCACCATTGATGACATCGACCAACTGGCCGGCAAACGCGGCGATCGTCAGTCCTCAGCCGGGCAGCTCGAAATCACCGCTGTCTTGATGGAGAGCTTTGCAGGCGCCAACACCGTCGTGCGCGGCAATTGCACCTTTGGCATGTTCTCGAACTATCCCGAAAACGTCGATGACGCCCTACGCCAACGCGCCGGGGCCCGGTTTCTGGTCGATGGGCCACAAACGCGCGAGGACTACATTGACATCCTGAACCTGCTGATGGGCAAGAACCACGACATCCCGCTGGGCGATCACACCGCCTTTGCCGCGCAGGAAATCAAACGCGCCGTCGCCGCCAGTTTCGAGGGCCACGCCCGTCCGCACGAGGACGGATTGTTGCAAGTCTATGAACAGGTCGAGGGGCAAATTGGCGCGCTAAATACAATTGCCAAGCTGGGCACCTACCTCAAGGCGATCCAACAGGCAGATGAACGCTTCACCGGCCGCGCCATCAAGAACATCACCGACGCGGTAAAGGTGCGCGCGATGGATTTTGAGCTGCCGGACGAATGGATGGAAAACCCCGACCTGTTCCTGTTTCAGGATTACGACACCAAACACGCCATGATCGCCGACCTGCGGGTGCCGATCACGGTGGATATGGTGGTGCAAGAAATCAACCGCTACGCCGACAGCGAATTCCGCTATGCCGACAAATCCGACGAGGTCGCCATCGATGCGCTGGTCCCGTGATTTCGGCCGCCAAGAGGCCGCGAAGAAACGGTATCTAGGGGGCAAAGCTTAAATGCTCCTGTTGGCGATTGCATTCTACACCAGTGTGGCCAGCGCTTTGGTCGCGGTGCCCGTGGCGTTGGTGCAAGGGGCGCGGTTTGGCAAGGACGACGATCTGTGGGGCAATGCGGTGCGCAAAACGGCATGGGCATCTGTGGGCCTGCCCTTTGGGCTGACGGGTCTGGCGTCGTTTCTTGTTATTGCTGACATGAGCGGAGGCCTAAGTGATTTCGCTCGGGTGCCATTTCTTTGGTTGGTGGTGTTTGGGTTCTCAATGGTGGTCTTGTTCCCTCTTAGCCTTTTTACCTTTTGGCTCGGGAAAGTGATTGGCAGGTCAAAGCAATGAAACACCCCTTTGCTCCTATCGGGATATTGAACACTAGTCCCCCGCTGCCTCAAACCAGCGCGGCCCTGCCGCGCAGCCCCCTCCCCTCCCCCCCATGGGGAGGGGGCTTGGGTGGTGATTGGAGAGGGTTTTAATGCCGGAACTGAATTTCCTGAGCCCGAGTTTTTCCCACGAGATGGAAGACGATTATGACCACAACCGCTGATATTTCAAATTGGATAGCTGGTCATAAAGAACTGGTTACTCTGGTAGCAATACCTGTGGTGACGTTATGCGTGACAACAATAGTTTCCCTTATAACCACAGGGCGAAACCTGCAGTCTCAACGTGAGGATAGGAGCACTGCAAAAGTCGATGAAAATTCACGATGAGAAGCGAGCTGAAATAGCGGAGCTAAAGCAATTGGTGGTGAGGTTCGAGGCATTGTCGAATTTGACGAGCTTCGATCTAAAACATGGTCTGTCATCTGGTACGGCTGGAACTCTTCCCATTGAAGTTACAAAAGAATCTATCGCCTCCCTAATTCAGATGACTACGGAAATCTTCTTGCGCGTAGATTGTAATGATGCTGAGCGAAAAAGACTGTGGGATAGTATGTGGGCGGAAATAAATGCGATACCGAAAGCAACGAATATTGAACTGGAGGCAGAAGACCGCTTTGCATCAATTGTGGCCGGAATAGTCAAGAACAAGGAGAAATCTCTGTTGGGCTTTGATGAATGATCCACAATTTTCCCGACCCGCCCCACAGGGCGCGCGCGTTCCGTACCCTCCCTCGGGCCGGACGCGTCGCTACCGTTTTACAAGAAAGGAGATGTCGTGAAGAGATTGATTGAAAAGGGCCTGATGTTCGGCAACCTCGTCCACATCTCCAGCCCCGCCCTGATCGAACGCTATAACCGCGCGCTCCAGCATCTCAGCGGTAAGACCACCACCCTAACCGACTTCCATGTCGATATCTCGGGCTATTCCCCCGAGGTGGGGGATGAGCTGGGCGATCCGCTCTACCTCAACCCCAATGGGGTCAACCGGCAGTTCATTCTGCTGACAACCGAACAGAAACGCGCGCCGCTGCTGAACGTCAAATTCTCCACCTCGCGGGACATCCTGCGCCAGTTTATCGAAGACAACGAAAGCCAGCTGTTCGCGCTGACCGCAACGGATGCGGTCGCCGGGGAGCTTGTCAATTCGGTCTTCAAAGTGACCTCGCCCCGGCGCCTTTTTGATCTCAAAAAGGTCGAGGTCGAGGCCGACACCGTCGGCGGCACCCTGAAAACCGCCACACAGCTGGGCAATATGGTCGACCGCTTCAAAACCGAAGAAGACGCTTGGTTCGATGACGTGCTGATCGCGGATATGATCGGCGCGGCCAAACAGACCGGCGATGTGACCCGCAACCCGGTGCATCTAAGCCAGACCCTGTTTGAACAGGGCGCGTTCTGGACGGCGCATTATGGCGGGCTCTATCTGTTTTCGGATCTGGAACATCCTGCAGTTATCGCAAGCGGTGAAAAACCCGACGACGATCTGCCAATCAAATACGTGTTTGATCTGAGCGACCGGAACCGGATCGCCAAATTCTTTGACTACAACGATCTGGTCGAACCCATTGTCAAAGCGCGCGGCGTGGATGCGGCCCAGATCCTGCAACAAAAGATGGACTTTATCACCATCGACACGGCGGCCAACGCGGGCATCGATCTCAGCAATCTGGACCGCAGCGACATGCGCCGACTGGCGCGCCGCCACGTGGAACAACTGCCCGATGAATACCACGCGCTGGCCCAAGTCCAGAGCTGGGCGCGCTCGGGCGGGCGGTGGCCGCGGATCAGTTCCGACCATCCGGCGTATTTCTACACCCTGCGCGCGGCAGACACGGATCACCGCGATCTGGTCAACATGCTGCTGGCGGAACTGTGCCCCTTGGATGTGCGCCAGCTGTTCATATGTCATAAAGAGCTGTTCTATCGCACCTATGCGGGCTGGCCCGAGTCGAAAAAGGCCTATGTTGCTGATTTCCTTGCGCGAGAGTATCAGGTGGACAAAGCGGGCGCGCGCGAGGCGCTGTTTGGCCATGAACCGGACATGCAGGGCGATGTGTCCGCACCAACCGATGATCTGATTGCCCGTGTGGGCCCATGGGGCGCTGTAAGGAGGCCGTAAATGTTTGTAATGCTGCGCTTGCTTGTCCCCTTGTTGGTGGTCTTGACGGTGATCTATATCGCGGTATCACTGTATTCTCGCCGCGTGCGCCGCAACAAGCTCGAGGCGTATTGGGACAAAAAAGGTGTCACCGGCGACCGCGAGGCTTTTGTCGCGCGGGGGTTGAAAAAATACGATGCCTCGTTCCGGCGCAAGTTGATCTTGGGGGTGTATGTGGTGCCTTTGGCGCTGATTGCGTTCCTTGTTTATTTCTCGAATTTCATGTGAGGGCCTGAACCATGGCTTACATCAAATGGGCGTTCATCATTCTGTTTTGGGGGACGATTGCGGCGGCGCTGCACTATACGTTGCCAAAGCATGATTTTGTCCGGATCACGGACACCTACGAAAAGCGGATCGATCCGGGCGAGAACAGCCTGTTCTGGGCGGCGCAGGACGTGGGCAGCGATGCAACCACGCCCAACCGCGATGTGTTTTTCATTCAGACACGGTTGGCCAATGGCAAGGTCATGGTCTATCGCAACGAAGACACGGGTTGGAGCTGGCCACCCTATTTCAAGCTGAACTCGTCTAACCTACAGGCCGAAGCGGCGGATCTGAAATCCTCGGCCGAGGCGCCCAAATGGGTGGCGATGCGGCACTATGGCTGGCGCAATGAATTCATCTCGATCTTTCCCAACGCAGTGAAAATCTGGCAGGTGGACAGCCCCGATGTGCGGATCATCCCGTGGTTCAATATCATCTTCCTAGTGGTGTTCGGCGCGCTGTTCTGGGCAATCTATGTGCGCTGGCGTCGCTTCCGCGAGGCGCGGATCGATCCGATGGTCGAAAGCGTCGAGGACGGCCTCTATGCGGCTGGCGATGCGATTGACGAAAAACGCGGTCGGTTCCGCCGGTGGTTGGATACCTGGCGCAAATAACGCTGGCCCCAAGGCCTTGAAATACCTTTGAAAACATGCGGCCGCTCGGGGAACTGGGCGGCCGTTGGCGTTTGTTTGCCGGTTCTGTCGAAAAATCTGTTCCGCGCGTCTTGCCGAGAGGGGAGGTGGCTATTATCTGTCTTTTTGGACAGTAAATGAATTGGGAGTGTCGTGATGCGTGTTTTTAAAGGTCCGGTTGCAAAAGCCACGGCGGCAGGTGTTGGCTTTGCTATGCTGGTCGCAGCGCAAACCGCTGCTGCGGATGAAGTGGCCGATGCCAAAGGTCTGGTCGAAAGCTTTTACACCCATCTGATCGCGGAAAACTATCCGCCGATGATCAACATGTTCTTGCCCGATGCAACTGCGGTCTACACCACCAAATACGGCTATGGCATCCCGGATGACGTGTTCAATTTCACCGCCGCAGAGGTCCAGCAATACGCCGATATGGAAATCCCCGAAGAATACCTTGAGTATTTCAAAGGCTACGAAGAGCTGGGCCGGGATTTCAAAGTTCTGGACGCTAAGAAAACCGGCGACACGGTGACCGTCACAGGGCGCGTGACCGAGGACTACAAGCTTGAAAAATACAAAGGTCAGAACATCCAGACCGACACGTTTGTTATCAAATTCGCCTACGAACAGCCCCTGATCGCCAGCTATAGCGGCGTGGCGACGTTCAAATAAAGCCTGTGATCCGGGGGCGATTTTGCCCCCGAATTTTAGTCCGAAAACAGGTGATCCGTCTGGGCAAGCCGCAGCCCCTGATCCCAGCTGATCGACAGGAATTCAGCCAGTTTAAGCGCATTCTCTTCGGCGGTCGATGTTTCGCGAATGCGCTGGTAGCGGTTGAACCCCGCATCGCGAATAAGGTCTGATTCATGGTTCATGTCGTTGCGAATTGTGGGCAGCAACCGCTCTAACGTGGCTTTGGGCGTGCGTTCCCCGGCCAGCCCCACGCGATGGGCGTGGCCAGTCAGATATTCGTCGCTGAAATGACAGTCGATTTCCAAAAGCCGGGTGATCGAGCGATCCGAATAAAAATCATTCATCAGATCCAGATTGGAGGAATCCATGCAGATCACCAACCGATCCGTATTGTAGTATTCAAACAACATCCGCATCAGCGCGCGCCGGTGGCGGGTGCGTTTTTCAAGCGAGGTTTGGATGCCGCCAAGATCGGGCAGGGGGGTGCTTTCTTCGTTGAACAGATAGTCGATGGTCGGAACATTTGCGACGTGGCGGATCTGTTCCAACAGACGTTTGGCAACGTGCCATTTCTTGCACACCACGATCAACAACTCACGCTCGCGCCCCAGCGAGCTTTCGGTTTCCCAGAACCGCATGCTGAACCGCCGACCCATCCGGCCACGACCCGTCAGGAATTTATACAGGCTGGTGCCTTCGTTCGAGATCTGGAACCCAACATCATGGGCCGCATAAAGCCGACCCAGACGGGCCTTAAGCTCTTTGGCTTGGGGGCTGATCTTGCGGGCAAACAGAAAATCCTGAGCCAGCAACAGATCATAGTGATCATTGTGGAACGTGACCGGCATGCCGTAATCGGAAAACATCAAAAAGGTGAGGGTGCGCGCCTCGATCTCGTCCTCGGGGATCAGGTGGCGCACAAGGGTCTGGAAAAAGGTCTCATCCGGAATCCAGGTGGTGCGGAAAAACCGCATGACGTCGCGCCGTTGGCGGGTGAAATCCAGAATCCATTCCACAGTGCGCCGCCGCAGGCACCACCATTGGCTGCCAATCATGACTTGCAGATCGTGCGGGATGTCGCGTTTCAGGCCAAACCGTTTTTGCAGATTGTAAGCGGCATAGAACCGCCTTTTCTGGGTGCGTTCGTTGAAAAAATGGCGATAGACCAACCGCTCTTCTTTCCAGCCGGTTTTGATCCAGTCGCTTTCGAAATAGTCAAAGCTTTCGATGAAATCCTTGTCATTTTCGTCCAGAAACTTATGCGCGTATTCAGCGGTTTTGATCGCCATGCAATCGCCCGACAGCATGTAGAAATGCGTGGCGCGCGGGAAATTTTCGACCGCCGCCTGCACCGCATACAGCGACGCCTGAACCAGCGACCATTCCCCCCAGCCGCACTTGATGCGTTTGCGGGCAAAGGTCACGTTTGGGTTGTCGCTCAACGCGTCTTTGATCTTTTTAAAATGCTCGGGCTTGGCGCGGGCGTCAAAGTGGATCGCCATGTAATCGCCGGCCACAGTCAACCGCTCGGCCTGCATGATAATTGCATCCGGATCTTTGTGGCACAGCAGGATGTAGGCAATTTTTGCCATATTGGAAACGATCTATCCCTATTTGTGTTCTTTGTTTACGTTGATAAAGGTGAAGACCGATTGAATAAACAGCATTTATTTGCTTTTTTAAGGCAAGCACACCTGTGGCCACGGTACGGCGAAACAGGGATAGGAGGCAAGGCAGATGGGTTTTCCCGGCGTCTGGATGACGGAAAGCGAAAGTGTGGTCTATCGCGTGGTGCCGAAATGCGCCTGCTCGACCATTGGTCAGATCATGTATTATTCCGACCATGGTGAATTTTTCGATGGCGATATCCACGACGCCAAAGACGGAATGCACAAATGGGCGCGGGACGACAGTCAGGGGCCGATCACACGCAACGTGTTGGCGCATAAATCTTATGCCTTCACCTGTGTGCGCAATCCCTACACCCGAATCCTCAGCTCGTTTTTCGACAAAATCTGCGGCATTCAGCGCAACGGGCGGCGCTATCGCGGCAATCTGGTGCCCACCCTGATCTACAAATACGGGATCGAAGTCGGGGGCGATGACGGCAAACAAGAGTTTGACCAGATCCAAAGTTTCCGCCGGTTCCTGCTGTTTGCGCGTGATACCATCCGCTGGCGCCGCCCGATGGACCCAGACATTCACTGGTCTGCGGTCTCGGGTCATGTGTCGACCTTCATCGCCAACGGCGGTCGCTACGACGAAATCGTCTGGACCGAAAGCTTTAACGAGGGCATGCAGCGGGTGTTGACCAACATCGACACCCCCCATGCGGTCGATCTGAAAACCATCCCCCGGTTCAACGAATCAGAAGGCCACGGCCCCAAACGCGCCCACCCGGTCGAGGATTATTTCGACGATCTGTCGATGCATCTGGTGTATGAAATCTTCAAACGTGATTTCCAGCTGTTCAAATACGATTTTGAGAACCCCGGAAATAAAATGCCGATTGCGGAAATTGATCTGGATGAGGTGCACGCCAAGCTGGGCTAAACTGCGTTTCAAACCCGACCCCGACACGCGGCCTGCGGGCCCTATATCGCCTGACCATCCCGACGGGGGAAAGCAACATATGCCATGGCAGATCAACCCAACCCACAGGGCGCAGGGAGTATGAAGATCGCGCAGCTGGCCAAACGCGCTGTGCTGCTGGTCCTTGGGCCGTTCTATTTCCTGTTCATCGCCTTTGTTCCGCTGTTGTGCGCGCGCCGCACCGGGTTTCGCGGCTGGTATTGGAGACTGGTCAAACGGGCCTGTTCGCGCTTGTTGTGGCTGCTTAGCATCCGGGTCGAAATGTCCGAGGCCGACAGGCGCGCGCTGCGCGATGACACCGGCAGCCTGATTGTGATCAATCACCTCAGCCATTTGGACGGGTTCACCTTGATGGATGTGGTGCCAGATCAAAAATGGTTCACCTTCGCCGCCAAGAAAGAGCTGTGCGATGCCGCCCTCCTGCGCACCGGATTCACCGGCGCGGGCTTGGTCGAAGTGGATCGCCGCAACGGCAAGCTGGCGTTGGAAACACTGACACAGGCGGTGCGCGATATGCCAGATCGCCGGTCGGTGGTCCTGTTTCCCGAAGGGACGCGCACAAACACCGACACGTTGGGCGAATTCAAAGCCGGGGCAGTGCTGGTGGCGCGGGACACCGGGCGCAGCATCCGCCCGATTGTCATTCTGGACTCAGACAGGTTGCTGCCGCGCGGCAAGTTCTTTCCCCACAGCGGCACCGTCCGGATCGAGGTGTTGCCACCCTTTGAGTGCGATCTAACCGCGACAGTGGACGAAGATGTTGCACGTCTCAGACAAGAGATGATCGCGGTTTTTGATCGCCGTTAACCCCAACACCGCACAGCGCGCTTTGCCCTAAATCTTGCGCGCGACCACATAGCGGCCGGGCAACATCACCGGATAGCTGCCGGTTTCAAGGATCTCAAACCCAGCCGCGGCAATGATCTGTTCCAACTTGGTTGTGGTCATAAAGTTCACATAGGGCGCTTTGCCCAACATCTGCGCCAGCGGCAGGATGCCCTTCATCAGCCGATACTTCAGCGGCAGGCCTTTGGTGGGCAGGCAGACGGTTTTTGAAATCAGCAGCCCACCGGGTTTGATCAGGCCGTGAATTTCAGACAGGCGCGTGGGCAGATCCTGCAGCAGATGCAGCAGGTTCAGGGCCAGCACTGTATCATAAACCGTGCCCGCAGGCTGCGCATCAGATACATCCGTCGCAATGAACTCCACATTGTCTATTCCTTGGGTCTTGGCCTTGGCTTGGCCGATTTCAATCATCTTGGGCGACAGATCGCTGGCGATATAGCGGGCCACGCTGTCCGCCAGCAAAAGCGCGGTTGAGCCGGTGCCACAGCCCAGCTCAAGCACGTGATCGGTTGGGGCGAGGTAAGTCCGGGTCCGATCCAGAGAATACTGATAGGCCTCCAGATCCGTGATCGGACGCTTGGCGTATTTCTCCGCGATGCTGTCCCAGAATGCTGTTGGCTCGATCATGTTCAAATCTCCTTTGCGCTGGTTTTACCTATGCAAAGATCAATGATGAATTGCTGAAATATGCACGGTTGCTATACACAAATGCATGAACTGGCAGAGCATCTCATTTGATTGGTCCCATATCCGCGCCTTTCTGGCCACGGCCGAAGAAGGGTCGCTGTCAGCCGCCGCGCGGGTGTTGGGGCAAACGCAACCCACCTTGGGCCGCCAAGTGACCGCGCTAGAGGAAGAGCTGGGCGTGACCCTGTTCGAACGCACAGGCCGGGCCTTGATCTTGACCCAGCCGGGGGCCGAGCTGCTGGATCATGCGCGCGCCATGCGCGATGCGGCGATGCGGGTGTCTTTGGTCGCAAGCGGTCAGTCTCAGGCGATCGAGGGCACAGTGCGCATCACCGCGTCCGAGGTATACTGTGCCTATGTCTTGCCGCCCGTCCTGTTGCGCCTGCGTGAGATCGCGCCAAAGCTGGTGGTGGATCTGGTGTCTGCCGATGATGTCCGGGATTTGCAGCAACGCGAGGCCGATATCGCCATTCGCCACGTGCGCCCGGAACAGCCGGATCTGATTGCCCGGCTGGTGGCCGAGGCGACGGCGGGGCTGTACGGCGCACCTAGCTATTTGAACCGGCGCGGGCGTCCGACCTCGGTCGAGGACCTGAAAACCCATGATTTCGTATCTTTTGGCCAAGTGCCGCGCATGTTGGAATTCTTTGCCGATCAGGGCGTCACGTTGCAGCCTGACAATTTCCGCATGGGATCGGCCTCGGGCGTTGCCGCATGGGCGATGGTGGAACAGGGGTTGGGCCTGTCGCTGATGGCCGACCAAGTGGCCCGCCGCAGCACCGCGGTCGAGCAGGTCGTGTCAGACCTGCAACCAGTCAGCTTTCCGGTCTGGTTGACAACACATCGCGAGCTGCACACCGCCCGGCGCATCCGTTTGGTGTTTGATATGCTGGCGGATTTTCTGGCCAAGGATGTCGCCCCGTCTGGCGTTGTGAAGGGCGTCGCCCCACGCTAGATGTCGCGCAGAAAATGAGACGCGAGACAAGGGGGCGGGTATGTTTCAATCGCTAAGCTGGCCAGATCTGGTGGGCACTGTGGGCACGCTGTTTATCGCGTTTGCCTATTTCGCAACGCAGATCCGGATATTGAATTCCGAGGATCTGATGTTTCCTGTGGTCAACCTGCTTGGCGCGCTGTTGCTGCTCTATTCGCTCAGCCACAATTTCAACCTGCCGTCCGTGTTGATGGAAGGCTTCTGGGTCATCATTAGCCTGATCGGGATCATACAGGCCCTAAAGGCGCGCCGCGCAACTTAACGCGGCACGCTGATTTGGCTTACTCGGCGCTGTGCAGACGCGGTGTGAACAACCCAAAACGGGTCATGTCACGCAAGGATTTTGCCCCGGCCAACACGGCCAGATCGGCCAGCGGTTCGATCAGAACAACCAGCATATACGCCGCGCCAAAACCGGTCACAGCAGCAAGGTTCTCGGCACCAAAGCCCTGACCATAAAACGCCCAGAACGCGACCCACGCAACAACGCCGCCCTGATACGCCGTCGAAAGCGCCAGCGCTTGCGTGTATTTCAGATCCACATAAGCGGTGTCAGGCGCGATGATCTTTTTCGCCAGCATCTGCATCGCAAACAGCGGCACCAACAGGGTGGTCATGTTCATGCCAAACTGCGGCAGATCAAACGGCGCCAGAAAAAAGCTCTGAATGAACAGACCCGCCACCAATCCGATGGCCGCAGGCGCAGCCCCGAACAGCAGAAACAGGGTCGAGCCGAGGATGAAATGCACCTCGGATACACCCACCGGAAAGTGCGGCAGGATTTCAAAAAAGGTAAACACCAATCCGGTGGTCAGCACGCTGCGCGCGATCAAGGATACGGCACCGCTGTCGCGCATGCTGTCGGCGGTCATTTTCAAGCCCATCAGGCCCGCGCCCGCAGCCGTGCCATAGCTGAGCAACAGTTTTGCGCCGGTCACGACGCCAGGTTCGATATGCATAGTCTATACTCCTTACCGTCACACCCGACGGCATTGGTTTGGCCCCGGATCACCCGGGGGGATAAGGATGGGCAAAGCCCGTGAATACGGCAGGTCTCCTGGCTTGCGGTGTCCTGTCTGGCCCAACCTTCCCAACCGGCGTCCTCGGTCAGTGGTAATTTGGGCAGACACACCGCTTACAGTTGCGGGGGCAGCTCCGGAGTTAGTTTGCGAGACCGTACCGGATTCCCTTTTTCATCCCTCAGGGGCACGTACCCCATCAGAAACCGTGACGCAGACGTCGCCTGCGCGCGCGTCTCTGTCAAGCATCCAAGACACGGGATTATACAAATGCCGCAGCTGCGACTTGCGCAGGGGCGCAGGGGGGCCTAAGTCTGCCACTATTATGGCTCAGACAAAATCAGACCCCAACTACAAGGTAATCGCCGAAAACCGGCGTGCGCGTTACGATTATGCGATCGACGACGATCTGGAATGCGGAATCATTCTGGAAGGGTCCGAGGTCAAATCCATGCGTATGGGCGGCACAAACATCGCCGAAAGCTATGCTGCGGTTGATGATGGCGAGCTGTGGTTGGTGAATTCCTACATCGCGCCCTATGCGCAGGCCAAGGTGTTCAAACACGAAGAACGCCGCCGCCGCAAACTGTTGGTGTCGCGCAAACAGATGTCTGATCTGTGGAACGCAACACAGCGCAAAGGCATGACCTTGGTGCCGCTGGTTATGTATTTTAACCACAAGGGCATGGCCAAGATCAAAATCGGCATCGCCAAGGGCAAACAGAACCACGACAAACGCGCCAGCGAAGCCAAACGCGACTGGTCCCGCCAGAAATCCCGCCTGATGAAAGACCACAGCTAAACCCTTGCGGGCCGACACGGTGGCTCAGCCTATAGCTGTGAAATAGCGCCCTCGGGTTGTGTTTGTTGACATAAAACCATCTTCCCCACAGACTGATTACATCCAAAAATTTGGAGGAAATCATGATGCGTGGTGTTATTTCGACCACAGTGTTTTGTGGTGGGCTCATGTTTTTGACCGCCTGCGATCCCATCACCGAAGACTATGCGGAATCTATTGGCATAACGCCTGCTGGCAATGAAATGGCGTGGACCGGTGAAAAGACGCTGCTCTTTGTTCAGGGCAAAAACTACGAGGTTCAGATCGACACGGGCCGTGACCTTAAGACAGGCGAAGTCCTCGTCCGTACCTATTCCACGTACATTGACGGGGAAAAACTGGACTGTGGTCCCGGCGGTTTGGAAAACTGCCGCAAACAGATCGAGGCCAAGCTGGGCCCCCGTGAGCCCATCCCCTTGGAGCCCACCGATCCAGGACATTGACGGGCGGTGTTCACGTGGCGTGGGATTTAGTGGATGACGGATACAAAGCAGGGCTGCTAGGTTAAGATAGATTTCTTTTCTGTGGGGGCGATTTTGCCTGACATTTCAATCGGCCGAAACGTGTTTGTTGGACGGGCCGCTGACCAATTTCGACGTGTTCTTTCCCAAATGGGCGGCCCGCTGATGGTCGCGGCCCTCTGCCTTATCTGCGGGCCCGCATATGCCGAGGATTTCAATCTCTCCATCTCGCGTATCGTGGCCGCCAAGGGCGCACATATTCCCTATGCGTTGAACATCCGCCTGCGCGAGGCGGGCCAGACCCGGATGGGCATCGCGGCTGTGTTGGATATGCGCCACGTGCAGGCCAACGCGCCGGGGCTGTTTTCCGGCGTTCTGCAAGAAACCTGTAAGGCAAAATATGCGCTCGCCATCGCCGAGGCCCACGCCGAGGGCAAAGCCATCGCCGTCAGCGGACAGTTTCAGGCCAAGTTTTTCATGTGCGATGATGATGACCCCAAAACCCATTACCGGGGGGCGTTGCTGTTGGGGCAAAACGTCAATTTCCAAGCCAAGGCCAGCGCCGAGGTCCAAGGCCAGTGCCTTGTGCTGAAACTCGTTGACGTGACGCTGGACCCAACCGGGTTTCTGGGCGGCGTCGCGGATGTGCTGAACCTGACCGAAACGGCACAAACCCTGATCCTCGAGAAAAGCGCCGAGGTGCTGGCCAAAAACCCCATCTGCCCCGAACTTCCCCCGGAACTGGCAATGTTAGAGCCGAATTTCCGATCCGGCGGCACGCATGAGATCGGCAAGGGCGGCATCGGGGCCTACCTGAACGGATCGCTCGATGTCAGCGCGACCACATTGGTGGATCTGTTGTTGCTGGCGCAGGCAAAAAAGCAGGAGGGGACGCAATGATGTTTGCTAAGATGTGGCCCCGCGGTGTGGGACAGACCGTGATCTGCGGCCTGACAGCAACCGCCCTGTGGGCACCGGCGGCACAGGCGGATCAGGTCAGTTATCGCCTGACGGAAACGGTTCAGGTGCAGGACACCGAACTGCCCTATACCGTTGATTTGGATCTGTCCGATCAAACCCCATCCCGGTTAGGCTTTGATGTGATGCTGGACCTGCGGCAGCTGCAACAGGGTGCGCGCAGCGCCTTTCCGCAAGAGCCGTTTGTCGACAGCTGTAATCTCAGCCTGTCTAACCCCAAAATCCTGATCTCGGCCAAGGGCGACAGCCTCTCGGTCGAGGGGCAATTCCATGCGGAATTTTATGCCTGCGATCGGGACAAACTGCGCCCCATTGATCGTGGCGAACAGCTGTTTTCCGAAATCATCAGCCTGACGGCGGCGGCCTCGGTGAATGTGCGGGGGCAGTGTCTGTATTTCGGTGTCGAAGACTTGGCTCTGGCCCTCAAGGATCCGGCGGATGGCGTCGCCGATCAACGCGACTTCATGACCAAGGCCCAGGACACGTTTGTTGAAACCAGCGACGCCTTTCTCGAACAGCACCCCATTTGCCTGACCCTGCCGCCGGAACTGGCCTCGCTCACGCCGCAGAATTTCACCGGCGGCACGCGGGAAATCGGGGATGGCGGCGTTGGGGTGCAATTGCAAGGCTCGGTCGATGTATCGGCTGCAACGATTCTGGACGTGTTGAATGCGCTGCAGGCCAAAGGCGTCATTCCTCGTCAAATGTGATGTCTCTGGGTACATTTCGTCACATAGAGACAGATAATTTGGACGAAGGGCTTTGATTTTTTGAATACCTGTTCTTCATAGGCATCTAATCTTGAACCTGCACCTGCGCAGTTGTAGGGACAAAGTGTGCGATAGGGGAGGCTCTCATGCTGGACGATCCGAAAACTCTTGTGTCCACCGACTGGCTGGCCGCTCATCTCAAGGATCCGGATCTGCGGATTTTGGATGGGTCGTGGTATTTGCCGGCACAAAACCGGACTGCAAAGGCGGAATATGACGCCGCGCACATTCCCGGCGCGCGCTTTTTTGACATCGACGACATCAGCGATCACCGCTCGGACCTGCCGCATATGGTGCCCCCGGTTGAGAAATTCATGTCCCGTATGCGCGCCATGGGCGTTGGCGACGGGCATCAGGTTGTTGTCTATGACGGCGCTGGGCTGATGTCAGCCGCGCGCGTTTGGTGGCTGTTCAAACTGATGGGCCAAGAAAACATCGCCGTGCTGGACGGTGGCTTACCCAAATGGCAGGCCGAAGGGCGCGAAATCGAAGATCTGCCCCCCGTGATTCGGGATCGTCACATGACAGTGCGGGTGCAAAACCATCTGGTGCGCGATGTGACACAGGTCTCAGCCGCCGCCAAACTGGGCGATCACGAAATCATCGACGCCCGCGCTGCTGACCGGTTTCAGGGCAAAGCCGCCGAACCCCGCGAGGGGCTGCGATCGGGCCACATTCCGGGATCCAAGAACGTCCCCTTTGGCGATCTGCTCACCAAGAACGGCACGATGAAGTCGGTCGATGATACCCGCGCGATCTTTGAACGCGCCGGCGTCAACCTGAAAAAGCCCGCCATCACATCCTGCGGGTCTGGTGTGACCGCCGCGATCCTATCCCTTGCCCTGCATCGCTTGGGCAAATCCGACTACTCGCTTTATGACGGCTCCTGGGCTGAATGGGGTGCATTCCCAACCCTGCCCGTCGCAACTGGAGAGAACTGATGTTCGAGAACCTCAAGGCGCAGCCAGCAGATAAGATTCTGGCTCTTGTGCAAGCGTATCGCGAAGACCCGCGCGACACGAAAATCGATCTGGGTGTGGGCGTTTATAAAAACGCCGATGGCGTGACGCCCGTGATGCGCGCTGTCAAAGCCGCAGAAAAGATCGTGTGGGAAGAACAGGAATCCAAAGCCTACGTCAGCCTGACCGGCGATCCGGCCTATTCGGACGCGATGATCAAACTGATCCTTGGCGATGCCGTGGCCCGTGAAAACGTTGGTGCCGCCGCGACCCCCGGTGGCACCGGCGCGTGTCGTCAGGCGTTTGAACTGATCCAGATGGCCAGCCCCGAGGCGCGTGTGTTCGTGTCCAACCCCACATGGCCCAACCACATTTCGATCCTCAACTATCTGGGTATCGAAGTGGCCCCCTACCGCTATTTCGACAGCGAAACCCGTGGCGTTGATTTCGACGGCATGATCGAGGATCTGGGCCAAGCCAACGCAGGCGACGTTGTGCTGTTGCACGGCTGCTGTCACAACCCAACCGGCGCCAACCTGAACCTCGTTCAGTGGCAGGCGGTGATTGATCTGATCAACGAAAAGAACCTCGTGGCGATGATCGACATTGCCTATCAGGGCTTTGGCGATGGTCTCGACGAAGACGCACAGGCGACCCGTCTGGTGGCCTCCTCGGTCAAGGAATGCCTGATCGCGGCGTCCTGCTCCAAGAACTTTGGGGTCTACCGCGAACGCACCGGCCTGTTGATGGCCGTCAGCAATGACGCCAGCCAGACCGCGCTGAACCAAGCGACCCTGTCGTTCCTGAACCGCCAGAACTATTCGTTCCCGCCAGACCACGGCGCGCGTGTTGTCACCACCATTCTGAACAACCCCGAACTCTGCGCCGATTGGAAAGCCGAGCTGGAAGAAACCCGCCTGTCGATGCTGGCCCTGCGCCAGCAATTGGCGGATGAACTCCAGCGCCTGTCCGGGTCGGATCGGTTTGGTTTCCTTGCCCAACACCGGGGCATGTTCTCGCGTCTGGGCACCACGCCCGAGATGGTCGAAAAACTGCGCGCCGAGCACGGCATTTACATGGTTGGCGACAGCCGCATGAACATCGCCGGTCTGAACGAAAAATCCGTGCCCATTCTGGCCAAGGCGATCATCGACTCAGGTATCTGAGCCTTAAGCCACAGAAATTAATCAAAAAAGCCGCTCGCATCTTTGTGGGCGGCTTTTGTTTTGGCAGATTCTTGCCGGGACATGACCCGCGTCTTTTCATTTAAGATTGGTTCACCTTAAGGTCTCGCATGATTCTGAATAGACTGTGACGTTCCTTGCAAAAAGACATCCGCACCCCGACTAAGATCTCTCCGCGTTTACCCCGCATGGCCCGAACTGCGGTTGCGTTGGGGCTGTTCAGCCTCATATCGGCATGTGCGCAAAGTCCGACGTTGCCGACGATCGATCCAGAACGCCAGTCGATGGCGCTGCTTGAGGTCAAACAAAAACAGGCCCGTGGGCACCGTGTCTGGTGCGTTCCCTATGCGCGAAACCTAAGCGGCATTCAAATTCGCGGTAATGCCCACACATGGTGGGGGCAGGCGGGCAATTTCTATGACCGTGGCGCGGAACCTGAAGTGGGGTCTGTCATGTCGTTCCGGTCGACAGGCGGGATGCCCTTGGGTCATGTGGCGGTGGTGTCTGATGTTATCAGCGACCGGGAACTCATCATCAATCACGCCAACTGGAACCGCAACAAGGTGTCGCTTAAGATGGGTGTCAAAGACGTCTCCAAAAACAACGATTGGTCACGGGTCCAGGTCGAAAGCCGCCCCGGCCATTATGGCAAAGCCTACCCGGTGAATGGGTTTATCTATCCGGCTGTTGGCGGGTAACCGTCCGCCGCCAGATGGGCGTGTCGTGGCCAAAACGGGCATAGAATTTTTCACAAAAACCGCTCAAATTTTGGGCGCGTTAACCGGTGTCTTTGGCGATTGGGCGCAATCGTACAAAATCACCTACGAACTCCCCAAACCCTAAAATTGCCAGTGCAAAATCCGCAGGTTTAGCAAGTCGGGATCGTACGGAATGACGGTCAAACTCCCCAAACCGCGGGATCGACTCAGACGGGCGGGCGGGATGAAACGTGCTGCACTGCCGCGGTTATCGCTGCGAACGCCCCGTTACCCCTGAATCTGGCCTCGCGAATCTGCTGCACCGCGTCATGTATCAGGCCGGGTTTCAAACGTGAAAAGGCCCGGACAGATGCCCGGGCCTGTGCTTGGATTTTGTGTGTTTCTTAGCCCTTAGAGAACTCTGGGTACGCTTCCATGCCCAGTTCCGCCATGTCGAGACCGTTGATCTCTTCTTCTTCACTCACCCGCAGGCCGATGGTGGCCTTGATGAGGGTAAAGAACACATAGCTGACAACAAAGACGAACAGACCGATCGAGAAGAACCCGATAAGCTGGGCGCTCAGTGTGGCGTCCGAATTGCTCCAGACCACAACCAGTGTGCCCCACAGACCTGCAATCAGGTGAACCGGGATCGCACCGACCACATCGTCGATCTTGATCCGGTCCAGGAACGGGACGGCAAAGACCACGATCACACCACCAACAGCACCAATGAGCAGCGCTTGGAACAAGGATGGTGCAAGTGGCTCGGCAGTGATGGACACCAGACCCGCCAGCGCGCCGTTCAGAACCATCGTCAGGTCGGCCTTGCCAAACATCACTTGGGTCAGGACCAGCGCGGCGATGGCACCGGCGGCAGCAGCCATGTTGGTGTTGGCAAAGATGCGGCTAATGTCAGCGACGTCACCGATGGTGCCCATGGCCAGCTGCGAGGCGCCGTTAAAGCCGAACCAACCCAGCCACAGGATGAATGTGCCTAATGTTGCAAGTGCCAGATTAGAACCGGGAATGGGAACAACGCGGCCGTCTTTGTTGTACTTACCGATACGGGGGCCAAGAACCATGGCACCTGCAAGGGCTGCGAAACCACCGGCTGCGTGCACAAGGGTCGAGCCAGCGAAATCGCTAAAGCCAAGCTCGCTCAACCAGCCGCCGCCCCACTGCCAGGATGCTTCGATCGGATAGATAAAGCCTGTCAGGACAACAACAAACAGCAGGAAGGGCCACAGTTTCACGCGCTCAGCCATGGTGCCGGACACGATGGATGCGGTGGTGGCGCAGAACATCAACTGAAAGAAAAAGTCAGACCCGACCGAGGCATAGCTAAGATCGGTTTCCGTGGCTTCCAGACCAACCGCTTCCAGCACGGTGGGTGAGAACGCGCCGATAAAGCCGGTCACGGTCCAGCCATCACCGGGGTACATCAGGTTAAAGCCCACCAGCCAGTACATCACGGCCGCCAGCGAAAAGAGCGCCATGTTCTTGGTCAGCTGCATGGTTACGTTTTTGGACCGCACGAGACCCGCCTCGAGCATGGCAAAACCGGCGGCCATCCAGAACACAAGGAACCCGCCCATCAGGAACAGCAGCGAGGTCAGGATGTATTTGGTGTGCAGGGCGACCTCGTTCGGGTCAACGGCGGTGTCTTGGGCCCAGCCCAGCGAGGGCAGCGCGATCAGCAGCGCGGTGGGAGTGAGGGTTTTCATCAAAGTCATAGGTTCGGTTTCCTTCAAAGCGCGTCGTCGTTGGTTTCGCCGGTCCGCACGCGGACGGCTTGATCGACGTCGAGGACAAAGATTTTGCCGTCGCCAATCTTGCCGGTCTTGGCCGTGGACGAGATTGTTTCGACGATTTGATCGGTCATGGATGCGGGCACGACGATCTCAAGTTTGATTTTCGGGACAAAGTTCACCGCGTACTCAGCGCCGCGATAGATTTCGGTATGGCCTGATTGTGAGCCAAAGCCCTTTATTTCGGTCACCATCATGCCGCGAATGCCTGCGTCGGTCAGAGCTTCGCGGACTTCCTCCAGCTTGAATGGCTTGATGGTAGCAATGATGAGTTTCATAGGGTCCCCTTCGTGCTGCGTATGCAACAATGGTGTTTGCAGTTGCAGCAATTCAGCCCCGCCCCCAACATTTAAGAAACGCTTGCGTAAGGGAAGATTGGCTCAAAACAGGGAAATTCGCACAATTTTTGCACAAAAAGTGGAGATTGCGTATTTTCTAGGCGTAAAAGAAAGGGGAAATGGGCGGTATTAACACCTCAACACCCACTGAGGATCACGTTAGGGTGTGGCAAAAGCAAAGACCGGGCAGGGCTGAGCATGAGTGAGTCTAAGAGACGCAAGCCACCATTGGTGGCGGAAAAACGCTACCCTTCTGGTGGTCGCGGCAAATCCGCTGCCAGTCCGAAATCGACCAAGGCGTCCGCCAAAAAAACACCCACGAAAAAAAGTGCGGCGAAGACCGCGCGTAAACCTGCCGGGAAAAAGCCGCGTAAGACGGGCGGCGGGCTGTCTGGCCTGATCAAGCGGTTCTTTTCGTGGATCTGGGGTTTGGTTTGGGGCTTTACGTGGCGGCTCAGCCTGATTGTTGGATTGCTGGTCGCGCTCGCGGTGGGGCTGGTTTATTCCACGCTGCCAGAGTTGAGCGCCTTGTTGGATGGGCGCGCGCGCGGGTCGGTGACGTTGTTGGATCGTGAGGGGCAGGTTTTTGCCTGGCGCGGGGACCAGTTCGGCGGAGTTGTGACCACGGACACTGTATCCCCCTATCTAAAGAATGCTGTTGTCGCGACCGAAGACCGGCGGTTTTACAGCCATTTTGGCATCAGTCCGCGCGGTGTGGCCAGTGCCGTGCGTATCAACCTGAGCGAAGGGCGTGGCCCGCTGTCGGGGCATGGGGGATCTACGATTACCCAGCAGACGGCCAAATTGCTGTGCCTGGGCGTGCCATTCGACCCGGAGGCTTGGGATTCTGAGAAAGCCTATGAGGATGATTGTCGTCAGGGCTCGCTGTGGCGCAAGGTCAAAGAAGCGATCTATTCGATGGCGATGGAGGTCAAATACTCCAAGGATGACATTCTAACGATCTATTTCAACCGGGCGTTCTTGGGCGCGGGGGCACGCGGCTTTGAAGCGGCCAGTCAGCGATATTTTGGCAAATCGGCGGCCGAGGTCGGACCGGCAGAGGCGGCGATGCTGGCAGGCCTATTGGTGGCACCTACGCGATATGCGCCGACCAACAACCTGAAACGCTCGCAAGATCGGGCGCGGGTGATCGTGGGATTGATGGAGGACCAAGGATATCTGTCCGCCTCCGAGGCGCAGGGCGCGCGGAACAATCCGGCCAGGCTGTCGGCTGCGGCTGCGGCGCGCGCGGGGGGGTATTTTGCCGATTGGGTGATGTCGAGCGGGCCCGAATTCTTTACCCGCAACACCACCGAAGATGTGATTATCCGCACAACGTTGGATCAGCGCCTGCAAACATCGGCCGAAGAGGCGATGCAGTTCGTGTTTCAGGAGAAGGTGCGCAAAGGGTCCAAGGCGCAGGCTGCGATTGTGGTGATGTCGGCGGATGGCGCAGTGCGTGCCATGGTCGGGGGGCGTCAGACACGGGTCACGGGGGCCTTTAATCGGGCCACACAGGCGATGCGTCAGACCGGGTCGGCATTTAAGCCCTTTGTCTATGCCACGGCATTGGAGTTGGGGTATTCGCCATTGGATACGGTGATGGATGCACCGTATTGCCAGAACATTCCGGGGTCTGGCGAGTGGTGCCCCAAGAATTACACCAACAAATACTATGGGCAGGTGACTCTGGTGCGGGCGCTCAAGGATTCGTTGAACGTGCCTGCGGTGAAGGTGTCGGAATCTGTTGGCCGGGATCTTGTGCGCCGGGTCGCCAGTGATTTTGGCATTGATAGCGATTTGGCGCTTGGCCCGGCTTTGGCATTGGGCGCATCTGAAAGCACCTTGATCGAAATGACTGGGGCCTATGCGGGTATCCTGAATGGGGGGTCTTCGGTGACTCCCTATGGGTTGGTTGAGCTGAAACTGATGGGTGACGATGCGTCTTTGATGGATGCAGGTGGCGGCATCGGTGAACGCGTCATTCAGGCCGAAGCGGCGCAGCAATTGATTTGGATGATGGAAAAGGTTGTGTCTGACGGGTCAGGGCGTCGCGCGGCGCTGCCGGGCTGGCAGATCGCTGGCAAAACTGGGACAACACAAGCCGCACGAGATGCATGGTTCATTGGGTTTAGCGCGGACTATGTGGCCGGTGTCTGGATGGGGTATGACGACAACACCCCACTCAAGGGGGTAACCGGCGGTGGTTTGCCTGCGGAAATCTGGCACGAAACCATGATCCGGGTGCACGAAGGTTTGACACCGCGTCCCTTGCCGATGCGCGCGCCCAAGCCTGCAACCCGGACACCAGAGCCTGAAGCAAAGCCCAAGAAAGAGAAGAAGAACCTTGGGCAAGCGGTCGATAAGCTGCTCAAGGATATTTTTGGCGGGAACTAAAAAAGGCCCCTGAATAGGGGCCTTTGATATCGTGTCTGGTCTCGGGTTGGGGATTACCCAGCCTTGGACAGATCTTTGGTCAGCTTGTTGATGTCACCTTTGCGACGATCCAGCATCGCACCGATTTCGGTGCGTTCGGTCAGCAGCAGGTTCACGCCTTCGATATACATGTTGTAGAACTTGTCTTTGCCAGATTTGCCCGACACCAAAAAGGTCACGTTGAACGGTGCTTGACCTTGGAGTTTTACAGAGCTCTTAACTTCGTAACCGGCTTTGATCTTGCGTGCCTTTTTAACGGTCACTTGACCGCCAATGAATTCACGGAATCGGCGGCCGTATTTGCGTGAGATGTAACCCTGAAAGGCTTTGGTAAAGCTTTTGAGCTGTGATTTGCTGGCGCTTCGGGCATCAACACCTAGGGCATAGCGGGCCATAATTGACACGTCCGCATAGCGCACAAAGACCTTTTCAAAGTCGCGCAGCATGGCGTTTTCTGATTTCCCGGAATCGATGACTTTGTTGATGTCTGTCACAACCGATTCAATCAACGATTTGGCGCTGCTTTCAGACAGAGCAAATGCCGGGAACGGCAGGGCAATCGTGGATGCAGCAACAAGAGACGTGCTTATAAAAGCCCGGCGGGAAAAGGCATTATTCGGCATAAGGGTCCTCATACGGGTCTGAATAGGGGTCCGAGTAAAGTTCTAGATAGGCATCCTCGTCGTCGCCTGCCAGTTCAAAGCGTCGATTCTGGAGGTAGATCAAGCGCGCTTGGGCGTAACTGTCTGCGCTGCCATACAAAATGGAATCGACCGTATCTGAATATCGGCCCCGGTTGCCCATGCGGCGGACAACGTCAGCATAAAATCCGATGTTGTCGACAGGGTTGGTCGGTGCAAATTTGAGAGGGCTGGTGAAGAAATCCGCGACAACGCCAACGGCATCCCGTGTGTTTGACGGGCCATAAAGGGGCAATTCGAGATAGGCCCCTTCGCCAACGCCCCAGACATGCAGCGTTTCGCCAAAATTGGTATCCACGGGCGGCAGTTCAAAATCAGTGGCTGGGTCGGCCAAACCGGCAAACCCAACGGTCGAATTGATCACGAACCGGCCCAATGCGACCCCGGATTCACGCAAGTTGCCTTGCAGCAGGTAGTTAACGGTCTGCCCCGGCAAGGACAGGTTTTCGGCAAAAGAATTAAAGCTGGTCACCATCGGATCTGGGATGATTTTGACATAGCCTTTGGCCGCAGGACGAAAGAAGACTTTGTCGATGCCGCGATTCAAGGAATGGACGGATCGGTTCGTCTTTTCGTAGGGATCAAAGATTTCGCCGCTGGCTTTTTGCTCGGGCGTTTGCTGTGCACAAGCAGCCACACCCATAGTGAGGATCAACGCGATTGCGCGGCCAAGTGCTCCTGAGGGAATTCTCATTCAGTTCAAATCCGATTAACATGGTGCCGCCTGACTATCAGACCCTATAGAAACATGAAACCACGTGGATTGCTTGTGCATGCCAGACACAGGCCTCAAAAATTTATGGTCACGAGATTGCAGTCTTTTATCTTTACATGTGCATACCTTAAGCTTGGGCGCATGGCAAAAAAGTGGAATTCAATTTAATGAGATCTGTTCCCGACAAAAATGGCATAGAAGAATTACGATCTGCGCGGCGAGACAGTCGCCATTTGTATTGGATTGTTGGGGTTTTCAGTGCTTTTGCCAATCTGTTGATGCTGACCGGCCCTCTTTACATGCTGCAGGTCTATGACCGGGTGTTGGGGAGTCGATCCGAAGAAACCTTGGTCGCGTTGTCGCTGCTGGTGGTCTTTTTATATGGCGTTATGGGCGTTTTGGATCACACCCGTGCGAGAATCATGGCGCGCGCAGGGGCGAGGTTTCAGTCGGCGATGGATCGCCGTGTGTTTAATGCAATGATTCGCCAATCGGCCATTGCGCCGGATGCCAATGCGCAAACCGGGTTGTCTGATCTGGAATCTATTCAAAGGTTCATATCGTCGCCGGTCTTGACCTCTGTCTTTGATTTGCCTTGGACCCCGATCTTTTTGTTCGGGATTACGCTGTTCCACCCTTGGTTGGGGATGTTGGCCATCGGGGGCGGCGCTGTGTTGGTCGTTATCGCCTTGCTGAACCAGTTCTTTTCAAAAACGCCCGCGAAAAAGGCGTTGATTGCGACGAACCGCGCGGCGATCACATCTCAGGAATTGCGGGTTGAGGCCGAGATGATTCAGGCGATGGGCATGCGCAGCGCGGCCTTTGATCGGTGGAAAATTGCCCGCGATGAATCCTTGGTTGAAACGATTGCAGCGACCGATGTCAGTGGGTCGTTCACATCGCTGACCAAAACACTACGGTTGTTTTTGCAATCCGCCATGTTGGGTCTTGGGGCCTATTTGGTGTTGCAGAACGAGGCGACGCCGGGGGCGATGATTGCCTCGTCCATTTTGATGGGGCGGGCGTTGGCCCCTGTCGAGATGTTGATTAACCAATGGCAAGTTGCGCAGCGGGCCATGAAAGGGTGGACAAGCCTGTCCGAGCTGTTGGGTAAAATGCCCCCTGAACAGCCCCGGACCGCGTTGCCAAAACCCGCGGCCAAGTTGTCGGTGCAGGCCCTGACGGTTGTGCCGCCAGGTGACACGCGGGCGCAATTGAAGACGCTGAGCTTTGAGGTCAAGCCGGGCCAAGCCTTGGGTGTTATCGGGCCATCGGGGTCTGGTAAATCGACCCTAGCACGGGCTTTGACCGGGGTATGGCGTCCTGCGGGGGGCACAATTCGTTTGGATGGGGCCGCAATCGAGCAATATGGCCACGACGATCTGGGGCAACACATTGGATACCTGCCGCAGCGGGTGCAGCTGTTCGAGGGGACGCTGGCGGAAAATATTGCGCGTCTTGGCACAGAGCCAGATGCAGAGAAGGTGATTGCAGCGGCAAAAATGGCTGCGGCGCATGACATGATTGTCAGCCTGCCAGATGGGTATGATACGCGATTGACCGCAGGTGGTGGGCGGTTGTCTGGTGGTCAGATGCAACGGATTGGTCTGGCGCGGGCGTTGTTTGATGATCCGGTGATCGTCATTCTGGATGAGCCGAATTCGAACCTTGATAATCAGGGATCTCAAGCGCTGAATCAGGCGATCAAAACGCTAAAGGCCAACGGCAAATCGGTATTGATCATGGCGCATCGCCCTGCGGCGATTCAGGAATGTGATACGCTGTTGGTGCTGGATTCCGGTGCGCGGGCCGCGTTTGGTCCAAAGGACGATGTGCTGCGCGAAATGGTTGCGAACCATAAGACAATTCAGAACTCTACCGGGCAAGGGGGTGTGCGATGAGCCAGAACAAGTGGTCCGCAAGGCGTCCGATCATAGTAGGGATGATTGGCTTGGCCGTGCTCGTTGGCGGGTTTGGGGTTTGGGCTGTGACATCACAGATCGCTGGTGCAATTATCGCCACTGGCCGGATCGAAGTCGATCGCAATCGTCAGGTGGTTCAGCATTTGGACGGCGGGATCGTGTCCGAAATTCTGGTCAAAGAAGGGGATAGCGTAGAAGTTGGCTCGCCTCTGATTCAGCTGGATGATGATATGCTGAGCTCTCAGTTGCTGATTGTTGAAGGTCAGTTGTTTGAATTCCTTGCTCGGCGCGGACGGCTTGAGGCCGAGCGGGACGGGAATGATCAGATCCAGTTTAGTCAGGTGCTGCTGGATGCGGCCTTGGATCGTCCGGAAGTGGTCGATCTGATCGAAGGGCAGCAGCGACTGTTCTTTGCACGTCGGGACAGCACCGCGCGTGAGATTGAGCAGCTAGAAAAACGTCGCGGGCAAATTCAAAGCCAGATTGAGGGCATTCAGGCGCAACAGGTGTCTCTGGATACGCAATTGGGACTGATTCATCAGGAATTGACCAACCAGAAAAAGCTGTTGGACAAGGGATTGGCGCAGGCGGGTACGGTGCTGAGCCTATTGCGAACGGTTGCGAACCTGGAGGGGACTTTGGGTGAGCTGATCGCCAGCGAGGCCTCGGCCGATGGGCGGATAACTGAGCTTGATATTGAGATGCTCAAGCTGGACACTGGGCAGCGCGAAGAAGCGATTACAACCCTGCGTGATTTGCAGTTCCGCGAGTTGGAGCTGACCGAACAGCGCCGATCCTTGAAGCAACAGATGGATCGGCTGGATATCACCGCCCCGGTTTCAGGGATCGTGTACGGGATGAGCGTGCATACGCCGCGCTCGGTCATTCGCCCGGCAGATCCTGTGCTGTATCTGGTGCCGCAAGATCGCCCGCTGGTCATCGCGGCGCGGATCGAAACCATTCACATTGATAAACTGTTTGTTGGTCAGACTGTGACCTTGCGGTTCTCTGCCTTTGATCAGCGCGAAACACCCGAGCTGGAAGGGACGGTTAAGTTGGTGTCCCCGGATGCTTTCGAGGATGAAGCGAGCCGGATTTCATATTATCGGGCCGAGATCGAATTGAATGAAGATGAGCAAAGCAAACTTCCTAAAGGCGCGGTTTTGATCCCCGGCATGCCGGTCGAAGCCTATATCCGCACAGCCGATCGGTCGCCTTTGTCATACTTTCTGAAACCGCTGGCTGACTATTTCACCAAAGCGTTTCGCGAGGGATGAGGATTTGCCTTTTCGTGCTTGGCATTCCCGGTTAGCGTCCGCCTGAATTTAAGTTTGGGAGGGCGCGAGCCATGAGTATCGAAGCAAAACTGGAAAGCCTTGGGGTGACATTGTCGGATGGCCCGGCGCCGGCTGCCAACTATGTGCCGTATGTACAGGTGGGCGATCTGGTCTATGTCTCAGGGCAGATCTCTAAGGACGACACTGGTTTGATCACTGGCACGGTCGGCGAAGATATGGATGTGGACGCGGGCGCGGCTGCGGCCAAGGTTTGCGCCATCAATCTGTTGTCGCAGGTCAAAACCGCCTGTGGTGGCGATTTGGAGCGGTTGGTCAAGGTTGTGAAACTGGGCGGGTTTGTAAATTCGACCGCTGATTTCACCGCGCAACCTCAGGTGATCAATGGTGCCTCGGACTTTTTGGTCGAAGCATTGGGCAATGAGATCGGCAGCCATGCACGGTTTGCGGTCAGCGCGCCGTCGTTGCCGTTGGGCGTTGCGGTGGAAATTGACGGGATTTTCCAGATCAAATGAGAACTCAGCTGCCCTCGGTCTTTTTGGGTGTGCCGCTGGCGCATCGTGCGTTGCATGACGTGAAACGGGGGCGGCCTGAAAACAGCCGCGCGGCCATTCGCGCAGCGATTGCTGCGGGATACGGTATCGAGATTGACCTGCAACTGACCCGTGATGATCAGGCCATGGTGTTCCATGATTATGACATGACGCGGCTCACCGGGCAGGTTGGAGCGATCCGACTGTTAGAGTCGGATCAGGCCCAAGCCGTGAGACTGGCCGGGGGCGATGGCGAGGGTATTCCGACCTTGCCCGAAATACTGGAACTGGTGGCGGGCCAAGTACCCTTGTTGATTGAACTCAAGGATCAAGACGGGGCCATGGGCCCCAATGTAGGTCCCTTGGAGCGGGCAACCGCTGCGGCGTTGACAGGGTATTCAGGCGCCGTTGCCGTGATGTCGTTCAATCCACACAGCACGGCATTGATGGCCGAGCTCGCCCCAGATATCGCGCGCGGGCTGGTGACTAGTGCGTATGACCCAACTGACTGGCCGTTGTCTGCCGCGACCTGCGATCATCTGCGTGAAATCCCGGATTATGATCGTGCCGGATGCAGTTTCATCAGTCACGAAGCGCCCGATCTGGACCGCCCACGGGTGGCCGAGCTAAAGGCGCAGGGGGCGGCGATCTTATGTTGGACGGTCTGTTCGCCCAAAGCAGAGGCAGAGGCGCGGAAAGTTGCGGCAAACGTGACGTTTGAACAGTATCTGGCTGCACATCCCGCTTGATCGTGTGGTGATGCACCACACATAATCAAGGAACGCGCGGGGGAAGTATGGATCAGGCACAGATCGAAATTCAGGTCGTTGGCTCTTTGGATCAAATTGCAGCCAAGGACTGGGACGCCTGTGCTTGTCCTGAGGTCGCAGAGGGCGGCCGTCCGCTTGATCCATTTACAACCCATCGCTTTCTGCGGGCTCTTGAACAGAGCGGATCCGTGGGGCGCGGCACCGGATGGCAGCCTCAGTATCTGACCGCCTACCTGGACGGGATGCTGATTGCGGTTGCGCCGATGTATGCCAAGTCAAACAGTCAGGGCGAATATATATTCGATCACAACTGGGCGCATGCCTATGAGCGGGCCGGGGGGCGCTATTACCCGAAATTGCAGGTTGCGGTGCCGTTTACACCTGCGACGGGGCGGCGGTTTCTGGTGCGACCGGGGTATGAGGGCATCGGGCAATCAGCGCTTGTGCAGGGGGCGGTTCAACTGGCGGCGGACAATCAAGTGTCTTCGCTGCACGTCACTTTCTGCACTGAGGAAGAGGCCAATATTGGCGCACAGATGGGGCTGATGCCCCGCACGACGCAGCAATTTCATTGGCTGAACGATGAGTACGCGGATTTTGATGGGTTCCTGGGGGCTTTGTCGTCCCGCAAGCGCAAGAATATTCGCAAGGAACGCGCGCAGGCCAACGCCTTTGGCGGCACAATCCAGAGTTTCACCGGGGATACGCTGAAGTCAGAACACTGGGATGCCTTTTGGACGTTTTATCAGGACACCGGGGCACGCAAATGGGGGTCACCCTATCTGACGCGGGCGTTTTTCGACATCGCACACGAGATCATGGCTGACGACATGGTGTTGATGCTGGCCGAGTGTAACGGACACTATGTGGCCGGCGCGTTGAATTTTGTCGGGCGCGAAACCCTGTTTGGCCGATATTGGGGCTGTGTTGAGCATCACCCGTACCTGCATTTTGAATTGTGCTACTATCGGGCGATTGATCTGGCGATCGCAGAGGGTTTGCAGCGAGTCGAAGCCGGTGCGCAGGGCGAACATAAATTGGCGCGGGGCTATTTGCCGACCCAGACGCACAGCTTGCACTGGGTGGGCGATTCGGGGTTTGCCGATGCCATCGATAGGTATTTGCAGGCCGAGCGAGAGGCGGTCGATCAAGAGATAGAGCTACTGACGGATTATGGCCCATTCAAGCGGGTTCAAGTGGAGGAACAGCAATGACGGAACGATTGTCCGAAGAAACCCGGGGCCCTTTGTTGGATCCGCTGTTCAAATGCGGCTGGCAGATGGTCGAAGGGCGCGATGCGATCACCAAGACCTTTGTCTTTGAGAATTTCGTCGACGCCTTTGGTTGGATGACCCGCGTAGCGATTTGGGCTGAGAAGTGGAACCACCACCCCGAATGGTCGAACGTCTACAAAACGGTCTCTGTGGTGCTGACCACGCACGAAGTTGATGGTCTGAGCGCACTGGATGCTAAGCTGGCCCGTAAGATGGAGGCCATGGTTTAGCGTGTTGATTCGCACGTAACGGACCCAAAACGACCTAAATTCGCCCGCCTAATCGGCGTTTAGGAAAAATGTTGCCCAGCCACGCGAAAGCGGCTGAGCGAGGCAGGGTCCACCCGATGACTGGGATTGGGCCGAGAGATTGCAGCCCGCTAGCTTAGATGACGTCAAGCAATCCCTCGCCTGCGGTCAGCTCACATGTGCCGGGTTGTGTCTCCATGTTCAGGGCCATTACTTTGCCATCTTCGACCAGCATCGCGTAGCGCAGTGAACGGGCGACCAGCCCCGCAGGTGGTGCGTCGAAGCGCATGCCGATAGCGTCGGTAAATGTGCATTCGGCGTCTGCTATCATGGATATTCCGGCCTCAGAGGCACCTGTAACCTTGCCCCATTCCGCCATCACAAAGGGGTCATTGACCGACAGGCAGATGATTTCCTGAACACCCTTTTTATCAAACTGATCTTTGGTGCGGATGAAGCTGGGAACATGGGCTGAATGGCAGGTTGGCGTATAGGCGCCGGGCACGGCAAAGATCACAACTTTGCGTCCAGCGGTCTTATCTGAAATCGACACCTGTTCAGGGCCATTGGCTCCCATTTGGGTTAAAGTCGCCTCAGGCAGGTGCTCACCAATCGAAATCATCCGAAATATCCTCACGTTTTTTTTGCGGTTTCGTTTCATGCCGCATATAGCTGAGCGGAACCCAGAGACCACAAAAATTCCTGTGAGGCAGAATACCCATGAGCCATGTTGTTGTAATTGGAGCAGGTCAGGCCGGATCCTCTTTGGTCGCAAAGTTGCGCAAGGATGGATTTGACGGTGAGATTACCCTGATCGGAGCCGAGCCGGTTCTGCCGTATCAGCGCCCGCCGCTCAGCAAGGCGTATCTGTTGGGTGATATGGAGTTAGAGCGCTTGTTTCTGCGCCCGGCCAGTTTCTACGAAGACCAGAATATAACGGTTAAGCTGGGCCAACGGGTCACGGCCATTGATGCAGGTGCTAAAACGGTCACTGTTGGGGATGAGGTGATATCCTATGATCACCTGGCGTTGACCACCGGGTCAGACCCACGCCGGTTGCCTGCCAAAATCGGTGGCGATTTGAAAAACGTATTTTTGGTTCGGGATCTCGCAGATGCGGATGCGATGTCACCTGAATTCAAAGAGGGTGCGCGCGCGCTGATCATTGGCGGCGGGTACATCGGGCTAGAGGCAGCAGCGGTCTGTTCCAAGCGCGGCGTTCAGGTGACCTTGGTTGAGATGGCCGATCGTATTTTGCAACGTGTCGCGGCGACGGAAACCAGTGACTATTTCCGGAATTTACACACCAGCCACGGTGCTGACATTCGCGAAGGTATCGGTCTGGATCATCTGGTCGGTACGGACGGCAAAGTGACCGGGGCCGTATTGACCGATGGCAGTGAGATAGAAATCGATTTTGCCGTTGTTGGAGTTGGCATTGCGCCGTCGGTTGAATTGGCGGAAATGGCCGGAGTGACGTTGGAAAACGGCATCAAGACCGATGCGCATGGCCGGACCTCGGACGCGGCGATTTGGGCGGCAGGGGATTGTGCGTCATTCCCGTACAAAGGCGGCCGTATTCGTCTGGAAAGCGTACCCAACGCAATTGATCAGGCGGAAATCGTTGCTCAGAATATCATGGGTGCGGACAAAGATTATGTCGCGACACCTTGGTTCTGGTCCGATCAGTACGATGTGAAACTGCAAATTGCGGGCCTGAACACTGGGTTTGATAACGTTGTGACCCGCAAGGGCGAGGGGCTGACCAATTCGTTCTGGTATTACAAAGGCGAACAGTTGCTGGCTGTGGATGCGATGAATGATCCGCGCGCCTACATGATCGGCAAGCGCTTGATTGATGCGGGTAAGACCGCTGATCGCGCTGTTGTAGCCGATCCCGAGGCTGACCTGAAACCGCTTTTAAAAGCGTGAGGATCATAGCCGGAGAGTTTCGGGGCCGCGCATTGGCCTCGGTTGGAAAAGGGGATGTGGGCGCACATTTGCGCCCCACCACTGATCGTGTGCGCGAAAGTCTGTTCAATGTCCTGACCCACACGGGGGCCATCCCCGGGGCGCGGGTGCTGGACCTGTTTGCAGGCACGGGCGCGCTGGGTCTTGAGGCGCTGTCGCGTGGGGCGGAACATGTGACCTTTGTCGACGACGGGCGTGTGGCGCAGGGGTTGATCCGCAAGAATATCGACATCACCCGCAGTAAAGACCAGACAGAACTGGCCCGCCGCGATGCCACGCGTTTGGGCGTCAATCCAGATGCGCCGTATGATTTGGTGTTTTTGGACCCACCGTATGGCAAAAGCATGGGCCAAAAGGCGTTGGCCTTGGCTGTAGAAGGCGGATGGATCGCGGATGATGCGCTGATTGTCTGGGAGGAAAGCCAGCCAATGGGCGCGCCGGACGGGTTTTCGTTGCAGGACACGCGAAAATACGGTGATACACATATCGCATTGATGTGGCGGGATGTTTCGGACTGAAACACCTCTGGCAGGAATGCGCCGAGTGTCAGTTTGGCAGATTTTGCAATGCGACTTAGACAGGGATCGAACCTGTAAGGACGGCATTGATGCATGATTTAGTGATTTTTGATTGTGACGGCGTATTGGTCGATAGCGAAGTGGTGTCGAACCAAGTTTTGGCGGACAATTTGGCGAGCTACGGCGTGTCGCTGACTCTTTCTGAATGCATGGCACATTTTGTCGGTGGGACGATGCGTGGCGTGAAGCAAAAAGCGCAAGGCATGGGGGCGGATCTGCCGGAAAACTGGATCGATGAGATCTATGCAGAAACCTATGCGGGCTTGCGCGCTGGGGTGCCGTTGGTTGCGGGTATTCCGACGCTGCTAGAGAATCTTGATGCTCAGGGTATTCTCTGCTGCGTGGCCTCGAACGGTAGCGAGGATAAAATGCTGATCACGCTTGGCCAGAATGGGCTTTGGGATCGGTTTCAGGGGCGCATGTTTTCGGCGCATACCCTTGGTGTTGGAAAACCCGAGCCGGATTTGTTCTTGGCTGCAGCTAAACAGTTCGGGGCGTCAAACCCTGTGGTGATCGAAGACAGCCCCAGTGGAGTAACCGCTGCGATCCGGGCCGAGATGCGGTGTCTGGGATATGCGGAACATTCGGACGGGGCCAACTTACGCGCGCTTGGGGCCGAAGTGTTTCACGATATGGCAGATGTCCCGGCTTTGCTGGTGCAATAACCGGGACGACCTGTTTAGCTTGTGTATGTCGGGTGGAACGTACCAGCGGGCGAGAGCGTAAAAATTTCGACCCCGGTGGCGGTTACGCCGACGGAATGTTCAAACTGTGCTGACAGGGATTTGTCGCGTGTGACGGCGGTCCAGTCATCGGCCAGTGTTTTGGTCTCTGGACGGCCCAGATTCACCATCGGTTCGATGGTAAAGAACATGCCCTCTTCGAGAACCGCGCCGGTGCCGGGGCGGCCATAGTGCAGCACGTTTGGCGGCGCGTGGAACACCTGACCCAGACCGTGACCACAGAAATCACGCACGACGCTCATGCGATGCGCTTCGACAAAGGATTGGATCGCGTGGCCAATGTCACCGAACGTATTGCCCGGTTTGACCATCTCAATCCCCTTCATCAGCGAATCATGGGTGATTTGGATCAGCCGTTCTGCTTTGCGGGGCAGTTTACCGGCCACAAACATGCGGCTTGTATCACCAAACCAGCCATCCACAATCACCGTGACATCAATGTTCAGGATGTCACCATCCTTGAGTTTTTTGTCGCCGGGGATGCCGTGGCAGACCACGTGATTGACCGAGATACAGCTGGCGTGCTGGTAGCCTTTGTAGCCGATCGTGGCCGAGGTTGCGTTTGCATCTTCAACCATTTGCGTGATGAGCCGGTCGATCTCGCCGGTGGTTTGACCAGGGACCACATGCGCCCCGATATCATCAAGAATGCGCGCAGCAAGGGTGCCCGCGACTTTCATGCCGGCAAAATCGGACGGTTCGTAAATACGGATGCCGTCCTTGGTGACACGGCCGCGTAGGTCTTTCTTCAACGGAGTCTCCATCGTTTCAGCGCTTAGCTCTCTTTACGCTGCTTGTGCAGAAAGAGCTAGAGGGGGCACGACAGCCGACGTTTACAGAGATTTCCCCACTTTGACGCCGTTTGGCGTAATCAGGGTGTCATAGATCAGCCGTTCAACCCCCCGTGCATGGGCGGTTTCATATGCGGCGGCATAAGCCGGATCGATATCGCCAGCCAATTCGAAATGGGTGCAATCGGTGCGTTGAACGAGGTAGAGCATGATGGCGCGGTGGCCTTGATCCACCATGTTCGCCAGTTCCCCCAGATGTTTGGTGCCCCGCGCCGTGACGCTGTCAGGGAATTCAGCCAAACCGGGTTGGCGCGACAGGGTCACGCTTTTGACTTCGACATAGGCATCCGGCAAGCCGGGTTCGCTGAGCAGGAAATCAATCCGGCTATTCTCGCCATATTTGACCTCGGGGCGGACGGTTTTATAGGCGGCGAGCTCGGGAATTTCGCCCACTTCAAGTGCGGCGCGCAGGGCCCGATTGGGAACCGAGGTATCGACCCCGGTGAAGTGGCCGTTTTCATGATCCACCAGACGCCAGCCGAATTTCAGCTTTTTCTTTGGATCATCGTTGGGCTCCAGCCAGATCTTCATGCCGGGCTCCGCCAGCCCCATCATCGAACCGGGGTTGACGCAATGGGCGGTCACTTCGCGCCCGTCGTCCAATGTGCAATCCGCCAGAAAGCGTTTGTAGCGACGGATCAGGCGGGCGGGGATGAGGGGGGTGGGAAATTGCATACTGTCCTGCCTATCGTACCCCCGCCCATTGGAAAAGAGGTTAGGCAATCCCGGCCATCACGCCACCATCCACATCCCAAACTGCGCCTGTGACCCAGGATGTTTGATCAGACAACAGATGGACCACTGTATGAGCGACATCATCCGCCTGACCGACGCGTCCGATTGGGTGAAAGGCATCAAAAGCCCCTGTTAGAGTCTGTTCAATGTCTTCGGGTGCGATAAAGGCGCCATAGATTGGCGTGACAACAACAGCCGGAGAGACCGCATTGACCCGGATTTTGTGCGTAGCGAGTTCCATTGCAAGATGTTGGGTTAGCGCGTGCAGCCCTGCCTTGGCCACTGAATACGCGGACGAAGGGGTCGCTTTGATCGCCTGTTTCGCCCACATAGAGCCGATATTGACGATCGCCCCACCACCGTGTTGCACCATGTTTTTCGCCACGGCTTGGGTGACAAAGAAGGTGGCGCGGTTCAGGTCCATATAGCTGTCATAGTCGCCACCGTCATGGTCAAGGAATGGTTTGGGCGCAAAGGTTCCGGCCGCATTTACCAGTCGTGAGATGTGACGCGGGGTTGAACGGATCGTATTGATCAAGATGTCGGTCTCTGTGGCATTTCGCAGATCGGTCTGGATCGTCTCAACCTTGTCGCCCAGTTCGGCTTTGGCCGCTGCTAGCTTTTCTGAGGAGGATCCAACAAGGGTCAGGTGATCGCCTTGAGCAGCGAGCAGGCGCGCGGTGGCGAGCCCCATGCCGCTGGTGCCGCCGATGATGAGTGTCGTGTGATGTGTCATGAAGTGATTCTCTATCTACTGATAGGTAGTTAGATTGGCGGTTGACGCAATGATTTCAACCCCTATCTGTAGGTAGGTAGAAAAATGTGAACCTATGCCTCAGCTAGACACCGTCACCCGGATCCTTGATATCGCCGAACGCATGGCCCGCATCGGGGGCTATAATTCGTTTAGTTTTCGCGAGATCGCTGCGGAAATTGGCATCAAGGCGGCCAGCGTCCATTATCATTTCCCCAACAAAGAAACCTTGGGCGCGGCGATTGCCGAACGGTACACAGATCGCTTTCTTGAGGCTTTGGGGGCCCCTGACAGTGCGCCTGCGGCGGAGCAGTTGGCGCGCTATGTCGCCGCATACCGGGCCGCTTTGCTAGAGGATGGATTGATGTGTTTGTGCGGGATGTTCGGGGCAGAAATCAGCCATTTACCTGAACCCGTTGCGTTGAAAACGCGTGCCTTCTTTGAACGAAATATGGCTTGGGTCACGGAAATTTACGTAATGCAGGGTCAAACGGCTGGGCAGGCCCGGGCTGCTGCGGGGGCGCTGATTGCTCGTCTAGAGGGGGCTATGATCCTCGCGCGCAGTTTGCAGGACATGGATTTGTTCGATCAGATCACGGACCAAGCGACGGATTGACCCCGATCTGGGCTTGCAGGGCCGACGGGGACAGATATCTTGCACGCTCTGCTGCCACAAAGGAGACAGGACATGTCGAATCCAACTGCTGCGATGCTTGTGATCGGGGATGAGATCCTGTCAGGGCGCACTCGCGATGCCAATATGTACTTTTTGGCGGGTGAATTGACCAAACATGGGATTGATCTGAAAGAGGTTCGGGTGGTCAGTGATGACCCCGATGCAATTGTAAGTTCGGTTCAGGCAATGGCTAAGGCGCATGATCAGGTCTTTACCAGTGGTGGTATTGGCCCGACTCATGATGACATCACCGCAGATTGCATTGCGCGCGCTTTTGGGGTGCACATAGATGTACGGGCAGATGCGCGGGCATTGTTGCAAGCGCATTATGATAAAGCCGGGTTGGAGCTGAACGAGGCGCGCCTGCGTATGGCCCGCATTCCGGATGGCGCCGCTTTGATCGACAATCCCGTATCGACCGCACCGGGCTTCACGATTGAAAACGTGCATGTCATGGCCGGGGTGCCAAATATCTTTCAGGCTATGGTGGCGAGCGTGCTGCCAACCTTGACCGGGGGGGCGCCGTTGCTGTCACAGACCCTGCGCGTCAATCGCGGTGAGGGGGACATCGCCGAAATCCTGACCGAAGCAGCGCAGACTTTTGAGGATCTGTCGATCGGGTGTTACCCGTTTCAGGTGAACGGGGCCTATGGGGCAAATGTGGTTGTGCGTGGGACAAATGGCGCGCGGGTCGATGCGGCAGTGACCCAGTTGGCAAAGGATTTAGAGGTATGAGCGCGCCTTGGTTCGATGTGATTGATCAGACATGGCCTGCGGCTGACCAGAAAACGGTTGGCGGCTTTAATCTGCGCGAGGGACAAGGTGGGGGAAGTCGGGTTTCGGCGGCCACCATGGTGGATGGCAACGCAGTTGACATCGATGCGGCTGAACAGGCGATGTTGGATATGGGGCAAAAGCGTTTGTTCATGATCCGCCCGGGTGACGAGGCACTGGATGCCCAGCTAGAAACACGCGGGTACAGTGTTGTGGATGCCGTCACGATTTATGCCTGCCCCGCTGCGAAATTGACGGATTTGGCGATCCCGCGTGTGACTGTGTTCACCATCTGGGAGCCGCTTTCGATCATGCGCGAGATTTGGGCAGCCGGTGGCATCGGACCTGAACGCCTTGATATCATGGCGCGGGTTGAAGGCCCTAAAACGGGATTGTTGTCCCGCTTTAACGACAAACCGGGGGGGGTGGGTTTTGTTGGCGTTCATGACGGTATTGCGATGGTTCATGCCCTTGAGATTGTGCCGTTTCAACGCAAGCAGGGATTGGCAAAGTGGATGATGCGGGGCGCGGCTTTTTGGGCGCTGGACAATGGGGCAGAGACCCTTAGCGTGATGTGTACAAAGGCGAATGAGGGCGCAAATGCGCTGTATCGGTCGCTGGGGGATGGACCCGGTGTCCGCGTATCATTACCGCCATCTTGTCTAGGGGAGAGAGACAAACGTGACTGAGATTAAAGAACCTACTGCATTAGATTTGCCAATGGTGGATCCACTGCCGCCAGAGACGCAGAAGTATTTTGATATCTGTGTTGAAAAGCTGGGCATGGTGCCAAACGTGTTGCAGGCCAACGCCTTTGACATCGACAAGCTGAATGCCTTTACCGCGATGTATAACGATCTGATGCTGGCCCCCAGTGGGCTGAGCAAGCTTGAGCGTGAGATGATCGCTGTGGTTGTTTCTGCAATCAACAAGTGTTTCTATTGTCTGGTTGCACACGGGGCCGCGGTGCGCGGTTTGTCAGGTGATCCAGTTTTGGGTGAAATGCTGGTGATGAATTACCGCGTGGCCCCGTTGGATGATCGCCAGCGTGCAATGCTGGATTTCGCCGCCAAAATGACAACCGAAAGCGCAACGATCGAAGAATCGCATCGCCAGGCGCTGCGTGACGTTGGTTTCTCGGACCGGGATATTTGGGATATCGCCAACGTTGCGGGTTTTTACAACATGTCCAACCGGGGTCGCGAGCGCAACTGCAATGGTGCCCAATGCTGAATATCATTCCCAGTACAGATGATGCGGTTCCTGCTCTCTTGCGCCTTGGTAATGGCGATGCCTGCCGCGGCGCAGGAGTTGCAGCTGCCGGTTGGGGCTAAGCAACTCACAGATCGGGTCAATCCGTTGGCTTCTTATGATTTGCCAACGGGCCCCTTTGCCAATGATGGTATTCCGGTGCGCACCCTAGAAGGGCGCATTGAAAAGCGGTCTTGGCGTGTTGCCGTTGGGGCGGGCACAACATTGCAGGTTCTGGCCCCCCTACGCACCCAATTGCAGGAGGCCGGATATGACATTCTGCTGGATTGCGCGGCGCGTACCTGTGGCGGGTTTGATTTTCGCTTTGGAACCGAGGTGATACCAGCTCCTGATATGTACGTAGCAGTCCGGGATTATCGGTTCTTATCTGCGACCAAAGGGGACCAAGCGTTGAGCTTGTTGGTCAGCCGCCAATCGCCGGATGCCTATATTCAGATCATCCGTGTCTCGCCGGGAACGCAAGAAATTGCCCCGATTGTAACCCAAGCAGAGGTTCCAACACCAGGCGCGCAATCGTTTTCAGATCTGTTGAAACAAGACGGGCACGTGATTCTTGAAGGGCTCGCGTTCAAAGAAGGCGCAAACACGTTGCAGGAGGAAGAAGCCCCGGTTCTGCAAACGTTGGTGGAAATTCTTGAGGCGGAATCCCGGTCTGAGGATCGTTCTGGTTGGCCACACCGACAACATCGGTGCCCTAGAGGGCAAATATCAAACTGGGCAAAGCGCGTGCACAGGTCGTGCGGGATTTGCTGGTCGGGCGTTACGGCATCGCGTCGGACAGAATTCAGGCCGAAGGTATGGGATACCTTGCGCCGATCAAAACGAATGACACCGCCGAAGGGCGCGATATCAACCGGCGTGTCGAGGTTGTAAACCCTGTCCCGCTAATCCCACAGAAAAAAGCCCCGCACGTGATGTGCAGGGCAGTTTGTGTTGCTTAGGGAAGCAACAAGATGAAAGGTGGCGGTTACCACTCCATGGGGCCTTTGTCGGCAAAGGAGTGGACCAGAAAGTCGATAAAGGCGCGGACCTTGGGCTGTGTGAAACGGCCCGGCGGATAGACAGCATAGATGCCTTGGGTCTCGTCCGGCAAGACGGCATCGCATCCATGACCAACCCCTGCTCCATCGCATCAGCATAGAGATAGCTTGGCAAATAGGCGATCCCAAGACCAGAGATGGCGGGCGTTCAAGAGTGATTGCCCGTCATTGACGCTGAGCCAGCCAGCGGTGCCGCACTTGGCGTTTCTCACCCGATGGAGCGGTCAGGCGCCAGACATTGCCGCTGGATTGGCTGGAATAGTGCAGCAATTTGTGTTCGTTTAGGTCGTCGATTTCTGCGGATGCCCGTATTTCTCAAAGTAAGCCGGCGACGCAATCATGCGTTTTGTCGTTTCGGTCAATTTGCGAGCGCGCAGGGTGCTGTCTTCCAGCTCACCAATGCGGACGGCCATGTCGAAGCCTTCCGAAATCAGTTCAACATAGCGGTTGTTTAGGACCATGTTGACCGTGATGTCGGGGAAATCGGACAGGAATTCTGACAGAACAGGGGACAGGTGATTGACGCCAAAATCGGTGGCCACGCTGATCCGCAGCAATCCAGAGGGAGCGGACTGCATTGATGTGACAAGGGCATCTGCCTCGCCTGCATCATTCAGAACGCGGCGGGCGCGATCATAATAGGCCAGACCAATCTCGGTTGGTGAGACCCGGCGTGTCGTCCGGTTTAGCAATCGGGCGCCCAATCGCGCCTCAAGGCTTGAGACGTGTTTGGACACGGCTGATTTCGAAATGCCCATCTTTTTTGCGGCATCCGTGAATCCACCTTGGTCAACCACGTTGGCAAAAGCTTCCATTTCAGTGAGTCGATCCATTTGCGTGTCCTCGGGTTATCCTCTGCGTCCGAGGATCAGGTATCGCCTCCAATCTGGGCGGAAACGGGGCGGTGGTGGGATAATATCAGGGTTTTGTGTGGGATCGTCTGCATCTTGGAAACGGGGAAACAATCGTTTCCAAAGGGTAAATGCGCGATTCTGAGGTATGGTCATTCTGACATCGTCTCACGTTTGCGCCAGATATTTCTGTTGGACCGAGACAATCCAAGCTGGTGGCTTACACTGAGTGTGTTGCGTAATTATTCTGAGGAAAGCTGATGAAAACCTTTGTTGCTGCCGTTGCCGCCGTTGTTTTAGCCGCCCCTGTTTGGGCGGGTGGGGGAAACACCTTCGAACCCTGATGCGCAGGTGTATTTTGTTAATCTGGCCGATGGGGAAACGGTTCAATCCCCGTTAACTGTGGTCTTTGGGCTGAGTGGCATGGGCGTCGCCCCTGCGGGAACGGAGAAAGAAAACACCGGCCATCATCACCTTTTCATTGACCGCCCTGCATTGGGCCAAGGCGGAAGACGGGGTGGACGAGTTGTCCAACGGAATTCCTTCGGATGATAATCATCGGCATTTTGGGGGCGGTCAAACCGAGGTCACCGTCGAGCTGAGCCCTGGATCACATACCTTGCAGTTGGTGTTGGGGGATTACGGTCACGTGCCACACGACAAGCCAATTGTGTCTGGACGTGATTACCATCGAAATCAAATAGTGTGTCCCGTGCGGTGATCGTGCTTGAGAAACCGCACGGGGCGACAGGGGCAAAGTGTGCCCCTGTTGTTTATAGCGTTGCAGCGAGGCGCGTACCTTGGTTGATGGCGCGTTTGGCATCCAGCTCTGCAGCAACATCTGCCCCTCCGATGACATGCGGGGTGATACCCTGATCAATCAAAGCATCGGCCAGCGTACGGTCTGAAAGTTGTCCCGCGCACATTACAACCGTATCGCATGCGATCACCGTTGGGTTTTCGCGGGCCTCCCCGAAGGACACGTGCAGACCCTCATCATCGATCCGCTCGTAATTCACGCCGCCGACAAATTCTACATTCTTCATCTTGAGGGTGGCGCGGTGAATCCAGCCGGTGGTTTTGCCAAGACCCTTGCCATGCGCCTGTTTCTTGCGCTGCAATAGTGTGACCTGACGCGCTGGGGCGTGGGGTTGCGGCCCCTCGGGGGCTAGACCCGCGCGATGTTCAGATGGATCAGCGACGCCCCATTCTTTCATCCACAACGGTAGGTTTTCCGTTGGGCTATCGCCTTCGTGCAGCAGGAATTCAGATACATCAAAGCCGATGCCACCAGCGCCGATCACCGCGACGCGTTTCCCGACGGGTGCCTTGTGGCGCAGGACGTCGATATAGTCGAGCACGTTGTCCCGATCCTGTCCGGGGATGCCGGGATCGCGTGGTGTAACACCCGTGGCGATGATCACTTCGTCATAACCGGTCAAATCCGAGGCTGTGACATCCCGGCCTAATTCAACCTTGATGTTCAAATCCGCAACCATGGTGCGATACCAATCGACAAGGCCCCAGAATTCCTCTTTGCCGGGAACCTGTTTGGCGATGTTGAGCTGTCCGCCAACTTCGTCGGCGCGGTCAAACAGGGTGACATCATGCCCACGTTGGGCCGCAGCCATGGCGGTGGATAAACCCGCGGGCCCTGCGCCGACGATGGCAACGGTTTTTGGGGTGTCCGCCTTGGTGATGACCAGTTCGGTTTCGAAACAGGCGCGTGGGTTCACCAGACACGAGGTGAGTTTGCCGCCAAAAGTATGATCCAGACAAGCTTGGTTGCAGGCAATACAAGGTGCGATCTTGGCAGCCTGATCTGCTGCGGCTTTGTTCACAAAGTCAGCGTCTGCTAGCATCGGCCGGGCCATAGACACCATATCGGCACAGCCATCGGCCAGCACTTGTTCTGCCACATCGGGGGTGTTGATCCGGTTGGAGGTGATGATCGGGATCGAGACCTTGCCCATTAGCTGCTTGGTGACCCACGCAAACGCCGCGCGTGGGACGCTGGTTGCAATGGTCGGAATGCGCGCTTCGTGCCACCCAATGCCCGTATTCAGGATTGTCGCACCCGCTTTTTCGATTTCCCGGGCCAGCTGGACCACCTCGTCATGGGTCGAGCCGTTGGGCACGAGATCAATCATCGACAGGCGGTAGATGATGATGAAATCGGTGCCGACGGCTTCGCGGGTGCGGCGCACGACCTCGATTGGCAGGCGCATGCGGTTTTCGTAAGAACCGCCCCAGCGATCGTCACGCTTGTTGGTATGGGTGACGAGAAACTGGTTCAGAAAGTACCCTTCGGAGCCCATGATTTCGACACCATCATATCCAGCCTTTTGGGCCAGAACAGCGGCATTCGCGATATCGGCGATCTGCTTTTCGATACCGTCTTCGTCCAGCTCGTTCGGGGAAAAGGGAGAGATGGGGGATTTGACCGGGCTGGGGGCAACACATTTTGGCCCATAGGCATAGCGGCCTGCGTGCAAGATTTGCATGGCGATTTTTCCGCCCGCTTCGTGGACACGGTCGGTGATGATGATGTGATTTGCCACATCGTCTTCGTTGGTCATCATCGACGCACCGGGCAAAACGGAACCTTCTAGGTTGGGACCGATTCCGCCTGTCACCATCAGAGCAACACCACCTCGTGCGCGATCCGCATAGAATTCGGCAACTCGGTTCCAGTCTTTTGTTTCTTCGAGACCAGTGTGCATGGACCCCATCAGCACGCGGTTTTTCAAAGTCGTAAAGCCCAGATCCAGCGGGGCCAGCATGTTTGGGTACACAGTCATTGCACTCTCCCTAATGTTGGAGCGTAAGATTGCTGCGTGGCAGCGCGAAGTCACGCGAAACCTGACGTCACCCTCTTTCAGTGCTGTGGTTGGCTTGTTAGACAGTGCAAACCCTGAAGATGAGGCCCAAACTATGACCCCCGAAGAGATTGCAAAGTTGCCCTATCGCCCCTGTGTGGGGCTGATGTTGATGAATGCGCAAGGCAAGATTTTTGTCGGCCAACGCAATGATCGCCATGCTGATGCGTGGCAGATGCCTCAGGGCGGAGTGGATGAAGGAGAGGCCCCACAGGACGCTGCATTGAGGGAGCTGTGGGAAGAAACTGGGGTGACGTCTGATCTGGTGGAGATGGTTGCTGAAACAGCGGGCTGGCTGCCCTATGATCTGCCGCATGATATCGTGCCGGTTATTTGGAAGGGGCGCTATCGCGGACAAGAACAGAAATGGTTCCTGTTACGGTTTAATGGGACAGATGAGCAGATCAATATCGCGACCGAACATCCTGAATTCACCCGCTGGAAATGGCAGGAACCTGATCAGCTGATCGCGGAAATCGTGCCTTTTAAACGCGACGTCTACGCCGCGGTTCTGGCCGATTTTTCTGCACACCTAGGCTAACGTTTTTTCGCGCTGGTTTGTTAAGGGGTTGCGCGACCTTCGGTCTTGCGTCCTGCGGACGGCGGGGCCGCGTAGCGGCGCGTGGCTTTGCCACGCGCCGCTACGCCCAACGGGAGGAAATATGTCGTTAGGCATGTTGACGACGGGCGGGAGAGCGTCCGTGCGATCAGAGCAGGTTTTCGGAACGCAGAAGGTCTTGTAGATTTGCTTCGGGGCGCGGACCGATGTGGCTGATGACTTCGCGGGCGCACACGCAGCCAATGCGGGCGCAGGTTTCAAGATCGCGACCAGTTGCGAGGCCAAACAGAAACCCAGCGGCAAATTGATCACCGGCACCGGTTGCGTCTACTGGAACGATTTTTTCAACGGCGACGTCGATGCGTTTGCCTTCGTAAAGGACTGAAACGCCATCCCCGGATCGGGTGCAGACTACCAGCGGGCAAATGGCGGCGGTTTTGGCCAACGCGTCTTCTAGATCGTCGGTTTCAAACAGGGATTTGATTTCGGCTTCGTTGCCAATCACATAATCCAGCTCGTTTTCGATCAGAGACAGGAAGTCTGCGCGATGGCGTTCGACACAGAACGGATCGGAAATGGCGATACCGGTTTTCCCGCCGCCCTCGCGGCAATCGCGCGCGGCCTCTAGGAATGCGGATTTCCCTTTGTCTTTGTCGAACAGATACCCTTCGAGGAACATGATTTGTGACTGCCCAGCCACCTCTTTAGGTACATCGCCCGAGCTAAGCTCTGACGAAATCCCCAGATAAGTGTTCATGGACCGCTCACCGTCGGGAGAGACAAAGATCATTGAACGCGATGTGGGCAATTCGCCCCCTGCCACGGGTGGGTTTACAAAATCGACACCATCTTCGTTCATTGCATCTGCATAGAAGTGACCCAACGCATCGTCATGCACACGTCCGATGAACGCAGCCTCCAACCCCAAAGCACCGGCACCTGCGATGGTGTTTGCAACAGATCCGCCCGGGGTCTGAACGCGACCCTCCATTGCGGCATACAACACTTCGCCTCGATCTCGTTCGATCAGCTGCATGATACCCTTTTCGATCCCCATCAGATCGAGAAAGCTATCGTCAGATTGGCTGATGACGTCCACAACGGCATTGCCGATCCCGACGAGTTGATAAGTCTTCATAGGTTCTTGTCCTCGAACATGCACAAATCGCGAATGAGGCAGGTGCCACACAGCGGCTTGCGTGCTTTGCAATGATATCGGCCGTGTAAAATCAGCCAGTGATGGGCATGGAGCTGAAAGTCAGCAGGAATGTTGTCTTCGACGGCCCGTTCGACCGCATCGACATCTTTGCCCGGCGCAATACCGGATCTGTTGCCGACGCGAAAGATGTGCGTGTCGACCGCTTGGGCGGGTTGATGCCACCACATGTTCAAAACCACATTTGCGGTTTTTCGGCCAACGCCGGGCAGAGATTGCAGCGCCGCGCGAGAGTTCGGAACCTTGCCGTTATACTCTTCCACCAAGATGCGGCTGAGTTTGATGACGTTCTTGGCTTTCTGACGGAACAGACCGATGGTCTTGATGTGTTCGGTCACGCCTTCTTCGCCCAGATCCAGCATCTTTTGCGGGGTATCTGCGATCTTGAACAATGCGCGGGTTGCTTTGTTTACGCCCGCGTCTGTCGCTTGCGCGGACAGAGCGACAGCGACGACAAGAGTATAGACATTGACGTGCTCCAATTCCCCTTTGGGTTCGGGCTCGGCTGCCTGAAAACGCGAAAATATTTCGCGGATTGTGTGATAATCGAGTTGCTTGGCCATAGAGAGTGTAATGCCGTGGGATGCGGGCCGGGTAAAGAGGCGAGGTAAGGGGGGTCGCTTGAAGGCATCCCAAACGTCCCAGTTATGCAACGCAAGGCTATGCGAGCGGTCCTGTTGCATTTCGCATGTTTCGGGTCGCTTGAGGTCCTAGGCAAAGCTACGATGGCGCAACACAGGAGGTACGCCATGAATATTGAAACACGTGAAAATGGGTATCACTACGAAGTTATGCGCCGGGCAATTGAATTGATCGACCAAGGCGGCGAGTCTCTGTCGTTGGAGCAATTGTCCGCGCAGATGAACATGAGCCCGGCCCATTTCCAGCGGCTGTTTTCCCGTTGGGTTGGGGTCTCTCCCAAACGGTTTCAGCAATACCTGACGTTGGGCCATGCCAAGGCTCTTATGCACGAACGATTCACAACATTGGAAACGGCGCACAACGTTGGTTTGTCTGGCACGGGGCGTTTGCATGATCTGTTTGTGCGATGGGAGGCGATGAGTCCCGGCGATTTCGCCCGCAAGGGGGACGGGCTGACGATCTATTGGGGGTGGTTCGAAAGTCCCTTTGGTCCGGCTTTGGTGATGGGGACGGACAAAGGTATTTGCGGTATGGGGTTTGCTGCCGAAACCGGCGAGGAGGCGGCCATGGAAGATTTGGTCGCACGTTGGCCCAAAGCCGATTTCGTCGAAGATCCGATGCGTTTGCGCCCTTGGGTGCTAAGCGCCTTTGGGGCGGCAAGTGACAAACTGGAACCCACACCGTTGTTTCTGATTGGGGCGCCCATGCAAATCAAAGTTTGGGAGGCGCTGTTGCGGATCCCCGATGGGCAAGTGACGACGTATTCTGAAATTGCCGACGCCATCGGGAACCCACGTGCGGTGCGTGCTGTTGGGACAGCTGTTGGGCGCAATCCAATCAGTTGGATGATTCCCTGTCATAGGGCGCTTAGGAAATCCGGAGGGCTAGGCGGCTATCACTGGGGTTTGCCAGTTAAGCGGGCAATGCTTGCGTTTGAGGCGGCCCGCGCCGAAGCGTAAAACCGATTGAGAGTGGGAAATACCGGTGTTGCTTGTCAATTTGCGCAAGGTTCCGCCGAATTTTTGGGACCTAGACTTGAGCGTCAACCGAGATCAAAGGATATACTAAGCTAAAGGGTCTCGGAACAAACCGGGCCTAATGAGCAGAAGGTGATCCTATGACGATCTCAAAAATTTCGCTGGTGGCTGTGCTAAGCGCCACCGTTGCGCTGAGCGCTTGTACTGATCCGGCCACTTTGGGTGCGCAGACGGACCCTAAACAGAATACCAAGCAGGGTGCGATTTTTGGCGGGCTTCTTGGTGCGGGTGTTGGGGCTTTGGCCAATAGCTCAAACCCTGCGCTTGGCGCTGTTGTCGGTGGCGCTGTTGGCGCAGGTGCAGGTGCACTCATTGGGAACAATCTAGACCAGCAAGCAGCAGAGTTGCGACAACAGTTGGCGAATGACGGTATCACTGTCACGAACACGGGTGATAAGTTGATCGTTTCTGTCCCGAATGACATCACGTTTGATATCGACAGCTATACCGTGCGTCCCGCTTTGCGGTCTGATCTTGAAAAAGTGGCGCAGAACTTGCTGCGGTATCCTGAATCCAATGTTCAGATCATCGGTCACACAGATAGTGATGGGGATGCGGCGTATAATCAGGGTCTGTCCGAACGGCGCGCGGGTGCTGTGGCTGATATCATTCAGGCGGGCGGCGTCACCTTCAATCGCATCACCACGCTAGGGCAGGGCGAAAACGATCCAATCGCGTCGAACCTGAACGAGGCGGGCAAGGCCGCGAATCGGCGTGTGGAAATCGTCGTGATCCCGAAAAACACCTAAAGATCGGGTGCTTGGGTATCGTCTCGTTGAATGTCTGTTATTACATAAGGAAAGTTCATGTCTGAACCTGTAGTGTTGGGCCTGTCTGGGTCATTGCGACAAGATGCAACCAACCGGAAACTGCTGCGTGAAGCGGCCCGTCTGTTTGGCCCTTGCGCCTATGCAGAGGCGGATCTGAACCTTCCTCTGTATGATGGTGACGCTGAAGATGCAGATGGCATTCCGGCTTCGGTGCAGTCATTAGCAGATCAGATCGAAGCGGCTGATGCGGTTTTGATTTCGACCCCTGAATACAACAAGGGGCCCTCTGGCGTGCTCAAGAACGCGTTGGACTGGGTGAGCCGCACCAGTGGGTCGCCGTGGAAAAACAAACCTGTGGCAGTCATGTCTGCCGCCGCGGGCCGTGCCGGTGGCGAGCGCGCGCAAATGGTGTTGCGCGGGTTCATGGTACCTTTCCAGCCGCGTATCTTGCAGGGCCCCGAAATTCATTTGGCGGGCAGTGGGTCTGCCTTTGATGAGGTGGGGCAGCTTACCAGCGCGCAATACACCAAGTCTTTGCAAGCGTTGATGGACAAGCTGCGCGCTGAGATCGGACGCTAAGCCAAATTGCTGATTTCGATCAGATTGCCGTCTGGGTCACGGAGATAAAGAGATAGAATTGGGCCGGTTGCTCCTGTGCGGGGCACCGGCCCTTCTTCGATCTGGATGTCGAGCACGTGGAGATGGCTTTGCCATTCGGCCAGCGGGGTTTGGGAGAGGAAACATAGATCAGCCGAGCCGGGATTTGCATTTTGAGCTTTGGGTTCAAAGGGGGCTGAGGCTGGATGCAGGTTTATTTTTTGCTGTCCGAACTTCAGTGCCGTGCGGGTTGATCCATCTGCGGGGTGGAATTCTTCGATCTCCATCTGCAGGACGGTTCTGTAAAACCGGGTGGTGGCCGCAATATCCGCAACTGTCAGAACCAGATGGTCAAGCGAAGAGAGGACAGGCATCGGTTGTTCTTTCTGCAAAGCGGCGTAATGTTGCGACATGAAAACCGATCTTACAACCGAAAGTCAAAGTGATGTGATGGACCCTGCACGTGCTGGGGCGTTTCAGATTGCAATGGGTCAGATACCTGAGATGTCAGAAGGGTCGGTATTGCCGCCTTTCTTTCATCAGCTCTATTTCTGGTCTCCGCACCCACCCGGCCAACTGGGGCGCGATGGGCATCCTCGTGTTGGGGGTGGCGGGTTGATCCCAGATTTTGGATTGCCACGTCGAATGTGGGCGGGTGGACGACTACGTTTCAATCGCCCCTTGCTGGCGGGATTTCGGGCAGAAAAGCGATCTGTTCTAGAGACCTCAAGCAAGAAAACGGGTCGCACCGGACCGCTGGCTTTCGCAACCCTGCGTCATGAAATTTTGCAGAACGGCGCAGTGTGTCTGACAGAATGGCAGGACCTTGTGTATCGCGAGGATCCGAACCCCAATGCCCCGCGCCCCGTGGCACCCATGGCGCGCACGGATGAGACGGATCGCCAGTCTGTAGCGTTCGATTCAACACTTTTGTTTCGGTATTCGGCGCTGACATTCAATGGGCACCGCATTCATTACGACCAAGAATACGCGCGCGATGTGGAAGGCTACGAAGGATTGGTCGTTCACGGTCCGCTGCTGGCACAAAAGTTGATGTTGCTGGCCGAACAGGTGATTGGCCCCTTGGCCGAGTTTTCGTTTCGTGCCTCGTCGCCGTTGATGCATTTCGAAACGGCCGAGCTGTGTCGGAGCGGGGCTGATCTGTGGGTGCGCGGACCGGATGGTCGCCAGTGTATGCAAGCGACGGCGGTGGCGGTTTAAAGTGAGGCTTGGGGTTTGAACGCCTCGGGGATTATGTCGGACCCCTTCAGCATCAAATCGGCCATCACTTGTGCGATCTTTGGAGCCATCCCAAAGCCGATCTTAAAACCGCCGTTGGCAATGAACTGGCCGGGGTACAGGGGATGTTCGCCCAACATGGGCGCGCGGCTTTTGGCGCGTGGACGCACGCCGGCCCAGCGTTCAATTACCTCGGCACCGCGCAACACCGGTAGGGCCTGCATAGCGCGCTCAATGACATCCTCTAACGCGGCATCCGTACTGGCTGGGTCGTCATATTCGCGTTCAGAGGTTGACCCGATGGCCAATGTTCCGTCTGCATGGGGGATAAGGTGCAATGCATCGGCATAGAGTTGTGGAACCGGCCCAGCGTCAAACCGCAGCAACGCGGCTTGCCCTTTCACTCCATTACCAACCGGGCGGTCCAAAGCAGTTGAAAGATCTTTTAGTCCGGTGACACCGGTGGCGTGTAGCACCCGCCCTTTATCTGGGGCGTCATGGGTGATCTCGACGTCCATGGCTCGCAACGCTGCGACCAAAGCGGCGCATGCGCGACGCGGGTGCATACGCCCGCTTAGGGTGTCATGAATGACAAAGCCGGTTGGGCTGGGCGGGCACCAATCCCCCAGATCGCTTGACGAACGCACAGACCACGTCGCTTTGCCCTGCCATAAATCGCGTGCGGTTTCGCTGCGTTGATGGGCAAGGGCCAGTGTTCGTTCGTCAGCGATGGGTTGCAGACGCCCCAAGCGGCCATATCCGGAGGATACACCTCCGGCGGCTTCGACCTCGGCCCAGAAGGGTTCGGCCATGATCAGGCTCTCAAACTGGAATGCTTTTTTGGAATTCCAGTTTTCTGGCACATGGGGCGCCAACGCACCGACCAACCCACCAGAAGACCCCGCACCGGGGCCATGGGGATCAACGACACGGACTTTTGCGCCATATCGGGCACAGGTCCAAGCGATGGAGAGCCCGAAGATGCCCGCGCCGCGTATCGTCACATCAACCATTGCCAATTCTCTTGTCCTTCGCCAGTGTCGCGCCGTTTCACATTAGGCTCTAAGGGATCATTGCATGACTGACCAGCGCGCAAAACTGTCATGGGTCGAGGGCCAGGTCCCGGTGTCGGATCAGTTCGATGATCCGTATTTTTCACTTCAGAACGGATTGGCAGAAACGCGGCATGTATTTCTGGATGGCAACGATTTGCCAACGCGGTTCGCGCCCGGATTTCATATTGCTGAATTGGGCTTTGGGACTGGTTTGAACTTGCTGACGGTTTGGTCTGAGTGGGAAAACGCGGGCCGCACCGATCCGCTGAAATTTACCAGTTTTGAGGCATTTCCGATGGCGCGCGATGACATGGCGCGCGCGTTAGAGGCTTTTCCCGAAGTTGCCCCATGGGCTGAACGGTTTTTGGCGGTTTGGCAAGGGAGCACCTGTGATCTTGGGACGCTCAGGCTAGAAGTGGTTGAGGGGGATGCGCGGGAGACTCTGCCCGAGTGGCAGGATCAGGCTGATGCATGGTTTTTGGATGGATTTTCGCCGGCAAAGAATCCGGAACTTTGGGGGTCGGGTTTGATGGCTGATGTCGCAAACCACACCAGACAAGGCGGAACAGTTGCGACATACACGGCAGCAGGGTTTGTGCGGCGCGGACTACAAGAGGCTGGGTTTACCGTCTCTAGAACTCCTGGTTTTGGGCACAAACGGCATATGACGCAGGCGGTAAAGTATTGAACCAACAGAAAAACAATGTCCCGGCGGGTATCGCGCTCATGTTGGGGGCGACTGTTGTCTTTGCCTTGCAAGATGGGATTTCGCGCCACCTGGCCGGGGCCTATAACACCTATATGGTGGTGATGATCCGCTACTGGTTCTTTGCAGCCTTTGTGATCTTTTTGGCCCTGCGCAGTGCGGGTGGAATTCGGGCGGCGGCGCAAACCAACCAAAAGGGTGTTCAAATCCTGCGTGGGCTGTTGCTGGCCGGGGAAATCTGTGTCGCGGTCTATGGCTTTACCATCTTGGGTCTTATCGAAAGCCAGGCTGTGTTTATCGGCTATCCGCTCATTGTTGCGGCGCTTAGCGGTCCCATTTTAGGCGAGCAGGTCGGGTGGCGTCGCTGGGCGGCGATTGGTGTGGGGTGCATCGGGGTTCTGATTATTCTTCAGCCGGGTATGGGGGTGTTTAACCCTTGGGCCATCATTCCGCTGATTTCGGCCTTTATGTTTGCCCTTTACGGGTTGTTGACGCGCTATGCGGCGCGCCAAGACAGTACTGCCACCAGCTTTTTCTGGACCGGTATCGTGGGCTCAATCATGATGACGGCAATCGGCATCTGGTTCTGGGAGCCGATGGCGCAAAAGGATTGGGGCTGGATGGCTTTGCTTTGTGTATCGGGCGTGGCCGGTCACTGGCTGTTGATGAAATGCTATGAAATGGCCGAGGCCAGCGCGGTGCAACCCTTTGCCTATTTCCATCTGTTTTGGACTGCGATCCTTGGGATCACAGTTTTTGGCGAGGATCTGCGTACTGCAGTCATCATCGGCACCGGGTTGATCATCTCGGCGGGGCTGTTCACGTTATGGCGCGAAAGCCTCAAGCGTTGATCCGTTCAACTCTTTCGAAAACGGAATGGGCAGGGGATCTTTGCCCAACCGCGCCCGATAAACCGGCAGGCTTTCGGTCACCCGCATGACGTAATTACGGGTTTCGTTGAACGGGATGTGTTCGATCCAATCAATCATGTCCGGAGAGCCGGTGCGTGGATCGCCAAACAGACCCATCCAGCGGATCGGGCGCTTGGGGCCAGCGTTGTATCCGGCGGACATCATCACGACATTGCCGACAAATTCGGCCGATAATCCGGCTAGGTAATTCGCACCCAATTTGGCGTTGTACTTCCAATCTGAGGTCAAGCGACCGGTTTGGTGCGCCCCGAGAATACCCAGATCCTTGGCCACCAGTTGTGCGGTTGCTGGCATCACCTGCATCAACCCTCGTGCCCCGGCCCCGCTGATTACGATGTGGTCGAATTCGCTTTCACGGCGAGCAATGGCAAGGGTCATTTCCTTGGCCATGGGCAGTTGTAGTTTGGCAACCGAGTGCACCGGGTAATAGGCCGCGGGCAGAACAACCCCGGTGCGGGCCGCGCGTTTGGCGATCATGACTGCCAAATGTGATTGTCCCAGTTCAATGGCCATATCCCCCAGTTGTGCGGCTTGCACCGAATCCAAGCCTTCGGTCAGGTGGGTGAAAAACCGCTCGGCCAGGTTCAGCTCGTTGGCTTGAAGCAAAAGGCGTCCAGCTTGATATACTGACGACGTTGTGAACTCCGCTTGGGTCCAAGGTGGGTTTTGCGGGGGATTGGCCAATGCTGCATCAAAGGGGCGCCCAATTTGCTCGGCGGCCAATAAGCCATAAAAGGAGGTCTGATATTCTGCGCCCGAGGCGTATCCGGCCTGTGCTTTGTCTGTATTGCCCTGTGCCGCATAAGCCCGGCCCAACCAGTAGCCAGCGCGCCCTTTGGAAATTGGCGAAGCAACAGCGGCTTCGAACCGTTCAAAGTGTTTTGCTGCGGTTGCTGGGTCCGCCAGTTTGCGTAATGCAATAAAGCCTGCAAGCCATTCCAGATCAGCATAGGCATAGCCCATTTCCGGGGTCATATGATGGCGCGCAGCGACGCGATATGCGCGTTTGTCGTTCCCTTGGCGCATTTCCAATCGGGCCAACCGGCGGCGTCGGGGACCCCATTTGTCGGGTTCGCCCAAGGCTTTGGGGCTGGTGGACCGCGCTAGCATCAGGTCAACGGCGCTTTCGTCGAACTCTTTACGGTCGCGCCAGACAAACCGGTCAAACGCAAGCCCGGGCGCGTCGGACAAACTGTCTGGAATCGCCTCGATCAGACGGTCAACACCGGGCGACATGTTCTGCAGGCCGAGCCGCGCCTCAGCCAGTTTGCGCTGGTCGGAGCTGACAAAGGAAAGCATCTGCTTGGAGCTAATCTTGTGTCCTTCCCACAGCATCCGATCCAACCGGGCGGCGTGATGGGGTTTGAGCAGCTTCGAATAGTTCTGCAGATAGATTTTCTGCAACCCGCTGCCCATTGGCATTGTGCGCCATGCAACGACCAATTCTGCCTCGCCCTCACCGCGTTTGCCGGTGGTGATCAACGCTGTGGCGTAGTTCAAGGCGCCCTCGGCGGTTTGGGCGGGGTGCTCTGAGTAGAATTTGAGCGCGCGTTGTGGGTCTGCATTGGTGAAGGATGGCTCGCTTTTGCGACGCAGAAACGCCTGCCCCGGCCAATCAGGTCTCCGGTCGAGGAACACCAAGGCATCCCCCGATTCGCCGTACCCTTTGCGCAGCCAGTGCCAAACGATGATATCGCGCGAAACTGAGCCGCGTTTGCCTGCAACGCGCAGGGCTTCATTCCAGTTTTCAGCGCGCATTTCCTTGAGCGCCAAGGCGAGTTGAGCTGCCTGATCCGCAAAAGCGGGGCCAGCAAGTGTGAAACTGTAGAAAAAGAGGGCCACACCAAGGGCCAGAACTCGTGTCATCACTTGCATTTCCCAACGAACCAAGGCTAGTGCCTTTCACGATAAACCGTGTGCCGCCCGGATCAACACACAATCCTGGCAGCGCGCAAATCCGGTGGGGTTTTGCCCACCATGATCCAACCTAGGGAGCGTACCCATGTTCAAAGGCTCAATGCCAGCCCTCGTCACCCCGTTTCGCAACGGCGCGTTGGATCTAGATACGCTCAAACACTTGGTCGAATGGCACATCAGCGAAGGTTCTACCGGCCTTGTTCCGGTGGGAACCACAGGCGAAAGCCCGACGCTGACCCATGAGGAACATGAAACCGTTGTGGCCGAAGTGGTCAAAGCGGCGGCTGGTCGTGTGCCAGTGATTGCAGGTGCCGGATCTAACAACACGCTGGAAACGATTCGCTTTGTTGAATTCGCGTCCAAGATCGGTGCCGATGCAGCGCTGGTTGTGACACCGTATTACAACAAACCGACACAGCGCGGCATGGTGGCGCATTTTACCGCAGCCCATGACTGCGCTGATATCCCGCTGATCATCTACAACATCCCCGGACGATCCATCGTTGATATGACTCCGGCAACGATGGGTGAGCTGGCCAAGCTGCCGCGCATCGTTGGTGTTAAGGACGCGACGGGTGATATCGCACGTGTTAGCCAGCAGCGCGCCAGCTGTGGTGCTGATTTCTGCCAGCTGTCTGGCGAAGACGCGACGGCGTTGGGCTTTAACGCGCATGGTGGGGTTGGCTGCATTTCCGTCACCGCCAACGTTGCGCCAAAGCTGTGTGCTGAATTCCAGCAGGCAACATTGGCTGGCGATTACGCCAAAGCGTTGGCGTATCAGGACAAGCTGATGCCGCTGCACGAGGCGATCTTTATCGAGCCGGGTCTGGTCGGTGCGAAATATGGCCTGAGCAAGTTGGGTCTGTGCACGGAAGAGGTTCGTTCGCCTTTGACAGGTCTGGAAGACAGCACCAAAGCGGCGATTGACGCAGCAATGGTACATGCTGGGCTGATCTGATCCCTGACGATAGTCATTAAAAAAGGGCGGCGTTCCAATGTGGAGCGCCGCCCTTTTTCGTACGTACAGAGGGGGGTGGGCCCCCTCTGAAAATTTAGCGTTTGCCGTAGTAGAGGCCGACAACGTGTTCTGCCTGAGCAAAGAACAACCAGCGCGACACGGCGATGCCAACCAGATGCGATAGGACTGCAATCAGCGCGCCTAGGTGGTGCGGTGAAAGATAGAGCAGCACCAGCGGCACGACAAAGGCCAGCGTGAACGCGATGACACGCAGTTTAGCCGCGTGTTTCCGGCCCACCACATGGACGAATTCACGCAGCAGATAGTTGGTTCCGGTGTGCGGTGGTTCAAACGCGCGCACTGTGCCGAGGCTACCCAAACCGGTCGCGGTGCCCATATCTGTACCGGACGCAGCAAGCGCCTGATCGCCTTGTTTCCAATAAACCACCTGCACGACAGCTGCGACAGCCAGCAGAACCATTGCAGCCTTGATCTGACCAGACAACAGCGCGCCGCCGGCAAGGCTGAACGACAGGAACATCGCAGGCGTCAGTTTCATATTCCAACGCGGGATGGTCTTGAGCTGTGTGTAGATCATCGAGGTGGTGAACACGGTCATCAGGCTAAAGAACGCTCCGATGAGGCCGAGAACCGGATAGCTCTGCCCCAGAAACACAAGCCCGGCCCCATAAGGCACCATGGCAAGCAGAGCGATGACAGCACACCAGCCTTCGCGGCTCAGCCAGCTGGAGCGCCACTGTGTAAACGCCTTCATGGCGCGTTCGGGATGACCCAGGTGAAAGGTCGATGCCAGCAATCCGCCCACCGCCAAAGCATAAGCAATGGCGAAAAAGACAAAGGCGACCCAACCGGTCACATCAGGCATACCCAAGCCGAGGAACAGCAACAGGCCGAAACCCAGACCAGACAGGGTGGTAAATACGATAACTGAAGGTGCGGGATGCATCAGGCATTACCTCCGGGCAATTTGTCGAGCGCTTTGTCGAGCCATCCCATAAAGCCCTGAGGCTCTTCTGCGATAGGGGCAAGCAGTGGGGCAAGGATGTCGATCTGTTCTTCGATCGTATCCTTGGGACGAGGGGGCAGGTATTTGTTAACCGGTTTGGTGCCCATTTCAGGCATCAGGTCCATACCGCCGCGCTCGGCAACCAACTGGCTAACGTCGCTGTTTGGGTCACCGAGATCGCCAAAGTGCCGCGCACCTGCGGGACAGGTCCTGACACATGACGGGACACGATCCACCTCTTCGAGGTTCTCGTTATAGATCCGGTCTACACAGAGGGTGCATTTCTTCATCACACCTTCTGCCTGGTCCAGTTCGCGCGCGCCGTAAGGGCAGGACCACGCGCACAGGCCACAGCCGATGCAGTCAGATTCGTTAACCAGAACGATGCCGTCTTCGACCCGCTTATAGCTGGCCCCGGTTGGGCATACGGTGACGCATGGTGCGTCTTCGCAGTGCAGGCATGACTTAGGGAAGTGGATCAGCTGCGCTTCGGGTGCTGGGTTGCTTTGACACGGCGTTGGTTGCACCTCAAAGCTGTGCACGCGGTTCAGAAAGGTGCCCGACGGATCACCGCCATAGGCATCCTGATCCGAGAGCGGGGCCCCGTAATTTTCAGTGTTCCACCCTTTGCATGAGATCACGCAAGCGTGGCAACCAACACAGGTATCAAGGTCGATCACGAGACCCATTTTACGTTCGGTGGATTGGGGGAGTTGGGTCATTATTTGCCTACCTTCCACGCGAGGTTTTTGGGACCGGTTCCGACCGGTGACTTAATGGGTTCAAACACGGGCTGGCTTTCAGGCAGATCGTCGGGCGCACTGTCCTTTTCGATTTTGACCTTCAAATCAAACCACGCCGCCTGACCGGTGACGGGATCTGAATTGGCCCACCGCATGCCGTCAGCTTTGGGCGGCAGCAATTCGTGGATCAGGTGGTTCAGCAGGAAACCTTTGGTCGCTTCTGGTGCGTCCTCTTCCAAGGCCCAGGCACCCTTGCGTTTACCAATGGCGTTCCATGTCCAGACGGTGTTGTCGTTGAGAGCTGCCATTTCCATGACGGGCACGGTAATCGACCCGTGAGGAGAGATGACTTTGGCCCAATCGCCGTCTGAGAGCCCATGCTGACGCATCAGTTTGGTCGGAACATACAACGGGTTACGCCCGTGTAGCTGACGCAGCCACGCGTTCTGCGTGCCCCACGAGTGGTACATCGCCATCGGACGCTGGGTCAGCGCGTTGACGGTGAAACCCTCGTTACCTTCTTGATCAGTTTCGTACCAGATCGGCAGAGGGTCCAGCGTTTCCTTGATCCGCTCGCGCAGATGTTCGGGGGGTTGACGTTCGCCATGCCCTTCGGCGGCCAACTGGAATTTACGCAACGGTTCCACATAAAGCTGGAACAAATAGGGTTGCGGGCTGTCAAAGAGACCCATGCCAACAGCCCAGTTTTGATATTCCATATTCCAGGGCTTATAGTAATCGGCACCATCTGGGATGTGGCTTACAAAAAAGCTACCATTCTCGATGTATTTTTCAAGTTGCTTGGGGTTCACGTCACCACGGCCAACTTGCGTGCCATCACCACGGAATCCAGCGAGCGGACCAATCCCAGGTTTACGTTCGTGGTTGACGATGTAGTCTCCGTAATCCGCGTATTTTTGACTACCATCTTCGTTGATGAAGCCAGGAAGGTTCAATCGGGCACCAAGTTCGCAAAGAACCGATTGGAAACCGCGCACATCCCGGTCTGGTTCGATCACCGGCCAGCGGATAGCATCAGCCGCCGCATCTGCTTCACAGATCGGGCGATCCAACAGCGAAATACAGTCATGACGTTCCAGATAGGTGGTGTCGGGCAGGACAAGGTCCGCATAGGCAACCATTTCCGAGCTGTAGGCATCGGAATAGATGATGTTGGGGATCACGTAATCGCCATTCTCATCCTTGTCGGTCAGCATCTCCATCACACCTTTGGTGTTCATGGAGGAGTTCCACGACATGTTGGCCATATACATGAACAGCGTGTCGATCTTGTAAGGATCGCCTGCATGGGCGTTTGAGATCACCATGTGCATTAATCCGTGGCTGGACATCGGATTTTCCCAGGTGAAAGCCTTGTCGATTCTTGCAGGGCTTCCGTCTTCTTTCAGCGCCAGATGCTCTGGCCCACGCACAAATCCAAGATGCGGGCCGTCGAGCGGAGCACCCGGAGTTACGCCGGTGTGAGGTGTCGGGTGGGCCTCGACCGGCTTGGGGTAGGGCGGTTTGAACCGGAACCCGCCGGGGACTTCGACAGTGCCAAGGATGATCTGCAGCACGTGCAGGGCGCGGCAGGTCTGGAACCCGTTGGCGTGGGCCGAAACACCGCGCATGGAGTGCATGGCGACAGGGCGGCCGATCATTTTGGTGTGTTTTTCACCGCGGAAATCGGTCCACTCTTTGTCGAGTTCAAACGCCTCGTCAAAGGCGACGCGGGCGAGTTCACCGGCGATGGCGCGGATGCGTTTGGCAGAGATGCCACAGCGATCTGCAACCGCCTCGGGCGCGTATTCGTCGGCCATGTAGCGTTCAACCATCTGGTGGAACACGGGGCGGTGGGTCACGCCGTCAACGGTGTGTGTGGCGGACAGATCCGGGCGCACGCCGGGTTTGTCGAACGCGGTCAGTTCACCTGTGTTGCGGTCGATGACCAGCGGCTTGCCGTCTGCATCGCGTAGGAAGAGGCCGTTCTCGGCGCCCTCGGATGCGTTCACCAGAACGGGCGCGTTGGTATAGCGGCTGAGGTAATCGAGATCGATCTTACCTGCCTTAAGCAGGACGTGGATCATCGACAGGATGAACAGACCATCGGTGCCGGGCGTAATGCCGACCCATTCGTCCGCAATCGCGTTATAGCCAGACCGGATAGGGTTCACACCGATGACGCGTGCACCACGGGCTTTGATCTTGCCCAGACCCATTTTGATCGGGTTGGAATCGTGGTCTTCGGCGACGCCAAACATCATGAACAGTTTGGTGTGGTCCCAGTCGGGCTGACCGAATTCCCAGAATGCGCCACCCATAGTGTAGATGCCACCCGCCGCCATGTTGACCGAGCAGAACCCGCCGTGAGCCGCATAGTTCGGGGTGCCGAAATGTTGGGCCCAGAAACTGGTGAAGGACTGCGACTGATCGCGGCCCGTGAAGAATGCCAATTTTTCAGGATTGTCCTTGCGGATCGGTTCCAGCAGGTCGGTCGCCATGGTCAGCGCCTCTTCCCAGCTGATTTCCTCGAACGCGCCAGACCCGCGGGGGCCGACGCGTTTCAGAGGCGCACGCAAACGCGAGGGGGCGTTTACCTGCATAATTCCGGCGGATCCTTTGGCGCAAAGTACGCCTTTGTTCACCGGGTGGTCGCGGTTGCCTTCGATATAGGCAACCTTACCGCTTTTCATGTGGACGTTGATGCCGCACCGACAGGCACACATATAACATGTCGTCCGTCTGATCTCGTCCGAGATCTTGGGACTGGTGTCAATCTTGGGTTGCTGGATGGTCATCTGGCGTCCTTCTGTTGGGGCGGTGTCTCAGGTCAGGAAGGTAATTCCCGTTAGGATCACTCCGGCAATGAATAGGGTTTCGACAACGATCAGAGCGATGGCAGCGCCACCGACTGAAAGAACTTGTTTCAGGTTGGTTTTCATACCAACCGCAGCGATGGCCGTTAGCAAGAGCCAACGTGAGGCTTGGCTCATGAGCTCGGTCACAGCAGGTGGGATCAGGCCAAATGAGCTGAGTGTAGCAAGCACGAGGAAACCGACTACAAAGCTGGGGAGAAGTGGTGGGCGACCGCCGTCTGGGTCGGCCTCGGCAAAGTTGCGGATCATGATCGAGGCAACCAGAACGATCGGGGCCAACATGGCAACCCGGATCAGTTTTACCAAGGTTGCGGTGTCACCGGTTTGTTCCGAGATCGAAAAGCCCGCGCCGACCACCTGTGCAACGTCATGGATTGTTCCGCCAAGGAATACGCCACCTGCAACATCGTTCATATCCAGATACTGAACCAAGACGGGATAGGCGATCATGGCGATGGTCGACAGAACGGTCACACCCAATACCGTAAAGATCAGGCGCTCTTCTGAGCGCTCATCTTTGGGCAGGATCGCACTGATCGCCATGGCGGCTGAAGCTCCGCAAATGGCAACTGAACCAGCGGTGAGGAAGGCAAACCGCCATTTGTGGCCCAAGAAGCGGGCAATCGACATACCAAACCCAATGGTCGCCACAACGCCAAAGATCACCAAAGCGATCAATTCCCAGCCCAGTCCCATCATTAGGGTCATGGAAACGCGCACACCCAAAAAGGCGACGCCCAAGCGCAACAATGTGCGCGCAGTAAATGCGATACCGGGAACGGCTTTGCCTTCCTGGCCCAAAAAGCCAACGGCGATGCCCAACAAAAGGGCCAGCAGCATGGCAGGGGTTGCATAATGTTCGGACAGAAATTTTGCGGTCATAGCCACAAGAACGGACACAATGATGCCCGGGAAAAGGATATTTATTTTATTTTTGGCATTCTCGAAAAACGGAGTATGCGACGAGGTTGTGGACGCCATAGCGATCACTTGGTCCTTTGAAACTAGAATAGGTTGCAACGCGGCGATCTATTGGGCCGGGTGCTGCCGGTATTATGTGTTAAGCGCTTGCAGAATGGTGACGGCGATCATCTGGGTCACGTCCTCAGCAATGCAGCCACGTGACAGGTCGTTGGCGGGTTGGGCCAGACCTTGCATCACAGGGCCGATGGCGGCGTATCCGCCTATGCGCTGGGTGATTTTGTAGCCGATATTTCCCGCATCAAGGTTGGGGAAAATCATGACATTGGCCTGACCTGCGACGGCAGATCCGGGCGATTTTCGTTCTCCAACCGAAGGAACAAAGGCGGCATCGAACTGCAGCTCACCGTCGACGTTCAGATCTGGATGATCTGCGCGCAGGGCGTTGGTAGCTTCGATAACTTTGTCGACTGCGGGGTGGCGGGCGCTGCCTTTTGTGGAAAAGGACAGCATGGCAATTTTGGGCTTAACCTGCAGCAATGCGCGCGCAGATACGGCAGACGCTGTCGCGATGCCTGCCAGCTCTTTGGCAGACGGGTCGATGACCAGCCCGCAATCAGAATACAGCATTGCGCGGCCAGTGTCGGAGCTTGCTGGCGGGTACATCAGGAAAAAGCTAGACACCATGGCGGCGTCGGGGGCAATGCCGATGACCTGAATGGCGGTGCGCACAACGTCACCTGTGGTGTGAACAGCGCCACCAACCGTGCCAAGTGCGCGGCCCGAACGGACCAGCATTGCGGCATAGACCAGTGGGGTTTCAGCTGCGGCGCGGGCTTTGACTTCGTCCACACCTTTGTGCTTGCGCAGATCGTGGTAGGCAGCCGCGAATTCCTCGGTCAGATCCGAGGTCGCAGGGTCGTGCACCGCAACGCCGGGACCAGCGGAGGCACCCTGTGCCTGCAGCGTGGCCTCAACTTCGGCAACGGCGCCGACGAGAATAATGTCGGCCAGTTCGGCCTTATGGGCGGCAAGTGCCCCCGCAACAATGCGGGGATCACTGCCTTCGCTTAGGGCAATCGTCGGACGGTTGGCCGGGGCACAGGACCGCAGGAGTTCAATAGGAAGCTGTGTCATGTGTCCCGTCCGATCCGTCTTAGACTTTTTGTACTTGCATGTCGTCGGCGCTGATGCCGGCAACTTCAACTGGCTTCTTCATCGCGTCACGACGGAAGGGGTCACCCAGTTCCTGGTTGATCATCGCTTCGATCAGGGTGGTGATACCGTTCTTCTGATCTTCGATGGCCTGTGCCAGAGCAGCTGTCAGTTCGTCCTGAGTGCGGGCGATGATGCCCTTTGAGACCACATGCGTTGGCGATGCCAGCGTAGGAAACCTGCTCGTCCAGCTCGGTGCCAACGAAGTTGTCGTCGAACCACAGTGTTGAGTTACGCTTTTCAGCACCCCACTGGTAGTTGCGGAATACGATCTGTGTGATCGCAGGCCAGTCGCCGCGGCCGATCGCTGTCAGTTCGTTGACAGAGATACCGAATGCGCCGTCACCAGCGAAACCAACAACCGGTACGTCAGGCTGACCGATTTTCGCACCAACGATCGAAGGCAGACCGTAGCCACACGGACCAAACAGGCCAGGTGCCAGATATTTACGGCTGTCGTTGAACGAAGGATAGGCGTTACCGATTGCGCAGTTGTTGCCGATGTCGGACGAGATGATCGCTTCGACGGGCAGAGCTGCCTGGATCGCGCGCCATGCCATACGAGGGGCCATCCACTCAGGCTTGGCTGCACGTGCACGCACGTTCCAGTCGGTGCCGGGATCGTCCTGCTCTTCGGTCATCGAAGTCAGTTCCTGAGCCCATGCCGATTTGGTGGTGGAGATCAGGTTCTTACGCTCGGCACGGCCTGCGTCGCCTGCACCTTCAGCCAGTTTGGCAGTGATGGAGGATGCAACTTTGGCAGAGTCACCAACGATACCAACCGTAACCTTCTTGGTCAGGCCAATACGGTCAGGGTTGATGTCGACCTGGATGATTTTGGCTTCTGTGGGCCAGTAATCGATGCCGTAGCCGGGCAGGGTCGAGAACGGGTTCAAACGTGTGCCGAGGCACAGAACAACGTCTGCTTTGGCGATCAGTTCCATACCGGCTTTGGAGCCGTTGTAGCCCAGAGGACCAGCGTACAGAGGGTGGTTGCCAGGGAACGCGTCGTTGTGCTGGTAGCCAACGCAAACAGGTGCGTCGAGTGTTTCAGCCAGAACGCGGGAAGCTTCGATGCCGCCTTTGGACAGGATTGCGCCGGCGCCGTTCAGGATGACGGGGAACTTAGCAGTAGACAGCAGGTCGGCTGCGTCTTGTACGGCTACTTCGCCGCCCTGTGGCAGTTCAAAGTCAACGATGACGGGCAGGTCGATGTCGATAACCTGGGTCCAGAAGTCACGCGGGATGTTGATCTGAGCAGGACCGGAAGCGCGCTTGGCTTGCATGATAACACGGTTCAGTGTTTCCGCGATACGCGATGGGTCACGGACTTCTTCCTGGTAAGCAACACAGTCAGCGAACAGGTTCATCTGTTCCATTTCCTGGAAGCCACCCTGGCCGATTGTTTTGTTCGCAGCCTGTGGGGTCACGAGCAGAACGGGTGTGTGGTTCCAGTAAGCGGTTTTCACGGCGGTCACGAAGTTGGTGATGCCGGGGCCGTTTTGCGCGATCATCATCGACATTTTGCCGGTGGCGCGTGTGTAGCCGTCAGCCATCATGCCGCCGGATGTTTCGTGGGCACAGTCCCAGAATTTGATGCCGGCATCGGGGAAGATGTCGGAAATTGGCATCATGGCAGAACCGATGATTCCAAACGCGTTGTCGATGCCGTGCATCTGCAGCGTTTTGACGAAGGCTTCTTCAGTGGTCATTTTCATGAGGGCGCACTCCAAAAGGTTAAGAATTATCCAGCACGACGTACTGGACGTTTGAATTTGGTTTAGGCGGAAGGGGTAGTTTGGGGTTAGGGCCAAAAGGGGTGACCGCTTATGTCCAGAATCTGGACTTACTGCTCGGAAATGGTGCGGGCGATATGTTTGATGCCGGGTTCGATCTGGCTGGTCTGGATCGAGGAGTAGCCGAGACGGTAGTAGTGTTTGGCCCGTTCGGTGCCAGAAAAGAATGGTTCGCCGGGTTCGATGTGTACGCTTTTGTGGCGCAGCTTCTCGGCCAATTGCGTCGTATCCGTGCCAATAGGGGCCTGCATCCAGAGGGACGACCCCCCATAGGCCCCGCGCCCAGCGATAGAAAGCCCATGTTTGGAGATCGCGCTTTCCATTTCTTTGCGCCGTTCCAGCAGGGCGGCGGACATGCGACGGATCTGGGCATCGTAGTGCCCTAGAGACAGGAAGTAGGCAGCGGTGCGCTGGATGTGTCCGGGCGGGTGACGTAAGACCAGTGAGCGCAGCGCGCGGGCCTCGCGGATGAAGGGTTCAGATCCCACCATGTAGCCCAGCCGCAAGCCCGGAAACAGCGACTTGGAAAAGCTGCCCACGTAGACAACACGCCCGTCCCGATCCAGAGATTTCAGCGCCGGAGACGGCGCGCCGAGAAAGGCCATTTCGAATTCGTAATCATCCTCGACGATCATCGCATCAATTTCGCGGGCCTTGCGCAACAGCTCATGACGCCGGTTCAGCGGCATGGTGGCGGTAGTCGGGCTTTGGTGGCTGGGCGTGGTGAAAATCACATCGGTATCGGGCGGGATAGCGTCGGGTTGAAGCCCGTCAACATCTACCCGTAAAGGCGCTAACTGACAGCGAGCCTGCACTAAAAGCTCCCGCAGGGCATAATAGCAGGGGTCTTCGATGGCGGCCTTGCGGCGACGGTTCAACAACACCCGCGCGGCCAGCCATAGCGCATTCTGCGCGCCAAGCGTGATCAGGATCTCTTCGGGCTTGGCGGTGATACCGCGCCGGGGCAGGGTGTGACGCGCAATGAATTCGATCAGCAGCGGGTCATCCTGATCCACATAGTCGGTGGTCAGCGAGGCAAAGTCTTTTTGACCCAAGGCACGCACCGCACAGAGCCGCCAGTTGGCGTGATCAAACAAGGTCGGGTCGGCCTGACCATAGATGAACGGATAGCGGTATTCGCGCCAGTCAGAGGGTTTGTGCAGGGTGTCGCCGCCGGTAAACCGACGGGCGATGGCCCGGTTCCAGTCGACCGTTTCAGGGGTTCGCTGCATCGGCGTATAGGTTGGGGGCACCGGCGCATTGTCGGACACATAGTATCCTGACCGCCCACGTGAGGTGAGATAGTCGTTGGCCAGAAGCTCGGTATAGGCGAGCGTCACGGTGATGCGACTGATGCCCAGATGGGTTGCCAGCTTGCGCGAGGATGGCAGTTTTTCCCCAACATGAAACCGGCCGGACAAGATGCCCTCGGCGATCATTTGTTGGATCTGCGCCTGCAGTGTGCCCTGCGCGTCTGGCTTTAGAAAAAATGTATCGACGGATATTCCCATGAGCGCCACCATAGAGTGGACTTAAGTGGGGCACAATCTGGACTTAGAAAATAGTATCGACCGCTGTGTTAACCCCGGAATCGAGGCATTTTGAGCACCGCCCGCAGCAGGTGAAACCGCCGCTTTTGGGGAGTTTCCACGTGGTTGTGTACGAAACGCCCCCGGCAGATCAGCCAGTTTACCCTCTGATTTCAGAGGTTTGGGGAGTCCCTACGTGATTTCGTACGATTCACCAAGTTCAGATGCCGGTCAGAGCGAATCGCCGTTAACGGGCGGAAATTTTTCTGAGATGCGTGGGGGCTTGCCAACGCCAACGAATCTATATAACTAGTTTTGTAGTTTAATTAGGAGACCCAATATGTGGGAAAAATCAGCAGCAGGATTCGCGGCGATGGGGTCTGAGGCCAGATTGCTGGTTCTCAAGACGTTGATCCGCGCCGGCGAGACGGGATTGACTGTTGGAGAGATCCAGAATCGCACGGGAATTGCCCCGTCGACATTGGCGCATCATTTGAAATCCCTCGCAGGGGGCGGAGTGGTGACGCAGGAAAAGGTCGGCCGCAGTACGATCAACCGGGCTTGTTTTGATGAATTGCGTGATCTGGCAGAATTCATTCTGAGTGAATGCTGTGCGGACGCCCCAAAAAAGGCAGCGAACGATGGCTGATCTGACACAAAACCCGTCGCGGGTATGGCCTGCGATCTCTGGCGCACTCAAAACCCCGTGGGCGGTGATTGTTGCGCTGTTGCTTGCGGTCTGGGTTCTGGATTCTGGCAACTTTCAGACGATCATAATCTTCGCCATCAAGGCGCTGGCCCATACCGGGCAATACATCCTGTTTGCGGTGTTGTTGCTGGCCTATCTTAAGGCAACCGGGGCCGAGGTGTTGGTGGCGCGTGCCTTTGTCGGGCGCGAGACGCGAATGATCTTTTTGGCCGCGTTGTTTGGCGGATTGGCTCCGTTCTGTTCGTGCGAAGTCATTCCGTTCATCGCGGGTTTGCTGGCCTTGGGTGCGCCGCTGTCTGCGGTGATGGCATTCTGGCTGAGTTCGCCGTTGATTGATCCGCCGACCTTGTTGATCACAGCGGGTGCGTTGGGATGGCCCTTTGCCATTGGGAAAGCAATTGTAGCGGTTGCTTTGGGTTTGTTTGGCGGGTTTGCGATCAAAGCGCTGATGACACAGGGGGCGTTTGCCCAACCGTTGAAGGTGTACAAACCTGCAGGGTGTTGTGGCGCCGGACCAAAGCAGGACGAGAAACCGTTGTGGGCATTTTGGCAATCGCCTGAGCGTCGGGTGCGGTTCCGGGCCGAGTTTGTGCAGAACGGTTTGTTCCTGCTGAAGTGGCTTGCGCTGGCTTATGTTCTGGAGGCGTTGTTGGTGTCTTATGTTCCGGCGGACCTGATTGCCCAATTGGTTGGCGGCGAAGGTGTGTTGCCGATTGTCACGGCGGCCTTGGTCGGGATGCCTGCCTATCTGAACTCTTATGTGGCGCCACCGTTGTTGGCCGGCTTGATGGAGCAGGGCATGAGTGCGGGTGCCGCGATGGCCTTTATGGTTGGTGGCGCTGTCAGTTCGATCCCGGCAATGGCCGCGGTCTGGTCCTTGGTCAAGCCACAGGTGTTTGCGATGTATCTTGGGCTGGGGATCAGCGGGGCGATCGTCGCTGGGATTTTGTTCCAGATGGTGTGATCGCGGATCAGCAAACAAGAAAACGCCCGGCGGCAGCGTCGGGCGTTTTTGTATTTGGGCTATGGGGTGTGGGCGTTTAGTTCGCCGCGCACTTGTTGGGCAGTTTCAACCGATACCGGGCTTCGCCAGACGACACATAAATCCGTTTTTCAATACAGGCCTGTGTGGTGACGGTGCGCGCGATGTGCCCCTCGGTTGAGGTGATCGAAGTGGCGTCGCCTTCGGGAAGGCGGACAGAGACGATGATACCGGTTTTGACATCGCCGTTGATCGGGGTCGCGGACAAGACTGGAACAGTTATGAAGGCTTGGTGTTCATGGTCATCCACGACAGAGGCTGAACGATAGATCCCAGCCAAGATGCCGATAAGAACAAGCGCGCCAAGGATCGCGATGCCACGTGTTTGCAGAAAGACATAAATCGAGACCGCGCGATGGGGGCCAAAGAGTTTGGACAGGATCGTAAGCATGGGGACCTCGTAGGTTGTTCCAATTCCCTACGGTGCAATTGAAGGCGCTGCAAGCGGGTTGGGGCTTGGTTCTGGTGGGGATTGCGGTACACAGTTGAGAGACATGGGTTTTGCCTTTTGGAGGGCTATGCAATGAAGAAACTGACCACATTGGCTTTGGCCGCCGCGTTGAGCGTGAGTGCGGGACTGGCACAGGCACAAGAGCTGATCGATAAGGGGTTCGTGCATGGCTGGAACCTGATGGTGGATCCGGCGATGGGCAATGGGTGTTTGATCCAGACGGTGTATCAGGATCTGTCGCTGGTGCGGTTGGGCTATGATGCGACCGGGAACCGGGGCTATTTCGTGGTGTTCAACAAGGCGTGGGGTGACATCAAGCAGGGCGAAACCTATGCGATCCGGTTTGAGCTGGATGGCGAAAGTTTTGATGCCAATGCGACCGGGTTCAAGCAGGGCAAGGTGCCCGGTGCGATTGTGTTCTTTAAGGACCGTGAATTTGTGCATGCGATTGCACAGCGCAAAGTGATGAAGATTTATGGCCAGACCGGGCAAGAGGTGATGGCGATTGACCTGAAGGGGACGGCCAAAGCGTTGGAATATGCGCGGACCTGTCAGGCAGAACAGGGCTAGGGCGCGATTAGCGATCCGGTTCCGACAAAGGCGACCTTGCCCGCGACGGTGATGCGGGTGACGTTGTCGGGTGAGCCATACGCGGTGACGTGGAGCTGGCTGGGGCGGTTCATGAAGTGGCCCTGTTTCAGCACAAAGCGCTGTTTGGCGGTGACCAGCCCATGTTTCAGGGCATAGGCCCCGATCACCCCGGCGGCGCTGCCGGTGGCGACGTCTTCGGCGCTGCCATCGTTTTCCCAATGCCGTCCTTCAAAAGTGGTCACATCAAAGAGATAGGCAAATTCGGCGCCGTGTGCGGCGAGTTGTTCTGCAAGATCGGGGATGGTGATCCGGGCATTGGCCAGGCCGCCGATCACCGGAATGACCAGATACCGCAGACCGGTCGAGATCACCTCGAGCGGGAGGTCTGCCATTTGATCGGGGTGTAGATTGAAGGCGCGAGCAAAGGCGGGTTTGTCCGTCTCGGGCAGGGGGGCGATGAAATCGGGGCGGCCCTGATCCAATGTCCCGAGATAGCCAGTGCCCAGCAATTCTGTTTCGACCCTCACCTGTCGGTCGCCCTGTAACACCAAGGGCCAGATCTGCGGCTGAGGATCGCCGGATTGGCGGTGCTGGGCGCAGGCGGCCCCGATCAGGGGATGACCGGCAAAGGGCAGTTCGGTGTTCTGGTCAAAGACACGGGCGTGATGGACCCCGTCTTTTTCGTGCAGAAAGATCGTTTCAAAATGGCGCAGTTCCTGGGTGATCACCTGCATCTGCGCGCCGCTCAGGCCCGCGCTGTCTGGCACCACGGCAAGGCTGTTGCCGCTGTAGGGCTTAGATGCGAAGACGTCGCAGTGGATGTAATCGAGATGTGCCGCCGCGTGCGTCATGTCTGGCCTACAGGGTAAAGTGTCAAAGCTGCTGCGTGTCTATCGTGCAGGGGCTTTGGTCACAACATTTGCAGTGCATGAAGCAGGGGGGCGAAAATGGAGAACCAAGCGGGTCCTTCGCCCGGTGTCAGGCGAAGATATGTGTGTTGACTGCGGGGATTAGCCGACGACGTTATGACCGCGACCACGCACGCAGTTTTTCACGATGGATTCGCGTTGTGCGTTCTTTTCAATGGCGCTGGAGGTGATCCCGGCCAATGCGCCAACGGCGGCGGCTTCGCCCAGCTCGCTGCTGTTGCCATTCCACAGAACCGAGGAGGCGGCCCCTACGCCTGCGCCAATTGCGGCAGAGCTGGCGGTTTTGCCATCAACCGTTGCGCCTGATGCGGCCAGCGCCTGACATTCGGCAAGGTCTTTTTGGTAGTTGGCCCCAACCGGGCCATCGATGACGGGCTTATAATTCGCCCCTGAATTTGCGCAGGCTGCGACACTGCAAGAAAGGGCAAGAACGGAAAACGCTTTAAACGCACGCATGGGGTTATTCCTTTGGAAAATGACTGGGTAAGATTTTAACCGACTTGAAACAGATCTGCATGGGGAAAAACGGGCTGTGATCCAGCGTAAGCGGATCCCTGCGTGGGGACGGGGTGCGGGGTGTGAGGGTCCGCAAGGAGCTAACGCCCCCTAGCGGACAGGTCGGTGGCGGGTTAGCGAATCGGATCAAAGATGGCGTTGTTCAGCCGGCAGTCCTGAATGGCATCGCGGCCACAGGGGACGGGATCGAGGGTCTTTGACAGACAGATACGAACCTCTTCGATATAGCCGTCGCGGCAGGTGACGGTGAGGGTATCTCGGCTGAGCGTTGGATTGGCCTCGAGAAAGACATTTTCGATCAACGATGCGGGCAGTTTCACAGGTTTGTCCAGTTTGCGAAACACCGCGGGGCGGGTGACGCTGTCATAGGCGGTGCGCGCAAGGGCATAGTAGCGCTGGGCAGACAGGCCCGAACAGGTGCCGTGCTTTTTCCATTGGTGCCACGCAAGACCTGCACTGCCTTGAATATCGGTCATTTCCCGGCTCATGCGGCGGGTTGGTGGGGCTTGGGTCGTGCGGCAGTACGCAGGCCAGCCGCGATGGAATTGGGGCCAGAGACCATGCAGGATCCATCCGTAATCTTGGCGCGCATCGCATTGTTCTGAGGCACGGGCATCTCCGGTGGTGGCGCACCAGTTGGGCGACCAGCTGAGGGCCATTACATAATAGTCAAATTCCCCAGTTTTTTCGCCATCGGCAAGTGCCGGAAGGGCGCTGAGCACCCAGAAAATGAACCAGCGCATTCGCCTCTTCCCTTATTGTCTTGGCGCGACTATATAGAACTGAAGTTCCCCTACAATGGAAACTCGCTCTGATCGCAGGGCAGCCGGTTTCAGGCGACGGGGAAGATGTGTTTTAAGGAGATGAGCGCATGGCAAAACCGTTGATGGCCAAAGCAACCGCTGTGTGGCTGGTGGACAATACCACGATTAGCTTTAAGCAGATCGCGGATTTCGTTGGAATGCACGAGCTGGAAATTCAGGGCATTGCTGATGGGGATGTGGCGACCGGCGTGAAAGGGTTCGACCCGATTGCCAACAACCAGCTGACTCAGGAAGAGATTGACGCGGCACAGGGCAACCTGATGCATAAGCTGAAGCTGAAGTTCAACCCGGCCGCCTCGGGCGAAGAAAAGCGTCGCGGTCCACGGTATACGCCGTTGTCCAAGCGTCAGGACCGTCCGGCCTCGATCCTGTGGTTGGTCAAATTCCACCCGGAATTGAGCGACGGTCAGGTCAGCAAGCTGGTGGGTACCACCAAGCCGACCATTCAGGCGATCCGCGAGCGGACCCATTGGAACATTTCCAACATCCAGCCCATCGACCCTGTTGCGCTGGGCCTGTGTAAGCAGTCTGAGTTGGATCAGGCGGTTCAGAAGGCAGCGGCCAAGCGTGCAGCCGAAGGTGGCGTGATGAACGATGACGAGCGTCGCAAGCTGGTGTCCACTGAGCAGTCTCTGGAAATGGACGCTGAACCCAAGATCCCATCGGCGATCGAAGGGCTTGAGACCTTTACCCTGGGTAGTGCGTCTGACGATGAGAAAGCCGACAAAGAAGACGTTCGCGATGCGGATAGCTTCTTTAACCTGCCAGCAGGTGGTGGTGATGACGAAGAAGATGACAGCGACGATCCACGGTTCTGATCTGACATCGTTTCAACGTGTATTAAGACCCGGCCTTGTGCCGGGTTTTTTTGTGTCTGATGGGCAGAGGGTTTGGTGGGGCAGCGGGTCTGGCGTCAGCGCAATTGGCGGGTTTGGCGTGCCCGCCGCTGTGTGATCGCGGTGTGTTCTTGCGTCTGGCGTTGGGCGCGCGGTGTCAGATGTCTTTACGGGCCTGCAGCGCGGCGGTGATGGTCCCTTCGTCGAGGTAATCGAGTTCACCCCCGATGGGGACGCCTTGGGCCAGGGATGTCAGGCGGATGTTGCCGTGCAGTTGATCAGCGATGTAGTGGGCCGTTGTTTGGCCGTCGATCGTTGCGTTGAGGGCGAGGATAACCTCGGTTATGTCTTCGGATGCGACCCGATCCACAAGGCGGGGAATGCGCAATTCATCCGGTCCGATGGCGTCAAGTGCGGACAGGGTGCCGCCCAGCACGTGATAGCGCCCTTTGAACACGCCGGTGCGTTCCATGGCCCAGAGGTCTGATACGTCCTCGACAACACAGATTTCGCCAGTGGCGCGTTTGTTCGAGGTGCAGATATCGCAGACATCAGAGGTGCTGATGTTGCCACAGTTCAGGCATTCGCGCGCGGTTTCGGCGACCGTTTGCAGGGTGTCTGCCAGCGGTGTGAGCAGCAGTGCGCGTTTGCGGATCAGGTGCAGGACCGCGCGTCGGGCCGAGCGGGGACCAAGGCCGGGCAGTTTCGCCATCAGCTCGATCAGGGCGTCGATGTCTGTGGGGTTTCGGTCCGTCATGCGCAGCGCTGGCCTTTGTTGGGATGTGCGAGTGTGGCTGTGTTCGGCCATGAAACGCAAGCCATGTTCTGGTTTTGTTTTGACGCGTGTCTGGGAGGAAGCGGTCTTGTGGTGCGCGCGTCGCTATTGGGTGCAAAGCGCTTAAGGGGCAGGCCCGGCTGCTGTAAGCCGGGTCTGCGGATGTGTTTAGAACGGCAGTTTGATGTCTTTGGGCAGGCCCATGCTTTCGGTGAGGCTGGCCATTTCGTCCTGCGCCTTTTGGGCGGCTTTGACCTGTGCGTCTTTGATGGCGGCGAGGATCAGGTCTTCGACGACTTCTTTGTCATCGCCGTTAAAGATCGACGGGTCGATGTCCAACCCCTTGAGGTCGCCCTTGGCTGAGGCGGTGGCTTTGACCAGACCCGCGCCGGATTCACCGGTGACGAGGACGTTGTTCAGCTCCTCTTGCATCTGGGCCATTTTGGTTTGCAGTTCTTGCGCGGATTTCATCATCTTGGCCATATCACCAAGGCCGCCGAGTCCTTTAAGCATGTCGTGTCTCCTGTCTGCGGGGGCACAGTTGACGGCCCCGGGGTTGAGACAGGTTATCGCAGCCCTGTGCGGAAACGACAAGTGTCAGGACGCAAAGGGGACGGTTCCAGAGAGGGAAAGGGGTGCCACCTTGAGGCGGGACAGATCAGGGTGATCTTGGGGGGCGATTTGTTGTGATGAAAGACAACCCTGTGCGGGCGCGCGACCGTGCAAGATCGCTTGGGAGGCTTGTGTGGTCTGTGTTGATTGGCTCACGTCCCGTAAATGGGGCTTGGAAAGTCGGGGTTGGGCGCATTCTATCGTCGAGGGACAGAACGTTCTGCGTTCTGCCGCGCTTATTCCTCCTCAAACGGATCCCATTCGTCTTCCACCTCGGGCAGGGCTTCGGTTTCGATCTTGGCGGTCAATTCCTGTGGGGTCTGGATTTTGGTGATCTTGGCTTTGGGGAATTGCGTCAGGACGGCTTGCACGAGGGGATGCGCCTCGGCTTCGGTGCGCAGGGCCACTTCGGCAGCGTCGCGGATTTCAGCGATGGTTTTTGCGTCGCCGTCTGACACCACAGAAACGGCCCAGCGATTGCCGGTCCAGTTTTGCAATCTGGCGCCGAGACGTTGGGCTAAATCGGTTGGGGCTGCGTCAGACGGGGTGAATTCGACCCGGCCGGGCTGATAGGCCACAAGACGGACGCCGGTTTCGACCTCGACCAGCAGTTTGACGTCCCGGTGGGTACGGATCAGTTCAACCACATGTTCAAACGTGGGATATCGGGCCAAGGCCGCGCTGACCTCTTGCGCTAGGGCCACGTTTTGACCGCCACCGGTGCCACGCGGGGCCGAGGCGTAAGCCGAGGCCCCGCCGCCGCCCGCCGCAGGCGTGCCCGCGCTTTGCGCGGGCATTCCCCCGCTCGCCGCAGGCGCGCCTGTGCTGTGCACAGGCATCCCGCCGCCGGGGTTCGGGGGTGGGGGGGGCATATCTTGCAGTTTGCGGATCAACTCTTCGGGGCTGGGCAAATCAGACACATGGGTCAGGCGGATCACGGCCATTTCGGCGGCCATCATCGCGTTGGGCGATGCGGCGACCTCTTCCAGCGCTTTCAGCAGCATTTGCCACATGCGGGTGAGTACGCGCATCGGCAGAGCCGCGGCCATTTGCGATCCGCGCGCCCGTTCATCGGGGGAAATGGTGGGATCTTCGGCGGCGTCCGGGGTGATTTTAACGACCGAGACCCAATGGGTGATTTCGGCCAGATCCCTGAGCACGGCCAGCGGGTCGGCCCCTTCGGCATATTGTGCGCTGAGTTCGGTGAGGGCCGCAGCGGCGTCGCCGCGCAGGATCATGTCCATCAGATCTAGCACACGCCCGCGATCGGCAAGGCCCAGCATAGCGCGGACCTGATCGGCGGTGGTTTCGCCGGCTCCGTGGGAAATTGCCTGATCCAGCAGCGAGGTTGCATCCCGTGCCGACCCTTCGGCAGCGCGGGTGATCAGCGCCAGGGCGTCGTCGGTGATTTCGGCGCTTTCGGCAGCCGCGATCTTGCGCATCAGCGCGATCATGTCTTCGGGTTCGATCCGGCGCAGGTCAAAGCGTTGGCACCGGGACAGCACGGTCACCGGAACTTTGCGGATCTCGGTGGTCGCAAAGATGAATTTCACATGCGCGGGGGGTTCTTCGAGCGTTTTGAGCAGCGCGTTGAACGCCGACGTCGACAGCATGTGCACTTCGTCGATGATGTAGATTTTGTAGCGGGCCGAGGCGGCGCGATAGCGGACGGAATCGATGATTTCGCGAATGTCGCCCACACCCGTGCGGGATGCGGCGTCCATTTCCATCACGTCCACATGGCGGCCTTCCATGATGGCGACACAATGTTCGCACTGGCCACAGGGTTCTGTGGTGGGTTGTCCTTCGCCATCGGGGCCGATGCAATTCATGCCTTTGGCAATGATCCGCGCCGTCGTGGTTTTGCCGGTGCCGCGAATGCCAGTCATCACAAAGGCCTGCGCGATCCGGTCGGCTTCGAATGCGTTTTTGAGCGTGCGCACCATGGCGCCCTGACCAACCAGATCGGCAAAGGTTTCGGGGCGGTATTTGCGGGCTAGGACCTGATAGGGGACGGGTGCGGTGTCAGTCATCTTTGCCCTGCTGGATTCGTGTTCGAGTGACAGCGTAAAGCGCGCGGACTGCGGCGTCCACCAAATGTGGTGGCTTGGACACAGTTGGGCGCTGTTTCTTGCAGTCGTGCCGGTTATCTGACCGCGCAGAGGGCGGTTTGGTCGATTTACCTTTGTTGACAGGCACCTCTGCGGCAAGGTGGTCGCAGATGACAGACCATCAGGCCGAGACGACCGGGGATGTAATGCAGGGCAACGGGACGGAACAGACGGACGCACAAAGCGGGTTGGTGATCTATGCCTTGCAGGTTGGCGGTGGCACGCTGGCGATCAGCCCTTTGCCCGGCATCACGGGGCACTATGCCGCGGATGTGGAATTGATCGGGTCGTGGCGTCCGGGCTTGGTGATTTCGATGACCACAGAGGTTGAGATGTTTCAATTTGGGGCGCGGACGTTTGGGGGCGATATTCAAAGTCGTGCCAGCCGGTGGGCGCATTTGCCTGTTGATGACTTTGGGACGCCTACGCCTGAAATTGATGAGCAGTGGCCAGAGGTCAGCCGCTCGGCCCGGCAAGCGTTGGCAGGTGGTGGCCGGGTGTTGATCCATTGCCGAGGCGGGTGTGGTCGCTCGGGCATGTTGGCGTTGCGATTGATGGTCGAGTGTGGGGAAAAGGGTCCGGATGCAGTGGCCCGTTTGCGCGGGGTGCGACCCTGTGCGGTTGAGACTGACGCACAGATGGATTGGGCCTTGGCGGGACGCAAACAGCGCACCGCCAAGTAAAGCCCTTGCGAGGATGCGCGACCTAGCTGGAGTGCATCAAGGTTTCAGGGGCAGGCTTGAACAGATCCGCCGGATACATCTGTGGTTTGATTTCTGCCATGGCACAGGGGGCCTTTTGTGTTGTGCTGGCAAAGCCTGTTGTGTGGCTGACGTCAAAAATCGCGTCTGCCATCTGATCCAGTGCGATGGTGTTTGCGCCCTCAGTTATGCCCGCAAAGATCCGGATTCGATCATGGGTGGCATGAAAGTAGGCCGGGCAGTTTTGGGGGCAGTGTTTTAGGGTGCTGTTGCCCGCTATTTCGAAATCACCGGCGGTCATGGGGCGGGCTGCTTCCATGGCTTGGGCCAGTTTTTCGGCCATGCGGGATAGGGCCGGGCAGGTTTCGCCGGTGTGTTTACAGGTTGTCGCCATCAGAGACTGAGTGTCGGGTATCTTGGTCATGGTCGCGCCCTCCGCGCTAGACGGGGAGGGGACGGGACAGGTTGCGATGTGCGACCAGACCGCGCCCGGACACCCCGCCCGAGTTCGAGTTACAGTTACGATGGCAGGTCTCCTGACTTGCGGGTCAAAGCTTGGCCGACCTTCCCGACCTTTCGGTCAGTGGCTTTCGGCGTCGCTCTCCGCTCACAGTTGCGGGGGCAGTCGCGGCATTGGTCCAATATGGACCGCACCGTGTTCCCTTTTCATCCCGGCCACGTCTGAGGTGACTCGGGAACCATCGCGTAATGGCTATCGGGTTGGAGGGGCTTGGGTCAATGAGATTCGGATCGCGGCGCAGTCGATATGCGGCGCGCGCTGTTTTTCGTGTGAAAAATCACGTATTTAAAATGTGTGGGGAAGTAAGGTGAGAGGCTGGACATCGACCCAAGCGGGGCTCGTTGTGGCTGCTTCCTTCCGGATCTGACCAGGTTGGCGAGGCGCTCGCCCGCGCCAACCTCTCAAGGGGTGATATAGTCGTCTGTTTTGGGGTTGGCAACCCTTGGTCCGCATCCTTGGTCTTGTGCGATATCACAACATGAGAGAATAGCGGACAAACCCTTCGTCGTCTTGTTCAAGGGCGATGGGCGCCATGTTTTGAAGTTCATCTAAAAACAGCGCGGCAGAGGGGCTGGTGTGCACCGTCGTGCGGGTCTGATTCTGGGGGGTAAAGTGCCATGGAAACGGCAGATCGGCGATGGGGTCACGGGGCAGGCGCCCCATCAGGTAATCGCGGACAATATGCTGGATCAGGCGCGAGGGGACTGGAACGGGCCGCGCGGATGTGAGGGCTTTGAAATGGCCACCGCCATTGGCGCGGTAATTGTTCACGGCAACGACGAATTCCTGGCTGTCGTTAACGGGTTTGCCTTGGTAGCTGAGATTGCGAATCCGATGGTAGGATGGATCAATCAGGTCCCCGTTCAGGTCAAAGCGGGCCGGGTGGGACGGGTCGATTTGGTATTCGATGCCAAAAATCACATCAAAATTGTGCCCGGGAACGTCTGGATTGACGAGGGCCGTTTCCTCGGTTCCGGGTTGGATCTGATGAAAGAGGCCAGCCGCCATTTCTAGCCAGTCGCGCAGTTGCGCACCGGTCACGATGAGCCCGTGCAGTTCGTTGGGAAAGACATGCAGATCCGCAACATGGCGCAGCAGGATCGGGCCTGCGGGCACGTTGGTGTAGTGTTCAGGGCCAGCGCGCCCACCGAATTTGGATGGGGCCGAGGCAGACAGCAGGGGCAGGTCGGCATAAGACGTCCCACTGATATAGGCGCGCAAGGCGGCGGCCTGGGCGGTGGCAACTTGGCTGAGTCCCCGATCCGGCGCGAAGTAGGTAAAGTAGCTGTGGAAGGGGCAGGTGCTGGCGCCAACCGGGCGCTGCATGTTTTTCCGAGTTGTGGTGTGAAACGGTGTGATCAGCTGTGTGAGCTCTGCGTCTTCGGGGGCGAGTGAGTGGAGTTGCCCGGTGTCCGAGCGTTCGAAAATAGGACGGAGTTGAGTTGCGGCTGTCCCAATGGTCCAGCCGCCGCGCCCATCTGCGATCAGGGACAGGTCAATGAGCCCCAGATGCGACCCGGCAGATCCGGGCATGACGGTGGGCTTTCCGTGCACCATGCCGGTGTTTGCCTCGACGTGATCCAAGCCTGCGTGCGCGGGGCCGGGCAGTAACAGGTGGGTGTGACCGGCGACAACAACATCTAACCCTTTGAGCGCAGCCAGGGGGATGGCGGCGTTTTCAAGATCTGGCGCGGCACAGGTGTCTTGCAGCCCGGTGTGCGCCAGCGCGATGACCAGATGGCAGCCTTGGGCCTTGAGCGTAGAGATCGCTTGTTGTGATGCAGCAAGAATGTCATCAATTTCAACTTTGCCGCGGAGCAGGTGTGCATCCCAATCCAGAGCTTGGGGCGGTAAGACGGAAAAGACGCCGATGGTGAGCGGCCAGTCCTGCCCATCTGCCGTCACGTTCCGTTTGAGAATGGTATAGGGCACCCAGCTTTTCTGATTGTCCAAGCGATGCACATTGGAGTTGACGGCCGGACATTTCAAATGCGCCAGGGCGGTGTCTAATGCTGACAATCCAAAGTTGAAATCATGATTCCCCAGACCAACCGCATCGTATTGTAGTAAATCCAGGGCTTGGACCATCACATGGGGTTGGCCATCGTCGGGTTGCGCAAATTCGCCAAGCGGGGTGCCTTGCAATGTATCGCCATTGTCCAGCAGCAGTGTGGTGATGTTTGCTTGATCGGCTTCGGCGCGGGCCTGTCGGATCAGGCTTGCCGTGCGGGTTAATCCAACAGTCGGATCAGCCTGATCGGTGTAGTAATCAAAGCTGGCCATGTTCATGTGGAGATCGGTGGTGGCCAGCACGCGGAGTTGAGCGACCGCATTTTTAGGGCACGGCTTCGCTAGGTCTTGGTTGTCGAACGATACCTGGGCGTCCGAAAGTGAAGTCAACATAATCCGATCTCAATGCCCGTTATGGTTGTAGGTGTATGTGAGATTCAAAATTGCGGTAGATGCAAGAGCTATGCCTGTCTCAATTTGTGTCAGTTTGGGAGTTTCGGCCAAAATGCCACAATGTTTTTTCGATTGTAACGCTGGTCGCACCGTGTCAGCCCTGTGGCAAACGCCAAAGGGAGAGCAGGGATGAAGCGCGCGGAACAGGTGACATTTGGTGGATCGGCCCTGAACAGAGCCGCCGAAATCCGAGGGGATGAGGCCGCGTTGGCTCAGGCGGTGGCGCATCCTGACGCCGCGTGTCTGTTGCTGTGGCGGGGCAAAGTTCTGATGCATGGCGATCACTTTGAACGCCTGTCTTGGATCATGATGGCGCATCCGTTGATCAAAGAAGGTCCAGGCGGCGATGTTGCGCACCCTATCTTCCTAGGTTTTGAAGATGACGGCGCGCCGTGTTTCGCCTTGGATATCTCTAATTGGGACCCAGTGGGCGAGGATCTGAGCAGTGTTGGGGCCTTTGTTGATCGCAGCGAACAACAGCACCCTGATATTGCACCGGGTCACGTTTTTGTTGAGTTGCGCCGCATTATGACACGTCTGAGCGCGCGGGATGCTGAACTGCTTGCCACGGCCAAGGCGGTGATTTCTTGGCACAAGACACATAAGTTCTGCGCCTGTTGCGGTGCCAAAAGTGAAATGGTGCAAGCAGGGTGGCAGCGCAGCTGTCCCGAGTGTGGCGGACAGCATTTCCCCCGCACTGACCCCGTGGTCATCATGTTGATTACACATGGAAATAGCGTGCTGATGGGGCGGTCGCCGGGTTGGCCCGAGGGGATGTATTCGCTGTTGGCCGGATTCGTAGAACCGGGTGAAACGCTTGAGGCTGCGGTGCGGCGTGAGGTGATGGAAGAAGCAGGCGTACCAGTTGGGCAGGTCAGTTACTTGGCCAGTCAACCCTGGCCATTTCCGGCCTCTTTGATGTTTGGCTGTGCTGGCGAGGCCTTGAGCCGTGACATCACCATTGATCCGGTCGAGATCGAGCATGCGATGTGGATGACCAAAGACGAAATGATGCTGGCCTTTGCCGGGGAACACCCCTCTGTTCTGCCTGCGCGAAAAGGTGCAATTGCACATTTCTTGCTTGAGAACTGGCTTGCGGACACGCTCGAATAAGGGGATGCTTGCGCGACCTAAAACACAGCGAGTTTTTGATGCAGTTTTCCAGCAAAGAAGATATTGAGGCACCGATCGCGGAGGTGTTTGAACTGTTGTCGGAGTTTGAAAGTTTCGAACGGTCGGCTCTTCGGCGTGGGATTGAGGTTCAGCGTGTTGATGCATCACTGCCCAAGGGGGCTGGGGTGGCATGGGACACTGTCTTTTTGGTGCGCGGCAAGCCGCGAGAAATGCATCTGGAGCTTGTCGAATACACGCCCCCAACGATGATGCGGTTTGAATCGCACAGCAAGGGTGTTGAAGGCAATGTTGTCATCGAATTGCTGGCGTTGTCGTCGCGGCGGACCCGGTTGAGTTTTGATGTCACCCTGTCGGCGAATACCTTGGCCGCGCGTTTGCTGTTGCAATCGCTCAAGTTGGCGCGGGCCAATCTGAGCCAGCGGTTCCGCCTGAAGCTGGCCGAATTTGCCCGTGACATCGAAGAGCGCCGCGCCTGAGGCGGTTTAGGCTGTGTCTGACCCCGTCTCTGTCGGGGTCAGTGGTGTCTTTTGGGGTGAGGGTTAGCCCCGCTCGCGGGCGGCCGGATACACGCCCAAGATTTCAACATTTGTTGTGAAATACCCCAGTTCATCCATCGCGAGTTGGACGTTGGCGTCGTCCGGATGCCCTTCGATATCCGCATAAAACCGAGTGGCTGTGAACGAGCCGTCCACCATATAGCTTTCCAGTTTGATCATGTTGACGCTGTTGGTGGCGAATCCACCCATGGCTTTGTACAGCGCGGCGGGGATGTTGCGGACCTGAAACACAAAGCTGGTGATCATGCCCTGATTGCCGCGACGTGATTCGTCGGGCTTGGGGGACATCACCAAGAATCGGGTGGTGTTGTTGCCCTGATCTTCGATGTGGTGCGCCAGAACATTCAACCCATAGATTTCACCGGCCAATTCACTGGCGAGCGCGGCCGAGTGGATGTCGTTGGCTTCGGCCACTTCGCGGGCGGCGCGGGCGTTGTCGGGGCTGACCCGTCCGCGAATGTTGTGCTGCGTCAGAAAGCCCGCGCATTGCGGCAGCAACACGAGGTGAGAGTGGGCTTCGGTGATGTCATCAATCGTGGCACCGGGGACCGCCAACAGATTGATATGCACACGCACAAAGGCCTCATCAATGATGTGCAGGCCGCTGTGGGGCAGCAATCTGTGTATATCGGCCACCCGCCCGTAGGTTGAGTTTTCCACTGGCAACATGGCCAGATCTGCCGCCCCTGATTTGACGGCCTCGATCACGTCTTCGAAGGTGCGGCAGGGCAGCGCCTCCATGCTGGGTCGCGCGTTGCGACAGGCCTCGTGGCTATAGGCGCCGGGCTCTCCCTGAAAGGCGATGCGATTGGTCATTTGTCGGTATCCATGCAACAGGTTCGTAAATTGGGCGATTAGTCGCGGTGTCTATACCTTGCCTCTTGCAAGGGGAACCCTTAGACACCCGCCCAGACAGCTGAAATGGACTCGCGATCAATGTTCGACACGATGACAGTTACCAAGGCCGCAGCCGGCCTGTTCGGTGCCTTCCTGGTACTTCTTCTTGCCAAATGGGGCGCTGAGAGCCTGTATCACGTGGGGGGGCATGGTGAAGCCTCTTACGTGATCGAAACAGACACGGGCTCGGATCAAATTACCGAAGCCGAGGAAATCAACTATGATGAGTTGATGATGGCCGCAGACGTCGCCAAAGGCGCAAAGGTCTTTAAAAAATGTGCGGCCTGCCACAAGGTCGAAGATGGTGCAAACAGCACTGGCCCCTTCTTGTATGGCGTTGTTGGCCGTCCGGTCGCTTCGGTTGCCGGGTTTGGTTACTCGGGCGCGATGGAAGCCAAGGGCGGCGATTGGACAGTCGAAGAGCTGGACCACTTTATCGCCAAGCCAAGCAAATCGGTTTCCGGCACTTCGATGGGCTTTTCTGGCCTGAAGAAGCAAAACGACCGGATCAACCTGATTGCTTATCTGGACAGCCTGGGCAAATAAGCCGGGCCTGCCCTTTGAAAATTTTAAAACCGCTGCCTGTTGGGTGGCGGTTTTTTTATGTCCGGGTTTTGCAAGATGCGCGGGTGTTTGCTGTGGGAATGGCGTCTTCACGAAGCGTTCACATATTCTAAACTTGAATCTTGGTGCTCTGGACCTTTAGCTAGCAGCAGCAAAAATTGGTTTAGGTTCCGATATCGGAATAGCCGAACCAAAACGGAGGTAGAGCCTGATGACATCCCCCCGCGTCGTGACCCGCGCCCGTGTACTGGATCCAAGGCCTAAGATGTTGGCTGTGTTGGGGGCATCGTTGATGTTGCTGGTGGCGGCGACAGGATTGGTGCGTGCCGAAGGGGATGTGATTGAGAGCCACGGATACTCCTTTTTTGGCGATCTAACCTATCCGGCGGATTTTAAGCACTTTGATTACGTGAACCCGGATGCGCCTAAGGGCGGAGAGATTTCCGTTTCGGCACCGGGGACGTTTGATTCGATGAACCCTTACAGCCGCAAAGGTCGGGCCGGGCGGTATTCATGGATGGTTTACGAAAGCCTGTTGGGTGAAATGCCTGCCACTGGCGGCAGCCTGCCTGCGGATGTGATTGGCGAAAGCTATGGTTTGTTGGCCGAACGGTTGGAATATGACGAAGGCAAGACCTGGGTCATTTTCTATATGCGCCCTGAGGCACAGTTTGCGGATGGGTCACCCGTGACCGCGCATGATGTGGTGTTCAGCCACAATCTGTTTCTAGAGCAGGGCCTGCCGTCTTATGCGCAAGCGGTTAAAAAACGGATTTTGTCGGCCGAGGCGCTGGACGATCACACGGTGAAATTCACCTTTGCCACCGGGATCTCGCGTCGGTCGCTGATTGATCAGGCCGGATCTGTGCCGGTGTTTCCCAAGGCTTGGTACGAAAAGAACGAGGCCCGTCTGGATGAGCCGCGTTTGGATGCGGCACCGGGGTCCGGCCCGTATCAGCTGGACAGCTATGATGTGAATCGGCGTATCACGTACAAGCGCAATCCAGATTATTGGGGTAAAGATCTGCCAATCAACGTAGGGCGGCACAACTTTGACAGCATCCGGGTCGAATATTTTGCCGATGACACTGCCGGGTTTGAGGCCTTTAAAGCGGGCGAATATACATTTAGGGCCGAGGGCAATTCAAAACGCTGGGCGACGGGCTATGCGTTTCCAGCGGTAGATAAAGGTTGGGTCAAACGTGAGGAAATTCCCGACCTGACCCCACCGACGCCCACAGGGTTTGTTTTCAATCTGGGCCGTCCGGCCTTGAAAGACAAACGCGTGCGCGAGGCGCTTTCGCTGGCGTTCAACTTTGAATGGACCAACGAATCCTTGCAGTATGGGTTGTTCAAGCAGCGCCATTCCTTTGTTGAGAATGCACCGCATATGGCGGGGGATGCCCCAACGGGCGCTGAGTTGGAGTTGCTGGAATCGCTGGGTGATTTGGTGCCTGCGGATATGCTGAGCACACCGGCGGTATTGGCGCACAGCTCCAAGGCGAAGCGGTTGAATGACCGCCGCAATCTGCGCACAGCGATGAAACTGTTGGATGAGGCGGGTTGGGCCGTTGGCGATGATGGCATGCGGCGCAATGCTAAGGGTGAAAAGCTGGTGCTGGAAATCCCACATACATCAAGCAGTTCGCCAACTTTGACGGCTGTGATTGATGGGTTTGCCAAAAACCTGATCACCATGGGGGTCGAGGCAAAGCCGGACAAAATCGATTCTGCGCAATACACCCTGCGCAATCGGGAGCGGGATTATGACATCGTGTTCGACAACTACCGCCCCTTTCTGTCGGCGGGCACAGGGTTGATGCAGATGTATGGATCCGGCGAGGCTGAGTTTAGCCTGTTCAATCCGGCAGGATTGGCCAGCCCACTGGTCGACGCGATTATCGAGCGGTCTTTGCAGAGCACGAACAAAGAAGAAGAGGCTGCGGCCTTGATGGCGCTTGATCGGGCGCTGCGGTATGAGCGGATGATGGTTCCGGTTTGGTACAATGATGCAAGTTGGGTCGCCTATTGGGATCAGTATGATCACCCCGAGACATTGCCAGAGTACGCTTTGGGCGAGCTTGATTTCTGGTGGTTTGATGCGGCCAAGGCGGAGAAACTGAAATCCGCTGGCGCGTTGAGGTAAGCCAGACTTATGGGAGCCTATATTCTAAGACGCCTGTTGCTGGTGATCCCCACTTTGTTGGGCATCATGATCGTCAACTTTACGTTGGTTCAGTTTGTCCCCGGTGGCCCGGTTGAACAGATCATCGCCGAGCTGCAAGGCGGTGGCGACGCCTTTGAAAGCTTTGCCGGTGGCGGCAGTGATGTTGAAACGCAATCTGGCGCGCCCAACGAAGAATACGTCGGCGCGCGGGGTCTGCCCCCGGAATTTATTGCCGAGCTGGAAAAGGAATTCGGATTCGACAAACCGCCGTTGGAACGGTTCCTGTCAATGCTGGGCAACTATATGCGGCTTGATTTCGGCGAGAGCTATTTCCGGTCTGTCAGCGTGATTGATCTGGTGCTGGAAAAGATGCCGGTGTCGATTTCACTGGGCCTGTGGTCGACCTTGATTGCCTATCTGGTGTCGATTCCGTTGGGTATTCGCAAAGCGATCAGTGACGGGTCCAGTTTTGACACGTGGACCAGTGGCGCGATCATCGTGGCCTATGCAATTCCTGGGTTTTTGTTTGCGATCCTGTTGCTGGTGCTGTTCGCGGGTGGATCGTATTGGCAGATCTTTCCGTTGCGCGGTCTGACGTCGGACAATTTTGATCAGCTGAGCCCGTTGGGCAAGGTGTTGGACTATTTCTGGCACATTGCTTTGCCTGTATTGGCATCGACGATTTCCGCCTTTGCGACGCTGACTTTGCTGACCAAGAATTCGTTTCTGGACGAGATCAAGAAACACTATGTGATGACGGCGCGGGCCAAAGGGTTGAGCGAAAGCAAGGTGTTGTATGGTCATGTGTTCCGCAACGCCATGCTGATTGTGATTGCCGGTTTCCCGGCGGTGTTCATCGGGGTGTTTTTCTCTGGGTCCATCATTATTGAGACGATTTTCTCGTTGGATGGATTGGGGCGTCTGGGGTTTGAGGCTGCGGTGGCGCGGGATTACCCGGTGATCTTTGGCACGCTGTTCATCTTTGGCTTGATGAGCCTTGTGGTCGGGATCTTGTCTGATCTGATGTATGTGCTGGTTGATCCGCGCATTGATTTCGAAGGGAGGGAAGGCTGATGGCTATGTCCCCTCTGAACCAGCGCCGCTGGCGTAACTTTCGCCGCAACGGGCGGGCGTTCTGGTCGTTGATCCTGTTTTCGATCCTGTTCGGGCTGTCGTTGTTTGCCGAGTTTCTGGCGAATGACAAACCGATTTTGGTGAACTACCGCGGCGAATATTTCACGCCGATCTTTAACTTTTATCCAGAGACGGCGTTTGGCGGTGATTTCCAGACCGAAGCGATTTATCGCGACCCTGAGGTGAAATGCCTGATCGCATCGGGTGGGCTGGAAGACTGCTTTGACGAACCCGACGAGATGTTGGAACAGATCAGCGCGGGCACTTTTGAGGCGGATGGGTTCGACAAAGGCTGGGCGATCTGGCCGTTGATCCCGTATTCGTTCAACACCACGGTGGATCGTCCCGGTGCCGCGCCATTGCCGCCCAACAGCCAGAACTGGCTGGGCACGGATGACACCAAGCGCGATGTGTTGGCGCGGGTGATCCATGGGTTCCGGCTGTCGATCCTGTTCACTTTGGTTGTGACCGGGGTGGCGAGTGTGATCGGCGTGTTGGCGGGGGCCATTCAGGGCTTTTTCGGCGGATGGGTTGATCTGGTGTTCCAGCGGATCATTGAGATCTGGTCATCGACGCCGTCGCTCTATGTGATCATCATCATGTTTGCCATTTTGGGGCGCAGTTTCTGGCTGTTGGTGGCGTTGATGATCCTGTTCAGTTGGACGGGTTTGGTTGGCGTGGTGCGGGCCGAGTTCCTGCGGGCGCGGAACCTTGAGTACGTGCGGGCGGCCAAGGCGTTGGGTGTTGGGAATATGACCATCATGTTCCGCCACATGTTGCCCAATGCGATGGTGGCGACGCTGACGTTCATGCCGTTCATCGTGACCGGAACCATTGGGGGGTTGGCTAGTCTTGATTTTCTGGGTTTTGGGTTGCCATCCTCGGCGCCCAGTCTGGGGGAGTTGACCTTGCAGGCCAAACAGAACCTGCAGGCGCCTTGGTTGGCATTCACCGCGTTTTTCACCTTTGCCATTATGTTGTCGCTGCTTGTCTTTATCTTTGAGGGCGTGCGGGATGCGTTTGATCCAAGGAAGACTTTCTCATGAGTGCTGTTTTGGAAGTGAACGATCTGCGGGTGTCATTCCGGCAGGACGGTCAGCTGAGCGCTGCGGTCAAAGGTGTGTCGTTCACGGTGGATCGGGGCGAGACGGTTGCGTTGGTTGGTGAATCCGGGTCGGGCAAGTCGGTGACTGCATTGTCTACGGTGTCCTTGCTGGGGGACAGTGCTGTTGTCGAAGGGTCCGTGACATATGCCGGGCAAGAGATGATTGGCGCGAGCAAAGACACCCTTATGCAGGTGCGCGGCAATGACATCAGTTTCATCTTTCAGGAACCGATGACGTCCTTGAATCCGTTGCACACGATCGAAAAGCAGATGGCCGAATCCTTGGCCTTGCATCAGGGGATCACCGGGGCCGCGGCAAAAACGCGGATTGTTGAGCTGTTGAATAAGGTTGGCATTCGCGATTCTGCAGAGCGGTTGGACAGCTATCCGCATCAGCTATCCGGGGGGCAACGCCAACGTGTGATGATTGCGATGGCGCTTGCAAACAAGCCAGATGTTTTGATCGCGGATGAACCAACGACGGCGTTGGATGTGACCATTCAGGCGCAAATTCTTGAGCTGCTCGCGGATCTGAAGCGCGAGGAAAACATGGGGCTTTTGTTCATCACCCATGACCTGGGCATTGTGCGACGGATTGCTGACCGGGTCTGTGTGATGAAAGACGGCGAAATTGTTGAGGCCGGCCCGACGGCTGCGATTTTTGACGACCCGCAACACCCCTATACTCGCAAATTGTTGGCGGCTGAGCCGACGGGCGAGCCAGATCCGATTGCAGAGGATGCAGAAGAGATCGCAACGACGGATCATTTGAAGGTCTGGTTCCCGATCCAGCGCGGGTTTCTGAAACGAACGGTTGGGCATGTGAAGGCGGTGAATGACGCCAATATTCGGGTCCGTGCCGGTGAAACGTTGGGCATTGTGGGCGAGTCGGGGTCGGGCAAAACCACGCTGGCGCTGGCGATGATGCGGCTGATTTCATCCGAGGGGGGGATCAACTTTCGGGGGCAGGATGTGCGCAGTTGGTCCACCCGCGAATTGCGCAAGTTGCGCAAAGACATGCAAATCGTGTTTCAAGACCCGTTTGGCAGCCTGAGCCCACGCCTGACCTGCGCGCAGATCATTGCCGAAGGCTTGGCTGTGCACAACATTGACCCCCACCGCGCCCCACGTGAATTGGTGGCCGAAGTGATGGAAGAGGTCGGGTTGGACCCCGCCGCGATGGATCGGTATCCGCACGAGTTTTCGGGGGGGCAACGACAACGGATTGCGATTGCCCGCGCCATGGTCTTGCGCCCCAAGTTGTTGGTGTTGGATGAACCGACAAGTGCGTTGGATATGACTGTGCAGGTGCAGATTGTTGAACTGCTGCGGAATCTACAGCGCAAGTACGGGCTGGCTTATTTGTTCATCTCGCACGATTTGAAGGTGGTACGGGCGATGTCGCATCAGGTTCTTGTGATGAAGCAGGGCGATGTGATCGAAATGGGGGCGGCGCAGGATCTGTTTGAAAATGCGCAGACAGACTATACCCGTGAATTGATCGCGGCGGCGGGCTAAGCGCCATCGCGATCTTTAGGGGACTGTGATGTGGCGCCCTTTCAGCGCAGTTCCTCATAGTGATCAAAGCTGAATTGCACCCAGCCGGTCCCGCGAGAGGCGCTGGCCAAGGCCCGGTGCAATTCATCTTGTGCACCTGCGGGGAGGAGGGAGTTGAAGATATCCCACCCGGCGGCGTCTGGATTGTTTTCAAACCCCAGAATCTGGCCATGGAGACCGCTGATTGTGGGCACCATATCCCCAACGAATTTTGAGGGCAGATGCATTTCGGCGCGCATGACTGGTTGTAACGTGACCGGGCGCGCTTGGGTCATCGCCTCGCGTACAGCGGCTTTGCCAGCGGTGCGAAAGGCATAATCAGAACTGTCGACATTGTGGTGCTTTCCGTCTTTGAGGGTGACCTTGACGTCGACGACGGGGTACCCTTCGGGGCCGCGGGCCAAGGCCTCGCCCGCGCCGGTGGCGACGGATGGGATATAGTTTTTGGGGACTGCGCCGCCTTTGACGGTATCGCTAAAGGCAAAGCCAGTGCCGCGGGGGGTGGGTTCAATGGCAATCAAGACGTCCGCGAATTGCCCTGCACCACCCGATTGCTTGCGGTGGCGGTATTGGGTTTCAACAGCTTTGGAAATTGTCTCGCGATAGGCGGTTGCGACGGGGTCGGCCGTGACCTCAACCCCGAAATCTTGCGCCAGTTTTTCAGTGATCCGGCGCAAGTGTTGGGGGCCCTGACAGCCAACCACGGCCTGTCCGGTGGTTTCGTCTTGGGACAGGTGTAATCCGGGGTCAATTTCGACCAAGCGGGACAGGGCGTTGGACAGACGCACGTCGTCGCGGTCATGCGCGGGCGATACGCGCTGTCGAATGCCAGCGGGATGGCTGGTGGCCCAGTCGGGCAGAGGGTGACCGGATTGGGGGTCATAGATTTGTCCGGGGCGCAGATGATCGGATTTAACCGCCAACGCGATTTGCCCGGCCTCAACTCGTTGGACGGGGGTCTTTGCGTCCAATTCTGTCAGGCTGCCGATGCTATCTCCGCCCAAGGGGGTTTGAGTTGTCACGCCATCGCCCAACCCGCGCAGGACAGTGATTTTACCAATATGTTTCTTAATGTCGGCAAACCCCGTAATGGCCAAAGCCTGCGGTTCTGCGGCATCCCGGTCAGCGGCGACTGAGTATTCTGGGGCTTCGTGACGAAGGGATTTCATCAGGCGTGTCTGGCCGTTGCCGTGGAGGGCTGACCCCAAATAGGCAGAGATCAATTGATGGTTTTGCAAGACCTGCGCCGCGATCTCATAAACCTCTTTCGTGGGGGGGCGTTTGTCTTCGATCAGTTGTTCGAGCAGATGATCATCAAAATCAGAGAGCGTTTCGAGCAGGTCTGCGCGGGCTTCCTGTTCGCGGTTTTGGGCCGCGTTGGGAAGTTCAATCAGGGCTGAGGGGTGGTTTTCCTGATATTTCCACGCGCGTTCGGAAATCAAATCGACGGCCCCGACGATCTGATCGTTTTCGCGCAGGGGCACTTGGCGTAGGGCGATGGAATGGCGACAGTAGGTTTGCAAGGCCGCGACAATGTCACGGATGCGTCCATTCGGGGCATCCATACGGTTGAGGAAGAGAAAGCAGGGGATCCCGGCCTCTTCTACAAGGCGCAGATAGGGCGCGCAGAGTTCAGCGGCGTTAGGGTCTGGCGGCACAATGATGACGGCCGCGTCGCTGAGCGCGAGAGCAGGGCCAACATAGGCAAGAGAGTCGCTGCCGCCATCGACATCAATCGCGCACCAAGGGTCATCAAGGTAAGAGAAGCTGTGCAGTTTTACGACGTTGGAAACCGTAAACGAGATGTCTTGCCCATCCAGACGGCTGAGCGCCTGAACCAATGTGGATTTACCGGAGTGGGCAGGGCCCAAAACTGTGAAGACGCGCATGTGATCATCCCATTGCTTTGACGCTACCCGATTGGATAGGCGAACATTTTGATGCTCGCTTGGGGGATCTGTCTGGTGACCTGCCTCGGGCGCGCGGGGCGTTTGTCGCTTGCATGGACAACGGGCTGCTGCGCGATGAGTTTAAGTGTGGGAAGCTTGACGGGGTGCGTCAAGTGTTTTGCTGCTTGGGTGGGATGGGGGGTCCTAACGGCGGACCCTATAGTGATCCGCCGTCAGGACCCAGCTCTCCCCTTCTGGGTCAGATGGCCGAGCTGTGCCCGGCCTTGCTGAGATCGTACGCGTCAAAGCAGCGGGCGATCATTCTGGTCAGGGCGCGTGCCTGAGGGGGGATGTACAACCCCTCGGCTGAAATCTTGAGCAGGTCGGGGAACGCTTTCCCCGCCTGCGCAAAGAGCGCCTGCAATTGCGGTTCGGTGATGGGGTGATCCCGCAGGATTTCTGCAGCATCAATGCGGAACTCACACATTAGGGCCTCGATCAGGCGGCCGCGCAGTACGTCTTGGTCTTTGAACAAATGTCCACGCGATGTTGAGAACCGACCGTCCCGGATCGCGGCGGTGTGGAGCGAAGTGGCTGGTGCGTTTTGGGCAAAGCCCTGCGGAAACCGCGAGATTGATGAAGCACCAACACCAATCAGCACGTCGGCCTGATCATCGGTGTAGCCTTGGAAATTTCGCTTCAACCGCCCTGCTTTGAGGGCATGCGTCAGGCCATCGTTCTGAGTGGCGAAATGGTCGATGCCGATTTCAGCGTAGTTGTCCCAGAGGAAAAGGCGCTGCGCGGTTTCGTATAGTTCGAGCCGTTGTTCAGGGGTTGGTAGCGCGTCCGAGGGGATCAGTTGTTGGCGCTTGGCCATCCATGGCACATGGGCATAGCCATACAAGGCGACCCGATCTGGACTAAGCGAGAGCAGTTTTTGCACGCTTTCGGTCATGCGGGCTTTGGTTTGGTGGGGCAAGCCGTACAGGATGTCGGCGTTCAGGCTGGTGATGCCGCGAGCCCGGATCATATCCACCGCATCGCGGGTGATGTCATAGCTTTGGATGCGGCCAATGGTTTTCTGAATTTCGTCGTCGAAATCCTGCACCCCGATCGAGGCGCGGTTCATGCCGGCGCTGGCAAGCGCATCTAACCTGTCGGCGTCGATTTCGTTGGGGTCGATCTCAACTGAAAACTCGGCATTTTTGCCCAATGGAACCACGTCCAGAATGGATTTTGCCAAGTCTTCCATCATCGTCGGTTGTAGCAGGGTTGGCGTGCCGCCGCCCCAATGGAGACGGGACAGAGTCACCCCGGCCGGCAGGCGATCCGCCAACATGCGCAGTTCGACCTTGAGCGTTTCAAGGTAGGCAATGACCGGTGAGTCGGATTGCGTTCCCTGGGTGCGACAGGCGCAGAACCAGCACAAACGGCGACAGAATGGAACGTGGATATAGAGCGAAATCGCGCTGCCGGGCTTGATCGCCGAAATCCAGTCACCATACAGGTTTGAGCCCACATCATTGCTGAAATGCGGGGCCGTTGGGTAGCTGGTATAACGCGGCACCTTCGCGTCAAATAGTCCAAGCTGGGCGAATTGAGATTTCACTATCATTCGAAAGCTGTAATATGTGCGCTCACTGGAATGCTTTGACCCAGATCAATTGAGACACGCTTTATGATTGCCTTGAAACAGCCTGTGCCCTCCAACTGCGGAGATTGTCCCATTCGTAATCGCGCCGTATGTGCGCATTGCGATCATGATGAGCTCGTCGCACTTGAAGAAATAAAATACTATCGCAGTTTTGAGGCGGGACAAACGATCATCTGGTCTGGTGACAAGATGAATTTTGTTGGCTCTGTGGTGTCGGGAATCGCAACTCTGACGCAGACGATGGAAGATGGGCGCACCCAAATGGTTGGGTTGCTGTTGCCGTCGGATTTTGTCGGCCGTCCGGGCCGCGATGGCGCGGCCTATGATGTGGTGGCCACGACGGATATCGTCATGTGTTGTTTCCGCAAGGCCCCGTTCGAAGAGCTGATGAGCAAGACCCCGCATATCGCACACCGGTTGTTGCAGATGACGCTGGATGAGCTGGACGCGGCGCGGGAATGGATGCTGGTTTTGGGGCGCAAGACTGCGCGCGAAAAGATCGCCAGCCTGCTGTCGATCATTGCGCGCCGGGATGCGACGCTGAGTTCGGCAAACGTGGACGGGGGCAAGGTGTTTGATTTGCCACTGACCCGCGAAGCGATGGCGGACTATCTTGGGCTGACGCTGGAAACGGTAAGCCGACAGATGTCAGCGCTGAAAAAGGACGGTGTGATTGTGCTGGAAGGCAAGCGTCACGTGACAGTTCCGGATATGCAGCGCTTGCTTGAAGAAGCCGGAGATGACACCGACGGTGGGTTCCTGACCTGAAGGTTTGAGAGACCCAGTTTGATATTCAAAAAGGGACGCATCATTGGATGCGTCCCTTTTTCATTTTTTAGTGTGCCATAAAGATCGGGACTTGGGCTTTTTCCAGCATATTCCGGGTGGCCCCGCCCAAAATCGCTTCGCGGAAGCGGGAATGCCCATAGGCGCCCATTACGATCATATCGGCGTCTGTATCCACGGCGTGGCGGTTCAGGATATCCGAGACGCGGGTCATGGTTTTGCTGAGCACATCAATTTCGCACCGCACCCCATGACGCGCCAGCATTTGGGACAACAGCCCACCGGGGTCTGAGCGGTCGGGCCCGTGCTGTGGCGGGTCGATGACGACGATGCGGACCAGATCGGCGGCTGTCAGGAATGGCATGGCTCGACGTATCGCGCGCATTGCTTCGACGCTTTCATTCCAGGCAACCATAATGGTTTTGGGGTGACCGATAGGTTCGCGATCATCTGGTGTGATCAGAACCGGAGCGTGCCCTTCGAACATGGCGGCTTCGACGATGGGTTCGGCTTCGGCGCCGCGGCCTTTGCCATAGGGGTGGGGCAGGACAACCAGATCACTGAACCGCGCGCGGTGAGCGACATGACGGCCCAGATCGGCGATTTGCGCGACGCCGTCTTCGGCGGACCAGCGCACACCGGATTTGTCGAGCTGTTCTTTGGCTGCTGCGAGAATCTGTTCCGATTCGGCGTTCGCCCGAGACAGGGTTTCTTGCAGGATCATCGCATTGGCGCCGGCGTAGTAATATCCGGTTTGTGTGCGATCAACACCAAGACAGAGCGCCTCGACGTGTGCGTCTTGTGCTTCGGCCAATGCAACCATGTGTGGAAGGGCCGAAGACGTCAATTTTGGATCAGTCAGAACGGTAAGCAGGGATTTGTAAGCCATTTGAACCTCTTGCAAACACGGCGATCACCGTCCCCATTTGGGGGTGCGCCATTTGATTGCATTATGCCTGCCATAGATTTCGGGTTATTGTCTTGATACAGATCAAAGCAGAATTCCGCTTCCTTCTCCAATAAGCGCACAGTCAAAATCTGTCTGGTGCGGCAAAGAGAATCGCGCGGGACATGGCAAAGGGACGCAAAATGTCAAATTATATCAAGCTAATCGTGCTTGGTTTGGTCGCCATCTTCGGGATGATTGCGGCCAACTATGCACGAGATGTGGCTTACATGGTGCATGCCATGATTGTGACAGCGGTTTCAGTGGGTTTGTTCCTCTGGACGCTGCGCCACACAGATGAGCCAACAATCGGCAAGCTAGATCTTGCTGGTGAATACATGGATGGAGTCATTCGTTACGGCGTGATCGCCACCGCCTTTTGGGGTGTTGTCGGCTTTCTCGTTGGGACTTTTATCGCATTTCAGCTGGCGTTTCCGTCGCTGAACTTTGAATTTTTACACGGTTACGGCAACTTTGGGCGTCTGCGTCCGTTGCACACTTCGGCGGTGATTTTCGCCTTTGGTGGCAACGCATTGATTGCAACGTCGTTCTATGTTGTGCAGCGCACCAGCGCGGCACGGCTTTGGGGCGGCAACCTCGCGTGGTTCGTGTTCTGGGGCTATCAGTTGTTCATCGTTCTGGCGGCGACCGGCTATTTGCTGGGTTCGACCCAGTCGAAAGAATACGCGGAACCCGAATGGCACGTTGACCTGTGGCTGACCATTGTCTGGGTTGCCTATCTGGCGGTGTTCATGGGGACGTTGATCAAACGTAAAGAGCCGCACATCTATGTAGCGAACTGGTTCTTCCTCGCGTTTATCGTCACCGTTGCGATGCTGCACTTGGTCAACAACATGACCATCCCTGTCAGCATCTGGGGTTCTAAATCGGTTATCGTCTGGGCCGGTGTTCAGGATGCGATGATCCAATGGTGGTATGGTCACAACGCTGTGGGCTTTTTCCTGACGGCGGGTTTCCTGGGGATGATGTATTACTTCATTCCCAAGCAGGCCGAGCGTCCGGTGTTCTCATACAAGCTGTCGATCATTCACTTCTGGGCGCTGATTTTTCTGTATATCTGGGCGGGTCCGCACCACTTGCACTACACCGCGTTGCCTGACTGGGCGTCGACCTTGGGTATGGTGTTCTCGATCGTGCTGTGGATGCCCAGCTGGGGTGGTATGATCAACGGTCTGATGACCCTGTCGGGTGCATGGGACAAACTGCGGACCGATCCGGTTATCCGGATGATGGTGATCTCGGTTGGGTTCTACGGCATGTCCACATTCGAGGGTCCGATGATGTCGATCCGCGCTGTGAATTCGCTGTCGCACTACACTGACTGGACCATTGGCCACGTGCATTCCGGTGCGTTGGGTTGGAACGGCATGATCACCTTTGGTGCGCTGTACTATCTGGTTCCGGTTCTGTGGAAGCGTGAGCGTCTGTATTCGCTGTCGCTGGTAAGCTGGCACTTCTGGTTGGCCACGATCGGTATCGTTCTGTATGCCGCGTCGATGTGGGTAACCGGTATTATGGAAGGCCTGATGTGGCGTGAAGTTGATGCCAATGGTTTCCTTGTGAATTCGTTCGCTGACACCGTTGCCGCCAAATTCCCGATGTATGTGGTTCGTGGTCTGGGTGGGGTTATGTTCCTCTCTGGTGCGCTGATCATGTGCTACAACCTTTGGATGACTGTACGAAAGGCACCGGCAAAAGAAGCCAGCCTGACCGTCGCAGTTCCAGCTGAATAAGGAGGGCTGGTAGCTATGTCTATTCTCGACAAACACAAGCTTATCGAAACCAACGCGACCTTGTTGCTGGTCCTGAGTTTACTGGTTGTGAGCATCGGGGGCATCGTACAGATCGCACCGTTGTTCTGGCTGGAAAACACAATCGAGAAGGTGGAGGGCATGCGCCCTTACACCCCTCTCGAATTGACCGGACGTGACATCTACATTCGTGAAGGGTGTTACACCTGCCACAGCCAGATGATCCGCCCCATGCGGGACGAAGTCGAACGCTATGGTCACTATTCGTTGGCTGCAGAGTCGATGTATGACCGCCCGTTCCAGTGGGGGTCCAAACGGACCGGACCTGATCTGGCGCGTGTGGGTGGCCGGTATTCGGACGAGTGGCAGGCGGATCACCTGCGCAATCCACAATCCGTGGTGCCTGAGTCGGTGATGCCGAAATATGGCTTCCTGGAAAACAACCGTATCGATGGCAAATACGTTGGCGACGTTATGGCAACAAATGCCATGCTGGGGGCCCCGTATAGCGACGAAATGGTCGACGCTGCGCAGGCGGATTTCCTGGCACAGGCGGATCCCGACAGCGATTATGATGGGTTGTTGGAACGCTACGGTGACGCGATCAATGTGCGTAACTTTGATGGCAAACCCGGTGTCAGCGAAGCGGATGCGTTGATCGCCTATTTGCAAATGCTTGGTACGTTGGTTGATTTCTCGACCTTCACGCCGGACGCGAGCCGTTAAGGGAGCGATGGATGGAACTCTATACAATCCTGAGACAGTTCGCTGACAGCTGGATGTTGCTGTTCTTGTTCTCGGTCTTTGTTGCTGTCGTTATCTGGGCGTTCCGCCCGGGTAGCAGCAAAACCTACGAGGATACGGCCAACATTCCGTTCCGGCATGAAGATAAACCCGCCACATCCAAGGAGGCGAGGCAATGACCAAACCGTCCAAGAAACAAGAGGGCGATCCAAACACCACCGGCCATGTGTGGGATGGGATCGAAGAATTCGACAACCCAATGCCACGGTGGTGGTTGTATACGCTTTACGCCTGTATCATCTGGGCTGTGTTGTATTCGATTGCCTATCCGGCGTGGCCAATGGTCAACAAAGCCACCGCTGGTGTGCTCGGTTGGTCGACACGGGCTGACGTTGCAAATGAGATTGCAGCCGCCGAAGAAGCCAACGCAGCAATCAACACTGAGTTGGAAACTGTCGAATTGGCCTCGATCGCAGGAAATCCTGAGCTGAACGGTTATGCAACCTCTGCCGGGTCTGCTGTGTTCAAGACCTGGTGTGCACAGTGTCACGGTTCTGGTGCGGCCGGGTTCAAGGGCTATCCCAACCTGTTGGATGACAACTGGCTGTGGGGGGGCGACATTGAAGCGATCCACACCACGATTACCCACGGTATCCGCAACGAAGATAGCGATGATGCGCGCTATTCTGAAATGCCAGCCTTTGGTCGTGATGAGCTGCTTGAAGATGAAGAAATCGATCAAGTTGTGAATTACGTGATGTCGCTGTCGGGTGAACCGATGGATGCCAGCAAGGTGGCTGCCGGGACTGTGGTCTTTGCAGACAACTGTGCATCCTGCCATGCCGAAGACGGCACCGGGGATCGTGAACAAGGCGCGCCAAACCTGACGGATGCGATCTGGCTATACGGTGGGGATCACGAGACGCTGACCGAAACCGTATACAATGCGCGTTACGGTGTGATGCCTGCATGGAACACTCGTTTGACCGAAGCACAGATCCGTGCCGTGTCGATCTATGTTCACCAGCTTGGTGGCGGTGAATAACGGGTAAAAGAGATACCTTCGGACCTTAGGGCCCGAAGGTGCGGCGTTGGCTATTCGATCTGTTCGCGCGTTTCCTGAATAGCCAACGCTGATTTATATATTTACGCCTATATCGCCGCTCCGATGCAACTGCTTCGGAGTTTTGTGTTTTAAGGCGCGTCTTTGATCCGAGATCAAAGCGGGTCTTAGCAAACATAGAATGATTATGGTGTTTTATGCTATGAAAGCGGGCGCGCTGTGCTCAAATTTCTAAAACGTGTGACTCAGATGCGCTTTTTGACCCATGTCAAAGTTTGACTGAATAGGATCTGACAGAACACGCTGAGAAGAGCCCCATATCTGGAGTGAGTCCGTGAGCGATTCCAATCCCACCCCTAGCTTATACGCCGCCCGGGAGCCGATCTTTCCCCGTCGGGTATCTGGTATGTTTCGCAATTTGAAGTGGTTGATCCTGGCTGTGACGCTGGGCATTTACTATCTGACACCGTGGATTCGTTGGGATCGCGGCCCAAGTTTACCGGATCAGGCGGTGCTGTTGGATTTGGCCAACAGGCGGTTCTATTTCTTCTGGATCGAAATCTGGCCGCATGAATTCTATTTTGTTGCGGGCTTGTTGATCATGGCCGGGTTGGGATTGTTTTTGTTCACCTCGGCCCTTGGGCGTGTGTGGTGTGGCTATGCTTGTCCCCAGACGGTTTGGACTGACCTCTATATTCTTGTGGAGCGATGGATCGAAGGCGACCGAAACGCGCGACTGAGATTGCATCACCAAAAGAAAATGGATTTTCGCAAGGCACGCCTGCGGGTGACTAAGTGGATCGTCTGGCTGTTTATTGGTTTGGCAACGGGCGGGGCGTGGGTCTTTTACTTTGCGGATGCACCGACGTTGTTGGTTGATCTGTTCACGTTGAATGCGCATCCGATCGCCTATGGCACGGTTGCGGTTCTGACGCTGACGACGTTTTTCTTTGGCGGGTTCGCGCGCGAGCAGATCTGTATTTACGCCTGCCCATGGCCGCGTATTCAGGCCGCGATGATGGACGAAGACACTTTGGTCGTTGGTTATCGCGAATGGCGCGGTGAGCCGCGCGGTAAAGGGAAACGGACCACCGATACGGAATTGGGCGATTGCATTGACTGCATGGCCTGCGTGAACGTCTGCCCGGTTGGCATTGATATTCGTGATGGGCAGCAGATGGAATGCATCACCTGTGCGCTTTGCATTGATGCCTGTGATGACATGATGGCCAAAGTGGGCAAGCCACGCGGTCTGATCGATTACATGGCACTGAGTGATGAGCCCAATGAACGGGCTGGCAAGCCTCCTAAGAACATCTGGAAACACATCCTGCGTCCGCGTACGATCATGTACACATCGTTGTGGTCCTTTGTTGGGGTCGCGTTGGTCTTTGCTCTGTTTATTCGCCCCGAGATCGAATTGACGGTGGCGCCTGAGAGAAACCCAACGTTTGTGACCTTGTCTGATGGATCGATCCGCAACACCTATGATGTGCGGTTGCGCAACAAGCACGGGGAAGAGCGCCAGTTTAAACTGTCTCTGAAAGGGGATCCGTCGATGCGGATCCAGCTGGAAGGCACGCCCTATACATCTGTTCCTGTTCCACCGGATGCATCTTACTTGCAGCGGGTTTATATTGTGACACCAAAGACGGCGGCCCCATCTGGTGCCGAGGCGACGGATGTGCGGATTTGGGTTGAAGATCTGACCAATGGGGAACGTGTCTACAAGGACACCACCTTTAACGGGCGAGGGAACTGACCATGGCTGAGCGTAAATTCACCGGCAAACATGCATTGGCTGTGTTTGTCGGGGCCTTTGGAGTCATCATTTCTGTGAACCTTGTGTTGGCTTATAGTGCGGTGAAAACCTTCCCAGGGCTGGAGGTGAAGAATTCCTATGTTGCGTCGCAGGAATTCGATGTGCGGCGTGACGCGCAAGAGGCGCTTGGCTGGAATGTCCGCGCTGATGCCGCTGGGGGATTGGTCTTTTTGTCGATCACAGATCGGGCGGGCCAGCCGGTTGAGTTGTCTGAGTTAAAGGCTACCTTGGGTCGGGCAACCCATGTGAATGACGATCAAAAGCCGGATTTCAAATTTGACGGATCGACCTATGTTGCCAAGGCGGAATTGGGCGATGGGAATTGGAACATTCGCATGACGGCCAAGGCGCTTGATGGGACTGAGTTCAGCCAGCGCGTTATTCTGCACGTGAAGGGATAGGGACCATGACGGCTCAGCTGAGTCCTCCGTCTGCGGCGGCGTGTCCGGGGTGTTTGGCCGCCCCGGCAGAGGCGGTACGGCCGATCCCCGAGGACGTGCAAATCGCACTGTCTTTGCCGACGATCCATTGTCAGGCGTGCATTTCGAAAGTGGAACGCACGCTGAATGCCTATCCGGGGATTGAATCCGCGCGAGTTAATCTGACGCTGAAACGCGCGATGATTCAGGCCGAGTCCGAGGTTCAGGCACGGGATTTGATCCCGGTTCTGGAAGGCATCGGGTTTGAGGCACATGAGTTGGACGCCGGGGCGTTGTCGGCGACACAGAACGACAAGATCGGGCGTGATCTATTGATGCGGTTGGCGGTCGCTGGCTTTGCGTCAATGAACGTGATGCTGTTGTCGGTTTCGGTCTGGGCCGGGGCGACAGATGCCACGCGGGATATGTTCCATTGGATTTCGGCTGTGATTGCGCTTCCGGCGATTGCCTTTAGTGCACAGCCGTTTTTCCGCAACGCCTGGAGCGCGCTGCGGGTGCGTCAGTTGAACATGGATGTTCCGATTGTGTTGGCGATTGTGCTGACGTTGGTGACATCGCTATGGGAAACATCTCTGTCTGGGGAACATGCTTATTTCGATGCGGCCCTAACGCTGACGTTTCTGCTGCTGATTGGGCGCTATCTGGATTATCGCACACGCGCTGTTGCGCGATCTGCGGCCGAGGAACTGGCCGCGCTAGAGGTGCCACGCGCCATCCGTGTGGTGGACGGCGTGGAAGAAGAAGTTGCGGTTTCCGCGCTGGAAGTTGGGGATCTGATACTGGTGCGTCCCGGTGGGCGGATGCCGGTGGACGGTGAAATCATCTTGGGGCAGTCGGAATTGGACCGGTCCTTGTTGACCGGTGAGACTTTGCCCGTCTTTGCCGAACCGGGTCTGGCTGTGAACGCAGGTGAGGTGAACCTGACGGGGCCATTGACCATTCGGGCCGCTGCCGTGGGCCAGGATACGTCGTTGCATCGGATGGCTGATCTGGTTGCAATCGCGGAAAGCGGGCGGTCGCGGTATACCTCGTTGGCAGATAGCGCCGCCAAGCTTTATGCGCCGGGGGTGCATATTCTGTCAGCGCTCAGTTTTGTTGGGTGGTATCTGTATTCTGGTGATTTCCGTGTGGCTTTGAACATTGCGGCGGCGGTTTTGATTATCACCTGTCCGTGTGCCTTGGGGCTTGCGGTTCCGGCGGTGACGACAGCGGCGTCGGGGCGTTTGTTTCGCCGTGGGATGCTGATTAAACACGCAACGGCGCTGGAACGTCTGGCCGAGGTCGATACGGTCGTCTTTGATAAGACCGGCACGTTGACGGCAGGCACGCCCGAGGTGGTCAATCTTGGGGATCATGGGCGGCAGGATCTGGCGATTGCTTTGGCGCTGGCTGAGGGGTCATCGCATCCTTTGTCCGTGTCAGTAACGCGATCCGCGCGGGCCGCCGGGATTAAGCCAGCGGATGTCAGTGATATCCGCGAAGTGCCCGGTTTCGGCACCGAAGGGATGTTGCGTGGTCAGCGTGTACGATTGGGGCGTGCCGCATGGACGGGCGCTGATCAGGGGACGCAGACGTCTGCTTGGTTCGCGGTCGGGGATCGCGCCCCAACTGCCTTTTTGTTCACTGACGCACTGCGTCCGGGTGCCGAAGAAGCGGTTCAAGGATTGCAGGCGGCTGGTAAGTCAGTGTTGTTGATTTCCGGAGATACCACCGGGGCAGTGTCAGATTTGGCTGCACGGTTGGGCATTACGGATTGGGTTGCTGAGGCATTGCCAGAAGAGAAAGCCGACCGGGTTCAAGCCTTGGCCAATGAGGGTCGCAAGGTGTTAATGGTTGGGGATGGGTTGAACGATACGGCGGCCTTGGCTGCGGCCCATGTTTCGATTTCACCTGCATCGGCGCTGGATGCGGCGCGCGTGGCGTCCGATATCGTGTTGTTGGGGTCTGATCTGTCGCCGATTTCGGATGCCTGTGATACAGCGGTTCGGGCCACCAAACGCATTCGTGAAAATTTCAGGATCGCGACGTTGTACAATGTGATTGCGGTGCCGCTGGCTGTTGTTGGATTGGCGACCCCGTTGATTGCTGCCTTGGCGATGTCGAGTTCTTCGATTACCGTTTCTCTAAACGCATTGCGGTTGAGGTGACCAGATGAGTGTCCTGACGTATTTGATCCCGATTTCCTTGATACTCGGCAGTGCCGGGTTGGCCGCGTTTATCTATACCGTGCGGTCGAATCAGTATGACGACCCAGAAGGGGACGCGCGGCGCATTCTGAGCGATGAGTGGGATGATCATCCCAAACCCTGAACCGCACCCAGCATGGGACAGAAGAGGGACTGACGAAGTATGGACATCTACAAAGCAGGGTCACGGCCAACCCGACGCGCTAGTGAAGAGTGGTTTACCGGGACCGTCTTGCAAGACCCGGTGATCGAAGCGCCAGAGCCCGCAAGAGTGCGCGCGCTGCGTGTTGAATTTGAACCAGGCGCGCGGACCGCATGGCATACGCATCCGTTGGGCCAGACGTTGCATGTGTTGTCGGGCGTTGGTCTGGTGGGACTGCGCGATGAGGCCCCTTGGTATATCCGGGCGGGCGACACGGTTTGGATCCCACCGGGCGAAGAGCATTGGCACGGGGCCACGCCCGAAACAGGCATGGTGCATCTGGCCATCCAAGAAGCAAAAGACGGGCAGGTCGCGGATTGGTTGGAAAAGGTCAGCGATGACGACTATCTGATGCCTGCGGATTGAGACCTGTTCAAAACGGTGGCGTGCGCACCATCGTTTGATGTTAGAAATTTGGTGGGCTACAAAGCGGCCTTGAATTCGCCACGTAGTCCCGTTATGTGCCGTTCAGTCGGTAAAGAAGGAAATGCAGCCTCATGGCCACCACCAATCCAGTTCAATTCGTCCAGCAGGTCCGTGCTGAGATCTCCAAGGTTGTCTGGCCGACACGTCGCGAAGTCCTGCTGACGACGGTTATGGTGTTTATCATGGCCGCTTTGACAGCTGTTTTCTTTGCCATGGTCGACCTGCTGATCCGTGGTGGTCTGCAGATGATCCTGACTTCATTCGGCTAAGTTAGACGGTCAGGACACCGCGCCCTCTTGCGCAAAGGGTCTTGGCAGAGTAGGTGACGCGATACCTCTGGTATGGTGTGCAGCGATTCGAGCTGTGTGCTGATTTGGGCCGGGGGCGGGCAATTTATTTGCCACAGATTTAGTGAATTCGGGATCTGCCAATCTATGGTGATCCACGCAGAACAAGGACGACAGCGGCATGGCGAAACGGTGGTACTCGGTGAGCGTACTCTCGAACTTCGAAAAGAAGATCGCGGAACAGATCCGGACCTCGGTCGCGGAGCACGGTCTTGAAGAAGAATTTGGCGAAGTGCTGGTCCCCACCGAAGAGGTGATCGAAATTCGTCGCGGTAAGAAAGTATCGACCGAGCGTCGTTTTATGCCCGGTTATGTTCTGGTCCACATGGAAATGAGCGACCAAGGGTATCACCTGGTCAACTCGATCAACCGCGTCACCGGTTTCTTGGGCCCACAGGGTCGCCCGATGCCAATGCGCGATGCCGAAGTGAACCAGATCCTGAACCGTGTTCAGGAAGGTGAAGAAGCGCCACGCACGTTGATCTCGTTCGAGATCGGCGAAAAGGTCAAAGTCAACGACGGTCCGTTCGAAGATTTCGACGGTATGGTCGAAGGTGTCGACGACGAGAGCCAGAAGCTGAAGGTGACTGTATCCATCTTTGGTCGGGAAACCCCGGTCGAGCTGGACTTCACTCAGGTGACCAAGCAAGTTTAATAAACTTTGGCTGGAAAATTATGACGCCGCAGTGCTTGATGCGCTGCGGCGTTTTTTTGTGCGCGGTTACCAATTAAGAGTGACAAATTTGAGGTCCGAATGATCGCTATTCAGGTATCGAGTTTCGGTTTTTCTCTAACCTTGCTTTGGGGATTGTTGTCTTTTGGGCAACTTCAAAAGCACATGTCTGATAGCGCGGCGCGAACAGTCGTATTGAAGGCTGCGGTGGCACAGTCAAAGATCGCGCGCTGGATTGGGATTGCCCTCATGGCGGTTGGGGTACTTTTTCTGATTGTGTATCAAGATTGGACAGCTTTTACTTTCGTTTTGCTGGCTTCGTCGGGGCTTTGTGTTGGTGCTCTATCCACGTTTCAAGCGGGGCGGGTCATTTGGGCCGGGCTGGTAGAAAGCGGATGTAACGTCGGAATGTCAAAGCGCAAAACTCTCTTGGAGGCCGTTGCCCTCACAGTGGGATCTTGGGTGTTACTTTGGATGGACCTGATTTAACGGGAGCGGCGGTACGCTTTGATTTGTGAGTGCTGGTTTTAAGCTGGCGTTCAGTTCACTGATGTTCCTGCGTCGCTTGGTGTCAGGCCACTTGCCAATTGCCCGGTTCCTCTGTATTGGCCGCCTTTATCGTCTTTGGGCGAGATTCTCTTGTGGGAGATTCGGAGATCGCGATCTCTGATCGGACCACGCAACCAAATGTGGATAGGACGCGTCCTATTCTTGTTGAAAGGAAAACCAAATGGCTAAGAAGCTTGTTGGTTCGATGAAGCTGCAGGTTCCTGCAGGTCAGGCAAACCCATCCCCGCCAGTCGGCCCCGCATTGGGTCAGCGCGGCATTAACATCATGGAATTCTGTAAAGCGTTCAACGCTAAGACAGCTGACATGGAGCCCGGCGCACCTTGCCCGACCGTGATCACCTATTATCAGGACAAGTCCTTTACCATGGACATCAAGACGCCGCCTGCGTCTTACTACCTGAAGAAGGCTGCCAAGGTTAAGTCTGGCGCGAAAACACCTTCGCGTGAAACTGTTGGTACCGTGACCGCGGCTCAGGTGAAAGAAATCGCCGAAGCCAAGATGAAAGATCTGAATGCGAACGATATCGAAGCCGCGATGCAGATTATCCTGGGCTCTGCCCGCTCTATGGGCATCGAGGTGAAGTAAGATGGCTAAATTGGGTAAACGCACAACCGCCGCTCGCGCAGCATTCGCTGGCAAAGAGAACCTGACCGTTGAAGAAGCTGTTACATTGCTGAAAGCAAATGCAGTTGCAAAATTCGACGAGACCATCGAAATCGCAATGTCGCTGGGTGTTGATACACGTCACGCAGACCAGATGGTTCGTGGCGTAATCGGCCTGCCAAACGGCACCGGTAAATCCATGCGTGTTGCTGTTTTCGCACGTGGCCCCAAAGCTGAAGAAGCTCAGGCCGCGGGTGCAGACATCGTTGGCGCAGAAGACCTGATGGAATCCATTCAGGGCGGCACCATCGATTTCGATCGTTGCATTGCCACGCCTGACATGATGCCGATCGTTGGTCGTCTGGGTAAAGTTCTGGGCCCCCGCAACCTGATGCCAAACCCTAAGGTTGGCACTGTAACTATGGACGTGAAAGCGGCCGTAGAAGCAGCAAAAGGCGGCGAAGTTCAGTTCAAAGCTGAAAAAGGTGGCGTTGTTCACGCTGGCATCGGCAAAGCGTCATTCGACGAAGCCAAGCTGGTTGAAAACATCCGTGCTTTTGTAAGTGCTGTTCAGAAGGCACGTCCTTCGGGCGCCAAAGGTGCGTACATGAAGAAAATCGCGCTGTCCTCGACCATGGGTCCTGGCTTGACCGTTTCGGTCGACAACGCAACAGCTGCTGAATAATTTATTCACCTGTTACTGATTGGAAAGAGCGTCCCCTTGGGGGCGCTCTTTTCGTTTTGGGGTCGGCCGTCGAAAATACCGCAGGAAATGGAAATTTAAGGGGGCGGTAAGTCCTCTCTAGGTATGTAATCCGGGCTGTGTTATAGAATTGAAAAAAATTGCAGCCCTGTGTTCCATTTAAGTTGGCAGGATTATGCGCCCTAAGGGCGGACATTGAGAGCGGCGAATAGAGATTGAGCAACCCTTGCGCCCCTGTTGGGCGACGAAACAGGTATAAGGCATGTCAAACGAATTGGTCGATGGGGCTGGGTCTAATGTGACGGCCGAGCTGCAGCAGGTGATTGATACCCGCGACGTGTGTGTCGCCGCGCTGGAAGAGACGCCCGAGGGGTTTGATCCTTGGGTGCATTATAATGTTTTGTTCGACAATCGCATGGAGGCTGTTGCCGAGTGGCACGAAGGTGTTGTTGCGGCCTGTGTGGCGGGGCGCATTCGGCCGGGCAAGGCGACGAAGTCCCTGCATAAGTTCAAGACATTGTGCGAGGCCGCTGGTGATGTTGGCCGCAGTGATCGCCTGATTGCGCTTGTGGATCAGAATCTGGATGGGGAAACGATGGCCGTGCATGGTTTTGGCACCCAGCGTTTCGCTGAGGCCGATCATGATGCCATCTGGAAGGACCTGAAAGGTATCATCGAATACTTCGAAGAGGCCGGGCATAAGGTTTTCATCAATTCGGGCACCTTGCTGGGCATGGTGCGCGATGGGCGGTTGATCGACCACGACGACGATATTGATATTGCCTGTATGTTGCAGGCAAAAAACCAAGTTCGTGTGGCGCATGAGTGGCGCGATCTGCGGGACAAGTTGCAGGACGATGGCATTTTGCTGCCCAAGGCGGGTCGTATGGGTGGCATTCACAAGTTAAAAACCGCTGGTGGGTTCTCGGTGGATCTGTTCCCCGGCTGGATCCGCAAAGAGCGGGTTTTTGTGTATCCCCATACCAAGGGTGAGCTGCACGAGGATGAAGTGTTTCCGCTCAAGTCCTGCCCGATTTCAGGCGCGCCCATGCCGGCGGAACCTGAAAAAATGCTGGCGCTGAACTATGGGCCCAATTGGCAGACACCTGATCCGCACTATCGGTTTGATTTTGGAGAAGCGAAATTTAAGTATTTCCGTGTTCTGGTGAGAGAGTTCCGCAAGATGCGTGAGGGTGCCAATTGATGTATCAGCAAAAACCATATGGGGTCGTGTTGACCTACGGGACGTTCGATCTGTTTCATGCGGGGCATGTGCGGTTGTTGGAGCGCATCGCCGCCTTGGGGTCTTATGTGATTGTTGGGTGTTCGACGGATGAGTTCAACGCGGGCAAGGGGAAGGTCACGGCCATTCCGTACGAAGACCGCGTTGAGGTTTTGAATGCGTGCAAGTTTGTGGATCTGGTCATTCCAGAGACGACTTGGGATCAGAAGCCGGGCGATATCAAAACGCATGCGGCCGAGTTGTTTGTGATGGGCGATGACTGGGCAGGTGAGTTTGACGAGCTAAAGGCCCATTGTGAGGTTTTGTATTTGCCGCGCACCCCTGATATTTCCAGTACGCAGATTAAACATACGGTGAAATGCGCCTCTGCATCGTCGTAAAGGGCGTTGGGTTGGTGGGCTCAAATTTCACGGCGCGTGTATTCGCGCAAAAACCGCTTGGATTTCCCGAACAAAGCGCCTAATGCTCTAGGCGCAACTCAGCGTGCGATTCGTCGTGCGCTGTATTGCGTTTCGTCCTAGACGGTGGGTGAGATTGGAATTTGCGAATATGCGGGCTGTTTGGTCTGTTTGGGATCAAGCCAAAATCATAATTCCTGCCAGAGACGGGAAAGACCAGATTATTCGAGGGTTTTACCTTCGGGCGATTTTTGGCTCCACCCCGTAATAACGGACCTGAACGCCGGGTTAGCGCCCGGCAAAATTGAGCCGGGATGTTCGACATCCCAAACTTGGAGAGAACTGTGGATAGAGCCCAGAAAGAGAAAGTGGTCGAGGAACTCGGCCAAATCTTCGAAAGCTCTGGCGTCGTAGTGGTTGCCCACTATGTCGGTCTGACAGTTGCTGAGATGCAGGATCTGCGTGCACGTGCAAGCGAAGCAGGTGGATCCGTACGTGTTGCCAAAAACAGGCTCGCCAAAATCGCCCTTGAGGGTAAGTCATGTGAAAGCATTTCTGACCTGCTGACAGGGATGACCGTTCTAACCTATTCTGAGGACCCCGTAGCAGCAGCTAAGGTAGCCGAAGATTTCGCTAAGGGGAACGATAAGTTCCAAATCCTTGGCGGCGCAATGGGTGAGAACGTTCTGGACCGGGCTGGTGTTACAGCTGTGTCGAAAATGCCTTCGCGGGACGAGCTTATTGCTCAGATCGCAAGCTGCATCGGCGCACCTGCAAGCAACATCGCCGGGGCCATTGGCGCACCTGCAAGCAACATCGCAAGCATCCTTTCGACCATCGAAGAGACGGCGGAAGCTGCGTAAGCGGTTGGTACTGAATGACCGATGTGGGGCGCATGCCCTGACGTTGGAACACAAACAACACTGTAAACGGAAAGAGCTGATACAATGGCTGATCTGAAAGCACTCGCAGAAAGCATCGTGGGTCTGACCCTGCTGGAAGCACAAGAACTGAAAACCATCCTCAAAGACGAGTATGGCATCGAGCCCGCTGCTGGCGGCGCTGTAATGATGGCCGCTGCCGAAGGTGGCGCTGCTGAAGAAGAGCAGACTGAATTCGACGTCGTTCTGAAAAACGCCGGCGCTTCGAAAATCAACGTGATCAAAGAAGTTCGCGCGATCACCGGTCTTGGTCTGAAAGAAGCCAAAGAACTGGTCGAAGCTGGCGGCAAGATCAAAGAAGGCGTGTCGAAAGACGAAGCCGAAGAAGTAAAAGGCAAGCTGGAAGCAGCTGGCGCCGAAGTAGAAGTGGCCTAAGCCGCTTGGTGGGAGTTTCCCACCGCAAGAATTTGGCTGGGCCCGGAGAAATCCGGGTCCAGCCGAACCTGTCTTAGCAAGGGCTTTCACGGAAAAGCGTTTTCTAAGGCAAGTTTGATAGGATCGGGAGGCCGCCAATCGGGACGGTGGCCATGAATTGATCCAAACATGCTGTCTCGTATGGGCAAGGCGCCGGAGCCCGGCGGCGTCCTTGACCGGTGAGAAACTAAAAAGGTGACCTCAGACATGGCTCAATCGTTCCTTGGCCAGAAACGTCTTCGGAAATACTATGGCAAAATCCGCGAAGTGCTGGATATGCCTAACCTCATTGAGGTTCAGAAATCATCTTATGATCTCTTCCTGCGCTCTGGTGATGCGCTGCAGCCGCTCGACGGCGAAGGTATCATGGGTGTATTTCAGTCGGTTTTCCCGATCAAAGATTTCAACGAAACCTCTGTATTGGAGTTCGTGAAATACGATCTGGAAAAACCTAAATATGACGTCGAAGAGTGCATGCAGCGCGACATGACCTACAGCGCGCCGCTGAAGGTGACGTTGCGTTTGATCGTGTTTGATATCGACGAAGATACCGGGGCCAAGTCGGTCAAGGACATCAAAGAGCAAGACGTGTTCATGGGTGATATGCCTCTGATGACGCCGAACGGCACATTTGTCGTGAACGGCACAGAGCGCGTGATCGTATCCCAGATGCACCGTTCGCCAGGCGTGTTCTTTGATCACGACAAAGGCAAAACGCATTCTTCGGGCAAATTGCTGTTCGCTTGCCGCATTATCCCGTACCGCGGCAGCTGGCTGGACTTTGAATTCGACGCCAAAGACATCGTGTATGCACGTATCGACCGTCGTCGTAAGCTGCCTGTGACCACCCTGCTGTACGCACTGGGGCTGGACCAAGAAGCGATCATGGATGCGTATTACGACACCGTGTCCTTTAAGCTGGAAAAGAACAAAGGCTGGGTCACACCGTTCTTCCCGAACCGTGTTCGTGGCACGCGTCCGACTTATGATCTGGTTGACGCGGCAACAGGTGAAATCATTGCCGACGCTGGCAAAAAGGTTACACCACGCGCTGTTAAAAAGCTGATCGACGAAGGCACCGTCACTGATCTGTTGGTTCCGTTTGAGCACATCGTTGGCAAATTTGTTGCCGAAGATCTGATCAACGAAGAAACTGGTGCGATCTACGTTGAAGCTGGTGATGAGCTGACGTTGGAATATGACAAGGACGGCGATCTGATCGGCGGCACTGTCAAAGAGCTGGTTGATGCTGGTGTGACCGAGATTCCCGTTCTCGACATCGACAACATCAATGTTGGCCCTTACATGCGCAACACCATGGCGATGGACAAAAACATGGGTCGCGACACCGCGCTTATGGATATCTATCGCGTCATGCGTCCGGGCGAGCCACCCACCGTTGAAGCGGCATCGTCGCTGTTTGACACGTTGTTCTTCGATAGCGAACGCTATGATCTGTCTGCTGTTGGCCGGGTGAAAATGAACATGCGTCTGGCACTGGATGCCGAAGATACTCAGCGGACCCTGCGCAAAGCAGACATCGTTGCCTGTATCAAAGCACTGGTTATGCTGCGTGACGGCAAAGGCGACATCGACGACATTGACCACCTCGGCAACCGTCGTGTGCGTTCTGTTGGCGAACTGATGGAAAACCAGTACCGCGTCGGTCTGCTGCGCATGGAACGTGCGATCAAAGAGCGTATGTCCAGCGTCGAAATCGACACTGTGATGCCTCAGGATCTGATCAACGCCAAGCCAGCTGCTGCTGCTGTTCGCGAATTCTTCGGCTCATCGCAGCTGTCGCAGTTCATGGACCAAACCAACCCGCTGTCCGAAGTGACACACAAACGCCGTCTCTCGGCGCTTGGACCCGGTGGTTTGACTCGTGAGCGCGCTGGCTTTGAGGTACGTGACGTTCACGCCACGCACTATGGTCGTATGTGTCCGATTGAAACGCCCGAAGGTCCGAACATTGGTCTGATCAACTCGTTGGCCACCTTTGCACGCGTCAACAAGTACGGCTTTATCGAAACGCCTTACCGCGTTGTGACCGATGCCAAAGTGACTGATGAAGTTCACTATATGTCGGCCACCGAAGAAATGCGTCACACTGTTGCCCAGGCCAACGCGACGCTGGACGAAGATGGCAAATTCATCAACGATCTGGTGTCTACACGTCAGTCCGGGGATTACACCTTGGCGCCACGTGAAAACGTTGACCTGATTGACGTTTCGCCAAAGCAGCTGGTCTCGGTCGCGGCCTCGTTGATTCCGTTCCTAGAAAATGACGATGCGAACCGGGCCTTGATGGGTTCGAACATGCAACGTCAGGCGGTTCCGCTGTTGCGGGCCGAAGCTCCGCTGGTTGGGACTGGCATCGAGGAAGTTGTTGCGCGCGATTCTGGCGCGGCGATCATGGCGAAACGTGCGGGTATCATCGACCAAGTTGATGCGCAGCGTATCGTTATTCGTGCGACGTCGGATCTGGAACTGGGTGACGCGGGTGTGGACATCTACCGCATGCGCAAATTCCAGCGTTCGAACCAGAACACCTGCATCAACCAGCGTCCGCTCGTGAAAGTAGGCGACACCGTCATGAAGGGCGAAGTTATCGCTGACGGTCCGTCGACTGATATGGGCGAACTGGCTCTGGGTAAAAACGTGGTTGTCGCGTTCATGCCTTGGAACGGTTACAACTACGAAGACTCCATTCTGATCTCGGAACGCATCGCGCGTGACGACGTGTTTACTTCGGTTCACATCGAAGAATTCGAAGTTGCTGCTCGTGACACGAAACTGGGTCCAGAAGAGATCACACGCGACATTCCAAACGTTGGTGAAGAAGCGCTGCGCAACCTCGACGAGGCTGGCATCGTTTACATCGGTGCGGATGTTGAGCCTGGCGATATTCTGGTTGGTAAGATCACCCCCAAAGGTGAATCGCCAATGACCCCAGAAGAGAAGCTGCTGCGCGCCATCTTTGGTGAGAAAGCTTCGGACGTGCGCGATACGTCAATGCGCGTTAAGCCGGGTGACTTTGGTACTGTTGTCGAGGTCCGCGTCTTTAACCGTCACGGTGTTGAAAAAGACGAACGTGCGTTGCAGATCGAGCGTGAGGAAGTAGAACGCCTTGCCCGTGACCGCGACGATGAGATGGTGATCCTGGATCGCAACATCTACGCGCGTCTCAAAGGCATGGTGCTGGGACAAACAGCGGTCAAAGGCCCCAAAGGCGTTCGTCCGGGTTCCGAAATCACCGAAGATCTGCTGAGCACGTTGATCCGTGGCCAGTGGTGGCAGCTGGCTCTGGAAGATGAGCAAAGCGCACAGGTGGTCGAGGCTCTGAACGAGCAGTACGAAGTGCAGAAGCGCGCTTTGGATGCCCGTTTTGAGGACAAAGTCGAGAAAGTCCGCCGTGGTGATGACTTGCCACCGGGTGTGATGAAGATGGTCAAAGTATTCATCGCGGTGAAGCGTAAGCTGCAGCCGGGTGATAAAATGGCCGGTCGTCACGGGAACAAAGGTGTTATTTCCAAGGTTGTACCGATGGAAGACATGCCGTTCCTTGCCGATGGTACGCCGGTTGACTTCTGTCTGAACCCACTTGGTGTTCCATCGCGTATGAACGTTGGTCAGATTCTGGAAACCCACATGGGTTGGGCCGCACGCGGTCTGGGCATCAACGTTGATGAGGCTCTGCAGGAATACCGTCGTTCGGGTGATCTGACACCGGTTCGCGAAGCCATGAACCACGCCTATGGCGATGATGTGTATGCCGAAGGTTTGGCAGACATGTCTGAGGGTGAATTGGTCGAAGCAGCGGGTAACGTGACCCGTGGTGTGCCGATTGCAACGCCGGTCTTTGATGGTGCGAAAGAAGCTGACGTGAACGACGCCCTGATGCGTGCCGGGTTCTCGGAAAGCGGTCAGTCGCAGTTGTTCGACGGTCGTACAGGCGAAATGTTCGCTCGTCCCGTGACTGTTGGCATCAAGTACCTGCTGAAACTGCACCACTTGGTCGACGACAAGATCCACGCGCGGTCTACCGGTCCATACTCGCTTGTCACACAGCAGCCGCTGGGTGGTAAAGCGCAGTTCGGTGGACAGCGTTTTGGGGAGATGGAGGTCTGGGCTCTGGAAGCTTATGGCGCTGCATACACCCTGCAGGAAATGTTGACCGTCAAGTCGGATGACGTTGCAGGCCGGACCAAGGTCTATGAATCGATCGTCAAGGGCGAGGACAACTTTGAAGCGGGCATTCCAGAATCGTTTAACGTTCTGGTGAAAGAAGTCCGTGGCCTCGGTCTGAACATGGAACTCCTGGATGCGGAGGAAGAGTAGGGGCGGTCACGCCCCACACTCATCCCATCCCAATTTGTAAGGACGCAAAATGAACCAGGAACTGACGAATAACCCATTCAATCCGCTGACACCCCCAAAGGTGTTTGACGAGATCAAAGTCTCGCTGGCGTCGCCAGAGCGGATTCTGTCGTGGTCGTATGGCGAAATCAAAAAGCCAGAAACCATCAACTACCGGACGTTCAAACCCGAACGTGACGGTCTGTTCTGCGCGCGTATCTTTGGCCCGATCAAAGATTATGAATGCCTGTGCGGCAAATATAAGCGCATGAAATATCGCGGCGTTGTATGCGAAAAATGTGGTGTCGAAGTCACCCTCCAGAAAGTGCGCCGCGAGCGTATGGGCCACATCGAGCTTGCCTCGCCTGTTGCACACATCTGGTTCCTGAAATCGCTGCCATCCCGCATCGGCCTGATGCTGGACATGACACTGCGTGATCTGGAGCGGGTTCTGTACTTTGAGAACTACGTTGTGATCGAACCCGGTCTGACGGACCTCACATACGGTCAGATGATGACCGAAGAAGAGTACATGGATGCCCAGGATGCATTCGGCATGGACGCTTTCACCGCCAACATCGGTGCAGAAGCGATCCGCGAAATGCTGGCTGCGATTGATCTGGAATCTGAGGCTGACCAGCTGCGTGCCGATCTGGCCGAAGCCACCGGTGAGCTGAAGCCTAAGAAGATCATCAAACGTTTGAAGGTTGTTGAATCGTTCCTCGAGTCGGGCAACCGCCCCGAGTGGATGGTCATGACTGTCATTCCGGTCATTCCACCAGAACTGCGCCCACTGGTGCCGCTGGATGGTGGTCGTTTCGCGACATCCGATCTGAACGATCTCTATCGTCGTGTGATCAACCGGAACAACCGTCTGAAGCGTCTGATCGAATTGCGCGCACCTGACATCATCGTCCGCAACGAAAAGCGGATGTTGCAGGAATCTGTGGATGCGCTGTTCGACAACGGTCGTCGTGGTCGTGTCATCACCGGTGCCAACAAGCGTCCGTTGAAGTCGCTGTCCGACATGCTGAAAGGTAAGCAGGGTCGTTTCCGTCAGAACCTTTTGGGTAAGCGGGTCGATTTCTCTGGTCGTTCGGTCATTGTGACGGGTCCGGAACTGAAACTGCACCAGTGTGGTTTGCCGAAGAAGATGGCGCTCGAACTGTTCAAGCCGTTCATCTATTCGCGTCTTGAGGCCAAAGGTCTGTCTTCGACTGTTAAGCAGGCGAAGAAGCTGGTTGAAAAAGAGCGTCCCGAAGTTTGGGATATCTTGGACGAAGTCATCCGCGAACACCCTGTCATGCTGAACCGGGCGCCTACGTTGCACCGTCTTGGTATTCAGGCGTTTGAACCCACGCTGATCGAAGGGAAAGCTATCCAGCTGCACCCGCTGGTCTGCTCGGCGTTTAACGCTGACTTTGACGGGGACCAGATGGCTGTTCACGTTCCGCTGAGCCTTGAGGCCCAGTTGGAAGCGCGCGTTCTGATGATGTCCACGAACAACGTTCTGTCGCCTGCAAACGGTGCACCGATCATCGTTCCATCGCAGGATATGATCTTGGGTCTCTACTATGTGACCCTGGAACGCGAAGGTATGCCCGGCGAGGGTATGGTGTTTGGCTCGATTGACGAAGTTCAGCACGCGCTGGATGCCGGTGTCGTTCACCTGCACACCAAGATCACTGCTCGCATTCCTCAGTACGACGACGAAGGCAATCAGGTGTTCTCGCGCTTTGAGACCACACCGGGACGTGTTCTTTTGGGTGCGCTTCTGCCACAGAACGCCAAAGCTCCGTTTGAGCTGGTGAACCGTCTGCTGCGGAAGAAAGAAGTGCAGCAGGTTATCGACACCGTCTATCGCTATTGCGGTCAGAAAGAGTCGGTTATCTTCTGTGACCAGATCATGACCATGGGTTTCCGTGAGGCGTTCAAGGCCGGTATTTCGTTTGGTAAAGACGACATGCTGATCCCAGACACCAAATGGCCCATCGTGGACGAAACCCGCGATCAGGTGAAAGACTTTGAACAGCAGTACATGGACGGCCTGATCACTCAGGGTGAAAAGTACAACAAAGTTGTCGATGCTTGGTCGAAGTGTAACGACCGTGTCACCGATGCGATGATGGGGTCGATTTCGGCGTCACAACGCAACGAAGCGGGCGCTGAAATGGAGCCGAACTCGGTTTACATGATGGCCCACTCTGGTGCGCGTGGTTCTGTTACGCAGATGAAACAGCTGGGCGGGATGCGCGGTCTGATGGCAAAGCCGAACGGCGACATCATCGAGACCCCGATTATCTCGAACTTTAAAGAAGGTCTGACCGTTCTCGAGTACTTTAACTCGACACACGGTGCTCGTAAGGGTCTGTCAGATACGGCTTTGAAAACAGCGAACTCGGGTTATCTGACACGTCGTCTGGTTGACGTTGCGCAGGATTGCATCGTTCGTATGCATGATTGTGGAACTGAAACAGCGATCACAGCCGAAGCGGCTGTGAACGATGGTGAAGTTGTATCGTCGCTTGCAGAACGTGTTCTGGGTCGTGTGGCTGCAGATGACATTCTGCGTCCGGGCACTGATGAAGTTCTGATTGCTGCGGGCCAGTTGATCGACGAGCGGATGGCGGATCTTGTAGACGAAGCAGGTGTTGCGTCTACGCGGATCCGTTCGCCACTGACATGTGAAGCCGAAGAAGGCGTTTGCGCCATGTGCTATGGTCGTGACCTTGCACGCGGTACAATGGTCAACCAAGGTGAAGCTGTTGGTATTATCGCTGCGCAGTCGATTGGTGAACCCGGTACACAGCTGACAATGCGGACATTCCACATTGGTGGTGTTGCTCAGGGTGGCCAGCAGTCCTTCCAGGAAGCGGGTCAAGAGGGTGTGATCGTGTTCGAAAACCCACAAACCCTGAAAAACGCCGCTGGCGAGACCATGGTTATGGGCCGGAACATGAAACTGGTCATCAACGACGAGCACGGCGAAGAGCGGGCCAGCCACAAGCTGGGCTATGGTTCCAAGCTGTTCGTCAAAGAAGGTCAGACCATTTCACGCGGCGACAAGCTGTTTGAATGGGACCCCTTCACGCTGCCGATCATCGCTGAGAAAGCCGGTCAGGTTAAGTATGTCGATCTGGTTTCGGGCATTGCTGTCCGTGATGAGACCGATGAAGCAACTGGTATGACGCAGAAGATCGTGATCGACTGGCGTGCTGCGCCTAAAGGCAACGAGCTGAAGCCCGAAATCCTGTTGGTTGGCGAAGATGGCGAACCTGTCCGCAACGACGCGGGCAATCCGGTTCACTATCCGATGTCGGTTGATGCGATTTTGTCGGTAGAAGAAAGCCAAGATGTTCAGGCTGGTGACATTGTTGCGCGTATCCCGCGCGAAGGCACCAAGACCAAAGACATTACAGGTGGTCTGCCGCGGGTTGCGGAATTGTTCGAAGCACGTCGTCCAAAAGATCACGCGATCATCGCAGAAATCGATGGTTATGTGCGCTTTGGCCGTGACTACAAGAACAAGCGTCGTATTTCGATCGAACCAGCGGATGAAGCACTGGAAACCGTCGAATACATGGTTCCAAAGGGTAAGCACATTCCTGTTCAGGAAGGTGATTTCATCCAGAAGGGTGAATACCTGATGGATGGTAACCCTGCGCCACATGACATTCTGTCCATTATGGGTGTCGAAGCGCTTGCGGATTACATGATCGACGAAGTTCAGGACGTTTATCGTCTGCAAGGTGTGAAGATTAACGATAAACACATCGAGGTTATCGTTCGTCAGATGCTGCAGAAGTGGGAAATCCAAGACAGCGGTGACACCACCCTGCTCAAGGGCGAACACGTTGATAAGCAAGAATTCGATGCGGCCTGTGAAAAGGCTCTGTCGAAGGGCGGCCGTCCGGCGAAAGGTGAGCCAATCTTGCTCGGCATCACCAAAGCGTCGTTGCAGACCCGTTCGTTCATCTCGGCGGCGTCGTTCCAGGAAACCACCCGTGTTCTTACCGAGGCTTCGGTCCAAGGTAAGAGAGACAAACTGGTTGGTCTCAAGGAAAACGTTATCGTTGGTCGCTTGATCCCAGCCGGTACCGGTGGTGCAACGCAGCAGATGCGTCGTGTTGCTCAGGATCGTGATAGCGTGGTGATTGAAACCCGTCGCGAAGAAGCCGAAGCAGCTGCAGCCTTGGCCGCACCTGTGATGGATGGAGACATTCTGGGCGAAGAGTTCGACTCGTTGGTCGATACCCCGGAAAGCCGCGATTAAGTTTGCGACATTGAATTTGAAAGGCCCCGTAGCATATCGCTGCGGGGCCTTTTTCTTTTTGAGTGGGTCGCTGCTTGCCAGAATGTGTAACGCGCTTCATGGTTGCCCAGATGGGTATGATTTCCCCGAGGGTGCGATGATAAGACGGGACTGTTCAGCATGACACCAAACACCCGGGGCGCGATGTTGATGATGGCCAGCATGGCTGCATTCACCATCAACGATTCATTGATGAAGTTTGCAGGCGCGTCTGTTCCTTTGTTCCAACTGGTGACACTGCGCGGTGTTCTGGCGACTGCATTGATCTTTTTGTTGGCCGTCCGAGTTGGCGGCTTGCGGTTCAATATCCGGAGGCGCGACTGGGCTCTGATCGGCGTGCGTTGCATCGGAGAGATCGTAACAACCTATTTCTTTTTGACCGCGTTGCTGCATATGCCACTGGCAAATCTGACCGCTGTTTTGCAAGCCTTGCCGCTGACGGTGACACTTGGGGCTGCGCTCTTCTTTGGCGAACGTGTGGGCTGGAGAAGGATGGCCGCGATTTTGATCGGGTTTGTCGGTATGTTGCTGATTGTGCGGCCGGGTCCGGATGGGTTTAGTGTCTATTCCCTTTATGCTGTTGCAGCTGTGATGATGGTGACATTGCGAGATCTGGTTACCCGACGGATGTCGCCAGATGTCCCGTCATTGACGGTGACTTTGCTTACGGCGATTTCAGTTACGCTTGCGGCTGCATTGGCATCCATGTCTATCGTATGGGAGCCTGTCTCAGTTGGTACGGCCGGGGTGATCGCAAGTGCATCCATTTTTATTCTGATCGGCTATTTGTGCAGTGTAATGGTCATGCGCAGCGGTGACATCGCGTTTATTGCTCCCTTTCGCTATACGAGTTTGGTGTGGGCTTTGATCTTGGGTTGGGTCATGTTTGGCGACTGGCCGGATGCGTTGACGATGACTGGGGCAGCTATCGTTGTTGCAATGGGGATTTTCACATTGTTCCGCGAAAGAGCGCTTGCGCGGGCAGCGCAATAGCGGGCTGGATATAAGCTGTTTGTCCCCGGCCGTGCCATGTTCTATCGGAGAGCAGCGCTACAGGGGCTGTACTGTTGACACCACCTGCGACTCCCCCTATACGCGCGTTATCTCGACATAGGGGGGAACTCCGTCGTCGATTTCTATACTTAGTGGTCAAGATCCAGACACCTATCGTCTCGGTCCTCTGATAACCCACCGCGTCGTTCACCTCGGAATGGGAACGATCGCGGGTTTTGCGCTTGCGGGAACGTAAGTTGCGGCAAATTCGAACCGCACACTTCGGTGTGCATGTAATGTGTTGATGAGACGGGGAAAGAACCGGAATGCCAACGATCCAACAGCTGATCCGCAAACCGCGGCAGCCGAAAGTAAAACGCTCGAAATCCATGCATCTGCAGGAATGTCCTCAGAAGCGTGGCGTTTGTACGCGCGTATATACCACCACACCTAAGAAGCCGAACTCCGCGATGCGGAAAGTTGCGAAGGTTCGCCTGACCAACGGTTTCGAAGTGATCTCCTATATCCCAGGTGAAAGCCACAACCTTCAGGAACACTCTGTGGTTCTGATCCGCGGCGGTCGTGTAAAAGACCTTCCGGGTGTCCGTTACCACATCCTGCGTGGTGTGTTGGATACCCAAGGCGTCAAAGACCGTAAGCAACGTCGTTCGAAGTACGGCGCGAAGCGTCCTAAGTAAGAAGGAGAGGCTGATATGTCACGTCGTCACGCCGCTGAAAAACGCGAAATTCTGCCCGACGCCAAATTTGGCGATCTGGTTCTGAGCAAGTTCATGAACAACCTGATGATCGACGGTAAGAAGTCGGTCGCAGAACGTATTGTTTACAACGCGATGGATCGCGTTGAGAACAAAATCAAGCGCTCGCCGATCGAAGTCTTCCACGAAGCGCTGGACAACATCCAGCCGTCCGTCGAAGTTCGTTCGCGCCGCGTTGGTGGTGCTACCTACCAGGTTCCCGTCGAAGTTCGCCCTGAGCGTCGTCAGGCCCTGGCCATTCGTTGGTTGATCAACGCTTCGCGTGCTCGCAACGAAAACACCATGGAAGAGCGCCTTGCTGGCGAGCTGCTGGACGCTGTTCAGTCGCGCGGTACCGCAGTTAAGAAACGCGAAGACACCCACAAAATGGCCGAAGCCAACAAAGCCTTCAGCCACTATCGTTGGTAATTTCCAGAGGACATTAGACCAATGGCACGCGAGTATACACTCAACCATTACCGTAACTTCGGTATTATGGCGCACATCGATGCAGGTAAAACAACCTGCTCCGAGCGCATCCTGTATTATACCGGCAAATCCCACAACATCGGTGAGGTGCACGATGGTGCAGCCACCATGGACTGGATGGAGCAGGAGCAGGAACGCGGGATCACCATCACCTCGGCGGCGACCACCACTTTCTGGGAACGCACTGAAGATGGCGAAACAGCGGATTCTGAAAAGCACCGTCTGAACATCATCGACACCCCCGGCCACGTTGACTTCACCATTGAAGTTGAGCGTTCGCTGGCGGTTCTCGATGGTGCTGTCTGTGTTCTTGACGCCAACGCCGGTGTTGAGCCCCAGACTGAAACCGTTTGGCGTCAGGCTGACCGTTACAAAGTTCCACGTATGGTTTTTGTCAACAAGATGGACAAAATCGGCGCGGACTTCTTTAACTGTGTGGCTATGGTCGAAGACCGTACCGGTTCACGTGCTGTGCCTGTTGCGTTCCCGATCGGTGCCGAAACCGAGCTGGAAGGTCAAGTTGACCTGATCACCATGGAAGAATGGCTGTGGCAGGGTGAAGACCTTGGTGCATCATGGATCAAAGCACCGATCCGTGACAGCCTGAAAGACCTGGCTGACGAATGGCGCGGTAAAATGGTTGAAGCGGCCGTCGAAATGGACGACGACGCGATGGAAGCTTATCTGGAAGGCGAAGAGCCTGACGTAGCGACCCTTCGCAAACTGCTTCGCAAAGGTACTCTTGAGCTGGCATTCGTTCCAGTTCTGGGTGGTTCTGCGTTCAAAAACAAAGGTGTTCAGCCTCTGCTCAACGCCGTGATCGACTTCTTGCCCAGCCCGCTGGATGTTGTTGATTACATGGGTTTCAAACCCGGTGATGAAACAGAAACTCGTGACATCCCTCGTCGTGCAGACGACGAAATGGCGTTCTCGGGTCTGGCGTTCAAAATCATGAACGACCCCTTTGTTGGCTCGCTGACGTTCACTCGCGTGTACTCTGGCGTTCTGAACAAAGGTGACACACTGCTGAACTCGACCAAAGGTCGTAAAGAGCGTGTTGGCCGGATGATGATGATGCACTCGAATGACCGTGAAGAAATCACGGAAGCATTCGCGGGCGACATCATTGCGCTGGCTGGTCTGAAAGATACCACAACTGGTGACACCCTGTGTGCAACCAGCGATCCAGTGGTTCTGGAAACCATGACCTTCCCCGATCCGGTTATCGAAATCGCGGTTGAGCCTAAAACCAAGGCTGACCAAGAGAAGATGAGCCAAGGTCTGGGTCGTTTGGCTGCCGAAGATCCATCCTTCCGCGTTGAAACCGATATTGAATCGGGTCAGACCATCATGAAGGGCATGGGCGAACTTCACCTCGACATCCTGGTTGACCGTCTGAAGCGTGAATTCAAGGTTGAAGCGAACATTGGTGCGCCTCAGGTTGCGTATCGTGAGACCATCGGCCACGAAGTTGAGCACACCTACACCCACAAGAAACAGTCGGGTGGTTCGGGTCAGTTCGGCGAAGTGAAGATGATCATCTCGCCGACCGAGCCTGGCGAAGGGTACTCGTTTGAGTCGCGCATCGTTGGTGGTTCTATTCCTAAGGAATACATCCCTGGCGTTGAAAAAGGCATCAACTCGGTTATGGATAGCGGCCCATTGGCTGGCTTCCCCGTGATCGACTTCAAAGTTGCCCTGATCGACGGTAAGTTCCACGATGTTGACTCCAGCGTACTGGCTTTTGAAATCGCTGCACGTATGTGCATGCGTGAAGGTATGCGCAAAGCGGGTGCGAAACTGCTCGAGCCGATCATGAAAGTCGAAGTGATCACACCAGAAGAATACACTGGTGGGATCATTGGCGATCTGACGTCTCGTCGGGGTCAGGTTTCCGGTCAGGAAACACGCGGCCACGCAATCGCAATCGACGCGTTTGTACCGCTGGCGAACATGTTCGGCTACATCAACACACTGCGTTCCATGAGCTCGGGCCGCGCCCAGTTCTCGATGCAGTTTGATCACTACGATCCGGTTCCGAACAACATCTCGGACGAGATCCAGGCAAAATTCGCGTAAGCGACAGAAAATAGTAGGATGTGCGGTCGCCGCGCATCCTCTACATGCTTAAAGGAGGCCACCATGGCTAAGGAAAAGTTTGAACGCAATAAACCGCACGTCAACATCGGCACAATCGGCCACGTTGACCACGGTAAGACCACGCTGACCGCAGCGATCACCAAATACTTTGGTGACTTCAAAGCGTACGACCAGATCGACGGCGCACCCGAAGAAAAAGCACGCGGCATCACCATCTCAACAGCCCACGTTGAGTATGAAACCGAAGCGCGTCACTACGCTCACGTTGACTGCCCCGGCCACGCCGACTACGTCAAAAACATGATCACCGGTGCGGCGCAGATGGACGGCGCGATCCTGGTTGTGAACGCCGCTGATGGCCCAATGCCTCAGACCCGCGAGCACATCCTGCTGGGCCGCCAGGTTGGCATCCCGCACATGGTTGTCTACATGAACAAAGTGGATCAGGTTGACGACGAAGAACTGCTGGAACTGGTGGAAATGGAAATCCGCGAGCTGCTGTCTTCGTATGACTACCCTGGCGATGACATCCCAGTGATCCCTGGTTCGGCTCTGGCCGCGATGGAAGGCAACAACCCTGAAATCGGCGAAGAATCGATCAAAAAGCTGATGGCGGCTGTTGACGAGTACATCCCAACACCGGCACGTGCTGTTGACCAGCCGTTCCTGATGCCCGTCGAAGACGTGTTCTCGATCTCGGGTCGTGGTACCGTTGTAACTGGCCGTGTTGAGCGTGGCGTGATCAATGTTGGCGACAGCATCGAAATCGTTGGCATCAAAGACACCCAGACCACCACCTGTACTGGTGTTGAAATGTTCCGCAAGCTGCTTGATCGCGGTGAAGCAGGCGACAACATCGGCGCCCTGCTGCGCGGTATCGACCGTGAAGCTGTTGAGCGTGGCCAGGTTCTGTGCGCACCTAAGTCGGTGAACCCACACACCAAGTTCGAGGCAGAAGCGTATATTCTGACCAAAGACGAAGGTGGCCGTCACACGCCGTTCTTTGCGAACTACCGTCCTCAGTTCTACTTCCGTACAACTGACGTCACCGGTACTGTTGAGCTGCCCGAAGGCACCGAAATGGTTATGCCTGGCGACAACCTGAAGTTCGACGTTGAACTGATCGCTCCCATCGCCATGGAAAACGGCCTCCGCTTCGCGATCCGCGAAGGCGGCCGCACCGTAGGCGCCGGCGTTGTATCAAAAATCATCGAGTAACTTTGCCTGAGGCAAAGTTACCGGTGGCATGCCGCATGGCAGGGTCTTTCTGAAAGGAAGATCACGAGACTGCGGCATCAGCACTCGGCTCAGAAATAGAAAAGGCCGCTCCGATCCGGAGCGGCCTTTTTCGTTGGGCCGTTTCGAGATTTAGGGATCCTTGCGAATGTTCGCGAGTGAAGCGTTTTGGACATTCTCTAAATAAACCCATTCCTTTTGACGAATTCGTTTGGGGGGGGCTACCCTATGGGAATGATCCGTATGCTTTTCGACAACGGGTGAGCGTTACGCACGAGCAGGGAGCTCCACATGAAATATTTTACCGCATTCATTTCCGCACTTTCACTTCTTTTGGCATTTAGTTTCGCCGATCCCGCGCTGGCGAAAGACAAAGGCGGAAAGCCCAAAGGTAAGAAAGTGCAAGTAGACGGTAAGCCCGGGAAGGGCCCAAAAACCATTCCGCCCGGTCAGATCAAACGCTACACCCGCGGCGCAAAGCTTCCTGGTGACCTAAAGTACACGAATATTGACGACCTGTCGAAATGGAACCTCAAATCTCCTGGAAACGGCAATCGCTATATTCGGGTCGACGACGAAATTTTAGAGGTATCGAATGACCTTTCAACTGTTGTTGACGCTGCCGGAATTGTTGGAGATTTGCTGAAGTAGTAAAGCTGCCGTATCTCTGCTGGCGTCTGGACTATCCGAACTGGATTCAGATCAATCGGATCGACCCTATTTCAAATACCCTCTTGTCACGTCCTTGCTTCGGGCGTATAGCGCGCAAGTTCTCATGAAGAACATGGAGGCGGGGTGATTCCCGCCTTTCGGGTTCGATGAGGGGGTGCGATGAGCGCAGGCCCTTCCTCTCAATCCTCACGCCTAGATAAAGGCTAAGAAATGCAAAGCCAAAATATCCGTATTCGGCTGAAGGCGTTTGACTACCGTGTGCTGGACGCCAGCACTCAGGAAATCGTCAACACAGCCAAACGGACCGGTGCCTCTGTTCGTGGACCGATCCCGCTGCCGAACAAAATCGAGAAGTTCACGGTTCTCCGTGGTCCTCACGTAGACAAAAAATCACGCGACCAGTTCGAGATCCGTACGCACAAGCGTCTGCTCGACATCGTTGATCCGACCCCCCAGACCGTGGACGCGCTGATGAAGCTCGACCTGGCCGCTGGTGTGGACGTCGAGATCAAGTTGCAATCGTAAGATCGGAGGGTAATGAATATGCGCTCTGGTATTATCGCAAAAAAAGTCGGCATGACCCGTGTGTTCATGGAAGACGGCCAGCAGATTCCTGTGACCGTACTCCAGTTGGACGCCCTGCAGGTTGTGTCTCAACGTACCGCTGACAAAGACGGCTACACTGCTGTTCAGCTCGGCGCTGGTACACCTAAGGTTAAGCGCGTTTCTAAAGCGATGCGTGGCCACTTCGCTGCGTCGAAGGTTGAGCCCAAGCGTAAGCTGGTTGAATTCCGCGTTTCCGAAGACGCCCTGATCGAAGTTGGCGCCGAAATCTCGGCCGAGCACTTCCTCGAAGGTCAGAAAGTTGACGTTTCGGGTACATCCATCGGTAAAGGTTTCCAGGGTGCTATGAAGCGCTGGAACTTTGGTGGTCTGCGCGCGACACACGGTGTTTCGATCTCGCACCGTTCGCACGGTTCGACAGGTCAGTGTCAGGATCCCGGTAAGGTTTTCAAAGGCAAGAAAATGGCTGGTCACATGGGCGCTGCCCGTATCACCACCCAGAACCTTGAAGTTGTAAAAACTGATGCGGACCGTGGCCTGCTGCTCATCAAAGGTGCCGTTCCCGGTTCCAAAGGTGGTTGGGTTACTGTCAAAGACGCTGTGAAAAAGAAGGCCCCTGAGGGTCTGCCTTTCCCCGCAGGTCTGAAAGCGGCTGCAACCGAAGCTCCGGCTGAAGAAGCTGCTGCGGAAGGTGGTGAAGCATGAAACTTGATGTGATCAATCTCGACGGCGGTTCCGCCGGCAACATCGAGCTGGACGCAGAACTGTTCGGTCTCGAAGCGCGTGCGGACATTCTGCACCGTGTGGTCCGCTGGCAGCGTAACAACGCGCAGGCCGGTACCCACAAGGTAAAGACCCGCTCCGAAGTTAAATACTCGACCAAGAAGATCTATCGCCAAAAAGGCACCGGTGGCGCACGCCACGGCGCTCGCTCGGCACCGATCTTCCGCGGTGGTGGTATCTACAAGGGTCCAACCCCACGTAGCCACGGCCACGAGCTGACCAAGAAATTCCGCAAGCTGGGTCTGCGTCACGCGCTGTCCGCTAAGATGGCTGCGGGTGAGCTGGTTGTGATCGAGAACGCCGACACCGAAGCCAAAACATCCGCTCTGGCCAAGCAGGTTGCAAACCTGGGTTGGAAGCGCGCTTTGGTTATCGATGGCGCGACCGTGAACGAAGGCTTCTTGAAAGCTGCGCGCAACATTGAAGGTCTGGATATCCTGCCAACAATGGGCGCAAACGTTTATGACATCCTCAAGCGTGACACACTCGTGATCACGAAGGCGGGCGTCGAAGCATTGGAGGCTCGCCTGAAATGAGCGCTAAAGCAGAACACTACGATGTGATCCGCAAGCCGATCATCACCGAGAAAGCCACAATGGCGTCCGAAAATGGCGCAGTGGTTTTCGAAGTGGCGATCGACAGCAACAAACCTCAGATCAAGGAAGCGGTTGAATCGCTCTTTGGTGTTAAGGTCAAAGCGGTCAACACCACGATCACCAAAGGTAAAGTGAAGCGTTTCCGCGGCCAGTTGGGCAAGCGTAAAGACGTGAAAAAAGCCTATGTGACCCTCGAAGAAGGCAACACAATCGACGTGTCCACCGGACTCTGAGATTAGCCTTTCGGTAAGAAATGAAGGCCCTCGCGCAAGCGGGGGCCTTTTCTTTTGGTTTATCGGCTTTAGGGGGCAGTAACCGCTCGGTGCGTACTTTAGCGATGAGAGTTAATTGCCAACCTGCCGTGGAGGGATTTGGGCGAGGCCGACTGGTCACAATCCGCCAGTTAAGTCCTGAGCGAGCATAAGCGCGTTTCCATCGGGGTCGTAAAAGGTTGCCGTTTTTACTATGCCCTCAACCACGTCCGTCGCGCCATCGAATTTCACCTTGGCCTGCTCCAGGGTTTGCCGCGCGGCGTCCAGATCGGGTGTCCCAAAAACTGGAACGCAGTTACCGGGAGCGGGTTGAGTATGCTCGCCAAGACCAATTGTTACGCCAGTTGTATTCGTTTGAAGCTCGGACCAACCTGCTTCGTCAGCGTGGTAGATAAATGCAAATCCCAACATGCTGTGGTACCACTCTGAGCTAGCGTGGCGATCTTTGACTGAAAGCGCGATGGTGATGGTTTCATCTAACGAAATGGGTGACATGGTCTTTCCTTATGATTTAAAATAAAGTAACTATACTTTATGGACATAAGTCTGTTTGTCAACATAACCTCAAGAGCATGGGCGCTGCCCATACTCTCGCATATGCACACAGGTGTCGCTGGACGACAGGCTCCGCTTTTGGCTGCAACGGGTGCAGGTAGGACAGCGTTTGCACAAAGTACGGGCCATCTCGTTGAGTTAGGGCTCTTGGAGCGTAATCCGGGGTACGGTCATCCGCTACGTCCCGAATTCCGACTTACATCTCTTGGGGTAACAGCGGCGGCCATCGCAAACAAAGTTCAGCGTGTGTCGGCAGACGAAGATCAAGACTTGCTTCGCCGGGCGTGGACCTTACCGGTGTTGGCTTCGCTTCGTGCGCCGAGTCACTTCAATGATATTAAGCGCACCCTGTTGCCTATAACGGATCGCGCGTTGTCACAGTCTTTGAAGGCGATGGAGAGCAGGAGCTGGGTCAGTCGGAGCGTCGATCAGGCCGCTCACCCGCCCAGATCCCTCTATCGTGCCGTAAACACTGGCAGTGTGATCAGTCAGGTTACCGCCTCTGAAGTTCGTTTTTCCTGAGGCAATTGGTCGTGGGCTCTATGGGGTATTGCCCCAGAACCGTCGTTGCGTTGTGTGATTGAGGTAGATAGGCTCGCCTGTATGAAACATGTCCCCAAAGAAACGACAGATGACGCCCTGATTCAGGAATACCTGAACAAGGGCGGTAAAGTGAGCGTTGGCAAGACCAAGCCTGCAAACCCCGAGTTGGGGTTGAGCAAGAATGTCTGGAACAATAAGCTGACCAAGGAAGAGAAAGCCGCGCGCGACAAAAAGTGATCGCGCAAACGGCCGGTTGATGTGGTTTCTTGCCCGGCTTGGATGCGGGCATTTTGAATCTGCGATCTCTCTATAGACACCTACAATATTCTCTGGTACCTCGCACCAATCGTGGAGCCTCGGATTCGTTCCGGGGCTCTTGATTTTGGAATCGGGGACCTTCGGGGCCCTATATCTCAGGCACCTTAGTAGTCGGTTTCTTTGTGAAACTTGCGAGCGGGGGCCTTTAACATAGCCGGACCAAAGACAACAACCTAAGGTCTGGCACGCTAAACGGAAGACAGAAAGCATGGCACTTAAGTCGTATAAGCCGACGACGCCAGGCCAGCGTGGGCTGGTGCTGATCGACCGTTCGGAGCTCTGGAAAGGACGCCCCGTCAAAGCCCTCACTGAGGGTCTGACGAAATCGGGTGGCCGGAACAACACCGGACGGATTACCTCGCGTCGTCGTGGGGGTGGGGCCAAGCGCCTCTACCGGATCGTTGACTTCAAACGGAACAAATTTGATGTAGCGGCAACCGTTGAACGGATCGAGTATGACCCGAACCGGACCGCATTCATCGCACTGGTCAAATACGAAGACGGTGAGCAGGCATATATCCTGGCGCCTCAGCGTTTGGCTGTTGGTGACCAAGTGGTTGCGTCAACTAAGGCTGACATCAAGCCTGGTAACGCTATGCCTTTCTCGGGCATGCCGATCGGTACCATCGTTCACAACATCGAAATGAAGCCCGGCAAAGGCGGTCAGATTGCCCGCGCAGCTGGTACTTATGCTCAGTTCGTTGGTCGTGATGGTGGTTATGCTCAGATCCGTCTGAGCTCGGGCGAATTGCGCCTGGTCCGTCAGGAATGCATGGCCACTGTTGGTGCCGTGTCGAACCCAGACAACAGCAACCAGAACTACGGTAAAGCCGGTCGTATGCGCCACAAAGGCATTCGTCCGTCGGTTCGTGGTGTTGTTATGAACCCGATCGACCACCCACACGGTGGTGGTGAAGGTCGTACCTCTGGTGGTCGTCACCCGGTTACTCCTTGGGGTAAGCCGACCAAAGGTGCCCGCACCCGTAACAAGAACAAAGCGTCGCAAAAGCTTATCATTCGCTCGCGTCACGCCAAGAAGAAGGGACGTTAATCTATGTCTCGCTCTGTATGGAAAGGTCCTTTTGTCGATGCTTACGTGCTTAAAAAAGCCGAAGCAGCGCGCGAGTCGGGCCGCAAAGATGTCATCAAAATTTGGTCGCGTCGTTCCACCATTCTGCCCCAGTTCGTGGGTCTGACATTCGGTGTGTACAACGGCCATAAACACATTCCAGTCAACGTCTCGGAAGACATGATCGGTCAGAAGTTCGGTGAATATTCGCCAACTCGTACCTATTATGGTCACGCCGCTGACAAAAAAGCGAAGCGGAAGTAAGTCATGGGCAAGGAAAAGAACCCCCGCCGCGTGGCAGACAACGAAGCAATGGCAAAACTGCGCATGCTCCGTACCAGCCCGCAAAAGCTGAACCTGGTTGCCGCGATGATCCGTGGCAAGAAAGTTGATCGTGCATTGACCGATCTGACTTTCTCGAACAAGCGGATCGCAGCAGACGTGAAGAAGTGCCTTCAGTCCGCAATCGCTAACGCCGAGAACAACCACAATCTGGACGTTGACGAGCTGATCGTTGCCGAAGCCTATGTGGGTAAGAACATGACCATGAAGCGCGGTCGTCCGCGGGCTCGTGGCCGGTTCGGCAAGATCTTGAAGCCGTTCTCGGAGATCACCATCACGGTGCGTCAAGTTGAGGAGCAAGCCTAATGGGTAATAAAGTCAATCCGATTGGCATGCGCCTTCAGGTCAACCGCACCTGGGACAGCCGCTGGTATGCTGACACCAAAGATTACGGCGATCTTCTGCTTGAAGATCTCGCAATCCGCGATTTCATCAAAGATGAGTGCAAGCAGGCCGGTATCGCACGTGTGATCATCGAACGTCCGCACAAAAAGTGCCGCGTTACGATCCACACTGCACGTCCTGGTGTAATCATCGGCAAAAAAGGCGCGGACATCGAAACGCTGCGCAAGAAAATTGCCGTGATGACAGACAGCGAACTGCACCTGAACATCGTCGAAGTCCGCAAGCCGGAACTGGACGCTGCTCTGGTCGGCGAGTCCATCGCTCAGCAGTTGGAACGTCGTGTATCCTTCCGTCGCGCTATGAAGCGTGCGGTTCAGAACGCTATGCGTATGGGCGCCCTGGGTATCCGGGTGAACGTCGCTGGTCGTCTGGGCGGCGCCGAAATCGCGCGTACTGAATGGTACCGCGAAGGTCGTGTGCCTCTGCACACACTGCGCGCCGACATCGATTACGCACACGTAGAAGCAAAGACTGCTTATGGTATCATCGGGATCAAGACTTGGATCTTCAAAGGTGAAATCATGGAGCACGACCCGCAGGCGCGTGACCGTAAAGCACAGGAACTCCAGGATGGCCCTGCACCCCGTGGTGCTGGCGGTCGTCGCTAAGGGAGGCTGAACAATGCTTCAACCAAAGCGTACTAAATTCCGCAAAATGCACAAAGGCCGGATTGCCGGTCTTGCAAAAGGCGGTTCGGATCTGAACTTCGGCACATACGGCCTGAAAGCGCTCCAGCCAGAGCGTGTAACAGCCCGTCAAATCGAAGCGGCACGTCGTGCCATGACCCGTCACATGAAACGTCAAGGTCGTGTATGGATCCGGATCTTCCCGGACACCCCCGTGACCTCGAAGCCTACCGAAGTCCGTATGGGTAAAGGTAAGGGTTCCGTGGACTATTGGGCAGCCAAGGTTAAGCCTGGCCGCGTAATGTTCGAGATTGACGGCGTAAACGACGACATCGCACGTGAGGCCCTGCGCCTGGCCGCGATGAAGTTGCCGATCAAAACTCGCGTCGTAGTTCGCGAAGACTGGTAAAACGTTCCCTCGTAAGAGTGGACTGTGGACCTCGCCGAGAAATCGGCGGGGTCCTTTTTGTTTCAGAGGCTTCTTTTGGGGTGCAAAAGAAACCTTGGATGTTGTTTCCCGATCTCTTTTTGTCGCGATCGGCCATTCTTTTGAGAGAACAAACAGTAGTTTCCGTCAAAATGGGACCGTTCCCTCGTGGAAGTGTCTCGAAATTCAACTAACAAATTCAGGAGCACACCCCAATGTCTCAGCAAACTGCCCTTATCACCTCTGCGACAGGTCGCATTGGCAAAGAGTTGGTTGCACGCCTTGCGCGCAATGATGCAATCCGGGTGCGTGCCTGCTATTTCAGCGCCGACAAGGCGGATCAGCTCAAGGCGCTTGGGGCGGACGAAGTTGTGCATTTTGATCTGTCGAATGCCGACACATGGACCGCAGCGCTTGATGGGGTGACCGTTGTTTATTCCGCGTCGCTGGATCCGATGTTGGAAGGGCATCTGGCCTTTTGCAAAGAGCTGGGCCGGCGCAAAGCGGACATCAAACATGTGGTGCGTGTCAGCTGCATGGGCGCGGATACCAACACGGCGTCTTATGACGCGGACACCCATGCCTCACGCGCTGGTGCATCAATTCCTTTGATGCTGCAGCACTATTGGTGGGGTGAAAAGGCGTTGATCGACGAAGGCCTGACGGTCACCGCGCTGCGCAACAACTTCTTCATGAACCATCTGCTGAAGACAGATTGCGATACCATTGCTGCCGAGGGTTGGTTCAGCAATCCACTGGGTGATATGCGCAATTCGTTTGTTGCCACCCGCGATATTGCTGAGGCCGCCGAGGTGGTGTTGACTGAGGGGCCAGAGCGTCACGGCAACAAGTTCTATGACATCACCGGACCAGTACCGCAGTCGATGTCGGAAATTGCAGCGGATCTTGGTCGCGCGATGGATAAAGAGATCGAATACCGAGCCCAGTCGATGGTGGATTTCGAGGCTGATTTTGGCAGCACACGTGCAGAGTTCTTTGAATATCTGACAAACGGGTTTTACACGCGCTCCAGCCCGGATTTCTATAATCTGACCGGGCATAAACCGACCTCGTACTATGATTATCTCACCACCAAAGGGGCGAGCGGGGAAACCGGGCTTGAGGAGTTGTGGCAGGGCAATCTGTGGAAAAAGGGTCAGGATGCTATGAAAGATGCCGTCGACGCGCCTGCCTCCTAAACGTTTTCCTATGACATGCCGGTCTGCCTTTATCGGGCGGATCGGTAATCTTCGCCCTTTTGCGAACCTGCTATATCGACCATGCCGCTTTATCAGGTCGGCAGCCGTGGTATTTAACCCCTTCTATTTCCGGTGTTTTAGAAATGGTTGAGTTTTTGCCGTTGGGCGGGATAGTTTAGCTGTAGAATTGTACTCGGGTTGTAATGTTATAATTCGAGAATTGTATATGTAATGATTTCGGGGTTTCTGGTTTGGAACTGTTTCTATTGCTTGGCTTGGGTGCAGCGATGGCTGCTGGCGTTGTCCTTTGGGATCACGACGACGATGAAGTTACCGAAGAGGCGGAGGACCAAGTATTGGCGAGCCGATTGGTGATGATTTCAGGCTCGTCGACGGTAGTCAGATTATTGGCACACAAGGGGACGATGTTCTGACGGGCGCGGATCTGAATGAATTGGATGTTTTGCCCAATTTCGAAAGCTACAGCATCAATGGCGGGGCGGGGGCGGATCTTATTGATTTCGATGGGGCCGACGCCTCACACTCTCCGAGCCCACTATATGCAACCATCGAAGGTGGGGACGGCAACGACACCATTTCCTACAATGGGGGCCCTACAAATTTCAGCTCGCCAACCCTAGTTGGCGGCGAAGGTGATGACTCGATTGCGTTTGGGGATTGGTCGGGGTTCAATGTTCAGGCCGAGGGTGGTGAAGGGGACGACACCATTGATGCAGGTTTAGCGGCCTCTGGGCGATACTTTGGCGGGGGCGGGAATGATTTCATCGTGACCGCTGGGGGCGGGCTGAGCGGTGAAGGGCATGTGAATTCTGCGGAGGGTGGGGAGGGTGATGATACCATCCGCTTTGATGCATTCACCAATTTTGAGGGTGCAGACTCTGCGGCGCAGCAACGTGTGATTGGCGGTGCTGGTGCCGATCGCTTCGAAGTTCTTGTCGATGAAGGAGGGGTGTCTGCTTATGACGAAGCACCCAACGCACTTACAACTGATGTGATCCGCATTGATGATTCGACGCTCCAGGTTCAGGCGTTCTCAGTAGATGACTTCGAACCGGGAGAAGATCTTTTGTCGCTTGAGGTCAGCACGCAGGATGAGGCGTATTCACTTGGGTCGATACGCTTGGAGGAGCAGGCGGGGCGGGGCGGTGTTCTCGCGACAAATATCGTTCTGTCTTATGAAAACGACGACTCGTTTACTCGAGAAGTCGTTGTGCGCTTGGGGGCATCGGGGGTGACTTGGGATGACGTCGAGCTGGTTGACGCTGACCGCTCTCTCTTGGTTCCTATGACGTCGTAGAATACTCGGTCAGTGGGGCGTTTTGACAACGCCGGAGGTGCATTCCCCACTCGCTCCATTCGCAGGACTGCGTTAAACACCTGTTTATGTCACAGATTGAATCCCTCTTCGTTACCCGCCTGTATCGTGCCCACTTGTCTGAGCACGGGAAACCCATCGACCCTCAAGAATTGGAGGTGTCGTGTTATTCGATTGCCGAAGATGATGAGGCAGGACAGGAGTGGTGCGAGAATAACGACTATCCCGGTTACACCAGCTATGCATCCCTAACGGACCTGCCGTGGCGGTTCCCGATTTTTGCGGACATTGTTGAGTCGTTGGATCAGCACGTTGCGGCCTTTGCTAAGGATCTGGACTTTGATCTGGATGGGCGCGCGTTGAAGCTCGAAGATCTCTGGATCAACATCCTGCCCGAGGGTGGCATGCACGCCAGTCATATCCATCCGCATTCCGTGATTTCCGGCACCACTTATGTGTCGATGCCCGAAGGTACCAGCGCGTTAAAGCTGGAAGATCCCCGGTCCGCCATGATGATGGCCGCGCCCATCCGTGTGAAAGATGCGCGGCGCGAGTTAAAGCCGTTCATATATATGAAGCCGGATGTGGGGGATGTGTTGCTGTGGGAAAGTTGGTTGCGCCACGAAGTTCCCATGAACATGGCCGAAGAGGAGCGGATCAGTGTTAGCTTTAATTATCGGTGGGAATAACGCCTGTCTTTTTCAGGCGATAGATGCAGCCACTCCATATTTTGGAGTGGGAATAATGGTGCTGTTCTGTTTGATCCTCTTTCGGACCGGCTGGAACGTGAAAGAAAGCTTTGCTGTGCTGTTTGGCCTACGCGGGCGCAAGGACACACCCAAAATTGAGATTGTGGTCTTGGGGCTGACAATTCTGGCGTCGCTTCTAGTGGCAAGTCAGGCGTTAGAGGCCTGCACACTGTAGTGGATTTTATCCGGTGGATTTGGGGCGCTTCACCGGTTTGAAACTTTCCCTTGCCCCCCATCCAAACCTCCCCTATAGAGCGTCATCTTGCGGATTCCTTGCCAAGGCAGGGGATTCGTGTGTGCTTCATTCATCCACCAGGTCAAAGGTGACCCTTTAGCGGGGCCTTCTGGTGTTTTGAGAAAAGGAAAAGGCGATGAACGCCAACGAACTGCGTGATAAAACACCGGATCAGCTCCGTGAGGAACTGGTCAACCTGAAGAAAGAGGGTTTCAACCTCCGCTTTCAACAGGCCACAGGTCAGCTGGAAAACACATCAGGTATCAAAGCGGCTCGCCGCAGTGCTGCCCGTGTGAAAACCATCCTGAACCAAAAAGCTGCTGCCGCAGCTTCCGAAGAATAAGGAGCCTGATAGTATGCCCAAACGTATCCTCACAGGCACCGTGACCAGCGACGCCAACGCCCAGACCGTAACAGTCTCGGTTGAACGCCGCTTCACACACCCCGTTCTGAAGAAAACCATCCGTAAGTCCAAAAAGTACCGGGCTCACGATGAGAAGAACGTCTTCAAGGTCGGCGACTCTGTTCGTATCATCGAATGCGCGCCGAAATCGAAAACGAAACGCTGGGAAGTTCTGGAAGCTTAAGAGACCGCAAGGTCCCATAAGCGACAGGCTAAACAGTTTGTCGAAACCCTGGGAAATAAATCTGCAATGCATCGCAGTGTCCCATAGGTCGGGAGAAACCATATGATCCAGATGCAAACAAACCTGGATGTTGCTGACAACTCCGGCGCTCGCCGAGTTCAGTGCATCAAGGTTCTGGGTGGCTCTAAGCGTAAGTACGCTTCCGTAGGCGACATCATTGTCGTTTCGGTTAAAGAAGCCATTCCACGTGGTCGCGTTAAAAAAGGGGACGTCCGTAAGGCCGTCGTCGTACGCACCGCTAAAGAAGTCCGTCGTGATGATGGCACAGCGATCCGCTTTGATCGCAACGCTGCTGTTATCTTGAACAACAACAATGAGCCCGTAGGTACACGTATCTTTGGCCCAGTTGTTCGTGAGCTTCGCGGCAAGAACTTCATGAAAATCATCTCGCTTGCTCCGGAGGTGCTGTAACTATGGCTGCTAAACTCCGCAAAGGCGATAAAGTCGTCGTGCTGGCCGGCAAAGACAAAGGCAAAGAGGGTTCTATCACCTCTGTTGACCCGTCTGCAGGCAAAGCAATCGTCGATGGTGTAAACGTCGCTATCCGCGCCACACGTCAGACACAGACCAGCCAAGGCGGTCGCATCCCTAAGGCGATGCCGATCGAATTGAGCAACCTGGCTCTGTTGGACGCAAATGGTAAAGCAACTCGTGTTGGCTTCCGCATGGAAGGCGACAAGAAAGTGCGCTTCGCTAAGACCACAGGGGACGTGATCGATGCTTGATTCTGCAAAGTACACACCCCGCCTGAAGGCTCAGTACCGCGAAACTATTCGCCCTGCGCTGAAAGAAGAGTTCGGTTACAAGAACGACATGCAGATCCCTGGTCTGGAAAAAATCGTTCTGAACATCGGCTGTGGCGCAGAAGCTGTCAGAGATTCCAAGAAAGCCAAATCGGCTGTTGAGGATCTGACGCTGATCGCAGGTCAACGCGCTGTCGCAACCAAAGCGAAAAAATCCATTGCTGGCTTTCGCGTTCGCGAAGAAATGCCTCTGGGTACCAAGGTTACTCTGCGTGGCGACCGGATGTTCGAATTCCTCGACCGTCTGATCACTATCGCGATGCCTCGCATTCGTGACTTTCGTGGTGTTAAGCCTTCTTTCGATGGTCGTGGCAACTTTGCCATGGGCATGAAAGAGCACATCGTGTTCCCAGAAATCGACTTTGATAAAGTTGATGAAACTTGGGGCATGGACATCGTAATTACCACCACAGCGAATACTGACGCTGAAGCTAAGGCACTGTTGAAAGCTCTCAACATGCCGTTCAACGCTTAAGCGCGGGAGGATTAGACATGGCTAAAAAAGCAATGATCGAACGCGAAAAGAAGCGCGAGCGCCTGGTGGCAAAATACGCTGCCAAACGCGCTGAGCTGAAAGCGATCGTAAGTGACGAGTCCAAGCCGATGGAAGAGCGTTTTCGCGCTTCTCTGAAGCTGGCAAAATTGCCGCGCAACAGCTCGGCAGTTCGTTTGCACAACCGCTGCCAGCTGACCGGCCGTCCTCACGCTTACTACCGTAAGCTGAAGATCAGCCGTATCGCTCTGCGGGACCTGGGCTCTTCTGGCCAGATCCCCGGTATGGTGAAATCGAGCTGGTAAGGGAGAGACAGATATGAACGATCCTATCGGCGATATGCTCACCCGCATCCGTAACTCGCAACTGCGTGGCAAATCCACTGTCATGACTCCAGCTTCTAAGCTGCGGGCATGGGTATTGGACGTGCTGGCAGATGAAGGTTACATCCGCGGTTACGAAGCAATGACTGGTGCAGACGGCCATCCGGCTATCGAAATCAGCCTCAAGTACTACGAAGGCGAACCTGTAATTCGTGAAGTGAAGCGGGTTTCTAAACCTGGCCGTCGCGTTTACATGGGCGTCAAAGACATCCCATCTGTCCGTCAGGGCCTGGGTGTGTCGATTGTCTCCACCCCTCAGGGTGTGATGTCGGATGCCAAAGCGCGCGCAGCCAACGTTGGCGGCGAAGTGCTCTGCACCGTCTTCTAAGGAGGTCTATCGATGTCTCGTATTGGTAAAAAACCGGTCGAACTGCCCAGCGGCGTTACCGCCTCTGTGTCCGGCCAGACCATCGAAGTTAAGGGCCCGAAAGGGACCCGTAGCTTCTCCGCCACTGATGATGTGAGCCTCGCTGTCGAAGACAACGTTGTGACCATCACTCCTCGCGGCTCGTCCAAGCGTGCCCGTCAGCAGTGGGGCATGTCCCGCACCATGGTTGCGAATCTCGTAACTGGCGTGACTTCTGGCTTTAAGAAAGAGCTGGAGATCCAAGGTGTTGGTTACCGGGCTCAGATGCAGGGTAACACCCTGAAGCTGAATCTCGGCTTGTCACACGACGTTGACTACACTGCTCCGGACGGTGTTACCGTTACTGCACCCAAGCAGACGATCATTATTGTCGAAGGCAATGATGAGCAGCTGGTTGGTCAGGTTGCCGCTAACATCCGCGCATGGCGTAAGCCTGAGCCCTATAAGGGTAAAGGCATTCGCTATAAGGGCGAATTCGTCTTCCGCAAAGAAGGCAAGAAGAAGTAAGGACTAGCAAAATGGCAAACAGCAAAAGAACCCTGTTTCTGAAGCGCCGCTTGCGCGTCCGGAACAAACTTCGCAAGGTCAACGCAGGCCGCATGCGTCTGTCCGTTCACCGTTCGAACAAGAACATCAGCGTTCAGCTGATCGACGACGTTCGTGGCGTGACTCTGGCAGCCGCATCGACCCTGGAAAAAGATCTGGGCGTTGTTGGCAAGAGCAACGTCGAAGCAGCAACCAAAGTGGGCACGGCTATTGCCGAGCGTGCTAAGAAAGCTGGCGTTGAAGAAGCATACTTTGATCGCGGTGGTTTCCTGTTCCACGGTAAAGTGAAGGCCTTGGCCGACGCTGCCCGTGAAGGTGGCCTGAAGATCTAAGTCAGTGTGGGCGGTGCTTGCGCCGCCCCGATGATCCGGGGGTTCCGGTTTCGGTCGGACCCACCAGGATTGAGTAATTTTGGGCGCTAGCCGCCTTGTTAGAAGGAATGCCACACATGGCAGAACGTGATAACCGCCGGGGTAACCGTCGTGACCGCGACGAAACACCGGAATTCGCAGACCGCCTGGTCGCGATCAACCGCGTATCAAAAACCGTAAAAGGTGGTAAGCGCTTTGGCTTTGCCGCTCTGGTTGTTGTAGGCGATCAAAAAGGCCGCGTCGGCTTTGGTAAAGGTAAAGCGAAAGAGGTCCCTGAGGCCATTCGTAAAGCCACCGAGCAGGCCAAGCGTCAGATGATCCGCGTGCAATTGCGCGAAGGTCGGACCCTGCACCACGACATGGAAGGCCGTCACGGCGCCGGTAAAGTCGTAATGCGCAGCGCACCGGAAGGTACTGGTATTATTGCCGGTGGTCCGATGCGTGCCGTATTCGAAATGCTGGGCGTGAAAGACGTTGTTTCCAAGTCGATCGGCTCGCAGAACCCTTACAACATGATCCGCGCAACAATCGACGGCCTCCGCAAGGAATCAAGCCCTCGTTCCGTTGCACAGCGTCGTGGTAAAAAGGTTGCTGACATCCTGCCTAAGCGGGACGAAGCGCCTGCCCAAGCAGAAGCGTAAGGAATCGATCACATGGCAAAAACCATCGTCGTAAAACAGATCGGTTCTCCGATCCGTCGCCCCGCCGACCAGCGTGCTACTCTGGTTGGTCTGGGTCTGAACAAGATGCACAAAACCCGTGAGCTGGAGGATACTCCTTCGGTTCGCGGCATGGTCAACAAGATCCCGCATCTGGTTGAGATCATCGAAGAGCGCGGCTAAGCGCTGGGTCGAACCCCGACAAGATTAGAAAACGCCCTCGGGAAACCGGGGGCGTTTTTTGCTTTGCTGCGAGTGCATAGCGGCTAGACCAGAACGTCGGTTGCTGACGCGCTGTCCTGACCCTATCTGCGGTTGGTCACAGAAAACATGGACAACGTAACACTGGGAATACGTCCCAGCAGTAGATAAGGAATACAACATGGCAATCGCTCAAGCACCCGCATCCTCAGGCCTCTCATTTTCCGCACGTCTGAGCGCGTTTCTTCAAGGCTTCAAAGAATCCCGCGTAAAACGTATCGCTTACCGTCAAACAGTTTCCGAGCTGTCGTCGATGAGTGATCGTGAATTGCACGATTTGGGATTCAGCCGGTATGATATTCAGTCGATGGTTCATCGTCACGTTTACGGCATGTGAACCTAGACAATGGATTTTAGTGAGCCCCCAGTTTCTGGGGGCTTTTTGCGTTCAGGGCGCGAATATTTCCTGAGGTGCAGACAATCCTTTTAGGGTCACGGTATCTAAAGCGTCGTTCGAATTGGGCAAGCGAACTGCAAACGCTTTGGAGCAGAGAACGGGCTGAGAAAATCTGGGGCACAACGCCTCGACTCGGGCCGCGACGTTAACGGCTTGTCCCATGACTGTGAAATCGAGACGCCGCTCTGAACCGACATTGCCGTAGGATACGCGCCCGTGATGCAGACCGACGCCAAAGTCTGTCGCTAAGGGTTGGTCCGCGTTGCGTGCCATTTCATGCGCAGCATGGGCCGCAGCCAATGCGTTGATGCAAGTTCTCTCTCCGTGCTCTGCCTCTGAGAAGATCGCGAGAACGCCATCGCCCAAGAATTTGAGTATCTCGCCACCGTGCGCTGTGATCGCTTGATCTATGAGTTCAAAGTATCGATTGGCCAAATCGAGCGCCTCTGCGGCGGGGAGGGTGCTGCTCAACCCGGTCCAGTTTCGCAGGTCCGAGAAAAACACAGCTGCATCCAATTGCTCAACATGCCCGCGTGTGATTTCACCACCCAAAACGCGTTGACCGCTGCGGTGTCCTAAATAGGCCTCGGCAATCGCGCTGGAGAGGTAGTTTAAGCGATAGACCTCGACGATGGGCGTCAGACCGAGCGCTATTCTGTTGAAGGCTGCGATGTCTGTTTCAGAAAAACCGCTGGTGCGATCCGTCACAAACACGGCAATACCTCCGCCTTTCCCTGAGAAACGTAGCGGCACCCCATAATAGTCGGTTGCCCCCCGGGCTTGCAGTTCGTGAAAGGCGTCATGGTCCGTCGGGCTGAGTGCGATCAAGCTCTGCCTCAGTGGTTGACTGGTTTCACGAATGACGGCCATGGGGCTGCCAATATAGTCAGTGCGCTTTTCCAACCCGTGCGAGGCCTCTTGAGGTTCAATGGACCCGCTGTCACGTTCCCAGATCGCGCTGGAAGCCGCAACAAGGGGGGTGAACGGTTCGGATGGCCAACCGAAATCTCCAGATAGGTGCGCCGACATTCAACATCTCCTTTCCCAACGCCTTGGTGGCGGCATCAAGATCAGGAAGGAAGCGCCCATCAGTCAGGAGCCAATCCAAAATGTCGGTGTCTTTCCAAGTCATGCTTATGCGGCCTGTTAGGATAAGACGCAGAATAGCAGAAACATGGGGAGGTTGCTAAATTTGTGGTTTGCCTTCTTGTGACGGCGACCACGAAGACCAATCAAAAGGGATCTGACTTGATCCCAACAAGTGGAAGGTCTATACGCGCCCGGTGGCTGCACGAGTCACAGAATCAAAATCAAGAAATGCCGTGGTTGACCCATTCGCTTCGAGGGTCACATCCGGCTTAGGAGAAGCGATATGAAACTTCATGAACTGCGCGACAATGCTGGCGCAACCAAACCTCGTAAACGCGTTGCACGTGGTCCTGGTTCCGGCAAAGGTAAAACAGCTGGCCGTGGTATCAAAGGTCAGAAATCCCGTTCGGGTGTGGCGATCAACGGCTACGAAGGCGGTCAGATGCCTTTGTACCAACGTCTGCCAAAGCGCGGCTTTAACAAGCCAAACCGCAAAGAATTCTCTGTTGTTAACCTGGGCCTGATCCAGAAGTTCGTTGACGCAGGCAAAATCGACGCCACCGCAGCGATCACCGAAGATGCAATGATCGCATCCGGTCTGATCCGCCGCAAACTGGACGGAATTCGCGTTCTGGCCAAAGGCGAAGTTACTGCAAAGTTGAACCTCGAAGTCACTGGTGCCTCGAAAGCTGCTGTCGAAGCAGTTGAGAAGGCGGGCGGCTCACTGAAGGTCACATCTGCTGCAGCAGCAGAGTAACTGCTTGTGAGCGGCGACGATGCCGCTTACATAGTTCTCAGTTTTCCAATTTGACGCCGCCCGAGCCGGAAAACGGTTCTGGGCGGCGTTTTCATAAGAGAGACCGATAATGGTATCAGCAGCAGAACAAATGGCGGCCAATACAAGCTGGTCAGCCCTTGGCAAAGCCACCGATCTGCGCAACCGCATCCTGTTTACTCTCGGGTTGTTGATCGTCTACCGCTTGGGGACCTTTATTCCCGTGCCAGGTATCGACGGTGTTGCGCTGCGCGAGTTCATGGAGCAAGCGGGGCAGGGCATCGGCGGTATGGTTTCGATGTTTACCGGGGGTGCATTGGGCCGCATGGGCATCTTTGCCCTTGGCATTATGCCCTATATCTCGGCGTCGATCATTGTTCAGCTGATGACGGCCATGGTGCCGCAACTTGAGCAGCTCAAGAAAGAAGGCGAACAAGGTCGTAAAAAGATCAACCAGTACACCCGTTTCGGTACCGTGGCATTGGCCACTGTGCAGGCTTACGGGTTGGCTGTTTCGCTCGAATCAGGTGATCTGGCAACAGATGCCGGTCTCTACTTCCGCTTCTCGACCATGATCACTTTGGTTGGCGGTACAATGTTCCTGATGTGGCTGGGTGAGCAAATCACTGCACGCGGCATTGGTAACGGTATCTCTCTGATCATTTTCGTTGGCATCATTGCCGAAGTCCCCGCCGCACTGGCGCAGTTCCTGGCATCGGGTCGCTCGGGTGCGATCAGCCCCGCCGTGATCTTGTTGGTGATTGCGATGGTTCTGGTGACGATCACCTTTGTGGTGTTCATGGAACGTGCACTGCGCAAGATCCACATCCAGTACCCGCGCCGTCAGGTCGGCATGAAGGTCTATGACGGTGGCTCCAGCCACTTGCCCGTCAAGGTGAACCCAGCCGGCGTTATTCCTGCGATTTTTGCCAGCTCGTTGCTGTTGTTGCCTGTGACGATCTCAACCTTCTCAGCGGGTGCTGCAAATGGTCCGGTGATGTCATGGTTGCTGGCCAACTTTGGACCAGGTCAGCCGCTCTATCTGCTGTTCTTCGTCTCGATGATCGTCTTTTTTGCGTATTTCTATACCTTCAACGTTGCGTTCAAGCCGGATGATGTGGCCGACAATCTCAAGAACCAGAATGGTTTTGTTCCGGGTATCCGTCCGGGTAAGAAGACCGCTGAATACCTTGAGTATGTTGTGAACCGTATCTTGGTATTGGGTGCGGCCTATCTTGCGGCGGTCTGTCTGCTGCCCGAAATTCTGCGTGGTCAGTTTGCGATCCCGTTCTATTTTGGCGGTACGTCTGTCCTGATTATCGTCTCTGTAACGATGGATACGATCCAACAAGTTCAGAGCCACTTGCTGGCGCATCAATACGAAGGGCTTATCGAAAAGTCCCAGTTGCGTGGTAAAAATAAAAAACGCGCCAGGAAGGGACCTGCTCGTCGATGAATATCATTCTATTGGGCCCGCCAGGCGCGGGCAAAGGCACTCAGGCACAGCATCTGGTTGATGCGCGTGGCATGGTTCAGCTGAGCACTGGTGATATGCTGCGAGAAGCCAAAAGCAGCGGCACAGAGATGGGCAAGCGTGTTGCCGAAGTCATGGACAAGGGCGAACTCGTCACTGACGAAATCGTCATTGGTCTGATCCGTGAAAAGTTGGAGCAGGGCGCCAAGGGTGGGTTCATCTTTGACGGCTTCCCACGCACTCTGGCTCAGGCCGATGCTCTGGGTGAGCTGCTGGCTGAAAAGGGCGAAAGCCTGGATTGCGTAGTCGAATTGCAAGTCGATGACGAAACGCTGGTAAAGCGGATCGTTAACCGCGCTGCCGAAGCCGTCGCCGCAGGCAAAGAGGCCCGCGCAGACGACAACGAAGACAGCGTGCGTATCCGCCTGATGGAATACTACAAAAAGACCGCGCCGTTGATCGGTTACTATCACGCTAAGGGTGATCTGCGCCCTATTGATGGGTTGGCCGACATCGGTGATGTTACCGCGTCTATTGATGCGATTCTCGGCTGACATTTTGGCCTGACGAACAGATAAACGGTGTCTGGATCGACCTTTCGAACCAGACACTTGCCCTTTTTGCTGCGTTCCGTACCGGCAGGGCTTGACGATTTTTCTAAAACTCTCTACGCACCCACATCCCCTAGGGGAATCAAACGCGTGGATGAGATTCGCTCATCTCGCAAGACTACCTCGAGATACTTGACCAATGGTGTTCGCATCCGGTCCGGTGTTGTGAAAAAAGGTTCCGGTGTTACGGAACCGCAACCAAAAGGAAAGTGACACGTGGCACGTATTGCCGGCGTAAACATCCCCACTGCAAAGCGGGTCCCTATCGCCCTTACTTATATCACCGGAATCGGTAACACCTCAGCTAAAGCAATCTGCGAAGCTGTTGGTATCGACTCCACCCGTCGCGTCAACGAACTGTCGGACGCCGAAGTTCTGGCCGTGCGTGAGCACATCGATGCAAACTACACCGTCGAAGGTGACCTGCGTCGTGACACTCAGATGAACATCAAACGTTTGATGGATCTGGGTTGCTACCGCGGTCTGCGCCATCGTCGTAACCTGCCCGTTCGCGGTCAGCGTACCCACACCAACGCTCGCACTCGCAAAGGCCCCGCAAAGGCCATTGCTGGTAAGAAGAAATAAGGGAGGGTTTGATCAATGGCACGCGATAAGACTCGGACCAAGAAAAAAGAGCGCAAGAATATTGCTTCGGGCGTAGCCCACGTAAATTCGTCGTTCAACAACACCAAGATCCTGATCTCTGACGTACAGGGCAACGCGATCTCTTGGTCGTCAGCCGGTACCATGGGCTTCAAAGGCTCGCGGAAATCGACCCCCTACGCTGCTCAGATGGCTGCAGAAGATGCAGGCAAAAAAGCACAGGATCACGGCGTCAAAACGCTGGAAGTCGAAGTTCAGGGCCCCGGCTCAGGACGTGAATCGGCTCTGCGCGCGTTGGCTGCAGTGGGCTTCAACATCACGTCGATCCGCGATGTGACACCGATTGCTCACAACGGCTGCCGCCCACCAAAGCGTCGCCGCGTTTAAGCGATACAAAAGTTTTACTGGGGCCGCGTTATCTGACGCGGCCCCAGTACGCCGTTTGAAACCTCGGGCGTCTGCACCTTTATGGACATGGGGCGCAGACAGGAATGGAGGGACACATGATCCATAAGAATTGGGCAGAACTGATCAAGCCGACCCAGCTGGACGTAAAGCCGGGCAATGACCCTGCGCGTCAGGCGACTGTGGTTGCCGAACCGCTTGAGCGGGGCTTTGGTCTGACACTGGGCAACGCCCTGCGTCGCATCTTGATGAGCTCGCTGCAAGGCGCGGCCGTCACCTCCGTTCAGATTGACAACGTTCTGCACGAGTTCTCCAGCGTTGCTGGTGTGCGCGAGGACGTCACTGATGTGATCCTGAACCTCAAGCAGGTTTCGCTGCGCATGGAAGTCGAAGGGCCCAAGCGCCTGTCGATCAATGCCAAAGGCCCCGCCGTTGTTACTGCTGGTGACATCAGCGAGAGCGCTGGCATCGAAATCCTGAACCGCGACCACGTGATCTGTCACTTGGACGATGGCGCCGATCTGTTCATGGAACTGACCGTGAACACAGGCAAAGGCTACGTTTCGGCTGACAAGAACAAGCCCGAAGACGCGCCTATCGGCCTGATCCCGATCGATGCGATCTATTCGCCGGTCAAAAAGGTTTCGTATGACGTTCAGCCGACCCGCGAAGGTCAGGTTCTGGACTATGACAAACTGACCATGAAAGTCGAAACCGACGGCTCGATCACGCCTGACGATGCAGTGGCCTATGCCGCGCGCATTCTGCAGGACCAGCTGTCGATCTTCGTCAACTTCGACGAGCCAGAATCCGCAAGCCGTCAGGACGAAGATGATGGTCTCGAGTTCAACCCGCTTCTGCTCAAGAAAGTGGACGAACTGGAACTGTCTGTCCGTTCGGCGAACTGCCTCAAGAATGACAACATCGTCTACATCGGCGATCTCATCCAGAAGACCGAAGCAGAAATGCTGCGCACGCCGAACTTTGGCCGCAAGTCGCTGAACGAGATCAAAGAAGTTCTGTCCGGCATGGGTCTGCACCTTGGCATGGACGTCGAGGACTGGCCGCCCGACAACATCGAAGATCTGGCGAAAAAGTTCGAAGATTCGTTCTAAGAATTCGGGGGAGGGCGCAAGTGCTCCCCCATCAATGCCCGGACAGCCGGGGAAGACATGGGCAATCCTGCCCCAAGGAGAGGGACTGACCCGCATCGGTCTCCAGACAAAGCACAAGCTTAAGTTAGGACAAATAAAATGCGTCACGCACGTGGATACCGCCGCCTGAACCGTACACATGAGCACCGTAAAGCTCTGTTTGCAAACATGGCCGGCTCGCTCATCGAGCACGAGCAGATCAAAACGACTCTGCCCAAAGCAAAAGAACTGCGCCCGATCATCGAAAAGCTGATCACGTTGGCGAAAAAAGGCGACCTGCACTCGCGTCGTAACGCGGCATCGCGCTTGAAAGAAGACCAGTATGTTGCGAAATTGTTCGACATCCTGGGCCCACGGTACAAAGACCGTCAGGGTGGCTATGTTCGCGTCCTGAAAGCGGGTTTCCGTTACGGTGACATGGCGCCCATGGCGATCATCGAATTCGTAGACCGCGATCGCGATGCAAAAGGCGCAGCCGACAAGGCACGCACTGCAGAAGCGGAAGCAGCCGCAGAATAAATTCAAAGTGGCTTTTGCCGCTTTTGGGGCCCTTGCTCAGCTGAGCAAGGGCCCTTTTTGTTTGTAAAGCCGCGCGTTTATCACTGACTGCAAAGGATCGAGGGGCATTACCCAATCGGATCGCTTGCAATCTGTGGGGACGCCCCGCATATCCGAGGGGACATGAAAATTCCGGAGGCTCCATGTTTCGTGCAGTTTTGACAGCAGCAATGGTACTGAGTGCCTCTTTCGTCGGTGCAGAAACGCGTGTGCCGACATCGCAGGGTGAAATTACCATGGGGTTTGCACCTGTGGTTAAGAAATCTGCCCCGGCTGTGGTGAATATCTACGCAAAGATTATCACCGAGGGGCGTCCAAATCCGCTGTTTTCTGACCCCTTCTTTCAGGACTTTTTTGGAGGCTCTTCCGCGCCTCGCCCCCGCGTTCAGAATTCTCTGGGGTCAGGGGTTATCCTGTCGGGCGATGGGTTGGTTGTTTCCAACTATCATGTGGTTGGTATGGCGTCTGAAATTCAGGTGGTAACAACGGATCGTCGCGAGTTTTCGGCCAAAGTCGTGCTGGGCGACGAAGAAAGCGATATCGCAATTCTTCAAATCGAAGAGGTTTCCGATCTCCCTTATTTGGCGCTGCGCAATTCTGATCAGGTCGAAGTTGGGGAGCTGGCTTTGGCGATCGGGAATCCGTTTGGGATTGGGCAAACTGTATCAAGCGGTATTGTTTCAGGACTGGCGCGATCTGGGGCGGCGACGGGTCAGGCGCGGGGCTATTTCATCCAAACAGATGCGGCGATTAACCCGGGAAACTCTGGCGGTGCGCTGATCGACGTGAACGGGGATTTGATTGGTATCAACACCTCGATCCTCAGCCGGTCAGGCGGCTCTAACGGGATTGGATTTGCTATTCCGGCGAACTTGGTGGCCGAATTTATGCGTCAAGCGCGCGCGGGGCGCCCCTATTTCCAACGTCCCTGGGCGGGGATGGCCGGGCAGCCCATGACGTCGGATATTGCCGACTCTCTTGGCCTAGCCTTACCCGAAGGGATTGTGATTTCCGATCTTCACGCAGAAAGCCCCTTTGCAGTTGCTGGTTTCAAAGTGGGCGATGTGATTACCATGGTCGACGGGAAGATTGTGAATTCTCCGTCTGAGATGGTTTTTCGTATGTCGGTGGCTGGGATCGGCGGTGAAGTCACTGTTTCCCGTTTGCGTGGTCAGGATACGAGCGAGGTTCGTGTCTCTATGCTGGCCCCTCCTGATGAACCTGCATCAGATCCAATAACACTGGGGGATGATACTGTGCTGCCCGGTTTGGGCCTGGCACGTATCAATCCAGCCGTGATTTCGCGTTTTGGCTTACCGCTTTCGACAGAAGGTGTGATCGTAACCGACCCCGGTCGGTACGGTGCCCGTGCGGGGCTGCAGTTTGGCGATGTGTTGTCTGTTATCAATGACGCAGAAATGCACACGACTTCGGATATTCGTGCGGCTCTGACAGATCCGGGGCGGTGGGTGAAACTCGATTTGATGCGACGCGGGCAGTGGGTCTCGTTGCGGTTCCGGATGTAGGTGATGTCAGATCTATTTGATCTCGGAGCACAACAGGGCAATCGACCACTTGCTGCGGCGTTGCGGCCGGAAACACTGGATGATGTGATTGGTCAGGACACGATTACGGCTGAGGGTGCCACCCTGCGGCGCAGAATTGCTGCGGATCAGCTTGGCAGTGTTGTTCTGTATGGCCCTCCTGGAATTGGGAAAACATCAATTGCGCGCGCAGTGGGCAATATGCTCAGCAAGGATTTTCGCCCGCTTCACGCGACACGCGCCGGGGTAAAGGAAATTCGCCAACTTGCGGACGAGGCGCGGATACGTCCGCTGCTCATTTTCGTGGACGAGGTGCACCGGTTTTCAGCCACACAGGCGGATGATCTTCTTGCGATCTGCGAAGAGGGTACGGCGGATTTTATTGGTGCCACGACCCAAAACCCGTACACAGCTTTGCCGAAAGCTTTGGTTTCACGATCCACGATCCTAAAGCTGGAACCCATTTCTATCAGTGACATGGTAACTGTGGTTGATCGTGGGCTTGATCATTTGGCGAGTATGGGGATTCAGGTCACCCTGTCACCGGAGCACAAACAACTCATCGCTGGACGTTCGGGGGGAGATGCGCGCCGCGCGCTGACAACCCTCGAAGGGCTTTGCGTTGGCCATGCCCCGGGCGCGCCGGTGGTTGTGACTGAGGACATGATCGAAGACGCTTATATGGCGGCGCCGGTAAATCATGACCGATCTGGGGATCAGCACTACGATGTCATTTCTGCCTTTATCAAGTCCATGCGCGGCGGGGCGGCGGACGCTGTTCTGTACTGGTTGGCGCGGCTTATTCATGGCGGTGAAGATCCACGTTTTATCGCGCGCCGCATCATGATTCAGGCCTCTGAGGATGTGGGGCTTGCCGATAACACTGCGCTCCAGACCGCTGTCGCAGCGGCGCAGGCGGTGGAAATGATCGGGTATCCCGAGGCTCGGATCATTCTGGCCCATGCGGCGCTGCATGTTGCACGTGCGCCTAAATCGGGTTCTGCCAATCACGGGATTTCTGCGGCTTTGTCCGCTGTGGCGCAAGAGGCGCCATTGCCGGTCCCATTGCATCTGCGGGACGCGCATTACCAAGGGGCCGAGGCTTTGGGGCATGTGGGCTATCGCAGCCCGCATAAGGATCCAAAGGGTTGGGTTGATCAAGATTACGCACCGGGTGTGCCGCCAGGGCGGTTTTACGTGAGCGAGGCCCGAGACGCGGCGACGTTTGAGAAACGCGCCGATGACTATTGGGAACGGGTTACAGGCAGACCCTCGCCCAAACTGTTCGACTAAGCGGCACAGTCACCTTGCGACTAGATTGGCTGCGAATTCGGGTGCAATGTGCTGGTCAGAGCAGATAGTTTGGTGAAACGCGGGGTGAAATGCAGCGAATCTTGACATTCCCCCTGATGCGCGCGACAGACCGCGCATGATCTCATCGGTTTTACATGTAGCGCTTGGCGGCGCCATCGGGGCGTCGCTCCGGTATCTGACAGGTATTGGCGTATTGCGTGCCTTTGGCCATCAGGAGTTTCCTGTCGCCATATTGACGGTCAACGTCATCGGGTCGTTCCTGATGGGCGTTTTTGTGATCGCAGCGGCGCATCGCGGACTGACACATCTCAGTCCTTTCGTGATGACCGGGCTGATGGGCGGGTTTACGACTTTTTCGGCGTTTTCGCTGGAGGCGGTGAACCTTTATGAACGCGGCGCCATGGGGCACGCGGCACTTTATGTGGGGCTGTCCGTTGGGCTGTCTCTGGCGGCGCTTATGGCGGGGCTATTTCTTGCAAGGGGGCTCTGGGCATGAGCGGCGTACAAATGATTACTGTGGGTGATGACGATGGCGATCAGCGGTTGGACCGCTGGCTGCGCCGGATGTTCCCACACCTAAGCCAAGGGCGCGTCGAAAAGATGTGCCGCAAAGGCGAGTTGCGGGTCGAAGGCGGCCGGGTCAAGGCCTCGACCCGGTTGGAGATCGGTCAAGTGGTGCGTGTACCGCCGCTGCCGGATTCTGATCACAAGCCTACCCCGCTTAGGGATCGCGTGTCCGATGCGGATGCCAAGATGATCCAAGACTGTGTGATCTACCGGGATGATCAGGTGATTGCCATCAACAAGCCATGGGGTTTGGCGGTTCAGGGCGGTAGCGGTCAAACGCGCCACGTGGATGGCTTGGCCGAAGCGCTTCGTTTTGGCAACGAAGACAAACCGCGCCTTGTCCACCGGTTGGATAAAGACACATCCGGTGTCTTGGTCTTGGCACGCACCCGCGAGGCGGCCAAATCCTTGACCGCTGCGTTCCGTCACCGTGATACGCGCAAGATCTATTGGGCGTTGGTCGCAGGGGTTCCGACCCCTTATCTGGGCGAGATTAAAACTGGCCTGGTAAAGGCCGGCGGTCACGGGAAGCAGGGTGAGGGCGAAAAGATGATCGCCATTGATCCGCGCGACATTGATGGCACATACGGCGCCAAACGTGCCCACACGGTTTATGCTACGCTCTACCGTGTTGCGGGGCGGGCGTCGTGGGTCGCCATGGAACCGATCACTGGGCGAACGCACCAATTGCGGGCTCATATGTCTGGTATGGGGCATCCAATTATCGGAGATGGTAAATACGGCGGCTCTGGGCAAGAAAACCTGGGCGACGGTTGGGGCGCGCAACTTGGCGGCGTCATCAGCAAAAAACTGCATCTGCACGCCCGTAGCCTATCCTTTGAGCATCCGACGACACGCAAGCCTGTCACGATCACCGCGCACTTACCGGATCACATGGCTGAAACGTGGGACACCTTTGGCTGGTCCGAGGATTTAGCCGCAGATGATCCGTTTGAATCTCTGCAATGATCAAGCCATTGCGCCTGATCATATTTGATGTCGATGGGACGCTGGTCGACAGTCAGGCCAGTATCGTCGGGGCAATGACTGCGGCGTTCGAGGCGTTGTCAGTACCAGTCCCAAGTCGCGGGGCGATCTTGTCCATTGTAGGGTTGTCGCTGCCACAAGCAATGGCCCGTTTGGTGCCCGAGCAATCTGATCAGATCCAAGCCCAGCTGGTGCAGGGGTACAAAGATTTCTACCGGGATCAGCGCCTTGCGTTGGGAGCCGCTCATTCGCCGCTCTATCCCGGTGCGCGTGAAATCTTGGACAGGCTGCATGGTGTTCCCGAGTTCCTGCTGGGTATTGCGACAGGTAAATCACTGCGCGGGTTGGACGGATTGCTCGAAGCACACGGATTGGAGCGGTATTTTGTGACCAAGCAGGTTGCCGATTTCCATCCCTCTAAACCACATCCGTCAATGATCGAAACAGCGTTAAGGGAAGCCGGGGTTGATGCGTCAGGCGCTGTGATGATCGGAGACACCAGCTTCGACATGGAGATGGCGGCCAACGCGGGAGTGACGGGCATTGGTGTAAGCTGGGGGTACCACGATACATCTGCGCTACAGCATGCGGCTCAGATCATTGATACATTTGACGCGCTGCCCGAAACGCTGGCGCAAATCTGGACATAAAACATGAGTGAATGGAAACCAAAGCGGTTCTGGGAAAATAGCCTGGTTGTCGAAGCCGAAAATGGGTTCACGGTTGAGCTGGACGGGCGTCGGGTCAAAACCCCGGCCAAAGCTGGGTTGATTGTCCCAACGCGCGCGATGGCAGAAGCGATCGCGGCTGAGTGGGATGCACAGGACGGGCAGGTGGACCCCGGCACGATGCCAATGACCCGATCTGCCAATGCCGCAATTGATAAAGTGCGTCACCAACACGCAGAGGTGGCCGATATGTTGGCCGCTTATGGTGATTCGGATTTGTTGTGTTATCGGGCGGATTCCCCCCGAGAATTGGTTCAAAGACAAGCGGAACAGTGGGATCCTGCCTTGGATTGGGCTGCTGAAACATTGAATGTGCGCCTTGTTTCGCAATCCGGCGTAATTCATCGCCCGCAAAACCCAGACGTGATTGATAGGCTCACTAAAGCGGTTCACGCGTTGGATTCTTTTCAACTCGCCGCATTTCATGATCTTGTCAGTTTGTCTGGATCGTTGATTCTGGGCTTTGGCGCTGCAAAAGATTGGCGCAAACCCGACCAAATCTGGCAGATTTCGCGTCTGGATGAGCTTTGGCAAGAAGAATTGTGGGGCGTCGATGAAGAAGCCCAAAAAATGAGTGACGTGAAACGTCAGGCCTTTTTGCATGCGAAACGGTTTTTCGATTTCTCTGGTTGAGACCGTAAACTATCATTTTTGCTCAAGTTTCCCTTGGGGCAACTAAGGTGCATTTCATCGAAAGGGGTGATGCAACCCTTGACGTTTGTTGATGATTGCGACCACACTCGGGCCCACTGAAGGGGAGTGAACTTTTCGGTATTAAATCCGGCATTACTCAAGCCGGCAAAGCCGCCCCACAATGAGGCGGACATCAGGAAGAGGTAAAAATGAAAAAATCCGTAGTTTTCGGCGCGCTCACCGTCGCTGGCTTGGCAGCAAGCGCTGCTGCAGCTGGCACGATGGATGATGTAAAAGCACGTGGCACATTGAACTGTGGCGTAACAACCGGTCTGGTTGGCTTTGCCGCACCAGATGCGAATGGCGAATGGAACGGTTTCGACGTTTCGGTTTGCCGCGCCGTTGCAGCCGCAGTTTTGGGAGACGCTTCTGCTGTTACGTTCGTACCGACCACCGGTAAGACACGCTTTACTGCGCTGGCTTCTGGCGAAATCGATGTGCTTGCACGTAACACCACTTGGACGTTCTCGCGCGATGTTGACCTCAAGTTCACCTTTGTTGGCGTGAACTACTATGACGGTCAGGGCTTCATGGTCCCCAAAGAGCTGGGCGTTTCGTCCGCCAAAGATCTGGATGGTGCAACTGTTTGCATTCAGACCGGGACAACCACCGAGCTGAACTTGGCGGACTTCTTCCGCACCAACAACATCAGCTATGAGCCGGTTCCGATTGAAACAAACGCCGAAGCTCAGCAGCAGTATCTGGCTGGTGCGTGCGACGTTTACACCACTGACGCATCTGGTCTGGCGGCCACTCGCGCATCTTTCGAAGATCCTGCGGCGCACGCTCTGTTGCCCGAAATCATCTCCAAAGAGCCTCTGGGCCCGTTGGTTCGCCACGGCGACAACGAATGGGGTGATGTCGTACGCTGGACTCTGAACGCTGTAATCACAGCAGAAGAGCTGGGCGTGACTTCGGCAAACGTTGCTGAAATCGCATCTTCGACAGACAACCCAGAAATCAAGCGTCTGCTTGGTTCCGAAGGGACTCTGGGTGAAATGCTGGGTCTGGACGCCGAGTGGGCCAAGCGCGCCATCATGGCGGGCGGCAACTATGGTGAAATCTTTGCCAAAAACATCGGCGAAGAAACCCCCATCGGTCTGGCACGTGGTCTGAACGCACAGTGGACCGAAGGCGGCCTGCTGTATTCGCCCCCATTCCGCTAAACATCATGTGAAAAGGGCGCGGGGAAACCTGCGCCCTTTTTGCCTTTTCAAAAACGTGCCTGATTTCAGTGAGCGAAGAGAAACTTCGCCGAAAGACAAATCAGGGTCTCACGGGGATACACATAGGTCATGACGACTCTCACTGACCCGCCTAAGGAGCAGTTCCGGCTGTCGATGCTCCTTTATGATACGCGGTATCGATCAGCCACGATCCAAGTCATCGCAATGCTCTGTTTTATGTTGTTGGCTGCTTGGCTTATCAACAACACTGCGCAGAACCTCGCCGCTTTGGGCAAACCCATAGATTTTGGGTTCTTTAGCGAACCTGCCAGCTATGACATCAACCAGCGACTGCTGGAATATACCTCTCGGGATACTCACCTGCGTGCTGCCCTGATGGGCTTGTTGAACACGCTGGTGGTTGCTGTTCTGGGCTGTATCACGGCCACCATCATCGGGGTGTTTGTCGGCGTTCTGCGATTGTCATCGAACTGGCTGGTTGCGCGGATCATGACCGTTTACGTAGAAATGTTCCGGAACGTGCCCGTTCTGCTTTGGATCGTTTTGGCGATGGCCATTATGATCGAAAGCCTTCCGGCACCGCGCGCCTTCCGTGGTGCGGAACCAACAGCAACAATGAACCTGTTTGACAGTGTCGCTGTGACGAACCGGGGTGTCTATATCCCGGAATTCCTGTTTTCGCGCAGCTTGGGCAACATCCACTTGTTTGGTGATTCCAGCCTGCGGTTTGACATCTCTTTGGACCTCGTTGCTGTTATTGCAGTTCTTGCGCTCAGCATTTTTGCGATGCGCAAAGTGGCTGCCAAAGCGGCTGCGACGCAAGAGGCGACCGGTGACCGCCCCAAGATCTGGTATATCCAGCTAGGTTTGCTGTTTGTGCCGATGGCCATCTTACTTACGGTTCTGGGCTGTCACTTTGGCTATCCTGAACTCAAGGGGTTCAATTTCAAAGGCGGGACGCACATGCGGAACTCGCTGATCGCCCTCTGGCTTGCTCTGTCTCTGTACACAGCTGCGTTTATCGCGGAAATCGTACGGGCCGGCATCTTGGCGATCTCCAAAGGTCAGACCGAGGCCGCGTCGGCTTTGGGCATTCGCCCGGGTAAGACCATGCGTCTGGTGATCCTGCCACAAGCGCTGCGTGTGATCATTCCGCCAATGATTTCCAACTATCTCAACCTGACCAAGAACTCGTCTTTGGCAATCGCGGTTGGTTATATGGATATCACGGGCACTATGGGTGGCATTACGATGAACCAGACCGGCCGCGAGCTGGAATGTGTTCTGTTGCTGATGCTTGCCTATCTGATCATCTCGTTGAGCATTTCGGCTGTGATGAACTGGTACAACAACAGCGTCAAATTGGTGGAGCGGTAATATGAGTGAAGTTTCATTTGTCCGCACAGAAATGTTGCCGGAAAAGGCACCGCCTGCCTCCGAAGTTGGGGTGATTGGCTGGGCCAGACACAACCTGTTTTCAGGCTGGTTTAACTCTGCGCTGACCATCGTTGCTATTGCTGCGATCTACTACGTGTTGGCGGGGGCTCTGCCTTGGGTATTCCAATCTGTTTGGAATGCCGATTCACTGGGCGAATGCCGCGAGATCATGAAAGCAACATGGGGATCTACCCATGGTCACGCATGTTGGGGCGTTATCAACGATCGTTGGTTGCAGTTGTTGTTCGGGTTCTATCCGAGCGATATGTACTGGCGCCCAATCCTGTCTTTGGTCCTGCTGCTTGCAGCGCTGAGCCCAATCCTGTTCTCGGATCGTGTGTCGTCCAAGATGCTGATTTTGACGGCAGCCTATCCCTTCCTGATGGTGTTCCTGATGTGGGGTGGCACAATTTGGGGTCCGCTCAGTGCGGCTGTTGGTTTTGTCATCGCTTACTTGATCATCAAATACGCCACCGAAGCTGTTGGCGAATTGATTGCGATGATTGCAGGCGTTGCAGTGGCCGTGATCTGGTGGCTGGTTTTGTCAGGTCCAATCGTCGAGGCGCTGTCTTCGGCTATGCCCATTGGGCTCGAAGCTGTCGCCAGCCGTAAATTCGGTGGTTTCATGCTTGCGATCTTGTTGGGTGTTGTGGCCATTGGTGTGTCACTGCCCATCGGTATTGTTCTCGCCTTGGGGCGGCAATCGGATCTGTTGATTGTCAAAGCATTGTGTGTGGGCTTCATCGAGTTCATTCGCGGTGTGCCACTGATCACGCTGCTGTTTGTGGCGTCGCTGCTGTTGAATATCTTCCTGCCACCCGGCACGAACTTTGACATTATTCTGCGCGTCATGATCATGATGACCCTCTTTTCGGCCGCCTATATGGCTGAGGTGATCCGGGGCGGCCTCGCGGCTTTGCCACGTGGTCAGTACGAGGGCGCAGACAGTCTGGGATTGGATTATTGGCAGGCGCAGCGGTTGATCATCATGCCGCAGGCTCTGAAAATCTCTATTCCTGGGATCGTGAGTACATTCATTGGGATCTTTAAAGATACTACGCTGGTGTCGATTATCGGGTTGTTTGACGTGATCGGATTGGCAAGCGCCATCCGCGCCGATACCGCCTGGAACGGCATCTATTGGGAACTGTTCGCCTTCATCGCGTTCCTGTTCTTCATCGTCTGTTTCTCTATGTCCCGATATTCCATGTATCTGGAGCGCAAGCTTCAGACTGGCCACCATTAAGGAGTTCAACCTATGTCTGAACTTGCTACAAACCGCGAAATCGACCGTTCCAAGATGCAGGTCTCGGATGAGGTCGCGATTGAAATCTCGAACATGAACAAGTGGTACGGGTCGTTCCACGTGTTGCGGGATATCAACCTCACCGTCAATCAAGGCGAGCGTATCGTTATCGCCGGGCCTTCGGGCTCGGGGAAATCGACCCTGATCCGCTGTCTGAATGCGTTGGAAGAGCACCAACAGGGCAAGATCATTGTGGATGGAACTGAGCTGTCGAATGACCTCAAAAACATCGACAAGATTCGGTCCGAAGTTGGCATGGTGTTCCAGCACTTCAACTTGTTTCCGCATCTGACGATTCTTGAAAACTGCACGTTGGCTCCGATCTGGGTGCGCAAGACGCCCCGGAAAGAGGCCGAAGAGCGGGCGATGCATTTCTTGGAAAAGGTCAAGATTCCAGAGCAGGCCCATAAGTACCCGGGCATGTTGTCGGGTGGTCAGCAGCAGCGTGTGGCGATTGCCAGATCGCTGTGCATGATGCCGCGGATCATGTTGTTTGATGAACCAACATCGGCGCTGGACCCTGAGATGATCAAAGAGGTGCTCGACACCATGATCGAGCTGGCCGAAGAAGGCATGACCATGCTTTGCGTGACGCACGAGATGGGTTTTGCCCGTCAGGTTGCGAACCGCGTGATCTTTATGGATGCGGGGCAGATTGTGGAACAGAACGAACCAGAAGAGTTCTTTAACAACCCACAATCTGATCGGACCAAGCTGTTCCTCAGCCAGATTCTTGGACACTAAGGTGCTTTAAACAGGTTAAACCCCTGATATATCGTTGCAAAGGCCGGGCTTGTTCCCGGCCTTTGTCATTCCAGCAATTCGCGCGGCAGGATAAAGTCCAGCAATTGTCCGCTGTGCCATTGCACTGCGCCCCAATCATCAATGTCAAAATCGATCACAGCTGTCGCACAGGTGGGATAGTCTCGATACCGAGGATGGGTTGGCAACGTTTGCACCAACCGCCTAGCGAAATCAGCAATTCCAGGGTTGTGCCCCAGCATAAGGACAACGTCGCCGCTGGCCTCGCACAGAACGTCCATCATCTGTTGGGACGACGCATGATAAAGCGAATCTGTATACGTGACATCGGTATCCAAGCCCATCAAATCCCACGTTTCGCGTGTGCGCTGAGATGAGGAACTGAGGACCTGATCCGGGATGTGACCTTGGGTTTTTAACCACGCACCAATCGCATGTGCAGAGGCCTTTCCACGTGTGTTCAACGGACGCGCATGATCTGGTAAAGACACTTCGCCCCAACTGGATTTCGCGTGTCGGGTCAGGATCAAAGTACGTGTCATGACGGGTGAAAGGCTCTCATATGGTGGGAAGTTTGGGCAGGGTCGCGGTCAAATGCAACGCTGACGGGGCAGGCCAAGCGCGCAGCACAGCCGGTCGTCATGCAGGAATGGCCATCTTGTGTATCAAGGTAGGCGTGGCATATATCGAGTTTGTAAAACGTTTCCGCATTGAGCGCGCCAACCGGACAGGCGGTTGCGCAGGGGGCGGGGCACCCGTCACAGGGGGAGCTGCCTGTGGGGGCGGGGATATCGAATTCCCGAGCAAAATGGAGCGCCCCACGATAGGAAATCATCATGCCAGCGGTGTCGTGGACCATGGCGCCAACCGGGCTGAGAAAGGCGCGCTGGGATTTTAACGCCCAATCAATGAAGGGTGTATAGGGCGGGCCGCCGAATGGGAAATGCGCCGTTGCGCCAAATCTGTTTGCTAAGCTCGAAACAACCCGTGTCGACCAACGATCAACCGGGTTTGGGGTTTGGTCCTGACATTCAGGGGATCCCTTTAGCGCAGGCCAAAATTCCCGTCCGGCCCCCAACAGGATCAACGTTCCACCATCCAGCTCTTTGGCGCCGCTCACGCGTGGGTGCTGGGCCCCCATAACGATCAAGCCAGCATCAGTTGCGGCGCTTTCAACGTGATCATACGTCACTTGCGGCGAAACGGGAGCAGGAGGCTCCACCCCAATTGGGCAGGGCGTTTGTCCTGCCATTGCAAACCAACTGTCATGTCGTCGTGCCCCTCGCTCGGCTGTGCCGTATAGGTTCCCATCATTCGATCCCAGATTGAAAGAGCAAAGCCATAATTGCTGTCGTGTTCTTGCCTGTGCCCCGAGTGGTGGACGCGATGCATATCGGGCGTCACCAGAACCCTACGCACCACGGCATCCACTGCAAGGGGCAGTCGTAGATTTGCATGATTGAACAGCGCTGTCCCATTCAGCAGGATCTCGAACAGAACCACGGCTAGGGCACTGGGTCCCAACAGATAGACCAAACCAATCTTGAGCAGCATGGAGAGCGCGATTTCAATGGGGTGAAACCGGATTGCAGTGGTCACATCCATATCCCGATCCGCATGATGGACGCGATGAAGACGCCAAAGTATCGGCACCTTGTGGGTAATCAGATGCTGGACCCAAATCGCGAAATCCAAAATCAGAACACTGATCAGCACTTCGACCCAGTTGGGCCAAGTGATATGATTGAACAAACCCCAACCATTGGCCTGCGCATCCAGTGCAGCGCCAACCGCGAGAAGGGGTAGCGCAATCGCAAGGCCCCTTAGGACAATTGTGTTGAGGACCGTTATCGACAAGTTGGTCATCCACCGCTTCTTACGGCTAATCGTCCGGGGACGGCGCGGATGTATTGCCTCGGCAATTGCGAAAAGTGCAAAGAGGCCGAGGAAAATGGCCAGACGGATAAGGGTTTCATGTTCCATGCATTCAGGCTTGCGCATGTGAAGTCGGTGCGCAAGCCAGAATACGACACAAATCCGTTAGTCAGGTCGGATCAATGACCCTGCACCATGTTCAGTGAACAGTTCTAACAAGCAGGCATTGGGGGCTCGTCCATCCAGAATGACAACCGCCCGAACCCCTCCGTTGATGGCATCAAGGGCAGTTTCAGTTTTGGGGATCATGCCACCGGCGATGGTGCCTTCGGCGGTCATTTCGCGAATCTTGCCGGTCTTGAGTTCGGTTACAACTTCGCCATCCGCGTTCTTGACGCCGGATACATCGGTCAACAGCAGCAGGCGGTCGGCCTTAAGCGCTGCGGCTATGGCACCGGCAGCCGTGTCACCGTTTACGTTGAACGTTTCACCGTTACGACCTGCACCCAAGGGGGCGATCACGGGGATCACGTCATTGGCAAAGAGGTCGTGCAGCAACTTGGGGTTCATATCGACGGGTGTCCCAACGAAACCCAGTGAAGCATCCGTCTGGTCACAGGTCATCAGGTGGGCATCTTTGCCAGACAGGCCAACAGCCGTTCCACCTTGGGCGTTGATCGCCTGTACGATCCGCTTGTTCACAACACCGGACAGAACCATTTCAACGACTTCGACGGTGGCGGCATCGGTCACGCGCTTGCCGTTCACAAACTCGGACTGAATATCCAGCTTCTTGAGCATTGCGTTGATCATCGGACCCCCGCCATGCACGATGACGGGGTTCAACCCGACCTGCTGCATCAGCACGATGTCTCGGGCAAAGCTTTCCATGGCTTCGTCACTGCCCATGGCGTGACCGCCCAGCTTGATGACAACAATGGCTCCGTCATAACGCTGCAAATATGGCAAAGCGCTTGAGAGTGTGGCGGCGGTAGCAATCCAGTCGCGGTTCATGTTTTGCTTCTTCATGGTCATGTCCCTTTGGGCAACCGTGTTAGGGCCTTTGCGCCGATATGCCAAGACTTGCATTGCGGGCCGCGACACTGGTGCTAGGGTCGCGACGAAATCATTGGATCGGATTGGCTATGCGACAAAAGACAATGTTACTGACTGGGGCAAGTCGCGGAATCGGTCATGCCACCGTCCGGCGTTTTGATGCCGAAGGCTGGCGCGTGATCACGTGCTCGCGTAATCCACTGCCCGAAGGGTGCCCGTGGAGCAGTGGCAACGACAACCACGTGCAACTTGATCTGGGCGATCCGGCGGATACGATCAACGCAGTGGGCCTTATTCAGGAAATGGTTGGTGGCAAGTTAGACGCATTGGTCAACAATGCGGGCGTTTCACCCAAAGGGCCAGACGGAGAGCGATTGAACACGCTTGAGACGGACCTGATGACATGGGGGCAGGTCTTTCACGTCAATTTCTTTGCTTCGGTCGTGCTGGCGCGCGGATTGAAAGAGGAACTGGCGGCTGCAAAGGGCGCAGTGGTCAATGTGACGTCGATTGCGGGGTCTCGGGTGCATCCCTTTGCTGGAGCGGCCTATGCGACCTCCAAGGCGGCTCTGGCGGCGCTGACACGGGAAATGGCACATGACTTTGGCCCATTGGGCGTGCGGGTCAATGCAATCGCCCCGGGTGAGGTCGAAACGGCCATTCTCAGCCCTGGTACGGACAAGATTGTGGAGAAACTACCCCTGCAACGGCTCGGTCAACCTGAGGAAGTCGCTGCTGCGATCTATTTCCTGTGTTCAGAGGGGAGTTCATACATCTCAGGTGCTGAGATCGAAGTGAACGGCGCTCAGCACGTCTGAGCGGGCCGAATTTGGTGCGCGGCATGTCATAGGGACGCAATCGTGCCACGCACCCGAGGTCCCGCCCGCCGACGGGACCTCGATCTCTTTAGCTGAACGCGCGTTTCATCGCTGGGATGTTCGATAGGACCAGCAAGTCAAAGGCAAGCACGGCCAACAGCGTCAGCCCGACAAGCGGAAATGCCATCGAGGTGAACAGGCCAATCATAACCGCGCCTTTCCAGAACGGCAGCTCAGCAGGGAGTGGCGGAGCCGCCAAACGTCCGGCTTGCGAGGGGCGGCGTTTCAGCCACATCACCACACCTGACACACAGACAAAGATCACAGACAGGCAGAACACGGTGTTCAGGATGAAATTCCCCAGCCCCATCAGGCCCATGTGCAAAGGGATGCCCAAGGCCATTGCCTTGCCCATGACCGAATAGTCAGCATAGCGCACATCGGCGAGGATATTGCCCGTGAATTGATCCACATGCACGGTGCGATCATTGACCGGATCGGTTGAATCGCTGCTCATGCTATCCCGGTTCAACGTCCAGACGCCTGTTTCACTACTTGGGTAGGCCACACGGAAACGACCATCCATGCCTAGGGCTGATCCAAGAGCCACCATCGTATCGATGTCAGCCTTGGTCCCTTTTGGAATGCCTGTGATGCCTGCATTCGATCCCGAAGCGGGCATTGGGGTCTGTTCCAGCGCCCATGGCACATCGTTTTGGCTGCCGTGGTTCATGCTGGCGTGAATGTCATCCGACAGGGGGACATTGTCCCACTTTTCAGCGGGAAAGCTGCTCCAGGGTTGAACGATCATACCGCCCCAAACGCCGGCCCACGACAGGCCAGAGATCAGGAACAAGACCAGCAAACCCGACATCCAGAATCCAACAACTGCGTGTAAGGATTTCCAGAGCGCCCGACCCCGTGCCCGAAGGTTTGGAACAAAGGCCGACACCCCATTGGCACGGGGCCACCACATGTAAAGGCCGGTAAACACCAGAACCAATGACAACCCCGCCGCGATTTCTAGCAACCGGTCACCGGTGTCTCCAATCAACAGGGTTGAGTGGATGTTATCGGCCAAGTCATACCACCCGGCACGACGATCCCAAGTTTGCAGAACCTCGCCGGCATAGGGATCAACGGCGACCAGAAGCTGCCCAGTTTCGGTCTTGATACGAAATACGGTCGCCAGATCAGCGGCCTTTGGCCCGATCCATTCGACAACTGTGCCGGGAACTTCGGTCAGGGCGACATTGGCTTGGGCCGATACGGCCAAAGGCTCAACTTGGATGGCGACAGAGATTTTTTCACCATCCCGCCCATCAACCTGTGTGAGAAACATCATCATCAGGCCCGTTACAGCCAGTATGATCAGAAACGGAATTACGAATAACCCCGCATAAAAGTGCCACCGCCAGGCGGCGAAATAGAATTTTTGCGTGAAATCGCTTTGGCTCACATCTGCGGCCACGTGTTGGCTGTCCAACGCCATTGGGAATTCTCCATATCGGAACGGGGCCTCGCATCTGTATGCGGGCCATCTTGCTTTGTTTGTGTTCGCGAAAGTTAGGAGAGGGTGGGCGGGCCGCGGGCATCATAGCGCCAGTGCATACCTGCGCTACGGTGCGTGAAATCTGCGTGATCCCAACGTGCGCTCAACGGCGCGGCCAATGTCAGGATCAAAAGATCGGGCTGGTCAAAGGTAGACTCTGGAGTTGCTGCAAATGGGCAGGGCATCCGGGAATCTGTATCATCATGAGGCGGGTGATCTTGGTCCAGATCGACCCAACGCTCTATTGGCCCATCCCCGGTACAAATCACCAGCAAAACCTTACCGTCTGTGCCTGTCGTCGGCATCCAGCCCTGCGGGATCGCGCTGGACAAAGCCAGCGTGACGATCGTGAGCAGGGCAAGAAGACGGGTTAAAATCATTCGAGTGTCGTGATGATCGAACGCAGTGTTGGAATGCCTTCGCCTTTTTCAGACGAAGTCAGCACAATTTCCGGATAGGCCGCAGGGTGCTTCGCCAATGCTGCCTGAACCTGTTTCAGAACGGCGTCTTTGTCCTTGATCTTAACTTTGTCGATCTTGGTCATGACACACTGAAAGGTCACAGCGGCACTGTCTAACAGCGACATGATTTCATCATCCACAGGTTTCACCCCGTGACGCGCATCAATCAGAACAAATGCCCGGCGGAGTGTCTGACGACCGCTCAGGTATTGCTTGAGCAGGCGCTGCCACTTTTCAACCACGGCCAGTGGCGCGTTAGCATAGCCATAGCCCGGAAGGTCGACCAGATAGTGATCGGGGCCTTGGGTGAAATAGTTGATCTCTTGCGTGCGGCCGGGGGTGTTGGACGCGCGCGCCAACCCTTTGGTGCCGGTCAGCGCGTTGATCAGGCTCGATTTCCCAACATTGGACCGCCCGGCAAAGCAAACCTCCATCCGGTCGGCTGGCGGCAGGCCAGACATAGCCACGACGCCTTTGACGAACAGGGATTCCCCTGCGAACAGCTTGCGTCCGCGTTCCTGAGTGATCTGATCCGGCTCTTCGGCCATTGTGAATGTCATACCGGTCATAGCGGTTGTACCTCGTCTCCGATCCGGATGTCGCCACCCTGGATCACCTCGGCGCGAACCGAAAAATCTTTGTGACCCCAAGTCTGCAGTGCTGCGAGGGTATCCGCATCGCGCACGCCTGTCTCGGGGTTTGTTGTGGTTGCTGTGCAACGTTCGGTGCGTTCACGCACCCGTAGAATAACGTCACCGATTTGTACGTCGCGACCCATCCAGTCGAACTCTACCCATTCGGGCAGGCCTTCGAACCAGAGATTGCCCCGCCAGCGCGAAATGGAAAGATCTTGGCCCATCTGAGCCTCGACCGCACGATGGGAAGCCGCGTTACAAAGCGTGACAGAGGGGAAATCGCTGTCCGTCATGCCCCGCCCCGGCACACGCAGGATGCGTGCAGAAGCGGCCCGGTTGTCCGGCATCAGCGGTTTAACCCAATCCAGAAACAGCTCTGTTTGCGTGTCAGGGGCAAATGTCAAATCAGGCCGCTTGGGGTGCATCAGGGTGACCTGATCCCCGTTCAGCTGTGCCGTCATAGCCATCAATTCAGGCGCTTTGGCCACCCTGCTGAAATTGGCGCAAGAAACCCATTCAGACCCGTCTGCTTTTGACGCCTCATGGGCAACGGCCCAAACACGATCCCCGGGCATGGTTTGCCCGGGGATTAGTGTGACATTGGACAGCTGTTCGCGTCCGTGACTTTTGATGGGGTGTCGCCAGAGACTGGTTACTGCGCCCTTCATTTTTCATCTGCCTTGGACTTGCGTTTAAAGCCCGATCTGATGTTGCCAAAGATATCGGGTTTGTAGCCTTGGCTGCGCATGATCAAATACTGCTGGGTGAACGTGATCGTGTTGTTCGCGATCCAGTATACGACCAAGCCACTGGCAAAGCTGCCGAGCATGAACATAAAGACCCAAGGCATCCAGGCAAAGATCATCTGCTGAGTCGGATCCGTGGGGGCCGGGTTCAGCTTTTGTTGCAGATACATGGAAATACCAAGCAACAGCGGCAGGATGCCGATAAAGATCGTTGCCATCAGCGTGCCCGCTTCTGGTCCGCCCCATGGCATCAAGCCAAAGAAATTCATGAACGAGGTCGGGTCAGGCGCGCTTAGGTCTTGGAAAGGTCCAAAGAAGGGGGCTTGACGCAGTTCGATCGTGACAAAGATCACTTTATACAGCGAGAAGAAGATTGGGATCTGCAGCAGGATTGGCAAACAACCAGCGGCTGGGTTCACCTTTTCCTTTTTGTAGAGCTCCATCATGCCTTGCTGCATTTTCTGGCGATCATCCCCAGCGGCGGCTTTCAAAGCCTCCATCTGCGGCTGCAGTTCTTTCATCTTCGCCATAGAAACGTAGGATTTGTACGCCAGCGGGAAGAGCGCCGCCTTGATGATCAGTGTCAGACCAATAATCGACCAGCCCATGTTGCCGATGAGTTGGTTAATATTGTGCAGCAGCCAGAAAATCGGCTTGGTCAGGAAAAAGAACCAACCCCAGTCGATGCTGTTGAGAAAGTCGATAACACCGTTTTTCTCGTAGTTTCGGATGGCTTCCCATTCCTTAGCACCCGCAAACAATTGGGTCGAAACTTCGGCGGTTGCACCGGGGGCGACAGTCATTGTCGGCAGAACGGTTTCGGTTTGGTAAATCTTGCGACGGTTGTCGTATTTGGCGGCTGCCTTGAACGATTGCCCGGCTTCTGGGATCAACGTTGTCATCCAGAAGTGGTCGGTAAAGCCGATCCAGCCATCTTTCTGCACCTGATAGATTTCAGCTTGCGCGCCTTCGTTTGGATTCACTTCGAAATCGCGGACGTCATCATAGTCTGTTTCTGTCAATGTGCCATCGGTGACGTTAACAACACCTTCGTGCAGGATGAAGAAATTCTTCAGGTCAGGCAGGTCAGCATCTTCGCCAATGCCGTGACGGGCCAAGATACCATAAGGAGCCATGCTGGCCGTGGTGTCCGACCCGTTTTCAACGGATTGTGTCACTGAGAACATATAGTTTTCGTCGACGGCGAGTGTGCGACGGAAGATCATGTTCTTGGAGTTTGTCCAGGAGAGGGTGATCGGGGTGTCGACACTCAGCTCAGTCCCCTCTTCGAGGGACCATTCGGTGTTGGCACCAGGCACATCCTCTAGCGCCAGACCTGCACCGGGGGCCCAGCCGTACAATGCATAGTAAGCCGATGGCGTTCCTACAGGAGAGAGGACTTTTACGATCTCGGCGTCGTCATCGAGCGAAACCCGGTAATCCTTGAGGGACAGGTCATCGATACGGCCACCTTTGAGCGAAACGCTACCCGTCAGACGGGCGGTTTCAATCGCAACACGCGGCGATTCGTCATCAGCCGATGCTTCGGCCTGAGTGGCTGCAGCGGCTTGCGCATCCGGAGTTGAGGGCGCGAGTGCAACACTGTTCTCGACGGCGCTTATGCTCGCTTCTTCTGTCGGCGCCGTTGCTTCGGGCGGCGGAAACAGCACGAACCATACAAGGATCACGACAAAGCTGAGCGCGGTTGCAAGGATGAGATTCTTGTTCTGATCGTCCATCGGGGACAGCCACCTTGTGCATTGAAAGACAACGGTGGGTTCAACAGAGTGCGAGGGCAAAGGTCAAGCGGAATCGCCTCTGTTGGGCGGGTAGGACGCGGCATATTTTACCGAATCCCCGAGATTTCAACCTGTTTCACGCCCAATTCGCGGGGTTCCCTGCAATTTGGCTTCATGCGTGGCAATCCAATCGAGGGTCTGTTCGAACGGCATGGGCTTACCAATTCCAAAGCCTTGAACGTGATCACACCCCAATTGGGCCAGCAAAGCATGTTCCCCTACGGTTTCAACCCCCTCAGCCAGTGTTTCCAGCTCTAAGCGTTCGGCCATGGTTAGAATGGCCCCGATCATACGTTGTTGTTCAGGATCGCAATCGGCTTTCATGACAAAGGAACGGTCAATCTTGATGCGTGACACTGAAAAACGCCGGATCGAGGCAATGGAGGCATGGCCCGTTCCAAAATCATCAAGATCAATCCGACACCCAAGAGCCCCCAAGCCGGTGATGTTGCGTGTGATCGTGTCATCCGGGGTGTTTGAAAAAACGGTTTCCAGGATTTCAACCGACAGCCGCTCGGGCTTTAGGTCAAAGCGGTCCAGTTCCCATTGAATTTTGTTTACCAGTCCCGGGTTTTGCAATTCATCAGAGGCAAAGTTCACTCCAACCCGCGGAACACTCACCCCAGCACGATCCCATGCTTTCAGCGAGGTGAGGGCATGATAAAGGATCACCTCACCCAAACGCTCCATCTGTCCAGCCTGATCAATCAAGGGCAGGAAAACATCAGGGTTGATGATACCGCGCACGGGGTGGGTCCAACGTGCGAGTGCCTCGAAGCCGGTAACCTTGCCTGTATCTGTGGAAATTTGTGGCTGATACCAAGGTTGGATTTGCCCATTCTCTAGAGCTGCAACGATTTCACCGCGAAGATCGCTTTTGATTCGGGTTTTGCGCCGCATATCCTCTGAATAGGCTCGGATTGCTGAAGGTCCCGCCTGATGGGCCTCGTGCAAAGCGGTGGTGGCAGCATCCAGCCAATCCGTTGCGGTCTTGCCTGGCGCGCGATTGAGCTGACAGAAGCCGACGGAACAAGACACGTAAACTGCCAAACCATCCAGCGAAATGGGTTCTTCAATCGAATTCTGGATACGCCCCGCAAGTTGAATACACAGTTCCAGATCCAACTGTGGAACAGGAGAGAGGCAAACCGCAAATTTCCGGTCCCCCAGTCGCGCAACCGTATCGTTGTCACGCAGAGTTGCCTGAATGCGTTCCCCACTGCGTTGGGCAATGCTATCACCCGCGCTTTGCCCGTGTTGGGTGACCAGTTCGGGGTAGTCGTCCAATTCGATCACAAAACAGGCGGTGCGCAGCTCAGTGCGCGCGGCGTGTTCAAACGTTTGTTCCACGACTTTTTGAAAGCCATCCCGTAACAACAGGCCCGTCACCCCATCGCGACCCGTAGCAGAAGCGGCGGGCCAGCGCCCCAGAGCCCCTGCAAAGGCAAAGACCAACGGGAAACCAAGAGCCGCCAACACAAGGGCAGTTTCCCCCCCGGTCCAAAAGGCCCCAAGGGTGAGTGCCGGCAAAAAGGCAAGAATCGGCGGCCCGGTTAAAATCGGGACGATTTGAGAGCGAAAACGGGATAACAGAGAGTTTGTCCGCATTGGTATCATCGGGCCTTTCACATGGACGCAAGGCGTGCATGGGAACCCTATGACGATCAGTCTGAGTCAGACGTTAACGCAGGCGAGGAATTTCCCCAGAATTTTCCTCTTTTTTGTCAAAATTCAACGCAAGCCCCTGAAAGTCAAAAAGCTTTGGGTCCAAAAGGTGGGAGGGGCGGGCGTTCATTAGGGCGCGAAACATCACCTGACGACGACCGGGACTGTTCTTTTCCCAGCCATCGAGAATCTGTTTGACCTGTTGGCGCTGCAACCCATCCTGGCTGCCACACAAATCACAGGGGATAATGGGGTAATTCATGGCCCGTGCGAACTTTTCGCAATCCACCTCGGCCACATGGGCCAGGGGGCGATAGACAAAAAGATCACCCTCTTCATTGACCAGTTTTGGGGGCATGGTCGCAAGGCGCCCACCGTGGAACAGATTCATGAAAAATGTCTCGAGTATATCGTCACGATGATGACCCAACACTACGGCGGAACAGCCTTCCTCGCGCGCGACACGATACAGGTTGCCCCGACGCAGTCGTGAACACAGGGCGCAGAATGTCCGCCCTTCTGGAACCTTGTCCATCACAATAGAGTAAGTATCCTGATATTCGATCCGATTGGGGACACCCATCTTTTCCAGAAACTCGGGCAGAACCGTTGCGGGAAAGCCGGGTTGCCCCTGATCCAGATTGCAGGCCAGCAAATCCACCGGTAGCAGGCCGCGCCATTTTAGTTCGTACAGAACAGCGAGCAGGGTATAGCTATCCTTACCCCCAGACAGGCAAACCAGCCAACGTGGCGTAGACCCATCCGCTGGACGCTCGACCATACCATATTGCTCGATCGCTTCGCGTGCATATCGCACGATTCGCTTGCGCAGCCTTTTTGAATTCTGTGGTCGAAGGAGCCCCGGCAGAACAGCGGGTGAATTTCATCATGATCGTCAAACATAGTGGGTCTCCGATTGGTCCGGGGCATATGCCACGTGCAACGAATGAAAGCAAAGACCTAGCGAGAATCCCCGGAAAATGGTACTTTTCGAGCTTTTGTAAGGGGTATTTAGAATGGACTATTTCTTATCCGTACGCGGGCGACGGGGCGATGGTTATTCAAACAGAATGGGTGGTGCCAAGTATCTTGCCGTGCCGGACACAGCCGGGACATACAGTCGATCCCACGAAATAAAAGTGACTCAATGGGTGCGTGATGTTCAGGCCGCAGCCGGGGCGACAGCGCCGGACAAGGGCCATATCGTTGTATTTGTGCACGGGTTCAATACCGATCAGTGGGATATGCTGGAACGCCATCGCAAGATCCGCCAAGGGCTTGAGGCGCAGGGATTTAAAGGCGTCGTGATCAGCTATGACTGGCCCAGCGATGGGTCCGTTTTGGGGTATACATCAGATCGGCGTGACGCGCGGCGGTCTGCGGATTTGCTTTTCTCTCACGGCATCACACGGCTTTCCAAACTGCAAACCGCCGATTGTGACTATAATATTCATGTCTTGGCCCACTCCATGGGGGCCTACCTTGTGCGTGAGGCGTTTGACTACGCCGATGATGACCATATCACGGCTCAGAAAAGCTGGACGGTCAGTCAGGTGGCGCTTGTTGCGGCTGATACGTCGTCTAAATCGATGAAGACCGGCAACCCCAAAACCTCGTCCCTGCTGCGCCACAGTACGCGCGTGACCAACTATTACAGCCCTTTTGATGAGGTGCTGTCGATTTCTGAGGTCAAGCGAATCGGGGTGTCTCGGCGCCTTGGCCGTGTAGGAATGCCGCAAGATCGAGCCGAAAAGGCGGTGAACTTGTATTGTGGGAAGTTCTTTAACGACAATCGAGCGGGATTCGGCGATGGCACAGCGATCACGCACAGTTGGTATTTCGACGCTCCGCGATTTTACGAGGATTTGTTTCACACGGTCATGGGCAAACTGGATCGCGAGGTGATCCCAACACGGGGGCGCACGGATCAAGGCAATCTTGCGTTGGTCTAGCGGTCTTTGGCGTCCTTGGGGTCTGGAACGGGATCATACCCATCTGATCCCAATGGATGACAGCGTCCGATCCGGCGCGCGGCCAGCCAACTGCCTTTGATCGCCCCGTGTTTCTCCAGCGCCTCCAGGGCATAGGCCGAACAAGTGGGTTGATACCGGCAGTTAAAGCCGACCCAAGGGCTGAAAATCAGCCGATAAGCACGGACGGGCAGGGCAGCGATGTGGGCCAAGGGTGTCATAAGGGCAATCTAGGGGCGGCAGTCGCATAGAAAAAGCGGGTGCGACGAAAAAGGCGTCAGTCGTGCAGCTTGCGTAACGCGTATTTCAGGTCGTTTATCAGCAATTGAAACGGGCGCTCAGCGGTGTCCGTTTTCTTACCGATCAACACATAATCCCAACCGGGCTTGCCCAGATCAGGGATCACAAGTCGGGCCGCTTCGCGCAGCCGCCGTTTGGCTCGGTTGCGGGCTACGGCGTTGCCGACTTTTTTTGAGCAGGTGAAACCAACACGAACACCTTCGGCCTCGTCCGGTCCACGCTTACGTGCTTGCACCATCATCGAGGCCGTTCCCCGGCGTTTTGCCCGGGCGGCTTTCAGAAAATCAGATCGTTTCTGCAGAACCTGCATTGAGAGGCTTCTCTCAATATCTGGACGAACGGAAACCGCCGAGGGCGTATCCCCAAGTCTGACTGAGCCAGTCTCGAGGGCCTTCGGCGGTGTCATGTCCGTCTGAACAGTCAGAGAGCTTATGCGCTCAGCGACTTACGACCGCGTGCACGGCGGTTGTTCAGGATTTTGCGGCCGGCTTTTGTAGCCATGCGCGAACGAAAACCATGGCGCCGCTTGCGAACCAGGTTGGAAGGCTGAAAGGTGCGTTTCATCGCTCCGTCTCCAATATGTCGATCGGGCGCGGCGTAGATTCGCCTTCCCGGGGTCTATTCGAAGCCCGTCCTCTAAAGCCAGAACGATGCCAAGTCAAACCCCGTGCCCGGGTTTTGTAAGCGTTTTGCAACAAATTCCGCCGAGGTAAACAGGGAAACGTTTCAAACCGTCGAAATATCCCCAAAAACCTCACGATTTCGGGGGGCAGAGATCAAGGCCCTGTGAAGTCCCTGTTGATTTTACCCTGTAAGGCGCATGTTGAGGCCCAAGATGACACACAATAACCAATACGGTCCCATGAGCGATTCTATGCAAATGCCCAAGCGCGGGTTCGCCCGTCACATTCCCTTGCTGGTGATTCTGGTCGCAGCCTGCGTCGGGTTCTTTACCCTGCGCGACTACCTCAGCTTTGAAACCCTGCGCGACAACCGCGAGGCTTTGTTGGCATTCCGGGATGCCAACTATATTGCCTTATCAGCCCTGTTTGTCGGGGCCTACATCCTGATCGTCTCCTTTTCGTTGCCCGGTGCCGCTGTGGCGTCGATGACAGGTGGCTTTTTGTTTGGGCTTGTTGCGGGCACAACGCTGAATGTCGTGTCCGCCACGATTGGCGCATCGGCAATCTTTCTGGCTGCGCGCTGGGGCTTGGGTGCAACGTTGACGGCTAAGTTGGAAACCTCTGAGGGGACCATAAAAAAGCTCAAAGATGGTTTGCGGGAAAACGAGATATCGGTGCTGTTTCTGTTGCGCTTGGTGCCTGCTGTTCCCTTTTTCGTGGCAAATCTTGTTCCTGCGTTGGTTGGGGTCAAATTTCGCAACTATCTGATCACCACTGCTCTGGGCATTATACCGGGTGCGATTGTGTTTACGTGGATTGGTGTCGGGCTAGGCGGAGTGTATGATCGCGGGGAAACCCCTGATGTGTCTCTATTGTGGGAACCTTTTGTGATTGGACCCATTCTGGGCCTTTGTGTCTTGGCAGCGCTGCCGATTCTCATCAAAGCCCTGCGCGGTAAGAAAGAGGCCTGAACCATGGAGCAGATCAAAACGGATATTCTGGTCATTGGCGCCGGATCGGGTGGCTTGTCAGTTGCTGCGGGGGCCAGCCAGATGGGGGCTGATGTTGTTCTGTTAGAGGGGCATAAAATGGGGGGGGATTGTTTGAACTTTGGCTGCGTGCCCTCAAAAGCGTTAATTGCCAGTGGCAAAGCGGCCTATGGGCAATCACACGCTGCAGCGTATGGCGTTGCGGATGTGGTGCCGCAGATCGATTACGCAGCGGCCAAAGACCATGTTCACGATGTCATCGCCCAAATCGCCCCCGTTGATAGCCAAGAACGGTTTGAGGGCTTTGGCGTTCGCGTGATTCGCGAATTTGGTCAGTTTCTGTCCCCAACGCAGGTGCAGGCGGGGGATCACGTTATCACCGCGCGCCGGATTGTGATTGCGACCGGATCATCGCCCTTGGTGCCCCCGATCCCGGGTCTTAACAGTGTGCCATATGATACCAACGAAACCATTTTTGACCTGCGTGACAAACCCGATCACCTGTTGATCATCGGCGGCGGCCCCATCGGGATGGAGATGGCGCAGGCGCATATTCGCTTGGGCTGCAAAGTGACCGTGATCGAGGGGATGAAAGTCCTTGGCAAAGACGACCCCGAAGCGGCGGCCGTTGTGTTGGACGCTTTGCGCGACGAAGGCGTTGAAATCGTCGAGGATGCGCTGGCCGCCCAAATCCGGGGGCAGGCTGGCGCGATTGAGGTGGCAACCCAAGACGGGCGCATCTTTAAAGGCTCGCATCTTTTGATGGCTGTTGGGCGCAAAGCGAATGTCGAGTCGTTGGCATTGGA
>CBCYME010000009.1:0-111776 GCA_965183835.1 Paracoccaceae bacterium | reverse complement strand
CCGGATCATGGGCCGGGCGAATTTCCAATGCCATCTGGTGATTTTCGCCCAGATCGATGGTCTGGACGTTCTTACGTGCCCGCAGGTCCCAGAAATGGATCGAGTGGCCGTATTTGTTGCTCAGCAGGTCTTCGGCGACGATACCGTTTTCGAACTGTGGCGGCAGGCCCCATTCTGAACTGACCATGTAATCCCGCGGCAGGTTCCACCAGAAATCATAATGCTTGTCCTGCAATCCCCTGTCCATTTCATAGCGGCCGATGATCTCAAAGGTTTCGCAATCCATGATGAAAATACCGGGCGGGCCGTCTGTCCCATCCTCGCCACCGCCACCAAGGGTCGAAACATAGATGCCTTCGGGACCGCAATGGATGGTGTGGGGACGGGAATAGCCGGTTTTGGCAAAGACCTCCTCGGGTTCGATAATCTTGTGGATCTTGGCGTCCAGCGGATCTTTGACGTCGATCACGTAGATGCGAGAGGAGCGGATACCAGGAATAATCAGATAGCGGCGTTCCAGAAAGGCGTGGCTGGTCAAAGGGGACAAGGCAGAGGAACAGGCGTTCCACCCGAAATGATGGAATTCATCGCCTGTGTTGGGCATCATGACCTTGTGCACGATCTTGCCGTAGTCGTCTGATGACGGGTCTACATTCACCACGGCCAGCCCATCGGGTTGTGAAAAATCCGGGCTCAGCATCAGCGTAAAGGCCAGTGTTTCTACCGGGGCCTCCATCGCCAGCTTGGGTGAGGGGTGAAATGTCGGATCGGGTCGTAAATTCATTCTCAGTCCTCCCTTGCAAATAAGCCGGGGACAGGAAAAAATCTTGGTATTTTGAATATTGTCGTGACTATCTCCCGGCGACACCATGGTCGGCGGGAGAAACGTTTCGGTCAAGCAGAACCTTCATCAAAGAGTTACCTTTGGCGTTCTATTGCTGCTTGATCCATTCGGGCCCGGGATTGAACAGGGTGATTTCCTGAGCGACATCAAGGGACTCTTCGCCCAGATCCGCCTCGTAAATGACGCCGTTTTCAGCGATTAGAAAGCTGGTGATTCCGCTGTTGCCATAGTCTGACGGAACCGCGAGCATGGCATGACCTGCCACCATTTGATCGTTTATTAGATAGTCCATCGCACCACCGGGGGCTTCGTCACCCTGACCCTGCAGAATACGATAGTAGTACCCTCCAAAGGGGTCCGCGTCCTGATCTGCATCCCCGTCGTTATATCCATCAAGCGATGCCAAAGCGATACGTTCGCCCATAGGGCTGTCGGACCGCGCCCAAAACAGCCCGTCTTGTGCCTCGGTTGATGAAGAGAGCAAAGAGCGGGCAAATTCCATCACACCATCGCCGTCGTGGTCGACAAGTCGATATTCGGCCTGAATATCCACGTAAGCGTTCAGAATTTCGATGGTGTCCAGTTCATTTAATCCGATCCGTCGGGCGTGCACCTCGTCGGCACCGGCCTCTATGTCAAAGGACCACCCCTGATCGGTGCGGTGCAGCGGGATCGGAAAGGGCCAGCTGTCAGCGCCCAATAAGAGGGTGGTTTTGCCATCTTCACCAGGCTGGAACCGATATCCATTTTGAACAAGGATTAGAATTTCCAACCAGCTGATTTTATCGCGATCAGGATTGCCAGAGGAAAGCAGGCTTTCGGCATCAGTTCCAAAGACCTTTAATAGAGCGTCGCTGTTCTGGTTCGAAAGGGCCCCCATCATGGCCTCTAGCGCGTCCTGTGGGCCTGGATAAGTCGCTGGGGCCTCTTCGGCCGTTGCTGGCATGGCAGCAAGTAGGGACAGAGTGGCAAGTGTGCATTTCATACTACGATACATGTCTTATCTCCGTCCTCTTCCGCCACCGGATGCGCGACCGCGCGCGCCGCCCGCATGGGCGCGTGAGCCCGATGTGCGCTTGTTCATAGCGCCACCTGAATGATTGCCCTGCTTACGGGTCGCTGGGCGTGCCTTAGCGGGTTGAGAGGCTGCTTTGGGCCGAGGTTTTGCCTGCGCCTTGGCTTTGGCCTTGGGGGCGCTTGCCGGAGCTTTGGCACGGGTCCGATCCACGGCATCCTTGCGTGCGTCAGCGGGCAGGCCGCCGGGGCGTTGGACACCTGCCTTTTTAGCCCGTTCCAGATCTTTGGCGGCTCCGGGGCGTGAAATATCGGCGGCACCGGTTTCCTTCGACAGGCGCTGACGCATTTCATCCCCGCGGTCAGGTTTGCCAACTGGCATCGTGGTGACCCCGTCTTTGCCACGTCGATTACCGATTTCGTCGCGGGCTTTGTCCCGGCGATCATCGTCCGGTTTCCAGCCGATGTTGTCGCGGTCGCCGATATTCACATCCCCATCGATATCAATGTCGATATCGGGATTGCGGATGATCGGGTTCCCATTCCAACCGCCACAGTTGTGACAGCCCCAATAGTCATGCCAATGGTCATCATCGTCAAAAATTTCCGCAATCAAGGCAACCGTGCCAAAGGCGACCAAACCAGTTGCAAGCGCATCGCCCACATCCGAGTCGTCGTTATCGACATAAACCACCTCGGGGTCGTATTGCGGGACATAGACGACTTCGGGGTTGGTGGGTTGAATGATGATGGTTTCATCGCCCGCGTCCTGTGTCACCTCTACGGTTTGCTCGTCACCGCTGGCCAGTGTCCCGGCATCGGCAGCAATTTTGCGCATGTCTTGCACAGCGGCCATGACATCGTCGTCCTGGGCCAGCATGACCGTGCCCATTGTTTCGGTCCATTCCACATGAACCGCCATATCGGTCAGCACATCGGGAAAGGCGGTCGCAAGAACCGTAACGCTTTCATCCCAGCCCTGAGCCTCGATCTCGGTCTTCAAGGTTTCGGCGTCTTTGTCCTTGTTGTCCTGAACAAAGCGATCAGCCTTGATCACGTCGAGTGGAAAGGTCGCCGCCACAAGAATCTGTATCAACAAAGTGTCAGGATAAAGCGCGACAGGCGCGACAAGTTTCTGCAACTCTTCCGAGGTCAGAAGCGTCGCGTCACTTGGCTGTGCGCTGGCATCCTCTTGGGTCGTTTCAGTAGGTGTGGACGCTGTCGTGTCCTGTGCCATCAACGGCTGGGCCGTCATCAAAGCACATAGCAACGCCGCAGAATAATTACGGGTCTTCATCCGGTCTCTCCCCGGTTGTTTCAAGTATGAGCTTAGGCAAGATCAAGGTTGAAACCAAATGTTTTCGGAGATTGAAATAGAAAACGCCCCGTTCCGAGGGAAACGAGGCGCGTTCTCAGATCTGAAATCAGATCTTATTTTTGAGGAAGGGGGCCGATCATCATGATCATCTGGCGGCCTTCCATTTTGGGCATGTTTTCGATTTTGCCGTGTTCCTTGATATCGCCTGCGACACGTTCCAGCAGTTCACGACCAAGGTTCTGGTGAGCCATTTCACGGCCACGGAAACGCAGGGTCACTTTGACCTTGTCGCCGTTTTCCAGGAACTTGTACACGTTACGCATTTTCACATCGTAATCATTGGTGTCGGTGTTGGGCCGGAACTTGACCTCTTTCACCTCAATGATCTTTTGCTTTTTGCGTGCTTCGCTCTCGCGTTTTTGCTGTTCGTATTTGAACTTGCCGAAGTCCATGATCTTACAGACCGGAGGGGCGGCATTGGGCGAGATTTCAACCAGATCCAAGCCAGCCTCATCGGCCATTTGCATGGCGCGTGACGGCGTAACCACACCGACGTTTTCACCATCGGCGCCGATTAGGCGGATTTCATTGGCACGGATTTTTTCATTGACGCGCGGGCCGGTGTCACGTTGTGGCGGCGCATTGTGAGGTCTGCGAGCTATGGACTCATTCCTTTGATCGTTGAATTCGATGAGCGCGAAACGTAACTTTCATGCTAAGGTGATTCAAGGTGAAATTGCCCCTTATTAGCGGATTTTCGTACAACTTTCCCCCTTGTGATCCCTGTTGTGCTCCCTCATTTGACACTCAAGACGGCCATGTAGGTGCCGCCTTTGCAAAAAGGATAATAAAAGATGAAAACTCTGATAGCAGTATTGATCGTCGTTGCCGCCGCTGCAGGTGGGTATGTTTGGATGAATCAAGCCGAAGAAGCCCCCACGGTTGAGGGTGCGATGGACAAAGTTAAAGACGCCGTAAGTGATGCCGTTGAGGAAACCTCGGAAGCAGCCAGTGAAGCAGCTGCAGATGTATCAGAGGCCGCTGCTGAGGCCGCTGCCGCTGCCAAGAAAGCTGCTGAAAAGGCGGCTGCTGATGCCGCAGCTGACGCAGAGGCCGCCGCCGTCGCCGCTGCTGAAGAAGCTAAGAAAATGGCTGAAGAAGCGGCCGCTAAAGCCGCAGCCGCTGCCACCGAAGCGGGCGAAGCAGCGTCTTCGGCTGTCGAGAGCGCAACTGATGCTGCAAGCACAGCCGCGGCAGACGCCGTAGATAGCGCCAGCAAAGCAGCGACTGATGCAATGGACAGCGCTGCCAAAGCGGCAACAGACGCTTTGAACGATGCGACTCAGGCTGCAACCGATGCCGCCACAGATACTGCAACTGACGCGGCCACTGATGCTGCGACCGACGCGGCCACTGATGCGGCAAAAGATGCGGTGACTGGAAACTGATTTCGATCAGCAAATAGTTCTACCCAAAAAAGAAAACCGCGCCAGAAATCTGGCGCGGTTTTTTTTGTTTCTAAATCTTTGCTGGATTAGCCAACAAAAGCCTTTTCGATCACAAATTCCTTGGGTTCGGAATTTGCACCTTCGCGCAGACCAAAGTCTTCGAGGATGACTTTGATATCCTTGTTGAAGTCCAGAGACCCGCAAACCATACCGCGATCGGTTTCAGGGTTGATTGGTTCAATACCTAAATCTTTGAATACGGTGCCATCTTTCAACAAATCGGTGATCCGGCCCATCTTGGGGCTGTCTTCACGGGTTGTGGTCGGGTAATAGCGGATCTTTTCGTGGAACCCTTCGCCCATCAGTTCTGCCAACATCTCGTCTTGCTTGATGTTTTCGATCAACTGACGGCCATATTCCAACTCGCCCACTTCGCGGCAGGTGTGGGTGATGACAACCTCGTCGTAATCTTCATAGGTCTGCGGTTCACGCAACAGCGAGGCAAAAGGCGCAAAGCCCGTTCCAGTGGCAAAGAACCACAGGCGTTTGCCGGGCAGCAGGGCGTCGTGCACCAGCGTGCCAACGGGTTTGGGACGCAGAATAATCTGGTCACCCACATTGACGTGTTGCAATTTCGACGTCAGCGGGCCGTTCTGAACTTTGATCGAATAGAATTCGAGCTCCTCGTCCCAGCTGGGGGACGCGATGGAATAAGCACGCAGCAACGGTTTTCCGTTGTCGCCCAACAGGCCGATCATGACGAACTCACCAGAGCGGAACCGCAACGAGGCGGGGCGCGATACGCGGAACGAGAACAGGCTGTCGGTCCAATGCTTGACCTCGGTCACAGTCTGTGCATCGGGGAGTACGGGGGCCTTTACGGCGGCGGCAGTTTTGGTGGCTTCGGTCACGGATTTCATCTCTGTCATCGGTTGCACTGCCGGTTGTTTAACCGACACCTCTGATTAATCTTTGATACAAGTCAGGAAAAGGGGGCAAATAGCCCCCTTTGGTTTAATTGCTGGCAATGACGCAGGATTAACCGCGCAGGCGGGCTTGATAGTTGTGGGCTTTCCAGTCTGCGCGGGCAACCCATTGGTCTTCGGGCTGACGGGTGGCCAGAACGCCGTCGATTTCAACTTCGTCAAAACCGGCGCGGCGTGCCATGGCATATTGGTCTGCCAGAATGTGCCCCTTGGCACGCATGCGGCCGGTGTAGCCCTTGAGTCGCAGGGTGCGCGCAATGGTAAAGCCACGCCCATCTGCGAAAGACGGGAAATCGACGCGCACCATCTGGGCGTTGCCCAAACGGTCGATCAACTCATCAGGGTCTGTGTCCGAGGGCACATCCAGCGCAACAACATCGTTGGCGGCATCGTCAAAAGTAACAAAGCCATCGGTCCAGTCATCGGGCTGAAAGCCCTCGTCATTTACAACTACATTCATGTTTTTGCTCCAACACGCACCATTTTGCCATCGACGAAATGGATGCCGCATTCTTCTTTGGTTTCGTTGCGCCAGCGCCCGGCGCGAGGATCTTCGCCGTCTTTGACCGGCGAGGTGCAGGGCGCACAGCCGATTGAAGGATAGCCTTTGGCCACCATCGGATGCCGGGGCAGGCGGTTTTCTTCCATATAGGCGCGCACATCTTCGGGGGCCCAATGGGCCAGCGGGTTCACCTTGATCCGCCCGGTGCCGTCCTCAACCTCAAAGAAGTTAAGCTCGGACCGGGTGCCGGACTGGAACCGCTTACGCCCAGTGATCCAACCGTCATAACCGGACAAAGCGCGCTGCAGAGGCAGAGTTTTGCGCAACATGCAGCAGGCGTCGGTGTCGTGTGAATTGAGCGCACCATAAGGGTCGTCGCGGTCAATGTCGTCTTGATCTGCGCGAATGATGCGCAGGTTTTTCAAGCCCAGACGTTCGCTGACGTCTTGTTGATAGACAAGTGTCTCTGCAAATAGCATTTGCGTGTCGACAAACAACACCGGGGTCGATTTGTCGATCACAGCGGCCATATGCAGCAAAACCACCGATTCAGCCCCAAAGCTTGAGACCAATGCGATATCGCCTGCCTCCTCCAGCGCCCCGTGCATGACATCGGTGGCGCTGTGGTGGCGGAAGCGGGTGTTTAACAGGTCGACCTTGCTGGTCAGTTCCTGACGATCCGCTCCCAGCTCCGTTTGGATTTCATCAAGCGGCATCGGCCTGGGCCTCAGGGTAAAGGGCAGCCTTGAACGGGGCCAGACCGAGACGACGATAGCTTTCGAGGAAGGTTTCCTCTTCGCTGTTACGCACGTCCAAATAGGCAAGTACCAGGCGTTCGATGGCCGGAACAATCTCGTCATACGAGAAACCGGGACCTGCGCGTTCGCCAACAGCGGCCGTTTCGGTCGCATCCCCACCCAGAGTGATCTGGTAGTTTTCAACGCCTGCGCGATCCAAACCAAGGATACCGATGTGGCCGACGTGGTGGTGACCACATGCGTTGATGCAGCCTGAGATCTTGATCTTCATCTCGCCGATGTCGTGCTCGAGCTTCAGCTCGTCAAAACGTGTCGCGATTTTTTGGGCGACAGGAATTGAACGGGCTGTGGCCAGCGCGCAGTAATCCATGCCGGGGCAAGCGATGATGTCCGAAATCAACCCGATGTTGGCGGTGGCCAACTCGTGCTCTTTCAAGCGCGCATGGATCGCAGGCAGGTCCGATTTGTGGACATGCGGCAAGATCACGTTCTGCTCATGGCTGATGCGCAGCTCGTCATAGCCGAATTCCTGTGCAAGATCCGCCATGGCGCGCATCTGGTCCGCGGTTGCATCGCCGGGTGTCTGCCCATGTTTTTTGATCGAGATCGTGACAATGGCATGATCCGCGTTTTTGTGTGCCGAGATATTGGTGTCGACCCAGGAGCGGAACACCGGATCGTTGGTGTAGGCGCTCTCGAACGACGCAACCGATGCCTCACGGAACGCTGGCGCTGCAAAATGACCTTTGATCTCTTCCAACAGGGCCATATCAGCGCCTTTGAACTGCGGGCGTACCTGCAAGAACCGTTCGTTGACCTTGGCACGGATGGCGTCGATGCCGTGCTCGTGCACAGTGATTTTGATGCGGGCCTTGTATTTGTTGTCGCGGCGACCGATCTGGTTCCAGACGGAAACGGTGGATTCCAGATAAGCCAGCAGATCGTCAAAGGCGACGTATTCGCTGAGCGTTTTGCCGATCATAGGGGTACGGCCCAGACCGCCACCCACGATGACCTTGGCGCCTAGAACACCGTCACGCTCAATCAACTGCAGGCCGATGTCGTGCGCTTTAATTACGGCGCGATCATTTTCTGCACCGGTGATGGCAATCTTGAATTTGCGCGGCATGAACTGGAATTCTGGGTGGTCGGTGGACCATTGGCGCAGCAGTTCTGCATAGGGGCGTGGATCGGCGACTTCGTCTGCGGCAGCACCGGCGAAGTGATCCGCTGTCACGTTGCGGATGGTGTTGCCCGATGTTTGGATCGCATGCATGCCAACTTCGGCCAGCGAGTCCAGCATGTCAGGAATATCGTTCAGTTTCGGCCAGTTGTACTGGATGTTCTGACGGGTGGTAAAGTGACCATAGCCCCGGTCCCACTTTTCGGCCAGCAAAGCCAACTGACGCATCTGGTCGCTGCTGAGTGTGCCATAGGGAATTGCAACCCGCAGCATATAGGCGTGCAGTTGCAAGTAGACGCCGTTCATCAGGCGCAGGGGTTTGAATTCGTCTTCGGTCAGGGATCCGTCGATGCGACGATCTACCTGCGCCCGGAACTGGGCGTTACGTTCAGCGAGGAATTCGGTGTCAAACTCGGAGTAGCGGTACATGGTTTTGCTGTCCTTGTTGCAGCCCCAGAAGCAAGGGCCTTGGAATGGGAAGAGCGATCTTGGGCAGATCTAGGCTCAGGTCTGGGGCTGCGGGGGGAGTTCTTGTTTGCCGTGGAAATAATTCGACGGACCCGTGCGGCGGAAATCCTCGCGGAAATGCGTGGGTTCCGGGCCGGTTGCCACCCAAGGGCGACATCGGCCAGATACGCACCAACGATGATGTTGGCCTGACGTTCGGCATCGAGCAGGCGCACCTGTGCGTGGGCTTCATCAGTGATGACTTCGGCCTCGGTCAGGGTGCGGGACCAGTCATCCGTTGCGGTCAGATAGATCACGTCACCTTCGAGAAGGTGATTGGCGGTGACAACTTTTGGATTGAAAGCACGGGCCATTATGCAAGTTCCTTCTTGAATTCAGTCAGAGCCTGCGCCGCATCGCGGGGCGCAAGGCCGTAAAAGGTCAGGGCAGGGCCGTTCAGTTCGGCCGCAGCAAGGTCAACAGGCAGGTTCTCGAGAGATGTCGCCAGAACGCGTTGGTTGGGGCGGGATGCGTTTTCTACCAAAGTGATTGGGGTGGCGCGGTCAGCGCCGTGCATGATGAGCCGTCCCTGAACAAAGCGCGCAGATTTTTTACCCATATAAATGGCAGCAACTTCGCCAGTCTGGGCAAGAGCGGCCCAATCGTGATCCGCGAACCCTTGCATGTCGTGGCCGGTCAGGAACCGCACCGAAGAATTGCGACCCCGGCGCGTCAGGCTTTGACCGATCGACGCCACAGCGGCCGAAGCCGCGGTAATGCCGGGAACGATGGTCCAAGAGATGCCCGCAGCTTCGACTGCGTCGATCTCTTCGTCCAGACGACCGAAAAACGGTGGGGTCGCCGGATTTCAGGCGCACAACACGTGCACCGGTCAGCGCGTATTCGACCAACAGGGCATCAATGTCTTCTTGTTTCCAAGAGGGGCCAAAACCTGCTTTGCCCACATCAACCAATGCCGCCGACCGACAGGCCACATCTAGAATGTCCTGGCTGATCAAGCGGTCGTGCATCACGATGTCCGCGGCTTCAAAGGCGCGCATGGCCTTGAGCGTCAGCAGGTCTGGATCGCCCGGACCGGCGCCGACAAAGTCTGACATGGCCTAGCATTGGCTGTGCAGTGGTGGTGAATTGATCAGGCATTGCGGCCCCCGGTGGTGTTTGACTTGACCCTCTATATAGGAAATATTCCCCCTATTGCGCTATATGCGCGGCAAGATAAGGATGATTGTTCTGCTTTGCGGGTAAAGTGGAACGTCAGTCTCGAAAGAAGGAAGAAACAGGAATGTCTGTACGAATAGACGATACGGATCGGAAAATTTTGGCAGAGCTGCAGCGCGACGCGAGCCAATCTTTGGATGAAATTGCCGGTCAGGTGGGCAGTTCCAAGACCCCGGTTTGGAATCGTATTCGCAAATTGCGCGCCGCTGGGGTGATCGGGCAGCAAACCGTGGTCTTGGACGCCGAGGCGCTGGGATACGAGGCGTGCTTCTTTGTTTTGATCCGGACCTCGGAACACGAGGCGGAATGGCAAAACGCATTCCTTAAAGCATTGCGAGATCGCCCCGAAGTGCAGGAAGCCCACCGGCTGGCAGGGGATATCGACTATATCCTAAAGGTTCGTGTTAAGAACGCCCGCGCTTATGATGCGTTCTATCAGGCGTTGATTTCCGAAGTGCGCGTACACAACGTGACTGCGCTGTTGTCGATGGAAGAGATCAAATCGACTACGATGCTGCCGCTGTAAATAATTGGGGTCGGCGGCCCCCTTTGGTTCTTTCAGGTTTGGACAATCAAGTTCGACAGACCGTGAAAGTGATAGGTATCTGAATACTGCGGCTGCTCGATCAGGCGTAGATTGGGGCATCGCTCAAACAAGATCGGAAGGGCGACGCGCATTTCCAGACGTGCCAAAGGTGCGCCAACACAGAAATGCAGGCCACCCCCGAAACTGGTATTGGTTTGGATCGGACGTGTTGGGGTGAACTGATCCGGGGTGCCCCAAACGGTAGGGTCGTGATTGGCGGCCCCAAGCAACAGAGCAACCTGATCACCACGTTGAAATTGATGACCGAAGAGGGTCAGTTCTTCATAAGCATAACGTGTGAACATGTGCAGCGGGGGATCAAATCGCAGGATCTCCTCGACCGTGGTGTCTAAGGTGTCAGGAGCAAACAGGTGCGATTGGGTTTTGGTCTGCAACAGGGTTTTGACCCCATTCGAAAGGCGTGAACGGTGGCTTCGTGGCCTGCGTTCAGGACAAGAATGCAAGTGCCGATCAATTCGTCTCTCGACAGCTTGGTTCCTTCTTCCTCGGCGGTAATCAAGCGCGTAATCAGGTCATCGCGGGGGGCAGACCGGCGCTGTTCGATGTAGTCCGTTAGAAATGCGGTGAATTCGGCCGAGGATTTGGCCGCAGTGTCTTCGGTCTCGCGGGTTCGGTTCGCTTGATACATGGCGACCATGTCGTGTGACCAACGGAGCAATTCCGGAGCCATCTTTTCAGGCACCCCAAGAAGGCGACAGATCGTGATCACAGGGACTTGGGTGCAATACGCGTTCAGCAGATCAAAGGGCTGATCGGGGAAGCGATCAATTAACTGGTGACACAGGGTTTCGATATCCGGCGTGAGGGCGGTAATCGTGCGCGATGTAAACGCCCGCAGAATCAAGGGCCCGCAGACGAGAATGGCGCGGTGGTTCCGCTTCTAGCAAAGAGTGGTCCTCGACCTTGAGCCATGGGGCCAGATGATCGGGGCCTTGGGTGCCATCTCTGTGGGAACTTCGCGCCCCAAACCGGCGGTCGCGCAGGATGGTGTGCACCGCCTCATGCGTGAATGCGGCTGGCATGTTGTACTGTGGCCAGAACAGCATCGGGCCTTGGGTACGCGCCGTGGCATAAAAGGCATAGGGGTTCTGAACAAACGCGGGATCTGTTGGGTGTTGGTGAAATGTCTTCATAAGGGCGCACCCTTGCGTTGACGCGTGTTGGATGCAAGACCCTTGATATGCAACGACATTGGATCATCCTTGGATTTCTGTTGGTGGTCGGCGCGCTCAGCGCCGGAGTGTGGTCCTATGGTTACGGCCAAGCCGTCGGGCAACTGGCCAAACGGGGCGAGGCTGATCTGGAATTGGCCAGCGGCCGGCTAAGCACCCAACTGCAGCGGTTTCAGGAAACCGCCGTGCTGTTGGCAGACCATCCGGCCTTGGACCATCTGGATACCCCGTTGGGGTTGGAGGCGGCAAAGGCCTTGTGCTTGGTGTTGCGGATAAGACATCGGCGCTTGAATTGATGTACGCAGATCGAACCGGTGCGGTTCTGGTTTCAGCGCGTGGCCTTGCGCCCCCGAACCTGAATGCCCGATCCTATTTCCGTCGCGCGATGCAAGGGGCGCTTGGCAGCGGTCACGGAATCAAAGACCCGTTGGAACGGCGTGCCTATTATTATGCCGCCCCTGATTTCGCCCCTGATGGCCGGGTACGTGGGGCCTTAGTCATTGCGGTTGATATTGCGAACATCGAATGGGATTGGCGCGGCAGCAAGCCAGCGGTCTTCTTTACAGATACGAGGGGAGAGGTTTTTATCTCGAACCGGTCGGAAATTCTGTTCTGGCGTCGAGGACCGGGGGGAGTTGGTTTGATACCACCCAATGGCGGAGCTTTGCCCTTTCAGGCGCAGGTGCTGGACCCACATGAGATCTGGCGCTTGGATTGGGGGCCATATCTGCCGGATACCGCCCTGCATTTGGTTCAGAACCTGCCGGTGATCGGATTGCAGGGCGAAGCGTTGATTGACGTTGCCCCGGCGCGGCAACTGGCGTGGTTGCAGACCTATGCGGTGGCTGCGATTTGCCTTGCGTTTGGGGCGATGTTGTTTCTGGCCACGGAACGGCGGCGCACCTTGGCCGAGGCCAACGCGGTGCTGGAAAGCCGGGTTTCGGAACGAACGCGCGCCTTATCCGCCAGCAACGTTCAACTGCGCCGTGAAGTGTCTGAGCGTCAAGAGGCCGAAGCCGCATTGAAAAAAGCCCAAGCTGAGCTGGTCCAAGCCGGAAAACTCAGCGCCTTGGGGCAGATGTCCGCAGGGATTAGTCACGAGTTGAACCAGCCTTTGATGGCAATTCAGCAATTTGCAGACAACGGCACGGCCTTCCTTGAGCGCGGCAAGGCCGAACGTGCGGGTGAAAACCTTGGTCGGATTTCGCAGATGGCGACACGCATGGCCCGGATCATCAAGAATTTGCGTGCCTTTGCCCGCAATGAAAGCGAGCCAATGGGGCGCGTGGATTTGGTGCAGGTGATCAATACAGCGGTTGAGTTGATGGAACCGCGCCTGAAAGCAGATGGCGTGGACTTGATCTGGGCCTCTCCCACACAAGCGGTATTTGCGTGGGGCGGCGAGGTGCGTCTGGTGCAGGTCTTTGTCAATCTGTTGAACAATGCGGCGGATGCAATGGCAGGGGCGGATCTGCGTGAAATTGAGGTCAAGCTAACAACAGGCGCGCGCTTGGAAGTCGCGGTCTGTGATACCGGACCGGGGATCGAAGAGCCGGAAAAGATTTTTGATCCGTTTTATTCCACCAAAGCGGTTGGCAGTTCCGAAGGCATGGGGCTTGGGCTGTCGATTTCTTACGGGCTGGTTCAGAGTTTCGGGGGCAATATCCGAGGATCGAACCGCGCACGGGGGGCAATGTTCGTGGTCGAATTAGACTATTACAAAGAAGGAACGGCGGCATGATCCGGAAAATCCTGGTGGTTGATGATGATGTCGCTGTGCGCGAGGCTTTGGCGCAAACTCTGGAGCTGGCCGATATCGATGCCATCACGGCAGGGTCGTTTGTCGCGGCTAAGGATAATATCACAGCCGAGTTTGACGGTGTGATCCTGTCAGATATGCGCATGCCGGGGCGGGATGGGTTTCATCTGTTGAATTACACAAAAGACGTGGACGAAGAGCTGCCGGTGATCTTGCTGACCGGTGAAGGGGATATTCCCATGGCCGTTCAAGCGATGGGAGAGGGGGCCTTTGGGTTTCTTGAAAAACCCTGTGCAGCGGCGGATCTGTTGTCTGTGTTGGAGCGGGCGTTGAAAACGCGCGGGTTGGTGTTGGAGAACCGATCCCTGAAGCAACAGCTTGAAACCGGTGATCCGGCGGCGCGGATGTTGTTTGGGACTTCTCCGCAATCCGAAGAATTGCGCCAAAGGGTCCGGCGGTTTGCGCCGACTGGGGCTGAAGTTTTGGTGACAGGGGGCACCGGGCAGCGGCATTTCCAAAGTGGCGGAAGTGATCCATCTGATGTCACCAACCGGTCAGGGGCCGTTTGTGAAGCGGCCCGCCGCAGGCACGAATGCTACAGAATTCGCACAATTTTGTACGGATGCGGTAGGCGGGTCTTTGTTTATTGATGAAGTGTCTGCATTGCCTGAAGCCACGCAATACGCGGCACTGGAATTGATCGAACAGGGGCCAAACACACGCATCATCGCTGGAACAATCGTGGACCTTGCTGATTTGGTAAGACGGGGCATGTTCAATGCCGACTTGTTTTACCGGTTGGATGTGATGCGGGTACGGATCCCGGCTTTGGCCGAACGTCCCGAAGATATTCCGGTGATCTTTCGCCATTATGTGGCACAGGCGGCGGAGCAGGCTGGCATTGAGATGCCAGAGGTCACACCAGAACATCTGGCGGCGCTTATGGCACAGGATTGGCCCGGGAATGCGAGATCCCTTATGTCAGCTGCGATGCGGTTTGTTCTGGGCATGCCAGAGGATGTGGCGGAAGCCTCGGAAATGGGATTGGCGGAACAGTTGGCGCGAGTGGAACGGTCATTGCTAATCGCGGCCCTCGGGCGTCAGAATGGAAAGGCTTCGGATACTGCCAAGGCCCTGAAGCTGCCGCGCAAGACGTTTTACGACAAGCTTGCGCGCTATGGCATTCGCCCTGAAGATTACCGGCGCTAAGCGAATACTCCCGCGCCCTGACTTTGCATCCTAGATGCAATGCCACAGGCCTTGGGCGGGGCAGCCCGGCTGCGCCGGGCTGCGGCCGGTCCGGGTCTTGGGGTGAGTCGCAGAATGATTCGCGGAAGTGTGTGGAATTTCGCACAGCGCGTATTTGAGGTGTGTGAGAATCCGCACACCGAAACTCCTCCCTATTTTTCTCGCACTCATCCCTTGTATGTAACATGTTGTAAATGAACAGATATGATCTGACTGCAAGTCGGGTCTGCTGAGTTGTTGAGTAGATGGCTGCGATTCGTTTCACTGCCCTCAGCGCGCTGCAGTTGCGGCGTATGCCTAAGAATTCTGAAATATTCTGGAGGGAGAGACAGATGAAACTTTTGACAACAGCAGCTACAGCATTGGCGTTGAGCGTCACAGCAACGGCCGGTTTTGCGGCCTGTGATGATGGCGAGATCGTGGTGAAGTTCGCTCACGTCACCAACACCGACAAGCACCCTAAGGGGATCGCGGCGTCGTTGCTGGAAAAGCGTGTGAACGAAGAGATGAACGGCACCATGTGCCTTGAGGTTTACCCAAACTCAACGCTTTATAACGATAATAAAGTTCTCGAAGCGATGCTGCAGGGCGATGTTCAGCTAGCGGCACCTTCGCTGTCCAAGTTTGAGAAGTTCACCAAGCAGTTCCGCCTGTTTGATCTGCCCTTTATGTTCAAAAACATCGACGCAGTGGATGCATTCCAAGGTTCTGACGATGGTCAGGCTATGCTTGACAGCATGCAGCGTCGCGGTCTGCAAGGGCTGGCGTTCTGGCACAATGGTATGAAGCAGATGTCGGCCAACAAGCCGTTGATCGCGCCGACAGATGCCAATGGTCTGAAATTCCGCGTACAATCCAGCGACGTTCTGGTTGCGCAGATGGAAGCCATCGGTGGTTCGCCCCAGAAAATGGCGTTCTCAGAAGTGTATGGCGCGCTGCAGCAGGGCGTTGTGGATGGTCAGGAAAACACTTGGTCCAACATCTACGGCAAGAAGTTCTTTGAAGTGCAGGACGGTGTCACTGAAACCAACCACGGCATCATCGACTATCTGGTCGTGACCAGCGTTGACTGGCTCGACAGCCTGGACCCAGCGGTACGGGATCAGTTCACAACCATCCTGAGTGAAGTCACCGAGACCCGCAACAAAGAAGCGTTTACCGTGAACGAAGCGGCCAAAACGTCGATCACAGAGGCCGGTGGTAAAATTGTCCAGCTGAACGCTGATCAGCGTCAGGCTTGGGTCGATACCATGCGCCCAGTTTGGGACAAATTCGCAAGCGACGTTGGTCAAGACAAGATTGACGCAGCACAAGCGATCAACGCACAGCACTAAGCGAACAAGACAGGCGCAGCTGCATTCGGGGACTGGGGAGTGTTCGACGCAGCCGCCAAGGCGGGCCACGAGATGGCCCGCCGCTAAAAAAACTTCATTCAATAACAATGTGGGGACAGTGAGATGTCTGGTTCGAGATCCGGGTCATCCGGGGTCATCGACCAGATCGAAGAGACTGCTATTGCGGTACTCTTGGGTCTGATGACGGCGGTGACATTTGCCAACGTGATTGCACGCTTTGTGTTCAATTCAAATATTCTTTGGGCTCTGGAGCTGACGGTCTTTATGTTCGCCTGGCTCGTTTTGTTGGGCGCGTCTTATGCGGTCAAAACCCATGCGCATTTGGGCGTTGATGCCATCGTGAATATGTTGCCGCCGGCGGGGCGCCGTGTGCTGGCTTTGATTACTGTTGGCGCGTGCCTGATTTTCTCGCTGCTGATGCTCAAAGGCGCCTATGACTATTGGGCTGTCTTTGCCGATCTGCCGCCCACTTCGGGGCGTTGGTTCCCGACGGGGTTTGACCTGAAAGCCCGCAGCCAATCGTTTTACGAGGTGCAGGATGTGCCCATGGTTGGCGTGTTCTCATTCCTCGAAGATCTGATCAACTATGGGGAGCGCTATGAAAAGCTGCCCAAGGTTGTGCCGTATCTGATCCTTCCGTTGTCGATGTTTTTGCTGGTGCTGCGTTTTGCGCAGGCTGGGATCCAAGTGTGGAAAGGCGATGCGGATCGTCTGGTCGCGAGCCACGAAGTTGAAGATGAGTTGGACGAGGCACGGGCCCGCGCGACCGAGGGAGAAAACTGATGGAAGTCATTCTGTTGTTTGGCATGGTCATCGGCCTGATGCTGGTTGGTGTGCCGATCGCTGTGTCACTGGGCCTGAGTTCGACCCTGTTTCTGTTGGTCTATTCCGACAGCTCGCTGGCCTCTGTCGCGGGCACCCTGTTCGAAGCGTTTGAAGGGCACTTTACCCTCTTGGCGATTCCGTTTTTCATTCTGGCGTCAACGTTCATGTCGACCGGCGGTGTGGCGCAGCGGATCATCCGGTTTTCGATTGCATGCGTCGGACATTTTCAGGGCGGCTTGGCGATTGCGGGTGTGTTTGCCTGTATGATGTTTGCAGCCCTTTCAGGATCGTCCCCTGCGACCGTGGTCGCTATCGGGTCCATTGTCATCGCAGCCATGCGTCAGGCTGGGTACACTAAAGAGTTTGCGGCAGGCGTGATCTGTAACGCGGGTACTTTGGGCATCCTGATCCCGCCGTCGATCGTGATGGTGGTTTATGCGGCCTCGGTGGATGTTTCCGTTGGACGCATGTTCCTGGCGGGGATTATCCCGGGCCTGTTGGCGGGTTTGATGTTGATGGTGACGATTTATGTGATCGCGCGGATCAAGAACATGCCCAAGGGCGAATGGGCCGGATGGAGCGAAGTTGGATCGTCTTTCCGCGAGGCATTCTGGGGTCTGTTTTTGATCGTGATCATCATGGTCGGGATCTATGGCTATCCTTGGTATTCGACCGAACTGGGCATCTACAAAGAAGGCGCGATTTTCACGCCGACCGAAGCGGCGGCTGTTGCCTCAGTCTATGCGTTCTTTGTTGCGACGTTTGTTTATCGCGATATGGGTCCACTGGCCGAAAAGGGCGATCGCCCGCGTCGGTCTGTGATGCAGGCCCCGTTGGCATTGTTGTCGGTCTGGGTCCATCCAGATACCAAACGCGCGTTGTTTGATGCGGGTAAGCTGACTGTCACCCTGATGTTCGTGATCGCTAACGCGCTGATCTTGAAGCATGTTCTGACGGATGAGCAAGTTCCGCAAACCATTGCGACTGCGATGTTGTCGGCTGGATTTGGACCTGTGATGTTCTTGGTTGTTGTGAACCTGATCTTGCTGATCGGTGGTCAGTTCATGGAACCGTCAGGTTTGTTGGTGATCGTTGCACCCTTGGTTTTCCCGATTGCAATAGAGCTGGGCATTGATCCGATCCACTTGGGCATCATCATGGTGGTGAACATGGAAATTGGGATGATCACACCGCCCGTTGGTCTGAACCTGTTCGTTACTTCTGGCGTGGCAGGGATGCCGATGATGTCGGTGGTGCGCGCGGCTCTGCCTTTCTTGGCTGTACTTTTCGTGTTCCTGATCATGGTGACCTATATTCCATGGCTCAGCACGATGATCCCCAACGCGCTTATGGGGCCTGAGATCATCACCAAATAGACATCGCAAACCCGTGATACTCTCCTTTGGGGAAAGCCGTGATGTCAAAACTGATTGTACCCTGCCAGAGAAATTCTGGTGGGGTATTTTTATTTTAGGCGGTGCCCTTGGCTTGCGATTTGGCGCGCGATCCCGATAGTGCTGGATGACAGGGTGCATGTCCGCCTGGGTGCCAGAGATGAGGATCAGCGATGACTAAGGTAACAGACCTTCCTTTGACCAGCTTTCACTGGGGCACGTACCGGGCGGAAACCCACGACGGGGAACTCGTCGCCTTGCACCCGTTCGAAGAAGATCCGGATCCTTCGGTGGTCGGGCAGGGGTATCTAGGGACTTTGAAAGGCCCCGATCGCATCACCGCGCCGATGGTGCGCAAAAGCTGGCTTGAAGGTGGCCCCGGTAACAACGGGTCATTGCGGGGCAAAGATGCCTTTGTTGAGGTCAGCTGGGAAGAGGCCGAACGGCTTGTTGCAGATGAGCTGACGCGGGTGATCAGTGCCCACGGGAATGAGAGCATTTTTGCCGGATCGTATGGCTGGGCCAGTGCCGGGCGGTTTCACCATGCGCAGAGCCATCTTAAGAGGTTTTTGAACCTGCTTGGTGGCTTTACCCCGTCTGTGAACAGTTACAGCCTCGCCTCTGGCGAAGTTATTCTAACCCACATCTTGGGTGGGGCTGAACTCATCTACGATGCCACCAGTTGGCAGTCGATCATCGAGTCGTGTGATTTGATGGTCGCCTTTGGTGGTGTGCCAGTGAAAAATGCCATGATTGGCCAAGGCGGGCTGGGGGCCCACCGCACGGGGCCAGCTTTGCTAGAAGCCCGGGCGGCAGGGGTTGAGTTCGTCAATATCTCACCGCTGAAATCGGATTTGCCTGACGCGCTGGACGCGCAGTGGATCGCGCCCAGACCTTCGACCGATGCGGCGTTGATGATTGGCCTTGCCCATGTGATGCTGAGCGAAGATTTGCATGATCGCGCATTTCTGGATCGCTATACCGTCGGCTTTGATCGTTTTGCGGCCTATCTGACAGGCGAAGATGACGGTGTCGTCAAAGGTGCTGATTGGGCCGCTGAAATTTGTGGGCTTCAACCTGAAGACATCCAAAATCTGGCGCGACGTATGGCTGGTGGGCGCACTATGATTTCCGTTGCGTGGGCTTTGACCCGGCAAGATCACGGAGAGCAGAATTTTTGGCTGGGCACCGTTCTGGCGGCTATGATGGGGCAGATCGGCCTGCCCGGCGGCGGCGTTGGTTTCGGCTATGGGGCGGTGAATACGGTCGGGCTTGAGCGGCCCAGCCCCCGGTTTCAAGCGGTGCCGCAGGGGCGCAATAAGGTAAAGACGTTTATCCCCGTCGCGCGCATCGCCGAGATGTTGGAAAACCCGGGTGGACAGTTTGATTACAATGGTAAGACGCACCAGTTCCCTGACACCAAACTGATCTGGTGGGCGGGCGGCAATCCGTTTCACCATCACCAAGATCTGAACCGATTGCGCCGGGCTTGGGCGTGGCCTGATACCGTGATCGTCAACGACTGGTGCTGGAACAGCGCGGCGCAACATGCCGATATTGTCTTGCCCTGCACGACACCGTTAGAGCGCGCGGATATCACCTTGTCCCCGCGTGATCCCTATGTGGTGATGATGGAAAAGATCGTCGAGCCGACCGGACAGGCGCGCGATGATTATGACATTTTCCGCGGTATCGCACGACATCTGGGGATCGACAGCAAATATTCCGAAGAGCGGGACGCTGACCAATGGATCACTTGGTTGTACGATCAATCCCGCAAATCCGCTACGCGGGCGAAAATAGACCTGCCGCCGTTGGATGAATTGCGCCAAACCGGATGGTTCAAGATGCCGATTCCAAACGAGCCGCACATTATGTTGGAAAAGTTTCGTACAGACCCCGACGCCTCACCGCTGCGAACACCAAGTGGCAAGATCGAGATTTTTTCAGAGAAGATTGCAAGCTTTGGCTATGAGGACTGCCCGGGGCATCCGACGTGGATGGAACCCGTTGAATGGCTGGGGGCGGCAGAGCAGGGGCAACTGCATCTGATTTCGAACCAGCCCAAAAACAAATTGCATAGCCAGCTTGATCAAGGGCCCGTTGCCCAGGGCGACCGCATAGATGGGCATGAGCCTGCGATGTTGCACCCCAACGACGCTGCTGCGCACGGTATACAGGACGGTGACTGCATCCGAGTGTTCAATGACCGTGGGGCCTGTCTGTGTGGGGCGGTGATTTCGGATTCGATCACGCCCGGGGTTGTTCAGATCAGCACCGGCGCTTGGTTCCGGCCTGATCCTGACACAGAGACCTGTCTGAGCGGCAATCCCAATGTCCTGTGCAAGGATAGAGGGACGTCCCGGCTTAGTCAGGGGCCGACTGCACACTCATGCTTGGTTCGCATCGCGCGTGAGGGTTAAACCCGTGTGCTCGAGTCGATCTAGAGGGGCGCGGCGCTGAATGGCAGAGGGGGCTCAGGCCTGCTCTAGCGCGGTGATGATCGGGGAAAAATCAGCTGCTTTCAGGCTTGCCCCACCAACCAGTGCACCGTCTACGTTTGGAACAGCAAAGATTTCAGGCGCGTTTGTGGGCTTAACAGAGCCGCCATAGAGCAGGCGGACTGAGCGCCCAACACCCTCGCCAAAGCGGTGTTCCAAACGGACACGAATGAATTCGTGCACCTCTGCGATTTGCTCCAGTGTTGGCACCATGCCGGTTCCGATGGCCCAGACGGGTTCATAGGCAATCACCAGATTTTCGCCTGTTGCCTGATCCGGTATCGATCCGGACATTTGGCCAGCTATGATATCGAGCGTATTGGCAGCCTCGCGTTGGGCAAGGCTTTCGCCGAGGCAGATCACCGCAACAAGGCCCGCGTCCATTGCAGCACGCGCTTTGGCACGGACATTTTCGTTGCGCTCGTCATGGTCTTGGCGACGCTCTGAGTGCCCCAGAATGACGGCAGTGGCCCCGGCATCAAGCAACATACCCGCGCTGGTGTCGCCGGTGTGGGCCCCGGAAACGGCCGCATGGCAGTCCTGACCGCCAATGGTGATCTGTGATTGGGCTGTCGCGTCCGCTGCGCGAGATAGCAAGGGGGCCGGGGGGCAGATCAAGATATCCACGCCGGGCGTCGGATGAGATGTTGCCAGTGTGGACAGCTCAGCAAGGGCTGCGCTGGTGCCGTTCATCTTCCAATTCCCTGCTGCCAATTTGCGCCGCATGCCTATCCCTCTCACAATCGTATCTTTGTAATGATCTGCATCCGATACCATTGCCCAGTGCAAGTGACAATTGGTCTTGCTTGCTCTAAGAGCGCGGGTCAAAGCAGAATTTGCAGGGTAGACACATGATCGACAATCTGGATTTGGCCAAGCTGGATGCGCGTGCGCCCGATGAGATGACCCGACTGGCCTATGCTTTAAAAAACGTGGGGTTTTTGACGGTTTCGAACACGGGCATCGATGCGGATCGGGTGCGGCAGGTGATGGAGCGCTATCGATCTTTTTTTGCCTTGCCCGAGTCGGTCAAGCGCGAGGTCGACATGACGCGGACCGGATCCAATCGGGGCTGGGGGGCTGCGCAGTCCGAACAGGTCGATCCAGAATCAAACCCCGATTATAAACAGGTGTTTGATTGCGGTTATGAATTGCCCGCAGGGGATCCGGTCGCAGAGCGCGGGTTGAGTGTTTATGCCCCCAATCTGTGGCCCAAAGGCATGCCGGATTTCAAAGCAGATATTCAAGCGTATTATGCCGAGACGGCGGGGGTGGCGATGCGGATCTTGCGCGCTATTGCTGCTGCAATCGGTCAAGATGAAACCGCGTTTGATGATGCCTTTGGAACCCCTATGGCGTTGTTACGAGGGAATTATTACCCGGAGCGCCCCACATGGGCCGGTGACAAAGATTTCGGTATTGCGGCACACACAGATTACGGATGCCTGACATTGCTGGCCACAGACGGAGTGCCGGGGCTTGAGGTGCAGATGCCAGATCATAGCTGGCAACCCGTGGTGGCTTCACCGGGGGTCTTTGTGATCAACTTTGGGGAAATGCTGGAATTCTGGACAGCGGGTCAGGTCAAAGCAACTTTGCACCGGGTCAAAGGCGGATTAGATGAGCGGATTTCCGTGCCGCTGTTTTTCAATCCTGCCTATGACACAAACGTGGCTCCTGCTGGATCAGGTCAGGTGATCACCGCAGGCGAGCACCTGACACGTCGGTATGATGAAACCTACATCCATCTGCAAGAACGGTCGGGTGATACCCCGACACCCTAGGAAACGGGTTTTAGATTTGGCTGGCTGCGGCGGTGTCTTGATCTTTGAATTTGATCGATTCACCACATCCACAGGCCTCGGACACGTTGGGGTTATTGAATTTGAACCCGGCCTCTAGCAGCGAGACCTCATAATCGATCTCGGTGCCAAAAAGGAACATCTGCGCCATTGGCGCGATCATGACGCGTGCGCCATCCTGTTCAACAACCTCGTCCAAGGGATTGGTTTCAGTGACATATTCCATGGTGTATTCCATGCCCGCACAACCGCCTTTTTTGACGCCGATACGTAAGCCGGTATGCCCCTCTTTGGCCATCAATTTGGCGATCTGGCCCGCGGCCTTGGGGGTGATGGTAACAGCTTGTTTGCCGGGAATGCCGAACATTGGAAACTCCTATGCGCGGATCACGCGCTTGTTGTCCCTAACTTAGGGCCGCAGGCGCGCAGGCTCAAGAGGGGCAATGATCAACTTTGGATACATGTTCTCGTGAAAAGACGAAAAAAGGGCCGCCTGATCACCAAGCGGCCCTGATTGGGATGATGTGATCTGAGGTTACAGGTCCATGCAGTTGGCGTAATACGTGACGGTCGCAGGCCAGTCCGAGAACATGCCCTTGATCTTTACGTCCTGTGCCAGAACATCCAACAACTGGTAATACATGCTGTCGTCGGTGGTGACCTCTTTGACCGATTGGAAATACCAACCGCCGCCACTGGCCAAGGGGCCAGAGCGTTCAAGGGTCCAGGTGATGATCTCAATCCCAGCGTCCTGTGCAGCAATGGCCCAAGCCGACGGGACGATTTTGTCCTGCTCGGTGGTCACCAGCATCCACATCGGAGGGGCGATAAAGTTCACGCCTTTGGCTTTGAGGTCAACAAAATCATGCGGAAAGGTTTCAGGGTTTGTGTGGTCAAACCCTTCGATCTTGTAAGATGCATCGAGAAAGACGGCCTGTTTGCCGAACTCAGGTTCGTTTTCAATCCAGTACAGAACGTCGTTGAGATTGAAGGACTGCGCCCAAACATCGGATGCAGGCACGCCAGCGGCCTTGTATTCGTCGATCATTTTCTGGGCGTAATCCGCCTGAGAAAAGCCGTTAAAGGGCATCTCAACGGATGGTGATTTCAGTTCGGGGGTGAACTTTGCACCGAGGGCGCGGAACAATTCAATCGACTCGGCGTGGGTCATTTGCTGCGCGCCGTCAGTGAACAAATCGGTGCGATAGGGCGCGATCCCGCCTTGGTAAGCCGCTGCGGTTGTGGCGGTTTTATCGGCGCTGTCCATCTTGGGTTTCAGCGTGCGGAATTCGGCCAGTGTGATTTCTGAGGTCCGGCATTCAGCAGCGGCGGGGGTATCGCCAGTGGCGGCGGTGAACGGCGTCTTGCAGGTGGGGGCGAGGTCGCTGGTCAGGATGTTGGTGGTGGTGTGCAGGTCGTTCTGGGCGTGGCGGCAGACCAGTTCCAGATCCTTAGTAAAGGTGACGTCGCATTCCAGAATACCGGCCCCCATGCCCGCAGCGGCGACGTTTGATTCTACGGTATGTTCCGGGAACATCAGCGGCGCGCCGCGGTGACCGATGGAAAACAGCGACCGTTTTGGGGTCTGACCCGCACAGGATTGCAGCTTGGTTTTCAGCGCGCCCTCGGGCAGCTTTTCGATCAGATACGCGGGGCGTGGGCCATAATCGAGGCCCGTTGCGGGCACCTCGGCAGAGGGGGAGCCGACGGCAAAGGCCAGCGAGGGGCTAAGCGCCAAAGCGGCGCAGAGGGCAGGAAAACGCATTGGAAATCTCCGATATTCAGTTGCCCGGAGAGGGGCCAGTGGACTGTGACAGTCAGGCGACGGGACCATGACGGTCCCGTTATGATTTTGTAAAAAACCGGCGACAGTTTTGCGAGTTTTCATTCGTAACCATTTGAAATAGTTACATGAAGCCAAGTTCAAGACGGGCTTCGTCAGACATCATTTCCATGCCCCAGGGTGGCTCCCAGATCAGCTCGACGTCGACGTGTTTGACACCGGCGACGGGTTCGATGGCCTCGATCAACCAACCGGGCATTTCACCAGCGACGGGACAACCGGGCGCGGTCAGGGACATCAGTACCTTGACCTCGTTCTGGTCATTGATGTCGATCGTATAGATCAGGCCCAGCTCGTAAATGTTGACCGGAATTTCGGGGTCATACACGGTACGGCAGGCTTCGACCACGAGCTCATAAAGCGGGTGGGTCACAGAGGAGGGTGCGATCAAGGGCGCGCCTTCTAGGGGTTCGGTCGAATGAGTCATCTGGGGCCTCAGTATGGTTCCTGAGTGTTTATATAGGGAAGCTGCTGTTGAGCGTCCAGAGGCCAGCGTGTCATGTTGCGCCTGCAGAATAGAGGCCGGAGCACCGGGGGGTGACATGCGTGCACCGGACGTGCACCCCCCGTGCACCGCCGCGGCACAGCAAAATTCACATGGAAAAGGTGCGGCGGGGGGATCAGAGGTTTTTGAAGGTTGGTTGGTTTTCCAAGTTTGTGACGGCCTCGGCTATTTTGGTTAGGCCGGAATAGATCGCGCCCCCCAGAATGCAGGCGCCGACGATTATTGCGACAAATAAAATGATTGAACCCGACTCCATGAGGGGTCTCCTTAGGTGATTTTGGCCCGCCAAGGGGCAGTGGCTGTGGTTGGGGGCAGATCAACTGACCCCCAAGAGGTTTAGAATTGATAAGAGATACCGAGCGCCAGAGAGGTTGTGTCTGCATCACTGCCCGTGGACTGGATATCGAAACTGTCCCGGATAAGTTCCCCGCTGAGGATAATGTTGTCCGTTGCCTTGTATCCAACCCCGATACCATAGGTTGCGCCGTTTTCGTTGGCGTTGCCAAGGTCAACATTGGCGTAACCGAGGATGCCATACACAAGGGCCGGGCCAAAATCGTAACCGGCCTTTAGTTTCAGGCGGGCTGTGTCCATGTCTTTGGCGGGGCCTAATCCTTTGTATTCGGCGGTGCCATAGCTCAGTTCAGCCCCAATGACCCACTTGTCCGCAAGGCTGTGGTTATAGCCCAGCTGCAGGCCATAGACGGCGGAATGATCGCTGAGGCCGGCGGTTCCACTGGTCAGGTCAGCGTCTGAGGCGCCAAAGTGGACACCGGCGTAAACGCCGTTCCAATTGTCGCCAGCCAAGGCGAGGGAGGGGGCGCTGAGCAGGGCCAAGATGGTTATTATCGTTGAGAATTTCATTGTCTTTGCTTTCTAGGTTGTTCGCCAGGGAGATTTGTCCGGGCGGTTGGTTGCCCTGTCATTGGCAGGGTTTGGCGGGCTCACAGATGCCCAGCTGACGAAACATGGTTTCATCAGAGAACGCCGTTGGGCGGAGGTTTGGTTTGATCAGCTAGGTGCTGGACACCCCTGTGGGCCGCGCAAATAGGCGCAGTCAGAGACCATTTTGGGGTGTTGGGCTAGGCTGGGTTTAGTCGTGAGGTTTGGTTATGGCGTCAGCATCGTTTTGGTCCGCTAATGCAAGAACATTGCCTTGCTCGATCAGGTGGAGGTTCTGGGCAATCTTGTCCGGGGGCCAAGACCACCAAGCGAGGTCTAGCAACTGGGCGATTTCGGCAGGTTTGAACCGCATGCGGATAATGGTTGCGGGGTTTCCAGACACCACCGCATAGTCTGGAATTTTGCCACGCACGACCGCCCTTGCGGCGACGATGACACCGCAGCCAAGTTCGGCACCAGGCATCAATATGGCCTCTCGTCCGATCCAGCAATCATGCCCCACGATCGTATCTCGCCCCCGAGGGAGAGACGCGCGATAGGTGCCCATACGGTCCGGGTCAAAGACGCCAAAGGGGTAGGTGGAAATGCCGTCCATTGGGTGGTTGGCGGTGGCGGTTATGAATTGCACCCCTTGCGCGATCTGGCAGAACCTGCCGATGTGCAACTGCTCTGGCGCGCCGGGAAATAGGTAAGGGGCCAAGGTGCCAGCATAGTCATCGGGTAAGCTGCGGTCATTGTAATAGGTCCAATCCCCAACTTGGATGTTGGGATGGTCGATGACTTGGGAGAGGAAAACCGTGGCTGGATCGTGTGTGCCATCGGGAAAAACCAATGGGTTTCGGGTTCTTGGATCTGGCAGGGGTACCCTGTTCTGGTCAGCCATGGGGCCACTCCGCGTCTGGAAACATGATCTTGCATGGGGTAAATATGGGGTAGGTGAGAATATGTCAACTCAGTTGACGAGTGATTCAAGGAGGCATTCGTATGTCCAACGACGCAGAGGATATGACGCCTGCTGAGATGTTGTATGACGGGATGCAAATGACCCGCGTATTGCTGCGCAACATCACGTCGCGGCTAGAGGCGGATCTGGAAGGGTCGGGCATCGGTGTTGGAGAGCGGGCCATTCTTGAGGTTCTGATCTCGGTCCCGCAAGCCACTGGGCCTGAAATCACGCAGATTCTACAAGTGAAACGTCAGCTGGTCGGACGCCTGTTAAAGGAGCTGATCGAGCGGGGACTTTTGAAAACCATTCCCAACCCCAAACACCGGACCTCGCATTATTACACCTTAACCAAAGAGAGCAGGGATCTGATCGAAGGGATCCGTGCAACAGAGATGGCGCGGATTGGTGAATTCGCGGCATGTTTCACGCCCGAGGAAATCCGGGGGTATTACGCGGTTCAGAGGAAACTCGATGCGGTCATGACATCGGGTTATGGCACTGCGGACACCTAATTCGTCAGTTCAAATGTGGTGGGTTTCTTGGTCTATTGACGGCCTGTTTAACACAGCCTGACAGGGGCGGTTTAAGCGCCGATTCAATGCTTTGCCGCGGTTGCATCGCTGCGGTTGCACAGGGGCGTGATAAGTGCATTGACGCTGCGCGGGCAAAACAATTCCCCAGTTCATTTCAAACCCAGATAAGCAACCAATAGGCACGTTAAGAGACGTGTTATTATGGTCTGCCAAAATGGGCGGGGACAATCGTAAGAAATCCTTTCTGAAATTTGTTTGAAAATCTGGTATCAAGGTCTTCATTTAATGAAGAGGGCACCATGAACGCACTTAAGAAAATTTCACGCGGAGTGAGCGTTGCACTGAAAGACGACAGCGTAAAAGGCATTCTGGTTTTTACGGTTGGCATGATTCTTTGGGCCTCTGTTTTTTACCGATATGTAGAAGGGTGGAGCTGGCTGGACGCAGTCTATTTTTCGGTCGTGACGATTTCGACTGTGGGCTTTGGGGATTTTTCCCCGGAAACGGCTGCGGGGAAAATATTTACCATGTTTTACATCGTCATTGGGTTGGGTGTTTTTGTGACGGCAGCCACAACGATCGCAAACACGATCCTCTCGCAATCAGACGAGGACTGAAAAGCGTATCCTGCGATATTATTGCCTTGCTGGACAATTTGACAGGTTTGGATCGTAACCCCCGAAAAAAGGGGTGCGATGCAGGAGTGATATTGTTGGCTTTCACTCGGTAAAGGTGCCGTGACACTCAAATAAATGTACATATCTTATTTTTTTTGAGTGTACGGTTAAGAAAAGCTACTCTGGAGGGATGGAATGGAAAAGACGCAGGATGCAAAAATAGTTGACCTTGCCATACGCTTACTGTTCTTGGGGTTATTCCTATACAGCGCGTTGGCAATGGTTGCACCGCTTGCAAGTGTGGTCATTTGGGCCGCTATCTTGTGTGTTGCGCTTTACCCAGCTTTCGACTGGCTTCAAGCGAAGTTAGGGGGGCGCAAATCACTGGCGTCAACGATATTGGTTCTGCTTGGATTGCTTTTGACATTAGGGCCGGTTGCAACAGCCGTGTCTGGGGCGGCCGAGCTTGGATCAGAATTCGCAGAAAAAGCCGCAAGTGGAGAGTTGAAGGTTCCGCCCGCACCGGAGGGCCTAAAGGAGTTTCCACTGGTCGGAGGCAAGGTGGCCGATGTCTGGACAATGTTTGAAAGCAACCTGAGTGGTGCGCTGGCGACATATGGCGCGCAGATACTGGAAATCACCAAATCGCTCTTTGGGAAAGTTCTGGGAATTGGAATTGGCCTGCTTGGGCTTGCCTTGTCGGCTATTATTATGGGCGCTCTGTTTGCGCCGGGTCCGCAAGTGGTTCAGGGTCTGCAACGGTTTGCAGATCGTGTGTTTGCGCCGCGTGGCAGTGAGTTTGTGACTCTGGCCGGTGCAACGATCCGAAATGTGACCAAAGGTGTCATTGGGGTTGCTGCAATTCAGGCCTTTGTTGTTTGGGCGTTGCTTGCAGTGTTTGGGATCTCATCTGCGGCGACACTGGCCTTTGTGAGCCTTATCCTGTCTATCGTTCAGATTGGGCCCGGTTTGGTTCTGATTCCGGTGATCATCTACGCATGGAGCACGATGTCTGGTGGGGCGGCGCTTGCGTTTACCGTGCTGGCTGTTCCGACCATGATCATGGACAGCTTCCTGCGCCCGGTGTTCATCTCTAAGGGGTTGGAAACACCGATGCTGGTCATTCTGATCGGCGTTCTTGGCGGTATGATGGCCTATGGTTTGATCGGAATTTTCATGGGGCCTGTGTTGTTCGCGGTCTTTTATGAATTGTTCAAAGTCTGGATTGATGCATCCTCAGATAGCGAAGTCCCTGCTGAGGGAGCGGCGGAATGAGGAAGACGATTTGGACGACGCTGGCGGTCATTTTGTTTTTCCTAGTCTGGTATTTGGTGGCGGACCGCAAAACCCCGTTTACCGGCAATGCCAGAGTTAAGGCTATTGCGACCCAGATCGTGCCACAGGTGACAGGCACCGTGACTGAGGTTTTGGTGGAAAACGGACAGGTTGTGAATGCGGGCGATGTCTTGCTGCGGCTTGATCGGCGTCCTTACGAGATTGATAAATCCAAGGCAGAAGCTGACCTCGAGGCCGCGACGCAAGACGTGGGGGCCTCTTCGGCCGAAGTCAGCGGCGCGCAGGCCAAATTGGCCCGGGCGCAGAGCGATCTGGACACCATGCGCATTCAAACGGAACGTGTTTTTGCGCTGGAAAAGAAGGGGTTGATCGCCCTCACGCGCGCAGATGATGCGCGCGGTCAGTTGGCTGAATCCGAAGCCAATCTGGAAAACGCCAAGGCCGATCTGGAAAAGGCTAAACAAAGGCTCGGGTCTAAAGGGCAGGACAATCCAAAAATTCAGCGTGCCCTTGCCGAGCTCGCCGATGCAGAGCTGAACCTTGAGTGGACGGAATTGCGCGCTCCGGCGACCGGGGTCGTGTCCAACCTGCTTATTGCGCCAGGCACTTATGCGCGGTCGGGTCAGGATCTGCTGACGTTCCTTGATGCAACAGACATCTGGATCGAGGCCTATTTCACCGAAAATAACCTTGGTCGTGCCGCGGTGGGATCGTCGGTTGATGTGGTGTTGGATATGCATCCGGGCCAGATCATACCGGGTGTCATTGAAAGCTTTAGCTCGGCCGTCTCGATGAGCGGTGGGGACGTGCCCGGCCAGTTGGCCAGCCCGCCAAGCACCAAAGGGTTCTTGCGTGAACCAGAGCGGTTCCCCGTGCGCATTGTGTTGCCGGGATACGAGGCCGGAAACGCCGAGGATGATCTGCGGTTTCAATTGAATGGCCAAGCTGATGTGATCATGTACCTGAGCGACAGTTCTTTGCTGAACCTGGTTGGACACGCCTATATCCGGGTGGTTTCAATTCTGTCTTATGCGTATTGAGGACCGCCGTTCCGTACTGAGGCTCGCAATCGGCGTCACGGGCCTGTTTTCCCTTGGTCTGTTGTTGGGGTGGCCGCTCTCGGTGATCGGGGCTGTGTTTGCGGCGTTGTTTTTACAAGCGCCCAACGCACTGCCTTTGGCGGCATTTGGCAAGCTGTTCGTCTTTTCAATCGGTTTGATGTTGATTTCGTTTGTGTTGGCGTCTGTAACGGCGCCTTATCCGGTGGTGTTTTTGATACTGGTGGCCAGCGCGATCATTCTATCGTTTGTGTGGTCGGTCTCTGGCGCGGGTGTGTTGCCGGGGGTCATCGCTTTAATGGGCGCGCTGATGATTCCCAATCTGGTCTTACAATCGTCGGATGTGGCGTTTGTGTTGGTGCTTTGGATCCCGGCCAATCTGTTTCTTGCAGGGTTTGCATCCACTTTGATGTTTGTTCTTATTCCTGCCGCGCCACCGACTGATGCACAGAAAAAGGCGGCTGCTGCGGCGCAGGACTTTGACCCAAATCGACGCATCGTCAGAATGGCCTTGGTCACAGTTCCATTTGCGTTGGTGTTCTTTTTGTCCGGTGCGTCAGCCTTGCTGGTGTTGTTTTTTGTTGCCCTGCTGAGCCAGCAGTTGGCCGCCTTGCCTAATGCGGGAAAGGCGGTTGCCAAGGCGATGTTGACGGCAAACCTGTTGGGGGCGGCGGTTTCGATCATCTGCTACGAAATTAACGTCATTGCCCCGGTCATCATGACGCCGATATTGCTGTGCTTTTTCTTTTGCCTGTCGCTGGGGGCGCTTGGCAAATCTGAGCACGTCCTCGCCTCGGCAGCGGGGTCGGCCATTACAACGGCTTTGGTTGTATATGGCGGCTCAATTGCGCCCTTTTCAGATGAAGCAGACGTCAAAAGCATCACGCGCGTTCTGCAGGTTGCCAGTGCCGCGATTTTTGTGATCGTCGCCTATGTCGTGGTGGACGAGTTCTGGCCAGAGCGGAAACGACGCAGCGCCCAGTAGGGCGTCAGAGTGTTCAATCGGTGTCTTCAACCCAGCCCACAGGCCGGGTTGAAGAGCGGGTGTTCAGTCGTTGATATCGGTGGTGAAGTGTTTCACCTGACCTTTGGGTAGAGCAAAGAATTTGCGCATGACTAGCCACGCGGTCAGTGACAGGGCGGCAAAGATCAGCAGCAGCACAGGCAGGCCAAGGCTTGCCCCTGAGAGCAGCAGGATTAGCCCAACGGCGAGCGCGCCAATGGCAAAGCCGAGAAACACAAAGCCGGGGATCAGCACCTCGAGGATGCCAAGCACCAGCGCCCCGGCCATCCAGACCCACCAGAGTGTCCAGAACTCAGCAGTCATCACTTGCCCCCTTTCAGCATTTTGAAGGCGTCGCCAAAGGCTTCGAGGGCGTTGGCGGGCAGGACGATGGTTTGTTTGCCGGTGCCGTTGCCGAGGGCGTTCAGGGCGTCGACCTGTTTCAGGGCCACTTGGTATTGTGCGGCCTCGATGCCGTGATCGGCGATGGCTTTGGCCACGACTTCGGTGGCGTAAGCTTCGGCATCGGCTTCGATCCGGCGGGCTTTGGCGATCTGTTCGGCGGCATAGAGTTCCGCATCAGCGTTCAACTCGACGGCGCGTTTGGCACCTTCGGCTTCGGTCACTTGGGCACGGCGGGCGCGTTCGGCGTTCAGCTGTTGCAGCATCGCGTCGCGGGTGGCTTGATCAAGGTTCACATCAAGGATTTCGGCACGGGTGACTTCGATGCCCCAATCATCAACCGAACTTTCCACCAGTGCTTTGATCGTGGTGATCAGTTGGTTGCGATTGGATTGCACTTCGTCCAGATCCATTTTACCGATTTCAGCCCGCACGATGCCGGCAACAGTGGTGGAAATCGCGGCGTCCACATCGCGGATTCGGTAGACGGTCTTTTCCGGTTCGGTGATGCGGTAAAAGACTGAGGTATCGACCTGTACCAGCACGTTGTCTTTGGTGATCGCGTCTTGGCTGGCGGTTGGCAACTGGCGTTCAAGGATCGAGATGCGGTGGGCAACGGCATCCAGAAACGGCACGATAAAGTTGATGCCGGGGCCAAGCACCGAATGCAGGCGGCCAAAACGTTCCACCACGTATTTTTCAGACTGTGGAACGATGCGGATGCCTTTGAGGATGACAACGACAAGCAGCACCGCGCCAAGCAGGTAAAGGATGTTTTGAGAAATCAGGCCAATGAGCTGATCTTCGGTCATGGGGGGCTCCTAAGGTGTTGTGTACAATGGTATACACTTGTGGGTTGTGGAGGGCTTTTTCAAGATGTGTAGGGGGGGAAAGGCTGGGTGCGCAACTCATTTACCGCGCCGTGGGCGGGTTGGGGGATTGGCGAAAGGGGGGCGTGTGGCGTATCGAAGGGCCATGAAAATGATTATTGATACAGATCCGGGAATCGATGATGCGATGGCGATCGCCTATGCTGTCGCCGCGCCCGAGATCGAGTTGCTGGCGTTGACCACCATATTTGGCAATACCTTTGTTGGGCAATCCAGCCGGAATGCGCGGTACCTGTTGGACCGCTTGGGCGTCGACGTGCCCGTGGCGCAGGGGGCAGCATTGCCCTATGGCGCCAGTGAGTATCAGCCCTCGGCCTATGTGCATGGTCCCGAAGGGTATGGGGATATGGTGGATATTCCCGAAGTGGGGTGTAACCATGCCTTGCCAGCGGCTGAATATCTGGTTGAGATGGCGCGGGCGCACAAAGGCGAGTTGGTGGTCTGTGCCATTGGGCCGTTGACCAATATTGCCGATGCGCTGCGGTTGGATCCTGAATTCGGGCGCAATCTGAAGCAGTTGGTGATTATGGGCGGGGCGGTGTTTCGCCCGGGCAATATCACCGAGGCGGCTGAGGCGAATATCTATCACGATGCGAGGGCCGCCGATGAGGTGTTCACTGCTGAGATGGACACGGTTCTGGTGGGCTTGGATGTGACGTTGCAGACGCTGTATACGCCGCAGAATTTTGAGGCGTTGGCGGAGGCATCGGTGGATACGGGTGGGTTCTTGCGCGATATCTCGCAATTCTATCTGAAGTTCTACAAAGAGGTGGCTGGGTTGGATGGCTGTGGTTTGCATGACTCGACCGCAGTGATCGCCTGTTCGCATCCACATTTGTTTGATGTGGCTGAGGTTGGGGTTTCGGTCTCTTTGGAGGGGCCTGAATTGGGCGCGACGCGCTCGGATGCGGCGCGGCCTAAGATCAAGGTCTGTCGGGGGATTGATCACGCCGCTGTGGTTGGGTTGTTCTCGGATCAGGTGGCGCGGTTGCCCTGAAGGGGCAATCGGCTTGCAAAAAACGCAATGATCGGGCACATCCTGCTCGCTTGAGCCAATTTGGAGTGTCTCAGATGTCTGACCGTATCTCTTTTGATCTGCATGCCACCGACGGCAAAGCCCGGACTGGGGTGATCAACACTCCGCGCGGAGAAATTCGCACGCCAGCCTTTATGCCCGTGGGTACAGCGGCGACGGTCAAAGCGATGATGCCGGAAAGCGTGCGCGAGACGGGTGCGGATATCCTGTTGGGCAACACTTATCACCTGATGCTGCGCCCGACGGCGGAACGGATCGACCGTCTGGGTGGGTTGCACAAGTTCATGAATTGGGAGCGGCCCATTCTGACGGACTCGGGTGGATTTCAGGTCATGTCGCTGGCGAATTTGCGCAAGCTGACCGAAAAGGGCGTGACGTTCAAAAGTCACGTGGATGGGTCCAAGCATGAGCTGACGCCAGAGCGATCGATGGAGATCCAGAAACTGTTGGGATCTGATATTGTCATGTGTTTCGACGAGTGCCCGGCATTGCCTGCGGATCGGGACCGGATTGCCGAGTCGATGCGGTTGTCGATGCGGTGGGCCGAGCGGTCAAAGGATGCTTTTGGGGATCGCCCCGGACATGCGTTGTTTGGCATTATGCAAGGCGGGCTGGAGCAGGACCTGCGTGAAGAAAGCGCAGAGGCCCTGACCAAAATCGGCTTTGATGGCTATGCGGTTGGGGGATTGGCTGTGGGTGAGGGGCAGGAGGCGATGTTTGACTGCCTCGACTATGCGTCGGATTACCTGCCGCAGGACAAACCCCGCTATCTGATGGGCGTTGGAAAACCTGACGACATTGTCGGCGCCGTTGCGCGGGGCATTGACATGATGGATTGTGTGTTGCCATCGCGGTCCGGGCGCACGGGGCAGGTGTTTACCCGGAACGGGGTGGTAAACATCAAGAATGCGCGCCATGCAGATGATCCGCGCCACTTGGATGAGGCCTGCACATGTCCGGCCTGTTCGAAATATTCCCGCGCCTATCTGCATCATGTGTTCCGGTCCAACGAGATGATTTCCGGAATGCTGCTGACGTGGCACAACCTGCATTATTTCCAAGAGATCATGCAGGGTATGAGAGATGCGATTGCAGCGGGCACCTTTGCGGCCTGGCAAGCGGATTTCCATGCGCAGCGTGCCCAAGGGGACATTGAGCCGCTTTAGTGTTTTGCCTTTGGGAGGGGGGGGCGCCGCTCCCGTGCCGGGGCACGGATCGCCCCGCCCACCCTCCCGTTCACAGTAGGGTTGATGAAAGCCTAGGAAATTCATCTGCATTGTGTGTGTTGATGTCTTGCGGTCCCTGATGACACAGGTCATTCTGTCGCTCACAAATTTGCCGGTGCGGTTGAAATGCAGGTCTCTGTGCCCCACGTTGTTAACCCATGACCGGAGATGGCCGAGTGTTGCCTTGAATAGGGACCAGTGCCGTCTTGCCAATGATAAGGATAGAGCATGCAAGAGCCTCTGAACTCCTCTTACCCGGTATTGCCGCTGCGCGACATTGTGGTGTTTCCACATATGATCGTGCCGCTGTTTGTGGGCCGTGAAAAATCGGTTCGCGCCTTGGAAGAGGTAATGCAGGACGACAAACAGATTCTGTTGAGCAGTCAGATTGATCCCGGTGAGGATGATCCGGCGAAAGATGGGATTTACAAGGCTGGGGTGCTGGCCAATGTGCTGCAACTGCTGAAGCTGCCCGATGGCACCGTAAAGGTGTTGGTCGAGGGGCAAGCGCGGGTGCGGATCACTGAATTCCTTGAGAATGATATCTTTTTTGAGGCACGCGCCGAGTATCTGACAGAGATGCCGGGTGATGTGACCACCACCGAGGCGCTGTTGCGCACGGTTGGGGATGAGTTCGAGCGCTATGCAAAAGTGCGCAAGAACATTCCCGAAGAGGCCTTGGCCGCAGTTGGGGAAAGCACCGAGCCTGCGAAGCTGGCGGATCTGGTGGCCGGTCATCTGGGCATTGAGGTCGAGCAGAAGCAAGAGTTGCTGGAAACCCTGAGCGTCAGCGAGCGTCTGGAGAAGGTCTATGGCCTGATGCAGGGCGAAATGTCGGTGCTGCAGGTCGAGAAAAAGATCAAGACCCGTGTCAAATCCCAGATGGAGAAGACACAGCGCGAATATTATCTGAATGAGCAGATGAAGGCCATTCAAAAGGAGCTGGGCGATGGCGAAGAGGGCGGCAATGAAGTTGCCGAGCTGGAAGCCAAGATTGCCAAGACCAAGCTGAGCAAAGAAGCGCGCGAAAAGGTCGAAGGCGAGCTGAAGAAGCTTAAGAATATGTCGCCGATGTCGGCCGAAGCCACAGTTGTGCGCAACTATCTGGATTGGATCCTGTCGATTCCATGGGGGGATAAGTCCCGTGTGAAGAAGGATCTGGGCCGGGCGCAGAAAATTCTGGACGACGATCACTATGGTCTGGAAAAGGTCAAAGAGCGGATCGTTGAATACCTTGCGGTGCAGCAACGCGCTCGGCAAAGCTTAAAGGCCCGATCCTGTGTCTGGTCGGCCCTCCGGGCGTGGGTAAAACTTCGCTTGGGAAATCAGTTGCCAAGGCAACGGGTCGTGAGTTCATCCGCATTTCGTTGGGTGGCGTGCGCGACGAATCCGAGATCCGGGGACATCGTCGGACTTACATTGGGTCGATGCCCGGTAAGATCATTCAGGCGTTGAAAAAAGCCAAAACCACGAACCCGCTGATCTTGCTCGATGAAATCGACAAGATGGGGCAGGATTTTCGGGGCGACCCGGCATCGGCGATGCTGGAAGTGTTGGATCCGGAACAGAACGGCACCTTTGTCGATCACTATCTTGAGGTCGAGTATGACCTCAGCAATGTGATGTTCCTGACTACCTCGAACAGCTACAACATGCCGGGGCCGTTGTTGGATCGGATGGAGATTATCCCGCTGGCGGGCTATACCGAAGATGAGAAGCGCGAGATCGCGAAGCAGCATCTGGTTGGCAAACAGGTCAAAAACCATGGGCTGAAAGCCAAGGAGTTCTCGCTCGAGGAAGAGGCGCTGACCGATATCATTCGGGTCTATACCCGTGAGGCGGGCGTGCGGAATCTGGAGCGTGAAATCGCCAAGGTTGCGCGGAAATCGCTGACCAAGATCATCAAGAAAGAGGCGGACTCGGTCACGGTGACGTCGGACAATCTGGATGAATTCCTGGGCGTGAAGAAATTCCGCTATGGCCTGGCTGAAAAAGAGGATCAGGTCGGTGTTGTCACCGGGCTTGCTTATACCTCGGTCGGGGGCGAATTGCTGAGCATCGAGGCGCTGCGCCTGCCGGGCAAGGGTCGGATGAAGACCACCGGTAAGCTGGGCGATGTGATGAAGGAATCCATCGAAGCGGCGTCGAGCTATGTGCGCTCGGTGTCGCCGCAGCTGGGGATCAAACCGCCACGGTTCGACAATTGGGACATCCACGTGCACGTGCCCGAAGGGGCCACGCCCAAAGATGGACCAAGTGCGGGTCTGGCAATGGTAACGTCGATTGTTTCCGTTTTGACCAAAATTCCGGTGCGCAAAGATATTGCGATGACGGGCGAGGTCACATTGCGCGGTAATGCGTTGGCGATCGGTGGTTTGAAAGAAAAACTGTTGGCTGCGCTGCGCGGTGGGATCACCACTGTTCTGATCCCGCAAGAGAACGAAAAGGATCTGCCTGAGATCCCGGACAATGTGAAAGAGGGTTTGGAAATCATTCCCGTCAGCCATGTTTCTGAGGTTCTGAAGCTCGCGTTGGTTCGCCAACCCGAAGCCGTGGAATGGGATGAGGCCGCAGAAGAAGAGAAAGCTGCAGCCGCGAAATCCGCGATTTCATCGGGCGATGGGGCCTCTGCCACCGCGCATTAAGGCGGATTTGTTTTGCGAAATTTGGGGGGCGTGCCGATGGGCGCGCCCCTTCCTTTTTTGCCGTTCTCTAAAATTCTCTCAAATCCGAGGGTCACAGGTTCAAGAAAAATTTGGGTTATTGTGGCAAATGCGGAAACAAAGCTGTATTCTGAGACAAAGCAAAAATTCAAAGAGGCATGACATGGCAAGACGAGCGACGAAGACCGCGACGACCACACGCAAGCCCGTGGCGAGCAAAGCGAAGCCCAAGGCGCCGGCAGTGGCCGTAGATCCTGCAGCGGTTAAAGAGACAGCTGGATCTGAGGGGCCTTTGCCAAAAGTTGTCAAAGTTTCGGAACCCGAAATTGATGACGTGGAAACCGGCGATCCCGAAATGAAAAAGCGGGAACTGATTGATCTGGTTGTGGCCCGGTCCGGTGTGAAGAAAAAAGATGCAAAGCCTGCAATCGAAGCGGCGCTGGCCATTCTTGGCGCAACCATCGCCGAAGGTCGCGAGCTGAACCTTCAACCTTTGGGCAAGCTGCGCATCAACCGCACCGAAGACAAAGGCAATGGGCGGATCATCATCTGCAAACTGCGCCAGAGCCTGGTTTCGCAGAATGTAATTCAGAGCGATGAAAAAGAACCTCTTGCAGTGTCGATGGAGGATCTGTAAGAGGCTGCTCAACGGGTGATTAGCTCAGTTGGTAGAGCGCTTCGTTTACACCGAAGATGTCGGGAGTTCGAGCCTCTCATCACCCACCAACTCTCGGATATTCTTGAGTAAATTAGCTGCATGTCTGGCAACTTGTCGGGCATGTTGGGTCGGATAAGTCTCGTAATCGTATGATGCGTTAGATAATCCAGCCAATTGCCACATAGCGAAGCGATTTTCCCACTGCCACGAGGGGTAGGAACACTGCAAGTCGCACGTTTAGCGCCCCCGCAGCAAATGTCAGGGGGTCGCCAACCACCGGCACCCATGCAAACAGCAACGACCACAGACCATAGCGGTTAAAGGCGTGTTCGGCGCGTATCAGTTGCGGTTGGGAAAAGGGAAACCAGCGGTGATTTGACCAATGCATCAGGAACCGGCCCAGATACCAGTTGAGCAACGCACCAAGCGTATTGCCCACAGCGGCAATGGACACCAGCAACCATGTGTCAAACTCGCCCGACGTGAGGGCCAGCGTCAGCATCACTTCTGATGAAAAGGGCAGAATAGTTGCGGCCAGGAATGCCCCGAAAAACAAGCTGATCAGGGTAAGCATGAGATGGGCAATCCTACAGTTGGTCAATGGCGCATGATCTCGCGGGCACCAAAGGGCGTGCCACCGGGCTCGGGACATCAGCTATCGGTTCCCCGGGCTTTCCGCAAGTTGGCATGGGAAAGGGTAGGGCAGTGAGCCGCTTAGGATTGAGTTTTCAATGTGGTCGATAGCCCGAAGTGGCCAATTTGACGCCACATCCGCGACGCCACGCGCCCAAGGAAAAAGAACCGTTCGTTGAACATGTCAGCGCCGTTTTCCAGTTCTGGCGGGGGCATGTGTTTGGGCTAATAGACTGCATGTGCGTCGTCGTAATTTGCTCAGTTGTCAGACAGCAGCCGCACCTGGGATTCGGGTTGTTTGTAGAACCGCGAGCCAGGAAGCGGGATCGCGATCGCGATGGCGGCGGCGGTGCTGTTGACGCCGCTTCCAGCTGCTCTGGGTCATCGGCGATTTTGATGGTGGTTTTGCCCTCCCATTTGAGCACCGGTGGTTCGATGGCCCGAAACAATTCCAGCGCATGGTTGCGGTCTCCGGTCAGTAGCGCGTTCCAGATGTTTTCGCATTCACCGGTGATGACGCTGTCGGCCTGATCTTGCGCCTCGTCCGGGACACAGGTGGCGTGCAGGCCGTCGTTGATCACCTGAATGCCACGCGGTCTGAGGGGGGGCGGCGATATCATGGCCCCGGTTGGCGTCGGGGGGGCAAGACGATCACGGCAAGGTCCGCGTTGATCTGATCGGGTTTGCAGGGGGCCAGAACCTCGTCATGCATTTCGACGGTGAGCTGGCCCGGCGTCGCGGCGGCAATGGAAAAGGTGCTTTGGGGTGGTCCACCGCGCTCGTGTTTGTACGCTTTGAATGCGCTTTCGGCCGAGGCTTTGATTAAGCAGAGCTTCATCGTGGGGTTCCTTGGTGATGGCGTGGTCTCCGTGGTAAAGTTTGCCCAAGGGCGCACACTGGCTTGTCAGGGACAGTTTAGTCGCGCCGTTTGGGTTGAAAATAATTTCGATCAATTTTGACGGTAGATTATTTTCCCTCTTGTTTCCTGTCTTTGTCGCATTGACCTGCCCCGGTGGGCTGCGCAATTTGGCGACATGAGCAGCCTGTTTGAAATCACCCGCCTTCCACGTCCTTTTGATGCAGATCTGGGGGCGGATGCGCGTGCCTTGGTGCCGGATGCAACGGGGGATTTGGCCCTGTTGATCGAAGGAGTTGGCGGGTCGAGCCCGTATTTGAAGAACCTGATCGGGCAAGAACGCGATTGGATCATGCCTGCATTGTCGGATCCGAATGCGGCGATCGAGGCCGTGTTTTCCGATTGCAAAGGGTTGGCTTCGGATCAGTTGAAGCCGGGATTGCGGCGGGCCAAGCGGCGGGTGGCTTTGGTGACAGCCCTGGCGGATATCGCTGGTGCGTGGCCGTTGGAACGGGTGACAGAGGTGTTGACCGATTTCGGGGCCTTGGCTGCGGATGTTGCGGCCAAATCAGAGCTGGCAAATTTGATCAGACGGGGCAAGGTGCCAGGCCAGACCGAAGATGACGTTGAAACTGCCGCCGGGATGGTGATTCTGGCCATGGGCAAGATGGGCGCGCATGAGCTGAATTATAGCTCGGACATCGATATGATCGTGCTGTTTGATGAAACCCGGTACGATCCGGATGATTTCTACGAGGCGCGCCAATCAATGGTGCGCGCCACCCGCAATATGTGTGCCACGCTGAGTGATAAGACGGCGGATGGCTATGTGTTTCGCACCGATCTGCGATTGCGCCCGGATCCTGCGGTGACGCCGGTCTGCATGGCGATGGAGGCGGCGGAACGGTATTATGAAAGTTTGGGGCGGACATGGGAACGCGCGGCCTATATCAAGGCGCGCCCCTGCGCCGGGGATATCGAGGCGGGGCATCGCTTTCTGAAGACACTGAAGCCATTTGTGTGGCGGCGGCATTTGGATTTTGCTGCCATTCAGGACGCCCATGATATGCGGCTGCGGATCCGTGAAAACAAAGGCACCGGTGGGGCGCTGAACATTCCGGGTCACGATATGAAACTGGGGCGGGGCGGCATCCGAGAGATCGAGTTTTTCACCCAAACGCGGCAGTTGATTGCGGGCGGGCGGGATCGGGATCTGCGTCTGCGCGGCACCGTCGAAGGCTTGGCGGCGTTGGCCTCCAAAGGGTGGGTGCCGGATGAGGTTGCGGTGAAGTTAAGCGAGCATTATCGCGCCCATCGCGAGGTCGAGCATCGCATACAGATGGTGCATGACGCCCAGACTCATAAAGTGCCCAAATCAGAGGAGGGCATTGAACGCATCGCCTGTTTGATGGGAGTGGGTCGCCAAGAGTTGATGGCGGATCTGACCGCGCGTCTGACCGAAGTGCACGAATTGACCGAAGGGTTCTTTGCCCCAGATGCCGGTGCTGTGGTCAGACCAGAGCCGATTAAGGTGGAATTTGATGCCTCTGTTCTGGCACGGTGGACAACCTACCCTGCATTGCGATCAAGCCGGGGTGCCCAGATTTTCGAACGGTTGAAACCGGAATTGTTGTCCCGCTTGGCGCGGACTGCCAAGCCCGAAGAGGCGCTGTTGGCGTTAGATGGGTTTTTGGCAGGTCTTCCGGCCGGGGTGCAGCTGTTTTCTCTGTTCGAGGCCAATCCGCAATTGATTGACCTGTTGATCGATATCGTTGGCACCTCGCATGCGCTGGCCAATCATCTGTCGCGCAATGCCTCGGTGTTTGACGCGGTGATCGGGGGGGCGTTTTTTGAGCCGTGGCAGGGGCTTGAGGCGTTGACCCAAGAGCTGAAAGAGTTGTTGGGTGCTGAAACCGATTACGAAACCCAATTGGACACGGCGCGTCGGTGGACGAAAGAGTGGCATTTCCATATCGGTGTGCACCATTTGCGCGGATTGATCGACGCAGCAGATGCGGGGGCGCAGTATGCTGAATTGGCGCAAGCCGTGATTGATGCGATCCTGCCCATTGTCACCGATCAGTTCGCGCGTAAGCATGGGCCACCTCCCGGACGGGGGCTGGCTGTGCTGGGCATGGGGTCGTTGGGGGCGTCGCGGATCAATGCGATGTCTGATCTGGATATGATCGTGATCTATGACCCGCTGGATCAGGAAACATCGGATGGCAAACGCCCCTTGTCCACACGACCCTATTATGCCCGCCTCACGCAGGCGTTGATCACGGCACTAAGTGCGCCGATGTCTCAGGGGCGGTTGTATGAGGTCGACATGCGGCTGCGGCCCTCTGGCACTCAGGGGCCGGTGGCCACCAGTCTGGCCAGCTTTACCGCCTATCAAAGCGATCAGGCTTGGGTTTGGGAACATCTTGCGTTGACGAGGGCGCGTGTTGTCGCTGGCAATGCAGAGCTGGGTGAAGATCTGGAAACATTCCGCCAAGAGCTGTTGGCCAAGCCTAGAGAGGTCGGGAAAGTTCTGCGTGACGTTCAGGATATGCGCGATCGGCTGTCGGCGGCAAAACACCCTTCAGGGGTGTTGGATGCCAAAACCGGGGCGGGGCGGATGATGGACATTGAACTGGTCGCCCAAGCCGGTGCTTTGCTTGCAGGGCTCGCCGCACGGGATGTCCATGCGGGGTTGGAGGGGGCCGTCGCTGTTGGATGGTTGAATGTCGCAGACGCTCAAACGCTCAAGGATTGCTACGATCTATGCTGGTCTGTGCAAACTGCGGCGCGATTGCTGTCCGGCAAGGCGATTGAAGCAGATAAGATTGGCGAAGGTGGGGCCGCCTTTTTGTGCCGCACCACAGGGTATGACAAGATAGAAGACCTGCAAGCGGCGCTTATGCAGAGCTATGACACCGCGGCAGCGGTGATCGCCAGGGTCATAGAGGAGGCCGCAGATGAACCAGACCAAGGACCCGATTGATCCAAAAGGCCTGATGATTGAGGCGTATAGAATCGAGGGAATCAACGATTCCCAATGCCGCAGCATCTTTCTGGACTGGGCGCTGAGTCTGCCCGAAGGCGTACCCCAGCGCGATGCCATTGAAACACTGATTCAGCGCCATGCAGATGATGCGCCAGATCACCCCATGAGCGTTGTTTTAAAGGCTGGATTGACGACGATGACCGCCCCAAAGCGACGGGGTGGTTGGCGATCCCGCGAGCGCAACTAGGACGGGAAAGTGGAAATCACCGCTAAATCGAGCGGAAATTGTCTAAAAGTTGCCCCAATTGGACGGCAAATCTTGGATGTCAAAACAACGGGAATGCGTCTCGGGGTTTGTTCAAGGAGAGAGACAATGAAAACCATGCAAAAGATCCTACTTGCGGGTTTGGGGCTGGCTGTCTCGGCATGTACCGCCGTAGACGTGCCAACCCGGAACGTTCCATTCGAGCAATTGCCAACATCGGCTGTATCCGCGCCTGTTGGATATCAATCCACAGAAGTGGGCCGGGCTTCGATTGATGCCACATCTTTGGCGCCGATCTCGAGCGCCTCGGCCACTGCGAATGCGGCACCAGCGCAAAGCGGAGCCAACTCTTTGGCCGCACCTTTGCAATTACACCCGGGTCATGCCCCCGTGACAGTTAAATCCGTTTCGGTTTATGTGCCGCGTTCGTTGAAGGTATCCGAGGCCAACCGGTACCTGCCACGTGGTGACATTGTCTGGCGCGAAGATCCAATTGGCGACCGTCACGCCCAGGTTCAGAAAATCGTTCAGGACGCTCTGTCACAAGGGGTTGCAGGGTTGAACGGTCCGGTCGAGGTAAACCTTGCTGTGAATCTGGTTCGGTTCCATGCGCTGACCGAAAAGGCGCGTTACACCACGGGTGGCGTTCATTCGATCACCTTTGATCTGGCGCTGGTTGACCCAAAAACCGGTGAATTGTTGACAGAACCCCGCCAAGTGCGTGCGGATCTGGATGCTTTTGGTGGCCAACAGGCAATCAACGCGGTTGCCCACGGTCAGACCCAAAAGGTGCGCATTTCGAACCACTTGGCCGAAGTGATCCGGCAGGAGCTGAGCAAGCCCGAGGGCTATGAAAATGCAAGTCTTGGCTTTTACCAGGTTTTGAACAACCTCTGAGCCTTTCGCACAGCTGAGAATTTCCGTATGAGGGCGCTATGACAGCGCCCTCATCTTCTTTTGCCCGCCCCACCGTTCGCATGAAACCGAAAACCAATGCGCGTGCCGTGCGCTATGGTGCCCCTTGGGTTTATGCCAATGAAATCGTCACCGACCGCCGGACCAAGAACATTCCGGCTGGCGCATTGGCCGTGCTCGAGGATGAAAATCGTGCACCGCTGGGATTGGTGGCGTTTAACCCCGATTCTAAAATCATGTGCCGAATGCTGGATCGTAATCCCGAGGCCGAGCTGAATGTGGCGTGGTTTCAGACCCGCCTGCAGCGGGCGTTTGAGATGCGCGAACGGCTGTTTGATGCACCGTTCTATCGCTTGGTTCATGCGGAATCGGACGGATTTCCTGGTGTGATCATCGACCGCTTTGGGGACGCCTGCGTGGTGCAGCCGAACGCGGCCTGGGCCGAAGTGCACCTAGAGGCGCTGACCGAAGCTTTGGTCGCCGTCACCGGGGTGACAACGGTTCTGAAAAATGCCTCGGGTCGGACCCGTGGGTTGGAAGGTCTGGATGACGTCAATGCCGTATTGTTTGGCAGCGCGCCTGACGCACCTGTGCCGGTGCCGATGAATGGTGCGACCTATATGGCCGACCTGACAGGTGGTCAGAAAACCGGCCTGTTTTATGACCAGCGTCCGAACCACGCCTTTGCTGCGCGGTTGGTCGCGCCGGGTGCGCGGGTGTTGGATGTGTTTTCCCATGTGGGCGGTTTTGGTCTGGCAATGCTGGCGAATGGAGCGGCCGAGGCGATTGCGGTTGACGGTTCTGCTCCTGCGTTGGCGTTGGCTGCGCAAGGGGCTGAGGCGTCGGGCGTTGGGGATCGGTTTGCCACCCGCCAAGGCGATGCGTTTGATGTGTTGTCTGCTTTGTCGGCCGAGGGCGAGACATTTGATGTGGTCATTTGTGACCCACCTGCCTTTGCGCCATCGAAACAGGCGCTTGAGGCTGGTTTGCGCGCTTATGAGCGGGTTGCGCGTCTGTCGGCCCAATTGGTCAAACCGGGTGGATATCTGGGGCTGTGTTCTTGTTCTCATGCGGCGGACCTGAGTAAATTCCGCACTGCGTCGGCGCGTGGCATTGGACGTGCCGGGCGGTCTGCACAATTGCTGCACACCGGATATGCAGGCGCGGATCACCCGCAATTGCCGCAACTGGCCGAAAGCGGTTACCTTAAAGCGGTGTTTTTCCGACTGTGAAGGTTGTTCTGGATACCTGCGTTCTGTTCCCGACAGTGATGCGCGAGATGCTGATGGGGGTGGCCGGTTTGGGCCACTTTACCCCGCTGTGGTCGACGCGGATCTTGGGCGAATGGGCGCGGGCGGCTGTAAAACTGGGTCCAACGGGCACGATGCAGGCCGAGGCGGAGATTGCCTTGCTGCGCGCGGCTTGGCCTGCGGCTGAATTGACGCCGGCCCCCGGGGTTGAGGCGCGGCTGTGGTTGCCAGACCCGGCGGATGTGCATGTTCTGGCAACGGCGATTTCCGGTTCTGCTGATTTGATCGTCACCCTCAACGCCAAGGACTTTCCGCGTCGGACACTGTCTGAGGAAGGCTTGGATCGCATTGATCCCGATGCCTTCCTTTGCAATTTTTGGCGTGAGGACCCGGAGGGTGTCGCGGGCGTTGGTGCAAAAGTGCTGGCTGAGGCGCGCCGATTGTCAGGGGATGCGTGGGACATGCGTCCGCTGTTGAAAAAGGCGCGCTTGCCAAGACTGGCCAAGGCGCTGGGTTAACCCTGCGTTTTCCACCGGGTTTCGAGGGTTTCCAAAGCAGCAATTCGTTCAGCGGTTTTGGGGTGGCTCATCAACCAAGCAGGCGAAATGCCGGCTCGGCTTTGGGTCAGCTCTTCGAGTTTTAGGAACAGGCTCTTTTGTGGGGCGATGCCAATCCCGGCTTTGGTCAGTAGGGCGGCGGCGTATTCGTCGGCCTCATATTCATCACCGCGGGACAGACGTGCCATCAACAGCGAGGCGGTCATGTTTGCGATCCACACCCCGATAAAGGGAATGTAGCGCCCCAAAACCATCGCCAAGGCGGTGCGCAGGGCGTTCTGGCCCGAGAAATCGATCATGCGGCGGCGCGAATGGCCCAAGGCCACATGGCCCAGCTCGTGGGCAATGACTGAGCTCATCTCAGCCGCGCTGACTTCGCCTGCTTGGAATTTGCGGTAGAACCCCCGCGTGATGAAGATACGGCCGTCTGGTGCGGCTAAGCCGTTCACGGGGTCGATTTCGTAGATGAACACAGGAATACACGCCAACCCAAGGGCGGCGGCCATCTGATCGGTCAGCTGCTTCAGCTTGGGATCAGCGAGTTCTGTCGATTTTGCATCCAGATCTTTATGCGTCCGCCAGACCGAAAACCGGTACATGGCAAGGGCATAGAGGATCGCCAGAAGGATCGGGGTAAAACGCAACATAGGTTAGATATGGAGTGCTTTGCCATGAGCTTCAATCCTCACGAAGAACTCTTTGCTTTTGTTCCCATAGTCAAAAGCTCCCAAAAGGACTGAGCGTACTCTCTTTCGCGTTCTTGTAGCGCTTTGTAATCATTAGGACCTTGATTATAAGTGAATCTAACGGTTTCAGCGAATAATATGCTCAGTTCTGTAGCCGATATGAGTGCGTGGATTTGGGCATTCCCGTGGTTAGCTTGGTTAACATTTGAGTGGCTAAGGAAATTGTCACGAAAATCTTTGATGCTATCCAAGCCGCCTTTGGCCCGACTGTGGTTCTTAATAAGCACGTCATGCATTTCCGAAGCTTTCGGGATGCGCTTCGCGTCCTTTACAAACGTATCATATTTTGCGGTGTTCTTTGGCTTGTCGAAAAGGCGGGCGAGAGCTGCGGTGCAATCCCGCAATAGGGCACTTATTATTACGTTATAGGTATTGGTAGGACCCTTACGATCAAGTGCTCCGTGCAGCGCCGTATCTTCATCGGCAAAATGGAAGACTTCGAAGGTCTGAATCACTATGCTTAGGCTCAGGACTCATAACCAGAATATGACGGTTGCTGCGAGTGCGATTGCAGACAGGAATACCTTTGGACACCTGTCGTAAGGGGTTGCTACGCGCCGCCAGTCTTTCAACCGGCCAAACATGATCTCAATCCGGTTACGCCTTTTGTAGCGGCGCTTGTCATACTTGATTACTTTATCTCGTGATTTCCGGCCTGGGATGCAAGGCGTGATACCCATACCCATAAGGGCTTCACGGAACCAATCCGCATCATAGCCACGATCCCCGAGCAGCCAGTCAGCTGCTGGCGGGCTCCTCACAAGCGCTCTGGCTCCGGTATAATCGCTCACCTGACCAGCTGTCATAAAGAAGCGGATTGGTCGCCCCATCGTGTCAGTCACAGCATGCAACTTTGTATTCATGCCGCCTTTGGTGCGCCCTATCAGACGTCCACGCCCCCCTTTTTAACCGACAAGCTGGAAGCTGTCCCCTCTCGGCAGATTTGTTGCACAAATCGCCTGTCGGGCAATGGGTGGGCTTTGAGGTAAGTTGCGTCGATTGAAATCGTTTTGTTGTCCGGTGCTTCAGCAGCAAGCCCTTCGATGATCCGGGCAAACGCCCCCATATCACTCCACCGTTTCCAACGATTGTAGAGCGTCTTGGCAGGACCGTATTCTTTGGGTGCATCACACCAGCGCAAGCCATTGCGATTGATGAAGATAATGCCACTTAAGACACGTCGATCATCAACGCGCGGTACGCCATGGCTCTTTGGAAAACAGGGCCGAAGCCGCGCCATTTGATCTTCGTTCAGCCAGTAAAGATTGCTCATAAGGTCCCCCAGATTGAGGGCTATGAATCACGCAGCCATCTCAGCCTCAAGTGGATTAATGGGTCCTGAGCCTAGGTTGTTATGAACGAAGCTTGCAAACTTTTTTCTTTGTTCATCGTCCATGTTCTTTAACGCGTCAGATCTCGCATGCCTTGCTCCAACCCGGATAGCGTCATCGGCACCATGTTGGTTTCAAAGATCTCTTTGATCATGCTGATGGAGTGGGTGTAGTCCCAGTACTTTTCGGGCACCGGGTTGATCCAGAGGTTGGATTTCCATTGCTCGCGGGCGCGTTGCAACCAGACTTGACCGGCCTCGGGGTTCCAATGTTCATTGGCGCCACCGGGATAGGCGATCTCGTAGGGGGACATCGACGCGTCGCCCACAAAGATGCATTTGTAGTCGGGGCCATAGGTGCGCATGATTTCGTCAGTCGAGGTTTGTTGATCCCAACGGCGGCGATTGTCGCGCCAGACGCCTTCGTACAGGCAGTTGTGGAAGTAGAAATATTCCAGATGCTTGAATTCGGTCCGGGCGGCTGAAAACAGCTCTTCCACGACTTTGATGTGGGGGTCCATAGAGCCGCCAACGTCGAGGAACAACAACACTTTAACCGCGTTGTGACGCTCGGGGCGGGTTTTCACATCCAGATAGCCGTGTTCGGCGGTGGCCTGAATGGTGCCGTCCAGATCCAGCTCTTCAACCGCGCCTTCGCGAGCCCAGCGGCGCAGACGTTTCAAGGCGACCTTGATATTGCGAGTGCCCAGTTCGACGGTGTCGTCCAGATTTTTGAATTCGCGTTTGTCCCACACTTTGATGGCGCGCTGGTGGCGGCTTTCCTTTTGTCCGATCCGCACGCCTTCGGGATTGTAGCCATAGGCCCCAAACGGAGAGGTGCCGGCGGTGCCGATCCACTTGTTGCCGCCCTGATGGCGACCTTCTTGTTCCTTGAGACGCTCCTTGAGCGTCTCCATCAGCTTGTCAAAACCGCCAAGCGCCTCGATTTCAGCCTTTTCTTCGGCTGAGAGGTGCTTTTCGGCCATCTTTTCCAGCCAATTGCCCGGAATATCGACAGCTTCCATCACGTCCTGGAACGAGATGTCCTCCAAGCCCTTAAAGCTGGCGGCAAAGGCGCGATCGAATTTGTCGATGTTGCGTTCGTCTTTCACCATCGACACACGGGCGAGGTAATAGAACGCCTCGACGTCATAGGTGGCCAACCCAACCTTCATCCCCTCTAGAAATGTGAGGTATTCCCGCAGGCTTACGGGGATACCAGATTTTCGGAGGTTTTCGAAGAAAGGTAGGAACATTGGCTCACATCATCAGACGGTGGATTAACAACGTTGCTATCATCCCAACCAAGGAGAAAGCAATTGCATAGCCCGCCGCATACTGGGCGATATCCGCCTTTGTGCCGCTACGTTTCTTGGCGCTCATGCCGCCCAGAAAGGCACCCAGCAGTGCCATCCCAATGATAATCATGCGTGTTTATCCGCCCAACTTGTTGTGGGGGTTCAGGGATGCAGCCTCTTGCATCTTGGCACGAACCGCCCAATCCGAGCCAAACCCGTAGCGTGCCCATCCCAGACTGTCCAGCCTGACAGACCCGGCTTGCTGTGGCTTTCCTGCGAGTTCCAATGCCTCGGCTTTCAGCAACATCAGCGTCGATAGCAGGGCGGCATTTTCGGATTGGCGAGCGACTTTCAGGTTGGGTTCGATCTGGCGTAGCGCGGTGGCGCTGTCACCGCGAGAGATCGCATAGGCCGAAGTCTGGGTGGTGATATAAGCGCGGTGCAGTTCAGTTCCCGGCGTCTGGGCAAGAAAGTGCAGGGCGGTTCCGAAATGTTGTTGGGCCAATTCAGGGTCACTCAATTGGGTCATGCGCCCAAGCATATAGTGGCTAAAGGCCCGGCGGTGGTCTTTCCATCCCAGGTTCTGCGCGATGCTGGTTGCGGCGCTTGCCGCGTTGCGACGGGTTTGGGGAGTCGCGCCGGGGCCCAGCGCGGTCTGGACCGCATCGATCCAGTTGCGCGGTGTCAGGGCGACCGGTTCGGGTTGTATATTGGACCCAGCCGGATTCATCCGTGCGAGCAGGTCAGGCAAGATCGCGGCTACCTCGCTGCGGGACATGCCTGTGCGCAACTCGGGCGCATATGTGGTCTGTAGGATCAACATGTCAAAGCCGGTTAGAACCGTATGCACGTTGTCATCGTTAAACACTGAATCCGGAAGGCGGTAGAGATCGTTTAGGGGACCAATGGCCTGAGCGAGTTCTTCGTGCAGGCAATCTCGCACCTCTTGCGGGCTGGCGTCATAAGGCAGGAAGATGCCCAACCGTTCGCGTTTGCGCAGCAGGGACCAGTTGGTTTTGGGTTTGCGCCGATCGCGCCGGAATTCAGCCAGGCTGGAGACATTGGGCACAACGAAACAGGCGGCTTGAGGCAGCGCTTCGCGGATGTCATCGCGGCTGACGGCTTCGATCGTGATGCGCGCCTGCCCACCGCTGACCTGCTGGATGTCGATCCCGGCTTCGCGCCGCAACCGCGCGATAAGCCGCGTGAGGTCGCTTTGCAGGTTGGGGGGCGGTGATCCGGTAACGCGGACACTGATCGGGGCCTCGAACCGGGTGAACACGGGCAGGGCGCGCCCGCTTTCCAGTTCAAAATGAAGCGACAGGAAATCGGCAGCGATATTCGCGTTGGAGCGCATCGGCCGTGAGGGGCTGGGCGTGGCAAAGGATTTCATCGGGGGCAGCGTGCTGTCCGAAATTTGCGCTCGCGTCGGCGGATCCTCGAGCGGGACGGTGTTACAGCCAGCGGCTGCAAGACCCAAAATAAAGGCGGCGCGACGGATCATGGGCGCTGATACCGGATAAAGGGCGTCTGCTTGCCGATGCGGTCGTACAGCTTGCGTGCTGTTTCGTTGAAATCTTGGGTCAGCCAATACACTGAGGGGCAGTCTTTCTTGTCTGCGGTGTCATAGACCGCCTGAATGAGGGCCCGACCAACACCGGTGCCGCGCGTTTCGGGGCGGGCATAGAGGTCCTGCAAGTAACAGGTATTTTCGATTTTCCAAGCGTGACGGTGGAACAGAAAATGGGTGAGCCCCACAAGGGCGCCGCCTTGTTTCGCCACCAGGCAGGAAAAATCCTGGGGATCGTCACCAATCAGGCGGTCAAATGTGGCGTCATACACGGCGTCGGGAACAGAGGTTTTGTAAAATGCTAGGTAATCCGTCCACATTTCGGCCCAAGCGGCGCGATCTGTGGTCCGCAAGTCTCGTACAGTCAGAGCATCGGTCACGGGAAAAATCCTAAATCGGTAAAAGGTCTCAATCTGCTACTTTTGCGGATCGTTCGCGGCCGTTTTATGGTGGCATTCTGGCGTTGCCAAGGCAAGGTATCCCGCGTCTTTGTTTTACAACGAAAAAAGGCAGAGAATTTTCTCTGCCTTTTGGGGATATTGCATGAAACGTTGGGTGTTCAGCGATCAGCGTTGGCCTCGTGCCATAAAGGCGAGACGTTCGAACAGATGCACATCTTGTTCGTTTTTAAGCAGGGCACCGTGCAATTTGGGCAAGGCGTTGGTGCCATTTGTTTTCAGATCGTCTGCTGTCAGATCTTCGGCCAGCAACAGCTTGAGCCAATCCAGCACCTCAGAGGTAGAGGGTTTTTTCTTGAGGCCGGAGGTCTCGCGAATCTCATAAAACTGGGTCAGAGCGGTGGTGAGCAGCGCCTCTTTGATCCCAGGGTGGTGGACTTCGACGATTTTTCGCATCGTTTGGTCGTCAGGGAAACGGATGTAGTGAAAGAAGCAACGGCGCAGGAACGCGTCGGGCAGTTCTTTTTCATTGTTCGAGGTGATGATGACGATTGGGCGCTGGCGGGCCTTGATGGTTTCACCGGTCTCGTAGACGTGGAACTCCATCTTATCGAGTTCCTGCAACAGATCGTTGGGAAATTCGATGTCTGCCTTGTCGATTTCGTCGATCAGCAGGACAACTTTCTCACCGGCTTCGAAGGCCTGCCAGAGCTTGCCCTTTTTGATGTAGTTGGCCACGTCATTGACGCGCTCGTCACCCAGTTGGCTGTCGCGCAACCGGCTGACCGCGTCATATTCATACAGGCCTTGTTGCGCGCGAGTGGTGGATTTGATGTTCCATTCGATCATCCGCAATCCAAGGGCATTGGCGACCTGTTTGGCCAATTCGGTTTTCCCGGTGCCGGGTTCGCCTTTGACCAACAAGGGCCGTTCCAGCGTAACAGCGGCGTTGACCGCAATGGTCAGATCATCGGTTGCCACGTAATCGGCGGTGCCCTGGAAACGTGCGGTCATCTATTGGCCCTCATCTTGTTCATATGTGCGATGCGCCGAACAGGCGCGTTGAGGGTAGGGGGTAAATGGATGACGCGTTTTTGACAAGGTGCGCCGCTGCGTCGGGACTAGAAACGGTGCGCGCCAACCGGACGACGTGCTTTGGCCGGGGTCTGGGCAGAGTGGATGCATGAGAGAGTGGAAATGAAAGCGCTTTCAAGTCGTTTTGGGCGCAGAATACGGACACCGAGAGAGACTCAGGGTTGAAAACAGTCTGTTTCAGCGCACGGTAACCGAGAGCGAGGTCTGGGGTATGTGGAATGGTGCCGTTACGTCATTTTAGCCCGGGTACTCGAAAGTGAAGGAAACAGTACGCAAAATCAAAGTGTTCCTTGCAACGTCTGGGAGCTATCAACTTGAAACCTACTACGACCGCTTGCGAGAGGCTTTGTGTAGTGACAATCGGGAATTGGTCGGATAAATGCTGCGGCAGAAGGGGGAGCCAAATGTCTGGGGAAATTGAGATGACGGACGTTGCTGGCCATACCGAGGGAGCCAATATGAAGCAGGAAACTATTCTGCCGGACGACTATCGTCCTGTTGAAGGTGAGCCGTTTATGAATGAGCGACAGGTTGAATATTTTCGCCGCAAGCTCACGAATTGGAAAAATGAACTTCTTGAGGGAAGTCGCGACACCATCGAAGGTTTGCAGGACGGGACACGTAACATCCCGGACGTCGCAGATCGTGCTAGCGAAGAAACGGATCGTGCACTGGAATTGCGCACCCGGGACCGCCAGCGCAAGCTTGTTGCCAAAATCGACTCGGCGCTGCGTCGGATCGACGAGGGGGAATACGGATATTGTGATGTGACCGGCGAACCCATTTCGCTGAAGCGTCTGGATGCCCGCCCGATTGCGACCATGAGTTTGGAAGCGCAAGAGCGTCACGAGCGCCGCGAAAAAGTGCACCGCGACGACTAAGACGATTCTACACCGCGACAAAATGCGAAAACGCCGGGGCCTGTTGCCTCGGCGTTTTTGCGTTAAAGGGGATGTATGGAACTACAGGATCAAAAAATCATCGTTGTCGGCGCCGGAATTGGTGGCCTTACTGCGGCTTTGGCGCTGCGGGCACGCGGGGCGGATGTCACGGTTTTCGAACAGGCCGAGGCGATCACCGAGGTCGGGGCTGGACTACAGATCAGCCCAAATGGGCGGGTCGTTCTAAAGGCGCTTGGCTTGGACGCCGCATTTGATCAGGTCTCGGTGCAGGCGCAGTCTGTTGTTTTGCGCGATTACCGGCGTGCTGCCGAGGTTCTGCGGCTGGATCTTGCGAAATACGCGGCAGAGCAGGTGTTTTCCTTTGTGCATCGTGCGGATCTGATTGATGTCTTGGCCAGTGCGGTACGCGCGGCAGGTGTGCATGTGCGGTTGTTGCAAAAGGTGGAGCGGGTCGAAAATGGACCCAGACCAGTGCTGCATTTGGCCAATGGGGCGCATGTGCAGGCCGATCTGATCATCGGGGCGGATGGATTGCATTCCCCGACAAGAGCCGCTCTGAACGGGGTGGATGCCCCGTTTTTCACCGGTCAGGTGGCGTGGCGGGCGATTGTGCCCAACACGGTGAATCTGCCCAATGAGGCGAATGTGTTCATGGGACCGGGGCGGCATCTGGTGTGCTATCCCTTGCGCGGTGGATCAGTTGTGAACATCGTGGCTGTTCAGGAAAAGGCGGAATGGGCTGCCGAAGGGTGGCATCATGCCGATGACCCGGAAAATCTGCGCCGGGCTTTTGCGGGGTTCCAAGGTGTGGCCCAAACGTTGCTGGATCAGGTCGAAGATGTGCGCCAATGGGGGCTGTTTCGTCATCCAGTTGCTGAGGTTTGGCAGCACGGGCGTTTGGCCATCTTGGGCGACGCCGCACACCCGACGCTGCCTTTTATGGCGCAGGGCGCGAATATGGCGTTCGAAGATGCTTGGGTCCTGGCCGACTCACTGGCCAGGCAACCGGATATCGAAACAGGGTTGTCCCAGTATCAGGCCCGTCGTCATCAACGGGCCAGTCAGGTGATCGAGGCCGCCAATGGCAATGCGTGGAAATACCATCTGAGCTTTCCACCGGTGCGTGCTTTGGCGCATATGGCTTTACGCTTGGGCGGGGCTGTCGCACCAGAACGCATGGTCCGTCAGTTTGATTGGCTGTATGGCTATGATGTGACCGCTGGGTCGGATTGATCAGAGGGCAAGATCAATCCAGACAGGTACGTGATCGGATGGTTTTTCAAATCCGCGAATTTCGGAATCGATTTTGCACTCGGTCAACAAGTCAGCCGCCTGTGGGGTAAGTAGGAAGTGGTCGATCCGGATACCATCGTTTTTATTCCAGGCACCCGCTTGGTAATCCCAGAATGAGTAGTGACCGGGGCCTTGGGTACGGGCGCGGAAAGCTTCGGTAAAGCCAAGGTTCACAATGCGTTGGAACGCGGCGCGGCTTTCGGGTCGGAACAGCGCATCCTCGCGCCATGCATTGGGGCGTTTGGCGTCCTCTGCTTGGGGGATGATGTTGTAGTCGCCCGCCATCAGGGCCGGTTCTTCGGACGCCATCAGTTCTTGCGCACGGGCGTAAAGACGCTCCATCCATTTGAGTTTGTAGTCGTATTTTCCGCCCTCAAGCGGTTTTCCATCGACCAGTTCCACCGGGTTGCCATTGGGGAGGTATAGCCCGCAGACCCTCAACGCCTGCTCACCCATCACAGTCGCTTCGATCCAGCGTGCCTGTTCATCGCTGTCATCACCGGGCAGGCCACGACGGACATCTTCCAACGGCAGTTTGGATAGAATGGCGACGCCATTGAAACCTTTTTGACCGTGGGTTTCGACATTATAGCCGCGTTCTTCGAACAGATCGCGGGGGAACCCTTCGTCGACGGATTTGATTTCCTGCAACAGGACCACATCGGGCTGGGCTGTATCCAGCCAAGCTGGCAGAGCCTGCGCACGCGCCTTGATACCGTTGATGTTAAAGGTGGCAATTTTCATGGCGGTGTCCCCGGATTAGCACGCCCGACGATGTATCCCCCAACTTGCGTCAGGGGGCAAGGCGCAGGGGCTTCTACATCGAGAAAGACGTGCCACAGCCGCAGGATGATGTCGCGTTGGGATTTTCGATGACAAAGCGCGCGCCGATCAATTCTTCGGTGAAATCAATCACGGCATTTTCCAGAAACGGCAGGGATACGGTGTCGACAACCACTTTTTGGCCCTGACCTTCGAGGATCAGATCGTCTGCGGCAGGGGCATCCAGCGCGATTTCATATTGGAAGCCAGAACAACCGCCGCCCTCGACGGCAACGCGCAGGGCTTGGCCCTGATCGGCGGCACCAATTTCGGCCAAGCGTTCAAACGCGCGGTCGGTGACTTTGGGGGGCAGGTTCAAGGCGGAACTCCAATGTTTCTTTATGCTTCGCTGTACAATATAGAAAGTGCAAGGACAGGCGACAAGGACAGACCTCATGAGAGCGGCCTTTGCCTCGGATCCCGCACGTGCCAGAGGACGGCTTGTTGCGGAGGAAGAGAGTGGTTTTCGTTCCTGCTTTCAGCGGGATCGGGATCGGATCATTCACGCCAGCGCGTTTCGGCGGCTGAAACACAAAACGCAAGTTTTTGTGGAGCACGAGGGTGATAATTATCGCACCCGCCTGACCCATTCGATCGAAGTGGCGCAGGTGGCGCGGACCATTGCCGGCGCCTTGGGGTTGAATGTCGAACTGACCGAGGCGGTCGCATTGGCGCATGATCTAGGGCATACGCCGTTTGGCCACACGGGCGAGGATGCACTGCATGCGCTGATGGCCCCCTATGGTGGGTTTGATCACAACGCGCAGGCAATCCGTATCGTAACGTCGCTCGAGCGTCACTATGCAGAGTTTGATGGGCTGAATCTGACGTGGGAAACGTTAGAAGCCATCGCAAAACACAATGGCCCAGTGGTCGGGGATCTGCCGTGGGCTTTGGCTGAATGCAATAGCGCGTTGGATTTGGAGCTGCACACCCATGCCAGTGCCGAGGCGCAGGTGGCGGCTTTGGCGGATGACATAGCCTACAACAATCACGATCTGCATGACGGGTTGCGGGCAGGATTGTTCAGTGATGCTGAGGTTGCAGAATTGCCCATTGTCGGCCCGGCTTATGCCGAGGTGGATCGTTTGTATCCGGGTATTGACGAAAACCGCCGCCGTCACGAGGCGCTGCGTCGGGTGTTTGGTGTCATGGTGTCGGATGTCATTCAGACTGCACAGGCCTTGTTGGTGGGGTCGGGGGCGCAAAGCGTCGAAGATGTACGAAATCTGGGGTATTCTGTCGTTCAGTTTTCACCTGAGGTTTGGGCGCAGCTGAAGGAAATCCGAACCTTTCTGTTTACGCGCATGTACCGCGCCGCGCCGGTGATGGTGGTGCGAGCCGAGGTGTCCAAAGTGGTCGAAGATTTGTTCCCGATCTATCTGAACGATCCAAAACAAATGCCAGATCGCTGGCATGATGATATCGAGGCGGCGCGTTGTGATACCGCTTTGGCGCGCATCGTTTCGGATTACATCGCCGGGATGACGGATCGCTTTGCCCTGCAAGATCATGCGCGTTTGACCGGGTCGGATCCAAACCGGGTGTGATCTGGGTGCAAATGGCTCGGTTCCATTGACCTTAGCGCCGCGCGTGTTAAACCGCCGAGCAAGCAAAAGGACGCCAAAATGAACCTGTTTTCCGAGATCCGCAGCCTCGTGCTGGATGCGCTGGCCGCAATGCAAGCCGAAGGCACCCTGCCTGAGGGGCTCAGCTTTGACAATGTTGCCGTCGAACCGCCCCGCGATGCGGCGCATGGAGACATGGCGACCAATGCAGCGATGGTTCTGGCCAAGCCTGCCAAGCTGAAACCACGTGATATTGCCGAAGCTCTGGCTGCCAAATTGGCCGCAGATGACCGCATCACCAGTGCTGAGGTGGCCGGACCGGGGTTCTTGAACCTGCGCTTGTCTGCCTCTGTCTGGCAGGGGGTTTTGGCGGCCGTTCTGGATCAGGGGACAGCGTTTGGTAAATCCGACATGGGCCAGAACCGAAAGGTGAACGTGGAATACGTGTCCGCCAACCCAACCGGTCCGCTGCATGTGGGGCACACCCGGGGTGCGGTATTTGGCGATGCTTTGGCGAGCTTGCTGGACTATGCTGGCTATGACGTCACCCGCGAATATTACATCAACGATGGCGGCGCACAGGTCGATGTTTTGGCACGGTCTGTATATCTGCGCTATCTCGAGGCCCACGGCCAAGAGGTTGCGTTTGTCGATGGGACCTATCCTGGTGATTACCTTGTACCCGTGGGCCAAGCGCTGAAAGACAAAGTGGGTGATGCTTATCTTGATCAGCCAGAAAGTGTCTGGTTGGCGGATGTGCGTGAATACGCAACTGAGGCGATGATGGACCTGATCCGGGCCGATTTGGCTCAGCTGGGCATCAAGATGGACAAGTTCTTTTCGGAAAAATCGCTCTATGGCACGGGGTTGATTGAGGCGGCGCTGAAGTCGTTGGATGACAAAGGTCTGATTTATGAGGGCGTGCTTGAGCCGCCCAAAGGTAAGAAACCCGAAGATTGGGAACCCCGCGAGCAGACCTTGTTCAAATCGACCGAACATGGCGATGACGTGGACCGTCCGGTTAAAAAGTCTGACGGCGGTTGGACCTATTTCGCGCCGGATATCGCGTATCACTACGACAAAGTCAGTCGTGGCTTTGATGAGCTGATCGATGTGTTTGGGGCCGATCATGGTGGATACGTCAAGCGGATGAAGGCGGCGGTTTCGGCTTTGTCCGGGGGCACCGTGCCGCTGGATATCAAGCTGACCCAGCTGGTGAAGCTGTGGAAGGACGGCGAACCGTTCAAGATGTCCAAACGGGCAGGGACGTTCATTACCCTGCGCGATGTGGTGGATCAGGTTGGTCCTGATGTGACCCGTTTTGTGATGCTGACTCGCAAGAACGATGCTTCGCTCGACTTTGATTTCGACAAAGTGCTAGAGCAGAGCCGCGAGAACCCCGTGTTCTATGTTCAGTATGCCCACGCACGCGTCATGAGCGTTCTGCGCCGCGCCGCAGAAGCCGGGATTGCCGCAGACGAGGCGACGTTGAAAGCGGCGGATCTGAGCAAGGTTGATCATGAAGCAGAGCTGGCTGTTGCCAAGAAACTGGCAGAATGGCCACGCTTGATTGAAACCGCTGCGCGTACCAATGAACCCCATCGCGTTGCCTTCTATCTATATGAATTAGCTGGAGATTTTCACGCATTATGGAACCGCGGCAACGAATTAACCGAGCTGCGATTCATTCAAGATGGCGATGCGGCCACAAGTCAGGCAAAAATGGCACTGGCACAGTCTGTAGCCGTTGTTATTTCTGCGGGTCTTGGTATTCTAGGGGTCAATCCGGCGCAGGAGATGCGGTAATATAAACCGCCCGAAACCGCCGGTCTGAGGCAGACATAAGACAACCTTGGCGCATTGACGCACGAGGGCAGTGAGGCGGACATGGCGAGTTTTGACTACACGGGGCAGGTTGCTCCGCAACAGGTGCATTATACCTATCAGATGCCCCCACAAGGGGCGCCTGAGCCTCTTTATGAAGCTGATAATCACGACGGGTTGGGCCATGATGGGCCTGCGGCATCCGGCTTTGCTACAAGCCGTATGGTCACCCTTTTGGGGGCGGTTGGGTCGCTCGCGCTGGTTGTTGGTATTGGCGTTTGGGGGTTCAAACTGGTGGCACGTGACGTCAGCGGTGTCCCCGTTGTGCGCGCGATCGAAGGTCCGATGCGCATTCAGCCTGAAAAACCCGGTGGCACGCCTGCGGACCATCAAGGTCTTGCAGTGAACAATGTTGCTGCACAAGGCACTGCGGCGGCACCCGCTGACCGGTTGATGCTGGCTCCACGGCCGGTGTCACTGGCCGAAGAAGATGCGCCAATGGGGCAACTCGCGACCACGCAGGTTGCGCTGAACGAAGTTGGTGAAAATGCGCTGGACGCATTTCGCAATGGGTCAGTCGATGAATTGGTAGCCGAGCTGACGGATGGGGTTGAGCCTTTGTCTGTGATTGATGCGGCTTTGCCCGAGACACAGGCCGTGGGAATTGTGCAGCCAGAACCGTTGGCGGCGATTGATCCAGCGGATCTTGTGGCGCAACAGCCTGCGATCGCGTTGTTGGATGAGCCGGGCGTGCAGCGATCCTTGCGCCCGCGCGTCCGTCCGGCCCGTGTGGTACAGGCCTCGGTCAGTTCCTCTACGTTGAACGAAGCGATCAATTCTGCTGTAGCTACGGCGGCCAGCCTAGATATCGATGCCGAAAGCCTGCCGGTTGGCACGCGATTGGCGCAGCTTGGGGCCTATGACAGCCCTGAAATTGCCCGCGCGGAATGGGACCGCCTGAATGCCCGGTTCGGCGATTACATGGATGGCAAAAAGCGGGTTGTGCAAAAAGCGTCCAGCGGCGGACGTACTTTTTATCGTCTCCGGGCCATGGGATTCAGCGGATTGAGCGATGCGCGCCGGTTCTGTTCCGCGCTGGTTGCTGCAAAAGCGGATTGTATTCCGGTTACGACTCGATGAATTTCGGGGCCTCCATTCTGGATGCAGATGGGTTTCGGCTGACATCTGGCGAAAAGGCGTTGTTTCGCGAAATGAACCCGTTTGGGTTCATTTTGTTTGCACGCAACATCGAAACAACGGGTCAAATCCGTGCGTTGTGTGGTGATTTCCGCGATGCGGTTGGCTGGCACTGCCCAATTACAATCGACCAAGAAGGTGGGCGCGTTCAGCGTCTGCGGGCCCCATTGGCGCGGGTGTGGAAATCCCCGTTGGATCATGCTGCACAGGCAGGGGAACACGCCGAACGGGCGATGTATCTGCGGTATCGGTTGATTGCGCATGAACTGCTCGCCTTGGGCATTGATAGCAATTGCGCCCCTATGGTGGACATCGCGCAGCCCGAAACCCACGCGTTTTTGCGCAATCGCTGTTATGGGGACACGGCGCAAACCGTTTCCCGACTGGGGCGTGCCGTTGCGCAGGGGCATTTGGACGGTGGCGTGTTGCCAATTGTGAAACACATTCCGGGCCATGGGCGCGCGACGCAAGACAGCCATTTCGATTTGCCCCATGTAACGGCGGATCTGGAAGAGCTTGAAGATACTGATTTTGCGCCGTTCCGAGCGTTGAATGATCTGCCGTTGGGGATGACAGCGCATCTGGTCTATGATCAGATTGATGCGGCACCGGCCACGATTTCGGCGCCGATGATGGACGTGATCCGGGACAATATCGGCTTTGACGGCTTGATCATGACCGATGACATTTCAATGAAGGCGCTGAGTGGGTCGTTGGGGGACTTGTCCCGCCAAGCGATCAACGCAGGCTGTGATGTGATCTTGCACTGCAACGGCACCTTGTCTGAGCGCGCTGAGGTTGCCGAGGCCGCGGGTGTCATGACGGATGCGGCACAGGCGCGGGCAGAACGGGCCATCGCGGCCCGGGTAGCACCCGAAAACCTTGACACAGTGGCCGCCGAAGCGGAACTATCTCGCCTTATGGGCGGGCAGGTGTATGACGGATAACCTTTTTTCCGACGATCAGGTCTCGGTCGCTGAACGATTAGCGGCCGAAGCGTTGATTGTGGATGTGGACGGGTTCGAGGGCCCGTTGGATGTGTTGCTGTCTTTGTCACGCACCCAAAAGGTCGATCTGCGCCGGATTTCAGTGTTGGATCTGGCGCGCCAATACCTTGCCTTTGTCGAACAAGCCAAAGCGCTGCGGATCGAGCTGGCGGCGGATTATCTGGTGATGGCAGCCTGGCTTGCGTTTCTTAAATCACGCCTGCTTTTGCCGCCGGACCCCAGCGAAGAGGGGCCGACCGGTGCTGAATTGGCAGCACATCTGGCGTTCCAATTGGAACGTTTGCAGGCAATGCGGGATTCTGCGGCACGCCTGATGGCCCGCGATCAGCTGGGGCGCGATTTTTTTACGCGTGGTCAGGGCGAAGATATCACCAAAATCCGAACCGTGACCTATTCGGCGACTTTGCTGGAGCTGATGCAGGGCTATGCGCGTATCCGAACGCGGGATGAATTCCGCCCCTTTGTGATGGATCGGGATTCGGTGTTCACCATGGAAGAGGCATTGGAGCGCATGCGAGGCCTGATCGGATTTGCCGGTGCCTGGACGGATATGATCAGCTACTTGCCCGAAGGGTGGAATGGCGATCCGACACGGCGTCGGTCTGCCACAGCCGCCACCTTTGCAGCCTCGCTCGAGTTGGTGAAAGAGGGGCATCTGGAGATCAAACAGACAGAGAGTTTCTCCCCAATCCATCTGCGTAAGAGGGAGCATAAGCGTGAGTGACACCGGAGAAAGCTTGTTTGAAGCGCCCCCAATGGCCGAACAGGAACGCATGGTCGAAGCGGTTCTCTTTGCCAGCGCCGAGGCGGTGACGGTCAAAGAGCTGGAACAACGCATGCCCCATGGGTGCAATGTGCCCGAAGCACTAGCGCACCTGCGAACCCGATATGAGGGGCGCGGGGTGCGGGTTGTGCGCATTGGCGATACATGGGCCATGCGCACCGCGCCTGATCTAGGGTTTCTGATGCAAAAAGAAACGGTTGAGCAGCGCAAGCTCAGCCGTGCCGCCATCGAAACCTTGGCGATCATCGCCTATCATCAACCCACGACACGGGCCGAAATCGAAGAAATTCGCGGCGTATCGGTGTCGCGGGGCACGATCGATCAACTTTTGGAGATGGAGTGGATTCGTCTTGGCCGACGGCGTATGACTCCGGGACGTCCCGTGACTTTTGTTGTGACGCCCCAGTTCTTGGATCATTTCGGATTGGAAAGCGCACGTGATCTACCGGGGCTGAAAGAACTGCGCGCCGCAGGATTGTTGGAAAACAGGCCGCCGCCGGGGATGTTCCCTTTGGGAACAGCGCGGGATGACGACGATGAGGATGACGAGCAGAGCGAACTTTTCGAAGATCCTTAATGTAAATGCCCTCAAAACGGCGCATTTTCACACTATTTTATAGACCACAAGTGGTTCGGGCAGCGACACAGGACATCTGACATGAACATGAATCAAGTCATCAACATGATCATCCGCACCGTCATGCGGCGGTTGGTCAATTCGGGTATCAACGCCGGTATCGACGCGGTTGCAAGCCGGGGGCAGCGCAAAAGCAGGTCCCATCAGGAAATGGATTCTGAATTGGGCATCAAATCTACGCCCCACCAGCAACAACCCTCGGCCGAGCGGTTGGCAAAGCGTGAAATGCGCCAAGCCCGCCGGGCGGCTAGGGCTGCACAACAGTCGACCCGGATGTAACTGACCGGCGCAGGCTCAGGGCTTCGATCGCTTCGATCAGGCAAAACAGAGCCGAAGCTGTCAAACACCCGATGAGCCCAAACTGAGAAAACAGCACGGACCCGATGAACGGGGATAGGAACACGCACAGGTAGGTAACTGTGCTGTTCAACCCCATGATCGCGCCACGTTGCACCGGGTCCAGCGCTGTCAGCCGCGCCACCACAAGGTTCAGCGCAAGGTGCTGGCCAATGCCCCACAAAAACGCAAAACCGACCAGCCCAAAGTAGCTATGTGACGCCATGGCCATCAAGCCATAGCTGACCGCGACCATTGCAAACAACGGGGCCGTTGCACGCGCCAAGCCCACTCGATCGAGGATTGGATCCACCAACACTGCTAGCCCGAATCCAATTCCATAGCTGAGCGAAATTGCGCCCGCCATTGCGCTGGTCCCGTTCAGAACTTCGGTGACATGGATGCCCATAAAGAAATACGACGTGTAAAAGGCTGTCATGATCAGGGATACAGCGGTTAACGCCCGTCTCAGGCCGGGTACTCGCAACGCGCTGAGCGGTGATGTTAACCGCCCACTGCCAGCGCCCATGCTGCGCAGGGGTGCGGACAGCACCCACAGCAGGGCAGCAGCAGCTGTCAAAACCGCATAAACGGCGCGCCATCCGACGAGATCGGTTGCATAGGCCGAGACACTGACGCCAAGCACCAGAGAAACTGTCCAACCCGTTAGGACCGCACCTGTTACCTGCGCCTCGCGCCCTGTAGGGGCGATTGACGAGGGGAGGGCATAGATGGCGGGCAGGGCAATTCCCGACGCGATACCGCAAAGTGCCTGCGCACTGACCAAGGCAAACAAGGTGGGGGCCCATGCGCTCGCCGCCAACCCGAGGGCCAGCCCAATCAGGGCTGCGCGCAGCATGCGGCCTGCACCATAGCGATCAGACAGGGGTGCAAGGGTCAGTGCGGCGAATGCGGTGCCAAGCCCATAGGCACTGGCTGCATGCATGACTTGGGCGGCCGGAACGCCCAGCGTTTGACCCACGGCAGAGACAATCGGCGCAAGCAGCAGCGAATTTGCACCAATGATGCCGATTGAACTGAGTAGAATGAGAATCGGCGCCCACATGTGCAATATCCATGAATGTTGTTCGGTGTTAGTGCTATTCCTTGGAATGAGGTACGGCAAAAGGAAAACGATATGGCTGTGGCAAAACCAGAGGATCTTCGGAAATCACCCGGTGCGGGGCGGCCATTGGATGATTTGGACCGAAAGATATTAGGCACGCTGAGCCAGGACGCCACGCAAAGCTATGCCGCAATCAGCCGTGAGGTGGGGTTGTCCGCCCCGGCCGTGCATGAGCGGGTCAAACGGTTGCGATCCAGTGGGGTGATCAAGTCGACGGTCGCTCAGCTGGATGGGGCCGCAGTTGGCAAGCCATTGTTGGGATTCATTCATGTTGATACGACCGGATGGGGCAAAACCCGCGCGATGCTTGCGTTGGAGGACCGCCCTGAGGTCGAAGAGATCCATGGGGTAACCGGTGATACCTGCCTCATCATCAAGGTGCGTGTTGCCTCGCCCTTGGCGTTAGAAGGGCTGTTGGCGCAGATCTATGATGTCGAAGGGGTCCGAGGCACGCGCACCTTTGTGTCGCTGTCCACCCATCTAGAGCGCAGCGTTCAGGCTGAGATCAGCGATGATCTCGAAAGTCGTTCTGTCATTAAATAGAGCGAGTTAGGATGGGGTTTTGAAGTGTTTCGACAGCTTCAGACCTTGCCCCTGATAGTTTGAAGCGATGCCAGCCCCGTACAATTGGGTCGGCATTTCGGCCATTCTCTCGTAAACAAGACGGCCAACAACTTGGCCATGTTCCAAAACAAAGGGCGCTTCGTGGCAGCGTACTTCGAGTACCCCACGCGATCCTTCGCCACCAGCTTCGGCATGGCCGAAACCGGGATCAAAGAAGCCAGCGTAATGGACCCGGAATTCGCCAACCATCGCCAGATAGGGGGCCATTTCAGCGGCATACAGCGGTGGGATATGGACAGCCTCGCGGCTGACCAGAATGTAGAACGCGCCGGGATCAAGGATGATGCAACCATCCCGTGTGCGTACTTCTTCCCAGTAATCGGCAGGGTCGTATTCGCCGATGCGATCCAGATCAATCACCCCGGTGTGAGGTTTAGCCCGATACCCAACAAGGTCCGTTCCAGGAAGTTGCAGATCGACGGAAAAGCCGAGCCCATCCTGAATAACCGCTTCCCCATCAACCAGCCGCGTTTCGCCATGCAATGCGGTCAACTCGTCATCTGACAATACGGCCTGACCTTGCCTGAACCGAATCTGGTTCAGTCGCATTCCCGGACGCACGAGAACGGAAAACGAGCGAGGGCAGATTTCGGCAAAGAGCGGACCAGTGTAGCCAGACGGAACACGGTCAAATTCGGTGCCACCGTCGGTGATCGTGCGGGTCAACAGATCCAATCGCCCGGTCGAGCTTTTGGCATTCGCCACTGCGCTCATGTCTGCGGGCAGGGCCAATGATTCCATGAGGGGGACCAGATACACGCAGCCTTTTTCCAGAACAGCGCCCTGGCTCAAGTCGATGCGGTGCATTTCAAATTCGTCGAGCCGTTCGGAAACGGTGCGACCCTCTCCCGCAAGGAAAGAGGCGCGAACACGGTAAGCTGTTGTTCCCAGACGTAAATCCAGGCTTGCAGGCTGTATTTGTTCAGGAAGAATAGAAGGGGTGGCGTGGATTGATCCATCCACGACCATCGCTTCGATTTTCTGATTTGGGCAAACACCGGTCATCCCAAGTCCTCTCGTTCTTGGAGGCCGGGGTTTGCCATCATCTTAACGTCGGCGATTTTTGGTCGGGCTAGCAGGACTCGAACCTGCGACCTTCCGTCCCCCAGACGGACGCGCTACCAGGCTGCGCCATAGCCCGACGTTGGAGCTTTCATAACGGTTTTGACGGGCGGGGCAAGAGGTAATCTGAGGCTTTTTTACGAACTTGCAGAACTTGTTTCCTGCCGATCAAGCCAAGCCCTTAGTTCATTGGCAATTGGGCGTATGGCAGTCAGAGTTGTGGTGGAAAAAACAGTGTTCTCGCAAAGTTTTTGCAAGGGGCCGGGTGCGTATTCTTCTGCAATTTCAACAGCCACAGGCGAATCTGTTTCTTGTGCAGCTGCGACGACCGGTTCGGTCGGCTCTGGTTCCGCAACAGGGGGGGCAGCGGGGGCATTCACCGCCGGATTCTGAGGCGCAAGAGCGACCACCGCAGTATCATCGGGATCGTCTTCGGGCTCGGGGCCCAGATCCATATCAATCTGCGCAACCTCGCTGGACAGAAAGGGTTTGCCCTGAAACTTGACGACCGTTTCCTGATCTGCCGCGACGGTATGGGCCATTTCGTCCAGCCCTTGTGACAGGGCGCTGACGTGGGCCACGCCATTTTCGCGCAAGATTTTTTGCACGCCCTTGATCGTCAGCCCATCATCATGGAGTAGCTTTTTGATTCCACCAATCAACTGCATGTCGGCAGGGCGGTAATAGCGCCGCCCGCCGGCCCGCTTCACAGGTTTGACCTGAGAAAACTTGCTTTCCCAGAACCGTAACACATGGGCTTGAATTCCCAGCCATTCCGCTACTTCGCTGATTGTGCGAAAGGCGTCGCGTGACTTGCTCATGTGTCTAAGTTCCTAATTTATTTTCGGTTCCCGGCCGCAACCCGGTCCTTCATCAAATGGGACGGGCGAAAGGTCAAAACGCGGCGAGGCTGGATTGGTACCTCTTCGCCGGTCTTGGGATTACGCCCAATACGCGCAGATTTATCACGGACGCTGAACGTACCAAACGACGAAATCTTAACCTGTTCCCCCCGGACCAAAGCGTCCGACATATGTTCCAGCATGCCTTCGACAAGCTGTGCACTTTCGTTGCGTGATAGACCAACCTCACGAAAAACCGCTTCGCTCAAATCCATCCGTGTTAGAGTTTTATCACCCATACCGTCCCCCATGTTGCTGATAAATCATAGGGGTATGAGAATTTACCTGTCAATATCAATGAATTGCGAGTGATAAGTTAACGGCGGTAAAATTTACCACCGAATGACGACTGCGCCCCATGCCAAACCGCCGCCAATCGCCTCGGTTACGATCAGATCTCCTTGCTTGATTTGACCGCGTGCTTTGCCAACAGACAGGGCCAACGGGATCGATGCAGCCGACGTATTGCCGTGATCTTGAACCGTCACGACCACGTTATCCATGCTGAGGCCCATCTTTTTGGCAGTGCCCTGAATGATGCGAATGTTGGCCTGATGGGGCACAATCCAGTCGACATCCTGCGCGCTCAGCCCGGCTTTTTCCAAAGCAGCGTTGGCAGTTTTTGCAAGTTTTTCAACGGCATGGCGAAAGACCTGGTTGCCTTGCATGCGCAGATGGCCGGTCGTTTGCGTGGACACTCCGCCATCGACATACAGTAGATCTTTGTACCGTCCGTCTGAATTCAGATCGACAGAAAGAATGCCGCGATCCTGATCCGGTGTGTCTTGGGATTCCAACAGCAAGGCCCCGGCGCCGTCGCCAAACAACACACAGGTAGACCGGTCGGTCCAGTCCATGATTCGTGAAAACGTTTCCGCGCCGATGACCAGAACGCGATTGGCCTGACCCGAAACGATTAATGCATTTGCGTTACTTAGGGCGTAAACGAATCCAGCGCAGACCGCCTGAACGTCGAAAGCAAAGCCAGATGTCATCCCAAGTCCGGCCTGAACCATGGTCGCAGCCGAAGGGAAGGTGAGATCGGCTGTCGACGTGGCTACGATAATGGCATCGACATCGTCTGCTTCGACACCGGCATCAGCCAATGCCGCGCGTGCCGCTTTGATCGCCAAGTCCGACGTTGTTTCCCCGTCGGCTGCAAAGTGACGGCGTTCGATGCCAGAGCGGCTGCGAATCCAGTCGTCTGTGGTTTCCAGAGTTTCTTCGAATTCTGCATTGGGAACAACGCGTTCCGGCAAGTAGTGTCCGACACCTGTGACGACTGCGCGGCCTGTCATGCGGGGTTATCTGCCTTCTTGTTTTGGGGATGCTGGTGATGCAGCACTGGCCACATCTTGTTTTAGCTCTTCGATAGATGCAACACGGGCCGCGAGTTTTTCCGAAAATCCAGACTGTGCAAGGGTAAAGGCCAGCTTAACGGCCGCCGAAACACCGGTCGCGTCGGCGCCACCGTGGGATTTGATAACAGTTCCGTTCAATCCCAGGAAAACCCCACCGTTGACACGCCGGGGGTCAATGCGTTTTTTCAAACGCTGGAGCGACGTAATCGCCAGGACCGAAGCCAGTTGCGACAACCAAGAGTATTTAAACGCCTGTTTTAGCAGCTCTCCAACCAAGCTGGCGGTGCCCTCTCCGGTTTTGATCGCAACATTGCCGGTAAACCCGTCGGTGACAATAACATCTGCAGCGTTGCCGGGGATATCGCTGCCTTCGACAAAGCCAACAAATTCAAAATTTGCGGTATCGGCGAATTCGGCAATCAGGGTATGCGCCTCTTTCAGCTCTGTGCGGCCTTTGTGTTCTTCGGTGCCAACATTCAAGAGACCCACACGCGGACGCGAGAGGTCCAACCCATTGCGCGCATATGAGGCCCCCATCAGGGCATATTGAAGCAAATCTTGCGCGTCGGCGCGCACATCAGCACCAACATCTAACATGACATTAAAGCCCTGTGGGTTGAGCGAAGGCCACAGAATCGCAATTGCCGGGCGGTTCACGCCGGGCAGTTTGCGCAAGCGCATCATAGATAGCGCCATCAACGCCCCTGTGTTGCCACAGGAAACAGCGCCGCTGGCTTCGCCTTTGCGCACCGATTCCAATGTGGACCACATGGATGTCTTTTTGCCGTGGCGCACAACTTGACTGGGTTTGTCGTCCATTGTGACGACGCCCGCACAATCGCGAAAGGCGACGCGCCCTTCGAGGATGCGTCGCCGTGCGACTAACTTTTTCAGTGAGTCTTCGGGCCCATGAAGAATGAACCCGATATCCGGGTTCTTCTCTGCCGACTTAGCAATGCCTGCGACAACCGCCGAAGGACCGGCGTCACCGCCCATGGCGTCAACCGAAATGATAATGCGACCGTTAGAATCGCCTGTCTGATCTGGTTGCGCCGTCATGCTGGGCCTGCTTGAGAAGGGGACTTAGGCCGCGTCTTCGTCCAGATCGATCTCGTCAACCTGCGCAACGATTTCTTTGTCGTCGTAGTGACCGCAAGATGCGCAAACGTGGTGTGGGCGCTTCAGCTCACCGCAGTTCGAGCATTCGTTAGGGTTTGCAGCAACCAGGGAATCGTGTGCACGGCGGTTGTTGCGGCGCGACTTGGATACTTTGTTCTGTTGGACAGCCATCGTCTCAACCTTTGTCTATCTGGGCCGGTGGGCGTTCCCGAAGGCCGTGTTACATTGTTCGTTTCTAGCAGTTTGACGTGCGTTTAGGCCTCAGCCCCGGCGATGTCCAACCTTAAATCCGATGAGCGCGCGAAAATACTGCGATTCTCGCTGTGATCAAGCGGTTTTTACAGGCGCCTCCTATGGCAGCTTTTGTCAGCGGTGTCATTCCTCTTTTTTAAGAGAATCGCGCAAAGCCGCTAATCCCGCAAAGGGTTTGGCATCTTCTTGGGTCATTGGCTTCTTGCCGGGCTCCGTAAACACCGCTTCGCTGACATCTGCGTCAGTGGCGCGGGGATACTGGGGCAGGGCCAGCGATAGGGATTCGATCATGACAACCGCCGGGTCGATATAGTCTACGAGCGCTTCGACTTCGTCATCCTCGTGCATTTCAACGTCGTCTTCTACGGGCTCTTCCCACTCAGCCATATAAACCCGGCGAACAGGCACATCAATGCGCGTACTGACGGGATCCAATGTGACAACACAGGGCTGCACGACAGTTGCGCCCAGTTTGGCGGTCAACAGCCAGTCTTTTTTTCCTTGCGCTTTGATCTGCCCTTCAAAGCTGACTTTGCGCAGACCTAGCAAATTCAGTTCGGCAGCGATGGTTTTCAGCTCTGACGCAGAGGGGCGCAGAGAAAAGGAAGAAGAGGTATTCTGCGGCAAATCGGCCACGCGCAGTGCAGAAGGGTTGGTCATCAAGGGGCTTTCGTTGGTTGAACCAGAGCGTCGGTTTCTATAATCGGGATAAAAGGCGCAAGAAGCCAAAGCAAGGGGGCAGCGATGTTCACATTCACTCAGCTGAAGAAATCTACGACTCGGTTTACGCTGGTCGCGGTTACGGTTGGGACTTTGGCAGCTTGTTCAGCAGTCTATCGGAACCACGGCTATACACCGACGCCCGATGAGTTGAACGAGATTAAGGTCGGCGTTGATACCCGCGACAGCGTCATCGAAGCGGTCGGCGCGCCCAGCTCAGGTGGTGTGTTGGACGAATCAGGCCTGTATTATGTCGCCACCCGCATGCGCCATTACGGACCGCGCGCCCCGCAGATTGTGTCACGTGAGCTGGTTGCGATCAGTTTCAATCAGTCGGGCACTGTCAAAAATGTGGAACGCTTTGGGTTGGAAGATGGGCGTGTGATTGCCTTGCAACGTCGTGTCACGACCTCCAGTGTTGAAAGCAGCACGTTCCTGCGTCAGCTTTTGGGGAACTTGGGCAACTTCAACCCCGCGGCGGCCTTGGGGCAGTAAATCAGACGTCACTTTGCTGAAACAGTCTGTATGATAGGCCAAGCGGGACAACGTGAGCGGGTGATCTTGCAAAGGGCCGGTACATTGGCACATGCACAGCTACTGAGCAAAGGGCGCTTTCACGCCAGATTGGCCCGATCGTCGGCAGATATGACGGCGGCGCAGGCTTTGCGCTCGCGGGCTTTTGGCACCGCTGCGCTGGATCAAGATTCATTTGATGGTCAGTGCCAGCATGTCCTGGTCGAAGATAGCGAATCCGACAACGCGCTTGTCTGCTGCTTTCGCATGCTGGAGCTGACGGGCGGGGCTGAGATCGGTCGCAGTTATTCAGCCCAGTTTTATGATTTGTCTGCGATGCAGGGGTTCAGCGGCAAAATGGTTGAAATGGGGCGATTCTGTATCGACCCAGACCGGGGTGACCCTGACATATTGCGCGTCGCTTGGGGGGCAATGACCCGGTATGTCGATCAAAACGGTATCGAAATGCTGTTTGGGTGTTCTTCTTTCGCAGGCACGGAAACAGATTCCTATCTGGATGCGTTTGCGATGCTGAAACACCGGCACTTGGGGCCCAGTCGCTGGCTGCCCCGAGTTAAAGCCCCAGATGTCTTTCGTTATGCCGCGCGTCTGCGTCGGAAACCGGACAGCAAAAAAGCAATGCTGAGAATGCCGCCTTTGTTGCGGACCTATTTGATGATGGGGGGCTGGGTAAGCGATCATGCGGTGATTGACCGACATCTGAACACGTTGCACGTCTTTACCGGGCTTGAGATCGCGGCGATCCCGCCCGCGCGCAAGCGATTGTTGCGTGCGATTGCTTGAAGCCGCCAGTATTTTGCAAAAGATGGGGTTGAGACGTTGACGCCCCAAATTCTGCGGTTTAGCTCGACGGTATGGCACGTATTCCCTTATTGCAGATGTCCGGTATTTCGCTGACCTTTGGCGGCGACCCGGTTTTTTCGGATCTTGATCTGGTGGTTCAACCTGGCGACCGCGTCGCTTTGGTGGGGCGCAACGGATCAGGTAAATCCACCTTGATGAAGGTCATGGCCGGTCTGGTCGAAGCGGATCGGGGCGATATCGTCGTGCCGCCCGGACGATCGGTGGGCTACATGGAGCAAGACCCCGACATGGGCGATTTTGCGACATTGGGGGACTATGCCGCGAGCGGGTTGGAACCGGGGGAACTGTACAAGGTTGAGCGCGCTGGCGAAGGGCTAAAGTTTGACCCCTCCCGCGCGGTTGATACCGCATCGGGAGGGGAGCGGCGTCGGGCTGCTTTGGCAAAACTCATGGCCGAAGCCCCGGATTTGATGTTGCTGGACGAGCCGACCAACCACTTGGATATCGAAGCGATCGGTTGGCTGGAAAACGAATTGAAATCCACACGTACGGCTTATGTTTTGATCAGCCACGATAGGGCATTTTTGCGTGAACTTACCCGGGCAACCCTCTGGGTTGATAGGGGAATGGTGCGCCGTCAGGAAAAGGGTTTCGAGGCTTTTGAGGCTTGGCGTGACCAGATTTGGGACGAAGAAGACACCCAACGCCACAAGTTGAACCGCCTGATCAAGGCCGAGGCCAGATGGGCGGTTGAGGGCATCAGCGCGCGGCGCAAACGCAATCAGGGGCGCGTGCGCGCTCTGAACGATTTGCGGCAACAGCGCGCGGGTCAGATCAAGCGACAGGGTGCAGCGGAATTCGCCTTGGAAGCGGGCCCAAAGTCGGGCCGCAAGGTGATCGAAGCCGAGGGCATTTCAAAGACATTTGGCGACAAACAGATCATTCGGGACTTTGACCTCAAGGTGCAGCGCGGGGATCGTGTAGCTTTTGTGGGCCCGAATGGGGTTGGTAAGACCACTTTAATCAACATCCTGCTTGGACAGATTGAACCCGATGCTGGACAAGTGCGTCAGGGCACCAATCTCGAAGTGGCTGTGTTTGATCAGGCCCGCGCTCAGTTGGATCCGGATATGACCCTCTGGGACAGCCTGACAGGCGATCCGTCGATGCGGGTGTCTGGCAAAGCGGATCAGATCATGGTGCGCGGGAACCCAAAACACGTCGTTGGCTATCTCAAGGAATTCCTGTTCGACGAACGTCAGGCGCGTGCGCCGGTACGCTCTCTGTCTGGGGGGGAAAAGGCGCGACTTCTGTTGGCTAAACTGATGGCGCACAGCTCGAACCTGTTGGTGATGGATGAACCGACCAACGATCTGGATGTGGAAACGCTGGATCTGCTGCAAGAGCTGTTGGACGACTATGATGGAACCGTGCTGTTGGTCAGCCACGATCGTGACTTTCTTGACCGTGTGGCCAACACGACGGTCGCGATGGAAGGCAACGGAACCGCCACGGTTTATGCTGGCGGGTGGAGCGATTACATCGCACAACGTACCCCTTCCGAAGGGGAAAAGGCAGAAAAAGCAAAGGCATCAAAGGCAAAGGTGAAGCAAGAGAGCAAAGCCAAAACGGGTTTGTCTTTTGCCGAAAAGCACCGGTTGGAAAAGCTACCGTCCGAGATTGAGCGCCTTGAAGCCGAAATTGCCAAACTCGAAGAGCTGATGGCTGATCCTGAACTTTACACCCGCGAGCCGGTTAAGTTTCAGAAAGCCACCGAAGCCTTGGTCCAGCGACAAGAAAAACTGAGCGCCTCCGAAGAAGAATGGTTGGAGCTTGAGGAAAAGGCGGCAGGCTGATTTACGGTAAGGCGCGCGCGGGGTTGCCAACAACGCGTGCGTCTGCGGGGACGTCCTTTAGCACGACACTGCCGGCACCCACGATGGCACGATCTCCGATCGTGACGCCGGGCATAATGATGGCCCCGCCACTGATCCACACATTTGCGCCGATAGTCACGGGCAGGGCAATTTCCAACCCAGCCTTGCGTTCTGTTGGGTCTTTGGCATGTTGCGCGCAATAGATCTGCACCGCAGGACCCAGCATGGTGTCGTCCCCAATGCTGACAGGGGCCGAATCAAGGATGGTGCATCCGGTGTTCAGAAAAACGCGATCCCCAAGGGTGATGTTCATGCCATAGGCGCAGTGAAACCACCCCTCAATATAGCAATCATTGCCAACTGCACTGAACAGATCCACCAGTTCGGGCACCAGATCACGCCGTTTATCAGGGGCGCGATGATTGTTGTGATACAAGGCAAGTCGGGCGCGGTCGCGTAAATCTTCCAGCTCTGGATCAAGGCAGCTATACCAATCCCCGGCCAGCATTTTTTGCAACGGTGTCATCCGCGCCCTCCTGTCTTAAATCGTCTTAGCGCATGCGCAGCGCGCCATCCAAACGGATGACTTCACCGTTGAGATATCCCATCTCGACGATAAATCCAGCCAAACGGCCGTATTCTGACGGATCCCCAAGGCGCGCCGGATTTGGCACATCAGCCGCCAGCTGCTGTTGCACCTCTTCGGGGAGGCCCGCCAGCATAGGCGTCATAAAAATACCGGGGGCAATGGTCATGACCCGAATCCCGGTCGATGACAGATCCCGCGCCATGGGCAGAGTCATGCCAACAACACCGCCCTTAGAGGCAGCGTAGGCGGCCTGACCTTTTTGACCGTCAAACGCGGCGATAGAAGCAGTGTTGATGATCACACCCCGGCCGCCGTCAGATTCGGGGTCGTTTTTCGCCATTTCAACCGAAGCAAGACGCGCAACATTAAAGCTGCCGACCAGATTGATGTCGATGGTGCGTTTGAACGCGTCCAGCGGGTGCGGACCGTCGCGCCCCACGGTTTTGATGCCATAGGCAATACCGGCGCAGTTCACGCAGGCGGTGATTTTTCCCATTTTTTCCATAGCGTGGGCAATGGCTGCGGCAACAGACACTTCGTCTGTGACATCTGTTTGGGCAAAATGACCGCCGATTTCTTTGGCTACTTGCTGCCCGCGCTCAGCGTCGCGGTCCAGAATGGTGACCTGAGCACCGTTTGCTGCAAAGTGGCGGGCCGTGGCCTCACCCAGACCCGAGGCGCCGCCTGTGACGACGGCGGCGGTGGTGGACAGTTGCATGTGGGGCTCCTCTCCCATGATATGAACATGTGTTCAAATAATCATGGGCAAAGGAGTGAGTCTAGCTGTGCGCCATCAGCTTTGTGTCCATCGCGGCGAGGGGACGCAGCGTTTGTCCCAAAATGGGCCACCAGCCCCATGTCCCACCCAATCGACGGGGACGGGCCCCGGTTCCCAATTTGAACCGGGCCAATCCCGGCGAGTCTTCGGTCGAGATCAGGCCAAGGTCCAAATTCCGGTGCCCTTTGCGGGCCAGCCAGACCATGGCCTCCCACATCAGCAGGTTATGGGCGCAATGGTGTCGCCCGCGCGCCGTGGTGTGGCCCAGATGATAGGTCGCACTGTCGCCGTGGCACAAGATCAGGATGGCGGCGACGGGGGTCGTGTCCGCAAAGGCGGTAAACAGTTTGGCTTGCCCTTTGTTTGCCTGAGCATAGGCGAGGGTCAAGGGCACGGGCCATGTCTTGTATCTGCGTGCGCGTTGCTGTGCCTGTGTGGCGGTCAACAGCCAATGCTTAGGGTCAAGCGGCATGTTCTGCCGAGTCATGCGCAGGCTTTGGCTTTCGCCATAGGTCAACCGGTTTCGCCATTTCTGATGCAATTGCGCGCGCAAGTCCCCTGTCAGGTCCAGATCCGCCACAGAGACCGGGCTGACCAGGGGAACTGCCCCTATTTCAGACAACTGCGGTGTTGGGGTGTCAGGGTTAATGATCAGGGGCGTCCGGTGCAGTCCCGCGCGGCGAATGGACCCCGGCAATGTGTCGATGTTCACCTGCGCCCGAGACAGCACAGCCAGTCGAATCCCAATTGGTAAGCGGCGATGAAACGCAAGGGTTTGATCATCCAGAACCCTTGGAGGGCGACCAATGTCGCGCAGGGTCGCGGCAAATTCCGGGCTTTGCTGCAGGGCGGATGACGTGGCGGGTGGGGGCGCATCAAACATGGGCTCATTAACAATCATGAAACCTAACGCGTGGTTAATGGCGTCATGAACAAAGTCTATGGCCACACAGCCCCAACCCCACGCATGACAAAGGCGGCCGCCCTATTGGGGGCAACCGCCTTGTCTGTTCCTGTTTTTCTGGGGCTCAGCCTGATCGACTGGCTCTTTCTTTAACCCAGCTGCACCAATGCATGGCGCTTTTTGCCCGCGCTCAACTTGAGCGGCGAGGACAGCGCAGCGGCGTCGATCATTAGCCCGGCATCGGTGAGCGGCGCATCATCCAGTTTGGCACCGTTTTCCGCGATCAGGCGCTTGGCCTCTTTCCCGGTTTTGGCCAGGCCCGATTTAACGATCAGCTGAACAATCGAAATCCCATCGCCCAGATCCCCCGCGCTGAGGGTCAGGGTTGGCAAGTCATCTCCGACGCCGCCTTTTTCAAAGACTTCACGCGCGGTGGCCTCGGCTGCGGCAGCAGCATCAGCTCCGTGCAAAAGACCTGTCACTTCGTTTGCCAAAATAACCTTTGCTGCGTTGATGTCAGACCCACCTAGGGCGCCCAGACGCTCGCATTCATCGACGGGCATCTCGGTGTATAGTTTCAGGAACCGGCCAACATCCGCATCCGTAGTATTGCGCCAGAACTGCCAGAATTCGTAAGGCGAGCGCATGTCAGCGTTTAGCCAGACAGCACCGTCCTGCGATTTGCCCATCTTCTTGCCGTCGCTGGTTGTCAGCAATGGCGAAGTCAGGCCAAAAACCTGTCCTTCGATGGTGCGACGCGTCAGATCGATCCCGTTGACGATGTTGCCCCACTGATCTGACCCGCCCATCTGCAGGATACAGCCATAGCGGTTGTTCAGCTCCATAAAGTCATAGGCCTGCAGAATCATGTAGTTGAATTCCAGGAACGACAGCGACTGTTCCCGATCCAGACGGGATTTCACCGATTCAAACGCCAGCATCCGGTTAACCGAGAAATGGCGGCCAATGTCGCGCAGGAACTCAAGGTAGTTCAGACCGTCCAGCCATTCGGCATTGTTCAGCATCAGGGCGGCATTTTCTGCGCCACTGTCATAATCGATATAGGCCGAGAATACCTTTTTGATGCCGGCGATGTTGTCGTCGATCTGGGCTTCGGTCAGCAGGGGGCGTTCATCCGCGCGGAACGAGGGATCGCCCACCTTGGTGGTGCCGCCGCCCATCAGGGTGATCGGCTTGTGCCCGGTCTTTTGCAGCCAGCGCAGCATCATGATTTGGATCAGGCTGCCGACGTGCAACGACTTGGCCGTTGCATCAAAGCCGATATACCCGGGCTGGACCCCTTTGATCAGCGCCTCATCAAGGCCCTGATAATCGGTACAATCGGCTAAAAAGCCGCGTTCCATCATGACTGCGATGAAATCCGATTTGGGATGGTAGGTCATGTCTTGCCTCGGGTTTGTGTTGCGGTGCACCTTTGGGGGTGAATTACACAGAAAAAGATGCGTGGCACCGTATAATGTGCAATCGGGAGAGTGGGAACCGAATTCAGGGAAAAAAGAGTGCGACTCTCTGCGTTAAGGTGGGTCTAACAGTAAATATCGTGTCAAACGCGATCGGATCGGGGAGCAAGCGCCCGGTCAGACAGGCAAAAAGGAACAGGCCATGAGCAAGGCCATCAGTAAAACAGGTCCGGTCCGGGCGTTGGGCGCAATGTCTGGTACGTCTCTGGATGGTGTGGATACGGCCGTGATCGAAACGGATGGGGTCGCGATCTTTGGGTTCGGCGAGGTGGCCTACCGTGAATACGCGGATCAAGAGCGGTCTGTTTTGCGACAGGGCTTGGGGAAATGGCACGGGCCTGAGGTCGAAGCAGCCACCGCCGTTGTGAACACTGTGCATGCCGAGGCTCTGGCCGAACCGTCCGATGTGGCGTTGATCGGATTTCACGGGCAGACGCTTGCACATGACCCGCAGGGACGCAGAACGCTGCAGGTTGGGGATGGCGGTTTTTTGGCGGGGGCTCTGGACATTCCGGTCGTCTGGGATTTTCGGAGTGATGACGTCGCTATGGGCGGCGAAGGCGCACCGCTTGCACCTTTCTTTCATTTCGCCTGCGCCAAATGGATCGGCGCGACTGAGCCGCTGTGTTTTCTCAACCTCGGGGGCGTGGGGAACCTGACCTATGTTGACCCGTCGTTTGACCGTGCAGAAGACGCGGGCGCCTTGCTGGCCTTTGACACAGGACCTGCCAATGCGCCGATCAATGACCTGATGCAGGCCCGGTTGGGGCTTGAGATGGACAATGGCGGCGCGGTCGCTGCCCAAGGCACGGTCGAAACCGGCGCGTTGGAGCTGTTTCTGGCGGAACCCTACTTTTCACGAATGCCGCCCAAGTCGCTGGACCGTGACGATTTCTCGGAAATGATTGAGCTGGTGCAGGAGCTCAGCGACGCGGATGCGGTGGCGACATTGACGGGCATGTGCGCTGCTGGTGTGGTTCAGGGCATCGAACATTGCCCAACCCCGCCTGCGCGCGTGCTGGTGACGGGGGGGGGGCGACACAACCCTGTCTTGATGGAAATGCTGCGCGTCTCGCTGGATTGCCCCGTCGACCCGGTAGAGGTTGTTGGTCTCGATGGCGATATGCTCGAGGCGCAGGCTTTTGGTTATCTGGCTGTGCGGGTGGCTCGGGGGATGGCAACGTCATGCCCTGGAACCACAGGGGTCAAGGCCCTGGTGGGCGGTGGGATCCTTAGCGTCCCAGAGACTGAACATACTCAGCCGTAAAGGCCCCATACCCATCTGACGTTGACTTCAGATGTTGGGCTGTCCAGTCGTGAAAGGCGGGCAACTGGTGAAATGGGACATTGGGAAAGCTGTGGTGTTCTGCATGATAGGGCATGTTCCAAGCGATGGCGCGGACAGCTTTGTTGGTAAAGGTGGTGCGCGAGTTTTCCAGCATGTTGGCCACAGGGGGGCATAGCCCGTGCTCGGCGAGCAGGTAGAGCCGCAAAAAGGGCTGCCCGATCAGCAAGGGAACAAGCCAAAGCCAAATCACCATTGGGGAAATGAGCAGGCTGAGTGCCATTGCCGTGTAGAGGGCGAGTATAACCCGTGCTTCGCGCTGCATGGTCTTGTGTTGCCGTGCGGGCAGGTAAGGCGCATCCAAATCACCACGGGCATTTGCGAAAAGGGTGATGACCATCGCGCGCCAGTATCCCCACCCACTAAGGTAGATCAGCCAGCTGATGTACCTGTCAGGGCGTGGCTTGCCTGCCAACTCGGGATCGCGGTCCGGGTCGTTGGTGTATTTGTGGTGCGCCAGGTGAAAGTATCGGAACCAGATAAACGGCAGGGCAATCAAAGCGCCAACCAGATGGCCAACTGCTTCGTTGATCCAGCGTGTTTCAAAGGGGGTTTGATGCGTGCATTCGTGGCTGAGCGTAAACAGGAACACTAAAAGAATCCCCTGAGGCAGCATCAGCAACGGCCAAAACGGGACCTGTGCCACGATGCCTGCGGTGCATAGCGTAATTAGGCCGAAATGCAGTGCAAGATGGCTGAGCCCAGCCCTGTCTGAGCGCTGTGTGAGACGCGCCTTGGTGTCAGCGGGTAGCGAAGAGATAAGTGTACGGTGATCCATGGGAAGAGCATGGCGCGAGGCTGATGGTCTGGCAATAGCCTAACCAAGCGGAGCCTGCTGCGCAGGCGCTCAATTCTAGGTTTGGCGCCAGTCGCACATGCGGTGGCCTGTTCAGGCGCGGGGGATGTCAAAACCGGGTTCCGCCAGCTCAAACCCATCGAATTGAAACCCGGGGGATACGGTACAGCTGACCAGTGTATAGACCCCGGTGGTGCGCGCAGCCTGCCAATGTCCCTCGGGTACGATGAGCTGGGGAAAGCCTTGTGTCAGATCAGGCGTGAGCAGATGATCGGTGGCAGGCCCCTTGTCAGTGGCGCTGAGCGACAGGGTAAGCGGAGCCCCTGCATGGTAAAGCCATATCTCAGTCGCATCCACTTTGTGCCAATGGCTTGATTCGCCTCCTTTGAGCAGGAAGTAGATGCAGGTGCCTGTTGGCCGCCCTTGATTTTCCGCCACCCACGTCTGGCGATACCAACCGCCTTCGGGGTGTTGTTCAAGGTTCAGGTGGGCGATGATCTGATCGGGTGTCATGAGGGCCTCTTGTCATTTAGATCAGTTTATCGCGATGAGAGGTTGATCCGCTATGGCAATCCTGCATTTGGCGCATATGTTCTGCGCATGTCACTGATTATATCCTTCGATAATAGCTTTGCCCGGATGCCGGGTGTGTTTTTCTCTCATCAGAATCCGGTTGCGGTGAAGAACCCGCATTTGATTGCGTGGAACGCTGATCTTGCCGCGGTGATGGGGATCACGCCGGGGGAGGTTGAAGAAAGGGCCAGCGTCTTTGCCGGGAACGCCATCCCCGATGGCGCAACACCCTTGGCGCAACTTTATTCAGGGCATCAGTTTGGCAACTATAACCCGCAGCTGGGGGATGGTCGGGCCGTTTTGCTGGGTGAGACGGTTGGAACGGACGGGGTACGCCGGGATATCCAACTCAAAGGGTCGGGGCGCACCCCGTATTCCAGACAGGGCGATGGGCGCGCATGGCTTGGGCCGGTGTTGCGCGAATACGTGGTCTCTGAGGCTATGCATGCGCTGGGCGTCCCAACCACTCGCGCGTTGGCTGCTGTAGAGACAGGAGAGACAGTGCAACGCGAACGGGGGTATCCCGGTGCGGTTCTGACCCGTGTGGCTAAAAGCCATTTGCGCGTGGGAACATTCCAGATCTTTGCCGCGCGTGGAGATACCCGCAGCCTGACCCAATTGACCAATTACGCGATAGAGCGTCATTACCCCGATGCCGTAGGCCCCATGGGGTTGCTGCGCGCCGTTCGCGATGCGCAGGCCAAATTGATCGCCCATTGGATGTCTGTTGGTTTTATTCATGGGGTAATGAATACGGACAACAGCTCGATTTCGGGGGAAACCATTGATTACGGTCCCTGTGCCTTTATGGATGTGTATCACCCAAACACGGTGTTCAGCTCAATTGATAGAATGGGGCGATATGCCTATTCGAACCAACCTGACATTTCGGTTTGGAACCTCGCCCAACTTGCCACCGCCTTGATCCGTCAAATGGACGATCCAGAGGCGGCCGTCGAAGAAGCCACTGAAATCGTGCATGCGATGCCTGATATGTTGCAGGATCAATGGCTGACACGGTTCCGGGCGAAAATGGGCCTGCTGACAGCTGAAGACGACGATGGGGATCTGATTGCCGAATTGTTGCTCGGCATGGCGGAAAACCAAGCTGATTTCACCAATACGTTCCACGCGCTGGGCAAACCAAACGCACGGGATCAGTTCGTCTCACCGGAAGTGTTCGATATGTGGGAACAGAAATGGCGTGCGCGTGTAGATCGTGAAACGAATGTGGCTGAAACACTTCGTTTGGCAAATCCAGTGCTTATTCCACGCAACCATCGTATCGAGCAGATGATCGAGTCGGCTGTTGCTGGGGATTATGCGCCATTCCACCGTCTGAACGCTGCCCTGGGTCAACCGTTTGTAGAGAACGAGGAATACGCAGACCTGCAAACACCTCCGACACAGCAAGAGGTCGTTCAGGCGACTTTCTGTGGGACCTGACACTTATTTGCGATTGATCAGGACAATTCCGGCAGCGACCAGTCCCAGTGCGATCCAGACTTGGCTGCCGATATGTTCCCCCAATAGGGCCCATCCAAAGAGAACGGCCAACACCGGGGATAAGAAGCTAAACGATGCGACACCGCTTGCCTTGTACACGGCGAGCAAGCGAAACCACGCGATGAAGCCAAAGCTGACCACAGCAATGGATTGAAACGCGAGCCCCGCGTAATGGATTGACTGGGGGTCTCTGATCAAGGGGCCGAACAGGGGCGCAGCCAAAAGCAAGACAGGTGCGGATACAACCAGCTGTGACATGAGCTGTGTTTCTGCTGAGGTCTTGGACAGATCGCTCATGCGAACAACAAGGGCGATACCGGCCCAAAGCATGGCACCCAGAACCGCCAGTAAATCCCCCGTAAGACTGACATGGCCCCCTTTGCGATCCAGCAAAGCAAGGATAACTCCTCCCATGGCCAGCGCCAGGCCAACTATACGGATCCCATTCAGCTTTTCCCCCGGCAGCAATACATGTGCACCTAAAGCCAACCAGACGGGCATGGAGTAAAATAGGATGGATGAGCGAGACACAGTTGTCATGTCCAACGCCAGATACAGGCAGATGAATTCGAGAGAAAAGAATAAGCCCGTCAAAAGGCCAGCCCATATTGCTGAACGGGGGATGTGGATCTTGCCGCCGGAAAACCGGATCCAGATCAACACAAAGGCGATAGCGCCCAAAGACCGTAAGCCTGCCTGAAAAACAGGGGCAAAACCGTCCCCGGTGACTTTGATCACCACTTGGTTAAAGGCCAGCAAGGTCGCGATAGAGATGAGGGCGGCGGCGCCAGAGGCGTCAACAGGGCGTTTTTCGATCATGTGCTTACTGGATGGGCGGCAAACGCGACTGTCAAGCGCAGGCAGTGCGTTCTGCCTTGCGCCGCTGCGTCGGCTGGCTCACTAAATACGCAGCGGTTTCCAGTTTAAGAGTGTTCATGTCCAATTCAGCTCATTTTCGTCTGGCAAGTTACAATATCCAAAAATGCGTCGGGTTGGATTTACGCCGGTATCCGCGCCGGACCGTACAGGTCATCGAGCGGATGCGCGCTCAGATCGTCGTCTTGCAAGAGGCGGACAAACGATTGCCGCCGCGCCCGGCCGCCCTGTCGCATTTTGTTTTGGACGAGGCGGGATGGCAGGTTGCCGATCTGGGCGGGGCGGGCAGTCTTGGCTGGCATGGCAACGCGGTGATCTGGAAAAGCGATGATCTATCGCTCACCGCGCTGGGTCATCACAGCTTACCGGGGTTTGAACCGCGCGGTGCGGTGCGGGTCGAATTTGAAACCGCACACGGGCCAGTCAGAATTGTGGGGATGCATCTTGGATTGCTGTCCGCGTCACGGCGTCATCAGATTATTCACCTTGGCACTGAAATGGCTAAATTGCCAAAGATGCCAACGGTATGGGCCGGGGACTTCAATGAATGGTCAAACCAACCCATCTTGGACCGTCTGGCGCCCGGCATGCGGTTTTTGGCACCTGTCGCCAGCTTTCCCGCGCCGCGTCCGGTTGGGGCTTTGGATCGCATTGCGCTCAGCGAGGGGGTCACGGCCTTGGGGCATGGGGTGCATGACAAACGCCCGGCCTCTGTCGCATCGGATCATTTGCCCGTCTGGGCAGACCTGATGTTGGGATAAAGGCACCGCGCGGACCAAACCGCACGATGCCATATTGATTAGGCTGCCTGACGTGGGCCACCTTTGCCACGGGGGGGGCCACGACGGCGACGACGCGCGCCACCGGGTTTGCCCTCACCACCGCCTGCGCCACCAGCAGAATTGCCGCCAGAACTAGCGCCGGGTTTACCGCCAGCGTTGTTGCCTCCGCCATTGCCACCGGGGCGTCCACCACGGCCACCACGACGGCCTTTGGCGGGCTTGGGCTTGTTGGGGTCCTGAATCGGCTCCCACGCCCGGCCCGAGGCCACGGGGATCTGGGTGCCCAGAACCTTTTGGATCGCTTTCAATTCGTCCATCTCATCGGGGGAACAGAACGCAATGGCTGCACCGTCTTTGCCAGCACGTGCCGTCCGGCCAATCCGGTGGACATAGCTGTCAGGCACATTGGGCAGGTCGTAGTTGTAGACGTGTTTGACGTCTGGAATATCCAGTCCGCGGGCAGCAACATCGGTTGCGACCAGAACTTTGACCTCACCCGATTTAAAAGACTTGATCGCGCGGTCGCGCTGGCCCTGGCTTTTGTTGCCGTGAACCGCTGCCGTGGCATATCCCGCTTTTTCCAATACGCGCGCCAGCTTGTCGGACCCGTGTTTGGTGCGGCCAAAAACAATCGCGCGTTCGTCACGATGCTTGTCCAGCAGTTCGATCAGCAGCTTTGACTTTTCCGCCTTGGCGATAAAGTGGATTTCCTGCGTGACCTTATCTGCAGCCTTGCCCGGAGGCGATACTTCGACCCGGCGGGGTTTGTTCAGATAGCTCTGTGCGATCTCGTTCATCTGCTTGGGCATAGTGGCCGAAAACAGCATGGTCTGGCGCTCAGTGGGCAGAACGGCCGCGATTTTGCGCAGCGCATGGATGAACCCGAGGTCCAGCATCTGATCCGCTTCGTCCAGCACAAGGAACGAGCACGCCTCAAGATCCACCGCACGGCGGTCCATCAGGTCCATCAGACGGCCGGGTGTGGCCACCAGAATATCGGTTCCGCGCTCAAGGCGGCTGATCTGCGGGTTGATCGACACACCGCCAACCACCAGGGTGATTTTCAGCGGAGTATTTTGGATCATACCCCGAAGGTTTTCAGTGATCTGCGAGGCCAGCTCGCGGGTGGGGGCCAAGATCAAGCTGCGCACGTGGTATTTCGGAACGCGTTGTTCATACCGCATCATCAGCGTGATCAGTGGCAAACCAAAGGCGGCGGTTTTGCCGGTGCCGGTCTGGGCCAGACCCAGAATGTCTTCGCCGTTCAGCGCGTGCGGGATGGCTCGGGCTTGAATCGGGGTGGGGTCAGTGATCCCGTTTTCTTTCAAACGGTTCACCAGAGCCTTTGGCAGGCCCATCATTTCAAAATCGCTCAACGTCATGTCCTTTCGCGCCACCCGACATGGGCAACGCTTGTGCGCCGCAATTCGCGCGGCTGTTGGGGCGCGCGAATCCTCGGACCCGATGGCATCATGCCAAGTCGGGTCGGTCCGGCGCTTTGCCCCACGCGTGATCTTGGGAACAGTAGGCCTTGTCCGGGTCTCGGCCTGTGATGGCCGGGGCGCTGTATACGCTCTTGGTTCTTGTCTGCTCACGCGGCAGAGGACAGGGCTTGGAATGCCACATGGCCCCTACCTGTGGAAAAGTCAACTGGGGACAAGTTGCAAAAGTCGGTAGCCGTGGCGGTTCAGACGTAATAAACCAGATTCTCAGGCGAGCAGGGAACGCACTATGTCGGACACAATCATCAGACGCTGCGAAGCAAAAGGGCTGCGCATGACCGGCCAGCGGCGGGTTATTGCACGTGTCTTGCAAGAAAGTGCGGATCACCCGGATGTCGAGGAACTTTATGCTCGGGCCAGTGCCATCGACAGCGGGATTTCGATTGCAACGGTGTACCGGACCGTAAAACTGTTCGAAGAGGCCGGCATATTGGAACGGTTGGAATTCGGTGATGGCCGCGCGCGGTATGAGGATGCCGAACGTGATCACCACGACCATCTGATCGACATGAACACAGGCGAAGTGATAGAATTTGTCGATCCCGATATCGAAGCCCTGCAGGAAAAGATCGCCGCGAAACTGGGCTACGAGTTGCGCGGGCACAAACTGGAACTTTACGGCGTGCCGATCCGGAAATAACGGCCGAGTGCCTGTAGGCGACGTCGCTTTGGTTACCAGCGTGTTTTTGCGGGCTCCCGTGTTTCAAGGCGCGATCAAAGCAGATCGTTGATCCGAAACCGACATGCAGAATGGTTTGATTGCGACACATCACAGATCTTGATGAATCGTTTCAATTCTATTCATGGCAAACCGGGTCATAATGCTTGCTGTACCGCGCAAAGTCGGCTTTTTCTGGACCACCAAGGTCCGCAATGGACCCGCGCGACTTTCTGACAAAGAGACAGACACATGAACAACCTCAACGGCATTTTGCTGGTGGTGGCGTCGATGGCGGCATTCACAATGGAAGACACGTTTATCAAGAACCTGTCGTCTTCGGTGGCTGTGGGCCAAGTGTTGATCATGCTGGGTATCGGCAGCATGATGGTGTTTTACGTGCTGGCACGGGTGCAAGGACATTCTGTGTTCATGCCACGGGCCTGGCGTATGCAGCCAGTTTTACGCGCGGTGACCGAGGCGATTTCCGCCGTCGGCTTTGCCGGTGCTTTGTCGCTGGTCGATATTTCCACTGTGGCCGCCGTGTTTCAGGCGACTCCTTTGGCCATCACCATGGGCGCGGCACTATTTCTGGGCGAACAAGTCGGCTGGCGCCGGTGGAGCGCGGTCTGTGTCGGATTCATTGGTGTTTTGATGATCATACGTCCGGGGTTGGATACTTTTGACCCTGCGGTCTTGCTGGTCTTGCTGGCGGTGGCCGGCGTTGCCACCCGTGATCTGATGACCCGGGTGATGGACAGTGCGGTTCCCTCCAGTGTGGTCAGTTTTCAAGGGTTCATGATGTTGCTTCCAGCAGGTCTGACGCTGTTGATCTTGCTGCCCGGTGAAACCCGGATGTTGCAGGGGTTGGAGTGGGCCCAGATCGGCGGCGGCATCGTGTTCGGCGTTCTTGGTTATTATGGGATCGTAGCGGCCATGCGCATTGGCGATGCCTCAGCCGTGACCCCATTCCGCTATACGCGGCTGCTGTTTTCCATTCTGATGGGGATGATTGTCTTTGGCGAGCGCCCCGATCTGATGACACTGGCGGGGGCTGGGTTGATCATTGCATCCGGGCTGTACACGGTGGTGCGGGAACAACGCGTGGCGCGGGCGGCGCGTCTGGCTGCGGCGTGACGCCTCAGGTTTGCGCCAACACGCCCTGTATAGTGAACACATTCCCGGATCTGTTAGCCCTAACTGGCGGAAATAGTCCCTGTTAGCGATAGCGAGGCCGTTCCCCATTTGGGTTCGGCCTGTTATGAGGCAGGAAAATTTAGCCGGATCAAGGATCGACAGATGAGCACCATTATCGACATTCACGCGCGCGAAATTCTCGACAGCCGGGGCAATCCCACCGTTGAGGTCGACGTGATCCTCGAAGACGGCACAATGGGTCGTGCCGCAGTTCCTTCGGGTGCTTCAACCGGCGCCCACGAAGCCGTCGAAAAACGCGATGGCGACAAAGACCGCTACATGGGCAAAGGCGTGTTGGAAGCCGTTGCCGCCGTCAACGGTGAGATCGCCGAAGAACTGGTCGGCTTTGACGTGCTAGAGCAGGTCGCGCTGGATCAGGCGATGATCGAACTGGACGGCACCCCGAACAAGGCGCGCCTTGGTGCAAATGCCATTCTGGGTGTATCAATGGCCGCCGCAAAAGCAGCCGCTGAGTATACCGGCCAGCCCTTGTTCCGCTATGTTGGTGGTACATCCGCGCGGATTCTGCCGGTTCCGATGATGAACATCATCAACGGTGGCGAGCATGCCGATAACCCAATCGACATCCAAGAATTTATGATCATGCCGGTCTCGGCAACGAACATCCGCGAAGCAGTCCGAATGGGTGCCGAGGTGTTCCACACGCTGAAGAAAGAGCTGACAGCCGCAGGTTTGAGCACAGGTATCGGCGACGAAGGCGGGTTTGCCCCCAACATCGCTTCCACGCGCGAAGCGCTTGATTTTGTTCTGAAGTCTATTGAAAAAGCGGGCTACAAACCGGGTGAAGACATCTATCTGGCGCTCGATTGTGCGGCGACTGAATATTACAAAGATGGAAAATATGTTCTGTCCGGCGAAGGCAAATCCCTGACCTCCGAAGAAAACGTTGCCTATCTGGCGGCGCTGGTTGCGGATTACCCGATCATCTCAATCGAAGACGGCATGTCCGAGGATGACTGGGATGGCTGGAAAGCTCTGACAGACGCCATCGGTGACAAGGTTCAGCTGGTCGGGGACGATCTGTTTGTGACCAACCCAACACGTCTGGCCGAAGGCATTGAAAAAGGCAGCGCCAACTCGATGCTGGTCAAAGTGAACCAGATCGGCACCCTGACCGAGACGCTGAAAGCCGTCGACATGGCTCACCGCGCTCGGTTCACCAACGTGATGTCGCACCGCTCGGGCGAAACCGAAGATGCCACCATTGCCGACCTCGCGGTTGCCACCAACTGTGGTCAAATCAAAACCGGCTCGCTGGCGCGCTCGGACCGGCTCGCGAAATACAACCAGTTGATCCGCATCGAAGAGATGTTGGGCGAAGTTGCTGAATACGCAGGCCGTTCGATCCTGAAAGGGTAATCTACGCCTTCATGACGACGAAAAGGGCCCGGGACAGTCAGTCACTGGGCCTTTTCTTTGGGCTGGCGTCAACCGAGCGTCCGATCAAAGCCCCTCAACCAAAAGCAAATCAGTCTCAGCAGCTTGTTCCCGGATCGCTCGGGCGGCGCCGTAATCGTCCGAATGATAAAACTGACGCGCCATGTCGAGGCTTTCGAATTCGATCACAACAGAAACCCCGCTCTCTGGGCCTTCTTTGATCTCAGGGTTCGGTGCGTTCACCAAAACAGTGCCATTGAATTTTGCGATCGCTGGACCAGCCAAGGCCCGAAATGCCTGAATCTTTTCCATGTCATGTACACGAATATGCGCAACGAGATATCCTTTGGGCATGTGAAATTCCTCTGGTTCTGACAATTGAACCATGAGGGTAGCACAAAATCTGGATCAGAGCGTTTTGGTCATCAGCATGTATCGCTCCCGTGGTTTGAAACGGGCACGTTGATAGATACGCTGCGTTGCTTCGTCTTCGCGGTCGACCCCAAGGTGTACGGCTTTTAGCCCTCCCTCGGCCAAGGCTTTGGGCAGATCGATCAACACTTCACTGGCGATGCCGCGCTTACGCACAGCAGGGCGGATATAGATTTCGTCGACAAATGCATCCATGCCACCAAATTCGACCGACCAGCCGAATGTGAGCACGATGTAGCCTAACGGGGCGCGGGCAGGTCCGATCAGATACACGCATCCAAGGGGAATACCGTCTAGCAACGGGGCGAGGGCGTTTTTGCGGCTCTCTTCCGTGCTATCAATAGCTGCTTCGGTGTGAAACGCCGCGACCAGCGTCATAAGCCGGTCGAGGTCTGCAGGTTTGGCAAGGTGCAGGGCCGCGCTCATAGTCTGGCCAGACGTTCAGTCAGCAGGTCGAAAAAGCCATCGCTATCCACATCCCCGATAAACAGCGCATTTGGCGCGCGACCTGTGACGCCCCACCAATCCGCAACGGTCATTCCAAGGGTGAGTTCGGACTGGGTTTCGATTTCGACATTGATATGGCGCCCAGTGAACAGATCGGGGCGGATCAAATAGGCTGTGACACAGGGGTCATGCAGAGGTGCACCTGCTGAGCCATATTTGTCCTTGTCAAAACGCTCAAAGAAATCCGTCATCTCGGCGACTGCGCTACCGACCTTGGTGCCAAGTGTGCGAAAGGTGTCATTGCGTGGCTTGGTCACCAGTGCTTTGTGGGTAACATCCAAAGGCATGACCACAATCGGTGCGCCAGATTTAAACACAATATCAGCGGCTTCTGGATCGACATAAATGTTGAATTCGGCCGTCGGCGTGATGTTCCCAACTTCAAAATAGGCCCCGCCCATCAGGATGATTTCCTGTACGCGGCCCACAATGTCGGGGGCCTTTTCAAAGGCGCAGGCGATATTGGTCAAAGGACCGAGTGGGCAGAGTGTAACAGTGCCAGCCGGTTCGGTGCGCAGGGTTTCGATGATGAAGTCCACGCCATGTTTGCGCTGCAACTCCATGGTAGGGTCGGGCAGGGTCGGTCCATCAAGGCCCGTTTTCCCATGAACATGTTCAGCTGTGACCAGCTTGCGCGACAGCGGGGCGTCGCATCCCGCAAAAACAGGAACGTCAGTCTTGCCTGCCAGTTCACAGACAATGCGGGCGTTCTTTTGAGTCAGGGGCAACGGCACGTTACCAGCCACCGCCGTGATTCCCAGAACATCAACCTCTTCTGGGCTGGCCAAGGCCAACAGAATAGCCACAGCGTCATCCTGTCCGGGATCTGTGTCGATGATGATTTTGCGCGCGCTCATGCCTGTCTCCGATCAAACGAAATCGGACAGTTACAACTCGTGCGCAGGAAGTCTAGCCACGTTGCATGGTTTAGGCGTTTGATGGCGCAGCTTTGGCTTTTGCAGCACGTTCGCGGGCTTTTGCGTCATCCCACAAAGCATCCATTTCTGCCAATGTACTGGTTTGTGGGGTTCGACCGCGTGCCGCAAGATCGGCCTCGACGCTCTCAAACCTACGGGTGAATTTGGCATTGGTCCGGCGCAGGGCCGTTTCGGGTTCAACCCCCAAATGACGCCCCAGATTGACCATCACAAAAAGCAGATCGCCGAATTCATCTTCCATGGCGTCGGCATCCAGATTGTCGTGCGCCTCGACCAATTCAGCGGCCTCTTCGGTGATTTTGGCCAAAACATCACTGGTCTCTGGCCAATCAAAGCCGACACGCGCGGCCCGCTTTTGCAATTTCAGCGCCCGTAATAAGGCGGGCAAATTCGGGGCAACACCCTCCAATGCGCCTTGTTGTGCCTTGTCGGCCCGTTCGGCTGCTTTGATGGCTTCCCAATCTGCGGTTTGCTGTTGGGCTGATTTATCGCGGTTTTCATCGCCAAAAACGTGTGGGTGACGGCTGACCATTTTGTCAGACATGGTGCGTACCACATCCTGAAAATTGAAATGCCCGGCTTCCTGCGCCATTTGCGCGTGGAACACGGATTGGAACAGCAGATCCCCCAATTCGCCCTTCAATTCGCCCCAAGCCTCGCGTTCGATGGCATCAGCAACCTCATATGCCTCTTCGATGGTATAGGGGGCGATGGTGGCGAAATCCTGTTCGATATCCCACGGGCAACCGGATTCAGGATCACGCAGGCGACGCATGATTTCCAACAGACGTTCGATTCCCGCATCAGAGTCGAGGATCAGGGGATTTTCTGGCATTGCGGCGGTCCTCATTCCGGTGTCAGATGCATCAATCCCGCACCTTTGCTATGGAGTCTAGCCTCAATGCCCGTTGTGAACCGTATCGCTGACTATGCGCCAGATATGACCAAGTGGCGCCAACATTTGCACACCATCCCAGAACTTGGGCTTGAATGCCCAAAGACGGCGGCCTTTGTAGCAGAGCGGCTGCGCGAGTTTGGTGTGGATGAATTACACGAGGGGATCGCACAAACCGGCATTGTTGCCATCATCAATGGACGCGGGGCCGGGGAAACCATCGGGTTGCGTGCGGATATGGATGGGCTGCCAATCCCCGAAGAGACGGGCGTTGACTATGCGTCCACTCACGCTGGTAATATGCATGCCTGTGGCCATGATGGGCACACAACGATGTTGTTGGGCGCGGCGCGTTATCTGGCAGAGACGCGGAATTTCTCGGGCCGGGTGGCGTTGATTTTCCAACCTGCTGAGGAAAACGGCGGGGGCGCGGATGTTATGGTGCGCGAAGGCATTATGGACCGGTTTGATATTTCCCAAGTCTATGCCTTGCACAATGCGCCGGGGTTCGAGGCAGGTGGATTTTACACGACACCGGGCGCATTGATGGCGGCAGTTGATACGTTCACGGTTCATATTCAAGGTGTTGGCGGACATGGCGCAATGCCGCATGAAACCCGCGATCCGGTTATGGCGGCCTGTGGCATCGCGCAGGCGATTCAGACCATTGTGAGCCGCAATCACCGCGCGCTTGATGATCTGGTTGTTTCGGTCACTCAGATCCATACGGGCACAGTGGACAACGTGATCCCGGATACGGCCTATCTGAACGGCACCATTCGGACTTTTGATCCGGCAGTGCAAAAAATGGTGATGGAGCGGATGGCGCAAATCGTAGCCGGGCAGGCGGCGAGTTATGGGGTCGAAGCAACGTTGGACTACGAAGTGGGTTATCCTGCGACGATCAATGATGCAGAAAGGGCGGCCTTTGCCGTTGGTGTCGCTGGCGAAGTGGCAGGGGACGCGAAGGTTCAAGGTGACTCGGGCCGTGAAATGGGTGCGGAGGATTTCTCGTACATGTTGCAAGAGCGTCCGGGCGCGTATTTGTTTCTGGGGCAGGGCGATAGCGCCGGGCTGCACCACCCTAAATATAATTTCAACGATGAAATCGCACCGGTTGGCGCGTCCTTCTTTGCGCGGATCGTTGAAACAGCACAACCAGTGGAATGACGCCCTTTTGAGCGTCGCCCACCCTCCCACCCCGACACTCAAAAGGGCGTCATGTCATGGCATTAGAAGATGCAAAAAATCAGGTAGACGAAGCTTTTACGCGGACCGATCTGAAAGGTCCGTCGTTTGAGAACACATTTGGTGGGGCGACCTCTTTTCTACGCCGTCTTTATACCAAGGATCTTGAAGGGGTGGATATCGCGGTGACGGGGGTTCCGTTTGATCAGGCGGCGACCAATCGCCCGGGCACGCGGTTGGGGCCGCGCGCCATACGAGAGGCGAGCGCCTTGCAATCGCCTGACGCGCCCTATGGTTGGCCCTTTGACGCGTTAAGTGAAATGGCCATCGTTGATTATGGCGATATGGCGTTTGATTATGCCAATGTGCCAGCCTTTCCCGGGACCGTTACCGACCATATTCGCGGCATCCTGAGCGCGGGGGTCTCATCCGTCACCTTGGGAGGCGATCACTATATCAGCTTTCCAATTCTCAAGGCTTATGCCGAGAAATACGGACCGATGTCCTTGTTGCAGTTTGATGCACACACAGACACTTGGGCCGACGATGATATGGAGCGTGTGGATCACGGCACGATGTTCTACAAGGCTGTGAAATCGGGAATTGTTGACCCCAAACGGTCTGTTCAGGTCGGCATTCGGACCACGAATGAGGACACGTTGGGCGTGAATATCATTGATGCGCGCGAGGTCTACGAGGCGGGCCCCGCAGCAACCGCCCAGAAAATCAAATCGATCCTCGGGGATCATCCTACCTATCTGAGCTTTGACATTGACGGGTTAGATCCGGCTTTTGCGCCGGGAACGGGGACGCCGGTGTGGGGCGGGCTGACCTCTATTCAGGCCTCGATCATCCTGCGCGATATTGCAGGGATCAATATCAAAGGCGGTGATGTGGTTGAAGTCTCGCCCCCCTTTGACACCACGGGGGCGACCGCGATAGCAGGGGCGCATATCGCCACAGAAATCATTTGCTTACTGGGTTGGAATAAACGGAAATGACGAAGAAAAATCAGCCGATCAGCGGCAACGACCTGGCCCGGTTTTCCGGGCCAAACACCTTTATGCGCCTGCCACAGGCCGATGCGCTCGAGGGGGTCGATGTGGCTGTCCTGGGAATCCCGCAGGATATCGGCACCTCTTGGCGCTCTGGCACTCGGTTTGGCCCCAAACAGATCCGCGCCGAAAGCGCGATGATCCGCCCCTATAACATGGCGACAGGTGCTGCGCCGTTTGACAGCCTGCAGATCGCCGACATCGGTGACTTGGCGATCAACACGTTTTCACTGTCTGAAAGCCTGCAGATCATCAAACAAAGCTATGACGCGATTCTGCAAAATGATGTCATCCCTGTTGCAATGGGCGGTGATCATTCGATTACTTTGCCTATCCTGCGCGCCATCGCCGCCAAACACGGACCCGTGGCCTTGGTTCATGTGGATGCCCATGCCGATGTGAATGACGAGATGTTCGGCGAACGCGAAACCCATGGCACCGTGTTTCGGCGCGCCTACGAAGAGGGGCTTATTCAGGCCGACAAGACCTATCAGATTGGCATTCGCGGCACAGGCTATGCGGCCGATGACTTTACCGAGGCGCAAGGCTGGGGATTCCAGCAGTTCCCGGCCAACGAGCTTTGGCATCGCAGCCTTTCTCCCTTGGGTGCGGAAATACGTCGCGATATCGGTGATAGGCCGGTCTATGTGACTTATGATATTGATAGCTTAGACCCGGCCTATGCACCGGGCACCGGAACGCCGGAAATCGGAGGTCTGACGACTCCGCAGGCATTGGAGCTGATCCATGCGCTGCGTGGGTTGAATATTGTCGGCTGTGATCTGGTCGAAGTGTCCCCGCCCTATGATCCTTCGGGCAATACGGCGTTGACGGCTGCAAATCTGCTGTATGAGCTGATCTGCGTCCTGCCGGGTGTGACGTCACGATAACGACCCGTGTGGCATCTTGTCAGCACGGCTGATCAAGATACACAGAAGGGAAACAAGTGCTGGGGCGTGTGATGACAATTGTTTGGGTTTTGATTGCAATCGTGATTGTCGGGTTGGGCTACATCCGGCTCGCCCCCAGTGACCCAACTCAATGGCATGTCACGCCGCAGGGCGATGTTGATAAAGATCTGAAGTTCGGCGTTGTGCGCGTGATTGAAACTGGTCCCGGTGGATTGGGCCAGTTTGATGCGATCGCGAGCACCTCTGTCCGGACTACGATTTTGGCCGGATCAGTCGGCGAGGGCATGGTAACCTATGTGACGCGATCCAAAATGATGGGTTTTCCAGACTACACAACAGCCCAACAAGACGGTGACACGCTTCGTATCTTTGGTCGCTTGCGGTTTGGCCGGTCAGATCTTGGGGTAAACAAGCAGCGGGTTGAACAGTGGCTTGGGCAGATGCAGCTCTGAGGACAGGCAACCGGCCTGCACCTCGCGCCACATGGGAACGTTCAGTGACATTTGGCATTGTGCCATGAACATGCGCCCATCCACCTGCAAGCAGATGGTTTCACCCAATTCAACACGAGACCCGCTGGTATCTGTGCAATAACAGTCCTGCACTTTGCCCCCCGGTCCCACAACATCACCCCAAACAGGGCTGGCGATCAAAGTGGATATAAGGATCAGACGTTTCATAAGGCAATGCTATCACAGTCTTGCCCCTTGACCAATGCGTCTTGATGTCGGACACCGCCGGGATGATCCCAGAAGAAACGCCTAGAACAGATCACCCAAAGGTTTCAGTTTCTTGAGGCTGCAATGGCCGATGGGGCCAGCGGTGGTGACATAGCGATGCTCGCGAAAGAGTATTCAGACCTGCGCCCTGTTGTAGAACAGATTTTAGCGTGGCGTCGGCTGTTGGCTGACGTGGCCGAAGCCGAAGACATGTTGTCAGATCCTGACATGAAGGAACTGGCCGAAGAAGAGCTGCCTGACCTGCGGGCCAAGATGCCCGACGCCGAACATGCTATGCAATTGTCGTTGTTGCCCCGCGATGCGGCAGATGTGCGCCCGGCCATGTTGGAAGTCCGTCCCGGTACGGGCGGGGACGAAGCCGCGCTGTTTGCCGGGGATCTGGTGCGCATGTACCAGCGCTATGCCGAAGCGCACGGTTGGAAATTTGAGATCATCGAAGAGCAGCTCACTGAGCTGGGTGGCGTGAAAGAGGTTGTTGCCCACATCAAGGGTGAAAATGTTTTTGCGCGCATGAAATATGAATCCGGCGTGCATCGTGTGCAACGGGTGCCAACAACAGAAAGCGGGGGCCGTATTCACACCTCTGCTGCGACTGTTGCGGTGCTGCCCGAGGCCGAAGATGTAGACATTCAGATCGACGCCAATGATCTGCGGATCGATACAATGCGCAGTTCGGGCGCGGGTGGGCAGCACGTAAACACCACGGATTCGGCTGTGCGGATCACGCACATACCGTCCGGAATTGTTGTGACCAGTTCGGAAAAATCGCAACACCGGAATCGTGAAATTGCGATGCAAGTGCTGAAAACACGGCTGTATGATGCGGAACGACAACGCATTGATGGCGAACGATCCGCGGATCGGGCCAGCCAAGTGGGGTCGGGGGATCGCTCAGAACGTATCCGCACCTATAATTTCCCGCAGAGCCGCATGACCGATCACCGGATCAACCTGACGCTCTATAAACTGGATCAGGTCATGCAAGGCGATCTGGACGAAGTGATCGATGCCCTGACAGCGGATGATCAGGCACGCAAACTGGCTGAGATGGGGCAATGAGCACCGCTCAGACCGCCGCGCAGGCCATGGTTGGAGCCACCCAAAGATTACGGGCTGCGGGTGTGGCTGACCCTGCGCGGGATGCGCGGATCCTGTTGGCCCATGCCGCGCGGATCGAAGCAAGCCGCGTTACATTGATTGCGCCCGAGGATCTGGATCCGGACATTGCGGACCGCTATGAACAGCTGATTTCTCTGCGCGCCGTGCGTGTTCCAGTGTCTCACCTGTTGGGTGAGCGTGAATTTTACGGCCGTCGCTTCAAAGTCAGCCGCGATGTCTTGGACCCGCGACCCGAAACAGAAAACCTTGATCGAAGCAGCCTTAGCCCAACCATTTGATCGTGTTCTGGATCTTGGGCTTGGGTCCGGGTGCATTTTAGTGACATTGTTGGCCGAGCGGACCAGCGCAACGGGCGTCGGTGCGGATCTCAGCGAACCGGCCTGCCTACAGGCAAGCGCCAACGCGGTTTTGCACCGGGTGCAGGACCGGGCAGAGATTCTATGCTCAGATTGGTTCTCGGCGATCAAAGGTCGATTTGATCTGATCGTATCCAACCCACCCTATATCGCACTGGATGAAATGGCGGGTCTCGAGGCCGAGGTGCGCGATCATGAGCCAGAGATGGCATTGACCGACGGCGGCGATGGTCTGGGCGCTTACCGCGAACTTGCGGCGGGGGCACCGGATTATCTCTTGCCGGGGGGGCGTATTTTGGTCGAAATCGGGCCGACCCAAGGCTCTGCAGTGGCTGCGCTTTTTGACGCAGCCGGTCTGAGTGAGATTCGCATCATCCCTGATCTAGATGGGCGGGATCGGGTTGTTAGCGCACAAATACCCGGTTGATTTGGCAATTTGTTGCTGAAAACCTCTAAACTTGCCGAAAATGCACTCCTTTTTTCAAGCGCCCTCTTGCCTGAACCGTCCGGACGTGATTACTCAGGGGTGTCGCGGCGATTGACGCTTACCAGCTCGTCCCCGACGCCAAGCCCCACAAGTCGATGACCCGGCACACACTGAACGCACGAGGCGTCAAACGGGGCAATCGGTAGCGCATAACAAGGCTGACAAAAGATATTATGAGATCTTCCAAATCCCGTTCGCGGTCGAAAAACAACCGCAGCCGGCCTTCTGGTGGCAACGTCGTCAACCGCGTGTTTGACAGCTCGGGCCCCGAAAGCAAGGTGCGCGGCACGCCGCAGCAGATCATTGATAAATACAACCAGCTCGGGCGCGATGCACATCTGGCAAATGATCGTGTCGCAGCTGAGAATTTCCAACAGCACGCCGAACATTACATGCGGATGCTGAGCGAAGCGCAGCGTGAGCAAGATGCCCGCCGCGAAGAGCAAGAACGCCAGAACCGCGAGCGTCAGGCCGAACGTGATCGTGAACGCGCCGAGCGTCAGGATCGCGAGCCAGCGCCACAGCAGCAGCAGCAGGGCCAGCAACAACAACCGCACCAGCCGCAGCAATCCCATCAGCCACAACAGCCGCAGCCACAACAGCAGCAGCCACAACAGCGGCAACCGCGGGCGGATGATCCCGCAAATGCACCGCAGCCTGATGTGTTGGACCTGAACGACAGCGCGGACGAAAATACTGGCTTGGTTGAAACTCCGGAAAGCAAACCGGCTAAGCCGCCACGTCGTCCCCGGACGCGCAAACCTGCGCCCAAGGCCGAGACGCCGAACACAGACGCAGCTGGTAGCGAAGCGCCTGCCGCTGAAGCTACAGCACCTGCCTCTGAGCAACCAGCCGAGGCCCCAAAGCCAAAGCGCGCACGGGCTAAGAAACCCGCCAAAGCCCCTGAGGCTACGCCAGATGAAGGCGGTTCACCAGAAGCGGCTGAATAAGTCGCTCAGTGACCCGGATTCTAGAATTCAAAAGGCCTCCGAATTTCGGAGGCCTTTTTCTATTAGAAGCGTTTGTTTCTCAGCTCTTATCAATTTCACGCGCTAAGGCGCAAAATGCCTCAAGCGAAACCTGTTCGGCGCGCTCTGTGGGTTTGATCCCAGCTGCCAACAGCCGATCTTCGATATCAGGGGCTTGCCCTTTGAGGGCCGAGCGCAACATTTTGCGGCGTTGGTTGAATGCCGCAGCCACCACCCGGCTAAGAACCGCAGCAGGGGCCGGAAACCGGGGCTCGGGCAGGGCGGTCAAATGGACAACCGCGCTCGACACTTTTGGCGGTGGCGTAAAGGCGCCAGGGGGCAATGACAGAACAATTTGCGCATCGGCACGCCACTGTGCCAACAATGCAAGACGACCATAGGCTTTTGATCCGGGCTGGGCCACAATGCGCTCGGCGACCTCGCGTTGAAACATCAAGGTTAGGCTTTGCCAGAACGGCGGCCATTCCTTTGGGGTCAACCAACGCACCAACAATTCCGTGCCAACATTATACGGCAGGTTCGCCGCGATCCGCACAGGCGGCGTCAGATGCGCCAAGGGATCAATCTCCAGCGCGTCACCGTTGATGACCTCCAAGCGACCAGGATAGGCCTCGGCGATTTCATTCAACGCCGGAATGCAGCGGGTGTCTTTTTCAACGGCCAGAACCCGACGTGCGCCCTCGGACAGTAACCCGCGTGTCAATCCACCGGGTCCGGGGCCGATTTCCAGCACGTCACATTCGGTCAGATCACCAGCTTGGCGGGCAATTTTTGCCGTAAGATTTAAGTCCAGCAAGAAATTCTGCCCAAGTGATTTACGGGCAGACAGCTGATGGGTCGCAATGACCTCGCGCAGCGGGGGAAGGGTATCAATGGCGCTCATGCCCTGAGGTGTAGTGTGTGCCATAGGGCAAGCACCAGTGAATTAGTGTGCTTGGCGCGATCTTTTCGGCAGAAATGTGGAATAATAATGCGCATGACCTCGGGGTATACCCAACAATCAACACGCAGGCGCTTTGGCAACCTGCTGATCGCGCAAGCCCTCGCCGCGCGAGGGTGTTGGTAAACGCGCCCGGGATGGCCGCGTTTTGTACGTCTTATTCGGACGTTATGACCGCGTCAGCGCGCAGCCGTTCCAGCAGGCTTGTCGCAAAGGATTCAAGGCGACGCTGAGTCAGCGCATTCGCAATATCTTGACGCGAGGTATCCTCGCCCAACTCTTGCGTCCGACCACAGAGCATCAAGAACACCATGGTTTGCCCGTTGTTGCGGGTCAGCGTTGTCGAGATTTCATTTGGATCAAGCTTGGCCAGTTCAAGCGAAATATCTTTTGGAATTTCAGATGGTTTGACGGTGACACGATCAAGTGCCTGTTCTGGCTGGCCTTTGGCGATGCCATACAGGTCATCACAGCTGTCTACCCTCTGACGCAATTCACGCGCCAAAGATTGCGCTTCTGGGCTGCGCCCGCCGGGCAAATAGTAGGCGGCATATTCAATTGTCGCGTATTTGGGGGGGCCACCAGCAACCTCTTGCAGGCCGCGCATCTGGAACAAAGCCACCGCATTCGGCAGTGAAATCGGGGCCGTAATCTCGCCGGGGTTCAGCGCCAAAATGACAGGCTGCAAACTGGGCGGGAGACTCCCCACTGACAGCCAGTCCATCCGTCCGCCATTGCGTTTGGTGTCTGAGGCTGAATATTGCGTCGCTGCGGATGAAAAGGCATCGTAAGATTTTAATCCAGAGATGTCCTGCGCAAGTTGATCAACCTGATCCAATGTTTGCGGCGTGACTGGAATGATGATCTCGGACAAAAGAACCCGCAATCCCCCACCACCGGATTGACCCAAGGCCCGGTCGATTTCTTCGCTTGTTGGGCGGGCGCGAGACAGGAACCGGGCCGAAATGTAATCGCGCCAGGACAGCTGATTGCCAACAAAGTCGCGGACGGTTTCCGCTGAAATACCCGCTTGTCCAACAGCTTTCAGAAATTCTTCTGCAGACATTTGACCACGGGCTGCGAATTCATCGATCCCCAGCTGGACGTCTTCGGGCGCGATGGCAAAGTCAACATCGGCCAGAATTTGTCTCTTAAGGCTCTCATCAATCAGGGTTTTGCGCGCTTCTTTTTCGGCGTCTCCCGGGATCCGCAAAATTTCCATGAACAGGATTCGCTGCTCAAGCTCATAGCGGGTGATCACATCCTGATTGACCCGTATGGCTGGTGCAAACAACCCCTGTGCAAGGCTTGGGGCTGCGGGAACGGCCAATGTGCCCGCCAAGGCAAGTGCCGTGGCCGATTTAAGCAGACGGGACATCGGTCGGGTCAAGGGAGTCAGGATTTTCTGCATGATCGCCTGTATTCTTTGTTTCCGCTCTGGACGGCAAAACCGTTCAACGCAATGGTAAAGCCGAAATCGGTGGAGGGCTCAATACTTGTCGTCGAGGTGTAACGCCGGTTCAGGGAAATGTTAACCGTGACACATTCGTTTTGATAGACCAGTCCGACACCGGCCCAGGTTGCGCGTGAATCTTCGATATCATAGCGCAGGTTGGCGTTGGCCTTCCAGTTCGGGGTGACCTGATAGCCGCCATCAAACCAGAACTCAGAAACAGCCAACGTGCGGTTTTCTGCTGGATCCCGGCCGAGCCACAGATAACTGCCGCTCAGATTTGACCGGGTTCCGGTCCATTCGCCGCGCACTTCGGCCTTGGAAAAGTTCAACGAGTTGTTGACCAAGCCGCGTGCGGTCAGGGCCAGTTTTTCGTCCAACCGCAACTGTCCAGCCAGCAGAATATCTGATGATGTGCCGCTCAGGCCGGACGTTTTCGAAAATTCAGTAATGCTCTTTTGCCGAAATATCTGTCCAACAGTCGCAAAGGCCTGCCATTTTGCGGCGGAATATCCGGCCCAATTGAGGCCAACCACGGCTGCAGCGCCGTCTTCACGTCGGTCAGGGGCTGGAAACCGCGACAGCGACAGCAAGTTCCCCTGATCAAATTCGACAAAATTGCTTTCGTCGTTTGGCACATCCGCATTCGATGTGTTGGACCAGCCCATTTGAAAAATGGGTTCAATGAAGTGGGTCATGCCAGCCCCAAAGCTGCGCGTCATCGGGTATCGTAAGGTCAGTGCTGCCCGTGGCGTCGACCGGGTCGAGCTTGAGGGATAGGTGCTATCGTTTGACACCCCTGTTTTGTCGATGGAAGCGCCCATTTCCAAATCAACACGCAGCCCGTGTGCAAAAGTCCAGTTGCGCAACCATTCTGCATCCGCTGTAAAGCGGGTCACATCACGGCCCAAGATGTCTGTGTTTGCTGTCCGCTGATGTCCATGCAGGTCTAGGTTTAGTCTGACCTCTCCACCGATACTGGTGGGGAACAGGCGCTTTTCATACCCAACATCGATAATGTTAGACGGGATCTGATCTTCGTTTTCACTGTCACGCAGGGTTTTATAGTGAATGACACTTGCACGGAATGCGCTGTCCCTTTTGACCCGTGAAATGGCGACCTCACTGCGCAACCGGTCGAGGTTAGGCAGCCCATAGTCGACCAGATACGCATTGTCCGAGACCGTTCTCAGATCGAATTCGAATTTGAAACTGTTGGCGAGATCGAAATCACCCGTCGCATAGAAAAATCCGCGATCTTCGTTGGGATAAAGGTCATCGCGCGTGTAAGCGCCCAACAGTTCAATTCGCCCACGCCGGAACGCCTGCCGAAAGCGGAAATTCAGAGTTTTGGTTTTCGACGAGATATAGGGCGTGACCGTCAAATCCCGGTGATCACCCAGCTTAAAGAAGTAGGGAACTTTGATACCGGTTCCCAATTGTGAGGTCGTGCGCAGCGATGGGATCAGAAATCCAGAGGCCCGTTTCAGGTTCGGGTCCGGAAGCCGCATCCCGGGCAAATAGAAAATGGGGACATCCAGCACACGGAATTGCGCGTTTTCAAAATATAGCTGCTGTTCCAGCTGGTCGTGGGTGACCTTTGTTGCCCGGATTTGCCAAAGCGGTGGTTTCCCATCTTCACAAATATGACATGAGGTTACGGACGTTTTGTAAAGTTGAGAGTAACGTCCCCCAACGCGCGTCATTTGCAGCGCCGCCAATTGAAGCTGCTGATCAAACACAACCCGTGCGCCGGACAGAATGCCGTTCTGAAGCCCTTCGTCCAGCTCTGCAGAATTGGCCAGAACGGTAACGGTTCCACCTTGGTCGATCCGAATGGGACCGGTGATTGTCAGCTTGCCACTCTCGCGATCAAAAACGATCTCTCGGGCGCGCAAACGGATATCGCCCTGAAACGCTTCGACATTCCCCTTGGCGATCAACTGACGATCAGGGGTGATGAAGACAGAGTCAGCGACCAGCATCGCTGGGGGCTGCGCGGTCTCAGCAGACCCATTGGGCGACACGGCTGGCGCGGATTGGGCGCTCAGCGGGGCGGACAGTCCCAAAAGACACACGCCAGACAAGAGAAGAGACGCAATTTGGCGCATCAGCCATCCTCCGCATGGAGCAGTAACCCGAGGGTCAACATGATCGCAGCCGCCGGTGGGGCCCAAGCTGCAAGAGCCACCGGGATTTGCCCATTTTCACCCAGAATCTGTGCAAAGTTTCTGACGAAATAGAGCGTAAAGCCCAAAAGCACAGCAGCCAAAACAGCCAGTCCCGTGCCCCCAAACCGCGTGTGGCGCATGGTAAAGGCAGCCCCAACAAGCACCATCGAGACAAGGAACAAGGGGCGCGCCAGCTCAAACTGAAACCAGACCTGATGTTGCTTGGTCGAAAACCCAGCCTGTTCGAGTTGGCGGATCATGTTGGGAAGGTCATAGATCGAGATACTTTCACGTCGTCCCAAGCTGTCATGAATGCGTTCGGGTGTAAGGGTCGTTGGAATTTTAAGTGTGTCATGCGTCGTTGCTGCTGATTCTGTGTTGGTACCGGTGTTCAGGGGCCAGACTTTGACCGTTTTCAGAACCCAGTTGTCGTCCTGCAACTGAGCGCTTTCAGCCGATATCTGACGAATTGGTCCCCCATTCGGCGCATAGCTTAAGATACTAACGCCGAACAAAGTGATACCATCGCCGCCAAACCCGGTTGCATGAATAACAGACTGCCCTTCAGGACTGCCTTGGCGCAGCCACAGCCCCTCACCACTGAGCGACAGAACCGAGGGTCCACCCGTTCTATAGGTATCGGCTAACTCTTGGTATCGTTTTGATGTTGCAGCAACAATCGGGTTCAACGTGGTGACGGCAAGACCGCCAATGATCGACGCCACAAAGATTGGTGCAGCAAGCGCCCTGATGCCGGACCGACCAATGGCACGTGTCACGACCAATTCGGAACTGCGCGCCATACCCACGAACAACACGATGGTCGAGAGAATCATCAACAACGGCAGGATCTCACTGATTGCAGCCGGGGCGTTCAGCAGCGTCAGACCAAACAACTGCCCAAAGGAAACATCCACCCCTTCAAACCGGCGCAACTGTTCGATCAGGTCAATCAACAGGATCAGCGTTAAGAAAACGGCCCCAATGACAAGAAAGCTCTGCACATAGCGACGGGCGAAATAACGATCCAGAATCATGAGACACCCCCAACTTTTGCTTTACGTCGCCAAAGCACCGACAAGGGCCGCGAAGAAAACTGGATAAAGAGTGCGGCAATAACAATCCCCAAGACCGTAGGCAGGTATATGAGGGGCCACAGATCAGGGTTCTCTAGGACTGGATCGGCCACAAGCCCGCGCAGCACCTCAAGGAACACCAGAATAACAAATGCCACCATGGCTTGCCGCCATACCCCAAATCGCGAAAACGATCCCAGAAGCAGGGCAGAATATCCGATCAACGTTACAGCCACACAAATGAGCGCCCGCGCAAATCTCAGATGTAACTCATCCGCGATTTGTCCCGCCGAATAGCCATCCCGTTCCGAGACTTGAGGGCCCGCGTTGATCATTTCGAGAGTTGGGATCGCCCGAATATTGCGGGTTCCATCTTTGGTTTTTTTGATCAAAGAACTGATATCATAAGAAAAATCAGCAAAAACTGTTGTCGATAGGGTTTTGTTATTTTCATCAAGGCTTTGCGCAAGACCGTCGACCATGATCAGGTTGCTCTGGTCACCATTCCGAACAAGAAACGCCTTTGACCCGGTATAGATAACGCTTTGCTTTGGGTTGCGGCGGTCGGACAGGAACACATCGTTCAGGGTGCCATCCGCATCAATCTGACGAATGTAGAATGTGACGCCAGACGTGGGATGCAAAAAGTTGCCTTCGCTTAACAGGCGCGCGGTCACGTTGCGCGCCACTTCTGCTTCGCGTACGGCCAGCTGCTTGATCGACGCGGGCAACAGAACATGGGTTAGCATGCTCATCATCGCAGCGGCGATCAGCCCAAACACAAAAACCGGACGCGCCAACCGCCAAGGGCTAGAACCGGTGGCCTGCATGACTGTCAGTTCGCTGTCATTCTTTAACCGATTGGTGACAAAGACCGACGCCGCAAAAGCCGCAATCGGCAACACCATTCGGATGAGATTCGGCAGGGTTAGCGCGGTGAATTCCAGAAACACAAATGCCGATTGACCATCGCCAATCAGCTTGTCGAACAGGACAACCGCCCGGTTAATCCAGAACACAGCAACAAGAATCAGTGCAAAAAAGCCGAAGAACAGCAGAAATTGCGACAGGACGTATCTGTCGTATCGTGACACTGCGATCCCCCCGGAGCCTGCCAAGTTATTTTTGGTGACCTTAGTCCAATTGATCGCCGGGGAAAACTGCTATCTGGTCAATATGCAGTAGTCACGCTACCTGTTTGTAAACCACATGTTGAGGAACCCCATAAAATGAGCAGCCTGACCCCGATCCGTTTTCAACCCACCGACTTGGATACGATGGCCTCCGCCGAGGGCCGTGTCGCCATCATCATACCGCCCGAGGGGAAAATGGATCCGGCCGCGCGGCGTGCGAACCGGCTGACCAAAGGGGCCGTTGTGCGTTTGGTCGAAAGCGAAAAGTTCACCAAAGCCAAGTCAGGACAGGTTATTGCACTGGCGTGGCCGGCAGGCATGGCAGCCGAAGCGTTGGATGTTTTGGTGCTGTCACGGCGTGCCGACGCAGCCGAAGCGCGCAAAGCGGGCGCATCTTTGGCCAAGCTACAGGGCGTTGCACCGCTGCATCTGATGGCGGGTGGCCAGAACCGGGCAGAGCAGGTCGCGTTGGGAATCGCTCTGCGAAACTATCGGTTTGATGCGCATAAAACGGCCGATGCGGAAACCGCAGGTGATGTCGTAATCTCTCACACCAAGTCTGAAGAGATTGCCGAAGCCTATGCGCCGCTGCAAGCAGTGGCCGAAGGCGTGCACATGACACGGGATCTGGTGAACGAACCCGCCAACATCCTGACAACCACCGATTTCGCAAATCGACTGGCTGAAATGGAATCATTGGGTCTCAAGGTCGAAGTTCTGGAAGAAGACGCATTGGCCGAATTGGGCATGCGGACATTGCTCAGCGTTGGGCAAGGCTCTGTCAGCCCTTCCAAAGTTGTCGTGATGAAATGGGACGGTGGTGAAAAAGACGCGGCTCCATTGGCTTTGGTTGGCAAGGGTGTCGTCTTTGATACCGGCGGCATCTCTCTGAAACCAGCCGGTGGCATGGAAGAGATGACCATGGATATGGGGGGGGCAGGTGTCGTTGCTGGTACCATGCGTGCCCTGGCGTTGCGCAAGGCAAAAGCCAATGTTGTTGGTCTGGTTGGCTTGGTTGAAAACATGCCCTCTGGCGAAGCGACGCGCCCCGGCGACGTTGTTAAATCCATGAAGGGTGACACGGTCGAGATCATCAACACTGACGCCGAAGGGCGTTTGGTTCTGTGTGACGTGATGTGGTACGCGCAAGAACGGTTCAAACCTGCAGGCATGATTGATCTGGCCACGCTGACCGGTGCCATCATTATTGGCTTGGGCCATGAAAATGCAGGCGTATTCTCAAACGATGACACTCTTTGCAACGCGTTCCTCAAAGCCGCCAGTGCCGAGGACGAAGGCGCGTGGCGAATGCCCTTGGGCAAGGGCTATGACGATTTGCTAAAGTCGCGTATCGCCGACATGAAAAACATCGGCGGACGCCCGGCAGGCTCGATCACGGCGGCGCAATTCCTGCAGCGGTTCGTGAAAGAAGACACCCCTTGGATCCATCTGGATATTGCAGGCGTTGCTCTGCTGTCCGGCGAGTCCAGCTATGCGCCCAAAGGGGCGACCGGTTGGGGCGTTCGCGCACTCAGCCGTCTGGTGCAGGACCACTTTGAGTAAAACCCATGGGAGCCGCTTATTTCTATCATCTGACGCGCGGACCACTTGAGGAGACTTTACCTGTCCTCTTGGGCAAAGCGCGTCAGGCCGGTTGGCGCATTGCCGTGCGGGGCACAGATCCGCAGCATTTGGCGTGGTTGGATGAGCGGCTCTGGCAAGGACCCGAAGACGCGTTCCTGCCGCACGGTTTGGCCGGTGGTCCGCATGATGCGGACCAGCCGATCCTTTTGACAACATCCGCGCAGGCAGCCAATAACGCGACCTGTGTCATGGCCGTTGTCGGCGCTGCTGTGTCGTCCGAAGAGGTGAAGGCGCTAGACCGCGTTTGCATTCTGTTCGATGGCACGGATCCCGAAGCAGTGCAGCACGCCCGCACACAGTGGAAATCGCTGACGGATGCGGGGTGTTCGGCCCAATATTGGTCCGAGGAATCGGGCCGATGGGAGAAGAAGGCCGAGGTCTAAGCGCGCGCTTGAAAGCCACGATGTCCCAAATTCCGGTTGAACAGCATGATGTGGCACACGCCTTCAAATTGAAGGGTGTTTCTGCATCCTTGCCATTGTTCGATATTGAATGATTCCTTTTATCAGTCACTTAAGCGCGAAATAGACGCGCAATTGATGCCATTCCCCCTGAAATCAGCGAAAACAAGTCAGGGGCAGGCAACGTGAAAACTATTGGAAAAAGTGAACTTTTTCCTTTTAATTTAGGGCCTTCTTTTTAGGGAGGTCTTTAAGAATATTCTAAACAGATGTGAAAGAACTATTCTGAGTGCTGCATTGGCAGGGTCGATTGCCTTGTCTTCATGCGGATTTGACGAGAACGGTAACCCAAGATTTTGCCAAGCAAGACCTGATTTCTGTGCTGTCGTAGCCTTTGTTTTGATTGCGGGGATCATGGCGGCGTCGAGCAGTGGTGCGGGGATGCTTTATTACCCCAGTGTCTCAGACTCGCGGCTCAAAACAGATGTCACATATCTTGAAACTTTGGACAACGGGATCCGGATCTACGCCTTCCGCTATAAAGGGCAGACCGAAGGTTTCGTTGGCGTGATGGCTGATGACCTGTTGAAGGATCCAAGATATGCGCATGCAGTCACGCAGGGACCCAATGGTTTCCTAGTGGTTGATTGCGGACAGTTACCTGTCCAGTTGTCCAACTACAAAGCCATGGTTCCGGCAAGTGATAAAGTGTTGAGTCAGTTCGAAGGATAAATCGCCAAGCTCTCATTCGGCCGGATGCCTGAGGCACCAAATCAGCGGCTCAGGATCATCTGGCCGTTTTGAATCGAAAATGATTCAAATCGGTTCAGGAAATCCATTCCTAAAAGCGACTGATCCAATTCCCCCTCGTTGACCCAAGCGCTTACGTTGCTGTCTTGGAAGGGACCCAGAACAAGACTTTCAAGCTTGGTTGGCGCAGTGCGCACTTCGCCATTGGCAGTCAACGCCCGTCCAAAATAGTTTAGCTCTTTTAAATCGATGCCGATCTTTTCCGCATCTGCATGGCTCAGGACAATCTGACTGGCGCCTGTATCAACCAGAAAATCCACCGGGGTGCCGTTTACTTTGAGCTGGAGATAGTAATGGCCGTCACGTGCACGGGGAACGGTGATGGCGTTTTCCGAGGTCGTCATACGGGCCGAGGGGCTGACTGTGGTCCGAATGTCTTCCCACAACCCAACCACAGCAATGACACCAACAAATATGAATACCCAAGCCAATGCCTGCTGCATGGTTTTCCCCAAAGAGGCGCGATTTTGCGCGACGAACCAAAACACCAAAGCTGCCGCCAACAGGCTCAGATACATCAGCCGCGCTGTGTTTTCGCCGTCCATGTCTGCTCCTATTGGTTGTGGTACTGAGGATATGGGGTGTCAGCCCGCAAAACCAAAGTCCCGCAACCCACTTAGGATGAATTGCACCGACAATGCGGCCAACAACATGCCCAACAAACGGGTCATCACGTTCAGCCCGGTTTTTCCCAGCAAGCGTGCCAATACGCCCGACGACAGGTACAGTGTCAGAACCACAGCAACGACCGAAAACATAACGCCGATCACAATGGCTGTTCCCTGCAGACCGGGCGCTTGCCCAGCCAGAAGGATGATGGTGGCGATAGATCCTGGGCCAGCGATGAACGGTATTGCCAGCGGAAAGATCGACGGGTCGGTGCTCTCTTCCTCTTCGGCGTTGCTTTCGCGGCGTTTGGTGCGTCGTTCGAACAACATTTCAATCGCTGTGAGGAACAACAAAACCCCACCCGCGACGCGAAAGGCGGGCATGGAAATGCCCACAAACCCCAGAACCGATTCCCCGAACGCCGTGAACATCGCCAAAATGACTGCGGCCGTCAGACAGGCCCGGATCGCCACACCACGGCGTTTGGCGGGGTCCATCCCTTGCGTCAATGCCATAAAGATCGGCGCCTGACCCGGTGGGTCAATCACCACAAACAAGGTGGTAAAGGCGGTGACCAGAAAGGCGTAGTCGATCATAGGGCCTCAGCTTTTTCCAATTTTTCCAAGGCCTTCATCCACAAATCTTCGGCGCGATCCTGTGCATCCATGACTTCTGAATACTTGCGCTGCCAAACGATGGCTTCGTCTTTGCGCTCTTCGTCATACAACGCAGGATCGGCCAGTTTTGTCGCCAGCTTGTCGCGCATCTCGCTGATTTTCTGAAGCCGTGCCTCACCTTTACGCACCTCACCCCGCAGCGCTGCGATCGCATCGCGCGAGGGGCGCTGTTTGGCTTTTGCTTTCGGCGCAGACGGTTTCGCCGCAGGCTTGTCGCGCGTCAAAAGCAGGTCGCGGTAGGACGGCAAATCGCCCTCGTAAGGTTTGACTGTGCCGCCAGAAACCAGCCACAGGCGATCCGCAACCAAGCTCAGCAAGTGCATATCGTGGCTGACCAGAATGACCGCACCGGTATAGGCGGTCAGCGCCTCGACCAAAGCTTCGCGGCTTTCAATATCAAGGTGGTTGGTCGGCTCATCGAGGATCAGCAGATGCGGCGCGGGCAGGGTGGCCAACAACAACGACAGACGGGCCTTTTGCCCACCAGACAGACGGCCAACTTCGGTGTCAGCTTGATTTGCGCCCAGACCAAAGCCTGCAAGACGCGCCCGTAGCTTAGATTGCCCTTCGTGGGGGCGTTCGCGCATTAGGTGCTGCAATGGCGTTTCGTCGATAAACAACTCATCCACCTGATGCTGGGCAAAAAAGCCGATCCGCAATTTGCTGGATTGGGTCATCTTGCCGGACATCACATCCAACCGGCCTGACAGCATTTTCGAGAGGGTTGATTTGCCCTCACCGTTCTTGCCCAACAAAGCGATCCGGTCATCTTGGTCGATGCGCAGGTTCAGCTTGCTTAGGATCGTGGTGTCGTCATACCCGACAGACGCGCCTTCGGTGGCTATGATGGGCGGCGACAGTTCCTCGGGTTCGGGGAATGTGAAAACAGTCCGCGCCGCGTCTTCGGGCGCCCGGATGGTTTCCATCTTTTCCAGCATCTTGACCCGGCTTTGCGCCTGCTTGGCTTTGCTGGCCTTGGCCTTAAATCGATCAACAAAGGCCTGCAGGTGCGAGCGCCGTGCATCCTGTTTTTTCGCCTGGGCCGCTTGATTGGCCCGGTTTGCCGCGCGTTGGCGGGCAAACTGATCGTAGTTGCCTGAATAATAGGTCAGGCCCAATTCCTCGAGGTGCAGAATCCCGTTGACCGATCGGTTCAACAGCTCACGGTCGTGACTGATGATGATGACTGTATGCGGATACTTGGTCAGATAGCTTTCCAGCCACAACGCGCCTTCGAGGTCCAGATAGTTGGTCGGTTCGTCAAGCAGCAGCAAATCGGGCTGCGCAAACAGCACTGCCGCCAAAGCAACACGCATCCGCCAGCCGCCCGAGAAATCCGAACAGGGGCGTTGCTGGGCTTCAAAATCAAATCCTAACCCTTTGAGAATCGCAGCGGCTCGTCCCTCGGCGGACCAGGCATTGATATCTGTCAGGCGGGTCTGAATTTCTGCGATCCGGTTGGCGTCCTGCGCGGTTTCAGATTCGGCCAACAGTGCTGCCCGCTCGGTATCGGCGGCCAGTACGGTATTGATCAACGATACCTCGGACGAGGGCGCTTCTTGCGCGATCCCACCGATTTTGGCGCGATTGGGCAAGGAAATATCACCGGATTCCAACGACAACTCGTTCCGGATCAACCGGAACAGCGTGGTCTTGCCGGTGCCGTTACGCCCCACCAATCCGACCTTATGGCCTGTGGGGATCGTGGCACTTGCACCATCGAACAAAAGACGGCCTTCGACCGCATACGAGATATCTTGGATCTGTAACATGGGGTGCTCTTAGCAGAGCCTTTGCGCCACCACCAGCGGCTTAGGATGGTCAAAGTATTTGCCGCGTGATACCGCAAGCAGGGTTCGATTTCGAAAGCATCCCATGCGCCGCGCCAGCACGCCCCCTCAGATCGTGACCTTGATCCTCAGCACGGCCCTGTCTGTGTTGTCGCTGAACATGTTTCTGCCCTCGCTTGCCAATATGGCTGTGGATTTTGAGACCGACTATGCCGTGGTGAACCTGTCGATTGCGGGATACATCGCTGTTTCCGGGGTGTTGCAGATCATTATGGGGCCGTTGTCGGACCGTTACGGTCGGCGGCCTATCTTGCTTGCATCGCTCGGTATCTTTGTTGTGGCCTCGATCGGCTGTGCTTTGGCGCAATCGATCTGGGTGTTTCTTGGGTTTCGTCTGTTGCAGGGGGCCGTTGTGGCGGGGCAGGTGTTGTCGCGCGCCGTGATCCGGGACATGCATTCCGCGAACGAGGCGGCCAGCAAGCTGGGTTATGTATCCATGGCAATGGCCCTTGCCCCGATGTTGGGGCCCATGTTGGGCGGCGCGCTTGAAATGTTGTTTGGATGGCGTGCCAGCTTTGTTCTCTACACCGCTTTGGGTTCGGGCGTCTTGATCCTGCTCTGGGTCGATCTGGGCGAAACCAACACATCGCCGTCAGAAACGATGGGGCAGCAATTTCGCACGTATCCTGAATTGTTCGCATCACGCCGGTTCTGGGGGTACAGCCTGTGTGCCGCCTTTTCGGTTGGGGGATTTTACGCCTTTATCACTGGCGCCCCGTTGGTTGCCGCCGCATGGTTTGATCTGAACCCGTCGCAATTGGGGTTGGGAATTGGCATCATTACCATGGGCTTTATGGCTGGGAACTTTGTGACCGGATTGATCGCAGCCCGGACCAAACTGATCAGCATGGTCTTGGTAGGCCGTGTGGTGGCCACGGTTGGTCCGTTGGGTGGTTTGATCCTGTTCCTGATGGGATATGGAAATGTCTGGGTCTTTTTCATCTCAGCGATTTTTATTGGCTTTGGCAACGGTCTGACGCTGGCAAATGCCACCGCCGGGCTGATGTCAGTACGTCCGCATCTCGCTGGCAGCGCTTCGGGCCTGTCCGGGGCGATGACATCCGGGCTTGGGGCAGTCCTGACAACCGTGAACGGTGCATTGGTCAGCCCAGAAAACGCGCCCTTTATGGTGCTCTGCCTGATGACAGCGGCCAGCTTTCTGGGGCTTGTTGCAGCGCTTTATGTGGCGTGGGTGGACAAGGTTGATCCCCTGGCAGATGCGGTCTGACAGGCCAACTCACAGGTTTTCGCCCCGCCTATGTGGTTAGATCCATCATAACACTTTTCATATAAGCGATACCGTGTTACGGCGGCGCCCGATATACATCGGCACGAGAGGGCTCGTGCCGTCTGATTAAGGAGAGGCCTGATGGCTCTGGAACGCACTTTTTCGATCATCAAACCCGATGCAACCCGCCGCAACCTGACCGGCGCAATCAACGCCAAGTTCGAAGAAGCGGGCCTGCGCATTGTTGCACAAAAACGCATCCACCTGACCGCTGCTCAGGCTGGTGAGTTCTACAAAGTTCACGCCGAGCGTCCTTTCTACGGCGAACTGTGTGAATTCATGGCGTCCGCTCCCATTGTTGCTCAGGTTCTCGAAGGCGAAGGTGCCATCGCGAAAAACCGCGAAGTCATGGGCGCAACCAACCCTGCAGACGCAGCCGCCGGCACCATCCGCGCTGAGTTCGCTGAATCTGTTGGTGAAAACTCGGTTCACGGCTCCGACGCTCCTGAGACCGCAGCAGTAGAAATCGCGTATTTCTTCTCGGGTCTTGAGCTGGTTGGCTAAACCCGCTTTTCGATCACACCGATCGCGTCAAGGGCCGCTTCGAATTCGGAGCGGCCTTTGTCGTACGAAGACGCCACAATCGCGTCGAACCGTTTGCGCAGGGCTTTCTTTTCGTCGCCCTTGCAATCGTTCCATGGCCGTCCCTGCAACGCCATGACCAGTACGTAATACCCAATAAAGTGGGGTTTGCTGCCGTGCTCTAGCAATCGGGCATAGGCCGGATCGGCCCCCAACTCTCTTAGCTCTTGGGCAGAATGGATCCCTGCACGTGCGCAGCTTTCCTGGTATGCGGGGCCAAGGTTTCGGATCGAGGATACAGGGTCAGTCATTCCAAATTTCTAACCGGTGATCGAACGGGTGTCGACCAGTCTGCGACATTCCAGACCTTGCGGTCGGTTAATACCCTGCCTAAGCATTTGTCCAAGGACAGGGAGAGAGACCATGACGCAGGCCGTAACACGCGAAGCGATTGCAAATTTTGATTTGGCGAATCCGCCCGCAGGGTTCACCGACGACCCATTTCCATTTTATGACGCTTTGCTGGCCTATGCGCCTGTTCTGGCGCAACCCGATGGGTCTGTTCT
>CBCYME010000008.1:0-90710 GCA_965183835.1 Paracoccaceae bacterium | reverse complement strand
GTGCCACGCTTGGCTATGTGTCGCTGCCCGGCCCCCCTGTCGAAGCGGTCATTGCCCTGTCGATCATGTTTGTCGCCTCTGAATTGCTGAAACGGGATCCAGACACGCCGCGTTTTTCAGAGTTGTATCCATGGAGCGTTTCGTTCCTGTTCGGCTTGCTCCACGGGTTTGGCTTTGCGGGTGCTTTGGCCGAAATTGGGCTGCCGCCCGGCGATGTTCCCTTGGCGTTGCTATCATTCAACCTTGGTGTTGAGGCGGGTCAGCTTTTGTTCATCGCGGTGATATTGGTCGCGGGTTATATCCTCAAACGTCTGTTAGAACCGCGCGGCCTCCTGCCTCCCAAACTCCGCATGAATGTAAGCTGGGGGTCTGCACAGCTGATCGGTATCATGGCCGCCTATTGGCTGATCGAACGGGTCACAGGTATTCTGACATAGCGCCATCAGCGGCTCAGGGCGTTCCCTGATTTTGCTTTGGCAATCATCCAATCACGCACCTGTTCCGCCTGCGGAATAAGGGGCGTTTCGGTTGACCAAACCAAATAAAAGCCGTTGCCGGTTTCCCAGCTCCATTCGGGGCGCGCGGCCAGCAGCCCCTTTTCAATCAGATTATCGGTGACATGCTGCCAGCCAAAGGCGAACCCCTCGCCCGCCATCGCGGCCTGTAAAACCAACGCATAGTCATTCAGGCGCAAACCCGCCTTTGGGGTTCCACCTGGCACCCCAAAATGGGCAAACCATTGATCCCATGTGGGTCTTTCGCGAACCGGTTCTTCCAGATGGATCAACCGTTCATGCAGCAAATTCGCCGCAGTTTTCAAATTGATCGCCGAGGCCATCAATCTGGGGTTCGCAATCGGGAAAATCACTTCGGGTGCGATCAACACCGACTGCACGCCGGGCCAAACGCCACTGCCTCGACGAATGGCAAGGCTGATCCCTTCTGAGCCGATATCCGGTTCTCGGTCACTGGTTTGCAATCGCAAATCAACGTTTGGATGTTTCTCGTGCAAGTCTTCGAGCCGGGGCACCATCCAATAATAGGCAAAGGCGGTTGAAACCGACAGGGTCACGTGATCGTTCTGGCCGCGTTGATGGATCGCAAGGGCCGCGTTTTGAATGTGGCCCAAACCAATGGACACATCCGTGAAAAAGCGCTCACCCGCTTTGGTCAGTTCTATCTTTCTATGGCTGCGGTGAAACAGGGTAACACCCAGCGACCCTTCCAACTGTTTGATCGCCATACTGACCGCAGGTTGCTGAATATTCAGCTCTGCTGCCGCCCGTGTGAATGATCCAAGACGGGCCGCAGCCTCGAACACAATCAAGTGGCGTGGGCTATTCAAGAGTTTCCAGAGATTTCGCATTTCCTGTGCTTATCCTAAAGATCAAAAATTTCAAGCGTCACAAGCTCAATTCGCACAGCTAACATTCGACAACAAAATGTTGCTGGAGACACCCCATGGCCAGACGTTCTCGCGCTGCGCGTGACAGACAAACCCAAATACCCGGCGCGCCTGCATCGCCTTGGATCAAACGAACCTTGCCGTTCTTTGACATGCTGGACGAAGAGGCCCTGCAAAAACTAGAGACCCAAGTGGATTGGCTGTTGCAGGACATTGGCATTGCCTTTCGCGACGACCCCGAGGCGCTGCGGATCTGGAAACAAGCGGGTGCCACGCTGGACGGGGATATCATCCGCGCGGATGCCCAATGGATCCGTGCCTTATGCGCCAAAGCCCCCAGCGAATTTACCCAACTGGCCCGGAACCCCGCACGCTCGGTCACCATTGGGGGCAACAATCAGGTCTTTGCACCCATATATGGGGCGCCGTTTGTGCGCGATCTGGAAGGGGGGCGTCGCTATGGTGACATGGACAGCTTTGAGAAGCTGGTCAAACTCACCTACATGCACCCCAATCTGCATCACGGGGGGTTCGTCATCTGCGAACCCTGTGATGTGCCGGTTTCCAAACGTCATTTCGATATGCTTTTTGCGCATATGACGCTCAGCGACAAACCCCACCTTGGGGCGATCACCGAAATGAGCCGCGCCCAAGACAGCATCGACATGGCGGAAATCGTCTTTGGGCGCGATGTGATGGACAACAATTGCGTCATCATGGGCAACGTCAACACCAACTCTCCGCTGTTGGTGGACAAGGTGGTGACCGAAGCCATCCGCACCTATTCCGCACGGGGTCAGGGCATTATCGTGGTTCCGTTTATCCTGTCCGGCGCGATGGGTCCGGTGTCCACCGCCGCATCCGTCGCCCAAGCGATGGCCGAGGCGATGATGGTCTGCGCCTTTACCCAGCTCGTCCGCCCCGGCGCACCGTTTGTGTTGGGGAACTTTCTCAGTTCAATGTCGCTGAAATCCGGTGCACCCACGTTTGGCATGCCTGAGCCGGTGATTTCGAACTATGCCATTGGCCAACTCGCACGCCGCGCTGGCCTGCCGTTGCGATGCGGCGGATCGTTGACTGCCTCCAAGATCGAGGATGCACAAGCCGCCTATGAAAGTGCGGATTCGATGCATTCCACCATGCTGGCGGGCGCCAATTATGTGCTGCATTCGGCTGGCTGGCTCGAAGGGGGTCTGTGCACCGGGTTTGAAAAGCTCATTATGGATGCCGACCGTCTGGGATCATATCAAAAGGTCCTGTCCCAAGGGTTGGACACAAGCGACGAAGCCTTTGCGCGGGATGCCTATGGCGAAGTTGCCCCCGGCGGTCATTTCCTTGGCTCGGGGCACACCATGCGCAACTATCAGACCGCGTTTTATGAACCCACCCTCAGCGACAGTGAAAACGTCGAAAGCTGGGAAGACGGCGGATCAAAGGACATGCGCCAACGCGCCTATGACCGCTGGAATGAAATGCTGTCCCAATACGAGGCTCCGCCAATGGACCCGGCAATCAAAGAAGAGCTGTCCGCCTATGTTGCCAAGCGCAAGGAAGAGATCCCCGATGCTTGGTACTGAGCCACGTTAGCGCCGCGACGATCCAGTCTGCCCCCCTGCACGCCTGTTAAAGAGATCCCACATGCCTGAAATTCAAAGCGAACCCTCAACCACCACCAAAAAGCTGCCCTCCCACGCCAAAGTCGTCATCATTGGCGGCGGTGTTGTTGGCTGTTCCATTCTGTATCATCTGGCCAAATTCGGCTGGAAAGATGCCGTTCTGCTGGAACGCGATGAGCTGACGTCGGGCTCGTCCTGGCACGCGGCCGGTCAGATCCACACCATCAGTTCCGACCCAAATATCTCGCGCCTGCAAAGCTATACCATTGATCTGTATAAAGAGATCGAAGAGCTGTCGGGACATTCAGTCGGGCTGCACATCACCGGTGGGTTTTATCTGGCCTCGAACAAAACATGGTATGATTATCTGAAACGCGAACGCTCCAAGGCGCGGTACATGGGGCTCAATCAGGAGTTCATTTCCCCTAAAGAGGTGGCCGAACGTCATCCACTGATTGACCCCAGCCATTACCACGCGGCGTTGTGGGATGATCAGGATGGCGATCTGGACCCGTCTGGGGCCACCTATGCCTTTGCCAAGGCGGCCAAAGTCCACGGCGCGCAATATTTCACCCACACCCCGGCCACCGCCACAAAACAGCGCCCCGATGGCAGCTGGGATGTGACCACGCCCAAGGGGGTGATCAACGCCGAACACATTGTGAACTGCGGCGGTCTGTGGGCGCGCGAGGTCGGGCATATGCAGGGCTTGAACCTGCCCGTGCAGCCGATGGAACATCACTATCTGATCACTGAAAAAATCGACGCCGTGGCCAACCACCCAACCCGCCTGCCTGCTGGCATCGACTACGAGGCGAACATCTACTTCCGCCAGGAACGTCAGGGCATGCTCTTGGGCACGTACGAACCCAAAGGCACCCCATGGAAGGTTGGCGGCACCCCTTGGGATTTCGGGCATGAACTGCTGCAACCCGATCTGGACCGCATTGCCGATCGACTAGAGATGTCATTCGAACGCATCCCAGCAATTGGCGAGGCCGGTATCAAGGATATGATCAACGGGCCGTTTACATTCGGCCCCGATGGCAACCCGATGATTGGCCCGGTGCCGGGGATGAAAAACTATTGGTGTGCCGTGGGCGTTATGGCCGGGTTCTGTCAGGGCGGCGGCGTGGGTCTGACCATGGCCGAATGGATGATCGACGGCGAACCCAGCATTGATGTCTGGGCCATGGATGTCGCGCGTTTTGGTGATTTTGCCACCCCTGACTGGGGCACGGTCAAGTCGACCGAAAACTACGAGCGTCGCTTTGTCATGACCTTTCCCAATGAAACGCTGCCCAAGGGACGGATGCAAAAAACCACCGCCTTGCACGACCGCCTTGTCGCCAAAGGCGCGCGGATGGGGCAGAGTTTTGGCTTGGAAAATGCACTGTGGTTTGCCGATGGGCCAGCGGACGCACACGAGGACCCCACGTTCGAACGCAACCGCAGCCATGACTATGTCGCGCGCGAGGTCAAAGCCGTGCGCGAAGCGGTGGGCGGCATTGAAATCGCCAATTTCGCCAAACATGAATTCAAAGGCGCGGGCGCACGCGCCTATCTGGATCGGACCCTTGCAGGATACGTGCCCAAACCGGGCCGCCTGACCCTGACCCCAATGTTGACACCCAAGGGCAAACTGTACGGGGATCTGACTGTTGCCTGTTTAAGCGAGGACCATTTCATCCTGTTCGGGTCGGGCACCATGCAAGAGGCCCATCGCCGGTGGTTTGAAAAGGATCTGCCTGCTGATGTGACCTATGCCAATGTCAGTGACGATTGGCATGGGATTGCTTTGTCCGGCCCAAAGTCGCGCGATTTGCTGGCCCGGCTCACCCGTGACGACGTTTCAGCAGAGGCGTTCAAATTCCGTGACCTGCGTCAAACGTATGTCGGGGGTGTGCCCGTGATCCTGAACCGGATCTCGTTCAGCGGTGAACTGGGCTATGAAATCTATTGCAAACCGCAATATCTGCTGCGTCTGGCCGAAGCGATTGAAGAGGCGGGCGCCGACTTGGGCTATCGTTGGTATGGCGCACGCGCGCTGATGTCGATGCGGTTGGAAAAAGGTTGGGGCGTGTGGACTCTGGATTTCCGGCCCGATTTCGACGCCGTTGAATCCGGGATGGATGTGTTCATCAACTGGAAGAAAGACTTCGTCGGCAAAGACGCCACCCTTGCGGCGCGTGACACTGGCCCCAAGCAAAAGCTGGTTACCCTGACAATTGATGTAGACGGAATTGATGTCAGCAACGACGAAGCCATCCTGAAAGATGGCGCCGCTGTCGGCTATATCTCATCCGGGGGGTATGCCCACCACGTCGGCAAATCCATGGCCATGGGCTATGTCACCACCCAACATGCCGGGGCTGGCACCCGGCTGCAGGTGGAAATTCTGGGCGAACTTTATGATGCCGAGGTGTTGGGCGCACCGATCTACGACGCAAACGGTGCCAACATGCGGGCCTGACCCCACTAGACCAACGTTGCGTGCCCTTTCAACAGGGCACGCAACGCTGTCAGAGATGATCCAAGGCTTCGTGCAACTTGGCCAACTCTCCCTCGTGCACGGATATGGATTGGGCCGGATAGGGAAAGTTGCGCGCCTGAACCTCGCTTTGGAACGTTTGCAACGCGGTGACCCGTTCGGAATAGATTTGCCGATGCAAACGGCTCAAATCACCAAACGCATGAGCGTGTTTCGGTGGGTTATCAGCCTCTCCACAGATGTCAGCCATGAACAGAAAGATGATATCGCCCGCGTTTCCAGACCCAAGCGAGATCGTCACGATCGACGTCCGGTCGTTGAGCAGACGCAGCGTATCCTCGGCCACACATTCAATTTCGCAGGCAAAGGCCCCGGCATTTTCATAGTCTTTGAAAGTCCGATAAATCGCCATCGCTTCGTCCGCGGTCCGACCAAAGGCCCGTAACCCACCGGCCCAATGGCTGAGCGAGGGCACCAACCCCATGTGAACCTGAACTGGGATGCCCTCTTTCGCGAGCATTTCCACCACCTCGTAAGATCGGTTGGTGAAATACATATCCGCGCCTTGTTCCATGCAAGTTATCGCATGGCGCATGATCTCATCCTTGGTGGCAAACTGCCCCCAGTTCATCGCCGTGCCCGCAAAATGGGTGGGGGCCAAGGCCCGCGCCATGTCCAGATGCACATCCCACAGCGTCAGCGTATCAATCCCGGCTTCAACACAGGCTTTTATTTCAGCCTCGTTTGCCGGGTTGCACATGGTCAATCGCTGGCCAGTCTTTTTAAGATCCTGCAGATCCTTAACCGTATAATTGCGACGCGCTGGCTTTCGGCCAAAGGTATAGATGTTTTTCACGGATAGATCCTCACTTGGTTAGCCAGATTTTGCGACGGCGTTCTTTGACCAGCTCGTTTCCGTCCGCAGTGCCATCGTGAAAGGTGTTGAACCACCGATCCCAAGGCGTTTCCCACGTGCCATAGTTGCAGTCGAAAAACTTGTGATGCAGCTGATGAAAGAAATCCCCCAGCGCGAATTTCCCGACTTTGCCCAGTTTGATGTTTTCGAAACCCGCATGGGACGTGGGCGCGCCGATCCCGTGATGTAACAGCAAAAACAACACATGCACCGGATGCGCGGGCAGCAGGAAAAAGATCATGGTGTCAAACATCAGGAAAAAGCTTTCGACCGGGTGCATGGCCAAGCCAGACCACGGGCCGGTGTTGATGTTCTTGTGATGCCAACTGTGAAACCACGTATACAGCTTACCCACATGCAACAGCCGATGCAGCCAATAGAAATGCAGCCCGGCCCAAATTGGAATCAACACGATCAGTGCAACGAACCAGACAGGGTTGCTCTGAAATGTGATCATCGTGGCCCAGCCATTGGCATAGGCGTACCACATCAGGCATTCCCAGAACGTCCAGAACGCAAGCGCGGGACCCAGAGTCCAGAACATGTTGTCCCAGACCTGATTTTTGAAATAGAAAACCTTGGCCCCCTTGGCCATCGGGCGCATGTCATAGCGATAGTCGTCTTGCTGCGTTCTGTATTTCCACAGGGCCAGATGCAGCCCCCCGCCACAGCCACCAAAATGATCAGGTTTCGCACCCAGATTTCTAAGACCCAGCCCGCTTGCAATGTTTTCATGCGGCTCAGGTCGGGCGTGAACCAAGTCCAAACCCCCATTGCAACAATCAGGATCAGAAACCGCAATCCGACTGGGTTCCAGCTTTGCAAGAGATAGAGCAGCGATGCCACAGGTCGTGCAGGCCAATCCCAATAGGGTGCCATGTTCAGCGGCAAGGCGGGCGTATAGTTCCATATCTTACGCGGGACACGTTTTGTTTCGGGGGCGTCCATCAAGATCCCCCCCAATATTTTAGCATGATGAGTGTTGCACGCTTCATTGCAATATTCCCTAAATTCGCACTAATGGGTAGTTTTGCGGAAGGAAACGCTTGGCGCACAGTCCAAATATCCTCATGATCGGATAACTTTTTATTGTCATGACAAGAGACAAAGATGCGCCGACGCCTGCCCCCTTTGAACGCATTGCTCGCCTTTGAAGCGGCGGCGCGTCATGGCAATTTCACGCGCGCCGCGCGCGAACTGTCTGTCGCGCAGCCAGCTGTCACGCGCCACATTGCAAATCTTGAAAACTGGTTTGGAACGTCGCTATTTAAAAGAAATGGCAATCACGTCTCATTGACTGCACAAGGACAAGAGGTCGCCGAACTGGCACTTGGCGATTTTGACCGGCTCGAACTGGGGTTTGACCGCATGGCAAAGCGGGGTGAAAACGAACTGGTGATCGGGGCGTCTTTTGGTATGGCGCACCTTTGGCTTATGCCGCGTATCTCTGAACTGCGGGGGGCGGCACAGGGTGCGGCGATCAATTTTGTCACCTCTGATACATACGCAGATTTTGACAGCAACAAGGTCGATTTTTCGATCCGGTTTGGCACGGGTCACTGGCCCGGATACGCGGCTGACTTGCTGTTTCGCGAAGAAGTCCAAGTGATCGCCACGCCCAAGTTTTTGCAAGCGCACCCAGGCCTTGATCCCAACAATCTAACCGAAACGCTCACACAGGATTGGATGTTGGATCACGGGGATGAACACGCAATCGGATGGTTCACATGGCACACTTGGCATCAACATCATCAGCTTGGATTTGACACCGCACGCCTATTTACAGAAATTCGCAACTATCCAACCCTGCTGGATATGGTTCTCTCTGGCGAAGGGGTTGGGTTGGGCTCTTCTGGATTAGAAGATCCGCACGTTCTCTCTGGCGAACTTGTCAGACTAGGGCCCGTGATCAGTCGACCCGATCATGGCTATTACTTGGTCTATGACCCTGACACCCTTGAAAAACCCACAGCCCAAAATTTGCGAAATCATCTTTTGACCGAAGCAAAGCATCGCTTAGACTCCGGCGCACCGCCGTAGGTTCGAAACCGAATTGCCATCGACCCAGTAGAACATGACACAAGGATTCAAACCGTGGCCTCAAACAAACAGTCCGTGACGCCACCGAACCAGATGTCGCCAAACCTTAGGGGTGTTCTGTGGGCGCTGTTGTCCACTGCTATCTTTGCCTTGGTGGCGGCCCTCGCCAAGATCGCGTCAGGCCAATACCATGTTTTGCAGATCCTGTTCATTCGCCAAGTTGTTGTGTTTTTTGCAGCGGTCCCATCGATTGCCGGTAATTTTCCACACAGCCTGCGCACGCAGCACCCCAAACTGCACCTGATCCGCCTGATCGGGGCCTTTCTGGCCTTGTCCTGTAGTATATGGGCGGTTTCGGTGTTGCCGCTGACGACTGCGATCACCCTTTCCTTTGCTCAGGTCTTTTTTGTGACCCTGTTGGCCATGTGGTTTCTGAACGAACCTGTCGGCCGCCATCGCATTACCGCTGTTGTCTTTGGCTTTGTCGGCGTGTTGTTCGCAACACGACCCGGTGTCAGTGGCTTTTTTGATGTCTATGCGCTGATCCCGATCCTTGGCGCGTTGGGGGCGGCCATGGCGGTCACCTCCATCCGCCGTCTGTCACAAACGGAATCCACCGCAACCTTACTGGCCTATCAGGCCATTTTCGTCGGGGCATTGGCCGGTATTCCTATGTTCTGGTTGTGGGAAGTTCCAGACGCCCAAGGGTGGATGTTGATGATCGGCATGGGCGCTTTGTCCAGCGTAGGTCAGTGGATTGGTGTCAAAGCATTGCGTCTTGGCGAAGCCAGTGTCGTTACCAACATCCAATACATGAAACTGATCTATGCCGCGATTTTGGGCTATATCCTGTTTCTGGAAATCCCAGATTCCTACACTCTGATTGGGGCTGCAATCATCATCGGGTCGTCTGGTTACATGATGCACCGGGAACGTCGTCTCAAGATTGGCGCAGAAAAATCAGCCTTTGCAGGACCGCGAAACTAGCCATTTTTCGGGACAGAAATAGCAGAAAAAGAGGTGTCGGTTCTTGCAATGATCCTTCGCAACGGTACGGGCAGCCACCTGCTAGAATCGTGCAAAGTGGCCCCACACCCAAGCCCCTCGTGCGGAGATCTGCCATGACTGACCAAACGCCTCCAACCCGTGCCCGCGCTGGCGGACGGTCTGCACGCCGTGCCCTGCGCAGCGCCCCCAACTTTGAAATGCTGCCCGGGCTCAGCCGCAACATTCCCCTGTGCGAGGTGATGGATGAGGCGCAGGTTGAGCGCATCGACAATGCCTCGATGGACATTCTGGAAAACGTGGGCGTCCATTTCCGTGACCCCATCGCGATCGAAGATTGGAAAAAGGCCGGTGCCAAAGTGGTGGGCGAGACCGTCTATCTAGATCGCGGTCTGGTTCGGGACCTGATTTCAACAATCCCGAGCGATTTCACCTATCACGCCCGTGATCCCAAAAAGAACGTGCGTCTGGGCGGCAAGCATTCGATCTTTGTGCCGATGACGGGTGCGCCATTCCTGCGCGATTTGGACGACGTGCGCCGCAACCCGATGCTGGACGATCTGGCGATGTTCCACAAACTGGCGCACATGATGCCCGCGTTGCATTCCTCAGCGCATCACATTGTTGAACCCTATGACCACCCAATCAGCCAACGCCACCTGCAGATCACCTATTCGTCGATGAAATATTCGGACAAGACGTTCATGGGCATGACCACCTCGCCCAAAAACGCCGAAGACGTGATGGACATGTGCGCCATCCTGTTCGGCGAAGACTTCATCGAAAACAATCCCGTCACAACCGGCAACTGCAACGGAAACTCGCCCTTGGTCTGGGATGAGACCATGTTGGGGGCCTTGCGCGCCTTTTGCCGGCGCAATCAACCTGTGCTGTGCTCTCCGTTCGTTCTTGGTGGTGCCAATACGCCAGCTAGTGTGGCAGCCTCGGTTGCCCAGCTCAACGCCGAAGCCCTGAGCGCGCTGGCCTATACGCAGGTTGTCCGCCGGGGCTGCCCCGCGATCTATGGCCACTATCTGTCCACTGTGTCGATGAAATCCGGTGCCCCGATGGCAGGCACGCCGGAAATCAGTCTGATGAATTTCATGATTGGTCAAATGGCGCGGCACTATGATGTGCCTTGGCGCACCTCAAACACTTTGGGCGGGGCCAAAACATTTGACGCACAGGCGGGATATGAATCCGCAACCACATTGTCATCTGTGATCCACGCCGGGGCCAATTATATCTGGCATTCCGCGGGCTGGAACGAAGCAGGCATGCACTGCTCTGTCGCCAAGTTCATCGTTGATGCGGAACAATGCGCGATGGCCTATCGCATGGCCGAGGGCCCCAATTGGGATGATTTTGACACAGCCGTTGCCGCCGTGTCAGATATTGGACCGGGCGGGCATTATCTTGGTCATCCCCACACCCAAGAGAACTTTCAATCTGCCTTTTTCATGCCTGACATGTTCGACAACAATTCAATCGAACAGTGGATTGCCGAGGGCAGTGTCGAAATCACGGAACGCGCCCTGAAACACGCCAAAAAACTGCTAAGCGAATATCAGGAACCCGCGCTGGATATCGCCAAGGATGAAGAGTTGCGTGACTATATCGCGCGCCGCGAACGTGAAATTCCAGCCGCGGATGAACTGAACCAAAGCTACTAAAACCCAAGGGCCTGCCCGGCCTGATCAGTTGAAAGGGATCATTTTGGATTTCACCAACAAACGTGCCTTGGTGACAGGTGCAGCAGGGGGCATTGGGTCGGCGATTGTTGCGCAATTGCGCGCCGCCGGGGCCAAGGTGGCGGTCGCAGATCGGGACGTTACCAATATCATGGCCGAGGCGCATTTGCCCGGCGACCTAACGAACCCGCAGTACGCATCGACATTGCCCGATCAGGCGGCACAGGCTTTGGGGCGGGTTGGACATCGTCATCAACAACGCAGGCATTATGCGGCGCGGCCCTGTAACCGCCAGCAGTGATGAAGATTTCGACCTCTCCATCGCGGTCAATGTCAAAGCCCCGTTTCAGGTGTGTCGCGCAGCGATCCCATTGCTCGCGGCCAACGGTGGGGGTGCCATCGTCAACACAGCCTCCTGTTGGGGCGTTCATCCGGGGCCGGACCATGCGGTCTATTGCATGACCAAAGCCGCCATCGCATCGCTGACGAAATGCATGGGCCGCGATCATGCCCACCAAGGCATCCGCGTCAATGCAGTCTGCCCGAATGAGGTAGACACACCGATGTTGCGCACCGGGTTTGAGCTGCGTGGTTATGACCCCGCCACAGCCATCGCTGAGCTGGATAAAACTGTTCCAATCGGGCGCATTGCCCAACCCGAAGACATCGCCGAGGTGGTCCTGTTCCTCGCCTCAGATCATGCACGTTATATGTGTGGTGAACTGGTCGAGGTAAACGGGGGCAAACCGGTGTCATGAAACGCTTTGCAGACAAAGTGGCATTGGTTACGGGTGGACGCAGCGGCATAGGTCAGGCCATTGTCCACCGCCTGCATGATGAAGGGGCCAAGGTCTTTACCGCGCAACGCGCGCCGGACCCGGATTTCCCCAGTTTCACCGCTGATTTCAGCGACCCGGCAACCCCGGCACAGGTGATTGAGCAGGTCATCGCGGACGCTGGAAAACTTGATGTGCTCGTCAACAACGCGGGCATGATGCAAGAGTCCACTATCGAGGCGATGTCCCTTGAGGGTTGGCAGCGTAATCTGACAGTGAACCTAACCGCGCCTTTCCTTCTTATCCAAGCTGCCCTGCCCCATCTGCGCACCACACGCGGCTCTATCGTCAATATCGGTTCGATTGAGGGGCTAGGCGCAAACCCCGGCCATGCCGCCTATTGCGCGTCAAAGGCAGGGTTACACGGGCTGACGCGCGCCGTTGCGGTTGACCATGGCCCCCAAGGCATTCGCTGCAACGCTGTTGCACCGGGATGGATCGATACGGAATTGAACGAAGATTTCATCGACAGTATGGACGATCCGCAAGCGTTTCGGCGCGATATCGGCAAAATCCACCCGGTGGATCGCACCGGCACCCCGGCCGAGGTTGCAGCGCTCGTGGCTTTTCTTGCCGCCAAGGAATCCGGGTTTATCACCGGGCAGATTTACACAATCGACGGGGGTCGCATGGCAAAGTTGAGCCTGCCGTAAACCCACATCGCACCGTTAAAAAAACACGGGTTATGGCGCGCTATTCATTGCCCGCGCGCCACTCTTTCCACCGCAAAACAACATTTGCACCGATATCAGACAAGGGTCGGGGGGGCAGCGCTTTGGGCTGCGCCTCGGCACTGAAATATCGCGTGATTTCGGTATCTTCACCGCATGCCATTTCTGCGGCGCCCATTCCGGTCAAAGTGCCCCGCGCGGTTCCAAGCCCGTTCTGGACGCAGGCAGAAAACACCCCGTCATCAACCGCACGCATCACGGATACGCCATTCAGTGACAGACACAGATGGCCCGCCCATTTGTATTCCATCGCCATCCCCGCCAGTTGCGGAAACCGTTGGTCAAACTTGCCCTGCTGAACGCGCGCTGCGCGATCCACATCCCCCTGACTTGCGGTCATGCCGGGCCGCAACACCGCACATGTGCGCGTGATCACCCGATTACCGCCTTGCGCGGTATCAATCCGGCGCATCGTGGTGCCCATCGGATCTGACGGCGTGACGCCCCCAGCGCGGGGCACCCCCGAGACGCTTCAACGTCTCTGCATCCAAATCAGGTGTCATCGAGGCAAAGAGAAACAGTTGCATCAACCGGCCACGTTCAATGCCAAAGCTTTCCAGATGCCCGTTGTTGGCCAGTATGACTTTGGCAGCAGACACCGACCCGGTTTCTGTGCGCACCAACCAATCCTGACCTTGCCGTGTGAATCCGGTCACGGCGGAATTCTCAAACAGTTGCACACGGTCGCGCAGTCCCCGCGCCAACCCACGAATGTAGCCCGCAGGCTGCAGCGTCACGGTTCCGGGCGTATAGAGGCCCGAGCGATAGTGCGGTGAACCCGTTAGCTCCTGCATCTGTTGTTGGTCCAGCATTTCAGACGTTTCACCAAGCGAGGCGAGATGTTTGGAATAGCTGAGATTGTGGTCATGACCCGCAGCGCTGGCTGCGCCGTTCACCTTACCAGCAGGATCGAAATAGGCGGGATCAATGCCGTATTCCTCAACCGCCGCCCTACCAAATTCAATCGCTTGTCGATTGAGTCCGATCAGCGCCTGATCATCCCCAGACCCCGCATAATCGTCCGAGGCCAAATCATGCGGCAGATCGATCATAAAGCCGGAATTTCGCCCGGCGGCCCCTTCAGCCACACGCCCTGCCTCTAACACGACAACGCGGGCATCTGGCTGTAATTGGATCAACCGACGCGCGGCTGACAAGCCTGCAAACCCACCCCCAATGACCACAAAATCAGCCGTTAGATCGGCCCGCAGCACCTCTGGAGCAGCCTGCGGCCCCAAAATAGTGTTCCAAGCTGCCGGTCCACGTTGAACCGGCAGTTTTTTGGCCTTGTAGGCGGTCAATCGATTGCCTCGTCGGCATCGTCGCTCAGGTCAATCCAAATGGTTTTCAGCTGCGTGTACTGATCATGCGCGTGCAAGGAATTGTCGCGCCCGCCAAAGCCGGACTGTTTGTAACCGCCAAATGGGGTCGAGATGTCCCCCTCGCCAAAGCTGTTGACCGTCACTGTCCCCGCCCGCAACATCCGCGCGCCGCGAATGGCGCGTTTGGCGTTGGCCGTGAACAAAGACGCGCACAGACCGTAATCGGTGTCATTGGCGATTTTAATCGCCTCGTCAAAACCGCCCACTTCGATCACCGACAGAACCGGACCAAAGATTTCTTCGCGCGCCAACGGGTGATCATTTCCGGGGATGTGGACCACTGTCGCCTCGACAAATCCATTTTCCGCTTTGCCACCGATTGCAACATCATCCGCCTGATCCAGATACCCGCACACTTTGGTATAATGGGTTTCGCTGACCAGTGCGCCCATGCGGGTTTCTGGGTCCAACGGATCCCCCACATTCCAGTGGCGCGCATGTACGGCGATGCGATTCATCAGCTCTGCCTTTACATCGCGGTGCACAATCAGGCGCGACGAAGCAGAACAGTTTTCACCCATGTTCCAGAACGCACCATTGACGATGTGTTGCGCCACACGGTCCAGATTTTCGGCATCCTCCATCACAACGGCCGGGTTCTTACCACCCATTTCCAGCACCACCTCTTTGGCGTTGCTTTCGGCGGAATAGCTTAGGAACCGCTTGCCTGTCGCGGTCGAGCCGGTGAACGACACCATGTCGATGTCCATATGCCGCCCGATGGGTTCGCCCACCTCTGCACCACCACCGGGCACAATGTTCAGCACCCCGCGCGGCAGGCCCGCTTCGGCGGCAATTTCTGCCACCCGCAGTGCGGTCAACGACGTCTCGGCGGCAGGTTTCACCACCAGCGAACACCCCGCAGCCAGAGCTGGGCCAATTTTCCACGCCAGCATCAGCAATGGGAAATTCCATGGCAGCACCAGCCCCACAACGCCAATCGGTTCACGCACCACCATCGCAATATGATCGTCCGACGCTGGCGAGACCTGATCATAGATTTTGTCGATCGCTTCGGCGTGCCACTTGATGCAATGGATCGTTTCGGGGATATCCACCGTTTCGCAGTCAAAGATGGTCTTGCCGCTGTCGATGCTTTCCATCACGGCCAGCTCTCGGGCGTTGCGCGTCAACAACTTGGCAAAGCGGATCAGGATATCTTTGCGTTCAGAAGGATGCATCCGTGACCAGCGCCCATCCTCAAACGCTTCGCGGGCTTTGGAAACGGCGAAATCCACATCCTCGGGCCCGCAAGCCGCAATCTCTGCGATTGTGTCGCCCGTTGCCGGGTTCACAGTGGCAAAGGTTTTGCCCGACGCCGCAGGACGGTATCCACCGTCGATATAGGCATTCACCGGCAAGGTAAGGTCGCCAGCAAGGGCGCGGTATTCTTCTTGTGTTAGCAAATCCATGGCTCTTACCCCCTCTGCCTGAATGTCAGCGATGGTGCGTTTCAGCACCTTGATCACCTGTTCCAAGGCGCGTTTATCGTCTTTGTTCAACCCCTTAAGCGGCGGACGCATCGGGCCGGTGTCGATCCCGTTCAAGGTCACGCCATGCTTGATGCATTGAATGAATTTGCCGCCCTGCTCCAACACGCGCATCAGGGGCATCATCGCGGACATGATCCGGCGACCTTTGTCAAAATTGCCCTCGACCGCGCAAGCATTGTACAGCGCCAGATGTTCGGCCGGTAAAAAGTTCGACCCACCACAGACCCAGCTGCGCGCACCCCAAGCAAAGAATTCCAGCGCCTGATCATCCATGCCACAGGACATTTGAATATGCGGATAGTCGCGCGCCAACAGGTGCACCCGGTTGATATCGCCCGAGCTTTCCTTGATCGCGCAGATATTGCGTGACCGTCCCACGCGGTCCAAGAACTCTTCGCCCATTTGCACGCCCATGCGACCCGGATAGTTATACAGCATCACAGGCAGGTTCGCGGCCTTGTCGATGGCCAAAGCGTTCAGCGCGTTTTCCCGTTCTGTCGGAACCGAATAAGGCGGTGTGGCCAGCAGGATCGCATCAGCGCCGATCTCGCGCGCGCCGGTTGCCAAAGCGATTGAATCCGGCGTCATCATGGCCCCTGTCCCAACAATCACAGGCACCCGGCCTTTGGATTGTTCGCGGGTAAACTTGGCCACTGCAATGCGTTCATCGACGCCCTGTGCGTAGTTCTCGCCGGTTGATCCGCCTGAGATCAGCCCATGCACGCCAGAACTGATCAGGAATTCGATCACCTCGGCCAGAGCCTCCCAATGGACGCTGCCATCATCGTGAAACGGCGTCACGACAGGGGTATAGATCCCCTCGAATTTGAAAATCGGAGTCATCATGTCCTCATGCAGGGGTTTTGCGCGCCATGGTGCCCAACGGCATATCCAACCCGGCGGGCATTACAAAAAGTTCGATTTGGTCGCGCGACAGATTCCAGTGATCAATCGCCAATTGCGCGGCAGCGTTGGCGTCCTTGGCCTCGATCGCAGCGATGATCGCATCATGCTGCGCGCTGGCCTCTGACACGTTGTCAGCCATACGGGCGTCTTGGGGTCGGTAAAACGTCATCGAGATCCGCGCGTGGTCAATCAACAGACGCTGAAACGACGGCATCAGGTAAATGTTGTCTGCCATTTCACCCGTGACCTCGTGGAATCGGTTGTTTGCCATTGCACGCGCCGCACCATCGCCGCGATGCAGGGCCGCCTTGAAATCCTCTTGCGCGGCTTTCAATTCTACAATCTGCTCGGGACGCGCATTTTGCGCCGCCAATTGCAGAACAGCGCCGTAAACCATTGGAGCCGCGAGAAAAAAGTCGCGCAGTGTGGTGTGCGACATTTCACTGACCCGTGCCCCGCGATTTTCGCGCAGGTCAAGATACCCCTCGCCCGCCAATTGACGAAACACCTCACGCAAGGGGGTGCGCGACAAAGAAAAATCTTCGCTCAGGCTTGCCTCATCCAAATCCGCACCGGGGCGCAGTTCCAATGTCATGACAGCCGACTTGAGATGCGCATAAAGCTCAGCTTTGCGCTGTTTGGACGTGTCTTTCATGTCTTTCCCTCATTTCTGAGTGTTTGCTTGCTGCAAATGAAACCTGCACAAACTGCGAGTCGACTACTGATTAGACTTGAAAATACAATTTGTACACAATAAAAATATCTGAGCAAAACATAGTCCAATCGGCTCACCCCACGCGCCACGAGAAAGCTCACCAATGGTAAAACCTCAGCATTTCATCTTTCTTCTGGTCCACGACTTTACCCACATCGCATTTTCCTGCGCTGTCGAACCCTTGCGGATTGCCAATCTGGTCAGCGGAAAAGAGCTTTATACGTGGTCCTATGCCTCTGAGAATGGCGAGACCGCGACCTGCTCGAACGGATCAGTGACCCTAGTCCATCACAAACAAGATGCGCTGCCGGACTGTAACCGGTTGTTTGTGTTGTCGGGCATTCGAGTTCAGGCTCATACAGACAAGTCTTTGCTTGCCTGCCTCCGCAGGGAACGGGCGCGCGGCACAAAAATTGGCGCACTGTGCTCTGGCGCCTATGTTTTGGCAAAAGCCGGGTTTCTGACAGGCATCCAAACCGCGATACATTGGGAATTCCACGATGGGTTCATGGAAGAGTTTCCACAGGTTAACCTGGTCCGAAATGTCTTTGTGTCTGATGAAAAGATCATCACCGCATCGGGTGGGACCGCAACGGCAGACCTGATGCTGCACATGATTGAACGGGATCACGGCTATGATCTGTCGGTCGCTGTGTCCGATCAAATGGTCTATAACGCTGTGCGCGATGCCACCGCCGAACAACGGGTTTCCCTGCAATCACGCCATGGGATGCGCAACAAGCACCTCGCCCGCGCCATCCAAAAGATGCACGAAACCATCGAATACCCCATCTCGCCAACGCTGATCGCCGAAGAAATCGGGATTTCTACGCGCCAGATGGAACGCTTGTTCGGGAAATTTCTGAACTGTTCACCAAAGAAATACTACGTTGAAATCCGTCTGGAACGGGCCCGCCATCTCTTGCTGCAAACCGAGGGATCCGTGACGGAAATCTCGCTCGCTTGTGGCTTTGAAAGTGCTGGTCATTTCTCGCGCGTTTACAGGTCCGCCTTTGGCGTCACACCCTCAGTTCAGCGCAGCAGGCTTAGCTAAGCGGGCTCAGCGATAGCGAAACGCCAACAGCGGGATCGAAAGCAGATAGAGCAAGGCGAGCAAGGCAAACGAATACCAAGAGAACGACAGGATCAGCACCAAAAACACCGCACCAAGAAACGACACCAGCCGCGCGTTGGCTGATTTCATTTTGAACATCTTGGGCGAATAGGTCGGGATCGTGCTGATCGCCAAAAGCCCAACGCCAACCAAGTAGACAAGAAAGATGTCTTGGAAAAAGTCAGTCGGCGTAAAACCACTTTGTTTCAGATAGATCGGCAACAGCGACAGGAACGCCAAAGCCGGGGCCGGAACCCCCACAAAGGCGGACGATCCATTGGTCTCAGGCTCTGAACTGGCCACGTTAAACCGCGCCAAACGCAACATGCAGCACACGACCAGAAACAGGACAACGGCCCAGCCAATGCCCATCTGATCTGTGCCATCAAACATGAATCGATACAGCAACAGACCCGGCGCGATGCCAAAGCACAGGAAATCAGAAAACGAATCCAGCTCGGCACCAAAACGGCTTTCGGCCTTGAGCAGCCGCGCAACGCGCCCATCCAGACCATCCAAAATGATCGCGATCAGAATAAGATAGATAGCGGGCTCCAGCCGGTCCATCAGGGTCATCCGCAAAGACGTCAGCCCCGAACACAGCGACAATACAGTCACCGCATTTGGGATATTGCGCGTCAGATACCCACTTGAAAACCCGGATCCCGCTCGCTTCATATCATAGTCCCTAATCGCTTTCTTTGCTCTTCGCCAAGTGTGGCCAGGACTGTTTCACCTGCGGTGGTGGTTTGCCCCAATGTCGCCAACGGCTGCACACCAACGGGGAGGTACACATCTAGACGACTTCCAAAGCGGATCAAACCAAATCGTTCCCCAACACTGAGGGTTTCTGTCTCTTTCGTAAAGCACACGATCCGGCGCGCAACCAAACCAGCAATCTGCACGACTGCGATATCGGTGCCATCGTTCCGGCGGATTGCAAGCCCGTTCCGCTCGTTATGTTCACTGGCTTTGTCCAAGGACGCATTCACAAATTTGCCTTTGTGATAGACGATCTTGGTCACTTCGCCCGTCATAGGCATCCGGTTCACATGGCAATTGAAAACGCTCATGAACACAGACACACGGATACGAGGTGCATCCCCCAGACCCAATTCCGGCGGGGCCACGGTTTCCGTTATCAACGACACCACCCCATCAGCGGGTGATACGATCAATCCCTCGTCCGTTGGCACCGAACGCACAGGATCGCGGAAAAAGTAGTAACACCAGACCGTCAGACCCAAACCGATCCAGAACAAGGGTTCAAAAAGGAATCCGGCCGCGACACTGATCGCGGCAAATGTCGCAACAAACTTACGACCCTCGGGGTGCATCGGCACCGCCACGATTTTGAGCATATTCATAGTGCGTCCTACTTCCGCAGCATTTCTGTTACAAGCCTGTTCATTACGGTATGCCCCATCGATGGCAATAGGCAGAATGCGACAAACCCACCATAACCGGCGAGTGTTTCGCAAATACCGCCAGATTGACCCACGCCCCTGCTACAGTTTTGGAGTTTTGGAATCAGGCGGCGCAATGACCGCCCTTCGCTACGACACACGACCCCTAAAGCCAATGCATTTGATCGACCGGCCTCATATCGTGATAGGTCTTAACAGCCCCCCAAAAGCGCAATCTTGCGCTGTGAAAACCCTTGCCCCCGCGGTCAAAACAGCCAATGTGGCCGCACATAGACACAGCAAGAGGCCCCAATGCAGACCATCGACACACTGGCCGCGCTTGAGGCACTCTATGATGCCCCGGTGCCCGCGTCGCTGACCAAGGTCACGCCGCACATCACCCCGCATTATCGCACTTGGATCGGCGCGTCGCGCTTTGTGATCCTGTCGACGATCGGCCCCGAAGGCACCGATGCCAGCCCCCGCGGGGACAATGAACCGGTCGTCACAATTGCGGATGACAAGACAATCCTTTTGCCCGATTGGCGCGGTAATAACCGGATCGACTCGCTCAGGAATATCGTGCGCGACAACCGGGTCAGCCTGATGTTCATGGTGCCCGGGTCCAACAACGTGGTGCGGGTCAACGGAACAGCGGTAATTACCGCTGACCCCACTGTAACCGAACAGTTCAAGAAACACAGCACCAGCCCAAAAACCGTCATCGTGATCACCGTGGATGAGCTCTATTTCCAATGCGCCAAGGCCCTCATGCGATCAGCCCTCTGGAGCAGCCCGGATGAAAGCGCGTTGGTTCCAACTGCCGGGCAATTTGTCAAAGAAATGCAAAGCAGTTTTGACGCAGAAAGCTATGACAGCGGATATCCGGAATACGCCAAAACGCGCATGTGGTAGGCGTCCTTAGATCTGAGTTAGGCCCATTCGCTTGGGCCCAACTCAGGTGTCTTACAGCGATTGCGTAATCGCCAGATCCAGCTTGGTGACGATCTCATCAATCTGGTCTTCGGTCAGAATAAAGGGCGGTGCCAACAGGATATGATCCCCATGCACGCCGTCGCGCGTGCCTGACATCGGATAGCAAATCAAACCGGCCTCAAACGCCGCCTTTTTGATTTTCTTCGCCAACCCAAGTTTGGGATCAAACGGCGTTTTGGTTTCGCGATCTGCCACCAGCTCAATGCCACGGAACAACCCCCGGCCCCGGATATCGCCGACATTGGGATGCTGGCCGAACTTCTGCACCAGCGCTGATTGCAGCTTTTCGCCCATTTCAGCGCTGCGCTGCACCAATCCCCGATCCACCATGGTTTTGACAACGGCCAAAGCCGCAGCAGTTGCTACCGGGTGGCCCAGATAGGTGTGACCGTGCTGGAAAAATCCTGATCCGTCTTCGATCGCCTGATAGATCTGCTTGGAACACAGCATCGCCCCAATCGGTTGATAGCCCGCACCCAAGCCTTTGGCGATACACAAGATATCAGGCGCGACCCCATCTGCGTCGCAGGCGAACAGGTGCCCGGTCCGGCCCATGCCGCACATCACCTCGTCCAAGATCAACAACACACCATACTTGTCACAGATTTCGCGGATGCGTTTGAAATACCCTTCTACCGCAGGCACCGCACCCGAGGTTGCACCAACAACAGGCTCAGCCATAAAGGCCATAACGCTGTCTTCGCCCAACCGCAGGATTTCATCTTCAAGGTCCTGCGCCGCGCGCTGACCGTAATCAAAGGCGCTTTCACCCTCGGCACGGTCCACATATTCATAGCAAGGCGCGATGTGGCTGATATCAATCAACAAAGGCGCAAATTGCTGACGCCGCCATTCATTGCCACCCGCGGCCAACGCACCCAAGGTATTGCCGTGATAGCTTTGGCGCCGTGCGATGATATGGCGGCGTTGCGGTTCACCCCGTTCCAGATGGTACTGACGCGCCACCTTGATGGCGGATTCCGTGGCCTCGGACCCGCCCGACACGAAATAGACCCGGTCCAGATCACCCGGCGCGTTTGCAATCAACAGATCCGCCAATTCCTCGGCGGGTTCCGAGGTCAAAAAACCCGTATGGGCAAAAGCCAGCTTTGCCACCTGATCCTGCACCGCTTTGATAACTTCGGCATCTGAATGGCCCAGACAGGACACCGCAGCGCCACCGGATCCGTCGAAATAACGCTTGCCATCGGCATCAATCAAATAGCAGCCATCGCCCGATACGGCTGTGGGTGGGTTGGCTTTGGTGTGGCGTGGAAAGACATGGCTCATCAGGCAACCTCGTTCAATGTGTGTCCCGCAGTTTCAGCTGCGCGGACAAATGCAGCAACCGAAGCCGCGTTGTCGGCGAAAACCTCGCCGTTTGGTGTTTCAGTGTTATTCTCAAACCCGATCCGCACCGCGCCGCCGTGTTTCAGCGCCTCTAGCAGACAGGTATGTTCGTAACGGCCAAAGGCACAAACTGTCCAATCAAGATTGGCCCCTTTGGTGCCATTCAGGAACGGCAGCAGCCCCTCTGGCCGCGCCAATACCGGCGGGTTGTACTGCCCAAGGACAAAGATCACCTGCTTCTGTCCCTGATTAATCACGCCAGAGTGCCGCCAGTCCAACAGCGTTTTGATGCAGCCCGGCCCATACAGAATGTGCTGCACCTCGGTTCCCGCCTCAGAGCATAAGGCATAGACGCGCGCCGCGATTTCGGGATCACGCGCCATTTCGCGCACCGAAATGCTGGCCGCTGCAGGTCGCAGGGCCGCCAGCGTCTGATATTGTTCGCCAACCTGAAAGATCCCGCCGGACTCGGTCGTGATTTGGATAACCATACCGGGGGCCGCGGTCTCAACCGCTGCAATCGCCTCGCGATAGCGACCCGGGTCCAGCGAATGGCAGCCCGTGTCATCGCGCACGTGCAGATGCAGCGCATGTGCCCCCGCCAGCTGACAGGCGCGCGCAGTTTCTGCGATCTGATCTGTTGTCACCGGCAAGGCCGGGTGATCGCTGCGCTGACGTCGCGCCCCATTGGGCGCAACTGTGATCAATGGCAAAGGCATCGCATTACCCTCTCATCCGGCTGCCGCTCGGATCATAGGCTGGCGCAAATTGCACCCGCGCTGCAAACCGCGTGCCTGCGATGTCCATCTCGACCTCGGCCCCATCCGCGTCGTCCATATGGACGCTGGCCAAACAAATCGGCTTGCCAATGCGATAGCCAAAGCTGGCCGAGGTTGTGTGCCCGACGATTTTGTCGCCAGAATAGATCGGCTCGTGACCCAAAGGCACCGCATTGACGTCATCAATGATGACGGTCATCAACGACCGTTTGCCGGTGGCCCGCCGTTCGACCAGCGCCGCAGAGCCGATAAACTCTTTCTTCTTGGACACCATCATATCCATACCGGTTTCAATCGGGGTGATGTCACTGTCCAGCTCGTGACCCATAGCAGCAAAGCCCTTTTCGATCCGCATCGAAGATTGCGCATACATGCCCGCCGGTGTCGCCCCTGCTGCGACCAGAGCGTCATAAACCGCCTGCGTGTTCTCGGCCTTCATGGTGATCTCCCACCCGGCCTCGCCTACATAAGACATGCGGACCGCACGCACATGTTTGCCTGCAATATGTGCCGGGCCAACCTTGAAGTACCCCAGCTCAGTCAACTCTGGCGCACCAACTTCGGCTGCGATCCGTGCTGCCTCTGGCCCCATCAGACCCAAAACAGCGTAATCTTCGGTGCTGTCCGTCAGGGTCACATCAAACCCATCGGAATGACGTTTGAACCACGACAGATCCCGTTTGATCGCGTTGGTGCCCACAAACAGGCGATAGTGGTCTTCGGCTATACGGTGCGCGGTGATGTCGGATTCATAGGTACCTCGATCATTCAGAACCGCAGAATAGATCGCGCTGCCCGGTGCTTTGGCCATGTTCGACGCACAGACGTGCTGCATGAATGCCTCGGCATCTGCGCCTTGAACTTCGATCTTGCCAAAGGGTGACGCATCAAAGATCGCCGCAGTTTCATGGGCCGCCTTGACCTCGGCCGCCACGTTGTCGAACCAATCTGGCTTGCCAAATGTCATTTTAGGTTCGGCCGTTTTGCCGAAATAGAGCGGGCGTTCCCAGCCGTAAAACTGGCCAAAGTGCGCCCCTGCCGCCTTATAGGATTGCTCCAGCGGCAGGGCACGCAGATTCCGAGCCGTTGAGAGCTGCCGCCCCGGAAATGCAATTTCGTAATGGGTGCCCAGAATTTCAGGCGCACGCGCCATCAAGTGGTCAAGGTGGTTGAACACCGGTGCAAAGCGTTTTGCATCCGCTTCGCCCAGATCATAGGCCGTCCGGCCATGCACGATGCAATGGGCAAGGTTCATGCCCGCGCCCCCGCCCGATGCCATACCAACCGAGTTCATCCCACAGCCCAAGAACAGCCCCTTGGTTTCAGCGGTTTCCCCCAACATGAACATCCCATCCGGCGTAAAGCTTTCGGGTCCGTTCAACAGCATTTTGACCTCGGCGGTTTCCAACGCAGGCAGACGATGCAGCGCGTTCATCATCATGGGTTCAAAGTGTTCCCAATCTTCGCCCAACAGACCGAATTCGAAATTCTCGTCCAGAATGCCCGGTTTGATCGGTTTGCCCATGGGTTCGAAACAGCCAACCAGCAACCCGCCGGAATCGTCCCGAATATACAGATGATTATCGTGATCACTCAGCGTCGGCATGTTGCCAACGATGCCGTCAATCGGCTTGGTCAGCAGATAGAAGTGTTCGCAGGCCAGCGCTGGAATTTCCGCCCCAGCCATGGCCCCCACTTCGCGTGACCAAAGACCGGTACACAGTGCAATCGCGTCACACGACACGGTGCCTTGGGTGGTTTCAACCCCAACAACCTTGCCGTTTTCGGTCAAGATGCCGGTCACGCCAGTGTCTTCAAAGATCCGCGCGCCAAGTCCCTTGGCCGCTTTAACCAAAGCCGCACACACGTCGCTGGGGGACACGCGCCCGTCATCTGGCGACCAGACCGCGCCCAGCACATCATCCGCGTTCATCAACGGCCAGCGTTCTTTCGCCTCGCCAGCAGATACTGACACCGCCTCGACACCGTAAGCGTGGGCCAGAGCCTCTTGCCGCTTGACGTGGACCATCCGATCCTCGGTCGTGGCGATCGACAATGATCCCTTCTGAATCCAGCCAACGTTCTGACCCGTTTCCTGTTCCAGCTGAGCATACAGATCGACAGAATACTGGATCATCCGCGTCAGGTTTTGCGAATGGCGCAACGCCCGCACTTGCGCCGCCGAATGCCATGTGGTGCCGCTGGTCAGCTTGTTCCGCTCGATCAGAATGGCATCTGTGACGCCCATTTTGGCAAGGTGATACAGGGTTGAACACCCCATGATACCGCCACCGATGACGACCACTGAGGCATGAGTTGGGAGAGACATGATAAGACTCGTTTTGGGTTCCGTTGGGTCATAGTTAGACGCAGATCAATATTTTTGTATTTGCTATTTGCAGAACATTTGTTTTTATCTGATTTTATGGACCAAAGCCTAAAACATCGCCTCATCGAACGTCTTAAGGACGATATCGACACCCTGCCGCCCCGGCTTGAGGCGGTCGCCAAGTATGTCATTGATCACCCAGCAGATTTCGGCCTGAACCCAATCCGCGAAACCGCATCCATCATTGGGGTCAGCCCCAACTCGCTTGTCCGACTGTCGCAGAAAATGGGCTTTGACAGCTTTGATGCGTTCCGCGAACCCTTCCGCGAAGCTTTGGTCACAGATGGCGAACGGGATCTGGGCGAAGACTGGATCAACCGGATGCAGGACGCCGGTGAAACCGGGGGGTTACAAGCCCGCGCGGCCCGAAATGAGATCAATATCGTGTCCCGCTCTTTGCGTCTGATGACCCCGGAAAAAGTACAAGGGGTGGTGGACTGTCTGCTCAAAGCAGAACGGCGTTTTGTGACTGCGACGCGCGCCAGCTATGCAGTTGCGTATTATTTCCACTATGTGGGACGTATGGCCCTGCCCGATCTGAATTTGATCCCCCGCCATATGGGCAGCGCCGTCGATGAGCTGGTCGAGGGCACCGCCAACGATGTGCTGATTGCAATGACCCTAGCGCCCTACAGCGCGGAAACGATCAAGGCGCTGCGGTTTGCCCGTGCACGTGGCATGAAGATCGTCTTGATCTCTGATTCTGAACTGGTGGCCCCGAACATCGAAGCGGATCATCTCCTGACGGTCGCAGCGAATTCGACCCACTATTTCGGCTGTTATGTCGGCGCGATGGCGGTGGTTGAATGCCTGCTCAGCCATCTTGTGGCCGCAGGGGGCGATCAAATCCGTAAGAAGGTCGGGAATTACAACGATGTGCGCGAAGAATCCGGCGCGTATTGGAGCCCATCCAAGTTGCCGCGCATACGCTAGCTGGCCCTAGATAACGTCCAACGACACCTTGACCCGATCCATCACCACAGATGTTTTGAATCGGCTGATGTTGGATTCCTCAAAGAAATGGGTCTGCGTGAACTGTTCGTATTCCTTGATATCTTTGACCGTCAGGATCAGCACGAAATCCGCCTCGCCCGTCGTATAGTAACATTGTTGCACACAGTCCGCCGTCCGGATCCGCCGCTTGAACGCATCCAGATGCGCAAGGTTTTCCCGTTCGAGTATCACCTCGACGATGATCATCATCTCACGGCCCACCTTGGCCGGAGACACCACCGCGATCTCGCGTTCGATGGCACCAGTTTCGCGCAATTTCTTTAGCCGCTTCTGTACCGCTGGCGGCGATAGACCGACGTCCAGACTGATGGATTCAGCCGTAAGGCGCGCATTGGATTGCACAAGGCGGAGTATCTGAAGATCTTTTTCGTCCATACCGCGATGAAATGCCCCTGCTTTGTACGAAACACAATCAATTTCGTACAGTTTGCCCTGAAACTCGATGAAATTCATCCCGGCAGATGAATACTCTGGGTGCACCATTCAGACAGGATTCCCGCATGTCCGACTTTGACAGCAAATTACGCGCGCTGCGCCAAACCTTTCATCGCTCGCCAGAGCTTGGGTTTCAGGAACACCAAACCCGTGCCCGCGTCGCGGCACATCTGCAGGAACTGGGTATTGAGGTGCACGAGGGTGTCGGCGTCGTCGGCATTTTGCGCGCCGGTACGGGCAATCGCGCGATCGGGTTGCGCGCTGACATGGATGCCCTGCCCATTCACGAGGCCACAGGTCTGGACTATGCGTCCCAAACCGATGGGGTGATGCATGCCTGTGGACATGACGGTCACATGACCATGTTGCTGGGCGCTGCCGAAACGCTTGCGAAAAACCCCGATTTCGACGGTACAGTTGTTTTCCTGTTCCAACCCAACGAAGAACACGGTCTGGGTGCCAAAGCGATGATTGATCAGGGCGTGTTGGAGCAGTTCCCGATGGAAGAGGTCTATGCCATCCACAATCTGCCCGGCGCCCCAACCGGTCAGGTCACAACACGGCCCGGACAGATTTGTGCAAGCGAAAGCCTGTTTGAAATCACAATCACCGGTCAGGGCGGCCATGCCTCGATGCCGCAAGTCGGTGTGGATGCGATCACCGTGGGCGCAGAGCTGGTGCAAGCATTGCAAACCATCGTGGCTCGCAAACTGGCGCCCAGTGCCGGGGCTGTTGTTTCAGTGACCGAATTCCTGACAGACGGGCAGCGCAACGTCTTGCCCGGTCAGGCCACGCTGAAAGGCGACTGCCGCGCGCGTCTGCCCGAGGATCGTCAACAGATCGAACGCTTTATGCGCCAGATCGCAAACGGCGTCGCAGCCGCGCATGGCGTCCAAGTCGACGTGCAGTTCCGCACCGAGTTCATCGAGACCATCAACGCAATTGAGCCGACAGAGGCGGTGGTCCAAGCCGCCAAGGCGTTGGATCTGGAGGTTGACGGTAACCGATCCCCGATGAGCTTTTCCGAAGATTTCGCCCACTTCACCGCCGCCATTCCGGGCTGCTTTCTGTTGCTGGGCAATGGCGAAACGGGGGCCAACGGACAACCGTTGCACGCCGCCGATTATGATTTCAACGATGCGCTGCTGCCGATTGGCGCGGCGTTCTGGACGCAATTGGTCAAAGACCGGTTGCCCCTGACCAAAGGACAAAACTGATGGATATCTTTGCAACAGCGCCGATGGCGCATGCCACAGGCGCCCGCCACCAAGGGGATGCAGCGCACCGCGTTCTGAGCCCGGACAATTTTGGACAGGCCATTGGCGAAATCACCCAATGGGATGGCTATGCCCACACTCCGCTTGTTTCGCTGCCTGCACTGGCCGCCAAAATCGGCGTCGGCGAAATCCACTACAAACACGAGGGGCCGCGGTTTGGCCTTGGCAGTTTCAAGGCGCTTGGGGGTGCTTATGCCGCCCTGCGCGTGCTGCAACGGGAACTGTCTAGCCGCCTTGGCAAAGATGTGACCTTGGCCGATATCCGCAATGGTGCCTACAGCGATGACTGCGCCAAGATCACCTTGGTTTCGGCCACCGACGGCAATCATGGGCGGTCTCTGGCTTGGGGCTGCAAACGGTTTGGTGCGCCCTGCCGGATCTACATCCACGCCGAAGTCAGCGAAGGCCGTGCCCAAGCGATGCGAGAACTGGGGGCTGATGTCATCCGGATCGAAGGCGACTATGACGATTCCGTCGATCTGGCCCGCGCTGAAGCAGAGCAAAATGGATGGTTCGTGGTGTCTGACACATCCTGGCCCGGCTATTCCGAGCCACCGCGCGATGTTATGGCGGGATATTCCGTGATGACCCGCGAAGCCTGCGAAGAATTGGGCAATGCACCTACGCATGTTTTCTTGCAGGGCGGTGTTGGTGGTTTGGCGGCCTCTGTCGCGGCGAAACTGCGTCAGTATTGGGGGGACCAATCCCCTCGTGTCGTGATCGTCGAGCCTGACATGGCCGCCTGTCTCTATGAGAGTGCCCGCAAAGATGCGCCGACGGCTGTGCACATCGAGGTCGAAACCATCATGGCCGGCCTGTCGTGTGGTGAACCCTCGGAAATGGCGTGGGACATCCTGCGCGAAGAAGCCACCGATTACGTCACAATCCCTGACAGTGTCGTTGGCCCCACCATGCGCTTGCTGGCCCGACCATTGGGCAGTGATCCGGTCGTCGAAGCCGGTGAAAGCGCGGTTGCGGGACTGGCCGCGCTGATCGCGGCGCAGGCAGGCACAACCGGCGCAACACTGGGTCTGGATAGCAATTCGCGCGTGTTGCTCATCGGGTCCGAAGGCATCACTGATCCGGAAATCTTTGCAGCCGTCATGGCGGAGGACAGCAATGTCTGACGCCCCTGTTCGCGGATTTGCTGACGCTGAATTCGAAACACGCACGGCCAAAGCCCAAGCCTTGATGGCGCAACAGGGCTTGGCTGGTCTGTTGCTGTTGACCGAACCCGAAGTCCGCTATTTCAGCGGATTTCACACGCTGTTCTGGCAAAGCCCCACACGCCCTTGGTTCCTGTTTGTGCCCGCGTCCGGCAAACCCATTGCTATCATTCCTGAAATTGGCGCGGCCCTGATGCGGCAAACGTGGCTGGATGACATTCGCACATGGAGCGCGCCAGCGCCCCAAGACGACGGCATTTCGTTGCTGCTCGAAATCCTGACCCCGTTGTCAAACAGAGGCGCGCGCATCGGTGTGATGAAGGGGCATGAGACCGCGCTTAGGATGCCGTTGGGCGATTACGAACGCCTGATGGCTGCCTTGCCGGGGTTGGATATCGCGGATGCCACGCCGCTGGTGCAATCCCTGCGCATGGTCAAATCAGCTGCTGAGATCGAAAAATTGGCCCATATCTGTGACATTGGTTCGCGCAGCTTTGCCGCTGTGCCCAGTTTTGTCAGCCAAGGCCAACCGTTTGAGGACGTATTCCGGGCATTCCGACGCGAGGCACTGGCTTTGGGGGCGGATGACGTGCCCTATCTAGTGGGGGGTGCGGACCAAGGCGGCTATCACGATGTGATTTCACCGCCCTCTCGTCGCCCTTTGCAATCCGGTGACATCTTGATGCTGGACACGGGCGCGACGTTTGACGGTTATTTTTGCGATTTTGATCGCAACTGGGCCATTGGTCAGGCGGATGATCTGTCCAAGCGGGCCTATGATGTACTTTGGCGCGCGACCGAGGCCGGGATGGACGCCGCCCGACCCGGCGCAACCTGCCGGGATCTCTTTACGGCGATGCAGACCGTGATTGCCGAGTTGGATGATCAGGGTGGTGATGTTGGGCGTTTGGGTCATGGACTGGGGATGCAACTGACCGAATGGCCATCACATGCGGCCTTTGATGAAACAGTTCTGCAAGAGAACATGGTGCTGACGCTGGAACCCTCGCTTAGTTATGGGGATGGCCGTATTATGGTTCACGAAGAAAACATTGTCGTGACCGATGGGGTGCCTCGCCTTCTTAGCACCCGTGCGGCGCGCGATTTACCGATACTCTGAGGGACAGATGAAACTCGACTTTGCGACGGATGATGGGATTGGAACGCGGGCGACCTTGGGTGTTGTCGTGCTGGAAACAGATGAATCGCTAGAACCTGAGTTCTCGCGGATGATGGATCTGGATGGGGTGGCGCTGTATCATTCGCGCATCCCGATGGTGACGGAAATCCGCCCCGACACACTGATCAAGATGGAGCAGGATTTGCCTGCCTCTGCGCAGCTGTTGCCAGCAGCGTTGAACTTTGACGCGATTGGCTATGGGTGCACATCAGCCTCGACTGTGATCGGCTCAGATGGTGTGGAACGGGCCATTCAGACCGTAAAGCCCGGCGTTCCCGTTACGGATCCGCTTAGGGCCACCATTGCCGCGTGCCGGGCTTTGGGCGCGACAAAGTTGGGATTCATAACGCCCTATTTGCCCGAAGTGTCCATCATGATGCGCGGGAAATTGGAACAGGCCGGGATGTCCATTGCGGCCTTTGGTTCGTTCGAAGAAGGCGATGATCGCGTGGTCGCGCGGATCACAGAAAGCACGATTTCAGCGGCGATTGACAAGATTGCGAATGTGGCGCCTTGCGATGCGATCTTTGTCAGCTGCACCAACTTGCGCTGCCTTAACATCATCGCAGAGGCCGAATCCCGCACCGGCGTTCCGGTGATATCCAGCAACCAAGCGTTGGCGTGGCACATGCTTCGCTTGGCGGGGGTTAAGGCCGAAAACCCCGCCTTTGGTCAGCTTTTCACGCGGCAATTAGCACAATAACCCTATCTCATTGGGCTAGATCCTAACGCCGTCCCTATTCGGGGCGGCGTCTTGCCGCGTGGGGCATTCTCTCTTGAGGTTTTTGCGTCTTATCTATAATCACTTCCATCAAGCAGAGCGCAGCTCATTTTTATCTATAATTCCCAATGGAGGAATACCGATGCTCGACAACCAGACCATTCGTACGGACTGGAGCCGCGCCGAGGCGGAAGAAATCTACAACAAACCCCTGATGGATTTGTTGTTTGAGGCACAAACCGTGCATCGGGAAAACTTCGATCCAAATCAGGTCCAGCGGTCCAAGTTATTGTCGATCAAAACCGGTGGCTGCGCCGAGGATTGCGCCTATTGCAGCCAGTCTGCGCGCAACGGATCCAAGCTGTCGGCCTCAAAACTGATCGAAGTCGAGCAAGTTCTGGCACAAGCGCGCAAAGCCAAAGAAGGCGGCGCAACGCGGTATTGCATGGGCGCGGCATGGCGGTCCCCCAAAGAGCGCGACATGCCAATGCTTGAGGCGATGGTGCAAGGCGTCAAGGACATGGGTATGGAAACCTGCATGACGTTGGGCATGCTGGAAGATGACCAAGTGTTTCGCTTGCGCGATGCGGGTTTGGATTACTACAACCACAACATTGACACGTCCGAGCGGTATTATTCCGAAATCATCACCACACGCACCTTTGCCGACCGCATCGAAACGCTGAACCGCGTGCGCGAAGCAGGCATGAAAGTCTGCGCCGGTGGCATTGTCGGTATGGGCGAGCAGAAAATGGACCGCATCGACATGTTGCTGGCCTTGGCCACCCTGCCCGAGCACCCGGATTCGGTTCCGGTCAATATGCTGATCCCAATCGCAGACACGCCGCTGGCCGATGTCAAACCGCTGGACCCGATCGAATTTGTGCGCACCGTTGCGTTGGCGCGTATCCTGATGCCAAAATCGCATGTGCGTCTGTCCGCAGGTCGCACCGACATGAGCGACGAAATGCAGGCCATGTGTATCTTTGCCGGGGCCAATTCGATCTTTGTGGGCGACACCTTGCTGACCGCCGACAACCCGGAAGAAGACAAAGACAGCGTGCTGTTTGACAAACTTGGCCTGACAGCCATGGCCGTGGGATGTGACGGCTCAAAATGACGCTGTTTGCACGGCACGATACAGCGCTCAGGTCGCTGGAAACGCGGGGGCGTTACCGGCAACTGATCCCGCGTGCCGGGCATGACTTTGCATCTAACGACTATCTCGGGCTGGCGGAATCGGATCTGTTGCGATCCGCTGCCCGATCCGCTTTGGACCGTGGTGTTCCGGTTGGTGCGGGTGGGTCGCGGCTGTTGCGCGGCAATCAGGACGAACATTGCCTATTAGAACAAGAAGCCGCCGCATTCTTTGGCACAGAGGCCGCACTGTTTGTTGGCGGTGGCTTCGTCGCCAACACCGCGATCTTTTCGACCCTGCCTGCGCAGGGCGATCTGGTGCTGTATGACGCCTTGATCCACGCCAGCACCCATGACGGCATGCGCCTTGGTCGGGCGGACACGATGGCCTTTACCCATAACGATGTCACCGACGCAGCAAACCGTATTCGACTTTGGCGCGAGGCGGGCAATACCGGGCAGATCTGGTTGGCCTGCGAGAGCCTGTATTCCATGGACGGCGATCTGGCCCCGATTGACGATCTTGCCGCTTTGGCTGCTGAAACTGGTGCAGTTCTGGTGGTGGACGAAGCCCACGCCACAGGTATTTTCGGAGATTTGGGCCGCGGTGTGAGCCACAGCTATGCGAACCGGGAAAACACCCTGACACTGCACACCTGCGGCAAGGGGTTGGGTGTATCTGGCGCGCTGATCTGTGGTGCGCAGGTTCTGATCGATACGTTGATCAATCGCGCGCGGGGGTTTGTCTTTGCAACCGCCCCGTCGCCGCTGAATGCTGCCCTTGTGCGTGCCGCCCTGACCGAATTGCGCACCAATCCCGCACGCCAAGAGCGGGCCCGGGCCCTGATCGCGCATGCGCATGCGCAGGCCGAGCGCCACTGTGGTTTGATCGGGTTTCAAAGCCAGATCATGCCGGTGATCATTGGCAAAGACAAACCCACGATGGCGCTGGCGGCCCATATGCAAGGGCTGGGCTATGACATTCGTGGCATTCGCCCCCCGACGGTCCCACGCAACACGGCGCGCTTGCGGATCTCGATCACCCTCAACACCTCTGCCGACGTGATCACGCAGATGATGTGTGACCTTAGTCAGGCGATGAAAGAGCACAGCCAATGACCCAACCCATTGTTGTAACCGGGACCGACACTGAGATCGGGAAAACAGTGTTTTCTGCGGGTCTGACGCTTGCATTGAACGCAACCTATTGGAAACCCATCCAATCCGGGATCGAAGAGCAGACCGACAGTCAGATTATCGCGTCTCTGACAGGCCGCCCCACTTTGCCCGAAGCGCATCTGTTGCAATTGCCAGCCTCGCCGCATTTGTCGGCCGAGGCTGAAGGCGTGCATATTGGTTTGGACGACCTGACCATCCCAACGATAGACGGTCCGCTGGTGATCGAAGGGGCTGGCGGCGTCATGGTCCCCCTGAACCGGGAAGAGCTGTTTCTGGATGCCTTTGCCCATTGGGGGGCACCGGTGATCCTGTGCGCCCGCACACAATTGGGCACGATCAACCATACCCTGATGTCTTTGCTGGCCTTGCGTCAGGCACGATGCGCGATCGTGGGCGTGGCCTTTATCGGGGATGCCGTGCCTGAGGTTAAACAGACAATTTGTGACTTTGCCGATGTAGCGCATCTGGGTCGTCTGCCCCGACTGACCGCCCTGGACGCGGACACGTTGAGCGAGGCCTTTAAAGCCATCGACATGAAAACCATCACCGGAGCCCTGACCCAATGACACCTCTGGAATTCGACCAAAAGCATCTCTGGCATCCCTATACCAATGTGGAAAAACCCGGACCTACCTTTGTGGTCAAGGAAACCGAGGGCATGCACATCACGCTGGATGATGGAACCCGATTGATCGACGCCATGTCATCGTGGTGGTGCATGATGCATGGCCACCGTCACCCCAAGATTACGCAGGCCATTCACGATCAGCTGGACCGGATGCCCCATGTGATGTTCGGCGGCCTGACCCACGATCCGGCAATTGAGCTTGGCAAGGCCCTGCTGCGGGTCGCGCCCCCGTCGATGCAACGCATTTTCTACTGTGACAGTGGATCGGTCTCTGTCGAGGTCGCGATGAAGATGGCGGTTCAATATCAGCACGCCAAAGGGTTTCCGGGACGGTCCCACTTTGCCACCATCCGCTCGGGCTATCACGGAGATACGTGGAAGGCGATGAGCGTTTGCGACCCGACCACCGGCATGCATCATCTGTTTCAAGGCGCGCTGAGCGTGCAACATTTTGTTGATCGCCCCCCGATCCGCATCACCGAGGCGTGGAACGACGATCCGGCGTTGAACGGCTTGGGTGATTTGCGCGCCCTGATCGAGGCCAATCATCGCGAAATCGCGGCCTTTATCCTTGAGCCCGTCGTGCAGGGCACGGGCGGTATGTATTTCTATCACCCGGAATACTTGAACCAAGCGCGCGCAATTTGTGATGAGTTCGGTGTCTTGCTGATCTTTGATGAAATCGCGACTGGGTTTGGCCGAACTGGCAAAATGTTTACCACTGATTTCTGCACAATTGAGCCCGATATCCTGTGTCTGGGCAAGGCTTTGACAGGTGGGCACATCAGTTTTGCCACCACCATGACCAATGACCGCGTGGCTGAGGGCATTGGCAATGGAGAGCCCGGCATCTTTATGCATGGACCCACATTCATGGCCAATCCGCTGGCCTGCGCCGCCGCCCGTGCCAGCCTTGAATTGCTGGAAGCGCAAGATTGGCACGGTACAGTGAATGCCATCGACACACAGATGACGCAGGAATTAGCCCCTGCCCGTGATCTGCCAAACGTGGCGGATGTGCGTGTGCTGGGCGCAATCGGCGTCATTGAGATGAAGCACCGGGTCAGCGCCGATCAGGCCCATGCATTGGCCCGCGAAATGGGTGTTTTCCTGCGCCCGTTTGGCACCAACATCTACACAATGCCACCATTCATCGCGTCGCCTGATGAGGTGTCGAAAATCTGCACTGGCATGCTGCATCTGGCACGTGTGCTCTGATGCAGTGGCGTTGGGTGCAACACACAGGGGCCGACGATCTGATCGTGGTCTTTGGTGGGTGGGCGTTGGGGCCTGCACCGTTTGCGCACCTAACCGGGCCATATGACGTTGTATTGGCTGACGACTACAGCGACTTGAACCAAAAGTTGCCGGATATCAGCGCCTATCGCTCTGTCACGCTGGTCGCCTTTTCGTTTGGGGTGGCGGCCTATGGGCACTGGCAACGGGGCAGCCCAGATCCGTTCACCCGAAAGGTCGCGATTAACGGCACTTTGGCCCCCATCGACAAACGTTGCGGAATCGCGCCGGTCGTTATGCAGCGGACAATCGACACGCTGAGCCATGAGGCATTTCAGGTCTTTCTTGAGCGATGCTATAATGCGCCTCAAAGCGACACGCCAATCGACGTACAAGCACGCAAACAAGAATTACGCGCGGTTCAGGCCCGGAGCGCCGCGCCCGATGTGTCATTTGATCGTGTTTGGATCAGCGCCCAAGATCGCATTTTTTTTGCGGCCAATCAAAAGCGCGCCTGGGCGGATCAAATTGAACGTGTTCAACACATTAATGCCCCTCATGTCCCGTTTAAACGTTGGTCAACATGGGCTGAGGTGCTGACATGAAAGACCTGCAGTCATTCACAGATATGACCCGCGTCCAAACTAGCTTTGCGCGCGGCTTGCCCAGCTATCACGATCATGCCCAAGCTCAGGCGCGCATTGCCCTAACCCTTTCGGATCATCTGCATATCGCAAAATTGCGGGTCGATTCGCAGAATACGTTTGAAAACGTTCTGGAATTTGGCTGTGGTACGGGGCACCTGACCCAACAGCTGTGCAATGCGTTCAATATTGAAACGCTGCTTTTGAATGACTTGGTTCCAGACTGCGCGACCCTTGCTGCCCCCTTGGCACAGAACTTTGTCTCCGGGCCGATCCAAGACGTTGAGTTGCCCCGGCACCTTGACTTGATCGCGTCGGCCTCGACCGTGCAATGGGTCGAAGACCTCTCCGGTTTGATGCACCGTTTGACCGACCACTTGCGCCCCGGTGGCTGGCTGGCGTTATCGAGCTTTACCCCCGCCCATTTTCCTGAGCTGGCGACCTTGGGGTCGGGGTCAGCTGCGCCGAGTTATGTCACCCCGACGGATTGGCAGGCAATGCTGCCCGGAGATATCGACATACACCACTTGGCCGAGACCAAAGACGTCATGCGATTTGCCAGCCCGCGAGACGTGCTGCGCCACCTGCGCGCGACGGGCGTGAACGGTAAGGCCAAAGGCAGATGGACGCGTGCCCGGCTGAGCGAGTTTGAAGATCGTTATACTGAAATGTTTGGCGATGGATCCACGGTTTCGTTGACCTATGCGCCGGTGTGGTTGGTCGCCCGAAAACGGGGTTAACCCAAGCGGGACAGGTGTTTACGCAGCACAGACACGGCGGTTTCTACATCACGACGCGTTATCGCCGCCATGATCGCGCGATGATCCCGATCGGCGCGCGCCTCCCACCGGCTGCTGTATGTTGCCAAAAGATGACGCGCCGCAAGCGTTTGCAGATCAGCAATTTCGGCTAGCATTCTGGGCATGTCACAGCCTGCCAGAATAGCCATGTGAAACCGACGGTTTTCATGTTCCCATGTGGCCAGATCGGTTGCCTCGTCACAGGCCAGTCGCGCCAGTTCCGCTTGTTGTTTTTGCACGGGCGACATGTGAGCAATAGAGTGGCTTAACGCAACGGGTTCCAAGGCCAATCGCATCTCGCGAATTTCGCGCATGTTGGCGGGGTCAAACGGGGCCACGCGGGTGCCACGACGCGGCAGGCTGACAGCCAGCCCCTTGGCCTCGAGCCGCAATAGAGCCTCTCGCACCGGAACGTGGCTGGTCTTGAACGCCGTCGCGATATGGTCCTGACGCAGCTTTTCATCCGCAGCCAGATCACCGCGCACAATCTGATCTGTCAGGCTTTGGGTTATCTGATCCGAAATGGTGGATTTGGCATTTTGCGACATGAGTTTTGATACGAAACCCTACGTATGCAAACAAGTCTCTACGACCTGTTTGCACTGATTTTTCATGCATTCTTAGGGTTTCAGGCCTACTGCGCCCACCGCGCCCATGTCTCGGGCGAGCCACGGAACACATTGATATCGACAGGCCCTGTGATGCCTGGGACAATACCCGTGCCGGTGTATTGCCAGAACGCCCAAACCGACCTTGGATAGGTTTTGCGCGGGTGCGCGGCGACTGATCGCAACCAGAAATCGGTGCCCTTCAGCTTGCCAATGCCAGTGTCTTTGTAAAAGTCCACCGTGGAATAAACCACCGGGCGACGCCCGTAATGCTTTTCCAGAATGCTCAGAAACTTCTTGGCTTCGGCGCGCACGGTGGCCCCGTCCGGGCGCAGCGTGCAGGTTTTGGAATGCGGGGTCCATTCCATATCCAAAACATGCGGCAGGGCCCGATCATCGCGTGGAACATTCTTAATAAACCAGCGGGCTTGTTCCTCGGCCGGGCGGCAGAAGTAATAATAGTGATATGCCCCGTACCGCATTCCGGCACGTTTGGCGCCGCTTAGGTGTGTTTTGAACATAGGGTCCAGGAAATCACCGCCTTCGGTGGCTTTGATAAAGGCAAAGGAAACCCCCGCCGCGCGGGCCGTGCGCCAATCAATATCGCCTTGCCAGCGGGACACGTCGATCCCATGAACGGGGTAAGAATAGGGTGTCCGCCCCTCCCATGGGTGGGGATCGCTGTCCCCGAATTTGGGGTATTGGATGACGCTATCAGGAACATAGGTTGGAACGGCCGCAACCGGTTCCGGCTCTGGCGCGCGTGACCGCCCACAACTGGAAACCACGGCCAAAGCCAACACCGCACACACTAAAATACGCATCACAAATAATCCAAAGCCAATGTTCGCCTGATCCGGTTATCCCCTCTATTTGAGGCCACGGCAACACAGGATCCTGTGAGGTTGGGTTATCCATCGGTTTTCCGCTTACGTCCCCTGCGCGGCCCAAAAATCACCCCTGAAACAATTGGCCTCTTGGTCCAAGCAGCGTTACACAGGATATCCCACTTGCCGCCAAAAGGACGCCGCCTTGGACACTGCCAACCGCATTGCACGCACGATCGCCACTGAAATCAACGCTCGCCCCGATCAGGTTGGCGCTGCGGTCAAATTGTTGGATGAAGGGTCAACCGTTCCCTTTGTGGCCCGGTACCGGAAAGAGGCGACTGGCGGGCTGGATGACACACAACTGCGCACTCTTTCGGATCGCTTAGTGTATCTGCGCGAACTGGAGGCGCGCCGCCAAACCATTCTGGGGTCGATCAAGGATCAGGGCAAACTGACCGATGATCTGAGCAAATCCATTGCCAAGGCCGACACCAAGGCACAGCTCGAAGATATTTATCTGCCCTACAAACCCAAGCGCCGGACCAAAGCAATGATTGCGCGGAAAATGGGTTGGAACCGTTGGCAGATGCCATTCTTGCGGATCGCATGGCAGACCCTGAGACACTGGCAACCGCCTATGTGACAGGGGCCGTCGCCACCACCAAAGACGCGCTGAATGGGGCTCGCGATATCATCACCGAAAAGCTGACCGAAAATGCCGGTCTGCTGGGGGAACTGCGGTCGTTCATGCAACGCGAGGCGCTTTTAACCTCTAAAGTGATTGCGGGCCAGGAACAAAGTGGCGCTAAATTCTCGGATTACTTCGACCATCAGGAATTGTGGTCCAAAGTACCCTCGCACCGGGCCTTAGCGATGTTGCGCGCGTCAAAAGAGGGCGTTGTGACACTCGACATCGCGCCGGACCCAGAGACAGGCAAGGATCGCGCCGAAGGATTGGTTGCCAGCCATCTGCATACCCGTGGTACGGGTCCCGGCGATTTGTGGTTGCGCAAAGTTGCGGGCTGGACGTGGCGGGTTAAGTTGAGCCTGTCGATGATGGTCGAATTGATGGCCGATCTGCGGGCCCGGTCTCAGGACGAGGCGATCAATGTGTTTGCGCGCAATCTCAAGGACTTGTTGTTTGCCGCGCCGGCTGGGCCGCGTGCCACGTTGGGTTTGGATCCCGGCATTCGCACCGGGGTCAAAGTGGCCATCGTGGACGCCACCGGAAAGCTGTTGGCGACCGACACAATCTATCCGTTCCAACCCAAAAACGATGTGCGCGGGTCCGAGGCGTCGATCCTGCGGATGATCACTCAGCATGGCGTTGACCTGATCGCGATTGGCAACGGAACCGGCAGTCGCGAAACCGAGCGGTTGGTTGCGGATACTCTGAAGCTGCTCCCCAACTCCGTCAAAACGCCAACCAAAGTGGTGGTGTCCGAGGCCGGGGCCTCGGTCTATTCGGCATCTGAACTGGCCGCGCGTGAATTCCCCGATCTGGACGTCTCATTGCGCGGGGCGGTTTCGATTGCGCGCCGGTTACAGGATCCGTTGGCGGAACTGGTTAAAATCGAGCCAAAGTCGATTGGCGTTGGTCAGTATCAGCATGACGTTGATCAGCACCGTCTCGGCAAATCACTAGAGGCGGTGATCGAAGATGTGGTGAATGCGGTTGGTGTGGATCTGAACATGGCCTCGGCCCCGCTGTTGGCGCATGTCTCGGGGCTTGGCCCTGGATTGGCAGATTCCATCGTCAATCACCGCGACGCAAACGGGGCGTTCAAGTCCCGGCGTGAGTTGTTGAAAGTCGCCCGTTTGGGGCCGCGCGCCTATGAACAATGTGCTGGGTTCTTGCGGATCCGCGATGGCAAAGAACCGCTGGATGCCTCATCCGTCCACCCCGAGGCGTACAACGTCGCACGCAAAATCGTCAGCGCCTGTGGGCGCGATATCCGCCAGATTATGGGTGACGAGGGGGCGCTGAAATCTCTGCGCGCCGAGCAGTTTGTTGATGAAACCTTTGGTCTGCCGACCGTACGCGATATCTTTGCGGAACTAGAAAAACCCGGTCGCGATCCGCGCCCCAGCTTTGTTACCGCCAGCTTTGCCGATGGGGTTGAGGATATCAAAGACCTGAAACCCGGCATGGTTCTGGAAGGGACCGTGACTAACGTTGCGGCCTTTGGTGCCTTTGTTGACGTTGGGGTGCATCAGGATGGTCTGGTTCACGTCAGCCAGCTGGCGGACCGGTTTGTCAAAGACCCGCATGAGGTGGTGAAGGCCGGTCAGGTGGTCAAAGTCACCATCACCGAGGTCGATGTGCCCCGCAAACGGATCGCGATGAGCATGCGCAAGGATGGTGGGGCGTCGGCACGCGAAGATCGCAATGCCCGTGACGCTGGTCCGCGCAAAGGTGGCGGTCAAGGCAAAGGTGGCCAGGGCAAAGGCGGTCGTGGCGGGTCCAAAGGGCCGATGCGCGCCAGCCCCAAACCCAACCCCAAAGACAGCGGCGGGGCCTTGGGGGCCGCTTTGATGGATGCCTTTAAGAAATCCTAAGCTTATATGTTTGTTGCATTATTTGGGAAAGGCAGCGCGAGGTCAGGGCAGTGCATTGAGTCATCCGGCACGATCAAAGTCAGCAACAGCTGAGGGATCCTTACTATGACCGAACGAAACACTTCCCAATTATGCATCAACCTCTCGATATTGGCAGTTTTTAGCTATGTGATTTGACAGCTCTAGATAAACATCATTGCTCAGCCCGTAGGGAAGGCTGATAGTAACATTTGGGCCAAGTGGATACAGATCTGGTGGGATATTTGGGTCCTGAAAACTCAGAGTTTTACTCCCGCGTAGGTCTTCAATCCTACTAAGCTTGCTAACTTTCTTTCCAGACAACGTCATAATATCCGCATAATGTGTCGTTTTTAATTTTTGATTTTCGTCCTCATTAAGATTAGTGAATCTGGTTCTTCCTACACTCGTTAAATTCACTTCGATCTTAGTTTTTCGTATCAAGAACGATCTTACAGGATTTCGGTATCTCGTGCGCTCTGATGTCAACAAGCAATTGTTAACCCATACCTTACTGATGGTGAAATTACCGATTTTCTTCCCTGGCTTATCAGGATTGGGCTTATGCCTTACCGTCCAGTGAAAGTCATAAGCCGTTTCGGCGGCGGAAGGTTGGTATCCTAGTGAAATTAGGAAAACCAGGATGAGCATAGAAAATTGGAACATCATGGCCGGTAATCTACTGGCACGTGGATGAAACATACACCCGCGTCGGCGGAAACTGGCGATTCTTGTGGCGCCCAGTCGACACCTACGGCGGGTGATCGACATTCGCCTGACGGCGCAGCGGAATGCAAAGGCCGCGAACGCCTTACCCAAATAATGGAACAATCCCGCAAGAGATCTCAAAGCTGAGCGTTGCTCAATGAAGCCGCGCTCAGTTCACCGGCAAGGGCTACCGGATTGCAAGCATTCATCCTGCGCACGGACGAAGAAAAGAAAATTTGCACGACCCCTGCCGCATCCCAGAGTCTGGAATGCAGCAGAATTTCTCGGGCGCCTTTTCTTTTTCTCAATCGAACAGCTTAGCCGATGATTGCATTCAGAGTTGCGCTTGGGCGCATGACAATCGCTGCTTTGGCAGGATCGGTGTGGAAATATCCACCCAGATCCGCAGGTTTGCCCTGTGCCGCCGCCAGCTCAGCCAAGATCGCGGCTTCGCCATCTGCCAGTGCTTTGGCCATTGGTGCGAAATGCGCTGCCAGATCTGCATCGTCGGACTGAGCTGCCAGTGCTTCGGCCCAGTAGCGTGCGAACCAGTAGTGGCTGTCGCGGTTGTCGGGCTCACCCACTTTGCGCGATGGCGAGCGGTTGTGATCCAGAATGCCTTGGGTCGCGGCCTCGGCTGCGACACCCAGAACACCCGCCTTGGCATTGCCCTGTGCATCCGCGAGGAAGTTCAGCGATTCACCCAAGGCGCAGAATTCACCCATCGAGTCCCAACGCAGGTGGTTTTCTTCGACCAACTGCTGAACATGCTTGGGTGCGGAGCCGCCAGCGCCGGTTTCAAACAGACCACCGCCCTGCATCAGCTTGACGATCGACAACATCTTGGCCGATGTGCCCAGTTCCAGAATTGGGAACAGATCGGTCAGGTAGTCGCGCAGAACGTTGCCGGTGATGGCAATGCTGTCGTTCCCGGCTGTGATGGTTTTCAACGACTGCGCAGTTGCTTCGCGTGGGGCCATGATCTGGAATTTGTCAGACACGCCTGCGGCTTCCAGCGCGGGTTCAACATATTCGATCAGCTGCGCATCGTGGGCGCGGTTCGCGTCGAGCCAGAAAATCGCCTCGGAGCCGGTCAAACGCTGACGATCCATCGCCAGTTCGATCCAGTTCTCGATGGGCGCCTTTTTGGCTGTGCAAGACCGCCAGATATCGCCAGCTTCTACGTCATGGCTGTGCAGGGTGTCGCCATTGGCCAGAACGATGCGGATGGTGCCATCTGCAGATGCTTCAAACGTGGTTGGGTGCGAGCCATATTCTTCGGCTTTTTGCGCCATCAGACCAACGTTCGCTACGGAACCGGCAGTGGTCACATCCAGCGCGCCGTTTGCTTTGAAGAAGTTGATGGATTCATCATAGATGGTTGCATAGCAGCGATCAGGGATCACACAGTTGGTGTCACCCTTGTTGCCAGCTGCATCCCAGCCTTTACCACCAGCACGAATAACTGCAGGCATCGATGCGTCGATGATCACATCTGATGGCACGTGCAGGTTGGTGATGCCTTTGTCGCTGTCGACCATATACATGCCGGGGCGATCCGCAGTCACAGCGTCAATCGCGGCCATGATGTCAGCGTTGCCCGCAACACGGTCCAGCAGGTCACCCATGCCAGAATTCGGGTTCACGCCCAAAGCGTCCAGCTCGGCACCGAATTTTTCGAACACAGGCGCCAAGCCATGCTTTGACAGCGTGGCCAAAGATGATCGGGTCCGAAACCTTCATCATGGTTGCTTTCATGTGCAGCGAGAACATGGTGCCGTCTTTTTTGGTGTCTGTCGATGGCTTCGGCCAAGGAACGCGCCCAGCGCTTTGGCCGACATGAATGTTGCGTCCGCGACTGGTGCCTTCTTCCAAGGTCCAGCCGTCTTTCAGAACGGTGACAGCGCCGTCTTTGCCAACGAATTCGATCTTTGCATCACCTGCCTGCGCAGCTGTGATTGTCGCCGATTTCTTCGTTTGCGTAGAAATCATTGCCCGGCATCGAGCTGACACTTTGGTCTTGCTGTCCGATTTCCCATTTTCCCATCGAATGCGGGTTGTTCTGAGCGTAGTTCTTTACAGCTTTGGCCGAACGGCGGTCCGAGTTGCCTTCGCGCAGAACCGGGTTCACAGCAGAACCTTTGATCCCATCATAGCGGGCGCGGATCGCTTTTTCTGCGTCGGTGCCGGGCTCTTCGGGGTAGTCGGGCAGTGCATAGCCCTGACCCTGCAGTTCGGTTACGGCTGCAACCAACTGTGGAACGGATGCCGAGATGTTGGGCAGCTTGATGACGTTGGCGGCAGGCGTTTTCACCAATTCACCCAATTCAGCCAAATCGTTTGCCTGACGCTGTGCGTCGGTCAGCGACTCGGGAAAGGTGGAAATGATTCGTGCGGCCAGTGAGATATCCTTGGTGCCAACGTTGATATCAGCGGCCTTGGCAAAGGTCCGAATGATCGGCAACAGCGACGCGCTCGCCAGTTCGGGCGCTTCGTCTACAATGGTATACAATATGTCGGAGTTTGATTTATCGGCCATTTTTCTTACCTTTTCGCCCGTATAAGGCGTGAGACTTGAGATGAGACTGTGCAGCTTTGCTGCGGCTACGATTACGCGGTCCACACCGCATCATGCGGGCAGAGCCGCGCAAACGGCGGCAAAGCGAACACCGACCATGTAAAGGAGAGAGCGCGCGTGTTCAATTGACACAAGCCGCGCATTTTGACCCAGTTTGGCGAAAACTCGGCATACTGGCTAGGAACTGGCAGTGATTAACGCGATTTTCGGGCTCAGCCCCCTGTCAAAGCCGGGGTTTGGGCCGTTTTGATGTAGTCAGCAACCGCTTCGCGCTCTGCATCCGACAGGTGCAGTCCCATGCGCGTGCGACGCCACAAGAAATCATCGCCCTCTTGCACCCACTCATTGGCCATGACCCAGTCAATTTCGGCCCCGGTCAGGGTACCGCCCAGATCAACGCCCAAATCCGCGGCGGCTGTTGCGTCCCCAAGAATGGCGGTTGCCTCAGTTCCATAGGTTCGAACCAAGCGTCGGGCCCAATCGTGGTGCAGAAACGAATACTGCTTGCATAGCGTTTCAATCAGCGCATCAACGCCATCGACGGGAAAGTCACCCCCCGGCAGTGCAACGCCTGCGGTCCAGCCGTTCGGCGTGGTTGGGAAAACGGATTTCACCTGCGCCATCGCAGCCTCGGCCAATTTACGGTAGGTGGTGATTTTGCCGCCAAACACGTTCAGCATTGGCGGACCCTGCGAATGATCCAGCCGCAGCACATATTCGCGGGTGGCTGCGGTGGCGGAACTGGCACCATCGTCATACAGGGGACGCACGCCGGAATAGGTCCAGACCACATCCTCAGCCGAGATCGGAGCCTCAAAGTACTGCGAGGCGAATTCCAGCAGGTACGCTTGCTCTTCTTCTGAGCACCGAGGCGTGGTCGCGGCATCTGAATGTTCGGAATCGGTGGTTCCAATCAGGGTGAATTCATCCTCATACGGAATCGCAAAGATAATCCGCCCGTCTTCGCCCTGAAAGAAATAGCTTTTGTCATGATCAAACAGTTTGCGCGTCACGATGTGGCTGCCCCGAACCAGGCGCACCCCATCAGAGGAGGACGCACCGGCGACACCCTTCAGTACGTCCTCAACCCATGGCCCCGTCGCATTCACAACCATTTTGGCCCGACGGGTGAATGTGCTGTGATCTGCGCGCTGGACCGTTACGAGCCAATGATCGCCCTGAACCTCCATCCCGACGACTTTGCACCGGGGCAAGATTTCAGCGCCCCGTGCTTGGGCGTCGCGGGCATTCAGAACAACCAGACGGGAATCTTGGATCCAACAGTCTGAATACTCATACGCTTTTGTGAACTTGTTTTTCAAAGGGCGCCCAACCGGGTCACTCTGCAAATCCAGCGTTGTGGTTGCAGGCAGGATCTTACGCCCGCCAAGCGTGTCATACAGGAAAAGGCCCATGCGGATCAGCCAAGCGGGGCGGCGCCCCTTCATCCACGGCATGACGCGGGACAACATGCGCGAGACGGGTGTTTCAGCCTCGAATCGCATATCCGCGTGGTAGGGCAGCACAAATCGCATTGGCCAGCTGATGTGCGGCATCGCACGCAAGAGGACCTCGCGTTCTATCAAAGCCTCGCGCACAAGGCGGAATTCGAGAAACTCCAGATACCGCAGGCCACCGTGAAACAGTTTGGTTGACGCCGAAGAGGTCGCAGACCCCAAATCGTTCATCTCGGCCAAGGACACTGACATACCGCGACCCGCTGCATCGCGGGCAATGCCGCAGCCGTTGATGCCGCCACCAATGATGAACAGATCCACCGGGTCTGTGTGTTGCGCATCAGTCATGGGATTGATCCACTGTCAAAACTTCGGTCTGGCCAAGACGGGCTTGTTCCAGAAACTCCAATGGGGGGGGCGTATCTGTCACCACATAGTCCAGATCCGCGATGGTGCAGATCCTGACCGGGGCAGAAATCGCGAATTTTGATGTGTCACACACTAAGATCCGCGTGCGCGCGTTGCGCAAGACCGCCCGCGCCACCGAAACCTCACGTGCGTCAAAGTCCAAAACCGAGCCGTCCGCATCCAGCGAGGACGCGCCAATCACCGCATAATCCACCTTGTAGCGCGAAATGAACTCAACCGCGTCTTCGCCAACGATGGCCCCGTCGCTTTGACGTACGGCACCCCCGGCCAAAATGAGGTCTTTGGACCGCGTGCCGATCAGGCTGTTGATGATGTTGATATTGTTTGACAATACCGTCAGCCCCGAATGCGCCGCCAACGCTTTGGCAACCTGCTCTGTTGAAGTGCCGATGTTCAAGGACACCGAGCAATTGTCAGGGATCAGCGACGCCGCGATACGGCCCATCGCCTCTTTCTGTGGTGCACAGGTTTGACGCCGCGCTGCGTATTCCTGGCTCGAACTTTGATCGGCGCGTTCGGCCCCACCATGAGTGCGCACGGCCATTCCACGATCGCTGAGTGCCCGCAAATCCGCGCGAATTGTCTGTGTACTGACCCCAAAACGATCTGCCAGATCTTCGACCTGAACCCGATCCTGATCTTTGAGCAGGTCTACAATACTCTGATGTCGGCTGTTCGCGTCCATTAAGATTCTCTCGTGCGTTTCGCCGAATACATAGGCTCACTCACTTTCAATGTCATTCGTTTTGTTTTCACTAATACTTGATGTGAAAGGGGGGGGGTATTGATGCTTCCCTCTAAAATTGTAAGAATCCTTATTCTCTTAACTTTACATCAGCGAGCCAAGGCATTATGTGAATCTTCATTCGCAAAATGAGTCTCAGATGGCCCGCCCCAAAGATCCCAAAAACCGAAACCGACGCACCACCGCTATTCTAGAGGCGGCCGCGACGCTGTTTGCCTCCAAAGGCCTGCAAGACACGACAATGCAGGATATCTGCAAAGCCGCGGACATCAGCCCCGGCGGATTGTATCGGTATTTTTCTGGCAAAGACGCGATCATACAGGCGCTCGCGCTGCATGAACGCGACAGCGTAGATGATATGACCCGAATGATTGAAACCGGCTCTAGCCTGCTTGAAACCTTGGATAGCCTTTTGGCTGATTTGGTTGCGTATCAAACCAACCCGATCATTTCGCGTCTCTCAATCGAATTTGGGATTCATGCCCACAACACACGCGAAGGATTCGAAGAACTGCAAGCTTCGGAACGCAATCTGGCGGCTGCAATGGTGCATGCGATCCAAAAAGATCAGGCGGCAAACCGGTTGCCCACTGACCTTTGCCCCGACAGCGTTGTTTATTCCCTGCTCGCTTTGTTTGACGGCATGATTACGCAAGCGGCCTTTGCGGAACGGGCCGTGCCCCCTGCCCTAACTGAAACCGTGCGCCGCATGCTGCATATCTATCTTACCCCCCCGTCCAAAGGACCGCGCAATGACTGACCCGAAACCCCGTGGCCGCTGGAAATGGTTACTGGCTGCAAGCGTCATTCTGGGTGGCGTCTTGGTCTTTCTGGACGAACTCGAAGATACAGCCGACATTGCCGAAGCGGTCAAACCGCCAAGCTTTCCGCTTGTTTCCGTAATCTCAGCGCAGAGCAGCAGCCACGCTGGCAAGGTTCACGGCTTTGCGGAAATCAAACCGCGTTGGTCCGCGACCCTTTCTGCCGCTGTATCCGGGCGCATTATCGAGGTGTCAGACCATTCATTGGCGGGTGAGCAGGTGAAAGAGGGCGATACCCTGATCCGGATCGAAGACAGCAATTTTCGGTTCAATCTGGCACAGGCTCAACAGCGGTTGTCCGAAGCGGAGCTGGCCCTTGTTCAGGCCAAAAACAAATCCGAAGTGGCCCGAAAGCAAATCGCTCGGGGAAAGACCATTGAGGCAACAGACCTTGCGTTGCACTTACCACAAATGCGCATCGCCGAACATGCCGTCGCGGCCAGTAAGGTTCAGGTCGAAGCCGCGCGCGAACAGCTGCGGTCGACTGTGATCACCGCCCCATTTTCCGGCTTTGTCACCAAGCGCGATGTCAGCCCGGGCCAAACCGTTACCGCCGGCCAAGCATTGCTTTCGCTGGTTGATGATCAACGGTTTGATCTTGAGGTGTCTTTGGGCGATGCGGATTGGGTGTTGCTGTCTAAACCCTGGGATCGCCACACCGCCAAGCTGCTTAGTCAAACTAATCAGTTTCTTGGAACGGCCCGCATTCGGCGTGGCGGCGGGTTTTTGGATGCCCAAACCAGACAGCGCAAACTGTTTCTCGAAGTGGTCGAAGCAAAGCCCGGCCTGATCCAGCCCGGTGCTTTTGTGAAAGTGGAGCTGAACGGGCGCGAAATCGAACAAACCCTAAGGTTGCCAGAATCCACGCTGACCCGCGAAGGCGACATTTGGTATGTCGATCCAGAAAACCGGTTGCGACGGTTCAAGGCCGACATCAGCTATCGCGAAGGCGCCCATGTCGTTGTTCGTGCGCCCGAAACAAGCACAACACTTGATGTAGTGCGCAATCCGCTTGGATCTTTCTTACCGGGGCTGCAAGTGTCCCCGCGCCAAGTAGAGGGTCAGTGACATGCACGCATTGACCAGCTGGTTCATCCGCAACCCTGTTGCGGCCAACCTTGTTATGGCCCTCATCCTATTTATGGGCGTCATGACCGCCTTGACCATCCGGATCGAAGGGTTTCCACGCATCCCTGCAGAAAACATCGAAATCAGTACCTATTACCGCGGCAGCACGGCCGAACAAGTCGATGAACTGATCACGCGAAAGATCGAAAAGGGCCTCGAAGGGTTGGATGGCGTACGCTCGATCTCATCCACCTCCAGTGCGGCGTCTTCTACGATCTACGTGCGAAAATCCGGATCACAGGATCTGCAGAAACTGTTGGACAAGATACGGATCCGGGTCGACAGCATTGGTGATCTGCCACAATCAGCGCGCCGACCTGTGATCCAGACGGGCGGCTTTGACATCCCGGCGCTTTACGTCAATCTTCATGGGGATACCGATCCGCGCACGTTGCAACGACTGGCCGAGCGGCTGCGCGAACAACTGCTAGCAGAACCGGAACTGTCGCGCCTTCAGATCTGGGGCTTGCACGAACGCGAGATGCAGATCGAGGTGCTCCCCTCGGCGTTGGAGCGGTTGAACCTAACTGTGGCGCAAGTTGCGCAATCGATCCGCCGCAACTCGATCGATTTTCAATCCGGATCCCTGCGCACAGCCGGGGGCGACATTTTCCTGCGCGCCGACAACAAAGCCCGATTTGCCAGTGATTATGCCCGCATTCCGGTTCTGGAACGCCCAGATGGGTCTGTTGTGCTGCTTGGGGACGTCGCACAGGTGACTGATGGGTTTGCCGACCGCGACTATCTGTTTCGGTTCAATGGGGAACCGACCGTCGGCATGGTGGTTCAGGTTGGGCGCACCGAAAACTTGTTGACGATTTCCAAGGTAGTCAAGGAAACGGTCGAGGAATTCCGCCAAATTCTGCCGCCCGAAGTCAAGACAACCGTTTGGGGCGACGCGAGTTCTTACATCTCGGATCGTTTGCAATTGTTGCAGACCAATGGGTTTCAGGGGCTCTTGCTGGTTGGGCTGATGCTATCGCTGTTCTTGAACGTTCGCTTGGCCTTTTGGGTCGCAATGGGCATTCCCATATCGGTTATGGGCGCACTGGCTGTGGCGGGCAGCAAATGGATCGACTATTCGCTCAACGATATCACCACTTTTGGTCTGATCATTGCCTTGGGGATTTTGGTCGACGATGCGGTTGTCGTCGGCGAAAGCGTTTTTGAGGAACGCAAAAAGCACAAAGACCCGCTGATCGGCACCGAAGCAGGTGTGAACAAAGTTGCAGTCGCAACCGTTTTTGGTGTTCTGACGACCATCGCGGCCTTCTTTCCCTTGCTGATGATCAACAACCCGCTGGGCAAAGTTCTGGCCGGGTTTTCGGGCATGGTCATCTTGGCGCTGTTGTTTTCGCTGTTCGAAAGCAAATTCATCCTGCCCGCCCACCTTGCCCACATCGATATGAACAAAGAGCCCAGCAATTTTGTCTCGCGCGGTTGGGCACGAGTGCAATCGGTTTTCAAACGCGGATTGGCGGGTTTCAGGGTCACTATATATGCCCCTGCCCTGCGTCTGGCCTTGATCCATCGGTATGCGGTTCTGTTGCTCTTTGTCGCAATGGCCGCGCTTGGCATTGGGCTGATTTACAAAGGCAAGGTCAAAACAACCTTTTTCCCAGAAGTTCCCGGTCAGGTGATTTCGCTCAGCATGCAGATGGACAAGCGGGCACCCTTTGCCCTGACTCGCGACAATATCTTGTTTATCCAAGATATCGGGGATGCGCTGAACGCCGAACTGGCTGAAACGCATTCTTTGGCAGAACCGCCAATCCGCAACATCTTTTTCCAGATCTCGGACCCGCGCAGCGCCGAGCTATATGCAGAGCTAACCCCTGTCGCGGATCGTCCGGGCCTTGGTATTCTCGATATCCTGCGGGACTGGCAAACCCGCGTTGGGCAACTCGAAGGGACCGTCGAGTTGAGTTTTTCAGGCACCGAAGAGTTGGGCGGCGGATTCCAGATCCGGCTGTTCAGCAAAGACACCGATCTACTGGCCAAAGCCAGTGACGAAGTGCGCGCATATCTGGGCACAATCGACGGCGTTTCGAACCTGCGCAGTTCATTGCAAGGCGGCGCACCTGAACTGACCGTGCGCTTGAAACCCGAAGCCCGCCATCTGGGATTTTCCACCGAAACACTGGCAACCCAGATCGGATATCGTTTTGGCGGGGCCGAAGTGCAAAAAATCCAGCGTGATGATCAAGAGGTGCGTGTGATTGTGCGCAACGCCACACAGGCGCGCAACACGATAGACGATCTGATGCAATCGCGCCTGCGCAATGAGGCAGGCGATTGGGTGCCGCTGCTGTCCGTGGCCGAGGTCAGCGGGCGGTATGTGCCCAGTTCCATCACCCGTCGAAATGGCAAGCAGCTCAGCACCGTAAGTGCCTCTATCGACAAATCCAAAGTATCACCCGAAGAAACCTCGCAAGCGATGTTCCAGACATTGGTGCCCGATCTGACGGAACGCTATCCCTCTGTCGACATTCGGGCCGGGGGCGAGCTTGAGGAAATCGGAGAAGTGCAGGATGGATTGAAACGCGCGTTGTTGCTGGCGATGGTGCTGATCTATGTGCTGATGGCGGTCCCGCTCAAATCGTACTGGCAACCGGTGATTATTGTATCGGTCGTACCGTTTGGATTTGTGGGGGCAACGATTGGACACTTGATCATGGACGTGCCGCTTTCACTGCTGTCTTTCTTTGGAATGCTGGCCCTAACGGGTGTGGTGGTAAATGACTCTTTGGTCATGGTAACACGGTACAATGACGCGCGTCGCGATGGGCACACGGTCCATGAAGCCCTGAAAGACGCAGGGATCGGACGGTTTCAGGCTATTTTCCTGACGACAGCCACAACTGTTATCGGTCTGATGCCCCTACTCAGCGAAACATCAGAACAGGCACAATATCTGATCCCGGCGGCGATTTCGTTGGCCTATGGCGAAATTTTTGCCACGCTGATCACTTTGATCCTGATCCCAGTTCTGCTGGCCATCAGCGACGATATCCGACGGTTTCTAAGATAACCGTCCCTCGGTTCTGGTTTTCGGATCAGAACCGCACATTTGCTGCGATGCAGCGCCCGAATCTGTGAAACCCGCAAAGCCGGTGCACAACTCTGATGCGTCAATCCTGACAACAGAGACGGCAAATGCGCCTGAAGCCCTGTGTTACTTTACCCCGAGACAGTAAAAATCCACTCAAATTCCGAGATTCAGCGCAAAGGAGGTTTGCGTTTTTCGCATTCCCGGCGTAAAGCTGCGCGCGGACAGGAGCTACCCTGGCAAATCCATAGACTGAATATTTTGGACTGTGTTGGAACCTATGTTAGGTTTCTCGGAATTTGCCTTGTTGCGGCTATCCATCAGGTAGGAACCGCCACGGGAAACGGGCTCGGAAGAACGTAGCTACATATGCATAATTTCTCATTGAAAAAAGGGTTAAACCTGCCGTTGGCAGGCGCACCCGAACAGAAAATCCACCCTGGTCCAGACTTTGGATCGGTGGGTGTCGTCGGGGCCGACTATGTTGGCCTGAAACCCAAAATGCTGGTGCAGGACGGTGATGCCGTACAACGCGGCACCCCGCTGTTTTGTCACAAAGATGCGCCAGAGGCTGTCATCGTTGCTCCGGCCACGGGTCGGGTCAAGGCAATCAACCGCGGTGCGCGCCGGGTCTTGCAGAGTGTTGTCATCGATATCTCCGATGTAAACGATGCAGGAATCGACTTTAGTGCGGTCGGAAACGGCAAAACTGCGGAAGGGCTAACAGAAAAGCTCTGCGCGGCGGGTTTGTGGACCAGTTTCCGCACACGGCCCTATTCCAAGATGCCCCAGCCTGGCAGCAAGCCGCTGGCGATCTATGTCACGGCAATGGACAGCGAACCGCTGGCCGCGGATGCCGCCCTGATCATCGCAGACGCCAAAGAGGCGTTTGAAACCGGGCTTAAGGCGATTACGCTGCTGAGCGACGGTGCGACCTATCTGTGCCACAAAGCAGGCGATACGGTTCCCTCAGTTGATGGCGCGACGGTTGCGACCTTCTCGGGTCCACACCCGGCTGGTTTGGCTGGTACGCACATCCACTTCTTGCAGCCCCCGGTTGGCGACCAAGTTGTCTGGACCATTTCCTATCAGGACGTGATTGCCATTGGTCGTCTGTTGATGACCGGCCATATCGATCCGAATATCGTGATCGCACTGGCAGGCCCTGCTGCGTCTAACCCGCGTTTGATCCGAACCATGATGGGTGCCTCGACGGACGAGCTGACAGCAAACGAAGTCAGCGCTGATGGCGCTGTTCGTGTCGTGTCCGGTTCGGTTCTGAGCGGTCGTGCCGCAGACGGACCCGGCGCATACTTGGGCCGTCACGCACGCCAGATCACCATCATGCGCGAAGACACCAAACAGATCCCACTGGGTTGGATCCGTCCGATGTTTTCGAAATACGCCATTCAGCCCGTCTTGGGCTCGGCGTTGACGCGCAAAATGCAGGATCTGGGCACCAACCTGAACGGCGGTCGCCGCGCGATGGTTCCAACCGGCACTTTCGAAGAGTTGATGCCACAGGATTACCTGCCGACACAGTTGCTCCGTGCGTTGTTGGTTATGGACACGGATTCAGCACAGGCGCTCGGCGCGCTAGAGCTGGACGAAGAAGATCTGGGTCTGGTCGGCTTTGCCTGCCCGGCTAAATACGAATACGGCGAGGCCCTGCGGGACTGCCTTGCCAAAATTGAAAAGGAGGGCTGAGCCTATGGGGCTGCGCAGCTTCTTTGACCGTATCGAGCCAAACTTTACCAAGGGTGGCAAGTACGAGAAACTCTTCCCCGTCTATGAGATGGTTGAGAGCTTTATTTACACGCCTAAAACCGTAACCACTGCGGCGCCACATGCGCGGTCATACGTGGATATGAAGCGGATCATGACCTATGTAGTCATCGCGACAATCCCCGCGATCCTGATGGCGCTGTACAACACCGGTTTTCAGGTCAATTCGGCCCTCGCCGTTTTGGGGAATGAGGCCGCAACCGGCTGGCGCATTTCGCTGCTGAACGCGTTGGGCATTTCGCTGGACCCCTCCAGCATCTTTTCCACCATGGTGCACGGGTTCCTGTATTTCCTACCAATCTATCTGACGACCTTGGTTGTTGGTGGTATCTGGGAAGTCTTGTTCGCAACCATTCGCGGCCACGAAGTCAACGAGGGGTTCCTTGTGACCTCGATGCTGTACACGCTGATCCTGCCTGCATCGACACCGTTGTGGCAAGTTGCCTTGGGCATCTCGTTCGGTGTTGTCATCGGCAAAGAAGTCTTTGGCGGTACTGGCAAAAACTTCCTCAACCCGGCGTTGACGGGTCGTGCGTTCCTGTATTTTGCTTATCCTGCGTACATGTCCGGTGACTCGATCTGGACCCCGGTTGATGGGTTTTCTGGCGCGACTGCGTTGGGTGTGACTGCTGCGGACGGCGTTCAGGCGCTGGCAGCCAAAGGCATCACTTGGATGGACGCGTTCTTGGGCTTTGTCCAAGGGTCTATGGGCGAAACATCTGCATTGGCCTGCTTTATCGGTCTGGGTTTCTTGCTGTTCACCAAAATCGCCAACTGGCGTCTGGTTATCGGCTGCCTTGCAGGCATGATCGGCTTCTCGCTGTTGCTCAACACCATCGGATCCACCACCAACCCCATGTTTGCAATGCCTTGGCATTGGCATCTGGTTCTGGGTGGCTATGCCTTTGGTCTGGTCTTTATGGTCACAGAACCCGTTTCAGCCAGCCACACCAACGTGGGCCGCTATATCTATGGCGCGTTGATCGGCATCATGGTTGTCTTGATCCGCGTGATCAACCCGGCCTTCCCTGAGGGCATGATGCTGGCCATCCTGTTCGGTAACGTTTTTGCACCGCTGATCGACTACTTCGTCGTACAGGCAAACATCAAACGGAGAGCGCGTCGCCATGTCTGATACGCAAACCCCCAAAGGCCCTATCGGTCGCTTTCTGGCAATGTCGCCTGACTCGGTTCCAAAGACCCTGTTTGTGGCTGTTACATTGTGCCTGTTCGCCTCAATGATCGTGTCGGTCGCAGCCGTAAGCCTGCGCCCGGTGCAAGAGGCCAACAAACTGCGCGACAAACAGCTTAACGTTTTGCAGGTGTCTGGTGTTTATGAACCCGGCATGAACGTTGCAGACGCATTCGCCTCGTTCGAACCGCAGGTGCTGGATCTGCAAACCGGCAGCTTTACCGACCAGTTCGACGCCACCACGTTTGACGATATCGCCGCTGCCTCGGACCCCGAGCTGAGCGTCGCCCTGACGGATGACCCGGCGGGCATTGGTCGCAAGGCAAACTATCGCGTGGTCTACCTGCTCAAGGATGACGCCGGTGCGATCGACAAGGTGATCCTGCCGATCCACGGCTATGGTCTCTGGTCCACGCTCTATGGCTTTATCGCGCTGGAAGAGAACGGCAACGATATCTACGGCCTGCAGTTCTATCAGCACGGCGAAACCCCCGGTCTGGGTGCCGAGGTGGACAACCCGCGCTGGAAAACGCTGTGGAACGGCAAGAAACTGCGTGACGATAACGGCGATCTTCAGATCACCGTGGCCAAATCGCAGCCCGCTGCCGGTTCCGACTATTACATCGACGCGCTGGCCGGTGCCACGCTGACCACCGTGGGCGTCAACAATCTGGTGAATTTCTGGATGGGTGATCAAGGTTACGCACCCTTCCTGGCCAAGCTTAAAGCAGGAGAGATCTGATGAGCCAGACCAAGAAGGAAATGCTGATCGACCCATTGGTCGACAACAACCCGATCACTCTGCAGGTTCTGGGCCTGTGTTCGGCACTGGCTGTGACCTCGTCTTTGCAGGTGGCATTTGTGATGACCATCGCAGTAACCATGGTGACCGCTTTTGCATCGATGTTCATTTCGATGCTGCGCAACCAGATCCCCGGCTCGATCCGGATCATCGTGCAGATGGTGATCATTGCATCGCTGGTGATCGTGGTGGACCAGGTTCTCAAGGCCTATGCCTTTGAGATCTCAAAAACTCTGTCGGTCTTTGTTGGTCTGATCATCACCAACTGTATCGTGATGGGCCGCGCCGAAGCCTTTGCCATGAAGAACCCGCCGATCGCATCCTTTATCGACGGTATCGGCAACGGCCTTGGCTATGGCCTGATCCTGATGCTGGTCGGTTTCATCCGCGAACTGTTCGGAGCCGGATCACTGTTTGGCATCACCATTCTGGAAACCGTGAACAACGGCGGCTGGTATGTCCCCAACGGCATGCTGCTGCTCCCCCCCTCTGCGTTCTTTATCATCGGTCTGCTCATCTGGGCGTTCCGGACCTGGAAACCAAACCAAGTCGAAGAGCGTGAATATAAAATCCAATCGGTGGAGGCTCACTGATGGAAGGGCTTATCGCGCTGGCCGTAAAGGCCATCTTTGTTGAAAACCTGGCACTGTCATTCTTTCTTGGCATGTGTACCTTTATCGCGGTCTCGAAAAAGATCGGCACCGCGTTGGGTCTGGGTATTTCGGTCATGGTCGTTCAGGCCATTACCGTCCCTGCCAACAACCTGTTGCTCACGTATCTGCTGAAACCGGGTGCGCTGGCGTGGGCTGGTTACCCCGATGTCGATCTAACCTTTCTTGGTCTGATCTCCTACATCGGCGTGATCGCTGCGATGGTTCAGATCCTCGAGATGATCCTCGATAAGTTCTTTCCACCGCTCTACAATGCGCTGGGGATTTTCCTGCCGCTGATCACAGTGAACTGCGCCATCTTGGGTGGCTCGCTGTTCATGGTGGAACGTGATTACAACTTTGCCGAAGCAACCACATATGGTCTGTCTTCTGGCTTTGGTTGGGCACTGGCGATCACCGCGATGGCGGGTGTTCGTGAAAAGCTGAAGTATTCGGATGTGCCGGACGGCCTTCAGGGTCTTGGCATCACCTTTATCACTGCTGGACTGATGGCGCTGGCCTTCATGTCGTTCAGCGGCGTAAAGCTGTAAGGGGGCGCTAGAACATGGAAACCTTTACACTTGGTGTCATCCTTTTCACCCTGATCGTTCTTGGTCTGGTCAGCATCATTCTGATGGCCCGTTCGCGTCTGGTTTCGACCGGTGACGTGACAATCACCATCAATGGCGAAAAAGAAATCACCGTTCCAGCGGGTGGCAAATTGCTGCAAACGCTGGCGGCTGAAAAGCTGTTCGTTCCGTCGGCCTGCGGTGGCGGCGGTACCTGTGCCCAATGTCGGGTCAAAGTGCATTCGGGTGGCGGGTCGATCCTGCCAACTGAAGAAAGCCACATCACCAAACGCGAAGCATCCTGTGGCGATCGTCTGTCTTGTCAGGTTGCCGTCAAACAGGACATGGATATCGAAGTCCCCGAAGAGGTCTTTGGCGTCAAGAAATGGGAATGCACCGTTCGTTCAAACGAAAACGTTGCGACCTTTATCAAGGCCCTGACACTGGACTTGCCCGAAGGCGAAGATGTGAATTTCCGCGCCGGTGGCTACATCCAGATCGAAGCCCCGGCACATGCTCTGAAATACACAGAGTTCGATGTGGAAGAAGAGTATCGCGGCGATTGGGATCACTTCAATCTGTGGCAGTACGAAAGCGTTGTTCCAGAACCGATTGAACGCGCCTATTCGATGGCGAACTATCCGGATGAGCGCGGCATGATCATGCTGAACGTTCGGGTTGCATCGCCCCCTCCCGGTTCCTCCGGAATTCCAGCGGGTCAGATGTCGTCGTACATCTTTAACCTGAAACCGGGTGACAAGGTGACCATCTCGGGTCCGTTCGGTGAATTCTTTGCCCGCGACACCCAAAAAGAGATGGTGTTTGTTGGCGGTGGTGCCGGTATGGCGCCTATGCGCAGCCACATCTTTGACCAGCTCAAGCGCTTGAACTCTGATCGCAAGATCAGCTTCTGGTACGGGGCCCGGTCCAAGAAAGAGATGTTCTTTGTCGAAGACTTTGACACTCTGGCAGCTGAAAACCCCAACTTTGACTGGCACGTTGCTCTGTCTGATCCGCAGCCCGGCGATGATTGGGATGGCTACACCGGCTTCATTCACAACGTTCTGTTCGAAGAGTTCCTGAAGAACCACCCGGCACCGGAAGACTGTGAATTCTACATGTGTGGTCCGCCCATCATGAACCAGTCTGTGATCAACATGCTGGTCGACCTTGGCGTGGATCGCGAAGACATCATGCTCGATGACTTTGGTGGATAATTAGAAAAAACCGGCGCTTCAGGGCGCCGGTTTTCATTTATAGGGTCAAGGCGTGAACCGCTTAGCCAACGATCATTTGCTTCATGCGCAGGGCTTCGTATTCCAGTTCTTTCAGGCGGAAATTCACAACATCACCGATGGTGATCATCCCGCACAGGCGTCCCTCGGCCAAAACAGGCATGTGTCGGAACCGGCCTTCGGTCATGCGTTTCAACACATCCGTTAGCGTGTCATCCGGCGTGCAGGTCACAACATCCTTGGTCATCAGGTCTTCGACCGACTGCGGCAAGGTCTGTCCCGGCGTATCGGCCATGCGGCGCACAATATCGCGTTCTGACAGGATCCCCTGCATCACTCCGCCTGCTTCGGTGACAACAACCGCACCGATGCGTTTATCCTTTAGAACGCCAACAACATCAGCAATGGTATCTCCGACGTTCACCGAAAATATTGCATCGCCTTTCCCCTCCAGTAGCTTGGACACCTTGGTTAAGGTATGAGACATGTTTGACTCTACCGATTGACTGAAAGTGGTGCGTTCCGCCTTGTCGCCCCGTGTTGGAGCTTGGTATGAGGTGGGTGCCATTCGCAGATCTCCTCCGTTTCGTTGAAATGCTGATATACCTTCATCTTAACGCCGGTTTTCGATCCGCATAGACCTCAATTTTGAAAACCCGTTCGTGGGACTGTTCAGCAAGGAAAACAACATGTTCCAAGACCTGTATCTGACCCCGCTCAGTGGCTCGATTATCCTGTTCATCGTGGTGGTGAGCGGGCACCTCTATCGGCAGAATTGGAAGTCCGAGGCGCCAAACACCCGACTGCGCGCCTGGGCCTATGGTCTGCCCGCTGCGATCGGCCTTATGGCATTGGCGTTTCTGCCCTTGAAATACTGAGGTCAAATTGACTCTGACGGCCTGCGGTGGCATACGCCAGCAACGCCCAAATCCGGAGATCCGACCGATGCCCAAGTGGTTGCTGCTGGCCCTGCCCCTGTTCATCTCAGGCTGCCTGTTTGATGAAGACCCAGAAGTGTTGCGCCTGTCGGGTAAAACCATGGGCACCACCTATAACATCACAGCAATCGGCGTGGATCTTGACGATGACGACATCGCAGTCGCGGTCGAAACATCGCTGGCCGGTGTGAACGCCAAGATGTCGAACTGGGATCCAAAATCCGAAGTGTCGACTTTTTCCGCGTCACCCAAGACCGATCCAACATCAGTCTCGGCGGAATTTGTGACGGTAATGAACGCGGCCAACACGGTGCATGATCAAAGCGATGGCAAATTCGATGTCACCCTTGGACCCCTGATCGAACTCTGGGGTTTTGGTCCTCGCAAACCCGAAGATCCCATTCCCTCGGATGAAAGCATCAACGCAGCGCTAAACGCCGTCAGCCAATCCAAGTTACTGACATTGGACGCCGAAAAAAGCACGCTCGCCAAATCGGCAGCAGGCGTGGGTATCAACCTGTCCGCCATCGCCAAAGGGTATGGCGTGGATGCGGTGGCCGAAACTCTGGGCGGTTTCGGGATCGAGAATTATATGGTCGAGATTGGTGGCGATCTCGTCACCAAAGGTCAAAACGACAAAGGCGAAGATTGGCGCATCGGAATCGAAAAGCCCGACGCAGCCGCGCAAACCGTTCAACTGATCGTGCCAGTCAGCGATTTTGGCCTGGCGACCTCGGGGGATTATCGGAATTTCTTTGAACAAGATGGCGTGCGCTATTCCCATATCATCGACCCAACCACCGGACGCCCGATCACCCACCGCACCACGTCGGTCACTGTTGTCGCTGGCAACGCCATGATGGCAGATGCTTGGGCGACCGCGATGTTGGTGTTGGGACAAGAAGATGGGCTGAAAGTGGCCGAATCCAATGACCTTGCCGTGTTCTTCATCTCTAGGGATGGGCAAACCGGATCCGAATCCTATATCACAGCTGAGAGCAGCGCGTTCACCAATCTGCTTAACAAATAAGTCACGACATCAAAGCGAGACCGCGAAATGGCAACTTTTTTTCTGGCCTTCTTTATTCTGGCTCTGGTCATGATTGGCATGTCCCTTGGCGTCATGCTGATGGGAAAAACCATCAAAGGCAGCTGTGGCGGGTTGAATGCGATTTCCGGTGCTGACAAATGCGTCGTGTGTTCCAAAGATGTGGATCCAGACAGCCCGCTTCGCGATAAGTTGCAGTGCCGTCGCGCGCGTCAGATGGTCGAACAAATGAACGCGGATCAAACCAGCTAACGGTGCGAAAAGCGACGTCACACCGGAAGTTTACCCCAAATCAGCACAAAATTTTGCTTCAATAACAATTCCCAAATTGCTTCTTAGCGGCTGTCGCCTTTAGGGTGATTTGAAATTGTTTATGAGGCATTGTTTTGATCTGGTATGACGAGAGTGCGGCACGCCGCGACGAACGATTTGCGATATGGGACAAACGTGTCGAACAAGACGGTGCCCCCGAAGCCATCCCACAAGAATATGCCCGCGAGCTTCAGTCCAAAATAGCCGGCAAAGTCGTGCTGCCGGGCGACCCGGATTACAACACTGACCGTATGGTCTTTAACCCCCGGTTCTCAGCCTACCCCCAAGCGATCGTCTATTGCGTCAGCCCCGGCGACGTGTCTGAATGTTTGCATGTGGCGCGCGCACTGGATTTGCCAGTGGTTGTTCGATCTGGCGGTCACAGCACAGCTGGGTTTTCATCGCAAAGCGGATTTCTCATCGATGTCAGCGAACTGAACGACGTCGGCATCTACCCCGAAGCGGACTGTGCATGGGTTGGTCCCGGCACAACATTTGGAAAATTCAACAAACACCTGCAAGCTTATGGATACCACACACCGGGCGGCGCCTGCCCCTCGGTCTGTGTTGGTGGATACATGCAGGGCGGCGGGTACGGATTCACCGCCCGCATCTTTGGCATGAACTGTGATCAGGTTCAGGCCCTGCGCGTCATGCTGTCAGACGGGCGCATTGTTTATGCAGATTCCGAATGGAACACCGACCTCTACTGGGCCGTACGCGGCGGCACCGGCAGCAATTTTGGCGTTTTGCTTGCGGTCAAATACAAGATTTATCCGTTGAACAGCTTTGCCGGATTTTCGATCTGCTGGTCCATGGCTGGCGCAGAGGGTGAAACCCAAACAGCCAATGCCTTGGCATGGCTGCAAGCCAACTTCATGCGCAACGGCGCGCCTGATCAGTTGGGCTATCAGATGATCTGGGCCTATCAAGGGGCAGAAGGGACACCCAAAGAACCCATGCTGTTGATGCGCGGCATGTACAACGGATCGACCGAAGACATGCGCAAAGTCATCCAACCGGCGCTGGACCAACCAGGTGCGGTCCTGCAAACCGTCTATGACCCGATGCCCTATGAGGCGTTGAACGAGGCCCTGCTCAGCAAACCCTATGAGATCCCTGAATTTCCCCTTTCCCCCGCGCGAAGCCAAGCTGAGCAGATACTTGGATCGGCTGCTCACGGCGGGTGACTGGCTCAAGTTGGTGCAGTATTACCTCAGCACCCCCAACCAGACGGCAATTGCCGCGATGGAAATCTACGGTGGAGCGATTGCCACGCCGGAACGCACAAACGCGTTTATCCACCGCGATGTGTATTGCGACATCTTTTTTGACGTCTTTTGGGCGAACGACTCGGACAAGGACCAGATGCTGGCGTTCTCACAAGGCTGGGCAGATACCATTGCCCCCTATTGGGGCGGACGCGTCTATCAGAACTATCCATCGCCGGATAATCCCGACTTTGGCGAAAACTACTGGGGCCCTTATTATTCCGTTTTGCGGTTTATCAAATCCAAATATGATCCGCTGAACCTGTTCCGCTATCCCCAAAGCATTGCCCCAACTGATCGTCTGGACGAAGATATGGGCGTCCTTGGGTTGGATAAACCCATTCAACACGTTCACCGGTCCTGATCTATGGACGCGGGATCGACCAATGCTGCAGCCATTGTGGCCTGGCTTGCCGATCTGGCTTTAGAGAGTTACGCCCCTGCGTTTATTGAGGCAGACATCGACGCAGATGTTCTGCCTCATCTCACCGACGCGGACCTTAAGGAACTCGGCGTTACCTCGCTTGGGCACAGGCGCAAGATCATGGCCGCCTCTGCCCCATCCGTTCCCGAACCGCAGGCCGAAGACCCAGTCGGTGAGCGGCTCTACCTAACGGTTGTGTTTTGCGACCTTGTCAACTCGACACGGCTTGCCTTTGAGCAAGGCGCGGAATGTTTTAGCGAGCTGTTGTCTGATTTCTATCAAGGGGTCGAACAGGCCGTCACCCCCTATGGCGGACATATTGCGCAATATCATGGCGATGGCGTTCTGGTCTATTTTGGCTATCCCGATCCGTTAGAAGACGCCGCCCCGCGCGGTGTTGAATCTGCCTGTTCGATTATCTCGTCGGTGACCAAACTGCACACTCCGGATGGCGAACCGCTTGCGGTGCGGATCGGCGTCGCCAGCGGGCCGGTCGTGGTGAATGATCAACACCCAGAATCTGTTGTTCGGTCTGGTCGCGCCTATGGCGTGGTTGTCAATCTGGCGGCACGGTTACAAGCCGAAGCCGCCACCAACAGTGTTGTGTTATCTGGCACCACGGCGGCGCTGTTAGGTGATCGCTTTGAATTGCACCCTCTGGGTCTCAGGCTTCTTAAAGGCATCGAAGCCCCCTGCCGCCTCTATCAGGTCAGGGATCAAAAAGCCCTTGACACCGCGCGCCAGCTGCCTTGGATGACAAGCACTGGCGCCTTTATCAATCACGAAGAAGAACTCAGAACGCTTTCGAAGCAATGGGCCAAGGTCCAAAGGGATGGGTTTGCGCTGACCACCGTAACCGGTGAACACGGCATCGGAAAATCTCGGATGATATCCGAGTTTTTGAAACAGCATCACCTCGGCCACGGGGCGGCGCGCCGGATTGTGTGTCAACCGCAGGGCAGCCACATCCCCTTTCACACATTCCGCCAAGTCTTGGCGCTGGATCGGGATGCAGGCCAAAACCAAGCGTCTGAGATTTTGCTAGCCTTGGATGAGATCGCGATCAGCCCACAAGCAGAGCGGCACCAACGACGGGCGCGTGTCCTATCTGATCTGGTGGACTATCTTACCGGCCTTGAACGCAATCCTCGTGTTCTGTGGTTCGATGACCTGCATTGGGCGGACCCCTCTACGTTAGAGGTGTTACGCGCGCTCGCCTTGTCCGCGCCAACCGGGTTGATGCTGATCATCAGTGCCCGAGATACCGCATTGGATCGCCAGTATTCCATGGTGCAAAATGCGATCTCTATCGTTCTGGTTCCCCTGAACGACCAGTATACACACGAAATCGTCCAAGATCTTTTGGGCGACATTCCCGGCGGGGATCAGTTCATTGAGGCCTTGGTCCAAAGGGCCGAAGGCATGCCCATCTTTGCCGAAGAGCTGAGCCGTGAAATTCGCGCCCACTTGAACGAAACGGACCTGCACGACGGTTCTGTAGAACCAGAACAGGCCATTCCCTCCAGTTTGCAACAAAGCCTACAGGCGCGCATTCGCCGCCTGAAGGCCGCGCGCCCCTTGATGCGGTTGGCAGCGGTTTGCGGACGTCAAAGCCCCGTTCCCTTACTGCGTGACCTTTGGTCTGGCCCGGATAGAATTGAAACCGCCCTGAACGAGCTGGTGGAATCTGGCCTTGCTGATTTGCAAATTGGTGTCGGGCCAGATCAAGAGAACTGCCTGATCATTCGCCACCAGATGCTGTTGGATTGTGCCTATGATACCATTTTGTCACGTGACCGGATCGTTCTGCACAACGATGTTATTGCCGCAATGGAACGCCGTGCAAATCAAGGGCGCGACATCGAACCATCGGTGATGGCAAACCAACTCGAACGCGCGCAACGCCCACAAGAAGCCGCAACGCAATGGGTTCAGGCTGGCCGAAACGCCGCCCTGCAATCAGCCGACGCCGAGGCGGTGGCCTTGTATCGACGTGCATTGTCACTGATCCCATCCATTCCAAAAGACCAGAAAAACTGGACACGGCAATTCGAAGCCGACACGCTTTTGGCACTTTACCCTGCTGTGATTGGGGCCGAAGGATACCGTTCGGCGGACATCTCAGTCATGAACAGAATTCGCGGACTGATCACGCAAACCGGTGGTGAACAGCGGGTGTTTTCATCAATGTTCTTTCGCTGGATCGACATTCTGGCCCATGGGGATATCGACGTCGGGCACGACTTTGCCTTGAACCTATCTGACATTGCGAACCAAGAACCCACCGGCCTGCATCAAATGCTATTGCACCGGATGGTGGGCACGACCCACATGTTACGCGGCGAATTTGACAACGCTCTTTGGCATCTTGAACGGTTCATTTCCAATTACAGGGCTGACATTCACGCCGACCTGATGCGTCCCTTTGGGGCCACGGATAACCATGCAACCGTGATGTCCTGTTTTTCAGCCATTCGCGCAATTACCGGCACACAAGACGAGGCAAACCGCGCCATTGATGCCGCTTTGCTGGCCGCCGAACAAACCGGATTGGCCCATACCATGTGCCACACGCTTACTTTTGGCGCCGCTTTGCCATCCGCGTTGCGTCGCGACTGGGATGCCGTCTCAAATTTCCGAGACCGCCTCCATAAGATTTCCTCTGAACGTGATCTCGCGTTTTGGGCAATCTTTGATCGGATGCTGACAGGGTTTTTGCAAATTGCCGAAGGGGCACGCGAACCGGGGTTCTCCCAAAGCGAAGACTGCTTCAACACGCTCAGAGACAATGATTTCCTGTTTCTGTTTCCAACCTTCCGGACCGCCCGCGCCCTTGCTGAGCTGGAAACACCTGATGGTCCCACCGAGGATTTGACCGCTTTGGAGCAAACCCTTTCATTGGGCGAACGCTGGATGCTGGTCTATTTTAAGGAACTGCGCGAGCAAGCTCTATAGCTTTCCCAACAATAGATCGAGATCCAGAAATGTGATCCTGCGCCGCTCGGTTTTGATCGCGCCTTCGGCTGACAGGCGCGCCATTACGCGGCTCACAGCTTCGCGCGTGGCCCCGATATAAGTCGCGATCCCATCATGTGTTGGGCTTGGCTCTAGCACGCCCCCGTTTTTCAGTTGTTCATGATCTTGCGCCAACCGGGACAGCATCACCCGGACCCGTGTATCCACATCATGTACAACCAGCTCGAAAACACGTTCGGTCAAACGCCGGTTCCGTTCCGCCAAATCGATGGTCAGGTTGTGCGCGATTTCAGGCTGCCGGGCCATCCACGCGCGAAACACCGTCGCGGGCATCGACCCAAGTTGCGTTTTATTCGCCGCTGAAACGGTAATGGACCGGGGGCGCCCATCCAGCGCTGAAAGTTCCCCAAAATAGTGGCCCGCCTTGATTTCGGTATAGGTGACCTCGCGGCCCTGATCGGACATCAACAACCCCAGCAACCGCCCCGACAGGACGAAATGCACATCATCCGTTGCCTCGCCCTGCTCGACCACTGTTTGCCCCGGCAAGACCCAAGACAAGGAAAGATCGCTAGCGAATTTATCGACGGTATCAGCCCCCAACCCAACAAACAAAGACATCTCAGACAGAGCGTCTGTTATCTGAGCCACGATTGAGTTTCCGTCCGCCACGCCTATCGCCTCACTTAGCCCATTTACCGGGCCCAGCCAGAGCCCCGATCTTGACATACATTCCGCTTGTTCCTCTTGAAACGCAGCGATCCTCACTATGCCTTCAAAATGTTGTGTTATTTCAAGCCAATCTACAGCCTTTAGCAACCATTGATTGATGTTACCCAGCGGTAACTTCTCGTAATACACGACATTTTCAGCTTGGATCACCTGGAATCTGTTGCTGTTTGTTTCACCATATTCCCACATCTGACGAAATCAAATCACCCGCCAACTGACAAGGCTCTATAAATCGCCCTGACACAGGAAAATTCCCTAAGATGTCGCAAATGCGTTTGATTTCAAACCGGCACCTGTTCAGAGAAACACGCAAGGTTTCAGAACTGACTGCGTCGGAAAAAATTCACCATCGCATCGGAAAAGATTCATCCAACTTGGAGACATTACGTGACCCGCCTGCTTGACCTAGACCACCCGAATGGTGAAACCATAGGGCAACTCGGCTTAAATCGTGCGGCTCCTTTGGCCCAAATGTGATGGACCGTCTGCAGAGAAAGAGACCAACAATCAAACGGCAGATCCATGGTTTTGGATTGGATAAGCCCCCTATTTCGTTTTAACCAGAGACAGGTATTCGCTACATTTGCCGCTGCTCTGGCGACATTCGAACAGTTCAACAGAAAGGACACCCAATGATGAGAACGCGCGCTGCTGTTGCGCTTGCCCCGGGCAAGCCGCTTGAAGTGATGGAAGTGAACCTCGAAGGTCCACGCGCCGGCGAAGTACTGGTCGAGATTAAGGCCACTGGCCTGTGTCACACCGATGAATTCACCCGCTCGGGTGACGACCCCGAAGGCATCTTTCCGGCCATTCTGGGCCACGAAGGCGCAGGCGTTGTAATCGAAGTCGGCGAAGGTGTCACCAGCCTCGAAGTTGGCGATCACGTCATCCCGCTCTACACGCCCGAATGTCGCGAATGCGAATACTGTTTGAACCCCAAAACCAACCTGTGTCAGGCGATCCGTTCGACTCAGGGCGCGGGTTTGTTGCCTGATGGCTCCACCCGGTTCTCGATGCTGGATGGCACGCCGATCCATCACTACATGGGCTGTTCGACCTTTGCCAACCACACTGTCGTGCCCGAAATTGCGCTCGCCAAGGTTCGCAAAGACGCGCCGTTTGACAAGATCTGCTACATCGGCTGCGGCGTCACCACCGGCATCGGCGCGGTGATCAACACCGCCAAAGTCGAAATCGGATCGCGCGGCATCGTGTTTGGTCTGGGCGGCATCGGTCTGAACGTCATTCAGGGCCTGAAACTGGCCGGTGCGGATCAGATCGTTGGTGTCGACCTGAACCCGGGCAAAGTCGAAATGGCCAAACGGTTCGGCATGACCGATTTTGTGAACCCGTCTGAGATCGAAGGCGATCTGGTTGCCCATCTGGTCGAACTGACCGGCGGCGGCGCGGATTACACGTTTGATGCAACCGGCAACGTGAACGTCATGCGTACCGCACTCGAAGCGGCGCACAAAGGCTGGGGCGAAAGCATCATCATCGGCGTGGCCCCTGCTGGCGCTGAGATCTCGACCCGTCCTTTCCAGCTGGTCACAGGCCGCAGCTGGCGCGGAACCGCCTTTGGTGGCGCATCCGGCCGGACCGACGTGCCAAAAATCGTTGATTGGTACATGGACGGCAAGATCGAGATCGACCCAATGATCACGCACAAGCTGACACTGGACGAAATCAACCACGGCTTTGAGTTGATGCACGAAGGCAAATCCATTCGCGCCGTCGTCGAATTCTAAGAATCGCCCGTTAGAACATTGAGACAGCGCGGGCCATCAAAGCCTGCGCTGTTTCGCTTTGATCTCCTTGACAGCCCCCCTGACACGCGATCATTTGAAAACCTAAATCATCAACGCGTCAGGCCCCCTATGAAACCGCCCAAGTTGCCCTCCTTGCGTGCCTTGCAGGTCTTCGCATCCTTTGGGCGCACGCTGTCGGTCACGCAAACCGCACAGGAATTGGGGGTCACGTCTGGCGCAGTCAGCCAACAGCTTAAGGTTTTAGAAGAACAAACAGGCCGGACCCTGTTCAACCGCCAAGGGCGGGGCATTTTTCTGCGACCCGGTGCCGAAACCTATCACAAACATATCTGCGACGGGTTCGAAACGCTCGCACAGGCGCAACACATTCTGGACAGGATAGAGGATACAGTCGATGTCTCCATCAGTGCGCTCCCTTCCTTGTTGTCCCGATGGTTGAACCCCGTTCTGAGCGCCTATCAAGACCACAATCCAGAGATGTCTTTGCGACTGGATTCCACGCACAAAGAACCCGAACGCCATTTGCTGTCGACAACATTTCGGCTGACCTACGGGGCAAATGCCGACACTTTCCCTTACCGGCGTCGTCTCTTTCAGGATGCGGTCTTTCCTGTCTGCGCGCCGGCGTTTTTGTCCCAGTTTCCGTGGCCTCGGATCCGGCACAGATGGCGCACTTGCCGCTCTTACACACAGATTGGGGTCCAGCGCATCGGGATCTGCCCAGTTGGGCGGATTGGTTTTCCCTGTTTGACATGCCGTCTGATCCCCTCCCCAAAGGGGCCACCTATTCCCTGTCCAGTCTCGCACTAGAGGCGGCGATAGCAGGCAAAGGCGTCGCTTTGGCGCAAAGTTCTTTTGTGACGCGTGATCTGCAATCCGGGCGCTTGGTTTGTCTGTCAGAGATCCAGATCCCAATGCCGCAGCCCTATTTCATCTGCTGGAGCGAAGGCGCAATGCAATCCCCCCACGCCCGTGAATTGCTGGATTGGATCACCAGCGCCGCCCGCGACGTAGTTTAGTTTTCCTAAACCATATCACAGGCGTCGCGCCCTATACTTCGCCCCTCCCCTGCCTAAATGTCAGCCCCTAACACATCGAATGGGGGACACTCATGTTCTTAAAAAACGCCTGGTACGTGGCAGCCTGGAGCTCAGAAATCACCCGCGATCTGCAACAGATCCGCGTGCTAAACGAAAAGATCTGCATTTTCCGCACCAACGACGGAGAGGTGATCGCCCTCGAAGACGCCTGCCCGCACCGAAAATTGCCCCTGTCAAAGGGCCGTATCAAAGGCGACACGGTGGAATGCGGGTATCATGGTCTGACCTTCGATTGTGCTGGCCAATGCGTGTCGGCCCCAGGCAAGGGGCGCATCCCCTCAAACGCCAAGGTCAAATCCTATCCGATCCATGAGAAATACGATCTGGTCTGGATTTGGATGGGCAACCCGGCAATGGCGGACGCCTCAGAGATCTTTGAGATTGAACATTATGAAGATCCAGATTGGGGCATAAACCGCGGTGCCGCGATGGAGATCAACTGCAACTATCTCTATATGACTGACAACCTGTTGGACCCCACACATGTCGCCTGGGTTCATCAAAGCAGCTTTGCCCAAGACGCCGCAAAAGACGCCCCCCTTTCGGTCAAGAAAACCGACGATGGCATAATCGTGCATCGCTGGATGATGGATGTGGAACCCGCCCCGTTTTACAAAAAGGTCGTCGAATTCAAAGGGAACTGTGACCGGTTACAACATTACGAGGTCCGTTATCCCAGCCATGCGCTGATCAAGGCCGTCTTTACACCCGCCGGGACGGGTGGGCCCGACGGTCCCTTACATGACCAAACCTTTGTCATGGACAGCTATAACTTCATGACGCCAACCAGCGAGAAAGAAACCCGATACTATTGGTTCCAGCTGCGTAACATCCGCCCAGATGACGCGGAGCTGTCAGCCATGATGACCGAAGACGTCAAACACGCATTTGAAGAAGATTTGGCCATTCTGGAAGAGGTACAAACCGGCATGGATGAAAAGACCTCGGCACACATCGATCTGAACATCGATGGGGGGCAACTCAGGTTCCGCCGCCAGCTAGAAGCAATGATTGCCCAAGAAGCGATGGTTGATCAGGCGATGGCCTGATCAACGCGTTTATCAAATGCAGTGATCTGGAGCTTTGCCCCAGATCACTTTTCCCATTACAGGATGCCCGGCAAATTCAAGCCATGTTCTTTGGCGCAATCTTTGGCGATTTCATATCCAGCATCTGCGTGACGCATGACACCCGTTGCAGGGTCATTCCACAGAACGCGACCAATACGACGATCTGCGTCTTCAGTTCCATCACAACAGATCACGACACCTGAATGCTGCGAAAAGCCCATGCCAACGCCGCCGCCATGGTGCAAGGACACCCATGTCGCGCCCGAGGCTGTGTTGAGCAATGCATTCAGCAGCGGCCAATCCGAAACGGCATCCGAGCCATCCATCATCGACTCTGTTTCCCGGTTCGGTGAGGCGACCGACCCTGAATCCAGATGGTCACGGCCGATAACAACCGGGGCCGACAGTTCGCCAGTGCGCACCATTTCGTTGAACGCCAGACCTGCCTTGTGGCGATCCCCCAGACCGATCCAACAAATCCGCGCGGGCAGACCCTGAAACGCGATGCGTTCCTGCGCCATGTCCAACCAGCGATGCAGATCCGTGTTGTCCGGGAACAACTCCTTCATCTTGGCGTCGGTTTTGCGGATATCTTCGGGATCGCCCGACAGCGCACACCAACGGAATGGGCCAATGCCCTTGCAGAACAACGGACGGATATAGGCAGGCACAAAGCCGGGGAAATCAAACGCGTTTTCCAGCCCTTCTTCCAACGCCATCTGACGGATGTTGTTGCCATAGTCGACTGTTGGAATACCCATCGCGTGGAAATCGCACATCGCTTTGACCTGCACCTTCATGCTGGCACGGGCGGCTTTTTCCACCTCTTTCGGGGCGGTCTCGCGTTTTTCTTTCCACTGGCCCATGGTCCAGCCCTGCGGCAGATACCCGTTGATTGGATCATGTGCCGAGGTCTGGTCTGTCACCAGATCAGGACGCGTACCGCCCGCATTGGCACGTTCGACCAGTTCCGCAAAGACATCCGCCGCGTTGCCCAACAGGCCAACGGATTTCGCTTCGCCCGCTGCCGTCCAACGCTCGATCATTTCCAGCGCTTCGTCCAGCGTTTCGGCTTTTTCATCCAGGTACTTGGTGCGCAGACGGAAATCGATGCTATCGGGATTACATTCCACCGCCAGACAGCAGGCCCCGGCAAACACAGCCGCCAAAGGTTGCGCGCCACCCATGCCACCCAAGCCACCGGTCAGAATCCATTTGCCAGTCAGATCACCGCCGAAATGCTGGCGACCGGCCTCGGCAAAGGTCTCATACGTTCCCTGAACGATGCCTTGCGTACCGATGTAGATCCACGACCCGGCGGTCATCTGGCCGTACATCATCAGGCCCTTTTTATCGAGCTCGTTGAAATGATCCCAATTGGCCCAGTGGGGCACAAGGTTCGAGTTCGCGATCAGAACACGCGGCGCATCCTTGTGGGTCTGAAACACGCCTACCGGCTTGCCAGATTGCACCATCAGGGTCTGATCTTCTTCAAGGTTCTTCAGGTTTTCAACGATCAGGTCGAAATCTTTCCATGTGCGCGCAGCACGGCCAATACCACCATACACCACCAATTCGTGCGGGTTTTCCGCCACATCGGGGTGCAGGTTGTTCATCAGCATCCGCATCGGCGCTTCGGTCAGCCAGGATTTGGCCGTGATCTCGGTGCCGGTGGGCGGGAAAATATCGCGGGTGTTTTTGCGGGGATCGCTCATGCGGGTCTCCATTGGCTGAGGTCTGTCAGAATATCTGTGAGATGAGCGCGCAGGACATCCGCGCGCGCGGGGCGATAGGTCCATGGCGGAACCTCATCGCAATAGGTGGCTTGGGCCAGTTCCATCTGAATCGCGTGCATCCCTTCGGACGGTCGCCCGTAATGCCGCGTGGTCCAACCGCCTTTGAAACGGCCATTCAGAATATCGGTGTATCCGTCAGCCGCTTGGCACCGGGCCACCACCATCGACTCAAGAGCAGGGTCACAGGTTGCGCCCAGATTGGTGCCCACGTTGAAATCCGGCAGACGCCCGTCAAACAGGAACGGAATATCCCCCCGGATCGAATGACAATCATAGAGGATCGCAAAGCCATGGATCGCTTTGACACGTTCCAATTCCGCCTCAAGCGCTGCGTGATACGGTGCGTGATATACAACGCGTCGGCGCTCGATCTCGGCCGCATCCGGTTCTTGGCCCGACACATAAATGTCGTTGCCATCAAAATCCGTCAGGGGACACAGCGTCGTTGTGTTCTGACCGGGATAGAGGCTAACCCCGGACGGGTCGCGGTTCACGTCGATGACATAGCGATGCACTGGCGTGCGAACAGATGACACCCCATCCACCAACCCGTCATATAGGTCGTGAATGTGCCAGTCTGTGTCTGCCAGGGCATGACCAACGTCGTTCAACGTGGCCCCCACATCAGCCGGCACATCCGTCCCGGTGTGGGGCAAGCCCAACACCAGTGGGCTGTCGCCTTGCTTGATGTCCAAGGTCAAACTCATGGCGCGACCTCAAGAGCGGCCGCACCAGCAATTTCACCAGCCCGCACCATGGCGCTTGCGGTTTCAATATCGGGTGCGAGATAGCGGTCTTCGGCCAATGTTTCGACCTTGGTCCGCAGATGCGCGATGACATGGCTAAGACGATCCGAGGTCACCAATGGCGCGCGCGCCTCGACACCCTGCGCGGCACACAGCAATTCGACCCCCAGAATAACCGACAGGTTGTCGTTCATCCGTTTCAGACGCAACGCACCATGGGCCGCCATTGATACGTGATCTTCCTGGTTGGCTGATGTGGGCGTTGAATCCGTCACACAGGGGTTGGCCAGATGCTTGTTTTCGCTCATCAGCGCCGCAGTTGTGACTTCGGCAATCATAAAGCCTGAATTCAGACCCGGATCGGGTGTCAGGAACGGCGGCAGGTCATAGGACAGCGTCGGATCCACCATCAGCGCCACGCGCCGCTGCGCAATCGCGCCAATTTCAGCAACCGCCAAAGCAATCTGATCCGCGGCAAAGCCCACGTATTCCGCATGGAAGTTCCCGCCCGAAACGATGCGCCCCTCGTTCACCAGAACCAGCGGGTTATCAGTCACGGCATTGGCTTCAATCTCAAGCGTTTTCGCCGCCATCCGCAACACATCCAGCGCCGCACCTACGACCTGTGGCTGACAACGAATGCAATACGGGTCCTGTACGCGATGGTCGTCATCACGGTGGCTTTCGCGAATGACCGAGCCATCCATGATCGCACGCATTTCACGCGCGACATCAATTTGCCCCGCATGTCCCCGCAGGGTGTGAATGTCAGCAATCAAAGGCGCGGTCGATCCCATGATCGCGTCTGTCGACATGGATGCGATAACCATCGACGCCTCGGCCATCCGCCAGCCATCAAACAAACCTGCCAATGCACAAGCCGTCGAGAACTGGGTGCCGTTGATCAGCCCCAACCCTTCTTTCGGGCCCAGAACGATTGGCTTCATCCCAGCCTCGGCCAAAGCCACTGATGACGGCAAACGCTGGCCGTTATACGTCGCCTCTCCCGCGCCGATCATGGCCGCAGCCATATGCGCCAGCGGGGCCAAATCGCCCGATGCACCCACCGACCCCTGCGATGGGATCACGGGGATCACGCCGCGTGACAACATTTCCTCGATCTGATGAATCACAAGCCACCGAACCCCAGACGCCCCGCGCCCCATCGACAACAGTTTAAGCGTCATCATCAGACGGGTTTTGTCTTCGGGCAGCGGTTCACCCACACCACAGCAATGGCTGAGGATCAGATTGCGCTGCAGAGTTTCCGTGTCTTCAGGTGCGATTTTCTTACTGGCGAGTTTGCCGAAGCCAGTATTGATGCCATACACCGCTTCTTCGCCTGCGGCGGCATCCGCCACCATCTGTGCGGCGGCTTCCACCCCTGCCCGGGCGCTGTCATCCAGACGCGCCGGGGTCAGGTTGCGATAAATATCTTTGAGGGTGTCCAGAGTCACGGCACCGGGAACGAGATTGGTCATTTTGCACCTTCGTAAATGCGGGAATGAAGCGGGTTGAACCCGATGCGATAGGCCAGTTCACCGGGTGTTTTGACATCCCAGATCGCCAGATCAGCCCGGAACCCAGGCGCAATTTGCCCGGCGTCCGAAACACCCAAAGCGCGGGCCGCATTGCGGGTGACACCGGCCAGCGCTTCTTCGGGGGTCATACGGAACAGGGTGCAGCCCATGTTCATCGTCAACAAAAGTGACGTCAGCGGCGATGATCCAGGATTGCAATCCGTGGCCAATGCCATCGGCACACCGTGGCTGCGGAAATGTGCAATCGGCGGGGCCTGTGTTTCGCGAATGGTATAGAACGCGCCGGGCAGGATCACGGCAACCGACCCGCTGTCAGCCATGGAGCGCGCGTCGTCTTCTGTCGCGTATTCCACATGATCCACCGACAACGCGCCGTATTTGGCAGCCAATGCCGTGCCGCCCATATGGCTCAGCTGTTCAGCATGCAGTTTGACCGGCAGCCCAAGGTCTTGGGCGACTTTGAACACGCGTTCAATCTGCGCCGCGTTAAACGCGATGCTTTCGCAAAATCCATCAACTGCATCGACCAGTCCCTCGGCATGGGCCGCGCGCAGGGTTGGAATGCAGATTTCATCGATATAGGCATCATCGCGGTCTTTATATTCCGCAGGCGTGGCATGCGCGCCCAGAAACGTCGTGCGAATTTGAACCGGACGCATCTCAGCCAAACGGCGCGCAGCGCGCAGCATGTTCAATTCGGTTTCGCGGTCTAACCCATAGCCGGATTTCACCTCGACCACCGTCGCGCCTTCGCCAATCAAAGTATCCAAACGCGGCAATGCACCTGCGACCAGATCCTCCAACGACGCGGTTCGCGTGGCGGTCACCGTCGAAACAATGCCCCCACCTGCGCGCGCAACCTCTTCGTAAGAGGCACCGTTCAAACGCATTTCGAATTCCATCGCGCGATCGCCGCCAAAAACGATATGCGTGTGACAATCCACAAATCCCGGTGTGACCAGACGCCCACCAAGATCCTGACGTGGCAGCGCGGCGTGTTCAGCTGGCAAATCAGCCAAAGCCCCCACCCACGAAATGCGCCCGTCGCTCACCACAATCGCCCCATCGGGAATCAGCCCATAGGCCTCCCCTCCCGGTGTCATTGTGGCCAGAGTGGCCTGCGTTAATACATATCCCGCCTGATCTGACATCGCGCCCTCTCAATTGTCTTGCTGGGCGGCAAGGTATGTGATTAAAATCATTATGTCTAGACATAAGGAAACCCGATGCAGACCATTTTCGCTGAACGCGCCCGCACTCCTTCTGGTTGGTTGCACAATCTGCGCCTCAGTGTTGCCGACGGTAAGATCGCCAAACTGGCGGCGGATCAAACCCCGCAACCAAGCGATATCAAAGTGGACACTCTGCTGCCGTCTCTGGCCAATCTGCACTCGCACAGTTTTCAACGCGCGATGGCTGGCATGACCGAGGTGCGCGCCGCTGGCAAAGACAGCTTTTGGACATGGCGCACGCTGATGTATCAATTCATGGGACATGTGACGCCCGAACAATACCAGGCCATCGCGGCCCTTGTGTTCATGGAAATGCAAGAGGCTGGGTATGCCTCAGTCGGTGAATTCCACTATGTCTATCACCAACCGTGCGGCACCCGGTTCGACAGCGAAACAGAACTCAGCGAACGTGTTTTTGCCGCCGCTGGCCAAACCGGCATTGGCCTGACCCATTTGCCAGTGCTCTACACCTATGGCGGCGCTGGACAGGCCGAACTGAGCGGGGGCCAATTGCGGTTCGGCAATACGGTGGATCAATTCAAATCCCTTGTTGCACAAGCCCGCACCAAGGCCCGCGAAACTCTTGGACCCGATGCCAAGGTCGGCATCGCGCCCCACAGCCTGCGCGCAACCTGCCCTGCCGACCTGAATGATGTTCTGGAAATCCAGAACGGCAATCCGGTGCATATCCACATCTCGGAACAGCCCAAAGAAGTGGCCGATATTCAGAACTGGCTAGGGGCACGTCCTGTGGAATGGTTGCTGCAAAATGCACCTGTTGATGATCAATGGTGCTTGATCCACGCCACGCATATGACCTCAGACGAAACCCGGGATATGGCCAAATCCGGTGCGATTGCAGGGCTGTGTCCGATCACCGAGGCCAATCTGGGCGATGGCCCCTTTAACGGTGTGGAATACCTTGCAGCCGGGGGCGCCTTTGGGGTCGGGTCGGATTCTAACGTGCGTATTTCCTTGACCGAAGAGCTGCGCCTGCTCGAATATTCACAACGCCTGCGGGATCTGGGCCGGAATGTCATTATCCCCGGCGAAGGGTCTGTGGGCGATGTTCTGTATCTCGGCGCAGCCGAGGGTGGCGCGCAGGCACTTGGCCGGTCTGCTGGCCGGATCGAGGTCGGCGCGTTGGCTGATTTGGTTGCAATTCAAACCGACACCCCTGCCCTGCTTGCCTTGAACGATGATCAAATTCTGGATGGTCTGTGCTTTGCTGCCGGGGATGACGTTGTAAGCGACGTTTGGTCTGCGGGCCGCCATAAGGTCAAGAATGGCCGCCACGTTGAACGCGACACGATTGTCGCGAACTATCGCCACGCCATTACGACCCTTTTAGCCGCGCTTTAAGCAATCGGTTTCAGGGTCACGCACAGCCCCATCGCCCCGGAGTTCAGGTTCGCGCTTGCCGGGGCGCTCCATTGAATGCCCTGCCCTGCTTCCAACACGCCACCGCTATGCAATGCAGCGCTGCCTTTGATCATGAAAAGAACCATCTGATCGGTTGCATGCGCAACCTCTCCCGCCTCAACGATTCTGGCCTCGGCCTGAATCTTTTGCGGGTCATAGATGACGTTGAACGCCCGACAGGGCCCTGCGGTCAACGTCGCTGACACCGCCAGATCCCCGGAAAACACCAACGGCACACAGGGGCGGGCCTGCAGGGTCGTTTCATCGTCAGACAAAGTCAGCCCCTGTCCCAAAATGATGGTGTGAATCCGCTGATACCCGGGAAAGGCTGAAAACGCGCCATCCCGATCAATATCGGCCAAGCTGAGCCGCCACAGGGTCTCGCCCGCCTCCTGACGACAAGCCAGTTCGCGGGTCACACCGCCGTGGTTCTTCCATGGTTTCGGCGCACAGGTCGCGGCATCAAAGCGCATAATCAAGCAATCCCTTTGCAATTCCCAATAAAAGCAGACATATTCCACATAATCGCAACATAAAGCAAACCAAAGGACATCCCGTGCCAGCCAAAAAGGTCAGCTTTCAAGACGTCCGAGACGAGGTTATCCGCCGCATCCAAGATCGCGTCTGGCCCCAAGGTACGCTGTTACCCACCGAATTTGAACTGGCCGAGGAATTTGGCTGCGCGCGCGCCACCGTCAACCGCGCCATGCGCGAGCTAGCGGACCGCGGCATCGTTGACCGAAAACGCAAAAGCGGCACGCGCGTCAACACGGCCCCGGTGAAACAGGCAAAGTTCGAAATCGCAGTGGTCCGCCATCTGGTCGAAGAAAAGAACGCACTGTACCGCTATTCCCTGCTGCAACGGGAACAGATCCCTGCCCCGGCATGGCTCAGCTCGCGCCTTGACCTGCCAAACGACGCCCAAACCTTGCACATCAAATGCATGCACTATGCGGACAACCGGCCGTTTCAGTTCGAAGAACGCTGGATCAATATCGCCGCCGTTCCCGACGTCTTGCATCAGGATTTCAAAGAAACCGGGCCGAATGAATGGCTGTTGTCCGAAGTTCCGTTTTCCAACGCTGAAATCGGGTTTTCAGCCATTGCAACGGATGCAACACTTACTGAGTTCCTTGCAACCCAACCCGCAACCCCTGTGATCCAGATGGAGCGCACAACCTGGTTTCAGAATCAGCCCGTGACGTTTGTGCGTATGACGTTCCATCCCGGCTATCGGATGTCGACAAGTTACTGACCCCCACGCAGTCTCAAAACCGCGCAGGAGCCAAGTAATTTAGCTTTTGCGGTGGTGCAAAATTCGGCCAATCAGATTCATCAGGATCTGGGCCGCCAATGTCGACGTGCTGCCCGAATGGTCATAGTCCGGCGCGACCTCGACCAGATCAACGCCGACAATCTCGCCGCGTTGAGTCAGACCGTCCAGAAACTCCAGCACTTCGTAATAGATGAACCCACCGTGGCTGGGTGTTCCCGTTCCCGGCGCGATCGAGGGATCAAAGGCATCAATGTCGATGGTGACATAGTATCGCTTGCCTGCTGGCACACGCTCCAGCACCCCCTCAACACCCATCTTACGCAAATGGCGCACCGACAGGATATCTGATCCCATGGCACGCGCATCCTCGTACCCTTCTTTTGCGGTCGAAGACACGTTGCGAATACCCAATTGGGTCAGCCCGGTCACATAGTCCTTTTCAGCGGCACGACGCATGGGGTTGCCGTGCCCATAGCGGACACCGTGGCGTTCATCGACAAAGTCGAGATGCGCGTCAATTTGCACCACATGGATCGGCTCTTGGTCATCGAACGCATTGATGCAAGGGATATTGATCGAATGATCCCCGCCCAGAACCACCGGCAGCGCCCCGGCTTTCAGGATCGCACGCACCCCTTTTTCGATGTTGGCATGACTGCCCATCGTATCGGTGTGAATGATATCTGCATCGCCGATATCCACGATCTTGGTGCTTTCGGCAGGGAGATAGGTGATGTCATCCTCAAAGTCATAGGCCCCGCCGTGACCAAAGGAAAACAGCGTCGATGCCTCGCGGATCGCACGTGGACCCATCCGCGCCCCTGATCGCCACTGGCACCCGAAATCATACGGCGCACCCAGCACTGCAACATCGGCATCAATCTCATCCCAATCCGCGACGTATTCGCCTTTGGCAAAGGTACAGATCCCCACAAACGGCAAATTCAACCGTCCGCCCTCGTATCCATGGTCGCTCATGCTTGTCCTCCCGATTCAAGATTTCCCCGACACTAGGGGAAATGGAGGTAAAATAAACTGCCAATTGCGACCCAAAATGCGCCGCACTTTTACCCTCGCCAAGTCTTGGGCAGAAGCGTACAGGAAATCAGACCCCTCTCATGCATGGGACCTGCAAATGCTGATAACGCTGACCTCTATCTTGCCCATTTTCCTAATCATCGCGTTGGGACTGGCGCTTCGTAAGGGCGGCATCCCAAGCACCGAGTTTTGGAACGTCAATGACAAGCTGGTTTATTGGGTTCTTATGCCTTGCCTGATGTTCAACAAGGTCTCTCTTGCAGAACTCAACAACCCCAACCTGATCCCCTATGCGATCACCCTGATCACTGGCTTTTTTGTGGCCGTTGCGTTTGGCGTCGCGGTTGCATGGATGAACGGGTTCAAGGCGGCGCAAGGCACCTCGATCCTGCAAGGGTGCGCGCGCAACAACGCTTTTGTCGCCCTTGCCCTGTCCGCCAGCCTCTATGGTCCCTCAGGATTTGAATATGCCATTCTCGCGTCTGCCATTCTGATCCCCGTTACAAATGTGGTCATGGTTGTTCTGCTGGTGATGGCCTTGCAGCCTGGAAAGCGGTCAAATTTGCCGCTTGCGATCCTGCGGGACCTGATACGGAACCCGCATATCATCTCGATTACCCTTGCTTTGGCCGTCAATCAGCTCATCGGCACGGAAATCCCGGTCCTGCACGAACTCACTCGTATTCTTGGGCTGTCTGCTCTGCCAATCACTTTGCTGGCAGTTGGGGCAAACCTGCGCGTCAAAGATATGGCCGCCAGCGCAAGTGCCTTGTTTTTCTCTTTTGTAGGGAAAATGATGATTTTCCCAGCGACCGTTCTGGCGTTAGGGCTGATGTTCAGCCTGCCTCCTACGCTTTTGATCATAGCGGTGATCTATGCAATGTCGCCCACGGCGGCTTCGTCTTACACACTGGCGCGCCAGCTTGGGGGGGACGCGCCCATGATGGCGGCCATCGTGACCTTGCAAACGCTTGCGGCCGTTGCCACAATTCCACTGACGCTTTACCTGTTGGAATGGGTGGTCTGACCACACACGCGGTCCGTTGATCCGGTCCAAAGCCCGCCGATGTCCCTGCGCGCCAGTCGTGCCGCAATGACCATTGCAATCGCCCAACCAGAACTCACCGCCGCCGCTGTCCCGTACCAAACCCCGGCTTCGTTAAATCCCCAGACCCCCACAAAGATCCATGCGAAAAATGCGATCCCGAACCCTTGGCGATAGAGGCCAATCCAAACGCTCCAAACCGGACGTTTCAGCGCCTGTAGCAGCGAGTTGATCGAGAACAGCATCATGTACAGCGGCAGGATCACGCTATCGATCCTGAGATAGAGCAGCCCAACGCGGATCACTTCGGGGTCAGATGTAAACAGGCCCAATATTGCAGCCCCAAATGTCCAAAGGATCGCGGCAGCGATCAATGTGATCACCGCGCCGATTTTCCAACAGAAATGCAGGGCATGTCGGACACGATCAAATTCGCCTGCGCCAAGATTCTGGGACAGGATGGGCAGCAGCGCCGTTGTCATGCCCAAGACAGGCAACAACAGAATCTGTTCCACCCGCAACCCAATGCCAAAGCCCGCGATGGCGTGTTCCCCGAATCCTTTCAGCGCGTACTGCACCACAAATCCAGACAGGAACATAATCAACAGCGCAAAGGTCGTGGGCACCGACTGCACGGAAATCTCGTGCACCGAGGCCCAGACCGGGACGAAATTGCGCCGCCTCAGACCAACGAGCGCGGGCGAGCACAGCGCCTGACGCAGTAGATAGATCATGACGCCGGTCTGGCTCAGCACGGTGGACGCGGCGATACCGTTGAACCCCATCCCCGACCAAACCCCGGGAATGCCCCAGATCAGCAAGGGGTTCAGCCCGATGTTGGCAAAGAACGCCGCCATCAAGGCCCGCTGCATCGATGTGCTGTCCCCCTGCGCCTGCAGGACCCCGTTACAGGCATAAGCCAGCAAGAACCCCGGCAACGCCAGCAGCAGCCAACGAAAATACCCCGTTCCAGCCACGCGATAGGCGCCGGGTTCTGACAACACCGCAAGAATTTGCGGACCCAGCCAAAACCCAACACACCCTAGAACGCCTGAGGCCATAATCCCATAGCTCAGCCCCTGCACAGAAAGCCGCCGAGCCGCCCGGCTGTCTTTGCGCCCCAGCGCATTGCCCACCAGCGCGCTCATCGCAGCGCCAAGTCCAAAGCCAACAGCAACGAAGATATAGAAAACCTGAACCCCCTGCGCGAGACCCGCTTGCGCATCCGTCGACAGCAGCCCGGCGAAATAGATGTCGACCACGTTGTAAAGCGTGCTGAACAGCATCCCCAACGCAGCGGGCAAGGCGAGAGTGCGAAAATGAGACGAAATCGGTCCGGTCGTCAGATCTCGGGTCAGAGTACGGGCCATATATTACCTATCTGGGCGTGGGGTGCGCCGCTTTAGGCACTGATTTAAGCACTATGTGCAAACCCGATAGCCCGGTCAGGGGCCTCGAACAAGGCCGCCGCGCAAGGGTATTGCGCCAAGATCTGTGCGCCACCGGGCAAACGCTGTGCGTGAAACTGCCCCCTGTCCCACAAGGTAACGCCATCAACGATGATTGTAGGGTCAATGACATTCCAGCTGATTTCGCCGGGCGCATAGGCCCCGCAGGTGTGAAAGTGCATAATCCGCGGATTGCCAAAGGCCGCCCCGCCCCAGCGTTCATAGTTGTCGCGCAGATCCCATGGGTATCCGCATCCCGGATGAAGCCCCGCATGCCAAGAATGGACAAAGTTGCGGTCGATGCCAAACAAGTCAGACACACGGTCATACTGCGCATTTGCGACGGCCACATCTGACGCGGCCCCCTCGAAACCGGTCAAACGCCCCTGCTCCATATGCGCCAAGACCTGACCGTCAAATTCAACGGTGTATTGGTCGTAATACCGCGATCCCGTTCCGGTCAAAAATCCGGGCAACGCAATGCGACCCGAAAAACTGTGCGCCGGAACCGGGGTAAAGACCGACATCGGAAACCGTAAAATTGACGTGTCCCCTGCAGCGCTCAGATCCATCTGCGGTGTGCCGATAACATCTGTCCCCGCGGGGCAGGTCATGCGCACCTCTTTCGCCTGTGCCAAGACCGTGTTGACCTGCGTTTTCAGGGCAAGGAACGCATCGTGATGACCATTGCTGAACCCAGATCCGAATAGTTCTTTTGTGAGTGCAAAACTGACGATGACCTTTTTTCCTTGGGGCATTTCCGAAAACCGCAACTGATCGCCAAGGCGCGCCAGAAACAGAACGATATCGGCCTGTTCAAACTTGCTGAGCAGTTCCGGCGACAGCGTCGGTTCCTCGGGCGAGAACCCGACATCCAATGTCTCCACAAACAGATTTAGGGATCTGGCCGCGTTACGCACAACATCAACCGCCTGATCGTCGAAATACCCATAGCTTGCCGGCTCATAAACTATAAGCAAACGGTCACCCGTTTTGGCGTGTGCGCAGTTCTTTAGCAGATTGAACGCGCCGCGTTCAGGCGTAATATCGGACATGAAACCCCCAAAAGATGCCCTAATCTCTTGGAGTTGGGGGAATTTATCCATTTGAAACGTTTAATGCATTCTATTAGCTTGACTTATATGATCATCAACCTTCCCTACACCGCCCTACGCGCATTCGAGGTCGTGGTACGCCGCGCCAGCTTTAGCGCCGCCGCCGAAGAGCTGGGCGTCAGCCAGAGTGCCGTCAGCCAGCATGTCAAATCGCTCGAGGAATGGGTCGGTCAAGACCTGCTTACCCGCGGGGCGCGCAAATCCACCCCAACGCGCGACGGGCTGATGTTGGCCCAAGCCATCGCGGATGGACTTGGGCGCATTTCAGATGTCTGCGCCGATCTCAGATCCCGTCAACGGTCAGAGAACACCATTGTCATCAGTTGCCTGCCGGGGTTCGCCTTTATCTGGCTTTTCCCCCGGTTGATGCGATTTGATCTGGCGCACCCGCATTTGTCGATTTCCATAGCAACGGATACCGGGCAAGATAAGTTCGGATCCGCGCAAGCAGATCTGGGTATCCGCTATGGCTTTGGTGACAACCCCGGATTTCATGTTGAAAAGCTGATGGAGGAACGCATTTTCCCGGTTTGCGCGCCTGCGCTGTTACAAGGGGCCGCGCCTTTAACCTGCCCTGCTGATCTGGCCCATCATACCTTATTGCAAGACGACAATGCCCAGTTTGGTCCGGCTAGCCCTGATTGGGACTTCTGGGCGCGGTCCTGCCAGCTGCATTTACCTGACCCTGCGCGTACACGTCGGTTCGGTCAGTCGAACATGGTGTTGCAAGCGGCTATCGAAGGCATGGGGGTCGCGATGGGTCGCGAACCACTTGTCGCCGATGCTTTGATCGAGGGGCGGCTTGTCCGTCCTTTCGATCACGTTGCCAAGTCACATCTGGCTTATTGGTTGGTCCATCGCAGAGGCGCTGAAAGCAGCCGTAAGGTTTCAGAATTCGTTGACTGGATCCAAGACGAGGCACGTACCCAACCGGATATTCCCGCGCCTGTTTTGTCTGCTTAGACGTGGTTAGTCCGTAATCAGAACTTCGGACACACTGGAATCCACCGCCTGACAGGCTAGCAGCACCTCACGAGCCATATTGTTTTGAACGTATCGCGCATGAAACCGGGATGGTGCGCGCAAAGTCAAACGCCCCCCTGCCCTTTCACCGCGGGTCAATGCCTGAAGCCACGCACCAAACCGGGCCTGATCCTCTTGATGCAACACGGCCTGTGCAAGTGACCATTCGGTTCCGTCTGAAACATCTGGTGGCGGGGACTGAACCGATTGTGTCCCCGCGGGGAACGGAACCACGGATGTCTGTTCCGGGGTACCTTCGACCCGCAACGCAAAATCCGGACCTACCGCTTCCCATGTAGCACGGGTGTCGTTCATGACATCGGCAAGTTCCATCTGGTACTCAGTCACGCGCCCCCGCGCGCCCTGCCGTTTCACCGTTAACCATCCCATAGCCCGGAACCGCGCCATTTCCCGTTTTACGGTGCGCTCGTCACAGGACCACAGCCGCGCGATCTCTCGCTGGCCCACGGCCAATTCGTTGCGGCCCCAGTTATACCGAGCCGTGACAAGGGTGATTAAACGCAACACGCGCCGCTGCTCTGTTTTGTTCAGAGAAAGCGCGTGAGATCCCAAAGCCGTGATGAGATCATACTTTTGTGCGGCGGACCCTTGGCCTGCATATTTTGTTTTGAGCATGGTCTGCTCCTCTGTACCACAACAGTGGCTGCCTCGAACTTGTGGGATCTAATGTCCCATTTTGATGTGACTAACTTATGAACTCAGCGTTCTTAAGGTCACTGCAGTGATTTGCGTCCTTTTGCGCGATTCTGTCAAGACGCTTGTTGGTTTCAGCTTTGACCTAATCCCAATTCATAAAAAGAAAATCAGGTATTATAGGTATAGGGGGACAATTGTGAATGTCCCTTATTAGTTCAGTTTTGTCCCCCTATATCTAGGGATTTCTTGAAACCTGACCCCTAATTCGGCGGTGATGCCGGATCTCGGGGATATCCAGCTAGATACCGTTCAAACACAGGGGAAACCTAGGAAAGCCCAAAACCAAAGGATCTGATGTTTCTTGGATATTACGTTTTGCCTTTCCCCGCAAATCAGCGTAAATGGAGTGAAGAGGTAAATTAGCGTCCAGTGTAAGGGCGGGTCAGTAAGAAACAACGAATTGTCCCCGCGGGGACAGGAGGCAGAATGTTCACTCATCAGGACTTGGCACAGCTTCAGGCACAGTCACTTAAGATGCAGAGCTTTATCCGACAGCAGACATATTCCCCCGAAATGGAAAAGACGCTGCGCCGGTTTTCCAGCTGGGAAGTGGCCGAGCTTATCTTTCGGGTCAACCAGTCGACCATGCGCGGACGTTTGGCGGCGGATCCGTCCCTGCCCCAAGGGCTAGTGGAAGAAGACGGTCGCCAGCGGTGGTATTCCCTCGAAGAGATTAACGAGATACGCCGCCGTCTAAAGGTCAACCGCAAATCCCTGATGCCGCCCCCGCCCCGCTGGCAAGCGCGCCATTCGGGCCGCGATTGCAAATTTCAAAGGGGGCGCGGGTAAATCTACAGTGGCGCTCCACTTTGCACATGCGGCCGCGTTGGATGGATACCGCGTTCTCTGTGTTGATTTCGATCCGCAGGCCACGCTGAGCCATTCGATGGGTTTAAGTGATGTGTCGGAGGAGTTCACAGTTTGGGGCGTGATGGCGCGCGACCTGATCCGTGAAACAGAACGGATGAATGCTGCCGTGCAAGGGGCTGAAAGTGGCGCAGCCCTGCCCCAACGACGCCTGCCCGCTTCGGTCACTGATATGGGGCTGTCGGACCTGCGTGTGACAGATTTCATCAAACCGACCAGTTGGCCCACGATTGATATTGTGCCGAGCTGCGCAAATGCTGCCTTTGTTGAATTCGCCAGCGCACAATATCGTCACCTGAACCCGGAATGGTCGTTCTTTGCGGCGGTGTCGCGGTATCTCGATTCCTTGCCTGACGACAGTTATGACCTCATCTTGTTCGATTGTCCGCCAGCGATTGGCTATCAGTCTATGAACGCCGTGTTTGCGGCGGATGTGCTTTATATCCCATCGGGGCCTGGGTATTGGGAGTATGACAGCACCACATCTTTTATCGGGCAGTTGTCCGAAGCGTTGGAGGACCTGGGGCGTTTTGGCAGTTCTGTCCCCGCGGGGACACTCAAACTGCCCAAGGCATTTACGGATGTGCGGTTCTTGCTGACCCGGTTCGAACCCAACAACGAATTGCACCGTGCGATGCAATCAGCGTTTGGTAAGGTTTTTGGCGACAGATTGGCGGAACACCCCATTGAAATGACCCGGGCCGTAGAACAATCAGGGCGCTTCCTAAGCTCGATCTACGAAATTGATTACCGGGATATGACCCGTGAAACATGGCGCCGCGCCCGAGGATCGTTTGATCAGGCGTACGTCGAATTCCGCGATAACCTGGTCAAAGCCTGGGATGAGATTGAGGAGACAGGAGCATGAGTAAGAAACGCCGCGTGTTTGACATCAACTTTGACGATGTCCCAGCTGTTGAGACGCCACCGGTTGATCCAGTGGTCGCGCCTAGCCCAGCACCCGAAGGGCGGCGTGGCCCGATGGCAACTGCGATCACTGAGAATGCGGATGCTGTGACCGCCCGACAGAGCGCTGAAGCCGCTATTCGGGCCGAGAATGACGCGCTGGCCCATGAACATGTGCGCCTCAAACGCGCCGGGCTAATCACCGATCTGATCCCCTTGGATCTGGTTGATACGACCAAATTGACCCGAGATCGGGCACCCGGTCGAGATGAGGATATGGATGACCTCAAAATCTCGATCCGGGATATTGGTCTGTCCAATCCAATCCGCGTGGAAAAGAATGGCGACCGCTATGAGTTGATCCAAGGTTTCCGGCGCCTGTCTGCGTTTCGGGAACTGTACGAGGAAACGGGCGACGAAGCCTTTGCCAAGATCCCCGCAGGGATCAACGCCAGTGGCGAAGATCTGCAAAACTTGTATCGCCGGATGGTGGACGAAAACCTTGTCCGTCGGGATGTGTCGTTTGGGGAACTGGCGCGGCTGGCCATTTCATATCGCTGCCAGGACCCGAATATCGAAAGCTATGACCGGGCGGTCGAAATCCTCTATGCCTCATCTGGGCGTCAAAAGCGCAGCTATATCAAATCGTTTGTCCGGTTGGTGAATGCCATTGGCGATGATCTGTTGTTCATCGCGGCGATGCCACGGGCCTTGGGACTGCGGTTGGTAAAACTGGTCGAGGATCAGCCAGATCGTATCGAGGTGTTGTTGTCCGAGCTGCGCGCGCGACCCGACCGGGATGATGTGGCGGAACAGGCCATCTTGCAAAGCTTTGTCGCGTCGGGGGGGACCACGAAAACCAAGACCGAAGTGCGAAAGACGGCCAAGTCCACGTTCAAGATGACCCGGCCCGAAGGGGTGGTGAAATGCATCGCAGCGGACGGGCGGATTGAGTTGCAGCTTGATCGAGATTTCAGCGGGCTGGAGCGTAAGCGGTTAGAAGCCTCGGTTCAGGCCTTTTTTGACGAGCTTGATGGAGAAGGGTAGGCGGCTGTTTTCGTCTGGGCGAGAAGTGGCGTGCAATTGCACGCCATTTTTGTTTTATATCAAATGGTTAGGGCGCAATCTGCTTTTAGAACGTTAAGTTCGGGCCACCCCTTTCAACCTGGTCCCCGCGGGGACAGCAATGTGTTTCTCCGGTTTCGGAGGCCGTGTAGACCCTGACGCGTTGGCATTGGATTTTTCATTGAAAGGGCTGTAGGGTAGGGGGCACGTAGTATTGGCGCAGATCAAAATGCGGGTGGGCAGTATGTATTTCGAACGACACGAACCAGACCAGAATATGCACCGTTTCTATGCCACGGATGTGTATCGCGATATGTTGGGGGCGTGGATCTTTCTCCGTCGGTGGGGGCGAGTTGGTGTACGAGAAGGGCAGTCGCGCACGGTGTCATTCGAAACCCAACACGAAGCAAAACAAGCTGAGACCACCGTCTGTAAAGCCAAAGCAAGGCGGGGCTATCAGCGATTGTCTTTGTGGGCGAGAGCGGAGCAGAGCTCTTTTGCTTTGGAAATCATCGAACCTTGAAGGTATTTCGATGTAAAGCTTTCGTTTATATATCGTAAATTCATTATGACTTGCCTTGCGCGCCGCTTTACTTAGGTTGTGCGCAATCTCATAATGGAAACAGCCCATGTCAGTGAACGATAAAATTGTTGCGGACTTTGTGAACAACCAGATCGAATTTGTCACAACAGTGCCTTGCAAGCAGCTTGCGGGGGTCATCGATCAAGTCGATGACAACGACAGCATTTACCACATCCCGTCCAACAAAGAAGACGAAGGCATCGGCCTGTGTGCGGGCGCGTTCATGGGGGGGAAACGCTCTGCGATCATCATGCAGAACACTGCCATTGGGGTGACCATCAACACGCTGGTGACATTGACGCAATACTACCGGATGCCGTTGCCGATGCTGATCAGCTATCGCGGTGAACTGCGGGAACCGGTCGCCTGTCAGGCTGAAATGGCGGTGCATACCAAGGCGTTGCTGAACCAGTTGAACATCCCGACGTATCACTTTCATAAGGAAGAAGATGTTGAGGAACTGGATGCGATCCTGAAATACACCTTTATGTGCAACAAACCCGTCGCAATCCTGACGGATGCGTCATTCTGGGGAGGGTACTGATCATGATCCGCTCTGAGGTTCTCAAAAGCTTACTACCGGTTATTTCTGACCAATTCGTTGTCTGCAACATTGGCCTGCCAAGTCAGGAATTGCATATGATGGATGACCAGCCGACCAATTTCTATATGCTTGGCACGATGGGACTGTCGTCCTCGATTGGGTTGGGTGTGGCCTTGGCACAGGGTCAAAAGGTGATCTCGATCGATGGGGACGGATCGGTGCTGACCAACTTTGGCACGCTGCCAACGATCGCGAACAATGTGACCGATAACTACATCCTGTTTATCGTCGATAACGGCAGCTATGGCTCGACCGGGGACCAACCGACCTATGCCGGGCAAAAGACATCCCTGACCGAGGTAGCACGCGCCTGTGGCTGTGAAAATGTCGTGGAATGCCAAGCCGAAGATGCCCCGCGTGTGATGCAAGAGGCGCTGGATAGCGACAAGATGACGGTGATCGTTTGCAAATGCGAAAACGGCAACATCAAGGTTCCGGTTATCACGATGGATCCAGTCGTTATTCGGGATCGCTTTATGAAGGAACTGGCCGCGCGCAACGCGTAAGGCTCTCCCAAAAAGCGAAACAGAGAATGCCCTGATGTGATGGTCCACATCAGGGCATTTTTGTACTTACTTATTAGACATATCTATTGATCGGAGCTCAGCCCAAAAATCGATTATGTGAGCGCTAACTTGCTCTCCTGATGCGTCATTGGCGCGAAAGCGGTCAAACAACACAGATTCCGTTTTCGAACTGAGATCGCACAATGGGGGCAGGGACCTTCCGAGCAGTTGTTGAAAGGCAGACCATTGGGATGTGTCTTTGTGTGTTGATGATTCCTGTCCCATTCGGTCAGCGACCAGTTTGCGCCGAGCCAGAGTTTTTAGTTCCTTTTCAGCTTGGTCTTTGTACATTTGGACATCCAGCGCCCCGTTGGGGCCAGCTGCCTTTAGCAGATCCGTGACCGCTTTTGTCGGCAGCAGATCCTTGTGCGCCAATGGGTGATAATAGGCGATATCCTGTAGGGCATTGTATTGGTCTTGGGACAAGAGTACGTTCTGATCGCTGTTGCCGTCGATCAGAACGTACTCTTGTCCCTAGGTCCCCTTGTCGACGTGGTAAACCGGCAATTTGGCGGTGCGAAACAGATAGGTGTTGCGATCAATTGACAGGTTCCCAACGCAAGCCTTGGATTGCGCCTGCGACCCCTTGATGTCGGCCTTGTCGTTGTATTCGCGAATGCGTTTGTCCATCGCACCAGGAATGCGCAGAGCCTCGGCATAGACCTGTGTCAGTTCGCTGAACCCCTCGGGCATATAGCCAGACGCGACATTGGCCAGTTTTGCCGCCACCTCGGCAGCCACAAGCATGTGTTCTTGGGCTTTTCTGTATTGGCCTGATCGTTCCATTTCATGGGCGCGGGCACTGATTTTTCATAATCCTGATAAAGGTTATAGGCCGTTAGCCCAGCAGTTCCCACGCTGCCGATTCCATTCAAAGCCCCAGACGCTGCAGCAAGAAAATCAGATTGAAGCGACAGGGATTTGAACCGGGCAAATTCTGCCTCGCTGATCCCGGTCTTGGCCAGCGCATTAAGCCCTACTTGCAAGTCCACCCGATTTTCCTTGGCCATATCGACATATCTCTTGATTGTTCCGGCGGTACTGACCAGTGCGCTGACCTGTTCCTTGGGGTCACTGCTGATAGCACGCAGATAGTTTTTCTCTAGCTCCAGCAGGTCTTTGGCCCCATCGAGCCCAAGCATAAAGGCGTTGAGACCAGCCTTTTCGTTGGCCAAGTTCTGTTGTTTCCGCTTCAACCCTTTTAAGTTGGTTTCCATGCCGGACATAACCGCAATTTCCTCGCTGGTAGCGGTGTTTTTCGTCCGGCGTTTCATCGTATTGAGCGCGGTTGTTTTCCGCCTAATGCTAAGGGCATTCTCCGCCGCAAGTGAGGCGTTGGCGGTCAAAGCCAGTCGGGCCGCCTGAACGTTGATCTCTTTGCCTTTGGCGCTTTGGAACAGTTTGATCCCGATGTTGTCGATCAGCCCGTCTTCGATTTTGGTTTTGGTTTGCTGTTCCGCTTTGGACAAGGTCGCGCGGGCTTCTTCCCCTGCGATTTTCGCCAGTTCGTTCAGCTTGTTTTCGATGCGCTCTGGCGGGGCAGAACTACCTTGCCAGTGTGGCGCAGCCTTCCCAGATTTTAGGATCTGTGGGCAGGGGGTGCCGGGAACAGCCAAACCCTGAAACCACGCAGGGATCGCCCGGCTGTTGGCAGGAATATCGGGCGTCAAACGTCCCGATAGTGCCCGGATGATAGAACTGAGCGGTGGATGAGGACCCATAGCCGGCGCTGGCGCAAATACAAGAATAGAACCCGCCGCTGGGGATGATCCCATGCTCTTTCATGACCATTTGATGCTTTTTGAAATCCAGAGGGATAACCCCGTTCAGGATTTTGGTGTCATCGCGATCCCGGGTCGCCATGGATTGGGCAAAGACAGGGGACGATCCCAAAAGCCCGGTTAGAATCCCGATCGACAGTGCTTTGAATAGGGTCATTGGGGGATCTCCGACAGGGGAACGGACAGAATGTCATTGCTGAGCGCACGCAGATAGGCGGCGGGGTCAAAATCGGTATCATCGTGCAGGGCCATGCTTTGGCTGGCGGACATACCCCCGGGTTCAGCCCATCCCCAGGTGACACGCTGCAGGGTAAAGCCGCCGGGCGCATAGTGATCTTCGCCCCCCGGTGCCAAGGTCATAAAGAAACTGCTGCCCGGATGGATCGAGGCATCGAGACCGGTGATGGTCAGCCCATCACCCAGATCAACCGCACTGACCTTGTGCCCCAGCGTGATGT
>CBCYME010000007.1:0-69084 GCA_965183835.1 Paracoccaceae bacterium | reverse complement strand
ATTTTGCGCGGGCTGCGTCTGATCCATTCGTATCACTTGTTGCGGGATCTCCGTCGGGATAGCGATTTTTTCCGCACTCATGAGGACGCCGTTATAGCCTCGATCAATCTGCTGGTCTTTGTGTTTGCGACGACCACTGCGGTTCTGGTGTTCTTCATCGATCTAGAGGTGAGTGAAACCCCTTATATCGACGCGCTGTATTTCACGATTGGCGACCCTCACGACCACTGGGTTTGGGGATATCACTTTGGGAACGCCGGGTGGAAAACTGTTTTCGGTTTTCATCATGGTGGTGGGGGTGGCGCTGTTTGTACGATTGGCGCAGGCCATTTTTATGCCCCAGAAAGTACGCCATAAATGCCGGGATTGCGGATTGTTTCGACACGATCCTGATGCTGTGCATTGCAAGCACTGTGGTGGATTGCTGAAGATTGAAACCGGTGGTGTGGGTTAAGCGACAGCTAATACCGTCATCAGGAACGAAATCTCGGCTACCTGCTGTGTTGCCCCCAGAACATCGCCGGTTTGACCGCCAATCTTTGCCTTGGCAATCAGAGCGAGACCAATGGCCATCAATACGGCTACAACAGCGGGCAACAGTACGGTTGAGCCGATTAGGAGGCCATTTATTCCCAACGCTAAGAGCACCCCGCCGATGCAGGTTTTTGTCGTTGGCGCGCCAACCCCATGGCTCAGACCTGACCCGCGTGCATTGGGCAATGCCGTCATCATGATGGGCATAAGGGCACGGGACCAGATGGCAGCCGCAATCAATACCAGAAACGCACCTGTCGTGATCAAAGCCGTAAACAGCCCCCATCGTAACAACTGACTTAGGATCAACGCCAAAACACCATAGGTGCCGATATGGCTGTCCTTCATGATTTCCAATCGTCGTTCGCGGGTAAAACCGCCCCATAATCCATCGGCTGTGTCAGCCAGCCCATCCTCGTGCATCGCGCCGGTGGTGACGATCAATAGGGTCAGGACAATGGCGGCACTTATGGCGGGCGGTTGGTTCAATCCAATCAGAATCCAACCCGTCAAACAGGCAATTGCACCTATGATAAGGCCCACCAAAGGAAATGCCCAAGCCGCGTAGGATTGCCGGGCAAACACGTGACTTGGCAATCTGGGCATCGGCAGGCGGGTCAAAAGCACCAGCGCAAGCGGAATATCCCAGGTCGAGATGGCAGGACTGTCGTTTTTTGGCACTTCCAGGCCTCTCCGGGTCTTGTGGCATTGGGTGCATTGGTTAAACACAGAGGACCACTCTGATGCAACGAGGCTTTTCATGCTGCCCGAATTGACCGACCTATCGACCTTCCGCGACCTTCTGGCCGGGGCTCCAGGCCCGGACAAAGTTGCAACCACCGATGCGCAAGAGCGCAACGGACAATTGACCAAGCCCCCGGGCGCGTTGGGACGGCTTGAAGATCTGGCGATCTGGTACGCTGGCTGGCGGGGAACCCCTCGGCCCGCAGTTGAGGCGCCTCAGGTCATTGTGTTTGCTGGCAACCACGGTGTGACGGCGCAGGGTGTTTCGGCCTTTCCGGCCGAGGTGACTGTACAGATGGTGATGAATTTCCAACATGGTGGTGCTGCGATCAACCAACTGGCCAAAGCAGCCGGGGCCAAGAATGGATGTACACGCGTTGGAGTTGGATAATCCCACCGCAGATTTCACCCAAGCCCCCGCACTGAGCGAAGCCGAACTATTGACCGCTTTGCAGGTCGGGTGGACCGCCGTTGATCCAGCCTCCGATCTGTTGGTGGTGGGCGAGATGGGCATTGGCAACACAACGCCCCGCTGCTGCAATTGGCTGTGCTTTGGTTTGGCGGCGATGCAGGGGAGTGGACCGGTCGCGGCACAGGTGTCGATGACGCAGGCTTGGCCAACAAAACTCGTGTTGTCGCCGAAGGCGTCGCGTTGCATGGCTCTACCGAGGACGGTTTAGAGATATTGCGCTGCCTTGGTGGGCGAGAGATTGCGGCCATGGCCGGGGCAATCGCAGCAGCGCGGGTTTTGCGGATCCCGGTGATTCTGGACGGGTTTATTTGCTGTGCGGCGGCCGCGAGTCTGGCCAAGACATCTGAGGGCGCGCTGGATCACTCTGTTGCCGGACATCAGAGCGCCGAAGGAGCCCACAGCACTTTGCTGGATCATCTCGACAAAGAGCCGTTGTTGTCGCTCGGACTTCGCCTGGGCGAAGGGTCAGGCGGCACATTGGCGATCAACATCGTCAAAAGCGCAATCGCCTGCCATTCTGGCATGGCAACCTTTGCCGAGGCTGGTGTCTCAGACGGTTGATGTCTGCACTGCCTGAGCTGTTGGGGCAGGTGCCTCAGCCGCTCAGGTCTCTTTCGCTGGATCTGCGTCAGCAAGTTCGAGCAGAGCCGTTTCCAATTCCTTTTCAAGTTCCTGCGCGCGGGCGATGTATTCCGCATTTTCCGATGCAGGTATGCCGGGTTTCCACAGTTGTGCGAGATCGCGAATGGTTTTTCGATCATGGGCGTAGAACGTCTTTTCTGCACCCGCAGCTTCGTATTCGCTGAGACCGATGTTTTCGAGCACATACCGCCCCGCCCTTAGCGAGCTGTCAAAGGTCTCGCGCACGATGTCATTGGCCCCGGCCTGATAAAGGTCATAGACATGGCTGCGGTGGCAGGCCCGTGCGATGATATGCAAATCTGGGCGCACGCGCCGCGCATAGCTCACCAATTTGGTGATCTTTTCCGGGTCATTCATAGCGGCAACCAAAACATGCGCTTTGTCGATGCCAGCCGCCTTGAGCAGTTCGGGTCGTGTGGGATCGCCTAGAAACCCTTTGACCCCAAAGCGGCGCATCAATTGAATGGTTTCCATGTCGTTGTCTAGCACAATGGTTTTAAAGCCATAGGCCCGCACCAACCGGTTGACGATCTGCCCGAAGCGACCGATCCCAGCAATGATAACTGGGCCCTGTTCATCAATCTTATCTGCAACGTGATCCCGAGTCGTGTCACGGATGTTGCGAGATAGCATATCGTAGATGATGAACAACAGCGGTGTGATCAACATGGTCAAGGCAATGATCAGCAACAGCTTTTCTGCCAAATCCTGTGGGATGACATTCTGCTGCGTTGAAAACGCCAACAAGATAAAGCCAAATTCACCGGCCTGTGCCAGTCCCAGCGTAAACAACCAACGATCCTGCCCTTTCAATTGAAAGGCGCGCCCAACCACATAAAGAATGGCCCCTTTGGCAACGATGACAAGCAACGCCAAACCGATAAGATCCAGAGGTTCTTCGAAAAATGCGGTAAAGTTGATACCGGCGCCGACCGTGATGAAGAACAGGCCCAACAGCAGACCTTTGAAGGGTTCCAGATCGCTTTCTAGCTCGTGCCTGAACTCAGAACTTGCCAGAACAACGCCGGCTAGAAATGCGCCAAGAGCGGGGGATAAACCCACAAGCGTCATGAGGAAAGAGATGCCAACAACGATGACCAGCGCAAGTGCAGTGTACATCTCGCGCAGGTGCGTAGCGTGCACAAAGCGGAACAGGGGGCGTGTCAGATAGACCCCGGCCAGAATAACAAAAGCGATGGCGGCAAGCGTGACAAGCGTAACGGCCCAGCCCGGCAACCCCTCAACAAGGGATAGGGAATGTTCAGCGGCGGATGGGCTGTGCTCTAACCCGCGATCGATTGAGCCATCAGCGTTAAAATGACTGCCTTCCTGCATGGCCAACAACGGGAGGAAGGCCAAGATGGGGATCACTGCGATGTCCTGTGTGAGCAATACCGAAAACGTGGAGCGCCCACCGTTGGTTTTCATCAACCCCTTTTCGGACAAGGTTTGCAGTACAATCGCGGTCGAGGACAACGATAGAGTCAAGCCAACTGCGAGCGACACGTTCCACGGGTGACCAGCCGCCAAAGCGGCGGTCATCAAGGCGAGCGTGGACACGAGAACCTGCAACCCGCCCAGCCCGATCAAACGATCGCGCATGTTCCAAAGCACCCTGGGTTCCAATTCAAGACCGATCAGGAATAGCATCATGACCACCCCAAATTCGGCCACATGCTGCAATTCTTCGGTCTCTGCCCCAACAAGGCCTAAAATCGGGCCGACAACGATGCCAGCCGCCAGATAACCCAGAACCGACCCTAGCCCCAATCGCGCCGAGATCGGAACCGCGATCACTGCCGCGGCCAGGTAAATCATTGCTTGGTATAGAAAGTTTTCCAATTTTGGTCCTTTCAAAAGGCAAACGGAGCCGGGATCAGGTCGGGAGGGGCGCGTCCCGTTTCAACTGATCCATAACAATCTGGCTTTGCACACGTGCGACAGCAGGGTGGGGCAAAATGACTTGGTGAAGCAAGGCATTGAGCGCTGGAAGGTCGGCGCAGAAGACATGTAACAGATAATCGGCTTCACCGGTCATCGTCCAGGCGCTGGTAATTTCTGGACGTGTGTTGACCATACGCGAAAAGCTAGCGGATTGCTCGGGACCATGTACCGCAAGGTGAACCTGTACGAACCCTTGGACATGCAATCCCAATCTCAAGGGATCCAGTCGCGCGGAATATCCGGTGATATAACCCTCGGATTCGAGCCGCTGACGCCGTCGGCCTGCCTGGCTGGGCGAAAGGTTTAACATCCCGCCCAGTTGATGGGCTGTCAGGTGGGCATCATTTTGCAGAGCGGTCAGAAGACGGGTATCGATTGTGTCCAGCATCTGCGGGTTTTCCTCTGTTTGGTTCAATATAGTGCGCAATTCCCGCAGATAAAGCGACATCTTGAGAGAAAAACATGCGGGATCTGTGCCTTAGATCCCAGAATACTGCGCACAAACGCAGCTGAAAATGGGATGTAGTCCCCAAAGGTGGGTGGCTTATGCGCTGCGTAGTAGGGGCGCGTTAAATATGAACAGCTCAAATACCGGAGGGGCTACCCTTTAGGGATCTTGAGCGTCATGTTCCGACCCGATTTCTGATACCGCAGCTCACTGTCTCCGATGGCGACAACGCGCCCCCCATCAACTCGATCCCCTACTTTGACCTTTTTATAACGCCCACTGGGCAACCGGATAAGGGCGCGGCGATTGGCGGGGGTGCCATATACCCCGATCAGATTGACGCGACGCAAGTTGATTGCATTTTCCATGGTTGCCTGCCGCGCGACCGAGGCCGTAGAGGGTTTCTTGGGGGTAACCGAGCGGGCGACAAACGTGCCCGGCTCTGGCGCATTGGGTGCATCGCTAAGCCCGGCCACGGACCCTAAGTTGGTGTTGCGCTTTACGGGCGCGGCCAACCCCTTGGGGCGTCGTTTGGGAAGTGGCGAACGCGCTACAGCAAGTGCAGTTGCCGTCGCGGTCGCATCTGGGAGCGCTTCAGGATCTGATTTCTCTGCCTCTGCCTCTGCCTCTGCTTTTGCGTAGGCTGTCGCCAGTGCTTTTGGTCTTAGTTTCGGTCGCTCCTTGGCCAGTTCCGCGCGCGACAAACCACCAAGCTGTGCGCGCTCGTTGTTTTCTAGCAACTTTTCTGGACGGAGTTTTGGGCGCAGCGTCGCAAGATAGTCTTGCTGGGTGTCAGCTTGCTCGGGCTCGACTTCGAACCGAACAGGTGGGGTCGGTGGAACCACGGGAGGCCGCCCGAGATGGACTAGAATTCCATCGGGGGACAAGGTTCCTTGGGGGCTGGGTTTGACCAGACCACGTGCATCAAGCTCAAACCGAGACCCAGCCGCAACCGGAGAGGCTGAGCGAGCAATCGATTTGTCCGTATCAAAAGATCCCAAAGCAGGCAGCGCGATCGCATCTTGAAACAAGTCAGTGCGATCAATCGATGCAACATAGAGGTCGTCCAGACCGATTATGCCCGGCGGGGGGGGGCTTTGGGGGGCTTGGGGCCAGATCCCGGTTGCTGCATAAAGGGCTTCTCCGACCAGCGGCTCCGCGGGGGCAAGTTCAACCTGCTGAGGCTTGACCCGGAGCGCATCCAGAACAGCAGAGTCGGTATCCGTCAAGCTAGGTGTTTTGGATTGAAATGGACCATCCACTTCGCGTGGAACAGAAGCAACCAGATCGGGCAATTCGGGCTTGGGATCGGGAGTTGCGTCAGATTGTGATGCAGCGGGATCCGGTGCGTCAGGGGCTGGTGGGTCCTGTGGCTCAGCTGATGTGGGGGACGAGTCTGGTTCACGAGACAAACCCGGGAACCCAGTGTCAGAAAAGAAGGCGGCCCAGCCTGCAACGGCGGCAATAAATAAGACCAAGAGAGCGGCTAGCATAACCCCTAGAAACTTTGGCTTGCCTCCAACCTTTTGCGGTTTGCGAGCACCGAAAACGGTCAGGCGTTCAGATTCATTGCGCGAAGCAGCAGCTTTGGGTTTCTTTTGGCTCGCAAAATCAAGTGCGGTGTCTGAAACCGCAATCGGTTGCGCAACGGATGGGGGCGTTTCGGATGGGGCCGGTTTGACTTTGGATGATGCTGCCGCGACAGGGGTGCGTTTGCTGGAAAATCCAGTCTCTGACTGATCATCTGCCGCCGTGTATGTCGTCTTGGGTGAGGGGGCGTCGTGATCTTGCACGGCCTGCTTTGACTTTTGCACAGGCGGGACATCGGGTGTGGCTTGTGGGGCAACAGGTTCCGCAGGCGGGGCACTTCTGCGGGTGCTGAACCCGACTTTGATTTCACGTTCAGGCGTCGTGGCTTTGGGGGCGGGAGTAGGCTTGCTTGCCTGCTTCTTTGTTTCCGCCTTTTGAGGGAGGGCGTCAGAGGGCTCTGCCTCCGCCGGACGCGTTGAAACTACAGGCGGTGTTGGTGTTGGAAATTCAACCGGCCCCAAATCCATGACTGCCACACCATCTGGCTCAACAGCATTGCTACCGGTTAAGCCGAGAGTGATCCGTGATGGGCCAAAAAATGGCTCGCCGGGAAAGGTGTCATTGCGCGGTGCAGCCACATAGCTGACAGGTTCAAACCCGTTCTGTATGGCGAACTCTTCGGCTTCGGACAGCGTATCGAGAGCTACAGCAGCGATATGCGCGATGGGGCCATCCATTGCGACATCATATTTCAGTTCTTCCAGACCGTAGGGCGTCGCACTGGAAATCGCATTTTCTAGGATGTTCTGCTCGGCTTCACCGCGGAACTCTCCGACATCAACGGACAGATATCGAATCTGATCGTCTGGGATGATCACTTTGCATTGGAGCACAGTGTCTAGCGTCAGGGCGCGCGCACGCAGATTTGACAGTTCGGCCTGCAAATCGGCTGAATCAACGGGTACTTCACCGACACTGCGCCAGCCACCCGCTGTGCGGTGCAACAACGAGATCCCTTCAAACGACAAAGAGAGCGCAAATGCAGGTTTCATGTCTTGGCAATACCGTTCAATTCAAAAGCATTAAGGCACACAGAGCGCCCACAAGAAGACATTAAAGCAGGATTTTGCCGAGGGAAAGAAAAACACCAAACTTCCCCCTTGTTGAGCAAAGGTCCGCGCCCCCACTTTGTAGGTATAACAACGCGGAGTAAGACCATTGAAGACACTTGTGTTTCTTGTGGCCACATTGATGGTTACGGCAGCGGGACTGGCCCAGGCTGAAGGATTGCGGCAAATTACAGTATCTGGTTCGGGGACGGTCGAAACACCGCCGAATATGGCACTCATTACGTTGGGTGTGACAACCGAAGACAAAGAGGCGGTTCCAGCGCTGCGCGAAACATCAGGGGCGGTAACCCGAATTCTGAACCGGCTGACTGAATTGGGGATTGATGCGCGCGACGTGCAAACCCGCGATTTGTCGCTGTCTCCGGTTTGGTCCAACAAATATGGAGCCTCAGGGGAGGACGCGAAAATCACCGGATTTGTGTCGTCGAACCGGGTGATTGTCAAGGTTCGGGATCTGTCCAAACTGGGTTTGATTTTGGATCAGGTGATCACGGATGGTGCAAATGATTTCAATGGTTTGCAGTTCAGTGTTGAAGATCCAAAACCGCTTGAAGATCTGGCGCGCGCAAAGGCGGTCGCCGATGCAACTGAGAATGCGCAACAGCTGGCATCGGCCGCTGGTGTTAAGCTGGGCGCTGTTATCTCGATCTCTGAGAATGGCGGCGGTGGTCGCCCGATGATGCGTATGGCAGCGATGGCCGAAGGGGGGAGCGTTCCAATCGCCGGTGGCGAAGTGTCCGTCGAAACCTCGGTCTCGATGGTGTTTGCAATTCAGGACTAAGATTGTCTGATGAATCAAAAGCAAAAAGGGGCCCTTGGGCCCCTTTTTCTGTGTTTTGGCGATGACTTAGGCGCAGGCGGTGGTCAGCGCTTGATCTAGATCTGCGATCAGGTCGTTTGCATCTTCGATACCGATTGAAACCCGCACAACGTTCGGACCAGCACCGGCTGCTTCTTGTTGTTCGGCGCTTAGCTGACGGTGGGTGGTTGATGCGGAATGAATAATCAATGACCGCGCATCGCCCAGATTGGCCACATGGCTGAAAATTTCCAGAGAATTCACCAGTTTCACGCAGGCGTTATAGCCACCTTTGACCGCGAACGTGAACAACCCACCGGCACCCTTGGGGTATACCCGCTTGGCGCGGTCCGCATAGGGGGAAGAGGGCAAGCCCGCGTATGTCACATAGTCGACGCGGTCATCCTGTTCGAGCCATGCCGCGATCTTTTCAGCGTTTTGAACGTGGCGTTCCATCCGCAGCGACAGGGTTTCGATCCCCATCAGTGTATAGTGGGCCGCCTGTGGGTTCATTGTCATGCCAAGATCTCGCAGACCAATCGCAATCCCGTGGAAGGTAAAGGCCAAGCCGCCAAAGGTCTCATGGAACTTGAGGCCGTGATAGGCCTCTTCGGGTGCGCTGAGCGAGGGGAACTTGTCGTTGGCGGACCAATCAAATTTGCCTGAATCCACAACACAGCCGCCGGTGACCGTACCGTTGCCAGTCAGGTACTTGGTTGTGGAATGCACCACCAATGTCGCGCCCAAATCAATAGGGCGACACAGGTATGGCGTGGCCGACGTGTTGTCGATGATGAGCGGAATACCGGCCGCATCTGTGATGTCTGCAATGGCGCGGATATCGGTCACATAGCCACCGGGATTGGCGATGGATTCGCCAAAGACGGCGCGGGTGTCGTCGTCAATTGCATCGCGTACTGCATCTAGGTCGTCAAAATCGACGAACTTTGCGTTCCAACCGAACCGTTTGATGGTCTGGCTCAGCTGAGTAACCGTCCCGCCATACAATCGGGTCGAGGCCACAACGTTGCACCCTGGGGCCATCAGCGGGAACAGGGCCATAATCTGCGCTGCATGTCCGGATGAACAGCAAACTGCGCCTACACCACCTTCGAGCGTCGCAATACGTTCCTGCAAAACGGCGACAGTTGGGTTGGTCAGGCGAGAGTAGATAAAGCCCACTTCTTGCAGGTTGAACAAAGCCGCGGCATGATCCGCATCACGGAACACATAGGCTGTGGTCTGGTAAATTGGGGTTTGCCGCGCGCCAGTTGCCGGATCGGGGCGGGCGCCTGCATGAATTTGCAGTGTATCAAAGCCGTGTGTTGGGCCTTCGGACATAGTCATAGTCTCCCTGGGTCAAATTCTTGGCAACAGAGTTAGAGGACTGACCGCCCCAGCACAACAGCTCAGGTGGTCTTGTTAATCCGCTCTATGATCTCGCTCAGGCGTGACCAGCTTTGCAAAGCCATCGGGACGCTGACAGCCCCATCCACAAAATCCCAGCTGTAAGTAACAATCGAGAAAACTGCACCTGCAGAGGCAGCCATGACCAAAGCGGTATAGCCAAGATTGAAAACAACAACGGAAAGGAGCAGCGTGAAAATGATTCCATAAACGGCGGCTTCGGTGTCGGACAGTTGAACATCGAAGCGACGCAGAGATCTGAGATGCCTGAGAAATACAGGGGGATCGCGCTGCTCCAGCAGGGAAACTTCTTTTTCTGACTGGGCGTTCAGGGCGCGGTTTAGACGAAAGAAACGGCGATGGAACAGGCCGTAAATTCCCAGCATTAGTCCTCCGGCGCTCAGCGCTGACGCGGCAAGCACCCAGTTAAAATAGGCCAGCACAACGACAGCCACAATCAATTGCAAAACGGAGGTCATGATCGCAGGCAGTTCGCCTTCGAGAAAGTCGACCAGTTCACGTGCCATATGAACCCGGGCGCTAAGTGAGGATATTTTGAGTGTGGAATTCCGGTTCGCCATTTCTGCTGTCAGCGCAACGCGGATGGTTCCATAGGCGCGCGTGTCGTAAATGCGTCGGCCCGTTGCAACGATCAACAACGCGGCCAATACCGTGCATAATAGGTACAGTGGTTCGAAATTCCGCGCCATGAGGCCATCAATGGCAAGGCCGATGAACAGTGGAACGAGGGCCATCAATCCCGTTTCAAGGATTGTTAATAGCCACGTCAGGCCGATTTTCCATCGAAACACCTGCAGCAGCGTGACGAGGGATAGATGTTTTTCACCAAACATGACAATTTATCCTTTTGACGGCCTGCCCATAGGGGAGGGGGCCGTCAGATACAACTGTCAACGCATCCATAGACCTTCGGATTTGATCCGATTTCGAATGGCCTGTTCCTTGCGCGGAAGGTTGTCCCGGTCAAACAGATCCCGTGCTTTTGCGCCACGACCCTGAAACACGGTTCGCTTGATTGGGTCGTATTGCTTGAGAACCTTTTTGACTTTGTTGGGGGCTGAGACCGTTTCCAAAATTTCAACCACGTGATCGCTTTCGCGGGCATATAGCAGAGGGAAGAGACGATAGTGACAACTGACGTCCCCATCCAGATACCCGGGCGGTAAAGCATCGCGCCCCCCGCCAAAGGAATGAATGACTAAAGGCAAGGCCACTTGATCCAACCACGGGTCCAAACTTTGGCAGACCAGCTCAACCGGGAGATCTTGTTTGATGGATTTTGCATAAGTTAGGAACCGTTGGCCAAAGGCCCGTGGGCAGGCACCATAAAAGAAACCGGCATTGAAATATAAGTAGCGCTCCCAAAATTCATCGGGCTGGCTCAGATCCAGCGATGTCCGAAAGTTGAGCCCAAAGCGGTCATAAAGCGCCTTCCAGATCTCGGTGTACCCGGGCCCGTAAAGGGTTGGCTGGGGCCATGTCCCTTCGCGCTTTAATGACGCGCTGGGGCGGCTGAAATCAAATGGGACACTCATGATGTCGCCAGTGATTAAGGTGTCGGTGTCGAAAAAGACAAAAGGTTCCCCTTTGGGCAGGAACTGTAGGGCTTCGATTTTGTTGCCATGCGGATAAGACTGTCCGAACACTCGGTTTTCAAACGGTAAGACTTCGGCGCCCAGATCGCTCAGGGCTTGCAAGACGTCCTGATTGCGGATGCTCGGGTCGTTGTCCCATTTGGGACCGGGTTGCGGCGAAGCCACAAAAAGGCGCCCGTTGAAATCAGGTGAGCAATGGCGCAGCGACGCCGCAAAGAGCACCGCTTCGAACTGAAGTCGGTTGTTTTGTCCAACGACCACGACATTGAAAGGTTGGCGAGACGCCTGCATTTTTGCCATACTCTCTACTAACCGCTTGTTTTTTGAATGCGGGAACTGCCTTGGATGGCACTATAGAGCGCGGTGGCTGATCTCAAAAGCCCGGATTTGCACCAAGACTGAATTGTAAGACTGACCCCGTCGGGAGGATTATTATGCTTGAAACCATTTTTTTTATGATCGCGATGGCGGTGCAGGGGGCGTCGTCTTCGATAGACGCACCACAACAAAGCGCAAGCACCGTTGCTGCCCCCCCGACGCAAGGCATGGCAGAGACAACCACAGAGGGTGACAGCGTCGCGCCAGTGTTTCTGGCCCCGACGCCGGAACCAGAGACGGCCGCCCCTGTGTTCCTGGCCCCAACGCGACAAGCAGAACCGCAAATCCCAACGGGAAAGTTCACCACGGCCACCGAGGTGAAACCGATTTTGGGAGTGACCAAGAGCAACTGGATTGCAGTTCGTGAATTCAACGGTCAGGATCTGATCTATGTGACACATCTTTGGTCCTGGCGATGTGGTCTGGTTGAGGTGCGTGTGGGAATCAATGGAGCCACCCCCGAAATTTGGCCGTTGCCAACCTGTCATGATGATCAACCAGCACCGAATATGATCCTTGAAAGCGATGGTTTGCCGTATCGATCATTTTCTTTGAATTCTATTAACACAATTGCGGTGGAACTGGTTTATGATGACCTGAGTGAAGAAACAGCCCACTTTGATCGCAAAGGGAGTCTGATCCCCTAATGCAATTCAAAAGGATTACGGTATAGCGTTTGCCGAAGTTTTTAACGCTTAGAACTCGGATAAATAAATTGGGGGACTAAGAATGAAAAACACCGAAGAAACACCAACACTTGCGTATCGTTTTCGATATTTGGGGGTGGCCTTGGTTGCGATAGGCGCGTTTACCCAAGCTGCGCAGGCCCAAGACAATTGGAAATGGCGCGTTGCCCCTTATTTGTGGGCGACCTCGCTGCAGGGGCGAGTCGCCACGGTGCCGGGGGTGCCCCCCGCAGATGTGGATGCCAGTTTCAGCGATATTTTGGATAATCTTGATTTTGCCGGCATGGTAGTGGCGCATGGGCGGAATGGCCGATGGGGCATTACCGGTGATCTGCAATATGTGAAATTGACCGCTGAAAGCGGATCACTTGCGCCAACTTTTGGCAAAGCCGTGGTTAAGATCGAGAACACCATTGTGTCGTTGATGGCTGATGACCTGCTCCCCGAAACTTCCCTCACTATAATGTAGAGTTTGCTCAACCTTCGAAGGAGCAAACAAATGCGACAGAGTCGTTTTACCGAGGCCCAGATTATTGGGATGATCAAAGAGCAAGAAGCTGGAATGCCAACGGCTGAGGTGTGCCGGAGACATGGCCTGAGCCCTGCGTCGTTCTACAAGTTCAAAGCCAAATATGGTGGCATGAACGTTTCTGACACCCACCGCCTCAAATCGCTGGAGGATGAGAACGCTAAGCTGAAGCGTCTGCTGGCGGACACCATGCTCGACAACGTTGTGCTGAAGGATTTGCTGGGAAAGAACTGACGACATCGAATGTGCGACGGGCTGTTGCGCGCCAGGCAATGCGGGATCACGACATCTCGCAACGTCGGGCGTGCAGGCTTGTTGGTGTCGATCCCAAGACCGTCCGGCGCGACAAACCGCCAGATAATCCTGAAGTTCGCGAAGAGATGAAGGCGATTGCCAGTAAGCGGCGGCGGTTTGGCTATCGCCGGATCGGCGTGCTGTTGGAGCGCAAAGGAATGTTCATGAATCATAAGAAGCTATACCGGCTTTATACTGAGGAGAAGCTGGGTGTTAGGCGGCGTAGGGGCCGTAAACGTGCGCGTGGATCACGAACACCTATGCCCGTGGCTTTGCGCCCAGGAGAGCGTTGGTCGTTGGATTTTATATCTGACACGTTTGGCGCGTCTCGCAAGTTCCGCATGCTAGCTGTGAATGACGACTGCTGCCGTGAGAACCTGTGCTTGATGGCTGACACCAGCATCTCGGGTGCCAGGGTTGCGCGGGAACTAGATGCGCTTGTGCGCGTCTATGGTAAGCCAGCTTGTATTGTCAGCGATAATGGAACGGAGTTCACCAGTCGCGCGATCCTGAAATGGGCTGGCGATAACGACGTGGATTGGCATTATATCGATCCGGGCAAGCCCCAGCAGAATGGCTTCATCGAAAGCTTCAATGGCAGCCTGAGAGACGAGCTGTTGAATGAGGAGATCTTCGACACGCTAGATGATGCCCGCCGCAAACTGGCCCTTTGGCGATACGACTACAACAATGTCAGACCACACTCATCGCTTGGAAACCAAACACCCGTAGAAGCACGTCGGGCACTTGAGCAATTTGAGGGCTCTGCAAGCAACGCGCTTGTCCAAAACGATACCACCGACTATGAAATCCAAACCCGCAGACTCTCGTTATGAATGAGGGAGCCTTGGGGGGCAGGTCACTGATTATGAACTGGCGCAGGCTTCCAATTATGAAGTTTGGGTATCGGGCGGCCTGCGATACTGGCGGGTCAAAACCGATATGACCCTGACACCGGGGAACGCGCCGGGCCGTACAGCGAATGGGGCAGACAGTTGGGTGGATCCGATCATCGGTGTGCGCGGCCGGCGCGAAATTGGAGAGCGCAGTTTTGTCACCGGCTGGGCCTATGTTGGCGGTTTCGGGGCCGGGTCTGAAAGCATGGCGGATGTGTTCGGCGGGGTCGGGTATCAGTTTACACCAACCACCGCCGGGGTTTTAGGCTACCGTTGGATGACCGTTGATCGGCAAAACGGGAGCTTTCTGTATGACGCGACCCAACAAGGTGTCTTGGCGGGTCTGTCGTTTCAGTTCTGATACCCTAGATGAGCGCTGTGCTGAGGATTGGAAAATAGCTCAGCACCAGCAACACAATCGTCACCGCCAATAGGAACGGCCAGAGGGCTGCGAAAATCGTAAATGGTTTTACGCCGGACATGGCCGAAGCGATGTATAACCCGACGCCCACAGGTGGGGTGAGCAACCCGAGCACGAGATTGAGGCTGATGACGACCCCGAATTGATAGGGGTTGATGTCATAGGTGTTCATCGCAATGGGCAGCAAAATGGGCGTGATCAGGATCAACGCTGCGATGCCGTCGATCAGCATCCCGACAAACAACAAGCAGACGTTCACGATCAGCAGGAACGTGAAGGGATCAGATGTCACAGTGGCAAGGAACGCGGCCAGCTTCTGTGGCAGCTCTTCGTAGATCACGACCCAGCCAAACACATTTGCGGCTGCAATCATGAAAATCACCAGCGAGGAATTGGTTGCTGTGCGAACGAACAGCTGTCCCAAATCACTGGGTTTGATTTCCCGATAGATTCCCCATCCAACGGCCAGCGCGATCAGGGATGCCACAGCCGCTGATTCCGTTGGCGTTGCGATGCCAAAGAGAATGCCACCCACAATGGCAATTGGGATCAGAAAGGCAGGCAGCGCATCCCGTAGCGCGCGCATGGCCACTGGGAGTGTCATCCATTCACCCTTGGGGAAATCTTTGACGAGCCCAATCAGGGCAATCACGATGAAAAAAGACCCGGCCATGATCAGGCCCGGAATGATGCCAGCAATGAACAGATCCCCAATCGGGAGTTGCGCCAGAACGCCGTAGATCACAAACAGCATCGACGGTGGGATGACTGGGGCCAGCAATCCACCTGCTGCAGTGGTTGCGGCGGCAAAGCCGGGATCGTACCCTTCTTTGGTCATGGCGGGCACCATGGCGCGGCTCATCACGGCGATCTGGCTGGCGGCCGATCCGATGATGGCCGCCATGAACATATTGGCCAGTAGGTTGATATAGGCCAACCCACCACGAAACCCTCCGACGAAAACACGGGCAGCTTGGACCAAGCGTTGGGTCATTCCGCCCTCGTTCATCAACTCCCCGGTCAGGATGAAAAGTGGAATGGCGAGAAGTCCATAATTTTCAACACCAGCAAAGGCTTGTTGGGCGAAGCTATCGTACAATACTAGGTTGCCACTCTCGTGTATGTACCACAGAGCGGTCAGGGCCAGCACCAGGGCAATCGGCACCGATGCGAACAGTAGAACAAGGAAAATTAGGGGCGTCATTCAGCAGCCTCCACTTGGGCGGCATGGCCGGGATGAAACAAATTTGCAGTGGTGTGCAGCAAGGCGCCAAGGGTAAAGACAGGCATCACCAGCCAGACCCAAACTTTCTTGATGCCCAGCGTATTCGTCGGTTCGGCATAGATGAAATTGAACGTGTTCCCTTGAAACGCTTTGACGTCCCATACGGCCTCCATCAGTTGCAGCGGCATGAACCAGCGCAGGCAAATCCAGACCATCAGGCAGGCGAACACGAAAATGACGACATCCACCGCGCGCTCCATCCAATAGCGGACTGGGGCGGGGACGAATTCATTAACGACGGTAACGGCAATGGTGGATCGGTAATGAATAGCGGCAGAGGCCGCCAGAAAACACATCCAGACCATGGCGTAAATTGCAGCCTCGTCGACCCAATAGATTGCATTGCCTGTTGAACGGGTCACAACGTTAAGAAGGATGAGACCGGTGATAAGAGCCGCGAAGGTCGCAGCCAGAAAAACTTCGATACGTGCCCAGAGATGGGAAGCCCGATAGAGCATATGCCTGCCTTTGTCTGACACACGACGGGCCGGATTTTGCCCGGCCCGTCATGCATTGGATGTTTGGGTTATTTTGTTGCGTCAGCCGCAGCGCGCAGATCAGGAAGGGAGGGGGCTTTGGCCGCCCAGATTTCTTCCCATTTGCCCATAACATCGCCAAAATAGGCCGCATCAACTGTGTGCACGTTGATGCCAACCGTGTTCAGCTTTTCAGTCCAGGCTGGGGATTTTTCGATATAGGCGTCCAGGGTAGTATCCACATGTTTTGCCATCAATTCTGAAACCATGGATTTATCTTCGGCAGACATCCCTGCGTAAACGCGCGCTGAAATCAGCCCGACCATTGGGAACATCATGTGATTTGAAATCAGCAAGGTGTCAGCATGTTCATAGTATTTCAGAACATTGATCAGCTCGACATCCATATCAATGGCGTCAACCTGTCCGTTGGCCAATGCGTCATAAACGGCAGGCAAAGGCATCGGTGTGGGGGCCGACCCCAAGAGGTTGTAGAAATCAAGAATCGGATCAAATGGGGTGATCCGCAGTTTCACACCAGCCAAATCAGCTGCTGAATTGACTTCACCCCGGCTCAGGATTTGACGCATGCCGGCACTACCATAGCCAACGCCAACCACGCCGGCCTCTTGCGGCAACACTTCCAGCATCCCTTTGGCGGTGTCCGAGCGCAGGATGGCAGCGGCATGGCTCATGTCATTCGCCAGATACGGCGCATAAAATGCCCCCATGTTGGGCACGCGGTTGCTGACCTCGGCGACGGTCATAAAGGCCATGTCAAGAGCGCCAGTCTGCAGCTGTTGCAGCATTTGTGCTTCGTTGCCGAGCTGACGGGCTGGAAAGACCGTGACACTATGCGCACCGTCGGATTTTTCGGCCAACTCGTCGCCAAATGCTTGGGCAGCTTTGGTCCAGACGTGCGGTGGTGGTGTGATAAGGCCAAGACGGAAATCTTTGGCCACAGCGGGTAAGGCGGTTAGCGCCATTGCTGCACAGGCGGCGCTTTTTACGAGCCCTTTGAAGGTGAATGTCATCTCTCTCTCCCTGATAGAATCATTCGTTTTTTTCTGAGTGTAAGGGTGGTTCAGAGTGTGACCCAACCCTCGGGTGGTTCTTTTCCCGGATGAATCTCGCCACAACTGGGGCAAGTGCGGGATTCGGTTGATTTGTAAAACTGTTCATAAACAGGTGGCAGATCGCGGACGATGCTTTCCAAGATCAGCTCCGCGCGGTGGACTTTGGTGCCGCACCCAAAACAGAACCATTCAATCGCATCATGTGCGCCTTCGGGCCGCTTGGGTTCGATGACCAACCCGATTGAGCCTTCTTGCGGGCGCTGCGGGGAATGGCGCACATGGGGCGGCAGCAGGAAAATCTCGCCTTCGCGAATGGGGACGTCATAGAACTCCCCGTCGTCAAACAGTTTGAGAACCATGTCGCCTTTGAGTTGGTAAAAGAACTCTTCGACGGGATCATCATGATAATCGGTGCGCTTGTTTGGGCCCCCGACAACGGTGACCATCAGATCAGCATCTTCCCAGACCTGCTGATTGCCAACAGGTGGCTTTAGCAGGTGTTTGTGCTCATCAATCCATTTTTGAAAGTTAAAGGCGCTCAGGCGTCCCATTGGTCTATTTCCTCCCGTTTTGCCCGGTTGGGCTTTGGCCCAGCGTCGGTGCGCGAGAGGGGGAATGACAAGGGAATTGTCCGAATGCTGGTATTGAAAAACGAAATACCCATGGCCTCCGTGGCAAGAGCGGGTTTGGTGCAAAAGGTGGCGATAAGTATTTCATGTATGAAATTTTAAGGTTAAAGTATATGTGTTTGTCAAGCCTTTTTGACGAGAAGCCAAACGGGTCGTTTGCCTAGGCTGATTGGGAATAGTGCAGGATGCAGACGAAAATGAAGACCTCACGATCTGGTCACTTCCTCGGTAAAGTGTTTCATTTGAATGTGACTGCCCTCATCTGACGGAGGCAATTAGTCTGGAGACGAACATGCGACTCAATGCAGATTTCACCCGACGTGCCTCTGTTCACTTTGACCAGACTGCTTGGGTTCCGTCCCCTGCAGCGGGCGTCGAGCGAAAGATGTTGGATCGAATCGGCGATGAAGTTGCGCGCGCAACCACGATTGTTCGGTTTGCGCCGGGCAGTGCGTTTTCAGCTCACACCCATGATGGCGGCGAAGAATATCTGGTGCTGGATGGGGTTTTTCAGGACGAGTTGGGTGATTTCCCCAAGGGTACTTATGTTCGCAATCCACCAACCTCGTCACATACACCGGCAACAGAACCGGGCGCGACAATCTTGGTTAAACTTCATCAGTTTGATCGGGATGACCGGACCGCAGTGCGAAAATCAATGGTGGGCGCTGGCATTGTGCCCCTGCACCAAGACACGCATGAGGACGTGCGCATTGAAAATTGGGCTCCAGGTGCGCCTGTATCAATCGATGCGCCGGGAGGGGTCGAAGTGTTCGTTCTAGACGGCAGCTTTGTCGAAGCGGACGAAGAATTTACCGCCTGGAGCTGGCTGCGACTGCCGCCGGGATCACAGCTTTTGGCCATTGCGGGCGCAGCGGGCGCGCGGGTCTGGATCAAGTCTGGGCATCTATTGGGCATGATTTAATCGCCTTATCCGCACTCGGAACACAGAAAAAATGCTTAAAAGCCGGGCGCCTCAGCCCGGTTTTTGCGTTTTTGACCGCGTTTCAAAATTTTACCAATTGATAAAAAATTCAAATGTGGCAATCTGGGGCGGATAAAAACATATCTCAGGGAGAGAGAGATGGCACAGGGCCAGACAGCTCCGGGCATTCAGGCCGGGCGGCTATCCAGCGATGAAATTGCCGGAAACTTTGATGACCTTCACCCAGCATATGCCCCTCACGAGGCAGCTGTGGCAGCGGATCGTTGTTATTTTTGTTATGATGCACCATGCGTAACGGCATGTCCCAGCGACATCGATATTCCGCTGTTCATTCGCCAGATCGCTACAGGGACTCCAGAAGCGGCTGCACGCACGATTTTCGATCAGAACATTCTTGGGGGCATGTGTGCCCGGGTTTGTCCGACCGAAACCTTGTGCGAAGAGGTTTGCGTACGCGAAACCGCCGAGGGCAAGCCGGTTGAAATCGGGCGTCTGCAGCGGTTTGCAACGGATACACTGATGACCTCTGGGGTTCACCCGTTTGAGCGGGCGGCCGCGACGGGCAAGACTGTTGCCGTCGTGGGGGCAGGGCCTGCGGGTCTGTCTTGCGCACATCGTCTGGCAATGCTTGGCAATGACGTGGTGATCTATGAGGCACGCGCAAAATCTGGTGGCCTGAACGAATTCGGCATCGCCGCGTATAAGTCCACCAACAGCTTTGCCGAACGCGAGGTTGATTGGTTGCTGAAAATCGGCGGCATTCGTATCGAGACAGGCCAAGCACTGGGTGCAGGGCTGACGTTGGACGGGCTTAAGGGCGATCATGACGCGGTGTTTTTGTCGATTGGCTTGACCGGCGTGAATGCTCTGCGCGTTGATGGCGAAGACAAAGACGGTGTGCGGGATGCAGTCGATTTTATCGCCGATCTGCGTCAGGCTGATGATTTGGAGGCGCTTCCAGTGGGGCGGAACGTTGTTGTGATCGGTGGCGGGATGACCGCGATTGATGCGGCGGTTCAGTCCAAATTACTTGGGTCTGAAAACGTGACGGTTGCTTATCGGCGTGGACGCGAGGCCATGGGGGCAAGTCGGTTCGAGCAAGACTTGGCAAGTTCCAAGGGCGTGAAGTTGATGTTCAACGTTCAGCCCGTTGCTGTGCACGGCAATGGCGCGGCGGCCGAGATCGAGCTGGAATACACTTCGAGCGCGGGCGGAGAACTGAGCGGCACGGGGGAAACCACCCGCCTCAAGGCAGATCAAGTGTTCAAAGCGATCGGCCAAACCTTGCAAGGTTCACCCGACGTGGTTGCGTTGGATGGGCGTAAAATCGCTGTTTCTGACGCGGGGCGGACCTCGGTCGATGGTGTTTGGGCCGGGGGCGATTGTGCCGCTGGGGGCGATGATCTGACTGTGACAGCCGTGGCCGAAGGGCGCGACGCCGCAATGGATATTCATGCCAGCCTCAACGCATGACACTGGGTTGAAGCTGACTGTTTTGGACAAAATGAAGATGCCGGTTGTGCATCAGGGAGGCCGACAAATGGCTGATTTAACAACAAACTTCTTGGGTATCCAAAGCCCGAATCCGTTCTGGCTGGCGTCCGCGCCACCGACTGACAAAGAATACAATGTCCGCCGCGCCTTTGAGGCGGGCTGGGGCGGTGTCGTGTGGAAAACACTCGGCTCCGAAGGGCCACCCGTCGTGAACGTGAATGGTCCACGCTATGGTGCGATCTTTGGTGCGGATCGTCGGTTGCTGGGGCTCAATAACATTGAGCTGATCACGGATCGCCCGCTTGAAACCAATTTGGAAGAGATCACGCGCGTCAAAAAAGACTACCCGGATCGTGCTATTATCGTGTCCTTGATGGTGCCGTGTGAAGAGGCGGCTTGGAAGGCGATCCTGCCACGGGTCATGGAGACCGGGGCAGATGGGATTGAGCTGAATTTTGGTTGTCCGCATGGCATGGCTGAACGCGGTATGGGGTCTGCTGTGGGGCAGGTGCCGGAATACATCGAAATGGTGACCCGTTGGTGCAAAGAAAACTATGACAAGCCGGTCATCGTTAAGTTGACGCCAAACATTACAGACGTGCGCTTTCCGGCCCGGGCGGCCAAGGCGGGTGGTGCAGATGCGGTCAGCTTGATCAATACGATCAACTCGATCACGTCTGTTAATCTTGATGCGATGGCACCCGAGCCGATGATTGGCGACAAGGGCACCCATGGTGGATATTGCGGCCCGGCGGTCAAGCCGATTGCGATGAACATGGTGGCGGAAATCGCCCGGTGCCCGCAGACACATGGCCTGCCGATTTCGGCCATTGGCGGGGTGACCACATGGCGCGATGCGGCAGAATTTATGGCGTTGGGGGCTGGCAATGTTCAGGTCTGCACGGCCGCGATGACCTATGGGTTCAAGATTGTCGAAGAGATGATCTCGGGCTTGTCGCAGTGGATGGACGAAAAGGGCTATACCTCGACCGATGACTTCATCGGCATGGCGACGCCCAATGTGACTGATTGGCAGTATTTGAACCTGAACGCGATTTCTAAGGCGGTAATTGATCAGGACGCATGTATCAAATGCGGGCGCTGTTATGCGGCGTGTGAAGATACCTCGCATCAGGCCATCGACATGTCCGAGGATCGTACATTTACCGTCAATGATGATGAATGTGTGGCGTGCAACTTGTGCGTTAATGTCTGCCCAGTGGACAATTGCATCACCATGGAAGCCATGGAGCCGGGTCTTGTTGACCCTCGCACTGGTAAAACGGTGACCGAGGAATACGCTAATTGGACAACCCACCCCAACAACCCTTCGTCGCAAGCGGCTGAATAGGGTTACGGGAGATTATTTCCGAAGGGCGGTGCGCAGGCATCGCCCTTTTTTTATGGAGTAAGTAGACGTTGATACAGCGTTTCGATAAAGGATTCGGCGCCATCAAAGGGGTCTTCGTTCCCCAAAATCGCGCGCACTTGCACATCAAAATCGGCATAGTGTTGGGTTAACGACCAGACCGAGAACAGCAGGTGGTAGGGATGAACCCGCGCGATCTTTCCGGCCTCCATCCATTTTTCCAACACGATTGTTTTTTCATCAACCAGCGTTTTTAGATCATGATTCAAGGCATCGTGAATCCGGGGCGCGCCCTGCACGATTTCATTGGCGAACAGCCGGCTTTCTCGCGGAAAATCCCGGCTCATTTGCAGCTTGCGCCGCACATAGGCCATGATTTCGGTCAGTGGATCGCCCTCGGCATTCAAGTCGCGCAAAGGGTCTAGCCACGTGTCCATCAATTGCGCAAGCAAGGCGTTGTGCATCTCGATTTTTGACGGAAAATAGTAAAGCAGATTGGGCTTTGATAACCCGGCTTCGGCCGCGATTTGATCGACGGTCGCCCCACGAAACCCGTTGGCAGAGAAGACATTCAATGCGGCCTCAAGGATGGCTGCGCGGTTTTTTTTCTGAATTCGGGTGGGCGCGCGGTCTTTGGCCATTTTTTGGTGCCTACTTTCTCTTCAAACAAGCGATAAAATTGGGCAATTTTGTCTTGAGGGGTCGCAATTTCTTGACTGGTGACGAGCCCGTGATAGCGTGAGTTTGACCAGTTGGTCAAATCACATACGAAACGCGAGCCAAATCGCGAACGACGAGGGGGAAAGACATGGCGGCGCCAGCACAGAATCTCAGGATCAACGGCGAACGGCTGTGGGACAGTCTGATGGAGATGGCCAAGATCGGCCCCGGTGTGGCAGGCGGCAACAACCGCCAGACCTTGACCGATGAGGACGGCGAAGGGCGGACCTTGTTCCAAAGTTGGTGCGAGGCTGCGGGATGCACGATGGGGCTGGATCAGATGGGCAATATGTTTGCGCGTCGAGAGGGAACCGATCCCGAGGCCCTGCCGGTTTATGTCGGGTCGCATTTGGATACGCAGCCAACGGGCGGAAAATATGACGGCGTTCTCGGCGTTCTGAGCGGGCTAGAAGTGCTACGAACCCTGAATGATCTGGGTATTCGGACCAAGCACCCGATTGTTGTCACCAATTTCACCAACGAAGAGGGCACGCGTTATGCCCCGGCGATGCTGTCGTCCGGTGTGTTTGCGGGCATCCACACCCAAGACTGGGCGTATGATCGCGAAGATGCCGAGGGCAAGAAATTTGGCGATGAGCTAAAGCGGATTGGGTGGCGTGGCGAAGAAGAGGTCGGCGCGCGCAAGATGCATGCGTTTTTCGAACTGCATATCGAACAGGGTCCGATACTCGAGGCCGAGGGCAAAGACATTGGGGTTGTCACCCACGGTCAAGGGCTAAGCTGGACGCAAGTCACCATCCAAGGCAAGGATTCCCATACCGGATCAACGCCCATGCCGATGCGCAAAAATGCGGGGCTGGGCATGGCTAAGGTACTGGAAAAGGTGGATGAAATCGCCTGGTCTCATGCGCCACATGCGGTGGGTGCGGCGGGGCATATCGACGTGTTCCCCAATTCACGCAATGTGATCCCCGGCAAGGTCGTGTTCACGGTTGATTTCCGGTCTCCGGATCTGTCGGTGATCGAGGATATGGAAACGCGGCTGCGGGTTGAGGGGCAAAAGGTTGCCGATGACATGGGGCTGACGATCGCCTTTGAAAAGGTTGGTGGGTTCGACCCCGTCGCCTTTGAAGAGGGGTGTGTCACTGCGGTGCGCAGTGCAGCCGAACGACTTGGGTTGTCCCATATGGACCTGATTTCCGGTGCGGGCCACGATGCGTGTTGGATCAACCGCGTTGCGCCAACCGCGATGGTGATGTGTCCTTGCGTTGATGGGCTAAGCCACAATGAAGCAGAAGAGATCAGCCCAGAATGGGCGGCGGCGGGAACAGATGTGTTGTTCCATGCTGTTGTTGAAACGGCGGAAATCGTCGAGTGATCATAGCCGAATTGAGTATTGTTGATCAGATCAAAAGGTTGATAAAGCTCGAGATTTCGGAGTTTGACGACACAACCGACGAAGGAGCGGCAACGGTACGTGCCTTTCGTCAGGCGCTGTGTGAACCAGAACAGGTGACGGCCAATTTTAGTGGCGGCGTAACGCAAGAGTGTTGGACCGTCACCTATTCAAACGGGGCTTACCGGGTCCTGTTCCTGCCAACGGCGGGGTATTTTTCGCTCTGTGTCGAGTCCGAAATCGGACCTTTGGATATCGGGGTGCATGGGAAAGCGATCGGCTGTTTCAGCTCGGTCTGAGGAAAGGGAGAGAGAATATGACAAAAGTGATCAAGAACGGCACCATTGTGACCGCTGATTTGACCTATAAGGCGGATGTGCGGATCGAGGGCGGCGTGATCACCGAGATCGGGCCAGACCTGCGTGGGGACGAAGAGCTGGACGCGACGGGTTGTTATGTCATGCCGGGCGGGATTGATCCGCATACGCATTTGGAAATGCCGTTCATGGGCACCTACAGCACGGATGATTTCGAAAGCGGAACCCGGGCGGGATTGGCCGGTGGGACCACAATGGTGGTGGATTTTGCGCTACCCAACCCGGGTGAAAGCTTGCTGGACGCGCTGAAACGCTGGGATAACAAGTCGACGCGTGCCAATTGCGATTACTCGTTCCACATGGCGGTGACATGGTGGGGGGAGCAAGTCTTTGACGATATGAAGACCGTGATCGAACAACGCGGCATCAATACGTTCAAGCACTTCATGGCCTATAAAGGCGCGTTGATGGTGAATGACGATGAAATGTATTCATCCTTTCAACGGCTTGCTGAACTGGGTGGCATCGCGATGGTGCATGCTGAAAACGGTGATGTTGTTGCAGAACTGAGCGCCAAATTGCTGGCAGCGGGCAACACCGGCCCCGAGGCACATGCCTATTCCCGTCCGCCACAGGTCGAAGGTGAGGCCACGAACCGGGCTATTATGATTGCCGATATGGCGGGTGTGCCGCTGTACGTTGTGCACACATCTTGCGAAGACAGCCATGAAGCCATTCGCCGTGCACGGATGCAGGGCAAGCGGGTGTGGGGTGAACCCCTGATCCAGCACCTGACACTGGATGAAAGCGAATACTTCAATCCCGATTGGGACCATGCTGCGCGGCGCGTGATGAGCCCACCATTCCGCAACAAGCAACACCAGGACAGCTTGTGGAACGGTTTGCAGGCCGGGTCGTTATCTGTTGTGGCAACGGATCACTGCGCGTTCAGCACCGAGCAAAAACGCTATGGCGTGGGGGATTTCACCAAGATCCCCAATGGCACGGGTGGGTTGGAAGACCGGATGCCGATGCTGTGGACGTATGGTGTTAGCACAGGGCGGTTAACGCCTAATGAATTTGTCGCGGTGACATCGACGAACATTGCCAAAATCCTGAACTGCTACCCGAAAAAAGGTGCGGTTCTGGTTGGGGCTGATGCGGATCTGGTGGTTTGGGACCCTGAAAAATCCAAGACAATTCAGGCAACGACGCAACAATCCGCGATTGATTACAACGTCTTTGAAGGCAAAGAAGTCAAAGGCTTACCGCGCTTTACTCTCACGCGCGGTCAAGTGGCTGTGCATGACGGCGAGATCCGTACGCAAGAAGGCCATGGTAAGTTTGTGGAACGTCAGGCCAATACCCCGGTGAACAAAGCGTTGAGCAGCTGGAAAGAGCTGACTTCACCTCGTCCCGTTGAACGTTCGGGCATTCCGGCAACAGGCGTATAATTGAGATTTCGGGCCATCACTGATGGTGGCCCAAAATCTCGTCTTTTCAAGGCGATAGAATGAATACTGAACCCAATACCCAGCCCGTGATCGAGGCAAGGAACTTGGATCTGACTTTTCAAACGAATGATGGTCCGGTTCATGCGCTCAAGGATGTGAACCTATCTATCGATAAGGGCGATTTTGTCAGTTTTATTGGCCCTTCGGGGTGCGGTAAAACCACCTTTTTGCGCTGTATCGCGGCGCTTGAGACCCCGACGGGCGGTAGCCTGAGCGTGAATGGCATGACGGCCGATGAGGCCCGGCGCAACCGGGCGTATGGATACGTGTTTCAGGCGGCGGGCCTGTACCCGTGGCGAACCATTTCCAAGAACATCAAACTGCCGCTTGAGATCATGGGATACTCTAAATCTGATCAGGAAAAGCGCGTGAAAGACGTGTTGGAACTTGTTGATTTAGACGGATTCGGTGGAAAATACCCGTGGCAGTTATCTGGGGGGATGCAGCAGCGGGCGAGCATCGCGCGCGCCCTTGCTTTTGATGCTGATATCTTGCTGATGGACGAACCGTTTGGGGCGTTGGACGAGATCGTACGCGACCATTTGAATGAACAGCTTTTGCATCTGTGGGCGCGGACGGACAAGACGATTGGCTTTGTCACGCACTCAATCCCCGAGGCTGTGTATCTCAGCACCAAGATCGTGGTGATGAGCCCGCGGCCGGGCCGGATTACGGATGTGATCGAAAGCCCACTGCCCAAAGAGCGGCCACTCGATATTCGGGACTCGCCTGAGTTTATCGAGGTGGCGCATCGGGTGCGTGAAGGGTTGCGCGCGGGGCATGCAGATGCAGCATAAATGGACTGACACCAGGGGGGTGACATGCGTGCACCTTGCGTGCACCCCCCGTACACCGCCGCGGCGCAGCATTTCGGAGGGGATCCGATGAAATCAGCATTGGCCGTTTTGACCGTGATCGCTGTGTTGGTCGCGTTTTGGTATGCCGCCTGTGTTCCGATGAACATCAAGGGCGTCTTGGTCGAGGCCGAGCGCGCGGGGGCCGAAATTTCGACCCCGGGTGCAAGGGACCGTCGCGATATGAGCGAGATCGGTTTGGTTCTGGACAACCGCTTTGCCATTCCGGCGACATGGGCGCAGGATCGTCCGCGTTTGCCTGCGCCGCATCAGGTTGGCATTGAGTTGTGGAAAACCACGGTAGGGAAAAAGATAACTTCGAAGCGGTCATTGGTCTATCACGGTTGGGTGACGCTGAGCGCGACCTTGTTGGGGTTTGCCATCGGCACGGGCTTGGGCGTTTTGCTGGCCGTTGGCATCGTGCATTCCAAAGTCATGGATATGTCTGTGATGCCTTGGGCGATTGTCAGTCAGACCATTCCGATTATTGCCTTGGCGCCGATGATTATCGTCGTGCTGTATTCCGTTGGGGTGCAGGGCATTATCCCCAAGGCGATCATCTCGGCCTATCTGTCGTTTTTCCCGGTGGTTGTTGGCATGGTCAAAGGGCTGCGCAGCCCGGATCATATGCAGTTGGACCTGTTGCGCACCTATAGCGCATCAAATGCGCAGGGGTTTTGGAAGCTGCGATTGCCTGCATCGATGCCGTATCTGTTCACCTCGCTGAAAATCGGGATCGCCGCATCATTGGTCGGGGCCATTGTTGGTGAGTTGCCAACAGGGGCCGTGGCCGGGTTGGGCGCGCGTTTGTTGGCAGGCAGCTATTATGGACAAACCGTCCAGATCTGGTCGGCGCTGTTTGCTGCCGCCATTTTAGCCGCGTGTTTGGTCGGTCTGTTGGGGTTGATCGAAAAAGCGGTGCTTAAACGGATGGGGATGGCGTCATGATGTTGGTTGTGATGGCATTTGGCGTTTGGATCCTAGGGTGGTGGATTAACACCCGTCTGGCCCGAAGGGCCAAATGCACAAACCCGTGCAGTCAAGTTGCTGATCCCTACGATCTTTGGCGTGACGCTGCTGTTGGTTTGGGAACTGGTGGTGCGCGGCTTAGAAGTGCCGTTGGTGATTTTGCCTGCGCCGTCACTGATTGCGGTGCGCTTTGCGGGTTCGATCCCGATCCTGTGGGTGGATTTCGCGCAGACCTTTATCAAAGGCGCGCTGAGCGGCTACCTGATCGGGTGCAGTGCGGCGTTTTTTGATGGCGATTGCGGTGGACCGTTGGGAATTCCTGCGGTTGGGTTTGTTGCCGGTGGGGAACTTTGTTGCGGCATTGCCCATTGTGGGCACGGCTCCCATTCTGGTGATGTGGTTCGGCTTTGACTGGCAATCCAAGGCGGCCGTTGTGGTGGTCATGGTGTTCTTTCCGGTTCTGGTGAACACGGTTGCAGGGCTGCGAGAAACCACGGCGATGCAGCGCGATTTGATGGAAACTTATGCTGCGAGCTATTGGCAGGCGTTCTTTAAGTTGCGTTTGCCGGCTGCGATGCCGTTTGTGTTCAACGGGCTCAAAATCGCGACCACATTGGCGTTGGTCGGTGCAATCGTGGCCGAGTTCTTTGGATCGCCCACTGTGGGCATGGGATTTCGGATTTCCACCAGCGTCGGACAATTGGCACTGGATATGGTTTGGGCTGAAATTGTGGTCGCTGCCTTGGCGGGATCGCTTTTTTATGGTGTCGTGGCAATGGTTGAGAAGGCCGTGACCTTTTGGCACCCGTCCCAGCGCGGATAAGGAGAGAGATTTTTTAACAAGACCTCGGGTAAACATGAGGCAAACAACGTTCAACAAGGAGTGAAGATATGAAAAAGCTACTGAGTGGTGCCGCATTGGCCGCAAGTTTTGCGGCGACCTCGGCCCTGGCAGCCGATGATGTGAAGCTGCAGTTGCAGTGGGTCACGCAGGCCCAGTTTGCAGGGTACTATGTGGCCCTGGACAAGGGATTCTATTCGGACGAAGATCTGAATGTAACGGTTCTGCCGGGTGGTCCTGACATTGCACCGCCACAGGTTCTGGCCGGTGGTGGCGCCGATGTGATGCTGAACTGGATGCCATCTGCACTGGCGGCACGCGAAAAGGGTCTGCCGGTGGTAAACATTGCGCAGCCGTTTAAAACCTCGGGGTTGATGCTGACCTGCTGGAAAGACACTGGCATTACCAGCCCACAGGATTTCAAAGGCAAGACCATTGGCGTTTGGTTCTTTGGCAACGAATACCCATTCCTCAGCTGGATGAGCCAAGAGGGCATCAGCACCGATGGCGGCGACGATGGCGTGACGGTTCTGAAGCAGGGCTTTAACGTGGATCCCCTGCTGCAGCGTCAGGCAGATTGTATCTCGACCATGACATACAACGAATATGGTCAGGTTCTGGATGCAGGCGTCAGCCCGGATGAGCTGGTGACCTTTAAGTACGAAGAGCAGGGCGTGGCGACGTTGGAAGACGGCATTTACGCACTGGAAGAGAATCTGCAAGATCCGGCGTTTGTCGATAAGATGACCCGCTTTGTGCGTGCGTCGATGAAGGGCTGGAAATACGCCGAGGCGCACCCTGACGAGGCAGCTGGGATCGTGTTGGACAACGACGCATCCGGCGCACAGACTGAGGCACATCAGAAACGTATGATGGGTGAAATCGCCAAGCTGACCGCTGGGTCGAATGGCGCCTTGGATCCTGCCGACTTTGATCGCACCGTCTCTACCTTGCTGGGTGGCGGATCAGATCCGGTGATCACGAAGAAACCCGAAGGGGCGTGGACACATGTGATTACGGATGCTGCGCTGAAGTAACCCCCACGAAATGACGATTGGAACGCGGCTCTCTTTCTGAGGGCCGCGTTTTTTCGTTCTCATATGTCGGTTCTGGTGCGGGTTGGCGGGCTGTGACGCCGTAAATCAGGGCGTGTAAGGTGGTGCAAATCTTATGAATGTCTGCGCTAACGTGTAAATAATGCAGGAGTTTTCGCAAGAACTCACATCCGCTTTGGGTCTGATCGTTTCTGGGGACCCCGAGTTGTGGGCCATAGTGGGTCTGTCGCTGCGGGTGTCGTTGATTGCGCGGCTCTGATCGGGATGCCGTTGGGGGCGGCGCTGGCGGTCGGGCGGTTTGCTGGGCGGCGGGTGGTGATTGTATTGATCAATGCCTTGATGGGGCTGCCGCCGGTGGTTGTTGGATTGTTGGTGTATCTGATGTTGTCGCGCACGGGTCCGTTGGGGGTGTTGCAATTACTGTATACCCCGACGGCGATGGTTATTGCGCAGGTGGTGCTGGTGACCCCGATCATTGCCACATTGACCCGGCAGGTGGTCGAGATGCTAGCCGCAGAATATTCCGAACAGTTGCGATCCCTTGGGGTGTCGCGCTTGGCTTCGGTGTCAGTGTTGTTGTGGGATGCGCGCGTGGCGTTGCTTACAGCGTTGTTGGCCGGATTTGGGCGCGCGATTGCCGAAGTGGGCGCGGTGATCATTGTGGGCGGCAATATCAACCATGTGACGCGGGTGATGGCGACAACGATTGCGTTGGAAACCTCTAAGGGGAATTTGGCGTTGGCGCTGGCGTTGGGGGCGATTCTGATCGGCTTGGCGGTGGTGGTGAACGCGGGGCTGAGCGTGTTAAGCCTGCGGTCTGAACGCGAAAGTTTGGGTCATGCGTGACATGAAGGAGAGGCAGGGCGGGTTTGAAATTCAGGGACAGCGAGTAGCGCGCGCCGCACATCCGTTGTTGGATGTGCCAGCGCTGGTGCTCGATGGACCGGGGCCGATTGTCATTCTGGGGCCAAACGGGGCGGGCAAAAGCCTGCTGTTGCGGTGTTTGCATGGGTTGATTGCCCCGGATGAGGGGCGTGTGTTTCAGGACGGGCAGCCGATGGGGGCAGCCCATCGGGCGACGCAGGCTATGGTGTTTCAAAAACCTGTGCTGTTGCGCCGCTCGGTTGCGGCCAACTTGAATTTTGTGCTGCGCCGTCAGGGCATGGCACGTGCGGCGCGCAAAGCGCGCCTTGCTGCGCTGTTGCAAGAGGGCGGTCTGGAGGGTAAAGCCCGCCAACCTGCCCGATCTTTGTCGGGGGGCGAGGCCCAGCGTCTGGCGATTTTGCGGGCGTTGGCGTGCAGACCGCAAGTGTTGTTTATGGATGAACCGACCAGCGCGTTGGATCCGGCGGCGACACAGGCGATTGAAGACTTGATATTCAAAGCCTCCCGCGAGGGGGTGCGGGTGGTGATGGTGACGCATGACATCGGACAAGCCCGTCGTTTGGCCCAAGACGCGGTGGTCATGCAGCGGGGGCGTGTGATCGAACAGGGACCTGCGGCGCAGGTGTTGGGGCATCCACAACAAGAAATGACGCGTCGGTTTCTGGCCGGTGCATTGGTGATATAAGACGAGATCCGGAGAGACAGGATATGATCGCACATTGGACCCGAGCGGCCGTGATAACGCTTGGCCTTGGGGCAACTGGCGCCCACGCGAACGAGAGCTTTATCGTGGTGCAATCCACGACATCGACGCAGAACTCGGGGTTGTTGGATTCGATCCTGCCGTGGTTCGAGGCCGAGACCGGGATCGATGTGCGCGTTGTGGCGGTTGGCACAGGGCAGGCCATTCGCAACGCGACCAACGGCGATGGGGATGTGTTGCTGGTGCATGCCAAATCCGCCGAAGACCAGTTTGTTGCAGATGGCTGGGGCGTGCAGCGCTTTGATGTGATGTACAATGACTTTGTTCTGGTTGGTCCGATTGATGACCCGGCTGGTATCGCGGGGGGCACTGACATTGTTGCCGCTTTGCGCGCACTGGCAGAGGCCGAGGTGCCGTTTGCCTCGCGCGGGGATGACAGTGGAACGCACAAGGCGGAATTGAAACATTGGGCTGCGACTGGTGTTGATCTGACAGGGGCATCGGGCGATTGGTATCGCGAAACAGGATCGGGCATGGGCGCGACGTTGAACGTAGCGGCGGGCATGGGGGCCTATGTGCTGACGGATCGCGCCACTTGGATCGCCTTTGGCAACAAGGCGGGCATGGGGGTGCTGGTCCAAGGCGATGCGCGCCTGTTCAATCAATATGGCGTCATTTTGGTGAACCCAGAAAAGCACCCCGGCGTGCGGGCTGAATCCGGGCAGAGGTTTATTGACTGGTTGATTGGCCCAGATGGGCAGGCCGCGATTGCCAATTATAAGTTGGACGGGCAGCAGCTGTTTTTTCCCAACGCCAAGTAGGTTTTAGGGCACGTAATCTTCTAGCCGCTTTCCGGGTTCATCTATGAATAGTTCGGGGAGTGGCATTGCGTCTTGGATAAGGTCAACGCGGAACACTCGGAAATCATTTCTGTTTTCGCACCAAGCGGTCAGCGTCCAGACGCGGCCCCAGTATTCCATATGCAACGGGCGGATGGTGCGGTCGGTCAATTCCCCATCAATGCGCTGGTAGACGAGCCGCAGTTTCTGGCGGGATTTGATCGCGGCCCGGAGCGGCGCCATATGGGTAAAGCCGCGCGCGGCATCGGCAAAGGGATAGACCGCGAATTTCCAGGCGTCAGCCTCGGCCACAGTCTGGGTGGGTAGCACCGCGTCGATCTTGTCAGCCAGCGAAAGGGCTGCGGATTTAAGTGCGGGATCGGCGGCTTCGGCGACGATGGCCATGCCAAGGTTCAGCGCCTCGAGTTCCTCGGTGGTGAGGGTCAGCGGGGGCAGGGTGATCGCTTCGCGGACCATATAGCCGACGCCGCGTTCGCCTTCGACTGGGACGCCCGAAGCGGTCAGCGTGTCCATATCGCGATAAATGGTGCGCACCGACACCTCGAGTCGGGTGGCGATGTCCTGCGCGCGGTGCAGTTTACCGTCGCGCAGGATTTGGATGATATCAAAGAGGCGGTCGGTGCGGCGCATGGGCTATCCTTGGCGCAGGCACCGGGCGCGCGTCAAGACGGGGCGACGGTCCAATGGATGGTTTCGTGTCGCATCGTTTCACTTCCTGGGGCGATGGCGGCCATCAGGGCTGGTGCAAAGTCCTGTTTTGGAAAATCGGCGGCCGCGGCCTGAGCGGTTTCCATGTCGGCCCAGATCACCGTATCGGTCCAGCGTCCGTCTTCACCCGCACTGAGGCGGCGAAAGATAAACCCGGGGTTTTGGCGCACAAAAGCATCGGATTTCTGGCTTAGCGCGATGAACTGATCTGTGGTGACACCGGGGGCGAGGGTAAAGCTAACAGTTTCAGCTACGTTTTTGGTCATATCAAGTCTCCTGTGGTTGATGGGGTGGACCTAGCAGGGGTCAACTGACATAAACCTGTCAGTTGGGTGCGAGGCGCACTGAGAAAGTTCACAATTTGCGTGATCGGTGCGGGATTCTGGACCGCTGTCCCTTTCCCCGGATCGGGGGCGCGCGTTACACCTATAGGCGAAATTCAAGCCCGGCGCGGGGATGCGCAGGGCCCCATGAGGAGACATCACATGTTGAACAATATTGGCCTGCCTGGCCTTCTGCTGATTGCCGTCGTCGTTCTGGTTCTGTTTGGTCGGGGCAAAATCAGCTCGTTGATGGGCGAAGTTGGCAAAGGCATCACCTCGTTCAAAAAGGGTGTGAACGAAGGCACTGCTGAGTTGGATCAAGAGCTGAGCGACGACGCCAAAGACGTGACCCCTGCGGCTGATTCTGCGACCGACAAAGACAAGGTCTAAGCGCAGATGTTCGATCTGGGCTGGACCGAGCTTTTGGTGATCGGCGTTGTGGCGCTGATTGTCGTAGGGCCTAAGGATTTGCCGATCCTGTTCCGCAATGTGGGACGCTGGGTCGGCAAGGCCAAAGGCATGGCGCGTGAATTCAGCACCGCAATGAACGACGCCGCGGACGAGTCGGGTGTCAATGACATCGCCAAAGGGCTGAAAGCCGCAAGCAATCCGGTCAGCGCTGCGATGGATGGTGTCAAAGACGCCGCGCGCGAGATGACATCAGCGATTGATCCGACCAAGTTCGATGCTGACAGCGAAACCGGCAAGTTGGCGGCAGAGCGGGCTGAGGCTGCGAAAAAGATCCAAGCTTCGACCGCGCGGGCCGCAGCAGAGCGCAAAGCGCGCGAAGCAGCCGAGGCACTGGCCAAGGCGGATGAGGCCGAGGCGGCGTTGAACACAGAAACCGAGACCAAAACATGAGCAACACAGACGAGATCGAAGACAGCTCAGCCCCGCTGATCGAACATCTGGCCGAGCTGCGCAATCGGCTGATCCACTGTGTGGTGGCGTTCCTGATCGGGATGATCATCTGTTTCACCGTGGCGACGCCGATCTTTAACTTTCTCACCAACCCACTGTGTACGGTGTTGGCCGAGCGGGGGCAGGATTGCGATCTGATCTTTATCTCACCGCAAGAGGGCTTTTTCGTTGCGATCAAAGTCTCGTTGCTGGGGGGATTGATCCTGTCGTTTCCCTATCTGGGGATGCAGATGTGGCGGTTTGTGGCGCCGGGTCTTTACAAGAACGAAAAGGGCGCGTTCCTGCCGTTCATGATCGCATCGCCGTTCATGTTCCTGCTGGGTGCAAGCTTTGCGTTTTATGTGGTGACACCGCTGGCTTATGATTTCTTCCTTGGGTTCCAGCAATTTGGCACCGGGGGCGAGGCCGTGGCTGAGGGCGCAGCTGCGCCGCTGAGCGTGGTGTTTCAGGGCTCGGCGCAGGAATATCTGAACCTGACGATCAAGTTCATCGTGGCGTTTGGTCTGTGTTTCCAGTTGCCTGTTCTGTTGACCCTGATGGGCAAGGCCGGTCTGGTCAGTGCCGAGGGGCTGGGTGCGGTCCGCAAATACGCGGTGGTCGCCATTCTGGTTCTGGCCGCGTTGGTGACTCCGCCGGATGTGATCACGCAGGTTATCTTGTTTGTGGTGGTTTACGGTCTTTATGAGATCTCAATCTTCCTCGTGCGTCGGGTGGAAACCAAACGCGAAGCCAAGTTGCGCGAAGAAGGGTATTACGACGACGAAGAGGATGGGCATTTTGATGATCCGATGCTTGCCGAGTTCGATGATGAGGACGGTGACGAACATACGGATGACAAGGGCAAGTAATCCCTTGGAGATCTGAACAACGGGCGCGCGGGGCAACCTGCGCGCCCTTTTTGTTGCGGTGTCGGAATTTATCCTAGGGGTGTAAAATAGACCCTGATGTCGTCTTTGTGTCAGACGCTCAATCTGATCCGTTTTTCGATGAGAGAGAAAATGACCCAACAAGGACCGACAGATGTCTGTTACCCCCCCAAACCCGATGAAAGATTGCTCTGATGCTGAATGGCAGGCCCGTGTTGAACTGGCGGCTTTGTATCGTATCGTTGCCCACTATGGCATGTCAGACTTGGTGAATGGGGCCATCAGCGCGCGGGTGCCTGACCAACCGGATCACTACCTTGTGCACCCCTATGGCATGTTTTGGGAGGAAGCACGTGCATCGGACATGATCAAGATCGATGCCGATGGCCAGCCAGTCAGATCAGATGGGCCTTGGCTTAACGATGGGGTGCAGAACTTGTGCAAATGGATCTTTGGGTCGCGTGCCGAAGCAAACTTTTTTGTGCACGGGCATGAAGAGGAGGTGATGGCGGTTGGATCAATCGAAGAGGGGTTGTTGCCGCTCAATCAGCCAGCTGTCTATTTGGGTAATATTACCGGATACATCGAGTATGAGTTTGAAGAGGATGATGCTTTTGGGGATCATTTCGTTAAAAAACTGGGTCAAAATCAAATTCTAATCAGCCGGAACCATGGCTATTATGCGCTGGGTGACACGGCAGCCGCCGCCTTTTTCCGGGCATATTTTCTGCGCCAGACCTGTTCAACGCAGATCAAGACGTTGTCGATGGGACGTGAGCCGCATCTGATTGATCCGCAAAAGGTGGCGCGATATCAGGATCAGATGGCGGCGTCTGAGCATTACAATTACAATGGAAAGACAGAATGGCCTGGTTTGATCCGAATGCTGGATCAGCGCGGGGCAGATTACGCAACCTGAGTGTGGGCGATCAGGGCGACGATCAAGGGGCTGGCTCTTGCTGTTGAGGTGGGAACGTGGTTTGAGGTTTGGCAAAATCAGACGGAGGCCCCCTCGTGACCCAAGACCCTATGATCCGCATTGCCGAAGCTTTGGAACGGATGTCGCCAGCGCCGTTGCCGGCACCTGATTTCAATGTGGCGAGTGCGTTTGTCTGGCATGTGGAGCCGGAGCGGCTGAGCCCTGTGGCTGCGGTCAATCGGGTCGATCTGGATCTGCTGGTGGGGATCAACCGGTCGCGCGATACGCTGTTGGAAAACACCCGCCGGTTTGCGGCCGGATTGGCCGCGAACAATGCGCTGCTGTGGGGGGCACGCGGGATGGGGAAATCCAGCCTTGTCAAAGCAGTGCATGCCACTGTTCAAGCAGATTTTGACGGGCTGAAGCTGGTTGAATTGCAGCGCGAGGATCTGCCGTCGGTGGGGCAATTGTTGAACCATCTGCGCAGTGCTGAACAGCGGTTCATTCTGTTTTGTGACGACCTGTCGTTCAGCCATGATGATCAACATTACAAGAGCCTCAAGGCGGTGCTCGATGGGGGCATCGAAGGGCGCCCCGAAAACGTGTTGTTTTATGCCACCTCGAACCGTCGTCATTTGATGCCGCGCGATATGATTGAAAACGAACGGTCGAGCGCGATCAATCCGTCAGAGGCGGTTGAAGAGAAGGTGTCTTTGTCGGACAGGTTCGGGCTGTGGTTGGGGTTCCATCCCTGTGATCAGGACGAATATCTTGCAATGATCAATGGCTATTGCGCCGCCCATGGGCTGAGTGTTGATGCGGCGACGTTGAGGGCTGAGGCGATCGAGTGGCAGGCTACACGCGGGTCTCGGTCTGGCCGGGTGGCATGGCAGTTCTTTTGCGATCTGGCCGGGCGCCATGGGGTTGCCTTGAGCTGAGCCTTGCGAATTCTTCAAGGGTGACGTTTTCGGAACAGACTGGATCTGGTCCTTGACGCGAGATGTCCGCATGAGTTTGGGCATCGGTCAGGGAGGGTTTGGCAATGCGAGGCGATGAGGTGTTTGTGGATTGTCGTAAGGCGGCGGAAGAAGCGTCAAGCTTGCCGCCGCAATGCTACACTAAGACGGGCGCGCAAGACATTGAGGTCGAACGGCTTTTCCGGCAAGGGTGGGTTGGCGTCGGGCGGTCAGATATGGTGGCCGACCCCGGTGATTTCATCACGCTGGATTTCGCGGATCAGACCGTTTTGCTGGTGCGTGACAAGGGTGGGGTATTGCGTGCCTATGCCAACACTTGCCGCCATCGAGGGGCACGATTGTTGGATGGCGCGGGGAGCTGCAAGGGCATCCGCTGCCCGTTCCATTCATGGTTCTATGCGCTGGACGGACGGCTGGTGTCCGCGCCGCAGATGGAGGCGGCCACCGGGTTTGATCGTGCGGACAACGGGTTAATCGCCTACCGCGTCGAAGAACGCGCAGGGTTTATCTTTGTGTGTCTGGATCAGGCGGCGGGGCCGTTGGACCAGCATCTGGGGGATTTTTTAGACATTCACGCGTCTTGGCCACTGGAGCAGCTGCGCAGCGTGCGGCGGCGTGAGTTGGAGGTCGATTGCAACTGGAAAATGTTCCTAGAGGTGTTCAACGAATATTATCACCTGCCGTTTGTGCATCCCGATTCCATCGACAGTATCTATGCCGCCCCCGATCCGGCGGATCTAGTACAGGGGGCGTTTGCCACACAGTTCGGGCGAACCGAGGGTACCGGGGCGCTGTTGGAGAGTGCGCAGGACAATGCCTTACCGGATATGCCGGGCCTGCAGGGGCATGCGACGCAAGGCGCGCGGTATACGTGGGTGTTCCCCAATATGACTTTTGCCGCCAACAGCGATGCGTTGTGGTGTTATGAGGCCTATCCGGTGGCCCCGAACCGTTGCAAGGTGGTGCAAACCGCCTGTTTCCATCCCGAGACCTGTGCCTTGCCCGGGTTCGACACCCGGGTGGCGGCCTATTTAGAACGGTTGGATGCGGCGTTAGCCGAAGATGTGCCTGCGCTGATCAATCAGCAGCGTGGGATGGAAAACCCCGACGCGGTGTCGGGGCGGTTCCAGCCGGATCTGGAGCCCAATGTGGCCAGTTTTGCGCGCTGGTATAGCGACGCGCTGTAACCGCTACAGGCTTGCGACGATGCGTGCGGCCTCATCCGAGGCGGGGGTCAGAACATCGCGGTCCTCACCAGGGTGAAAGCGCGCCCGTAGGGCTGTTGGCATGGGTGCGGGTTTGACGATGGTGACGCGGGGGCCGGTCTTTACGGATTCCGCGGCCCAGCTGCGGGCCAGTGACATCTGTGCGCCTTTGGTGGCGCCGTAGGTGGCGTAGAATTTTTCGCCCGCTTTGGGGTCGTCAAAGAACACGGCCTGTCCTTCGGAACCCAGCAGGGGCGCGATATAGGGGATCAAAACCGAGGTGGCCGTTGTGTTTATCGCCAGCGATTTGGTCCAATCCTTGGCGTCAACAAAGGGCGCAGGTGTCAGGGGGGCTGCGTGGATGGCGGTGTGCAGCCACAGGTCCAGTTTGCCCCAGCGATCATGAATACCGCGACACAGCGTGGCCATGGCTGCGGGATCTGTGATGTCCATTGGGGCCAGCGTGGCAGAACCACCTTGGGCCTGAATGCGGTCATCCAGCTCTTCGAGGGCGCCAGTGGTCCGGGCCACAGCGATGATGTGGTGGGTGGGCGCAAGCGCCTCGGCGAGGGCGGCCCCTAGGCCACGCGAGGCACCAGTGATCAGGGCGAGTTTGGGCGTATCGGTCATGAGCGGGGTTTGACCTGATGCAGGGCTTGGGTCAAGGGGGATCAGCTGCCCGCGATGGCGATGCGCTTGGTCTGGCCTCTTTGCCGCAGCATTATGCCCTTGTCGTCGATGGCCACAATCTGACCCGAGGCGACGCGATCCCCCGTTTTCACTTGTTCGACACGCCCATTGGACAGGCGGACAAGCGCGCGCAATTTATCCTTGGGGCCAAAGACGCCCAAGATCGCGATCTGGTTTTTGCGGATCACCCCTTGTTGGGTGGCGGCCGAGTTTACTTTGGTATTCGACACGTCTGATCCTATCCCGGTCATGGCCGTTTGCACAAATGTCAGAGCGGGGAGGTATCAGAGCCGGGAAAGGGGTAAAAGCAGGTTTGCTGCGGCGCGGCAGGGTTTCGCTGTTTCGGCTTGGGGCCAAAGAAAAGGGGCCCGTAGGCCCCTTGGATCGTTCGAGATTTTGAGTGGAATCGGATCGGCGGAAAAGTGCGCGTGACCCGGTGCCCGTTAGCCGGTGGCCAGTTTCGCGGCATTCCACGATGCGCCGGCTGAAGGCATGTCTTTGATTTTTTTGCTGACGCGGTTGCTGCTTTCGAGGCTATCAAGATAGCCCTCGCTGACGCTGCCGGTGATGTATTGGCCATCAAAACAAGAGCAATCGAACTGTTTGATCGTCGGATTGCCTTCGGTGGCGGCCCAGATCAGATCATCGAGTTTCTGGTAAAACAGTGCGTCTGCGCCCAGTTCCTGACGAATCTCTTCGATATCGAGACCGTTGGCGATCAACTCGTGCTTGGTTGGCATGTCGATGCCATAGACGTTGGGATAGATCACGGGCGGCGAGGCGCTGGCGATGTAGACCTTTTTGGCACCGGCTTCGCGGCACATCTGGACGATCTTTTTGATGGTGTTGCCGCGTACGATGGAATCGTCGATCAGCAGAATGTTGCGATCTTTCATCTCAAGCGGAATAGCGTTCAGTTTACGCCGAACGGATTTCTGCCGCTCTTCCTGACCGGGCATGATGAAAGTCCGGCCCACGTAGCGGTTTTTGACTAGTGCTTCGCGGTAGCGGATGCCAGTCGCGTTGGAAACTTCAAGTGCCACGGGGCGGGCGCTGTCAGGGACGGGGATGATGGCGTCGATGTCCAGACCGCTGTCTTGGATCTGTTTTGCCAGTGTCTGCCCCATACGCAGCTGAGTTTTGTAGACCGAAATGCCGTCCAGCAGCGAATCGGGGCGCGCCAGATAAACGTATTCAAAGATACAGGGTGTCAGGTTGCCTTCGACCGCTTGGAATTCGTGCATTTTGCCGTCGTGGTCGATCAGGATCGCTTCGCCGGGTTTGACGTCGCGGATTTTTTCGAACCCGTTGATGCCGAATGCCACGTCTTCGGACGCAAAAGCGAAATCGTCGCCGTCACCGTCGGCGTCACGTTTGGCAACGGACAAGGGGCGAATGCCGTTGGGGTCGCGGAACGCGAGCATGCCAACGCCAGCAATCAGGCAGATCACCGAATAGGCGCCTTGGATGCGTTCCATCATCATTTTGACGCCAGCAAAGACGTTGCGCACCGGATCAGCGTTGCCGTTGACCTTGATCGCGTCGGCCACTTTGTCCGCCAGCACGTTCAGCATGATTTCGGAATCAGAGGTGGTACGCAGGTGGCGGCTGTACTTAGCCGTAACTTTTTCGCGTTGTTCTTCAGTGTTGGTGATATTGCCGTTGTGCACCAGATAGATGCCGTAGGGCGCGTTGACGAAAAACGGTTGGGCCTCAGCTGCGCTGAGCGAGCCGGCTGTTGGGTAGCGGACGTGACCCATGCCAATGCGCCCGGTCAGCGTGTCGGCGTCTTGGGCTTTGAACACGTCCTTGACCAAACCGTTGGCTTTGCGTTCCCGGAAAAATTCGCCGGTGTCAGTAACGATGCCTGACGCATCCTGACCACGATGCTGGAGCATCAGCAAACCTTCGTACAGTTCCGCAAATACGTCGTTGTTCCGACTTGCGATCCCTAAAATCCCGCACATGTAAGGGCTCCAATTCCACAGAGTTCGTTTGCTGCTGGCTGTTCAACTTAGTCTCGGCACGCGCTCCCTAGCGCGCTTGAGGTTTGGAATACAGAGAAAAGGGCGATTTCCGATGTGTCATTTGCAGCGGTGAGTATGACAGTGGGAAATCAGGTCACCCGGTTGGGTTTTTCTCTGCATGGGGGCGTTTGATGTAAAACGCGGCCCGGTGTGGTGTCGTTAATCCATCTCTGGCCTGCTGTGTTTCAGAGGGGGGGTCTCAGTACACTGAGCGGGGGGTGTCTGCGGGCGAGTCACGGCAAGCAGCTCCGTTTCCGGTGAGAGGGTTGGCCCCCACATAGTACTTGAAAGGCGCTGTGTCACGAAAGGATCACAAATCTTTTTGCCGCAGGGGCGGACATCTGCACGAAATTGGGGTCAAACCTGTGTCTCAGGTGGCATCGGCCCATAAAAAAACGGCCCACCGAATCGGGGGCCGTTGTGTTTTCTGTCTAAGCTGCTGCGCCGATACCCAGCGCGAACCGCTTATTTCGTGCAGGTGCCAACCAACTCTTCGTATTGCTGTGTGACCCAGCCCAGAGCTTGCTCGGGGTTTTGGGCTTCGATTTTACCGGTCATTTGAGCGAAAACCTGAGCCGAACGGCTTTCGTCGACGATGGTGAAGTTCTGACCTGTCATCACGGTGTCATAGACAAAAAAGGCAATGGTCACGAGCAGGATGCCGCGCAGAACCCCGAAGAGGAACCCAACGCCCTGATCCAGACCGCCCAGAACAGAGCGTTGCACCAGCGATGAAAACAGCGGGGTAAAGAAGCTGACGATGATCAGCGCCAGTGCAAATACGGCGGCAAAGGACGCAATCACCGAAAGTTCACAGCTGTCTGCCAGGAATTCCCCGACAACCGGCAACTCGCGGATCAGGGGCATCGCTTTGGGGGCGAACAGAAAGGCAAGAACAGCAGCTGCGATCCAGCCGACAATTGCCATCGCCTCGCGTACAAAGCCGCGTGAATAGGCCAGCAGCGCTGACAAGAAAATTACAAGGGCAACGACCCCGTCTATGATGGTAAAACCTTCCATGGTCCTCGCCCGTTATTGCATCTGCCCGCGTTGGGCCAAATTATCCTGCTCCAAATGTTTCGCCAACAAATCCGGTCAAATCCGAGGGGCGAGACAGTTTCAGTCCACCACCAGATCCGGTTTTGCCACCTGCAGGAGCGATGGCTGCGGTGAAACCAAGTTTTTGCGCTTCTTTCAACCTGTTTTCCGTCTGAGGGGCCGGTCTGAGGGCTCCGGACAGAGAAATCTCGCCAAAAACCACCGTATCTGCCGGAAGTGCAGCGTCTTCGCGCGCGCTGAGCAAGGCGGCGGCGACGGCCAGATCCGCGGCGGGTTCGGAAATTTTCATGCCGCCGGCGACGTTGAGATAGACATCCAACCCGGTGAACGGGATGCCACAGCGGGCTTCGAGAACGGCGAGGATCATCGCCAGACGCCCGCCATCCCATCCCACGACTGTGCGTCGGGGTTGGCTATGCGGTGAGGGTGCAACCAGCGCTTGCATTTCGACCAGAACGGGGCGGGTGCCTTCGATCCCGGCAAAGACCACCGAACCGGGGCTGGGTTCGCCGCGTTCCGACAGAAACAGGGCCGAGGGGTTCGTGACCTCGGCCAATCCGGCGCCGGTCATTTCAAAGACGCCGATTTCGTCGGCTGGACCAAATCGGTTTTTCACGGCGCGCAGGATGCGGAACTGGTGGCCGCGCTCGCCCTCGAAATAGAGCACGGTGTCGACCATATGTTCGACCACGCGGGGGCCAGCGATTTGGCCATCTTTGGTGACGTGACCCACAAGAATCACGGATACACCGTGGCGTTTGGCGAATGTGGTCAATTCATGCGCGGCGGAACGGACCTGACTGACCGATCCCGGCGCGCTTTCGACATTGTCGGCCCACATGGTTTGGATCGAATCAATGATGGCAAGTTGGGGTTTTTCTGCCTCAAGCGTGGTGAGGATGTCGCGCAGGTTGGTTTCCGCGGCCAGCTGCACCGGCGCATCGCTTAGCCCAAGACGTTTGGCCCGCATGCGCACCTGTGCCGAGGCCTCTTCGCCCGAGACATAGATGGTTTTCAGCCCTGCGTTGGCGAATTGTGCTGCGGCCTGCAACAACAGGGTCGATTTCCCGATGCCGGGATCACCGCCCACAAGGATTGCAGAGGCAGGCACCAAGCCCCCGCCCAACACCCGGTCAAGTTCGCCCAATCCACAGGTCGTGCGTGGTGGGGGGGCCTCTTCGGTGGACAGGTTTGTCAGCTCGATTGCGTTGCCACGTTTGCTGCCAATCGATTTGGAGGCAGGTCCGGCGGACAATGGTTTGTCTTGTGAAATGGTGTTCCAATCGCCGCAGCCTTCGCAACGCCCGGACCATTTCGTAAAGGAGGCTCCGCAGGCGGAACAGGAGAATGATTTCTTTGCCATGGGGCTTTAGTGCCTGAGGAGAGGCGGGGCCTCAAGCCCTGACTGTGAAACGGGGTAATCACAAGGGGAGGTCGCGCCTCAGGCCCCAAAAGGGGCCATCGGTGCGACCTTGGGGGCGGGTTGCACGGTCGCGTGCCACACAAAAGCTGTGGCGTTTTGGAGCCTTGCGGGAGCTGAGGTGTGCGACGAGTGTTTGCGCAGGACACGAGAAAGGTCAGCCAATGGAAAATGGTCAAATCTTTTATTGGAAAGGCGCGGCCATTCAAATTGTCGGGCCGGAGGGGGACTTGAACTTTCTGGACAGTCAGTCTGTTACCTTGACCCAACCGATGACGGCTTTGGAGGCGTGGCGGCAGATCATGCGTCAGCCCATGCCTGTGGTTAAGCGCGCCTTTGCCATTCGCGATGCGGTGGTTTCCAAGTTTGGCGTTAAGCGGATCGGTGGGTTCTCAGGGACCACTCCGGCGCAGGTCGAGGTGGGGCAGAAATTGGATTTCTTTTTGGTGGAGCACATCAGCCCGCAGGTTTTGACCTTGACGGAACGCGATACGCATCTGGATGTCATGACCTGCATCAGTGTGCAGGATTGCACGGTATCCATCACGTCAAGTGTGATCACCCACAATTGGGTGGGGCGTCTGTACATGGTGCTCGTCGCGCCCGCCCACAAAATGATTGTCGCGCGCAATCTGCGGTGGCTTGGCCAGCAGGTGGGGTGAGGGATGGGTCAGTCGCGGATCTGAGGGCTTTGCATCGGCACTACGGATCCTTCGTCGGGATCGGTTCCGTCTGGGGGCGCTTGCAGTTGTGCTGACAGCTCTGGCAAGAGTTCGAACAGCTCTTCGCGCAGGCGGGATAGCTGTGATTTGGCGATGGATTCTTCGATTTCGACGTCGCGGGTCCATTGCTGCAACTCGTGCAGGATGATCTTTGCCTCGTCCAAACGGGTGGTGAATTGCTCCATCTCTTCCTGACGCTGCTTGAGGAAGGTCCGGGCCCGCGAGACTTTTTCGTCGGAATAGGTGAGCGCTAGATCGTGACTGACCTGGCTCATCTGGGCGGCCAGTTCCAACACGTCCGGTTCCAGATCGCCCAGTGTGGGGTGTTCGCGTAAAAATATCAGCCGTTCTTTGACTGCATCAAATTCAGAAGCGATTTGAAAAGTGCCGGCCCGATCTGCGGCGTGTGCAGTGTGATAGGCCAGTGTGACGTCATCCATATGGATGCTGAAATCGCGATGGGATTTTTCGAGCATTAGAATGCGGGCGTTGGCGGGTAGATAGAAAACCAACATCAAGGCCAGCACTGTCAGACCAATTTGGGCGATCATTCCGGCCTGTGGATAGGGGGTTCCATTTATGCCGGCATCAAGGCTGAGCCACGGCCAGATGCCAAGAGCAGAGAGAGAGGTGGCGACAACACCGATCAAGGCGGCAATACAAATCAGGAAAAGCGTGAGGCGAATGAACAGCGCCTGAATATTCAGAATCAGCTTGCGTAGGGTGGACATCGGTATCCTTTCCAGCCGCGACCCGGATGGGTCGTTCAATGGACCGGAATGGGCGAAAATAAGCCTATGCCTACTTTGGGGACTCCGCTGGAATTCCGGATCTGTAAACTAAATGCGCTACTCGAATAGAAACATCTTACACAAATATTTCTTTTCAATCAATTACAGGTTGGAGTGAACGGGTTTTATGTTGCGTTCCGTTAACAGGCCAAGGCCGATCGAGGTGAGGATGCAGGCGGTGAACAGGTACAATCCCCATGCGGTTTCGATGGTGGCGTAAGAAATCCCTTTGGCGAGGGTGATGTAGAGCGCGATCAGGAAAATGTCGGCCATGGCGAGCTTGCCTAGCACATGCAACGTGGGCAGCGCGCGCCTGTCCAGCAGATCCCATTGGACCAGCGCCAACCCGATTGTTTTGATATAGGGTGCAAAGACGGCAAAGCCGGTAACGATCAGCGCCAGCGCCACGTCCGAGCCCCACAGCGATTGCAACCCGGTAATGACGCTGATTTCAGACAGGCCAAAGATCGGCAGCAGACCGGCGCGCATCAGCGGGGCGAACCACGCGATGGGATAGGCGATGAGCAGGGAGAGGGTGGCGAGGCGTAAAAACATTTTGAAGAGCTATGTGCTTAGTCAAGCCTGTTCAAGGGATTCTTGAGTGGGTGGCGGCCAGCGCTTGATTATCCGTGATCATGCAACAATAACGGCAAAAACACAGCGAATTCGGCTATTGCACAGAGGAACAATGAAGCTAACGCACGAGGCACTTGGGTTTTTTTAAACAGCGCATACTTCAAAAGAAACATGACTATCAAAATAGAAAGGAGAAGTGGCCCCCACAGGGCCAGTGAAAGAACCCCGATCGGAAAAACGCGCCAGAAATCTGGTGTGATTCTAAGAGAAGCTACAATTAGCAGCGTCCAAAAAAACACAGTCGCTGGAAGAAACATCAACCACCACCCAGTGCGCTGCAAATTTGAACTCTTTCGAAGGTGGCCACCTGTTGAAATTGTCAAAAACGCAGCTGCGAAGGGTGAGATTAGTAATCCTAACACGTAGAGAGTATTGGCCACATTCACCGCACCGCCTCAATCGGCCCCTCTGCGCGGCCGTGGATAAATTGGTCTAGATAGGGATCGCCTGAGGCGTCCATGTCGGCGACGGGGCCGGTCCATTGGATTACGCCGTCGTGTAGCATGGCGACGTTGTCGGCAATGGCGCGTACGGATGACATGTCGTGGGTGATGGTCATCGCGGTGGCGCCCATTTCGACGACAATCTCGCGGATCAGATCGTTGATGACGCCGGACATGATGGGATCAAGGCCGGTGGTGGGCTCATCGAAAAAGATGATCTCGGGCTCGGCGGCGATGGCGCGGGCCAGACCGACGCGTTTTTGCATCCCACCCGACAGCTCGGCGGGCAGGCGGTCTGCCACATCAGGTTTCAGACCGACGCGGCGCAGTTTTTCAATGGCGATTTCACGGGCTTCGGCCTGTGGACGTTTGAGCGAGCCGCGCAGCAGGCGGAACGCCACGTTCTGCCAGACGGGCAGGGAGTCAAACAGCGCGCCGCCCTGAAACAGCATGCCAAAGCGCGCCAGAAACGCGTCGCGGTCGCCTTTGGAGGCATCTTTGCCATCCACATAGATCTTGCCCGCATCGGGGGTGATCAGACCCAGCACGGATTTCAGCGCCACGGATTTCCCGGTGCCAGAGCCGCCGATGATGACCATGGATGTGCCTTGGGCGATCTCAAGCGAGGTGCCGCGCAGCACGTGGTTGTCGCCAAAGGATTTATAGACTGAGTCCAGCTTAATCATAGCGCACCGTGAAATCGGAATCTTTGGGGCGACGGTGCCACGGCACCTTGCCCGTTTCATAGCGGAAGTTGGCGCGCAGATCCTGAGGCATTTTGATAACATCGGCCAACAGCTCAACCGAAAATGTAGCGCGTGCGGTGTGGCGCAGACCAAACAGTTTGCCTTTGTTCGGATCGGTGCTGTTGTTGATATCGTGAGAGGTTTCTTTGTCTAAAATCACGCGCTCGCAGGTGTTTTCAAAGCAGCGGAATTTTTGACCGTGCAGGAACGCCTCAGCTTCGGCCTTGGTTTTCCCGTTGAGAAACTTGAACGCCACGTGCTGGAGTTCCTGATCAAAGCCCATGGTGGCTTCAAGCCGGGAGGTGTTGAATTCCTGAAGCAGAGCATCCTGCGCCAAAGCAACCTGTGGCAACGTCAAAGAGAGCGTCAGAGCGGCAAGGGTCAGTCGGGTCATAGGGAAAAGAACACTCCGGTAAGGACAAAGTTGGCCGCCAGAATTAAGACGGCGGCGGCTTCGACCGAGGATTTCGTGGCGCGGCCAACACCCTGTGCGCCCCGGCCAGAGTTCATGCCATAATAGCAGCCCATGATCGAGGCGATGACGCCAAAGGCGGCGCCTTTGACCAGTGAGGACACGATGTCCCGTGTTTCGAGGAAATCGACAGTGTTTTGCAGATAGGCAGCTGAGTTAAAGCCAAGATTTTTGACCGCAACTGTGTAGCCACCGGCGATGCCAATGATATCACCAATCCCCACAAGGACTGGCACCGTCAGCAGGGCGGCCAGAACCCGCGGCGCGACAAGGTATTTCATCGGGTGGGTCGACAGGGTGACCAGGGCATCGATCTGTTCGGTCACCTTCATGGTCGCGATTTCCGCAGCGATGGAGGAGGTCACGCGCGCGGCAATCATCAGCCCCACCAGAACGGGGCCAAGTTCGCGCACCATACCGATGGCGACGATCTGGGGCACGACGGCCTCGGCATTAAAGCGCGCGCCGCCTGCGTAGATCTGCAACGCCAGTGCGCCGCCGGTGAAGATCGCGGTCAGACCAACCACGGGCAGGGACAACCAGCCGATGTTGAGCAGCGCATGGGCGAATTCGCGCGGGTAATAGGGCGGGCGGACAATGTGGGTCAGCGCGCCAAAGGCAAAGATCGCCACGCGCCCAAAGACCGCCAGTATCGACAGGACCGCAGCCCCAAGTCGCGCCAAAATCGCCAGCGGGTTCATCCCAGATAGCTCCGTTTATAGCGTCCACCGAGTGAGGTCAGGATTTCATAGCCGATGGTGTCGGCGGCCTCGGCCAGATCATCGACGGTCTGAAGCCGGCTCAGCATTTGCAGATTGTCGGGGATGGTGTCCAGATCGGTAACATCGACGGTGATCAGATCCATCGACACGCGCCCAACGACGGGACAGGGCGTATCATCAGCGTACACTTCGATCCCTGAGCCAATGGCCCGGATCAGCCCATCGGCATATCCAGCAGCCACGGTGGCGATGCGCGAGGGGCGTGTGGCCTGCCACGTGTTGGAATAGCCAACGGTTTCACCGGCCTCGACATCGCGAATTTGAATCACGGGCAAATCCAAGGTGACGACGGCCTTCGCCTCGTCATAGGGTTCACCGCCATAGAGACCCACGCCCGGACGGCAGAGGTCAAAGTGATAGTCAGGACCAAGCAACAGGCCACCGGTTGCGGCCAGCGACAAAGGTACGCTGATATCGGCGGTCATCTCTTTAAAGGTCTGCAATTGCTGCTGGTTCATCGGATGATCGGGATCATCCGCGCAGGCCAAGTGTGACATGATGAGCGTTGGCATCTGGCGCAGGGCGATGTCGCGCAGGGCGGCCCATTCCGTGGGTTCAATCCCGAGCCGGTTCATGCCGCTGTCCAGTTGGATACCAAAGCTGTGGTGGGGCAGTTGTTCCACATGGCGCAGCATTTGATCGACCGAATTGATCATCGGTGTCAGATCATAGTCGCGCAACAGCGTGGCGTCGCCTTCCATATGTCCGGAAAACACAGACACCACGGGGTCGGGCCCAACAGCGTCGCGCACGGCGATGCCTTCTTCGGCGGCGGCAACAAAGAACTTGCGCGCGCCGGCCCGGGTTAGGGCCTTGGCGACGCGGCCAGCGTCCAAGCCATAGCCATCGGCCTTGACCACCGCGGCGGTCTCGACAGAGGTTTTTGCGTCAAGCGCCCGCCAGTTATCGGCGAGCGCATTTAAGTCGATGGTCAGGTGTGCTGTGCTCATGCGCCGTTGTTGCGAGGGTCAGGCATCAGGTCAAGGGGGAAATCCTCTATTTTTGCACGGGTTTATGCGCCTCATAGGCGGCTTCAAGCTCACCTCGCAGGAAATCCCCGAAAATCTGCGGTTCAAAGCGGGGTGCGCCTGTGCCCGGCAAGGGTTCGATGACGGTTTGCACATGGGGATCAAAGAAGAAAGGGCAGCTATAGCGTTCGCGGCCAGATCGATTGATAACCCGATGTGGGGTGGACAAAAGCCGCCCGTTGCTCATCCGGTTCAGCATGTCGCCCACATTGACCACAAAGGTGCCGTCACGTTTGGGCACGTCGACCCAATTCCCAGCAGGTGTCTTGACCTGCAACCCACCGACATCGTCCTGCACCAACAGGGTGAGGCAGCCGAAATCGGTATGTGGTGCAGAGCCATAAAGGTCGCCCGCAATGGATGAGGGTTGCGGTGGATAGTGCAGCAGGCGCAGCCATGTGGTGGGCGTGTCGAAAGCTGACAGGATGGATGTATCCGTGATTTCAGCGGCTTGCAGTGCAATATTCATCAAGCGACGACCCAGATTGCACATGGCGGCGCTGTAGGCTTCGAGCGCGGGACGGAACCTTTCAAGTTCGGGCCATTGGTTCGGGCCTGACAGGTAGGTCGCCGGGTCTGCGGCCGCGTCTTCGCGCATCATCATGAAGCTGGCGGATTGGTTGGGTTTGGTAACATCGGCCAGGGTCGAGTTGACGTCCGTCGAGCTGTTGATCGGTATATACCCACGGTGGGTACGATCCACGGCCACCTGCATTTTGGTTTCCAGCGGCAGGGCGTGAAAGCGAGCCGAGGCGTCAAAAACTGCCTCGATCAATGCAGGATCAACGCCGTGGTCTTGGACATAGCCAAAGCCGGTGGTGCCATAGGCGGCGCGGAAATCGGCAGCAATGTCGGAATCGGGACGGTTGCCCAGTCGAATGACGGGGATTTCAGTGAATTCGGTCATAAAGAGAACCCTATGTGTTTCGTATGGAAGCTGAATCAGGGGCAAAGCGCCCCCGCGCTATCCGGCGAAACGTTTACGGCGGTGGCCGTAGTGGCGCGGCAGGATCACCCGCAGCGGCAAAGGGGACAGGTTCAAGGTCATAACCGTATCACTGCGCGACCAAATGCTGGTCGTCAAGAGGCGCGGCGGCACTTTTTGTCCGCGCGTGTGAAAGTCCATTCAACCGGGCATAGTCGCGTTTGAGTGCCACCAGATCCGCACACAGGTAGCGAGGCCCGCTGCGTCGAATTCGGCAACCAAGGTCCCGTCCAATTCCATCCGGGGCAGTGGACCACCCGGTTCACGATCCGGCAGGCCGGTGCCGGTTGAGGCGGCCCAGATCTGGAACAGCTCTTCGCTGGCGACTTGATAGGTGACATTCCAATGCCCCACGCCGCCCCGGTCGGTTTGCGCCAGAACACTGGGGGTTAGGGTGATGTCGTGTTGTAGTTTGATCCGATCCCAATACCGGGCCAGTTCTTGGGGGCCGGTCTGAACCTGAAAAGGGGTGTTCCAATATTGCCCATCGGGGGCAAAGAGCGCAGCAAATCCTTCGGAATCCTGCGCTTCCCAGACCTGTTGATAGGCCTGCATAAAATCCTGAATGCTCACGTGAAAATCCTGTGGTTAGACGGGATTAATACCCGTCTCCACCTTCGCCCTGTTGCCAAGCTTTGGCAAGGTTGCCAAAGCGCGTGAACTGCGCCTCGAAGGATAGTTCAACGGTGCCAATGGGACCGTGACGCTGTTTGCCGACGATGACTTCGGCTTTGGCGTGTAACCGCTCCATCGCCGCTTTCCACTCTTCCATTTTGTCGAGCTCGTGATCGCCGGGCTTTTCCCGTTCTTTATAATATTCTTCGCGATACACGAACATCACCACGTCCGCATCCTGTTCGATCGAACCCGATTCCCTTAGGTCAGACAGCTGTGGGCGCTTATCGTCCCGGTTTTCCACCTGACGCGACAGCTGGGATAGGGCGACAACGGGGATTTGCAGTTCCTTGGCGATGGCCTTCATGCCCATCGAAATCTCGCCGATTTCGTTGACCCGGTTTTCGGCGGTCCCGCGGCAGAGCTGCAGATAGTCGATGACCAACAGGTCCAGACCATGGGTTCGTTTCAGGCGACGGGCGCGGGCGGCCAGCTGCGCGATGGGCAGGGCGGGCGTGTCGTCGATGAATAGGGGGCAGGCTTCCAAGTCTTTGGCCGCATTGACGAAACGGCGGAATTCGCCTTCGGTCATGTCGCCCTGACGGATTTTGTGAGAGCTGATTTCAGACGCCTCGGACAGGATACGACCAGCCAGCTGTTCGGCGCTCATTTCCAATGAATAAAAGCCCACGACGCCCCCATCAATGGCGCCTTCGGAGCCGTCGGGTTTGATGCCGCGTTTGTAGGCTTTGGCCACGTTAAAGGCGATGTTGGTCGCGAGCGAGGTTTTTCCCATCGAAGGACGACCCGCAAGGATCAAAAGGTCAGAGGGGTGCAAGCCCCCAAGTTGTTTATCAAGGTCGGCCAGACCGGTTGAGATTCCCGCCATGCCGCCGCCACGCTGATAGGCTTCGTTGGTGACGTTCACGGCTTCGGTGACGGCTTTGAGAAAGGATTTGAACCCGCTCTCGGTCTGGCCCTGCTCGGATAGCTTATAGAGTTGCTGCTCGGCTTCGACGATTTGCTCTTTGGGCTCGGAGGCGACATCCACCCGGCCAGCTTTGTCGGAAATATCGCGCCCAAGGCGGATTAATTCGCGTCGGATCGCCAGATCATAGATCATCTGGGCGTAGTCACGCACGGCAAACGCACTGATCGAGGCACCCGCCAAATTGACCAGATAAGCCGCGCCACCGATTTCATTCAGACCCGCGTCATCGGCCATAAATGCCTTGAGCGTGACGGGTGAGGCGAGGGCGTTTTTCGCGATCCGGGCGGCGGCCACTTCGTAGATCCGGGCGTGGACCGGGTCATAGAAATGCTGCGACGTGATGATCGAGGCCACACGGTCATACAGATCGTTGTTGGTCAGAATCGCGCCCAGCAATTGCTGCTCGGCTTCGACCGAATGCGGCATGGTATCGGGGTTCTGAATCGCTGCTGGTGCCTGTTGCCCTGCAACGGCCGGAATCGTGCTGATATCGTTCATAGTGTCCCCATCGCCCCTTGGGTCGCTGTTCTAGCGCAGCGCCTGCCGAGCACACAAATTGTATGTTTCTGTGGATAGGCTGTGCATATCTTGACCCCCTGCATGATGCAGGGAACCAGGTTAATTCGTCAATATCTTGTGGCGATATCCAGAAAAATGGCGGCAAAACTCCGCCACGTTCCTTTTTATCCGCAGATCAGGCTTTGTTGGCGTCTTGCCAAGCGCGCGGATCGTTGAGGAAGGATTCGACCTCGGTCAAGGTTTCGGCGTCAAATGCACCTTGGGCTTTGGCTTCGGCCAGAACATCCCACCAAGTGCACAGGTGATGCAGTTGCACACCATGGTCGCCCAGCGTCTTTTCGGTTTCTGGAAAGATGCCGTAGTAAAAGATCACGGCTGTGTGGCCACAGGTTGCTCCGGTTTCGCGGATGGCATCCACAAAGGACAGCTTTGACCCCCCATCGGTGGTCAGATCTTCGACCAGCAGAACGCGTTCGCCTTCGGTCATGACACCTTCGATGCGGGCGTTGCGGCCATAGCCTTTGGGTTTCTTGCGCACATAGGTCATGGGCAGCGCCATGCGTTCGGCGACAAAGGCAGAGAACGGAATGCCTGCGGTTTCACCACCGGCGATGTTGTCGAATGCCTCGAACCCGGCGTTGCGCATGACGGTGACAGTCAGGAAATCCATCAGCGTGCTGCGGATGCGCGGATAAGAGATCAGCTTGCGGCAATCGATATAGGTGGGGCTGGGCAGGCCCGACGCCAGCGTGAACGGTTCGCGTGCGTTAAAGTGGACGGCTTTGATTTCTAGCAGCATCCGCGCGGTGAGGCGGGCCATTTCTTCGGGCGAGGGGTAAGATGTAGGGATCATCGGAGCATCCTGAGGCTGGGTGCCGAAGGTGCGTGCAGCACCCCCGGCGGATAGAGAAAAGAGGCGAGATCAGTCGACGCGCCAGTGCAGGGGGAAACCGGCGTCAAACACGGTGACGGGACCGTCCGCGGTTTCGATCTTGGACGAATAAGTGACGGCGTCGCCCTTGGTCAGGGTGATCGTGTCTTCGTTGACGGGCAGGCCATAAAAGCCGGGCCCATTGCGCGAGGCAAATCCTTCGAGATTATCCAGCGCATCAGCGCGTTCAAAGACTTCGGCCAACAGGGACATGGTGTTGGTGGCGGTAAAGCAGCCGGCACAACCACAGGCCATTTCCTTGTTCGCATCGGTGTGGGGGGCCGAGTCCGTGCCAAGGAAGAAGCGTGCATCCCCTGATGTGGCGGCGGTCACAAGTGCCAGACGGTGCTCTTCGCGTTTGGCGACGGGCAGGCAATAGTAATGCGGTTTGATCCCACCGACCAGAATGTGGTTCCGGTTGATGATCAGGTGATGCGTGGTGATGGTCGCGCCCAGATCGGTTTCGTTCGATTTGACGTAGTCCACACCGTTGGCCGTGGTGATGTGTTCCATCACAACGCGCAGACCGGGCGTTGCTTTGCGGATCGGGTCCAGCACGCGGTCGATGAACACCGCCTCGCGGTCAAAGATGTCGATATCCGCATCGGTGACTTCGCCGTGTACACACAGGGGCAGGCCGATTTCGGCCATTTTTTCCAAAACGGGGCGCACATTGTCGAAATGGCTGACGCCGCTTGAGGAATTGGTGGTCGCGCCTGCGGGGTATAGCTTGACCGCTTTGATCAAACCACTGGCGTGGGCGGCGGCCACATCTGCCGGGTCGGTCGACTCGGTCAAATAGAGCGTCATCAGAGGCTCGAACACCATGCCCTCGGGCAGGCGCCGCTAGGATGCGGTCGCGATAGGCGGCGGCCTGATCGCCGGTCACCACAGGCGGAACGAGGTTCGGCATAATGATGGCACGGCCAAAATGGCGAGCGGTTTCAGGTAGGACAGCATCCAGCATTGCGCCATCGCGCAGATGCAGGTGCCAGTCGTCGGGGCGGCGGATCACGAGGCTCTGGGTCATGGGGCTGCGCTAGCACAGCTAGACAGAACGGGAAAGACCCTGCGCGGGGCAGGGTCCGGTATTTGGCGCGAATTCAGAGTTATTCGGCAGGTGGTGAGGGCGGGATAAAGACCCCATCCTTGGCTTTTTGCTCTAGCTCTTCGAGCTTTCTACGTAGGCGCCGCATGGGCATGCGCGACAGAACATTGCGGCACAACAGCATGTTCAGATAGGGGCGACCCTCGCGATCAAGGTGGCCAACTATCGATTTCAAATACCGGGGATAGGCCCGGCGGGCCCGGTACAGACGATAGAATGCGTGGGCGTTCAGCTTTTGCGTGCCTGCCAGTGTCAAAAGGCGGTAGAGCAGATTCATGTCCAGCAGTCGGGACTGCAGCTCTCCGCCCATATGACGCATCCGTAAGCGCGTGACATTGGGGCGTTTGAACAGCGTCGCATGCATGGCATCCAGCGCTTGGATGGGATCGTACACAACATAGGCATGATCAGCGGCATCCAGCATATCGGGGCATAGCCATACCGATCCGTGAACGACACACGGCGCATATCGGTAAAGCGGTCGTCCCATTCGGTCATGCGCGGGTCAAGCGTCGCCTGCGGCTGGATCGCAACAACCGTGGCGCCGGGCGAGGCAACAGAAAAGGCCGACGCCGCATAACCACAGGGGCCTGCGCCATAAAAGACAACGTGATCAAAGTCTTCGAAAAAGCCATCGTCGATCAGGCGATCAAAGAATCCATAAACCTTAGCATCGCGGAACCATGTGTCCCCATCCGAAATGATGCACAGGTGCGACCAGTCTTGCGCCTTGACCAGTTCAAACCCAAACGGCTGCTGGGTTTCGGACATCGCGCGGATGCCTTGCTGGGTTTCAAAGGTTACGATCAGGGTGCTGCTGCGGTCAATAAAGGTCGCAAAGTGACGCTCGCCCAATTCCTGGGACATGCCCTCGGCATCTGCCTGCTCAAGGAGTTTGGATTTCCAGATCCCCTTGCGGAAACCTGAAATCGATACATCTATGCTGCTCTTTTCATCCGGCATTGCACTGGTCCTCAGAACTCCAACCGCTTTTCGGGTTGGTTATAAGGACCATGTTTAGATGCGAATTAAGGCCAAATTGGGCAAAACTCAGGTCGGTTTCGGGTCGTTTTTATCGCTGTCTTGATTGGCTTTCATGCGTCCGATATTGGCAAACCCGGTCAGGGTACGGGCGGATTGTGCATTCACCAGCCGCGATGGCGGGGTCATCATCAGGCGCGCAAACAAGGCGCGAAAGGGTTCCTGTTCCATCAACTTTTGAAACCGCGATTTGCGCCACTGCACCGCGCGGCCGTGTAACCGGGCCAGTGTTGCATCGGATAAAAGTTGGGCGCGCAAGGCGGCGCTTTGGGCGGCGTAGCGAGCGATAGAGGTGTCGATATCAGCGTTGAAATTCCGTTCGACCCAGTAATCGACCCCCAGCATGTGGTCTGAATGCACCGCGCGCCCCCGGTCGGCCTTGAGCACGTAACTTTCCATCGCGCCGAGCGGATAGTGGTTCAATTGCACCAACTCGTAATTGTCGCGGCCATAGTTGGAAAAGATCCGCTTGGTATGAAATGCCTCGCCCAACTCGCGCCCATTCCCATCAAACCAGCGCGCGGCATCAACACGGTCGGGATCGGGTGAGCGTGGACGGTGAACCCCCAGTTTTCGATAGGTTCCATCGTTGCGATAAAAGGATTTGAACATCGAGGCGCGCCAAGGCCAGTGCATCACGCGCGGGGCACATTTGGTGAATGTTTCCGTGACTGACGTATCCTCATAGCGCACCGTTTCGCCATTGCCAAACAGGCGCCACGTTAGCGTGATAGCACTGGCATCGGGCAGAGCGGCCAACAAATCGGGTAGGGTGCCATCCCCGGTGCGAATGTTCACGAATTCGTCGATGTCCAACGGCAGGATCCAGTCGGCCTGACGGGCGAGCCGGTGTTTGGATGCCATCTTGAGGCCGGTAAACTGGATGCCCGCCTTGTCATAGGGGCCGTCGTTGCGCAGGTGGGTCAGGTGCCCCTGCTCTTGCAGGTGATCCAGCATCTTGTCGGTGCCGTCCTGACAGTCATTGGACAACACAAGAAAGTCAGTGAAACCGACGGCTTGATGGTGGGCTAACCACTCCAGCAGAAAGGCTGCCTCGTTGCGGACGGTCAGAACAGCAAGAAAGCGCATGTCAGTGAGACCTTATTGCAAAGCTGGGTCGTTGCCATGATCTGGCGACACCCGGAAAGGAGAGCGGGAGTTGCATCACTGTCTCAGGTTTCCAAATCCAGCGCCAGTGCATAGGCGACGCGCTCGGTTTCGGTCATCTTCAGGGTCAGCGCCTGTTGGTACAGATCCTCAAATTCGGGGTTCTTGTGCAGCTCTTTGGCCTTGGCCAAATGCCACTCCAATCCTTTTTGATGCCACGCGCGCAGGGTGTCATCCTGCATCAGGCGGTCGTATTCTGCACGCAGCCGGGGCAGGTTACGTTTGATGGTGACATCGCGGAAATCAGACCAATCCATACGGATCCAGTAGTTCAACCCAATGGAGCGATCGACGTGCAAGGCCCGGCCCCGCTGGCGCTTGATCAGATAGCTTTCCGCGCTGCGCAGTGCATAGTGATTGAGTTGAATAAGGTCATAGCCGATGGATTTCTTGGAGCTGCGCCAGCCTTTGTCGGCGGCTTCTTTGGTCATGTCTTTTCCCGACCCGTTGACCCACTGCACTTGTGAGCGGTGCGCATCGTCCAGTTTATTGGGCCGATGGCAGCTGATTTTCTCATAGGCGCCGATGTTCTTGAACATGGTTTTGAAGCCCCAAACCGTATGGGGCTTGGGGCAGAATTTTGGGGCGCAGGTGTCGAATTGGTCGATCACCAGCTCATCCGACAGATGGGTGACGCCGTTGTGACCAAACAACCGCCAGGTCATTGCAACGTTGGTTGCATCAGGAACCTCGGCCAGAAAGTCCTGCAAGGTGCCGTTGCCGGTCCGCACGTTGATGAATTCATCGACATCGATGTGGATGATCCATTCGGCGTTTTTGATCACCGGCTCTTTGAGGGCTTGGTTGAGCGCGTATTGCTGGGGCGAGTTGCCTTTCCATTCATCATTGTTGCGATGTTGGAGCACGCCAAGGTCCTGCAAACGGTCCAGAATCTCGGTGGTGCCGTCGGAACAATCGTTGGTGTAGATCAGAAAGTTATCGACCCCCATCGCCCGATGATAGGCCACCCATTCGGTGATATAGGGGGCCTCGTTTTTCATGCAGCCGACAATGACATTGCCCGAATTATCTTTCGGTAGGTCGCGTGGGACATTCGGGGTATAGGCGGCGGCAAGCTGTTCTTCGTCCACCGCGCCAAGGCGATTGTGTGGTGCAAAAGAAGAGGTTTTGAGCTTTTCCAGATTGGGCAGGGCTTGGGGCGGCATCGAAGCGCGCGCGCTGGCTGTGAGGCGATCAAAGGGTTCGGCGGTTGTGACGGGCGCCGGTTCGGGCGGTGTCGGGGTCGATTGGGGGGATGTCGCGACCTTGGTCCGCGGCGTGGGGGCCGGTTGCGCGGCAGGAGCGGGGTGTTCCGAAAGTTCAGCGCGGCGCTCCTCGCCTTTTTCTTTGGTGGCTTTTTGAATACGGAACAAGGCGGACAGCAGATATTGCGATGCGCGAAATCCGCGATCGGGATCCGCTTCGACCCAAGGTTGGGCTGGGCCGCTGGGCACAATGTCCTCATCCAGCGTTGGATGATCCAGCATCAGCGCACTGTTCCCCGCCTCGAACCGCTTGGACAGGGCTCCCAGCATAGTGGGGTCAGGGCGGGGTCCGTCGATCTGCAGTTCCGCTTGCAACCCACGCCACAGCTGGCGCGGCACATGTTTGTTTTTGAGCTTTAGAAACCGTAGCAGCAGTTCATTGAATTGACGACCCCGTGCCAACGACGCGGCAGAGGCTGGCATCTCGGGCGTGGCCTCTTCGGCACGGCCGATGTTGAATGGGATGTCAAAGGCGCGGGCGATGGCATCCACCGCCTCGCGGCTGTCAAACAGGTCTTGATCATAGCGCAGAAACCGCAGGCTGCCCGCGCCAAACACATCTTCCCACGTGCGTTGTAGAGCCGGGAAATCAAGCCAGAAGGCGGGGCCTTGAGTTTCTTCAAAGACGCCCGCCATTGGGTCGATTTTTGGCATGACATCAATCGCGGTCTGCCACCAGCTGGAGGCAGTGCATAAATCCAGCTCTTGATCCAACGGGGTGGCGCGCCCCTCAATCACCTGATCACCATAGTGGGTCATCATCAGGCGTGCAGGATCAGCAATGAAAGCAACAGCCGTGATGTCTTGCGAAAACTTGGACAGCAGCTGATGCAGTCGCGTGATTTCTGAGGGCCGATACAATGAGGTGCTGAGCTGTGCCGCAGATAGGATCAGCGTGTCTGGGCTGTGCTGTTCAATCTCACGGGCAAGGCCTTGTTCCACGTCCGCCAGCAAATCGTATTGTTTGTCTGATGCCGCGAACCCACGGTTGAACCGCAACGGATCGATATGATCGGAATCGGTTATGGCCATGAACAGACGGGTGTGGTTGCGCCCACCGGGGCTGCGAGGGAAGAGTATTCCCTTGCTTTTCAGCTGTTCCCGTTTGGTGTTCAGAATGTCCTGCAGGCGGTTTGCGCCAGCGGCCTCGGGGCCGATATGAAGAAAAATACGCATTAGCTTGCCTGCCCTTCGGCATCCAGAATGTCAGTGGGTGCCATTTTTGTGTCCGTCATCGGGGCGTCCGGTTCCAGCAAATAGTCCCGATTGGGGTTGGCGGTGCCCCACCATCGAATTTTCATCCCTAGGAAATCGCCAATGTGTTTGGGGGCCTTTGGGTCCATGATATCGTATTCCAGAAAATTCGGATTTCCGGCAAAGACCTGGCGACAAAACGCTTGATGTCCCTCGACCCAACGGATCAGTTCCTCGGATTTGGATCCATACCCGGCGGGCAGACCGGGAATGCCAAATTCCGGCAGTCGCTTGCTGCCCAAATTGGTCCAACGCTGCATGCTTTCAACCAATTTAGCCGCATCACGATGACTGTAGAGGAATTTGGTGCCGGGGTGGCGGCGGATGATGGCGCTGAGCAGGCCCCAATCCATTTGGGGCCAGTGGTTCTGACCATAGCGGACCACGCTGATTTCGGTGAAAGCGTCGAAATTGCCCAGACGATGCAACGGGTCGCCGTGGGCGAAGTAATCCGTGTACATGAGGTCACCCAGATAGTGGCGCGCCACATCCGGATCTGCGGATTGCAGCCGACGAATGCGCCAATCCGCAACCTTCAATCCGGATTTTTTGAGCGCCTTGCCCAAGGTTGTCGTGCCTGATTTCGGCAGGCCCAGATTCACCACGCGCAATCGGCTCATGCCGAGCCCTCGGGCGCGAGGCCTAGTTTTTCCAACAAAGCTTCTTCTGCTGCGGGCAGGGCCGAGGTGGCGCGCAGGTGATCGCGCATCTCTTGATAGGCGGGCTGGGCCAGAAGTTCATCACGTTTCGCACGGTGTTGTGCGACTGCTTCCTCGTGAAGGGCGGCAATCTCAGGGTCGGATTTCAACGCCTGCAATTCACGTTCCAATCCCGGCAGATAGCGATGAATGCTAAGATCCTGCCAGGCGGGGTCGTTGCGGTCGCGCCAATAGCTGTCATCAAAAGCCCGGTGTTCGCGGTTCACATCACCTCGGTCATTTTTGACCAGATAGCTGTCGAGGCTTCGCAGGGCATAGTGGTTGAGCGTGGCGAAATCGCGTGCGCCCCGTGATGGGAATTTGCGAATGCGGCGAGGGTTTGCAGCGACCAGAAACCGGTGTGGTACATCGCGGCCTGCGCCATCGGTCCAGCTGGGTCGTTTTTTCGGGGGCAGTTTCGAGCGAAAGAAAGGCCGGTGCGCACCATAGTATTGCAATGGGAAATCATGCCGAACCAGCGATTTAACTTCAATCGCGCTCTCTCCGCCCCAAAGGTCGGGGTTATGGGATCGGGTGAATTGTTCGATGACAGGACGATCTTCAAACGTTTCGATCCCGTCGTTGGCAAAGAACTGAAACGACAGGCTGATCGTTTGCGGATTACCGCAGGCCTCGATCAACGCAGGGATGGTGTGATCGCCCACTTGGATGTTCAGGAATTCATCAACATCGGCAACCCAAACCCAATCAGCGTTCAGGACCACGTCCTGTTGCCGGGAGTCTTTCAGGGCCTCCATCTGATAATTGCGCCCCTCGGCGGGGTTGGGCAGGTGTTGAACGATGCCACGGTCTGCCAGCGCGTCCAGCAAGCGGTCGCTCGCGTCGGAACAATCGTTTGAGTAAAACAGGAAATCGGTCACGCCGATCAATCGGTTGAAGGCGATCCACTCCAATAGGAATGGTCCTTCGTTCTTGATGCAGGTTACTGCCGTTATCCGCATGTTTTCCCCCACGTGGGGTATCTGCTACCTGTACGTTTCACTGGTGTCCGCCTCTGTCGAGCGTATTTGCCTGCGCTCTGTTTGTTTCCAAAGTCATGACATTTTGGGCTGAATCCGTCAACATTGCGCTAAGAGATCACGGGTGGGACAGCAGGGGACATGTTGCCGGGACGGAACGGTTTGTTGGCGGTTGACGCGGCCCTGCGTCTGGGGCCTGTTAGAGGCCGAGGAGACCGAGCATGCAAATTCCAACGACGATTGACGACACGCAGGCCATGTTGACCGCGCAGGGCTATGTTTGCGGACGGGCGCTGGCGACTGTGGTTTTTTTGTCCCTGAAACTGGGACGCCCTTTGTTTCTCGAAGGTGAAGCCGGTGTCGGAAAGACGGAAATCGCCAAAGCGCTGAGCGCGGCGTTGGGGCGGCGTCTGATCCGGTTGCAATGTTACGAAGGTCTGGATGCGTCTTCTGCGGTTTATGAGTGGAACTTTCCCGCGCAGATGGTTGCGATCCGTACGGCTGAGGCGTCTGGCGGGGCGGATCGGGCGGCGTTGCAAACCGAATTGTTCTCGGATGAGTTTTTGGTGGAGCGCCCGCTGCTCGAGGCGATGCGCCCTGATGAGAACGGTGCGCCGGTTCTGTTGATTGATGAGTTGGATCGGACCGATGAACCCTTTGAAGCATTCCTGCTTGAAGCACTAAGCGATTTTCAGGTCACGATCCCTGAACTGGGCACGATCAAAGCGCCAGAACCGCCGATTGTGATTTTGACCTCGAACCGAACCCGCGAGGTGCATGACGCGCTGAAACGTAGATGCCTGTATCACTGGGTGGATTATCCTGACTTTGATCGCGAACTGGAAATCCTGCATGCGCGTGCCCCAGAGGCGGCGGAAAACCTGAGCCGTGAGATCGTCGCTTTTGTGCAGAAGCTGCGCACAGAGGATCTGTTCAAAAAGCCGGGGGTTGCAGAAACGATTGATTGGGCCAAATGCCTGTTGGCGTTGGATGTGATCAATCTAAGTCCCGAGGTCATCGCCGATACTTTGGGGGCCATTTTGAAATATCAGGACGATATTCAGAAATTGCAGGGCTCTGAGGCCAAACGCCTGCTGGATCAGGCCAAAGCCACGCTTGTTCCCGCGTGAGGGTCGATAGGTACGTAAGGGGGGGCAAGCGCCATGGCTGAACAGCTGCCGCTTGAAATTCCAGACGCGCCGAGGCTGGCGCAGAACATCACCCATTTCGCGCGGGCGTTGCGCAAGGCCGGATTGCCGATTGGTCCGGGGCGGGTGATTGATGCCGTGCACGCGGTTGAGGTGGCAGGGTTCACCGAGAAACGCGATTTCTATTGGACCCTGCATGCTTGTTTCGTAACCCGGCCCGAACACCGCGCGGTCTTTAGTCAGATCTTTCGGCTGTATTGGCGGGACCCGCGATACCTGGAACATATGATGGCGGCGATGCTGCCCGCCGTGCGTGGGGTTCAGGAAGAGCGCAACGCGCAATCCGCTGAAAAGCGCGCCGCCGAGGCTTTGTTGGATGGGGCCAATCGCGATGTGCCGCAACCCCCTGAGCAAGACGAGGAAGAGGGCACCGAGATTGAGGTGAACGCCACGCTCACCATGTCGCGGGAAGAAAAGCTGCGCAGTCTGGATTTCGAACAGATGAGCACCGCCGAAGTGGCACAGGCAAAGAGGATGTTGGCGCGGCTCTCGTTGCCGGTCAAGCCGATCCCATCGCGACGCGGGCAGGCCAGTTTGCGGGGGCACCGGATAGATTGGCGACGCACATTGCGCAGTTCGATGCGTCAAGGAGGTGAGATTCATGACATCGCCCGCCTGACGCCCAAACCGCGTTGGCCCAATCTGGTGGTGCTTTGCGATATTTCCGGCTCTATGAGCCAGTACAGCCGTATCATTTTGCACTTCCTGCACGCGGTCAGCAATGCCAAGGGGGCGGGATGGGCCAAGGTGCACGCCTTTACCTTTGGGACGCGGTTGACGAATATCACCCGCCATCTTGATCACCGGGATGTGGATGCTTCGCTGGCCGCTGCGGGGGCCGAGGCGCAGGATTGGGAGGGCGGCACGCGCATTGGCGAATGCCTGCATGCGTTTAACCGGGACTGGTCGCGCCGGGTTATGGGGCAGGGCGCCGTTGTTTTGCTGATCACAGACGGGTTGGATCGGGATGACCCCGATGCGCTGGGCCGTGAAATGGAGCGTTTGCATCTGTCGGCGCGCCGGCTGATCTGGCTCAATCCGCTGTTGCGTTGGGACGGGTTCGCCCCCAAGGCACGTGGCATCATGGCGATGTTGCCGCATGTTGATAGTTTTCGCGCTGGGCATTCGATTGCATCACTGGAAGAGCTGGCACAGGTGATTTCCCGCCCAGATGATGTGGGCGAAAAGGCCCGATTGATGGCATTGATGTCGGAATGAATATGGCCTGCCTGGAACTTTGATCTAAATTATTGTGTAAATGGAATATGATTCGTATTCTCACGTTTGAATGTAGCGTGCGAAGGGGAATCATATGCCGTTGAACTGGAAAACCGGAGGGCTGTTGCTGGGACTGGTGTTCTTTGCTGCTGTCCTGCTGGTCAAACCAATCGGAGTTTCGACTCAGTTTGTTATTTTGGATGGGATCTTGGCGGATGCTGTCTCTCCGGGTTTGGTGACGCAAACTGACGATGGATATACATCGACCAATGCCTATCTGGCGAAATCCAACGGGAAATACGCCAAGGCGGTCTCGAACCCGCTGAACTATAGCTTTGTCTTTGTTGTTGCGATGATGGTGGGTGGATTCTTGTCCGCGATGGCTCGCGGCGGCCTCAGCGCACCTGAGCGGATCATGCCGGCCCTTTGGCGTGTGAACTTTGGCGACAACCAGATGAAGCGTTATGCGGCGACGTTTTTAGGTGGCTTTATCGTGCTTTATGGCGCGCGTTTGGCCGGGGGCTGCACATCCGGTCACATGATGTCGGGTATGATGCAAACCGCACTGAGCGGTTACATTTTCGCGGCTGGAGCTTTTGCTGCCGCTGTTCCCGTTTCTCTGATGCTTTTTAAAAAGGAGGTCTGAGCCATGACTGTTATTCTGTTGGCAATCGTGATCGGCATTGCATTTGGCGCAGTGCTGGATCGGGTCGGGGCCTCGAACCCATCGTATATCAACGCGATGTTGAATTTGACCAATCTGAACCTTGCGAAATCCATCCTGCTGGCCATCGGTGTCGGATCGGTTCTGATGTTTGGCGGTCAGATGCTGGGGCTTGTTGATGTGGGCCATATGTCGGTTAAAACCGCTTATGCTGGCGTGTTTTTGGGCGGTTTGTTGTTGGGTGCCGGTTGGGCATTGTCCGGCTTTTGCCCGGGCACAGGTGTTGTTGCGGCGGCGACTGGTCGCAAGGATGCGCTGTTTTTCATCGCAGGTGGTCTGTTGGGCGCGGCGGCCTATATGGTCACTTATCCCAGGTGGAAGGCATCAGGGCTGCTGGACAAAATCGGGGGTGGCAAGGTGACACTCGGCACCGTTCCGGGAGCCAAATATGAGGGCCTGACCGCCATCTCGGGTGATATTCTGGGCTTGGTTTTGGGCCTTGGCTTTATCGCCGTTGCCTTTGCTCTGCCGGAGCGGTTTGTCGGTACGCCAGCACAGGCGCAGCCCGCAGAATAAGGAACCCGGCCCGAACCGGTGCCCTTTGGCGGGGTCGGATACTCTGCCTATCGATCCCATACTTGCGGTCCGGTGATTTCGTGTTCTTCACCGGGCCGCTTTCCTTTGTCCGCCAAGCAACTATGTTGTGGCGGACATTTTTGTTTTGAGTGACCCTTGTGGGAGGACTGGCATGGACCGATTTGACAACAGCCCCGAGACGGCACTGGCTTGGCACCGCAAGGGCGTTGGAGCGGCGTTGGCGACTGTTGTGCAAACATGGGGCAGTGCGCCGCGCCGGGTTGGGGCGCAATTGGTGATTGGCGGCGACGGCCGCATTGAAGGATCCGTGTCAGGCGGATGTGTCGAAGGGGCAGTGATCGTCGAGGCAATGGAGGCGCTGGAAGACGGCGAGGCGCGGTTGCTTGAATTCGGCGTCAGTGACGATGATGCCTTTGCTGTGGGTCTGGCCTGCGGCGGCACCATTCGTATCTTGGTCGAACCGATCGGCAAAGCGATGAGTGAGGCGATGTTGGCCGGTCTGGTGGCTGCACGCGCAAAACGGACCGGGGTGATTTACGAGGTCAACGTTGAAACCGGCCACCGTGAACTGAAAGCGCCTGAGGCCTATCCTGATCGCATGCGCATGGATCGGTCTGGCTTTGAAGAGGACAGGGCGACCTTTGTCGCGGTGCACAATCCACCGCTGCGGTTGATCGTGATTGGCGCGGTGCATATTGCCCAAGCTTTGATCCCGATGGCGCGGATTGCCGGGTATGATCCAATTCTGGTCGACCCGCGCGAGGCGTTTGCCTCGGATCAGCGGTTCCCGGGGGAACGGATCCTGACCGATTGGCCGGACGAGGCGGTGGCAAAGCTGGGGTTGGATCCTCGCACGGCGCTGGTCTTGTTGACGCATGACCCGAAATTGGACGATCCGGCGTTGCAAGCAGCCCTTGACGCAGATGTGTTTTATATCGGGGCGTTGGGGTCTACGCGCACCCACGCCAAACGGATTGATCGCATGCAGGAGGCGGGATTTAACGCTGCCCAGATCGGCCGCATTCATGGCCCTGTTGGGCTGGATATCGGGGCAGCAGGTCCCTCCGAAATCGCTGTATCCATTCTGGCGCAGATGACGGCTGTGTTGCGAGGCAAATCTGCATGAAGTTCGGAGCCCGGCTCGTTGGTGCGGCCGAAGGGGCCATTTTGGCGCATTCTGTCTCCGTCGATGACGGGCGATTGCGCAAAGGCGTGACCCTGACAGCCGCGCATCTGGAGCGCTTGAGTAAAGCCGGGATCGCAGAGGTTGTTGTGGCGCAGCTGGAATCGGGGGATCTGCACGAAGATGAGGCCGCTCGCCGGTTGGCGGCAGCGCTCGCCCCGGACCTAGAGGTGGCGCATTTGAATGTGACCGAGCCCTTTACCGGGCGGGTCAATTTGCTGGCGGCTGGTCCGGGTGTCGTTGAACTGGATGTTGCCGCGATTGAACGGTTCAATCTGGTTCATCCCATGATCACCGTGGCCACGGTTCCCCCGTTTCAGCAGATGGCTGTTGGGGGCATGGTCGCGACGATTAAGGTCATCTCTTATGCGGTTTCGGAACAGGACGTCGTCGAGGCCTGCACCGCAGCGATGGGTGCGATCCGCCTGCGTCCTCCGATTTACAAAACGGCGGGATTGGTGATTTCTGATATCCCCGGGGGTCCGTCAAACGACAAAGGTATCCGATCAATCACCGCGCGGGTCGAGGGTTTGGGGATGTCTATGGCTGACATTCAGATCACAGACCATGATCCGCCTGATCTGGCCGAGGCCGTGCAACGGATTAGCGGTGATTTCGTGATGATTTTGACGGGCTCCGCGACGTCCGACGCCGAAGATGTCGCGCCAAGTGCCGTGCGTCTGGCTGGGGGGCAAGTTGAACGGTTTGGGATGCCGGTGGACCCGGGAAACCTGTTGTTTCTGGGCAAGTTGGGCACGCGTCCAATCATAGGATTACCGGGCTGCGCGCGCGCGCCGGCCTTGAATGGGGCGGATTGGGTTCTAAGCCGGATTGCCTGTGGTCTGACCGTTCTAGATCGTGATATCGCAGCGATGGGTGTTGGCGGGTTGCTCAAGGAAATTCCGACGCGACCACAGCCGCGGGCGGGAAAACGGCACCAATAGGCACGTTGACGCTAGGGGAACTCGACTTACCCGAGGCGCGCTTTAGCCTAATTCTGTATAAAAATCAACTATACCAAATGGTCAAAAGTTTTGGTTCTCAAATGCAGGGGGGCGTGTTTTACTCTCCCTCAACAAGACTTTGATAAGGGGAGGAATAGATGACACAGGTCTCAATGACCGTGAACGGTCAGGCTGCGAGCGGAGAAGCAGAGGGCCGCACGTTGCTATCCAGTTTCTTGCGCGAACAGCTGTCGCTGACGGGAACGCATGTGGGGTGCGACACCGGCCAGTGTGGTGCTTGCACGGTGCATGTGAACGGCGAAGCGGTGAAATCCTGCAATATGCTGGCTGTCGAAGCAGACGGTGCCGAGATCAGCACGATCGAAGGCCAAGCGGCCGAAGATGGCACGATGAACACCATTCAGCAGGCGTTTCAGGACCATCACGGTCTGCAGTGCGGATTCTGCACGCCAGGCATGGTGATGTCGGCAGCCGCGCTGTTGAAAGACAACCCAAAGCCAAGCGAAGCCGAAGTCCGTGCCCATCTCGAAGGCAATATCTGCCGCTGCACGGGCTATCACAACATTGTCAAAGCGATCATGGCTGCATCCGGTCAGGACGTCGGGGCCATCGCTGCGGAGTAATGTCCCAACCACGCGCATTCGGCGCGGGCGCTTTTGAGGAGAAACGCCCGAGGCCATGACCGGACCGCCATGGGGCGAAACCGGGACAACGGGAGGAGAACAAGCTATGCCCAAAGACAGTGGCATCGGAGCCAGTTCCAAGCGACGCGAAGACGTCCGCTTTTTGACCGGAACGGGTAATTATACCGACGATATCAACATTCACCGCCAGACCTATGTGTATTTCCTGCGGTCAGACGTGGCACATGGCAAAATCAACAACATTGGTCTGGACGCGGCGAAAGCCATGCCCGGCGTTGTGCGCATCTTTACCGGTGCGGATTTTGAGGGCGTTGGCTCCATCCCATGTGGGTGGCAGGTTACTGACCGTTTTGGCGAGCCAATGCAGGAACCGGCACACCCGGTGCTGGCCCAAGGCAAGGTGCGCCATGTGGGCGACCCGATTGCTGCGATTGTCGCCGAAAGCCTAGAACAGGCCCGCGACGCCGCCGAGGCGGTCGAACTGGACATCGAAGAACTGCCCGCCGTCGTTGATATGAAGGCGGCGCTGGCTGAGGGATCGACCAAAGTTCATGACGATCTGACCTCGAACCTGTGTTATGATTGGGGTTTCGTGGAAGAAAACCGCGAGGCCGTTGACGAGGCGATCAAGAATGCCGCCCACGTCACCACGCTAGAGCTGGTCAATAATCGGATGATTGCCAATCCGATGGAACCACGCGTGGCTGTTGGCGAATACAATCGCGCCAATGAGGAAAGCACGCTGCACACCACCAGCCAGAACCCGCATGTGATCCGGTTGCTGATGGGCGCGTTTGTTCTGGGCATTCCAGAGCATAAGCTGCGTGTTGTTGCCCCGGATGTGGGTGGCGGTTTTGGCACTAAGATTTTCCACTACGCCGAAGAAGCATTCTGTACATTTGCGGCCAAGGCAATCAATCGCCCGGTCAAATGGACCTCGTCGCGGTCTGAAGCGTTTATGTCTGATGCCCATGGTCGGGATCATGTGACCAAGATTGAATTGGCGTTGGATGCAGATAACAACTTCCTTGCTGTGCGGACGGACACGCACGCCAACATGGGGGCTTACCTTTCAACGTTTGCACCGTCGGTTCCAACTTGGCTGCACGGAACACTTATGGCGGGGAACTATAAGACCCCGTTGGTCTACGTGAACGTCAAAGCCGTGTTTACCAACACAGTTCCGGTCGATGCCTATCGTGGCGCGGGTCGCCCCGAAGCAACCTATCAGCTAGAGCGGGTGGTGGACAAAGCCGCGCGGGAGCTGGGCGTTGATCCGATCGCACTGCGTCGCCAGAATTTTATCACCGAATTCCCTTATGCCACCCCGGTGGCGGTGGAATATGACACCGGTGATTACAACGCGACGATGGATAAGCTGATTGAGATTGGCGATTTTGATGGGTTCAAAGCCCGCAGGAGCGTATCCGAAGAAAATGGCAAACTGCGTGGCCTTGGTGTCAATTGCTATATCGAAGCGTGCGGCATTGCACCGTCCAATCTGGTTGGGCAACTTGGTGCACGGGCGGGTCTGTATGATGCAGCAACGGTGCGGGTGAACGCGACTGGGTCAATTTCGGTCATGGTCGGGGCACACAGCCACGGTCAGGGTCACGAGACATCTTTCCCGCAAGTTGTGGCGGAAATGCTGGGCATTGACGAGGGCATGATCGATATCGTCCATGGTGACAGTTCCAAGATCCCGTTTGGTATGGGCACATATGGATCGCGCTCAATTGCGGTTTGTGGGTCTGCCATGGTGCGTGCAACCGAAAAGATTATCAATAAGGCCAAGAAAATCGCGGCCCATTTGATGGAAGCGTCGGATGCGGATATCGAACTGAAGGATGGTCAATTCAGCGTAGCAGGGACCGATAAGTCGGTGGCTTGGGGCGATGTGACTTTGGCTGCCTATGTGCCGCATAACTATCCGTTAGAGGACATCGAGCCAGGTCTGGAAGAGACTGCGTTTTATGATCCAGCGAACTTTACCTATCCGTCAGGCGCTTATGCTTGCGAAGTAGAGGTCGATCCTGAAACGGGTAAGGTCACAATTGAACGGTTTGCAGCTGCTGATGATTTCGGCAATGTTATCAACCCAATGATCGTTTCTGGTCAGGTCCATGGTGGTCTGGCGCAAGGCATCGGTCAGGCGTTGATGGAGCAGGCTGTTTATGACGCAGATGGTCAGTTGCTGAGCGCCTCCTACATGGACTACGCGATGCCACGGGCGGATGACGTGCCGTTTTATGATGTGGATCATTCCTGTCAAACGCCGTGTACCCACAACCCGCTTGGGGTCAAAGGGTGCGGTGAGGCCGGTGCCATTGGCTCGCCCCCATCGGTGGTGAATGCGGTGGTGGATGCGCTGCAGTCGGCTGGCAAGGATATCACCCACATTGATATGCCGCTGTCACCGTCACGCGTTTGGGCTGCGATGAACAGTTGAGATGAAGGGATGTGGCGAGGGGGTAACCCCTCGCTGGCCCTGCATGA
>CBCYME010000006.1:0-61103 GCA_965183835.1 Paracoccaceae bacterium | reverse complement strand
ACGATCTTTGTCCATGGTTATAACACAACGCAGAACGAGACCGCTTTTCGGGCGGCGCAGCTGGCCCATGATATTAAGTTGCCCGGCGCGTTGGTTCTGTATTCGTGGCCCAGTCGCGCGCGCGCCTTTGGCTATGCCTATGACTACGACAGCATGTTGTTTGCCCGAGATGGGCTGGAAAAGCTAATTCGTCAGGTCAAAAGCGCAGGTGCCGACCGTATTGTTTTGCTTGCCCATTCCATGGGGTCAGCACTCACGATGGAGATGTTGCGCCAGATCGAAACCAGTGACCCGGGTTGGGCCAAACGCACCTTAGGTGGTGTGGTCCTGATATCCCCTGATCTGGATGTTGATGTATTCCGGTCTCAAATGAATCGGATCAAACACATCCCTCAGCCCTTTGTCATTATGGTCTCAGAAAAGGATAAGGCGCTGAATGTTTCCGCCCGTCTGCGCGGAACGTCTGACAGCGAACGTTTGGGCAATATCAGCTCGATTGAAAAGATCGCGGATCTACCGATTGATATCATCGATACCACGGCGTTTTCAGGCGATGCGGCCTCGTCCCACTTTGTCACCGCAACATCCCCTACTTTAATCGCGTTGTTGAATTCTGCCCGTTCCATGAGCGACACATTCGGTCCAGAAGACTTCGGGTTAAACCTGCGCGATTCAAACGATCGCCGGTCTGCAAGTGGGGCCACCGAAATTGCTTTGACACCCGGCACCAGCCTAGCATCGGAGACACGGTGAACCGCACCACTCTAAGAAACTATCTGACAACCAATGCTCCTTGGTTGGCAGCTGGTGGGTTGTTGACCCTGTTATCCAGCTTTGGGCAGACGTTCTTTATCTCGATCTTTGCCGGTGAAATCCGGGTCGCGTTCGATCTGAGCCATGGGGAATGGGGCGGGTTGTATTCGATTGGCACCACAGCATCGGCGGTGGTTATGGTTTGGGCTGGCACGCTCACCGATATGTTTCGGGTGCGCAATTTGGGTCCGGTTGTCTTGTTCGGTCTGGCGCTGGCCTGCCTAGCGATGGCGTTCAACAGTTGGGTTGCCGCCTTGCCGATTGTCATTTTTGCGTTGCGGTTCTTTGGTCAAGGCATGAGCAGCCATATTGCCATGGTCGCAATGGCGCGTTGGTTTACCAAGACGCGGGGCAAAGCAATGTCTATCGCAACGCTCGGATTTGCTTTGGGAGAGGCGACGCTGCCGTTGATTTTTGTGGCGGCCATGACCGTTGTGGATTGGCACCTGTTGTGGGTGGTCTCTGCTGGAATCTGCTTGCTTGGTATTCCAATCCTGATGCGCCTGTTACGCTATGAACGCACACCCCAAAGCATGTCCGACAGCTATGATTCAACCGGGATGGAGGGGCGTCACTGGACCCGTGGGCAAACCCTGCGCCACCCATTGTTCTGGTTTATGGTTCCGGCCCTGCTTGGCCCGTCCGCCTTTAGCACCGCATTCTTTTTTCATCAGGTGCATTTCGCGGACATCAAAGGGTTGACCCATGTCGAATTGGTCGCCTTTTTCCCTGTTTACACAGTGCTTTCAATCATTGCGATGATGGCCTCTGGTTGGGCCTTAGATAAAATTGGAACGCCCCGCCTGATGCCGTATTCACAACTGCCTATGGTCGCGGCGTTTCTATTCTTTGCCCTTGGATCGGGAAGTGGAATGATCTTTGCAGGGTTCTTTTTCCTCGCCCTGACTGCCGGGGCAAATGCGACCCTGCCCAACGCGTTCTGGGCCGAATTCTATGGGACAGCGCATATCGGGTCGATCAAAGCCATGGCAGCCGCGCTGATGGTTTTAGGGTCGGCAATCGGGCCCGGCGTCACTGGTGTATTGATTGATTTCGGGGTCGGGATCGAAACACAGTTCATAGGCGTAGCCGGGTATTTCATATTCGTGACCGTCTTGATGGTCATCGGCATACGGCGTGCGACACCTTCGCTTTAGCGATTGCGTTTGAGATACACGTAATACGCTCCATCGCCGCCATGACTGATGTGCGCTGGCGTGATCTGCAACACGGCCTGCGCCAAAGGCGGCAGGGAGAGCCATTGCGGTACTTGATTGCGCAGCACACCACGCGGAGTGGGGATCGGCCCCGGTTCGTCCCGATCCTTGCCTTTGCCAGTGATCACCAACACCAACCGTTTACCCGAGGCCTGTGCGCCCAAAATAAACCGGTTTAGGGCAGGGTGGGCCGTATCCACCCGCATCCCATGCAAATCCAACCGTCCTTCGGGTTTCAATTTGCCGCGCTTCATCTTGCCAAAGGATTTATGATCCATCTGAACCGGTGAATGCGCCAACATATGAGAAATCGCAGGTTTCAAACTATGCTTAGCAGTCTTTGGCATCGCCTTGTGACCCAACACAAAGGGCTCGATTTTTGGTGTCGAAACCTTGAGCATCTTGTGCATCGCTTGCGGGGCGGGAACGACGGCTTCTACCCGATGCGGGTGCAGGCGTTCCGCTTTCTGCGCAACTTGCTGCCACAGCTCAAGTTCAGATTTTGTGAGTTTGCGCCGTGACATCAGAATCCATCCGGCAACAGTGCATACGCTCGTTGAATCGGCAGCAAAACCACCATCCGACCCGGATCACGTAAACGACCCGCCGCATCACCGGCTGCGTCGCCCGTTCCAAAAAAGATATCCGCCCGTTGTGCGCCCTTAATGGCCGATCCGGTGTCTTGTGCAATCATCAGGCGGCGCATTTTTCCTGCCCCGTCTTTTTCTACCCACACAGGGGCGCCAAGCGGGGTGTGAGATGGATCAACCGCAACGCTGCGCAACGCGGTGATCGACCGGTTCATCGCCCCCAACGGCCCTTTGTCAGCGGAAACCCGGCGGACCTCGCGAAAAAAGACATAAGACGGATTGTGCATCAACAGTTCGATTCCATCGATCGGATTACGCCGCACCCAGTTCTTGATGACCTGCGCACTCACTTGATGCGCCTTATAGACACCTCGGCGGACCAACTCGACCCCTACCGAGCGATAAGAATGACCATTTGCGCCGCCATACCCAACCCTGACGGATTGACCATCCGGCATGCGTATTCGACCTGACCCTTGAATCTGCAGAAAGAACAATTCGACCGGATCATCGACCCAAGCAATTTCCAAGCCTCGGTTATCCATCACACCACTGGTCAGGATGTCCCGACGGCTGAGCCAGGTTGAGGCGGCTTTTGCTTCGCGTGGTAATTTGTAGATCGGGTACTTAAACCGGTCCGTCCGATACCGCGATCCATCAAGTTCGGGTTCGAAATAGCCGGTGAACATGGCGTCTTTGCCGTCTTCGATCAGGACAGGCCGAAAAAACAATTCAAAAAAGGACCGTGCTGTTTCTGCGGTTTGAGATTGACCAACAGCACATAGCGACTGCCAATCCGGATCATCAAAATCACGGCAGGTATTCATAAACACAGACAACGCTGCGCCATGATCGTCTTTTGACCAGCCATCAAGCTGATCAAAAGACAAGATTTTATGTGAGATTTCGGGGTCGGACGCGGCGCCCGATGCGGTCATCATGGCACCAGCCAATATAACCGACCGGAGCGCGGCAATCATGCGTCCGTGGCGACAAGCAGCCAGTTTGGATCATCAGTGCCCATCGCACGGGCAAAGGTCCAGCTGTCTTTCTGGCGCTTGACGGTGTTTGGATTGCCTTCGACGATATCGCCACCACGATCACGTACAACCGAGGTCAGCTCGGCCACAAATCGCATGGTGATTTCAGCCTTGTTGGTGTCTTTGTCGAACGCAACATCCACAACGCTGGTTTCACGCACACCAATAAATTCGGCTTCGATGCTGAGGCCCTGATCTTCGCGGTGGGACACCACAGAGACAAAGGTTTCAAACACGTCTTCGGCCAAAAACGGCTGGATATCGTTCAGATCCCCACGTTCAAAGCCCATCACGATCATCTCATAGGCGCCACGCGAGCCTTGTACGAAATCACTAACCGAGAAACTCGGTTCAATTCGCTTCATCGCGGCCAGGTTTTGCGCCAGTTCACTGTCTTCGGGAACGTGATCGGTAATGTCGCGATCTGGACCGCCCTCGATAACTTCGAAATCGCGGCGTGTCTTAGACGCAGGTTGCATCGGTTCAGGCGGTTTTTCATAGCCTTCCCGTGTGCCCAAAACGTTTTTCAGGCGCAGGATCAGGAAAACGGCAATGCCGGCCAGGACCAAAAGCTGGATCAGGGGTGAGTTCATTTCATCCTCGTTTCAGGCATGAGGCTTTGTAAGCTGGGCCTCAGACCCTTATGTAGGTCACGGATAGGGGCAAGTCCACCGTCCAGCCTATAGGAAAGGAAAGTGAAAATGTATCTGTTCTTGGCTTTTTTGCTGGTTCCGATTGTAGAAATCGCCCTGTTTATTCAGGTGGGCGGCTTGATCGGGCTATGGCCAACCCTTGCAATCGTAGTGATCACTGCGGTTTTGGGGACGTGGCTAGTGCGGACACAAGGTCGCATGGCAATGGGACAGTTGCAGCAATCTTTCTCAACTTTGAACGACCCGACCGAGCCTTTGGCCCATGGTGCGATGATCCTGTTTTCTGGTGCTTTGCTTTTGACGCCCGGATTCTTCACCGATGCGGTTGGCTTTGCATTGCTGATCCCAGCGGTCCGCGTGGGTGTATTTCGCTACCTCAGTTCCAAGGTGAAAGTATCACAATTCCAGATGGGAACGGGAGCACAATTTCACCAATCCCGTCCCGGCCAGCAACCAGGTTTCGGGAAAGGGGATGTGATTGACGGTGATTTCGAAGAAGTCCGTAAACCACATGATCCCAATGCCCCGCCGTCAGGTTGGGTCGAGGGCCCCGACCGCCATTGAGGTGATCTGACCAAGCTGATAAGCAATGGCAGATTTGATTTTGAGGAGTAGTTCCATGGCCGATAACGGCGAAGATACAGCGGCGCAAGCCCCAGCAGCCCCGCAGGTCCAGATGAGCGTTTTGTCGCAATTCATCCGTGACTTGTCCTTTGAAAACGTGATGGCGCAAAAGGGCACTTCGGGCGAAGTTCAGCCTGACGTCAACGTGCAGGTTAATCTGGATGCGAAAAAGCGCCCAGCCGATCACCAGTACGAAGTTGCAATCAAACTGAACATCCAGTCCAAAGCCAAAGGCATGGAAGACGTTCTGTTTGTATTCGAACTGGATTATTGCGGCATCTTCCACGTCGAAGGTGTGCCAGAAGACCAGCTGCACCCCTTCCTGTTGATCGAATGCCCCCGGATGCTGTTCCCGTTCCTGCGTCGGATCGTCAGCGACATCACCCGTGACGGTGGTTATCCGCCGCTGAACCTCGACAATATCGACTTTGTTGCACTGTATCGCAACGAGCTGGCGCGCCTGCAGGCCGCACAAGCAAACCAAACAGCAGACGCCTGATCTGTTAAACGCACCTGATACCGATCAGGTGCGTTTCCACAGGGCACCATCCCCCAATTTGTCGACAAACGCCTGATGTGCTGTGCGTTCTTCTTCGGTCACACGTGACGAGAGGGGATTAGGCCGTGCTGTTGGGCGCCAGATCTCAGCCACGCCCCCCTGATCATGGGATTCAGCCGTGCTGGAGAGTGCAAAATCAGGTTGCCGCCCCCCAATGAGTTCAAGATAGACCTCGGCCAAAATCTCGGAATCGAGCAGGGCGCCGTGCAAGGTTCGCGATGCATTGTCGATATGAAACCGTCGACACAACGCATCCAAAGTTGCGGGCGAGCCCGGGAATTTTTTCCGCGCAATCGCCAATGTATCCAGCGCTTGCGACATCGGAAGCTCTGGCAACCCCATCCAACGCAATTCGGCGTTCAGGAATTTCATATCAAAGGCCGCGTTGTGGATCACCAGAGTTGAATCGCCGATGAAATCCAGAAACGCCTGACCGACCTGTGCAAACAGGGGTTTGTCTTTCAGCGTCACGGCCCCCGGCTTGGGCGGTTGCGGCGGTTCCAACAGATCCGGACCAATACCATGAACCCCAAATGCGCCTTCGGGCATGGAGCGTTGCGGGTTGATGTATTGATGATAGGTTTTGCCGGTGGCCATGTGGTTCCACAGCTCAACCGCCCCGATTTCGACAATCCGGTCGCCGCTGTCGGGATCAAACCCAGTTGTTTCGGTATCAAGTGCGATTTCACGCATCTTTCAATCCTGCTCTTATTTTGGCCACGATGTCACGCACCTGTGCACGCGCATCGTACAAAGTATCGGTCAAAATGACATAATCGGCTTGGGCGCATTTTTCATCATTGGGCATCTGCTTTACCCGGATCTGTTCAAACTGGGCCAAAGTCATGGTTCCGCGTGCGAGCACCCGATCCTGTTGAACCTCGGGAGAAACCGAAACACAGGCCACTGCGTCCATGGCGGCGTTGCCGCCCGTTTCAAACATCAACGGGACATCAAACACCAGAATGTCAGCTGTCGCTGTTTCTTTAAACTGCGCGCGATCCTGACCAACCAGCGGATGCACAATTTGTTCGATCTGCTTTAGCGCATCTGGGTTTTCCCCAATGATCCGCTTTAGGGCAACGCGGCTAACAGCGCCGTCTTCGATCGCGTCCGGAAACGCAGCGCCCATCGGTCCGACGGCAGCCCCACCAACTGCATACAAACGATGGACAGCCGCATCCGCATCCCAAAGGGCGCAACCCTCATCGACGAACATCTGCGCCGTGGTGCTTTTGCCCATGCCGATGGACCCGGTCAGACCTAGAAGAAAGCTCATCTCAGGGCCGCTGCGCGTGTTGCCGAATCCACCGCTGGGCGTTCACCAAACCACCGCTCAAATCCAGGGACCGCTTGATGCAGCAGCATGCCAAGCCCGTCGACTGTCACACAGCCTGCTTCTTCGGCTTCGAGCAACAGATTTGTTTTGAGAGGGGCATAGACAAGATCGGTAACAACCGCGTCTTTTTGTAATCCATCCAAGGGAACACGCAGTTCACGTTGGCCCATCATGCCCAGTGAGGTGGTGTTGACCACCAACTTGGCCTCTTCGATTACATTGCCCGCCTGAACCCATTCGACCACGCGTATTCTCTGACCAAAGTCTTCGCGCAGTTTGTCAGCCCGTAGGCGCGTTCGGTTGGTGAGAATGATCTCTGGCACGCCAACCTCGCACAGGGCTGAAACCACAGCGCGGGATGCACCGCCTGCGCCAAGAACAACGGCAGGGCCCGAGGTCGGATCCCAATCCTGCGCCCCGGCGCGCAGGTTTTCCATAAACCCGTATCCGTCGGTGTTATCTGCGTGGATCTTGCCATCCGGCAGGAAAATCAGTGTATTTGCCGCCCCGATCAGCGTTGCGCGGTCTGTAATCTGATCCGCGATCTGCATCACGGCCTCTTTGTGCGGGACCGTGATGTTCACCCCCACAAACCCAGCTTTTGGCAAGCTACGCAGAACTTGTTCCAGATTTTGAGGCGCCACATCCATTGGAATGTAATGTCCATCAAGTCCATAGGTCTGCAACCAGTGACGATGAAGCCGCGGGGATCGAGAATGCGCGATTGGGTGACCAATCACCCCAGCCAATGGAATCTTATGTTCAGTCATTGTTCGATTACCCCCCGCAGCGTCAGGAAATTAAGTAGCTCCAGTAGGGGCATACCCAAAACATTAAAATAGTCTCCGTCAATGTTCGAAAACAGACGAACACCCTCTTCTTCTAGCTTATACGCCCCAACCGCATGCTGAATACTATGCCAGTTGCGGTCGACGTAATCCTGCAGATACGCATCACTACTGTCGCGCATCCGCAACCGAACCTGACCGACATGACGCCAAATTGGTTCACCATCCTGATAGATCACCGCAGCCGACAGCAACATATGCCGATTACCGCGCATCGCTTGCAGCTGTTGCACGGCATCTTTGGGTGATTTCGGTTTGGAAAGCAGCTGTCCGTTAAAATCCAGCACCTGATCACAGCCCAAAACCATGGCCCCAGGGGATTTGTCGCTGATCTTGCGCGCTTTCATTTCGGCCAGGGCATCAGCGATATCGCGCGGCGATGCCTGTTCAGCACGCAAAGCATGCTTAATGGTTTCTTCATCCACGCGTGCCACTTTGACTAAAAATGGAACGGCGGCGTTTTCCAGCAGCTGAGCCCGAATAGCGGACCCCGACGCAAGGATAAGGGGGATAGACATGTGGATAACCCCGTGTGCAAGGCGTTGAGTGTTCTTGCATGGTTTGTATGGTTTTCCGCTTGCCACGCAACCCCACAGGTTTCGTGAAAAACTTCTCTGAGTCGTTCAAGCTCTATCCTTTTGGGGTAAGGATAACTTTGAAACTTAGAATAACTCACAGATTCACAGATCATCAACAGGTTATCCCCAAAAATCATTCACACCAAGTCATGTTAAGGCGCTGATTTTAAATTGATAAATCTGAAAATCCCAAACATGTGTGTGAACTGAGATAGATTTACCCTCATGGGGATAAGCGCTTGGGTAACAAAATTATCCACTGAAATTGTCCTCCCTACAAAACCATCATCCTTTCTCTTCTTATATTTATTTAATAAGGACTCCCTGACACCGCGAGGATTACATGACGGATTTACTCTTCACGCTGTACCCTTGGGTAAAGTCACTGCACATCATGGCGGTTCTGTCCTGGATGGCAGGGTTGTTCTATTTGCCCAGATTGTTTGTTCATCACGTTGAACAGGCACAGTCAGTCCAAGGTGCATCTGAAATATTTACAATGATGCAGGGAAAGCTGCTCTATATCATTATGAGACCAGCGATGATCGTCGCTTGGGTTTGTGGGTTGATCATCGTGGCGACACCGGGAATTGTCGATTGGACCTATCTCTGGCCCTGGACCAAGGGCGCAGCCGTGATTGCTATGACAGGGTTTCATATTTGGTTGGCCAAGCGTCACAAAGACTTTGTGGCGGGTCAGAATACCCTGTCAGGCCGCCAATACCGCCTTATGAACGAGGTTCCGACGGTTTTGATGATCATCATCGTTCTGTCGGTTATTCTGAAATTCTGAGTGATATTTGACTCAGGCGGTCAGCTCGCTTATGTAACCGCCAACACGCCCGTCCTGGGCGAAGTGTATTCCATTTTTGAATGTCTGTGACGCGCTACTGGCGCACAAAGGTCGTATATCCATGACAACTGAATCTCTGAACCTTGCTGATCTCAAGGCACAAACCCCCAAGAACCTGCTCTCCATGGCAGAAGACTTGGAAATCGAAAACGCATCCACAATGCGGAAGGGTGAGATCATGTTCCAAATTCTGCGCGAACGCGCGGATGAGGGATGGGCTGTAGGCGGCGATGGGGTTCTTGAGGTACTGCAGGATGGTTTCGGCTTTTTGCGGTCTCCTGAGGCGAATTATCTGCCGGGTCCGGATGACATCTATGTTTCACCTGACATGATCCGCCAATATTCCTTGCGCACCGGGGACACTGTCGAAGGTCAGATGAAGGCACCGATTGATACAGAGCGTTATTTCGCTTTGACGAACGTGACCAAAATCAACTTTGAGGACCCTGAAAAGGCGCGCCACAAGATTGCATTCGATAACCTGACACCGCTCTATCCTGATGAGCGGCTCAAGATGGAAGTCGAAGATCCAACCATCAAAGACAAATCGGCCCGTGTGATCGATCTGGTGTCACCAATTGGTAAGGGGCAGCGTTCCTTGATCGTGGCGCCGCCGCGGACTGGTAAAACCGTGATCCTGCAGAACATCGCGAACTCGATCGAAAAGAACCATCCCGAGTGCTATTTGATCGTTCTTCTGATCGACGAACGTCCCGAGGAAGTCACCGACATGCAGCGATCGGTCAAGGGAGAGGTTGTGTCGTCGACCTTTGACGAACCTGCCACACGCCACGTTGCAGTGTCTGAAATGGTCATTGAAAAGGCAAAGCGTCTCGTTGAACATAAACGAGATGTTGTGATCCTTCTTGATTCGATCACAAGACTTGGTAGGGCATTCAACACCGTTGTCCCATCTTCGGGTAAAGTTCTAACCGGTGGTGTCGATGCAAACGCCTTGCAGCGTCCCAAACGTTTCTTTGGTGCGGCCCGGAACATCGAAGAGGGTGGTTCGTTGACGATCATCGCAACCGCCCTGATTGATACTGGCTCTCGCATGGACGAAGTCATCTTTGAAGAATTCAAAGGGACTGGTAACTCGGAAATCGTTCTGGATCGTAAGATTGCAGACAAACGTGTATTCCCAGCTATCGACATTCTTAAGTCCGGGACTCGTAAAGAAGATTTGTTGGTCGACAAAGGGGATCTTGCTAAGACCTTTGTTCTGCGTCGTATCCTTAATCCGATGGGAACAACCGACGCGATCGAGTTCTTACTATCCAAGTTGAAGCAAACCAAATCGAATGGTGACTTCTTCGACTCAATGAACACATAACTTTAGGCTAAACTTTCGGGGCCTTCGAATGGATACAATATTCGCCTTGGCCAGCGCGCAAGGGAAAGCCGGCGTGGCCGTGATCCGGATTTCCGGACCACGGTCTAAGTCTGCCGCAGAACAATTGTGCGGGTGTACGTTAGCGGATCGTGGCATGACGCTACGGTGTTTGCGTGCGCCAGATGAAAGCAGGCTAGACGATGCGCTGGTCCTGACATTTTCCGCACCAGCCAGTTTTACCGGTGAAAATGTTGTTGAATTTCAAATACATGGAAGCGTTGCAACGGTAAATGCTGTGCTTCGCGCGTTGTCTGATATCGATGGATTGCGACTGGCAGAGCCGGGTGAATTCACGCGGCGTGCTTTAGAAAATGGTAAGCTGGATCTGGCGCAGGTCGAAGGATTGGCTGACCTTATCGAAGCAGAAACCGAAGCACAGCGTAAACAAGCGCAGAAAGTTTTGGCAGGCGACCTAGGTAAATTGGCAGAGCGCTGGCGCAAGGATTTGATCCGAGCGGCGTCCTTGTTAGAGGCTGTCATTGATTTTGCAGACGAAGATATCCCTGTTGATGTAACACCCGAAGTTACAAGTTTGATGACGACGGTGATGTGCGATCTTGAAAAAGAAGTCTCGGGCGTTGGTATTGCAGAACGGATTCGAACAGGATTCGAAGTTGCGATTGTTGGTCCCCCAAATGTGGGAAAATCGACTTTGTTGAATGCCTTAGCTGGGCGTGATGCGGCGATAACATCTGAGTATGCCGGAACGACAAGAGATGTGATCGAAGTCCGGATGGACCTCTCGGGATTGCCTGTGACCTTGTTGGACACAGCGGGTATTCGTGAAACCGAAGACGTTGTCGAAGGTATGGGGATTGCGCTGGCGCGGAAACGGGCAGAAGCAGCAGATTTACGTGTCTTTTTGGTCGACGATCTCGAAACCGTAGACGTGGAACGCCAACGGGGTGATATTCATGTATTCCCAAAGGCTGATGAACGGAATTCCGGAGACCGAGCAATATCGGGAAAGACTGGGGCAGGGGTAACAGAACTTGTTGCATCTGTTTCAGAAATTCTATCCGAACGCAGTTTGGCTGCGGGTACAGCAACAAGAGAAAGACATAGAACTTCTATGTTGTATGCTTTGCAGTCAATGACTGAGTGTAGGGCTGTACTGGATTCCGGGCCTGATATGTATGATATAGCGGCAGAAGAGCTTCATACGTCTATCAGATCATTGGAAGCCTTGGTTGGTCGTGTTGATGTTGAAAACTTGTTGGACGAAATTTTCGCGAGTTTTTGTCTTGGAAAATAGGGAGTGTTTCACGTGAAACATTCAGACTTTGATGTAGTAGTTATCGGTGCCGGTCATGCTGGAACCGAAGCAGCACACGCGTCAGCGCGCATGGGCGCTAAGACCGCCCTTGTCACATTTAGTAAGAATGACATTGGCGTGCTCTCCTGTAATCCAGCTATTGGTGGACTTGGAAAGGGCCATCTCGTTAGAGAGATAGATGCCCTAGATGGCGTGATGGGGCGTGTCGCAGATGCAGCAGGTATTCAGTTTCGCCTTCTAAATCGAAGGAAGGGGCCAGCGGTTCAGGGGCCACGAACACAAGCTGATCGAAAACTCTATCAAAACCATATGCTTAAAGAGACGATGTCCAGGTCAAACCTTCACATTATTGAAGGGGAAGTGATCGACATAAGCATGAAGAACAACCGCGTTACTGGTGTTGCCTTAGCAAACGGAGATGAGATTTCAGCTTCGAAAGTCATTCTCACGTCCGGAACCTTTTTAAGAGGAAAGATTCTTATAGGATCTGAATCTGAATCTGGGGGACGAATGGGTGACAAGCCCTCTATTCGTCTGGCTCAAAGACTTGAGAGTTTGGATCTCCCGCTAGGCCGCTTAAAAACTGGCACACCACCACGTTTGGATGGGGATACGATCCAATGGGATGGATTAGAAGTGCAAAAGGGTGATGAGTCACCGACATTCTTTTCGTTTCTCACCACAGAGATATCCGCACCTCAAGTGTCTTGTGCTATTACGCATACAAACGAGCATACGCATGAAATAATTCGGGAAAATCTCGAAAAATCCGCAATGTACGGCGGACATGTGCAAGGGGTAGGGCCGCGCTATTGTCCGTCGATCGAAGATAAAATTGTTAGATTTTCGGACAAAACATCTCATCAAATTTTCCTAGAACCAGAAGGTGTCGATGACAGAACTGTGTATCCAAATGGGATCTCAACGTCACTTCCCCTTGAGGTGCAGAAGCAGTATGTACAGTCGATTGCCGGCTTGGAAAAAGTTGAAATTCTTCAACCCGGGTATGCAATCGAATATGACTATATTGATCCTCGAGTTTTGAACATGAATCTTGAGTTGGATCGCGTATCAGGTCTGTATCTAGCTGGACAAATCAATGGAACGACAGGGTACGAGGAGGCTGCAGCGCAGGGTATGGTTGCCGGCTTAAGTGCTGTTTGCTCTCTCAGAGAACAAGAACTTCCCCGTTTTGAAAGATCTTCGAGCTATATCGGCGTAATGATCGATGACCTTACAACGCGTGGGGTTGCCGAACCTTATCGAATGTTCACGTCACGTGCAGAATTTAGACTGTCTTTACGGGCTGACAATGCGGATCAGCGGTTAACCAAATTAGGATTGTCAGTCGGTTGCATTGAATCGCAGCGCGAGGAGATTGCAACGTCGAAGATTCAGATGTTAAAAGATGTAACCAATAGTCTAAACAGTCAGAACTTCACACCAAAGCAAATTCAAGACGCTGGAATTTCGGTTAATCAAGATGGGAACAGAAGGGATGGGATTGCAATTCTGGCATTTCCGGATGTCGAGTTCGAAGATATCCTCGCTCTCTTGCCGGAACTTAGTGATGTAGAAGGTGAAATTCGTCGCCAGATAGAACGAGATGCTTTGTATTCGAACTACATTGAGCGGCAAGCTCGGGACATTTTGGCAATGAAGCGTGACGAGGGTATCGAAATTCCAATGGACTTTGACTATTTGTCATTGGCAAGCCTATCCAATGAACTAAAAATGAAACTGGAACGTGTACGCCCCAAAAACCTATCTGAGGCATCTAAGATTGAAGGGGTAACTCCTGCTGCATTAACACTGCTGTTGGCACATATCCGAAAATTGGAAAAAATCCGGAGACACCCGTGAGTATTACAGCTGATAGTCTGGATGTTTCACGTGAAACATTTGCGAAACTAAGGGTCTTCGACGATCTTCTGAATAAGTGGAATCCACGCATAAACTTGGTGTCACGAAAGAGCTTGCCAGATGTTTGGACCCGGCATATCTCTGATTCTCTTCAGGTGTACAAGTGCATCGAGGCCCAAGGTCACTGGGTTGATCTGGGTAGTGGGGGAGGTTTCCCTGGTGTGATAGTTGCTATTGTAGCGTCTGTGGAGAACCCAGACTTGCGGGTAACTCTAGTAGAGAGCGACCAAAGGAAGTCAGCCTTTCTGAGGGCTGTGTTGCGTGAAACAGGATCACTGGGCACTGTAGTCACTGATCGTATTGAAAATGTTGATCCTCTCGAGGCTGATGTTTTGTCAGCTCGTGCATTGGCTGATCTTTCTAAGCTTCTGGATTTTTCTCAGAGACATCTCAGGCCTACCGGGATAGCTTTGTTTCCGAAAGGGATCACATGGAAAAAAGAAATTGAACATGCAAAGCAAGAATGGAACTTTGATTTTGAAGCGGTTAAAAGTGTGACTGAACCCTCTGCAGTTGTACTAAAGATCAAAGGAGTTGAGCTTGCCTGATCTTTCACGCCCCAACGGGCCGAGAATTATCGCCGTTGCAAATCAAAAAGGCGGTGTTGGTAAGACAACGACTGCAATAAACTTGGCTTCGGCTTTGGTCGAAACTGGCCTGAAGGTGTTGATTGTGGATTTGGATCCACAAGGAAACGCGTCGACTGGGTTAGGTATTGAGGATCGAGCCGCCACAACGTACGAGCTTTTGGTAGATGATCTACCTGTGAATGAGGTTATTCAGGAAACTGAGATACAGGGGTTGTCGATCATTCCAGCAACGGTCGATCTAAGTTCTGCTGATATCGAACTGATATCGAACGAAAAACGTAGCTTTTTGTTACATGACGCTTTACGCCAAACTGCCATGGATAAGTATGGGTTGGACTATATACTGATTGATTGTCCCCCTTCCTTGAACTTACTTACTGTCAACGCCATGGTTGCCTCTGACGCGGTTCTCGTTCCTTTACAGAGCGAGTTTTACGCTCTCGAAGGGTTGTCTCAGCTAATGCTTACTATCCGGGAAGTTCGTCAAACAGCGAACCCCAATCTCAGGATAGAAGGCGTTGTGCTGACAATGTACGATAAGAGGAATAACCTTTCCCAGCAGGTCGAAAAAGACGCGCGAGATAATCTGGGAGAGCTGGTTTTCGAAACCAAAATCCCGCGAAATGTACGCGTAAGCGAGGCGCCGTCATATGCTGTTCCAGTTCTAAGCTACGATACAAACTCTATGGGCGCGGTTGCGTACCGTGATTTGGCGGCCGAGCTTTTAACTAGACATACAAAGGTTGCATCTTAAGCAATCAGGAGGACTCTGAATTGGCATCTAAAAACTCAAAGCCGCGTGGATTGGGCCGTGGCCTCTCTGCTTTGATGGCTGATGTGTCACAAGAAGCAGGTGTTCAGGAGCCTTCGGTTTCCCGGAGACCCGATCAGACTGTTCCTATTGAAAAGTTGAAAGCCAACCCAAATCAGCCAAGACGCACCTTTAATCAAGGGGACCTGGATGATCTGGCGGCGTCGATCAAAGAAAAGGGTATACTGCAACCTTTGATCGTAAGGCCGATTGAGGGCGGGGATTATGAGATCGTCGCTGGTGAACGTCGTTGGCGTGCTGCTCAGATTTCCCAATTGCACGATGTTCCAGTTCTTGTTCGTGAATTAGATGATACCGAAGTTCTAGAAATTGCGATTATCGAGAACATCCAGCGTGCTGATCTTAATGCTGTAGAAGAAGCCGCAGGGTTTCGGCAGTTGATGGACAAATTTGGTCATACGCAGGAAAAGCTTGCGGCGGCTCTAGGAAAAAGCCGTAGTCATATTGCTAACCTTTTGCGTTTGCTGTCTTTGCCTGAGGATGTTCAAGAGCTTGTTGTTACCGGGGAGTTGTCTGCGGGGCATGCCCGGGCGTTGATCACATCAGAAAATCCGTCTGAGTTAGCAAAGATCGTTGTTCGAGATGGCCTGTCTGTCCGTGCGACAGAGGCTTTGGTAAAGCGTCAACAGCAACCTGACTCTCCATCGGTCGCTGCCCCTAAAGCAAAGCCAACAGGTGAAAAGGATGCGGATACCAGAGCCTTGGAGCGAGACCTCTCAGCGATTTTGGCGATGAAGGTTGCGATCAATCACAAGGCTGGAACCGAAATGGGGCAGGTGACGTTGACCTATGAAAACTTAGATCAGCTTGACGATTTGTGTGCCAAGCTTAGCCGTTAGGCCGTGTCCAGATAAAGGTAAGAACGCCGCCTAAGACTATGAATTGAATAGAAATGACATGGGTAGGAACACCCACGATCAGAGAAAATAGAAAAACGGCGGCTATCGAAACGGTGGCTGCCTTTTTTGCGTTTGGACGAATGGCACCGGAGTTTTGCCAATCTAGGATCATCGGGCCAAATAGGCGGTGAGTGATCAACCAAGTATGTAACCGCTCAGAAGATTTTGCGAAGAAGAACGTAGCTAAGAGTAAGAACGGAACTGTTGGAAGAAGCGGTAGGACAACACCGATTAGGGCAAAGCCTACACACATCAATCCTAAGAGTGTCCATAGATACTTCATTGTTTAATCCGTGAGTAAGTGGCGTATTACAGCGTTCAATACAGCGCGGCCATCTTCGGTCGTTCTAAGGATTTGGTTTTCCAGCACAACCATACCAATTTCGGCAAGATGGTCGATTTTCTCTGTTGGTAGGGGAGTTCCAAGAATTCTCTGATATCTATCCAGATCTAGACCAGTGTTCACACGAAGCCCCATCATCAGGTATTCTTCGGCATGTTCTAGTGGGTTTAGGGCTGTGCGTACCTTTTCACCGGACCCTTGTTCAACGGATTGTAGCCATCGTTGAGGGGCCAGAGGGGCCTCAATTGCGTAACGCGTACCGTCCAAAGTCAGCCGTGCGTGTGCGCCGGGGCCAATCCCGATGTAATCCCCATAATTCCAATAGATCAGATTGTGCCGTGATTCAGACCCTGGTTTCGCGTGATTAGAGACTTCGTAGGCGGGCATGCCGTGTGCTTCACAAATGTCCTGTGTTGCATGATACATGTCTGCGGCTGAGTCATCGGTTGGCAGGCCGCGCAGTTTTCCAACCGCGTATCTGTCGGCAAATGCCGTGCCTTGTTCGATGGTCAGTTGATACAGTGAGAGGTGGTCGATCGCCATTGAGAGGGCAGAGTTAAGTTCTGTCTGCCACTGTTCCAGCGTTTGATCCTGGCGGGCATAGATCAGGTCAAAGCTAACACGATCAAAGCAAGACCGCGCAATATCAAATGCAGCCCGCGCCTCGGATACTGTGTGGATGCGGCCCAAGCGACGAAGGTCTGCATCATTCAGGGCTTGGATGCCCATTGAAATCCGATTTACGCCAACTTGTTTAAAGGCTTGGAACTTACCGGCCTCAACTGAGCTTGGGTTCGCTTCGAGTGTGATTTCGATGTCATTTGCACCAGACCAATGAGATTGTGCCGCCTCGATGACAGCCGCAACTGTATCTGGATCCATCAGGGACGGGGTACCACCACCGAAGTAGATACTGTTCAAAGCCCGGTCGGGCGTTTCAAGTGCAACCCTGTCGAGTTCAGCAATATAGGCTCTAACCCAGGCTTTTTGGTCAATTTTTCGGACAACATGGCTGTTGAAGTCACAATAGGGGCATTTGGCCTCGCAATAGGGCCAATGCACGTAGAGACCAAAGCCCCCATGGCGCCAATCATCCGTCAAAGCAGCCCTTTACAAATTGTGCGACCGCTTTGCCGCGGTGGCTGATTTTGCTTTTTTCCCAACGATCCATTTCGGCAAATGTAATGTCATATCCATCGGGGACAAACATTGGATCGTAGCCAAAGCCATCTTTCCCACGCATGGGCCAAGTTAAGCTGCCGGGTGCAACGCCTTCGAACACTTCGTCATGTCCATCAGGCCATGCGATGACCAGGGTGCTGCGGAATTGAGCTAAGCGCGGGTGAGGTGCATTTGCTGCCTCTAGCTCGGTATGGGCGCGGGTCATGGCCATGACGAAGTCACGCCCATTTCCAGTCTCTGCCCAATCGGCCGTATAAACACCGGGCGCACCGTTCAATGCATCGATGGTGATGCCGGAATCATCCGAAAGACAGGGCAGGCCGGTCGCCTTGGCCGCTGCATGGGCTTTGATCCGGGCATTGCCGACAAATGTGTCTTCGGTTTCTTCGGGTTCGGGCAGGTCCATATCGGCGGCGCCAACCACTTTGACGCCAAAGGGCTCAAGGAGATGCATCATCTCCTCAAGCTTGCCTTTGTTGTGGGTGGCGAGAACAAGCGTCTCGCCCTCGAACTTGCGGATCATACTGCAGCTGCCTTTTGCATTGCAGCCAGCTCACCCACGCCTTTTTCAGCGAGATCCATCAGCTGGTTCATTTGATCGCGGCTAAAGACAGAGCCTTCCGCGCTCATCTGAATTTCGATCAATTTGCCGGACCCGGTCATGATAAAGTTGCCATCAACGCCAGCCTCAGAGTCTTCGGGATAGTCCAGATCCAAAACGGGCTGACCTGCATAGATACCACAAGATACAGCAGCGACAGGATCCACCAGAGGATCAGAAATCACATCACCGGCCTTCATCAGCTTGTTCACCGCCAGACGCAGCGCAACCCAACCGCCAGTGATCGACGCACATCGCGTGCCGCCATCAGCTTGCAGAACATCACAGTCCACGGTGATTTGACGTTCACCCAAGGCAACGCGATCAACACCCGCACGCAGGGCACGGCCGATGAGGCGTTGAATTTCTACAGTCCGACCGCCTTGTTTACCACTGGCGGCTTCACGACGCATACGGGTGTTGGTTGCGCGGGGTAGCATGCCATATTCCGCAGTGACCCAACCCAGACCCGAGCCCTTGATGAATGGGGGCACGCGGTCCTCGATCGTGGCGGTGCACAGAACGTGGGTGTCGCCCATTTTGATCAGGCACGAGCCCTCGGCGTGTTTGGTAAAGCCGGTCTCGAAAGATACGGCACGCATTTGGTTCAATTCTCGTCCTGAGGGGCGCATGGGAATTCCTTTGTTATCTAGGCTGGGGATAACGTCGTGCGGGGCGGGGATGCAAGCCCGATTGACCTTTGCTGCAAGTGCACTTTAATGGCATTCGAACTTAAGGTGACCTGATATGTCGGACGCTGGCAAAATTCTGGAAGAGATGAACGACCGCTCACGCGAAGTTTTTCGTATGGTTGTGCAGTCGTACATTGATAGCGGCGAGCCGGTCGGCAGCCGCACGTTGACTCGCACCCTGAGCGAAAAGGTGAGCGCGGCGACGGTGCGCAATGTCATGCAAGACCTTGAGTATCTTGGATTGCTTGATAGCCCGCACATCAGCGCGGGCCGTGTCCCGACGCAGCTGGGGCTGCGGATGTTCGTGGATGGGCTGCTAGAGGTTGGTGATCTGAACGCGACGGATCGCAAAAAGATCGACGCGACGCTGGGTGATAACTCACGCGATGTTGGTGGGATGTTGGACCGGGTTGGTGCAGCATTATCTGGCGTAACCCAAGGGGCGTCACTGGTTCTAACTCCAAAGCATGAGGCGGAAATCCGCCATATAGAGTTTGTGTCGCTCGCCTATGATCGCGCGTTGGTGGTTTTGGTGTTTTCGGACGGGCATGTCGAAAACCGATTGTTTACACCGCCCCCAGGGCAAACGCCCAGTTCCATGCGCGAGGCGGCGAATTTCCTGAACGCGTTGATCGAAGGAAAAACCCTAAGCGAAGTGCGCAGTACAATTCAGCGTGAAATCTCGGCGCGCCGTCAGGAAATTGATGTTCTTGCCGGTGAGATGGTCGAAAGTGGATTGGCTGTTTGGGATGGCGAAGGCGAGGATTCAGAGCGGCTCATCGTACGGGGACGGGCGAATCTATTGGGCGAGGCCGCGCCCGAGGATGAGCTGGATCGCATTCGAACGCTCTTTGACGACCTGGAACGCAAACGTGATATCGCAGAATTTCTTGAACTGACCGAAGATGGCGAGGGTGTGCGCATTTTTATTGGTTCAGAGAACAAACTTTTTTCACTTTCGGGTTCCTCTCTGGTCGTGTCTCCCTATATGAACGCTGATCGAAAGATCATCGGTGCGGTTGGGGTCATTGGACCAACGCGCCTGAATTACGGACGGATCGTGCCGATTGTGAACTACACGGCGCAGCTGGTTGGAAAGTTGATTTCTGACCGGAGTTAGAGGTGAAAAATGGCTGAGCCCAAGAACGAAGATTTTCTGGATGACATCGACACTGCTGAGGCCGAAGAAATGGCTGAAGAGTTTGCCGAGATCGATGATGCGGAACTGGAGCTAGAAGAGCTGCGCGCGGAGCGTGACCAGCTCAAGGACCGCTTTATGCGGGCGCTGGCTGACGCCGAGAATTCCCGCAAGCGCGGTGATAAGGCGCGTCGGGATGCAGAGCAGTATGGCGGGTCCAAGTTGGCGCGTGATTTGCTGCCAGTGTATGACAACATGAAACGCGCGCTCGAAGCCGCCTCAGATGAGCAAAAAGAAGTGTCTGCGGGCCTGATCGAAGGCGTTGAGCTGACCTTGCGCGCTTTGGCTGGTGTGTTTGAAAAGCACGGTGTTACGGTTCTGACACCAGAAGTTGGTGATCGTTTTGATCCGCAGTTCCACGAAGCGATGTTCGAAGCACCGGTGCCGGGCACCAGAGCAGGCGATATCATACAGGTTGCGGCCGAAGGGTTCATGTTGCATGACCGTTTGCTGCGTCCGGCGCAGGTTGGGGTGTCTTCGACACCGGCAGGATAATCCGCCTCCGCCTCCGGCTAAGGCAGAGTGTTCTACAGAATTAAAGGGGCGGTCAGGATCTGGCCGCCTCTTTCAATTTGTAAATCAGGTCCAACGCATCACGCGGGCTTAGATCGTCGGGTTGGATCGTATCCAGCAATTCGACCGCTGGCGATGCTTTGGCAACGGGCGCCGGGGCAGGGGGAGCGATTGAAAACAAGGGCAGATCATCAATCAGTGCCTTTTGCTTTCCGCCTTGGCGTTCGTTCTGTTCTAGCTGTTCCAACACCACCCGCGCGCGTTCAACGACGGTTGCGGGCAATCCAGCAAGCTTTGCCACCTGAACACCGTATGAGCGATCTGCAGCGCCTTTGCGGACCTCGTGAAGGAAGATGACCTCGCCTTCCCATTCCTTGACCGCAACAGTTGCGTTTTCTACGCCTTTTAGTTTGCCGGCAAGCGCAGTCAGTTCGTGATAGTGGGTGGCGAACAAGGCGCGGGATTTGTTGCTGGCGTGCAGGTGCTCCAACGTGGCCCATGCAATCGATAGACCGTCATAAGTAGCTGTTCCGCGACCGATTTCATCAAGAATGACGAGGGCCCGATCATCTGCTTGGTTCAGAATGGCCGCAGTTTCGACCATTTCGACCATAAAGGTCGACCGGCCACGCGCTAAATCGTCCGAAGCCCCAACGCGACTGAACAACTGGCTGATCGTGCCAATATGGGCGCTTTCTGCTGGAACATAGCTGCCCATTTGGGCAAGCAGCGCAATCAAGGCGTTTTGGCGTAGGAAAGTCGATTTACCAGCCATGTTAGGGCCGGTCAGCAACCAGATCGCCGCGCCTTGATCTGCATTTAGGACACAGTCATTGGCAACAAAGGTGTCGCCACTTTGCTGGCGTAGCGCATTTTCGACAACCGGATGCCGCCCGCCGCTGATGTCAAAGGCACGGGAGTCGTCGACACGGGGCAGGCACCAATTTTCGCCGCGGGCAAGATCTGCAAGTGAGGCCGTTAAATCCAGTTCTGCTAGCCCGCGCGCAGCAGAGTTCAAGTGTGCTGCCTGTGTCAGAATGGCGTCAGAAAGTACGGAATAGAGCCGCTTTTCGATGCCTAACGCCAAATTCCCGGCGTTCAAAATCTTGGTTTCTATCTCGCTCAATTCAACAGTGGTGAACCGCACTTGGTTGGCGGTTGTTTGGCGATGGATAAAGGTCTCGGACAACGGCGCAGACAGCATCTTTTCTGCGTGGGTCGCCGTGGTTTCGATAAAGTACCCCAGCACGTTGTTGTGTTTGATCTTGAGCGAGGTGATGCCGGTAAGTTCTGCATATTTCTGTTGGAACCCAGCAATGACGGACCGACCTTCGTCGCGCAACAGGCGGGCTTCGTCCAATTCTGGGTCATAGCCAGTAGCGATAAACCCACCATCACGCGCCAAAAGCGGTGGTTCGGCAACCAGTGCGGCATCAAGCAAGGCCGACAAATCCTCGAAGCCGACCAGATTCCTGAGTGCCGTGCCAAGAAGTTGCGGCATCTCTTGCGTTTCACAGATATTAGAAATTGCCGCTGCCTGCTCCAATCCGTTGCGGATTGCGGTTAAATCGCGCGGCCCTCCCCGATCCAAGGATAGGCGGGACAAGGCCCGGTCTAGATCTGGTGTTTTGCGCAACGCATCGCGCAGGTCGTTGGTCATCAGGCTTTGATCAATTGCAAAACTGACCGCATCAAGGCGGGCGTGAATTGTTCCAATGTTACGCGAAGGGCTGGACAGCCTTTGTTCCAGCAGTCGGGCTCCACCGGGGGTCACGGTGCGATCAATGACAGACAGCAACGACCCAGCACGCCCCCCGCCGAGGGCCCGTGTCAGTTCCAGATTTCGTCGGGTCGCAGCGTCGATTTGAACAACGCGATCCTCGGCTTCTTTCAGTGGGGTTTGCAGCAGGGGCAGTTTGCCCTTTTGCGTGATTTCCAAATAGTCGATCAGCGCGCCCATGGCGGAAATTTCAGCGCGCTTGAAGCTGCCAAACGCATCCAATGCGCCCACATTGAACAACCCGCAGATCCGTTTTTCTGACGCTGTGCTGTCGAAACTGGATCGTCCAACGGGAGTTAGTGAAATGCCCAAATCAGACACTAATTCGTAGATTTTGGGCTCTATATTGTCTGCAACGATCAACTCGGATGGGGCGAGGCGCGCCAATTCGGGGCTTAGTCGAACCGAAGCAAGTGGCATCACATGGAATGACCCGGTCGAAATGTCTGCCCACGCTAGCGCGGCCTCGTCCCGGACCTCGGCATAGGCGGCGAGGAAGTTGTGACGGCGCGCCTCGAGCAGGGCATCTTCGGTCAAGGTGCCGGGGGTGACAAGACGCACAACTTCGCGTCGAACAACGGATTTGGACCCGCGCTTTTTGGCCTCGGCTGGGCTTTCCATTTGTTCGCAGACTGCAACGCGGAACCCTTTGCGGATCAAGGTTAGGAAATACCCTTCGGCGGCGTGATGGGGAACGCCACACATTGGGATATCGTCGCCATTGTGTTTGCCCCGTTTGGTCAACGCGATATCCAGCGCTTCGGCGGCGTTGACTGCGTCCTGAAAGAACATCTCGTAAAAGTCCCCCATGCGGTAAAACAGCAGGGCATCGGTGTGCGCCTCTTTGATTTCGAGGTACTGTGCCATCATAGGTGTGACGCTGGACAAGGTGTTTACTCCGACTGGACCGAGCGGGACATTACAAATCCGTCCAGTCGGGCGAAAGCCGAAATCGCATTGTCGTTGAGGCTTTGCCTCAGCTGAGGTAAGAGGCGTAAAGCCCCGCAGCATTCAAGAAGTACATATCATCCATGCCCAAAGCTAAAGTTACCGCCGAAGAAGCGCTCGCCTTTCACCTTGAACCCACCCCTGGCAAGTTCGAGATTTCAGCAACTGTTCCGATGACCACACAACGGGATTTGTCGCTGGCTTATTCGCCCGGCGTTGCGGTGCCTTGCGAAGCGATCGCGGAAAACCCAGAGCTGGCGTATGACTATACCAACAAGGGCAATCTTGTTGCGGTGATTTCCAACGGGACAGCGGTTCTGGGTCTCGGGAACTTGGGTGCCTTGGGCTCTAAGCCGGTTATGGAAGGTAAGGCGGTTCTGTTTAAACGCTTTGCTGATGTGAATTCGATCGATATCGAGCTCGACACCGAAGACCCAGATGAATTCTGTCGCGCGGTCAGGCTGATGGGGCCGACCTTTGGCGGCATCAATCTGGAAGACATCAAAGCACCAGAATGTTTCATCATTGAACAACGTCTCAAAGAAGAGATGGATATTCCTGTTTTTCACGATGACCAGCACGGTACAGCGGTGATTTGTGCGGCGGGTTTGCTGAACGCGTTAGAGATTTCGGGCAAGAAAATTGAGGATGTCAAAATCGTCCTGAATGGTGCGGGCGCTGCTGGGATTGCCTGTATTGAATTGCTGAAGTCGATGGGGGCACGGCACGAACACTGCATCGTTTGCGATACGAAAGGTGTTATTTATCAAGGCCGTACCAAGGGGATGAATCAGTGGAAATCGGCGCATGCCATCACCACAGAGTTGCGCACCCTCGAAGAGGCGATGAACGGTGCCGATGTCTTTTTGGGTGTTTCTGTCAAAGGCGCTGTGACGCAGGCCATGGTTGCGTCAATGGCGGACAACCCGGTGATCTTTGCGATGGCAAACCCGGATCCCGAAATCACACCCGAAGAAGCCCACGAGGTGCGGGTGGATGCGATCGTTGCCACGGGCCGTTCGGATTACCCGAACCAGGTGAACAACGTGTTGGGTTTCCCGTATTTGTTCCGGGGGGCTTTGGATATCAACGCCCGCGCGATTAACGACGAGATGAAGATCGCCTGTGCGCACGCCCTTGCCCAGCTCGCGCGCGAAGACGTGCCGGACGAGGTGGCAATGGCCTATGGTAAATCGCTGACCTTTGGTCGCGATTACATCATTCCAACGCCGTTTGATCCGCGCTTGATCTATCGTATTCCGCCTGCCGTTGCGCGTGCGGGGATGGATACTGGCGCTGCTCGCCGTCCGATCATTGATATGGATGCCTATGAGCTGAGCCTGAAATCGCGGATGGATCCAACTGCAAGCATTTTGCGCGGTCTGAATGCGCGGGCACGTGCAGCGCAAAGCCGGATGATTTTTGCCGAAGGCGATGACCCCCGCGTTTTGCGAGCGGCCGTGATGTACCAACGGTCGGGTTTTGGCAAAGCGATGGTTGTTGGTCGTCAGGAAGACGTCAAAGAAAAGTTGGAGGCGGCGGGTCTGGGCGATGCGGTTCGCGAATTGACCGTGGTCAATGCCGCGAACACGCCGCATCTGGAGACGTACAAGGACTTTTTGTACGACCGCCTGCAGCGCAAAGGGTTTGATCGCAAAGACATTCACCGTCTTGCCGCACGGGATCGCCATGTCTTTTCCGCGTTGATGCTTGCGCATGGACACGGTGACGGCCTGGTGTCTGGGGCGACGCGCAAATCAGCGCATGTTCTGGATCGGGTCAACCACGTGTTTGACGCCGATGCGGCACATGGTGCGGCTGGTGTGACCGCGCTGTTGCACAAGGGTCGTATTGTTCTGATTGGCGATACCTTGGTGCACGAATGGCCAGATGAGAACAATCTGGCGGATATCGCGGAGCGGGCTGCAGCTGTTGCGCGGCACATGGGTCTCGAGCCACGTGTAGCGTTTGTCAGCTTTTCGACCTTTGGGTATCCGGTTTCTGAGCGGGCTGAGAAAATGCACATCGCCCCCGAAGTTCTGGACCAGCGCGGCGTTGATTTCGAATACGAAGGTGAAATGACCGTTGATGTGGCGTTGAATTCCAATCAGCAAGAGGCATACCCGTTCTCTCGCCTGACCGGGCCTGCGAACATTCTGATCGTGCCTGCGCGCCATTCGGCCAGCATTTCGACCAAACTGATGCAAGAGATGGGCGGGGCCACTGTTATTGGTCCGATCTTGTCTGGCGTAGATAAGCCGATTCAGATTTGTTCAACCGGCTCGACCGCGAACGATATTCTGAACATGGCCATCATGGCCGCCTGCGATATCGGGTAAGTTATGGCGATTTGGAACCTCGGATCGATCAATGCGGACATGGTGTATGCCGTGCCGCATTTACCCGGACCGGGGGAAACCTTGGCTGCTTTGGAACTGTCTCAGTTTCTGGGGGGCAAGGGGGCTAATATGTCCGTCGCCGGGGCGCGGGCGGGCTCGCATGTGCATCATATTGGGGCCGTTGGAGCGGATGGACAGTGGGCCGTTGAACGGTTGATGGAATATGGTGTGGACACGCGCCATATTGCAGAGCTTTCCGTGCCAACAGGGCACGCGATTATTGCGGTCGATGCGGCTGGTGAAAATCAAATCCTGCTGTATCCGGGCGCAAATCAGGCGATTTCACCTGACCAATTGGGACAGGCGCTGTCACAGGCCGAAACAGGCGACATTCTGATTTTACAGAATGAAACCAACTGTCAATTAGAAGCCGCAAAGCTGGGTCGGGAACTGGGGCTAAAGGTGTGTTACGCCGCCGCACCATTTGATGCGGATGCTGTTCAACTGGTTCTGCCCTATATTGATTTCCTGATCGTGAACGAGATCGAAGCCACGCAATTGCAAGCGGCCACTGGGTTGGCAGCCTCACAATTGCCAGTCGCGCAGATCATTGTCACCTTGGGGTCGGAAGGGGCGCGGTATTTCGATACGGCTAAGGATGAGGCGCAGGATTTTCCCGCGTTTCAGGTCGAGGCGGTCGATACCACCGGGGCAGGGGATACATTTACCGGTTATGTTTTGGCTGGGATGGATCGTGGAATGCCCATGGCCCAGACGATTTCTCAAGCGATGCGTGCCGCGGCGATCATGGTGACACGACGCGGCACTGCTGATGCTATCCCAGATCTAAGGGATGTTCGGGAAACCAAGCTTTAGCTCCCGGTAAACGGTGCGTTTTTGCCCCACAGCTGTTTCACCCGTGCATCTCGCCCGCAGGCTTTGCGATAGGCTTTGTAGGCGCTGCTTTGGCGTTTTGGACCAAAGCGGGTAAAAACCAACTTGGTGCCTTTGTAGTAATCCTGATGATAGGCTTCGGCTGGGTAAAACTCAGATGTACTTAGAATTGGCGTTACAATTGCCTGACCTAGATCTGACTGTGCTTGGGATTTGACTTGCTTTGCAAGATCCTTTTCTCCTGCATTAGAGACGAAAATTGCTGTGCGATAGCTGTCGCCACGATCACAGAACTGTCCGCCAGCGTCCGTTGGGTCGACAGAACGCAGGAACATCGCAAGCAGTGTTTCACGCGAAACCTTGTCTGGGTCAAAACTGATCTCGACCGCTTCGTAATGGCCCGTGTTGCCGCCCGTTACCTGTTTGTATGTCGGGTTATCAAGAGATCCGCCGGTAAAGCCTGAAACGGCTTCGATCACACCGGGGACGCTTTCGAAATCGGATTCAACACACCAAAAACATCCCCCTGCAACGGTCAGTGTCTCTGTTGGCGCCGCCTGTGCTGGAATGCAGCGCAGCATAGCGGCCAGAACCAGCAAAAAGAACAGGGCGGCGGGCTTTACGGTTTCGGAAAAGGTCATGGCGTGGCTCCTTTTCATCACGGTGCCGTCCATTTTCCAAATCAGCAAGTAGGTGACATGGGATCTCACGCAGTGGTGAGGGGATTTTATCCCTTGGTCTTGCCGCGTACAGGAACTAGCGTGCCGCCAAGATCGGTCTCAGGGAGAGAGAGCAGACATGAAAATCGCAATGTGGTCCGGGCCGCGAAATCTGTCGACGGCGATGATGTATAGCTTTGGAGCGCGCAGCGATTGCGCGGTGATTGATGAGCCTTTTTATGCGGCCTATCTGAAACAGACTGGGCTGGATCACCCAATGCGGGCTGATATTTTGGACAGTCAATCGCAAGATCCGGATCAGGTTATTCAAGAAATATGTGGCTCTAACCCGGGGCAAAAGCCGATTCATTACCAAAAACACATGACGCAGCACATGATCCCAGGGATTTCGCGATCTTGGATGAAGGACATGCGAAATGTGTTTCTGATCCGTCACCCTGCGCGCGTGATCGCCAGCTATGCTGCCAAAAGGGAAAGCCCGACGTTGGATGATATCGGGTTTCGTCAGCAGGCTGAATTGTTTGACGAAGTGCAGGACTGGGGAGGAGATCCGGTTGTAATTGACAGCCATGATATCCGCGATAACCCCGCTGAGATGTTACAGCGCCTTTGCGAGGCAATTGATATTGCATTTTCCCCCAACATGCTGAGCTGGCCGCAGGGTGGCCATCCGCAAGATGGCGTTTGGGCATCACACTGGTACGGCGCAGTTTGGCGCAGTTCCGGCTTTGCTGGTGCAGAGGGGCCATTGCCCGACGTGCCCGAGCATTTACAGCCAGTACTAGAGGCTGCGTTGCCGTTTTATGAAAAGATGACCAGTCTGAAGCTGTAGCTGGCTTGGATCAAACTAAACGACAAAGAAATTGTGGGGCAGGTGTCACTGGGTTAACCCAGCAACTGCCCCAGCTTCATTGCCACACCCATATTGCCTGACACTTTGAGCTTGCCCATGGCAACGCCGGTCATTGGATTCAGTTTACCGGTGAGCAATTTGACCAGATTGTCTTGGCTGATGCGGATGGTGCAGTCGGTGTCACGATCCACGATTGATGCCTGATTGTCAGCCAAAACAACGACGCCATCATCGCCGCAGTCGAATTTCAAGGACCCGTCAAAGGTCTTTTCGCTCAGGCCTTTTTGAATGCCATCCGCAATTTCCTGCAACATTTTGGTCTCTCCAATAAAAATGCCCACCTAGTTGACTAGGCGGGCATTCAAATTACAGCAACAGTGACGTTGCAGGAGCTTAGCCGACCCGCTTGTTGCGTGCAGCCAACAGTTTCAGGCGCAGCGCATTCAGCTGGATAAAGCCAGCCGCATCGGTTTGGTCATACGCACCGGCGTCTTCCTCAAACGTCACGTGAGCTTCGGAATAGAGTGAATGCTCGGACCAGCGACCAACACAGGTGGCGGAACCTTTATACAACTTGATGCGAACGGTGCCGGTGACGTGGGTCTGCGAGGCATCGATTGCGGCTTGCAGCATTTCGCGCTCTGGCGAGTACCAGAAACCGTTATAGATCAGCTCAGCGTATTTTGGCATCAGCTCGTCTTTGAGGTGCATCGCGCCACGATCCATGGTGATGGATTCAATGCCACGGTGTGCCTCGAGCAGAACAGTGCCGCCCGGGGTTTCATAGATGCCGCGCGATTTCATGCCCACGAAACGGCCTTCGACGAGGTCGAGCCGACCAATGCCGTGCTTGCCACCGTATTCGTTCAGCTTGGTCAGAATGGTGGCTGGGCTCATCGCCTCACCATTGATGCTGACGGCGTCGCCTTTTTCAAACCCGATCTCGATGAATTCGGGAGTGTTTGGCGCATCTTCGGGGTGAACGGTGCGCTGGTAGACGTAATCCGGTGCTTCGACAGCCGGATCTTCGAGCACTTTGCCCTCGGACGAGGTGTGCAGCAGGTTGGCATCGACCGAGAAGGGCGCCTCGCCACGTTTGTCTTTGGCAACAGGGATCTGGTTCTGTTCAGCAAATTCCAACAGGCGGGTCCGGCTGGTCAGATCCCACTCACGCCATGGCGCGATCACTTTGATATCTGGGTTCAGCGCATAAGCAGCCAGTTCGAAACGAACCTGATCGTTGCCTTTACCGGTAGCACCGTGTGCAACAGCGTCTGCACCAGTGGCTTCGGCGATTTCAACGAGGCGTTTGGAAATCAGCGGGCGCGCGATCGACGTGCCCAGCAGGTACAGACCTTCGTACACGGCATTGGCGCGGAACATCGGGAAAACGAAATCGCGCACAAATTCTTCGCGGACGTCTTCGATATAGATGTTTTCGGGCGCGATGCCCAACAGCTCGGCCTTGTGACGGGCGGGCTCCAGCTCTTCGCCCTGACCAAGGTCAGCGGTGAAGGTAACAACTTCGCAACCGTACTCGGTCTGCAACCATTTCAGGATGATGGAGGTATCAAGGCCACCGGAATAGGCCAGGACAACTTTCTTGGGCGCGGACATCGGCATTTCCCCTTAAACGTATGACGCTTGGCCCCTAACGGGTTTTGTGTCCGGGGGCAAGTTGTGCTGTTTGACGCGGGGGTGTATCAGAGGAGAGATTGGTAAAAGTTAATCGTGTAAAAGTTGATTTCAGGAGATTTCATGCAAGGCTGGTTGTTGTTTGTTCATGCGGTGAAGCTGGTTTTCACCAATTTCGGGACGGCGATGCGTTTGTCTCTGGTGCCTTACGCCTTCATTGCTGTGTTGAGTGTTTGGGTGGAATTGGCAAAAGCGGGGACAGGTGATCCGTTACTGCCAGCACAAACGCCGTCGATACCTTGGACCGAGATCATGGTGCTGTCTGTCGTCAGTGCCATTTGCACCCCTTGGATCGCAATCAATTGGCACCGTTTCGTTTTGTTGGAGCAGTATCCAAGCGGTGTAGTCCAAACTTGGGGACTGCGCCGTATTTTCAGTTATTTGTATAGAACTCTGATAGTTGCGCTGCCAGTGATTGCAGTGGGGCTGTTCGCGATTGTTGGCTTAATCTTGCTTGTTCAGTTGTTTTCAGACCCGTGGATAATACCGATATTGGGGGCCGGGCTGGGAGTTGTCATGTTGATTATCGGGCTTCGGTTTTCCATGATTTTGCCGGCTATAGCATTGGATCAGGATATGGGGCTGAGTAAGTCTTGGTCTGTTACTAGACCTATTGCGGGTCCGATTGTGGTTCTGGCTTTGTTGAGTGGGGGTCTGTCCTTTCTGATTGGTTTGCCGCTTGATGGGGGGGATTCGTCAAGTGGTGCGCTTGTGCTTGAGCCGATGACAAATTTACAGCTCGTCTACAGTATGGTTGTCGGATGGATTAATCTGATGATTGGGATCAGTATTTTGACGACGCTGTATGGGGTTTGCGTCGAGAAGCGCGAAATCGGCTGAGAGTTTTGGAATACAAATGTATTCCTTGCCTTGCGTAGAGGCTTACGGCAATCAGTTGAACATGACTGATTTTATGACCCGTGCCCGTGCTGCCGAACAGGCGATGCGCTCTGTTTTTCCTGTAACTCCGTTGCAGCGGAATGTGCATTTATCCGACAGGTTTGGAGCGGATATTTGGCTCAAGCGCGAAGACCTGAGCCCGGTGCGGTCTTATAAAATCCGCGGTGCGTTCAACGCGATGCGAAAGCAACAGGATCGGGATTTGTTTGTTTGCGCGTCAGCTGGAAATCACGCGCAGGGTGTTGCTTTTATGTGCAAGCACATGGACGTAAAGGGCGTTATTTTTATGCCTGTGACAACACCCCAGCAAAAGATTCAAAAAACGCAAATCTTTGGCGGTGACAATATCGAGATTCACCTTACTGGCGACTATTTTGATGACACTTTGGCCGCGGCGCAAGCTTGGTGCGCACGCGAAGGGGGACATTTTCTATCCCCCTTTGACGACGATGATGTGATCGAAGGCCAAGCCTCGCTCGCTGTTGAAATCGAAACTCAGCTGGGGCGTGTTCCTGACCATGTTATGTTGCCCGTTGGTGGGGGCGGTATGTCTTCGGGGGTCAGCACATGGTTTGGCGATCGGACACATTGCCTGTTTGTTGAACCCGCAGGGGGGGCCTGTTTACGTGCAGCTATGGCGGCGGGTCACCCCGTGGCATTGGATCATGTCGATACGTTTGTGGATGGGGCAGCCGTTGGTCAAATCGGTGCTAAGCCATTTGAATTGCTCAAAAACCGTCACCTGTCGGATGTGCTTGTGTTATCCGAGGACCGAATTTGTTCGACGATGATCGAAATGCTGAATGTCGAAGGCATTGTTTTGGAACCTGCTGGTGCGCTCGCGGTGGAGGCAATTTCAGATGTTCAGACATTTATTCGCGGCAAAACGGTTGTTTGTGTCACATCTGGTGGCAATTTTGATTTTGAACGCCTGCCAGAGGTCAAAGAGCGGGCCCAGCGGTATGCGGGCGTCAAAAAGTACTTTTTGTTACGGCTGCCGCAGCGACCTGGCGCGCTCAAGGAGTTTTTGGGGATCCTTGGCCCGGATGACGATATTGCGCGCTTTGAATACATGAAGAAGTCCGCCAGAAATTTCGGATCTGTACTGATTGGTTTGGAAACCAGCAGGCCCGAGAATTTCGTGCGATTGTTCGCAAAGCTTGATGAAGCTGGTTTTGCGCTGACAGATATCACTAATGATGAGACGTTGGTGCAATTTGTAATTTAACGCTTAGAAACGGCTTGGAAGCTCTGCCAAAAAAACCTCTTTGGATTGCGTGAACTCGTTTACGATTGCGTCGATATCGACGGTATCCGCCGACCCGTTTGCTGACTGTCGCTCGCCGTCCTGGCACAGTTTGGAAAACGTATCAAACCCGAGGCTCAGTGCACTTCCTTTAAGGAAATGTAGATCTTGTTCCAGCTGGGATCTGTCAGCATTGTCTTGCAGTCGGGTTATGACCTCACCGACTTCTTCCAAAAACAGTGCGACGACTTCTCCGAAATCTTCGGCACCGACTTCGCCGCGCAACTCGCCCACGCGTGACCAATCTAACATTTTCTTCCCCTTCTTCTGCGCGCCCATACTTTGATAGAGCGTCTTGCGTAAAGGTAGGGTTAACATTTGGAAGGCTGGGGTTTCCATTTGGATTTCACGCGTTGTTAACGATCTGGTGGCTATCTTCGGATCAGTCAGTTTCGGGACTGAATGTAAGGACGTGATTTAGTGCTCCAGGGTAAGGAATTGGTGGCGGAGGCAGAACCGGTGCTTGGCGCGATCCGGACGGTATTGGTTGTTGATGACAGCCGATTGCAGCGTCGTATTTTGACGAGCTCCCTCAAAAAGTGGGGGTTCACCGTTGTTGAGGCTGACAGCGGCGAGGCGGCGATGGAGATCTGCGAATCCGACCCGCCAGATTTGGTGTTAAGCGATTGGATGATGCCGGGAATGAGCGGGGTGGAGTTTTGCGAAGCTTTTCGCCAACTCAAATCCGATAGCTATTCCTACTTTATTCTCCTCACATCTAAGAGCGAAAAAAACGAAGTTGCTCAGGGGTTAGACGCTGGGGCTGATGATTTTCTGATTAAGCCCGTCAACTCGGACGAGCTGCGCGCGCGCATCTCGGCTGGTGATCGTATTCTGGGAATGCAGCGGGAACTGTCGGCCAAGAACAGTTTGATCGCGAATGCGCTGGATGATTTGAAGGTGGCGCATGACGCGATCGACAAGGATCTAAAGCAGGCGCAGAAAATTCAGCAGTCCCTTGTTCCAGAGCTTACCCGTGAATTTGGGGCGTCGCGGATTAGTTTATTACTGAAACCATGTGGCCACATCGGTGGTGATTTGGTGGGGATGTTCTCACCTGGTTTGAATCGCGTTGGGTTCTATAGCATCGATGTTTCCGGACATGGAATTACGTCCGCCATGATGACCGCACGATTGGGGAGTTATCTCTCTAGCCATTACTTTGAACAAAACGTTGCGATGGAGCGGCGTTTCAATCGGTTTTATGCTCTACGTCAACCTGAAGACGTTGCGGCCACTTTGAACTCTAGACTGATCGCGGATACCGGTATCGAAGAGTACTTTACGATGGTGTACGGCATCGTTGATCTGCGAAGCGGTGTACTAAAAATGGTTCAGGCCGGACACCCGCATCCCTTGGTTTTGCGCCAAGATGGAACCAAAGAGTTCTTAGGTGAGGGGGGGGTGCCGATTGGGCTGCTACCTGATATTCCCTTTGAACAGTTCGAAACGACCCTAAAGGTCGGGGACCGTTTATTATTGTATTCTGATGGATTTACAGAATGCCGGCTGGAAAATGGCGAGATGCTGGAACCCGAAGGGTTGTTGGATCTGGTTGATGACTGTGAGTTAAATCAAGGCGGGCCAGAGTTTCTGGACGATCTTTTCTGGCGGCTGTCACAAGTCATGTCGCCAAAATATGGAATGGAAGACGACGTTTCGGCAACGTTCTTTGAATACAACGGGCCATAGATATTCCCTGCGCTTAACGCAGGGATCTGGCGTGTAAATGGGCAAAGTGGCGGTCACCTGAGTTGCCAAGCGCCTGAGTTGCGGCATCAGCGTCCATCCAGCGCGCCTCATGAAACTCTTCCCGAGGAGGACCCATGCGCCGAACCGGCGTGGCACGATAGATCATGCAGATTTTTTCGGCCCAGAGATCGTATTCCGGCATAAAGACAAACCGTCGAAATGTCCCAACTCGACGCGGGGTCGCGATCAACCATCCGGTTTCTTCAAAAACCTCACGATGCAGAGCGGCAGTTGGGGATTCACCTGGGTCAATACCACCACCAGGAAGCTGTAATTCGGGGTTTTCTCCGTCATCGTACCAGGTCACCAACAAAGCAGTTTGCCGTGGTAACAACGCATAGGCGCCGGCACGGCGAATGTACTTTTGGCCGGGTTCAGGGCTTTCGCCAAAACGTCTGATCATGTAATGACCCCTTTTATCACGGCTTGTTCCACCTATATGGACGCGGTATGCCAATCTGTGGCGTGTAAGGAAACCCCATGACTATCGGATCAAAAATCGCGTGGGACGACACTGTCCTACCCTTTCAACTTGATATACCAGATATGCGCGGCCGCGTTGCCCGTCTTGATGGTGTGCTTGACGGCATTCTGAAGCAGCATGATTACCCTCCTCAGGTTGAGGCGCTGGTTGCCGAAATGGCGTTGTTGACGGCGTTGATCGGCCAAACGATTAAGTTGCGTTGGAAATTGTCGCTGCAGGTACAGTCTAAGGGTGCGGTGCGGATGATCGCGACCGACTATTACGCGCCTCAGAAAGAGGGCGAAGCCGCCCGGATTCGGGCCTATGCCACTTATGACGCGGATCGTTTGACCGATGCTGCACCGTTTGATCAGGTTGGTGATGGGTACTTTGCGGTGCTGATCGACCAAGGCGAAGGCAACAAGCCGTATCAGGGTATTACCTCTTTGGACGGGGCCACGTTGAGTGAATGTGCCGAAGCTTATTTTGCGCAGTCAGAACAGCTGCCGACACAGTTCAATCTGAGTTTTGGAAAGTCTTCGGCACCCGGTGTGGCCGAGCATTGGCGTGCCGGTGGCGTTATGTTGCAGCACATCCCCAAAGCATCGCCTTTTGTGGCACAAGAGGACGGCACGGGCGAAGACCTGAAGCCCGCAGATTTGCTTGCAGGCGAAGAAAGCGAAAACTGGAACCGGGTGAACATGCTGTTGGAAACCGTCGAAGAGCTGGAACTGATCGGCCCATCGGTTGCACCAACGGATCTGTTGGTGCGTTTGTTCCACGAGGAACAGCCGCGGATTTATGATGCGCAATCGGTGCAATTTGGGTGTACCTGTTCCGAGGACCGTGTGCGTCAAAGCTTGTCGATTTATTCGGCTAAAGATATTGCCACGATGACCACTGATGACGGTGATGTGACAGCTGATTGTCAGTTCTGTGGGGCACATTACGTGCTTGATCCCAAATCAGTTGGATTCGAAGCGGAACAGATAGACAGTGAGTGACATCGTTTCCGATCTGAGGGCGGCACTGGAACGGCCGGGATATGGATCAAGTGATTTTGATCTGAATCCCGAAGTTGTGCTGCCCAAAGGTCGGCGGTTGCGTCCCGCTGGGGTATTGATCGCCGTGTCTTTGGCCAGTGATACGCCCCGCGTAGTTTTGACCAAACGATCATCGGCTTTGAAACATCACCCGGGGCAAATTGCGTTTCCGGGTGGCAAGCAGGAAGACTCGGATGCGGATGTCGTTGCTGCCGCTTTGCGCGAAGCCGAAGAAGAAATCGGTCTGCCGCGCACGATGCCGACGGTCTTGGGTCCGTTGCCCGAGCATGAAACGGTTACGGCATTTCAGGTCACACCGGTTCTTGCAATTATCGATCAACCCTTTGTTGCCACCCCCGAAGCCGGTGAGGTTGAAGAGGTGTTTTCCGTGCCTTTGGCGCATGTATTGAACCCCGATAACTACATTGTTGAATCGCGGCGTTGGCGCGGTCAACGACGTCGGTATTTTACGGTTCCGTTTGGACCCTATTATGTTTGGGGTGCGACAGCGCGCATGTTGCGGGGGTTGGCTGCGCGGGTGCAGGCGTGACCCGGATTTCAGACAGCTGGATATGTGATCCGTCTACACAAAAAGTGTGCGCGGCTTTGACGGATGACGGTGCAACAGCACTGTTTGTCGGGGGTTGCGTGCGCAATGCGTTGTTGGGGGCGCCGGTCTCGGATATCGACATCGCCACGGATGCGACACCGGATCGCGTGATGCGGCTGGCCAAAGCTGCGGGTATTCGTGCCATCCCAACTGGAATTGATCATGGCACGGTTACATTGGTGCAGGACGGCATCCCGCACGAGATCACAACCTTTCGTCGTGATGTGGCAACGGACGGTCGACGGGCCGTTGTGGCGTTTTCTACTGACGTCACCGAAGACGCTGCGCGGCGCGATTTTACTATGAATGCGCTTTATGCGCGCCCTGACGGAGAGATTTTAGATCCGCTTAACGGATTGCCAGATCTCCAGGCCCATCGTGTCCGTTTTATCGGCAATGCGCGCCACCGTATCCAAGAGGATTATCTGCGCTCGATGCGGTATTTCCGATTTCATGCGTGGTATGGTGATGAAACGGCTGGGCTGGACCCTGAGGCGCTGGGCGCAATCGCTGAAAACCTTGAGGGCTTGGAAACACTATCGCGCGAACGGGTGGGGGTTGAGTTACTGAAGCTGTTGCAGGCGACAGATCCGGCCCCAGCGGTGGCCGCAATGCGGTCAACAGGGGTGTTGAATGCAATTTTGCCCGGTACAGATGATCGCGCATTGGCGCTTGTTGTTCATACCGAAACCTCAGCCGGAGTTGATCCAGATGGATTGCGCCGGTTAGCGGCATTGGGTGATATCGACCCCATGGCGCAATTGCGGTTGAGCAAAGCCCAGTCTGGACGTCTGAAACGGCTTCGGATGGCAGCGTTAGACACATCCGTGATGGCTGCGGAATTGGCGTACCGGCTAGGATCTGATCTTGCGCGGGATGCGTTGATTGTCCGATCCGCTTTGCTTGAACAGCCTTGGGATGTCAGTGTTGAACAACAGATCACACTGGGCGCTCAAGCGGCGTTTCCGGTGCAGGCTGTTGATCTGATGCCCGAGTATCAAGGTCAGGCGCTAGGTGCCCAGTTAAAGCTGCTTGAAACTGCGTGGATCGCGTCGGGGTTCACACTGGGGCGGGCAGAATTGTTATCCCTTGAAAAGTAACGTCGGGTCCGATTCTTTTTAAGTGACAAGCTTAGATCTTTGCAGCTAGGTTTCGCAGGCTACATATCGGAGGGCAGCGAATGTATTACGGGATCTGGTTCACTTAATCTGAGGTGATCGCCCCGCTTGGGTGGTGCCTTGGCTCCGCCTCTTTCGCACGTCCAAATTTTAGCTCATTCGGAGCAATTGTTATGTTTCGCTTTTTCGAAAACCTTGTTGACCCCTATACTGCCTATCCAGAACAGGACACGCCGCCAACACGGTTGTGGCCCTTTATGCTGGCCTACTCCAAGCCGTTCTTGCAGGTGTTTTTCTGGGCTGGTCTGTTGTCGTTTGTTGTGGCCGCCGTCGAGATTGGTCTGATCTATTATATGGGTCGGATTGTTGATCTTCTGGGTGGCACACCTGCCGAAGTTTGGGCCAATCACGGTACCGAATTCATCATCCTTGCATTGTTTGTGCTGTTGGTGCGCCCGTTGCTGCACGTGGCTGACGTGCTGCTTTTGAACAACTCGATCTTGCCCAATTTTGGAACCCTGATCCGTTGGCGCGCTCATAAACACGTGCTGCGGCAGTCCGTTGGCTGGTTTGAGAATGATTTTGCCGGCCGCATCGCTAACCGGATCATGCAAACCCCGCCTGCCGCTGGCGAAGTGGTGTTCCAGGTCTTTGATGCCATCTCGTTTTCGATTGCCTACCTAATCGGGGCTGCAATTCTGTTGATGGCTGCAGATGTGCGGTTGCTGCTGCCTTTGATCGGGTGGTTTGTGCTGTATGCGGCGCTTGTTAAATGGACCGTCGCGCGTGTTGGTCCTGCGTCGCAGGCCGCATCGGATGCGCGGTCTACTGTGACGGGGCGCGTGGTCGATAGCTACTCGAATATCCATTCGGTCAAGATGTTCGCCCATCATGAGCAAGAGCTGACTTATGCCAAGGAAGCCATCGAAAACACGCGCAAGACGTTTCAGGCCGAGATGCGGATCTTTACCGTGATGGACACGGTGTTGGTGACGTTGAACGGTGTGTTGATCGTTGGAGTTGTTGGCTGGGCGATTATGCTGTGGATGCAGGGTGAGGCCTCTGTTGGTGTGGTCGCTGCAGCAACGGCGCTGACGTTGCGCTTGAACGCTATGACCGCTTGGATCATGTGGGCGTTGACGTCCTTTTTCCGTCAACTTGGTGTGGTGGCCGAAGGGATGGAAACCATCGCCAATCCGATTGCGCTGGTCGATGCGCCCGAGGCAAAGCCGTTGATGCTGGATCGGGGGCAGATCGAGCTTCGGAATCTGTCACACCATTATGGTCGGGAAACGGGGGGGCTGGATCAGATCGACCTGACTATTGCAGCGGGTGAAAAGATCGGCCTGATTGGGCGATCTGGTGCGGGAAAATCGACCTTGGTCAAACTGTTGTTGCGGTTCTATGATGCTGACAAAGGTTCGATTTTGTTCGACGGTCAGGACATTCGCAATGTGACCCAAGACAGTCTGCGCAGTCATATCGGGATGGTACAGCAGGACAGTTCGCTGTTGCACCGATCCGTGCGGGATAACCTGTTGTATGGTCGCCCGGATGCAAGTGAAGAAGAGGTCATTGCCGCCGCTAAACAAGCCGAAGCGCATGAATTCATTCTGAACCTTGAGGACCCGCAAGGTCGCACAGGGTATGATGCACATGTGGGCGAGCGCGGCGTGAAGCTGTCGGGTGGTCAACGGCAACGTGTGACTTTGGCGCGCGTAGTGCTCAAGAACGCCCCGATCTTGCTGCTGGACGAGGCGACCTCGGCCCTGGATTCTGAGGTTGAAGCCGCCATTCAGGATACTCTATATGGCATGATGCAAGGCAAAACGGTGATCGCAATTGCGCACCGACTCAGCACAATCGCGCAGATGGACCGGATCTTGGTGATGGATCAGGGCCGCATTGTAGAACAAGGCGGACACGATGAATTGTTGGCGCAGAATGGGCTGTATGCTCAGTTCTGGGCGCGGCAATCGGGTGGCTTCCTGACCCCGGAGGCTGCAGAGTGAACGTTTCAAACCTGATCGACCCCTTTAGGCCCACCAATACCCCACCCCCGGAAACGCTTGGTGCGTTCCTTAGGTGGTGTTTGGCCGGGGCTTGGCCCATGTTGTTTGTGGCCGCTTTCTTTTCCGCTGCTGCCGGGGCTATGGAAGCGGGCACCGCTTGGGTGCTAGGTCTTGTGATCGACAGCGCCGTGGACAATGGCCCGGACGTGTTCTTTTCCACGACAAACCTTGGTTTGATACTGGGGTCTGTGGCGTTTTTCTTGTTGGTGCGACCCGCGTTGTTTGGGTTGTCGTCTATTTCCAACGCGATGATTGTTCAGCCCAATGTCCCGCCTTTGGTTCTTGCGAAATTGAACCGTTGGACTCTGGGCCAATCCGTCACCTTCTTTGATGATGATTTTGCAGGTCGGATTGCCCAAAAGCAGATGCAGACAGCCAATTCCATCGGCTCCGTTGTGTCCGAGGCGATCAGCGCGATTGTCTTTGCGTTGGCGTCACTGGTTGGGTCGCTTGCCTTGCTTGGGATGATCAATCCGTGGGTTATCGTGCCGTTTGCGATGTGGTTGGTTGCCTATTTCACCTTGATCCGGTGGTATATGCCGCGGGCGCGGAAATTGTCGGCGGCACGTGCAGGTGCAAAGGCGTTGGTCACCGGTCAGGTGGTGGACACCATCACCAATATCAAGACGGTGAAATTGTTTGCTCTGTCCCAGCACGAGGATACCGTGGCGCGCGATGCTATGGGTGGTTTGCGGGATAAGGCGATAGATTTTGGCCGTATGTCAGCCAGCTTTCGAATTCTGCTGATGACATTGGCGGGCGTTTTGCCCGTTTTATTGATTGGTGCGACGCTGTTGTTGTGGAAGGTCGGGAATGCCACAGCCGGGGATGTTGTAGCAGCTGGTGCTGTGTCTATTCGGATTGCCCAGATGACGGGTTGGGTCAGCTTTACGCTGATGGGTCTGTATTCGAATGTGGGTGAGATTGAGAATGGCATGAAGACGCTCGCCCGGCGGGACCGGGTCGAAGACGTCGCGAATGCGGCCGAGTTACAGGTCGCTGGCGGTCAGATCGAACTGGATCATCTGTCGTTTGCTTATGGGCGCGACATCGGTGGGATCCGGGATATATCACTGACCATCAAACCGGGCGAAAAGCTGGGTATTGTAGGCGCATCAGGGGCGGGGAAATCTACGCTCGTGTCGTTGTTGTTGCGGCTCTATGACGGGGAAAAAGGCAATATCCGTATTGATGGTCAGGATATTGCAGCCGTTTCACAGGATAGTTTGCGTCGTCACATTGGTATGGTCACGCAAGAGACAGCCATGTTCAACCGATCCGCGCGCGACAACATTTTGTACGGCAATCCTGACGCGACCGAGGATCAGGTCATCGCGGCGGCACAAAAGGCCGAAGCGCATGAATTCATCCAGATGTTGCAAGATGCCAAGGGACGCAAAGGGTATGATGCCCATTTGGGCGAGCGCGGCGTAAAACTCTCTGGGGGGCAGCGGCAGCGGATCGCGCTTGCGCGTGCCATTCTAAAGGACGCTCCGATTTTAGTGCTGGACGAAGCCACCAGCGCCTTGGATTCCGAGGTCGAGGCAGCGATTCAAACGGCTCTGCATCGTGTGATGGAGGGTAAGACCGTGCTGGCCATCGCGCACCGCCTGTCGACCCTCAGCGAGATGGACCGGATCATCGTGTTGGACCAAGGTCAGATCGCTGAAATGGGTACACATGAGACACTGTTGGGGCAGGGTGGTTTGTACGCTCAGTTCTGGCACCGGCAATCTGGTGGGTTTATCCAGACAGAAGCCGCAGAATAAGGCTTTTGCCGGGGTCCAAGCCCCGGTATCAGGCTATTATGAGCCAACAATACAACATAGCCAGACTGGGCCACCAAGGCGACGGGATCGCCGATGGCCCTATTTTTGCCTCTCGGACCCTACCGGGAGAGACCGTCACTGGAACGTTAGAGGGCAATCAGCTCACTGATATTCGGGTTGAGACGCCTTCGGATGATCGGGTTAAAGCCCCTTGCCGCCACTACAAATCCTGTGGTGGGTGTCAGTTGCAGCATGCATCGGATCAGTTCGTGGCGGATTGGAAGCTGGGCGTAGTGCGCAAGGCGCTTGATGCACAGGGGATAGAGACCGAATTTCACCCTCTTCATACATCGCCTGTGGCATCCCGTCGTCGGGCAACCGTTTCTGTGCGGCGGACCAAAAAGGGCACGCTGGCTGGATTTCACGGGCGCGCGTCCGGTGTGATTACCGAAATCCCTGACTGTCAATTGTTGGACCCGGCGCTGATCGCGGCAATTCCATCAGTCGAAGAATTGGCCATGATCGGCGGCAGTCGCAAAGGCGAATTGGCGGTGACGCTCACCCTGTCCGAGGTTGGGTTGGACATTTCTGTGCGTGGCGGCAAGCCGCTGGACGGTCCGTTGCAAATGACATTGGCGCAGGTGATTGCCCAAAAGGGATGGGCGCGGTTGTCTTGGGATGACGAAGTCATCGCCATGGCGAACCCTCCGCGGCAGCGATTTGGCGCGGCGTTGGTTGTCCCACCCCCCGGCGCGTTCCTGCAGGCGACCAAGGATGGAGAGCAGGCGTTGCTGGCCGCCGTTCTCGAAATCACCAGCGGCGCAAAGCGGGTGATTGATCTATTTGCTGGATGCGGCACCTTTAGCCTGCCGTTGGCGGAAAATGCCGAGGTTCTTGCCGTTGAAGGCGAGGCTGAAATGACGGCGGCCTTGGATCAGGGATGGCGTATGGCGCGCGGGTTAAAGACGGTCACCGCGACAACCCGTGATTTGTTCCGACGCCCCTACATGCCTGATGAGCTGGCAAAATTTGACGCTGTTGTGTTGGACCCGCCGCGCGCTGGGGCCGAAGCACAGATTTCTGAACTGGTACACGCCAAGCGACCGGTGATCGCCTATGTCTCTTGCAATCCGGTGACCTTTGCACGGGACGCTGAGCGGCTCGTTTCGGCGGGGTATCGCCTGAATTGGGTGCAGGTGGTCGATCAGTTCCGCTGGTCAGCGCACGTAGAACTTGCAGCGTCTTTCACCTTATCACATATGAACGACTGAGCAGTCAGGAGCAGCAGGTTATGAGTTTTAGGCAAAAATTAGATGCCTTTGTCACCGGACCCCGGTTTGGGCAATTCATCACCCTGGTGATTATTTTCAACGCCATCCTGCTTGGGCTTGAAACGTCTCCTAGTGTTATGGCCGAAGTTGGACCAATGGTGAAAGTTCTAGACAGCGTGTGTCTGGGGATCTTTATCGTTGAAATCGCGTTGAAATTGTTTGCGCAGGATCGACGTTTTTTCACCAATGGTTGGAACATTTTTGATTTCATCATCATTGGCATCGCGCTGGTTCCAGGCGGCGGCGGCCTGTCGGTGTTGCGGGCATTGCGCATTTTGCGGGTGCTGCGCGTCATTTCGGTCGCGCCCCGTCTGCGGCGCGTGGTCGAAGGCTTCATCACCGCGCTTCCGGGCATGGCCAGCGTGTTTTTGCTGATGGCGATCATCTTCTACATCGGGGCTGTTATCGCGACCAAGCTCTTTGGTGCCTCGTTTCCAGAGTGGTTTGGTGATCTGGGTCGAAGCGCCTATTCTCTGTTCCAAATCATGACGTTGGAAAGCTGGTCGATGGGTATCGTGCGTCCGGTCATGGAGATTTACCCCTACGCTTGGGCATTCTTTGTTCCGTTCATCATGATCACAACCTTTGCGGTCGTGAACCTTTTGGTGGGCTTGATCGTGAATTCGATGCAAGATGCCCACCAAGAAGAAGATCACGAACGTACGGATGCGTACCGGGATCTGGTGCTGGCCCGGTTGGAAGCGATCGAAGTCATGATGGCCGAGCGGACCCAGACAAAAAAGTGATTATGAACGCGCGCAAAGACAGCGTATGTGAGCAGCAGAGATCAAGAGGCAGTATTGAGTAATGGATCGACGAGTATTTGGCCTTGGGGCAGTGGCTACGTTAGGTTTGACCGCTTGCAGCAGTGGGAAAAGCAAGTTTCGCCGTTATAACGGGCCCGAAGTGACATCCGTGGTGGTCAACAAGGGCGCGCGCAAGCTATACGCCTTGCACAATGATGAAGTTCTGAAATCCTTTGATGTGGAACTTGGCTTTGCGCCTGCAGGTGACAAAAACTTCGAAGGGGACGGTAAAACCCCCGAGGGCACATACCTGATTGACCGTCGCAACCCGAACAGTCGTTACCATCTGTCCATCGGCATCTCGTACCCAAATTCACGCGATGTTGCAGAGGCACGTGCCATGGGGAAACGCCCAGGTGGCGAGATCTTTATTCATGGTCAGCCTAACCGTCTGAAAGAGTTGGCACGGGCTAAGAAAACGCCCGATTGGACCGCTGGCTGTATCGCTGTAACGAATGACGAAATCGAAGAGCTTTATGCCATGGTTAAAAATGGCACTGTGATCACTTTGCGTCCCTAATTGATCGGACGCCAGGGGCCAAAGCCAAACATTTGATAATCCCGCTGGTAGACAGATTCGCACAGGGATTCGAGCTTGTCGTCGTAGATGTCGGCCAAACTGTATGGTTGATCCAAGGGGGCCGCGTTGGGGGCGGTTGGATCTACGTGTCCGTATCTTTGAGCCAGCGGTGGTAAGGCGGTCGCCAGCTCATCTTCGCGGAACACATGGTCTAGAATTGCGAACTCGGAAAACATGCTAAGAGCCTGTGCCTGCGTGCACCAACGCCCGTCCACACGGATGGCGGTTTGCCCTGCAAGGTTCATTCGGAGAAATCCAAGAAAAACCTCGAACGCTGCACGGTGCTCAGATTTCGAGTAACTGGAATCGATCTTGCCTTTGGGGATTGGCAAATTGAACTGGTTGCGCAGAGTTTCGCGAATTTTGATAAACGCGCCGCGCTCTTTGGACAGGATTTTGTTACAAAATACGGTGTGAGCGCGCGCCAAAGGGTGCCGCAACACGGTAAAGCGTCGGTTTTCCTGATTTCCACGCATCCATTGCCGCGCCTGTTTTTGATTCAAGCCAGTGATCAGGGACTCAGCCGGAACGCCGTCCAGATCAGCCATCCATTGTTTGACCTGATGCTCTGGTCCGCCCTTGATTGGCATGAAAAGCAACGGTGTAACCGCACCTAGAACATACGTTGGGACCGCAGCCCCCCGACGTGGTTCGAAGTTTGGCGTACGGGTCAAGTTGAAACGGTCTAGCCCATTCAGGGCTTCGGTCATTTCTTCAAGGTTTGCGACCTTAGAGGTCACGGGGCTGGGGTTCTGAGGCTTTAGGCTGTTGTCCAAAGCGTCAAGTTGGCTAGAAACCCCAAGCCACTTGGCCAATCCATTCAGGACATCAACGCTCTTTAAATCCTCGTAAGCGAGGTAAAATGCCGTCTGGCCGGTACGTTGCAGTGTGTTCAGCAAATAGACCTGAAAGTCTTGCAGGGTCTCGACAAACCGGGAAAACTCATTTGCCTTAAAGGTCGCTTGCGCCTCTCTGCGGCGTTTTACGTTGGTCAACTTCCACTGCCCGGTTTCTTTGGCGATTTTCCACGACACATAGCTGTCCAAGGGATTGCGCGTCAGAATGATCTTGGCGCATCGGGGATCTTCCATCGCGATCTCTAAAACCCGGGGGTCATGGTTGTGAAAGTATCGAAACCCACTCAGCTTATCAGGGGTATCCCGAATGGCATCAATCAAGCACATGGGATCTGAATCCCGCATCGCTTGGGACACCTCAAGAATCTCTGTTTTATCTGGATATCCAATGAAATGCGGGTTGAAAGCTTCGCCGTGACAGCTGAGCCCGTCTATCGCATTCAGGTTGGTTTCTAGGAAATTGGACCCCGTGCGCATTTCGGCAAACATGATGAAGTAGTCAAAGTTCGTGGTCATTCAGATCTATCGCACCAAATAGGGTTTGCGGCTTGGCCGGTTCATACTAACGGGGGCTTGTTCAACAGGAAAGTCTCCCATCAGGTAGGGGTGCATTCCTTGGTTTTTGAGATTTTGCAGGAACTGCCCAAACCCGGTCAGATCCACCATTGTGGGGGCTTCGGACAACCGCCGGGGAATAGTCGGGCCGATTTCATCCACGATGGTCTGGATCGGTTCCATCGGGGCCTCTACAAACTCTGCCATTTTCCAGATCCGCACCCGCGCTTTGGTCCAGACCGATCGCAGGATGTTCAAGTGATCGCTTTCGATCTTTTGCAACAGGGCGGCTTCTTTGCGGATGTCTGCAAAATCACGATTTGATTTGAACAGCGGCACAGCCCATGCGCCTGCAATCACTGAAATCTGGGCGTTTGGATCGCGTGCGGCCAGCCAGTTTATGTCTTGCGTGTCTGCAGGTCCAAATTGAAAGCACTGCCGTTCACCCCGGGTGTTCCAGATGAGACTGGTCAGAAAACTCTGCGGATCATAATCGCGCTTTTTGGCGCTGTCGCAGAGGGCCCCGTTGATCAGGCTTTGACCGCCTGAAAATTCGACCCGGTCGGGGCCAAACAAATGCCCGTGGACGCGCGCGCCGGTGGCTTTGGCCAACCAGGGTTCGAAGTCTTCAAACAGTTCCGTAAAGCCCTGGAAAATAGAATAAGGGTTCGACGTCAATCCGTTTTCGTTGCCGTGCCGGGGGAACCGGCTCTGCATATAGAGCCCATCACGCCCTCTGGTTCGACGTTCAACGGCCTTGGCAAAAATGCGATCAATTTTGCCGGGGTTCGGTTCGGTTTTTTTCATCGCCCCGGCTTGGTCTGTCAAAAACGCTTGATAAAGGCGGTTTGCCTTTGGCCAGATTTTGCGCGCAACAAAGCAATCAGACCGCCGCAACAACTGCAGGTGATCATCATAAAAGATGTGGGGTTTGCCTTGGAAATCGAATTTTGACAGCGTCAAAGAACGGCTCTCGATATTCGAAGAATACTGACGTGCAAGGGTTTGAAAATAGCTCTCGTCCGGGATCCAGACCCGTTTAAAGTACCGATCATAAGTTTCCCGTTCGGGATCTTGCAAAATGGCCGAGAGCGTTTGACGGGTGAGACACCACCATTGGCTGCCCATGTGTGGGATCAAACCCGTCGGGATTTTACGCTTGATCCGTAAGCGTCGTTGCAGCTCGACATATCGGTCAAACAGGAATCGCCGTTTTTTCCATGAAAATGGAAACCGCAGCGTAAATCGTTCGTGATCCAGACCACCCACGGTCCAAGGGACATCTGCTGTTGTGGCGCTTTCGATAAAATCGGTGCGCGGGCGTGCAGCCAGATAATCAATCAACTCTTGAACCGGACGCAGTGGCAAGCACGACCCCGATGCTAGGTAAACATGGCGTACATCGGGAAAGTTCTGCAACATCATCTCAGAGGCGGACTGAGAGGCAGCGACCAGCCCCCAAGCGCCCCATTCACAACGATGGCGCTTGCAGAAAACGATCAACGAATTGTCGGAACAGGATTTTTGAAACCCTGCAAATGTCTTTTTCGGGACGTTCATGTCGACATGTATGACAACGGGACAGCCCGCAGCGGTCCAGTGGCGCGCAACCTGTTCAGCGCGATCCAGCGTGTTGTGCACAAGCATGACGATGCCGATGGTCATGCCCAGTTCCCCTTGGACATCAGTCCCAAAATCTCGAGCTGACGCCAGTTGATGTATTTTTCCGACCATTTGCACCACAGCTCGGGGTGCTCGCTTAGCTTGTCGGCGTAAGCGGTGTATTCACGCGATCCCGCATAGTGTTGCTTGCGGATCATTTCCTCTTGGGCCTTGGCGGTAAAGGTGTCCAAGAACTTTGTATGCAGCAAGGCACCGCTGGCCTTTTCGCCGCCCCACTCATCATAGACCTGATTAAGCCCGCGCGGCAGCAACGTATGGGTGGAGCTGACGTAGGCATATCGCTTGGTCCATTTGACCAGCGGTGTTTTATTCAGAGCCGGGGCGCTTTTTGGGGTGTCGGGAAAGAACACCCGACTGCGTGGACCGCCCTGAATCCACAGGTTTCCATAAGTTGCGTTCTTTTTGATCGTGTAGTTACCGGAATCAAACCAGCTGGCTATCTCAAGCGGGTTTTGCCCTTCTTGATATGGGTTATCCTCCAGCCGCCCCTTGGGGTACACGTCCACAAGCATGGCGCTAAAGCTGCGTATCGACGAATTGTCGAGCCAGTCGGTCAGCGCCTGAATGGGACGGGTGTCGCAGAACGGATAGACAAAGAACTCATCCGGATCGACCACCAGCGTCCAGTGATCATTGCCATAGGTGCGTTGCAGCCAGTTCATCCAATCGACGCCAAAATTGGCGCGTTTGTAGCTGTGTTTGGTGTTCCAAACAGAAACATCCCGTTGACCATTCAGATAATCGAGCGTTCCGTCGGTGCTGTCATTGTCCACGAATAGGAAATGATCGATGCCCAGATCACGGTAATACCGCAGGAAATACGGCAGCCTCACCTTTTCATTTCGAAAGGTGCTGACGAGAATGACATCGTTGGGGCGAATGGCGGCGGTATTGTTCTGAACGGAACGCAACTCTCTGGACTTGCGCATGCAGCGCAACAGGCGACGCCGGCGCCGCACTCTCATCCGATAGGAGTCCCAAAGGCTCACGTGTCGTTCCAACTTTCACATTTGCGCCCAAAGCACCGAATACGCCAAGTATCAGGGCTAATCGGGGCGATTATCAACTTATGTCATCTTTTCTTTCATGGAATCAACGGATTTAGAAAGAGTTACGAATGGGGAATGAATTTGTGACAACATCATAATTAGGCCCCCACGATCGGTTCCTGAGGTTCACCATCCACCAGAGCACATTAAACCCAAAGTTTCCAGTTGTTGCCAGCCAGTGTAGCGCTTGGAATTTGGGGTCCACAAATCGGGGGATCTGGTGATCCGATCATAGTATTCATCGAAATCAGGCGGTGTGTGAAAGTGTTGCGCGCGCTGTTTCTCAATCGCGGATTTGGAAATAATCTCGGGCAGGAATTTGGTGTGCAGTAAGACGCCCGAGGGGGATGTTCCACCCGGACCGTTGTATTCGCTGTTCAAATGTCGGGGCAGGGCAGAGTGGCAGGAGTTTACATAAGCATAACGCCTGTTCCATTTGACCAAGGGGATTTTGTTTAACGTGGGAGAGCGATTAGGGGCCTGGGCAAAGAACATGCGTTCGCGCACCCCGCCTTGGACCCATAGATTGTTCAAAGGCTGCTGTCGCTGCACACGATAGGGTGCCGCATCAAACCAAGGCAAAGTGCGCACAGGATCTTTGCCAGCAAAATACGAACTCTCGTTCAGTGGCCCCTTTGGGTAGAGATCCAGCAGATGGGCGCCAAAACTGTGATGTCCCTGTTGTTCCAACCAAGCAGTCAAGTCCTGCAGGGGCCGGCTATCGTGGTGGGCATAGACCAGCAGCTCGTCTGCATCCAGCATCAGGCACCAATGCCCATCCGCGTATTTGATTTGAAGCCATGTCATCCAATCCAAGCCGAACCGTGAGGCATGGTAGCTGTGTTTGGTATGCCACAGCGAAACATCAGGCTGTTCCGTCAAAAAAGCGCGTGTGCCATCGTCGCTGTCGTTGTCGACGATCAGGAAGTGCTGCACACCCAATTGGCGATGATAATCCAGCACATAGGGCAGGCGTGTGATTTCGTTGCGCTGGGTCATGACCGCGAGCACATCATCGGGTTTGATCTGATCCGTGCGATCCGTGACGCGCGCCAACTGATGACGACTGCGATAAGAGCGCCACAGCAGCCGCCGACGCTTCCACCGCAGACGATAGGCGTCTGCCCACCCAACGTTGTCCAGTTCTGCGGTGGCGGTCTGCGTCATGCTTGTCCTAGTTGTTGTAATGCCCGGTTTGGTGCCAACGCCACGCATCGGTGATCATTGTCTCAAGCGTGGAACGGGTCGGAGACCACCCTAATTCCTGTTCCGCCCGTGTTGAACCTGAAACGAGCTTGGTGCAATCGCCCGCCCGACGTGGACCGATATTGAAGGGCACGTCGCGGTTCGTCATGGCCTTGGCTGCATCCATGACCTCTAGCACAGAAAACCCGGTGCCGGTGCCCAGATTGAACACCCGGCTGCCTTTGTCATCCTGAAGCCACTTTAGGCCTAGAACATGGGCATCCACCAAATCGCAGACATGCACATAGTCACGGATGCAGGTGCCATCTGGCGTATCGTAATCGGTGCCGAAAATGGTCAATGCGTCACGCTTGCCCTCAATTGCATCCAGAATGAGCGGCACAAGATGTGTTTCAGGGCGATGGAACTCGCCCACTTGTGCCTCGGGATCTGCGCCGGCGACGTTGAAATAACGAAAAATAACGCTGCGCAATCCGTAAGCGGCTTCGAAGTCGCGCAAGATGTCTTCGATCGCGCGTTTAGAGGCCCCATAGGCGTTCAGCGGGTGTTGTGGTGTCGTTTCATCCAGCACCACATTGTCATGCTCGCCATAAGTGGCGCAGGTCGATGAAAAGACGAAATTCAAACAGTTCGCGGCGACGGCTGCTTCGATCAACGTCAGGGAGCCTGTTACGTTATTGGACCAGTATTTTCCGGGTTCTGACATCGCTTCGCCGACCTGGCTGAGGGCAGCAAAGTGGACGACAGCGATCGGGTCATATTTGGCAAACACCTCATCCAGCCTGCCGCGATCCAGCAGGTCACCCTGTTCAAACGGGCCAAATTGGACGGCATCCTGCCAGCCTGTAATGAGGTTGTCGTATGTAACGGGGGTAAATCCCGCTTGGGCCAATGCCTTGCACGCGTGAGAGCCGATATAGCCCGCGCCCCCTGTAACCAGAACATGAGACATAAAAGTACTTTCTTAATCCAAATTCATTTCAGCCATCATGGCCTGTATCTTGGGTACGTCTTCGGGGTTGTTCAATTCCCAGAACTGACGCCCTTTTGCGGCAACCTCAACACACAGAACCTTGCGACCATTCTCCATAAACCGCAGCTGTTCCAACCCTTCAAGGGTTTCCAACGGGCCGGTTTCCCATGTCGGGTAAGCAGCAAGCGCTTCGGGGCGATAAGCATAGACACCTACGTGGTGGAACACAGGGGTCTCGCCCGCGTTAACATAGGTCTTTGAGGTGAATGGGATCACTTCTTTTGAAAAGTACATCGCGCTATTGTCTTGGGCGAAAACAGCGGTGGTTCCGCCAACGCGCCCTTCTTTGCGGTCATTCAAAAGCCCATTCAGCGCGGTGCCGTCACAGCGCAAGACAGGTGTTGCGACACCCGCCTCGGGTGCGTCCCTCAGGCCGGTTACCAGATCTTCGACAAACCAATGCGGTGTCAAAGGTGCATCCCCTTGTAGGTTCACCACGATATCGAATTCCCCACCTAGTGCTGCATGCGCTTCGGCACAGCGTTCGGTTCCATTGGCACAAGATTCTGATGTCATGACAACTTCGGCACCAAAGACTTCGGCGGCTTCGCGAATCCGGTCATCATCGGTGGCGACAACGACCTTATCGACGCCCGACACCGCCATGGCTGCACGCCAAGACCGTTCGATCAGGGTTTGCGACTGACCAGAGGCACCGGTCAGTGGAACAAGCGGCTTACCCGGATATCGGGTTGATGCATATCGGGCGGGGATTGCGATCAGAACAGACATCAGGCCTCCTTCAGGTCAACGCCAGGGGCCAAAGCGATGAAAAACGGGTTGGCATATCCGTCTTTGCCGTATTTCAGTGGGCTGTGGTCATCGAACCGCACAACCTGCCCACCGGCGCCGGTCAAAACAGCATGACCCGCTGCTGTGTCCCATTCCATGGTGCGGCCAACACGCGGATAAAGATCCGCCTCTCCTGTCGCAATCAAACAGAACTTGAGCGATGACCCGGCGCTCTTGCTGTCTTTGACGTTGTATTTGTTGATGTAATCATCGGTCGCTTGATCGCGGTGCGATTTGGAGGCAACCACCAGCAACGCCGCGTTATCCGCATCTGATACGGATATCGGTGTGACTTCACCAACGGTGTTTTTGTCCAGCGCGCCGGTTTCTTCTACCGATTGCCCGTCTGCTTGGGTGAAAAACATACGGTTCTTTGCGGGCGCATAAACGACGCCGCGCGTGGGCGCGCCGTTTTCAACCAGCGCAATGTTCACCGTGAAATCACCACGACGGTGGATAAATTCCTTGGTGCCATCCAGAGGATCAACGATCAGAAACGTATCGCCGGTTGTGGAGTGGGACTCGGCCTGCTCTTCGGTCACCAGCATCACATCAGGAAAGGCAGCGCGCAGCCCGGCGGAAATTATAGCATCTGCAGCTTCGTCTGCGGCGGTGACAGGGCTGTCGTCGGATTTAACTTTTACCCCGAAATCAGCTGAGTCATAAATTTCCATGATTTTGTCGCCGGCTTCGAGCGCCAGCGTGCGAATTACCGGAATTAGGTCGTCATAGGTCACAAAAATGCTCCGATTTCGTGATTTGTTGATCTGAGAGACTGATGTTCTTATGCTTTGCAAGAAACGGAACAGCAAGAATTCCGTGTTAGTTTCTGAGCAGTGCTACGAGAAAGACCACGTATATGTTTCGTTATCGACGTCATGATTCCCTTCTGAGCGGCGCGCTCACCATGAGTGAGCTGATCTATCATGCCGTGGTCCGGAGCGTTCGGTCTGGGCATAGCAATGCGATTATCGCCTTGGGTAAGAACATGTTGCAGGTCGTGATCTTTGTTGGCGCGTTCTACATGCTGTTTATGATTTTGGGCATGCGAGGGTCCGCGCTGCGCGGTGATTTCGTTCTGTATATTATGTCCGGCATTTTCCTATACATGACGCACATCAAGGCTGTGGGCGCTGTTTCCGGGGCCGAAGGGCCAAACAGCCCAATGATGCAGCACGCGCCGATGAATACGATTATCGCCATTGCTGCGGCTGCGCTAAGCTCGCTTTATACTCAGTTTCTATCACTTAGTATCATTCTGTTTGGCTACCACGTGGTTGTAAAGCCCATCGAAATTGATGATCCGGGCGGCGCCTTTGGTATGCTGATTCTGGCGTGGTTTACAGGGTGTGCGGTTGGTTTGATTTTCCTGGCTCTGAAGCCTTGGTTTCCAACCGTTGTTGGCATCATGTCGACGCTGTATCAGCGGGCCAATATGATCGCATCTGGCAAGATGTTTGTGGCAAACGCTTTGCCAACTTTCATGTTGAAGGTTTTTGATTGGAACCCCTTGTTCCACGCCATTGATCAATGTCGTGGCTTCGTGTTCCGCAACTATTTTCCGCATAATAGCAATTGGCACTATGCGTTAGCGGTTGGGTTGATTCTGCTGATGTTGGGGTTGATGGGGGAATTTTATACCCGTCGGCATGTTTCTGTTAGCTGGTTTGCACGCCGATGAAGATCGCCGTCCTTGTGTTTGCGGCATTTTCTCTCTGTGGTTCCGCTTTGGCGGACACTTTCCCAGCACTCTATGCCGTGACGGGCGTTGCCGCTGAAGATGTTTTGAATATTCGAAGTGCCCCCAACTCTGGGTCATCCAAGGTTGGGTTTTTGGCCCCTGATCAAAAACATATCGAAGTTGTTGAGTTGGATGGCGCAGCAAAGTGGGGGCTGATCTCTCACGGTGAAGGGGCTGGATGGGTTGCGATGCGGTTTATGCGCCGGATCGATCAATCTGCTTGGCACAGCCTAAACCAACCTTTGTCGTGTTCTGGGACCGAACCGTTCTGGTCGCTTGGTTTTGAGCCCACACAAAACAAAGTGACGTTTGATTCGCTCGGTGGATCCCTCGAGCGGTTTGAAATGTTGGCGGGCGCTGTTCCGCAGGGGCGACCTCCGTCCACGTTAGGGATGCGCGCGACCTCTCAAAACGCATTGATGTTTGCCACATATCATCAAGCCGCGTGTTCTGATGGGATGTCTGATCGGGCCTATGGTTTATCTGTCGATCTGTTCATCCAGCAACCGGAGGGGTTGGTTGGGTATTCCGGCTGCTGTTCCTTGCGCGCACCTTAACCCGCAACGCGCAGGGTCAAGTTGATGCGCCCCCCCTTGGGAAGCAGGCGCGAGGATTTGAACCGGGTCCGGTCAATCCCATGATAGGCCAACCTAGCCTCGCCCCCCATGACCACGACATCCCCCGAGCTGAGCCAAATTGAATCAGATTTACCGCCCCGCGTTGCGCTGCCCATGCGAAAAAGGGCGTCGTCGCCCAATGAAATCGACACCACAGGCCATGAAAAATCAGCTTCGTCTTTATCTTGGTGCATCCCCATTTTCGCCGTTTCCCCGTAATAGTTGATCAGGCAGCTGTCTGGCAGACGGTCTTGTTGGGTTACAAGCCGCCAAACATCCAAAACGCGCTGTGGAATATCTGGCCATTCAGTGCCCCTTGGGTGGGCGTCCGTGTAGCGGTACCCGTCCGCATCGGATGTCCATCCCAAATCCCCAGCTGAGGTCATTCGAACGGACATGGGTTTGCCATTTGGGGTCGTGGGTGAAAACAATGGGGCGGCTTTCAGAATAGGGCGCAGAGCCTGAATCAACTCGGCCTGCCAGGCGTTATTCAGCGCCATTTTGTGAATCTCAAACCCCCTGAGAACAAGTCGGGTCATGAAAGCAGCTCCATTCGTTATCAAAGCCTTGCCAAAAAAGGACCAAGAATCACAAAAAGCCGCATTTCACAGTGCTTGCAGCCCTCTTGTCTCGTCCCTATATACGCCGAGACGCGCGATGGTGTAGTGCTATTGCGCAACACGGATCGGGGCCAGAACGCCGTAATGGGTTCAGGCCTCGGGTAATCGCCTTGAAGAGAAAAGGGATCAAAGCATGAGCAAGGTTATTGGTATTGACCTCGGGACCACAAACAGCTGCGTTGCCATCATGGACGGCTCGCAACCCCGGGTTATTGAAAACGCAGAAGGTGCACGCACCACACCGTCGATCGTCGCGTTTACCGACGACGAACGTCTGGTCGGTCAGCCGGCAAAACGCCAGGCTGTCACCAACCCTGACAACACCGTTTTCGGTGTTAAGCGCCTGATTGGCCGTCGTAATGACGACGCGCACCTGGCCAAAGACAAGAAAAACCTGCCGTTCAACGTCATCAATGGTGGCAACGGTGACGCATGGGTCGAAGCCAAGGGTGAGAAGTACTCCCCCTCGCAGATCTCGGCGTTTATTCTGGGTAAAATGAAAGAAACCGCCGAGAGCTATCTTGGCGAAGACGTGACACAGGCGGTTATCACCGTTCCTGCGTACTTTAACGATGCACAGCGTCAGGCGACCAAAGACGCCGGTAAAATCGCTGGCCTCGAAGTGCTGCGGATCATCAACGAGCCGACCGCGGCTGCGTTGGCCTATGGTCTCGATAAAGAAGAAACCCAAACCATCGCGGTATATGACCTTGGTGGTGGTACCTTCGATGTAACCATTCTGGAAATTGACGACGGCCTGTTCGAAGTTAAATCGACCAACGGCGACACCTTCTTGGGTGGTGAAGACTTTGACATGCGCATCGTCAACTATCTGGCCGAGCAGTTCAAAAAAGAACACAACGTCGATCTGACCAAAGACAAAATGGCCCTGCAGCGTCTGAAAGAAGCTGCTGAAAAAGCCAAAATCGAACTGTCTTCGGCAAACCAGACCGAAATCAATCAGCCGTTCATCTCGATGGATCCGTCCTCGGGCACACCGCTGCACATGGTTTTGAAGTTGACCCGCGCCAAGCTGGAGTCGCTGGTTAGCGATCTGATCAAGGCGTCTATCAAGCCTTGTCAGGCTGCGTTAAAAGACGCCGGTTTGTCCGCAAGCGAGATCGACGAAGTCGTTCTGGTTGGTGGTATGACCCGTATGCCGCGCGTTGTTGAAGAAGTGAGCAAGTTCTTTGGCAAAGAGCCGCACAAGGGTGTGAACCCGGACGAAGTTGTTGCAATGGGCGCTGCCATTCAGGCCGGTGTTCTGCAGGGTGACGTCAAAGACGTGGTTCTGCTGGATGTGACGCCATTGTCCTTGGGTATCGAAACCCTGGGTGGTGTGTTTACACGTCTGATCGACCGTAACACCACGATCCCGACCAAGAAATCTCAGGTCTTCTCGACCGCCGAAGACAATCAGAACGCTGTGACCATCCGTGTGTTCCAAGGCGAACGCGAAATGGCTGCCGACAACAAGATCCTGGGTCAGTTCAACCTGGAAAGCATTCCACCCGCACCACGCGGGATGCCCCAGATCGAAGTGACGTTTGATATCGATGCCAACGGTATCGTATCTGTTGGCGCGTCTGACAAAGGCACCGGTAAAGAGCAGAAGATCACGATCCAAGCGTCTGGTGGTTTGTCGGATGCGGACATCGAAAAGATGGTTCAAGACGCCGAAGAAAATGCCGAGGCGGACAAAGAACGTCGCGAGCTGATCGAAGCGAAGAACCAGGCCGAGAGCCTTATCCATTCGACCGAGAAATCGATGGAAGAGCACGCGGATAAGGTGGATCCAACCACGATCGAAGCGATCGAGCTGGCCATCGTTGCGCTGAAAGACGAAATCGATACGGACAATGCCGAAAAGATTAAGTCTGGTATCCAGAACGTAACCGAGTCTGCGATGAAGCTGGGTGAGGCGATTTATAAGTCGAGCCAAGCCGAGGCTGACGAAGAGCCAACAGCAGCAGATGCGGGGCCGGGTGAAGACGATATCGTCGATGCCGAGTTCGAAGATCTGGACAACGACAAACGTAAGTAACGGGTAAACCGGGCCAAATTGGGCCGGTCCGGGATCCGGACCGGCCCGATTTCGTTGAGGCAGAAGGAAAAACCGATGTCAAAACGTGACTATTACGACGTGCTCGGCGTGTCCAAGGGCGCGTCTGCGGCTGAGATCAAGAAGGGCTTTCGCGCGAAGGCCAAAGAGCTTCACCCTGACCGCAATACTGACAACCCTGACGCCGAAGCGCAGTTCAAGGAAGCTGGCGAAGCGTATGAGGTCCTGAAGGACGAAGAGAAAAAAGCAGCCTACGACCGCTTTGGTCATGCCGCGTTTGAAAACGGCATGGGCGGTGGCGGTCAGCAGCGCCCGGGCCAAGGTTTTGGCAGCGGCGATTTTTCCTCTGCGTTTTCGGATGTGTTTGATGACCTGTTCGGCGATTTTATGGGGGGCCAGCGCCCGGGCGGTGGCGGACGTCGCGCTGCGCGTGGTTCTGACCTGCGTTACAACCTGCGGATCTCGCTGGATGATGCCTTTGCTGGCATGCAGAAGACTATTAATGTGCCGACCGCTGTGGGCTGTTCCTCTTGTGAGGGGACGGGGGCCGAAGGTGGCGTAGAACCCACAACCTGTCCAACTTGTTCGGGCATGGGCAAGGTTCGCGCACAGCAAGGATTCTTTACGGTTGAACGCACCTGCCCGACCTGTTCGGGCTTGGGTCAGATCATCAAGAACCCATGTAAATCGTGTCAGGGTGCGGGCCGTGTCGAAAAGGACCGTGCGCTGTCTGTCAACATTCCTGTTGGCGTTGAAACCGGTACGCGGATTCGTCTTGCTGGTGAAGGCGAAGCAGGCATGCGCGGTGGACCTCCGGGTGATCTCTACATCTTTGTTGAGGTGACACAGCACGATCTGTTCGAACGCGATGGTGTGAATCTTTATTGTCGTGTTCCGGTGTCTATGGCCAAGGCCGCATTGGGCGGGGCTATCGAAGTTCCCACGATTGACGGCGGACGTGGCCGGGTACAGATCCCGGGCGGCAGCCAATCGGGGCGTCAGATGCGTTTGCGTGGCAAAGGTATGCCAGCCCTTCGAGGTGCAGGCGTTGGGGATATGTTCATTGAACTGGCCGTCGAAACGCCGGTCAATTTGACAGCCCGCCAAAAAGAGATCCTGCAAGAGTTCGAGGATCTGAGCGAAGACAACAACCCAGAGAGCAAATCGTTCTTTTCATCCGTCAAATCCTTTTGGGACGGCATGAAGGGTTGATCCCTCACCGACACTGAAAATAAGGGCCGTCCTGTCAAAAGGGCGGCCTTTATTGCATCTGGACCTAGTGATAAGTCCAGTTTTGGTGTTCAGAATGTACATTTTGGATATTGAATCCCCCTCCAACCCCTGAGATGTACAGGCAACCGTTGGGGTGCCTTTTTAGGCTGAGAGATGTTCGCGCATTAACCCATCGAACCTGATCCGGGCAATTCCGGCGTAGGAAACGGTAAATGTGTCAAGACGACCCTCCCGTGCCCGGCGTTGCCCCTATACTTTGGTGGAGCAACATATGGCGCAAATCGCCCTAACAATTGCAGGATCTGATAGCGGCGGCGGGGCCGGTATTCAGGCTGATCTCAAAGCGATGTCAGCGTTGGGCGTGTATGGTGCCAGTGTTATTACCGCGGTGACCGCACAAAATACACAGGCTGTGACGGCTGTGCATGGCATTCCTTTGGACGTGATCGCGGCCCAGATTGATGCGGTGCTCTCTGATCTGAATGTCGGGGCCATTAAGATTGGCATGCTGGCCACACCAGAGATTATTCAGACCGTGGCCGATGGCATTGCCAGTTTTTCCGGGCCGATTGTGCTGGATCCGGTGATGATCGCTAAATCCGGGGATGCTTTGTTGGCGCGAGATGCCGTGCAAATCTTGCGCGATGTCTTGCTGCCACGCGCGACTGTACTGACGCCGAACTTACCTGAAGCTGCCTGTTTGCTTGATTGCATGGTCGCAGAAGCCCCGGATGAGATGGCCCAACACGGGGCGGCGCTTTGTGGTTTGGGGGCGCAGGCAGTTTTGATGAAAGGCGGGCATGCCGAGGGGGCTGTATGTCACGATGTACTGGTGTCTGCTGACACGGTTCTAGCGGACTACAACGCCCCCCGGCGCGATACTAAGAATACGCACGGCACAGGCTGCACGCTGTCCTCTTCAATCGCGGCTGGTTTGGCCAAAGGGCTAGATCTGCCAGACGCGATAAAAGAGGCGCACGACTATCTCCAGGGTGCAATTGCACGGGCTGATACATTGGGCGTGGGCCATGGTCACGGTCCGGTGCACCATTTCCATCGAGTTTGGGCATGAGCGACGTTTCCGTCATAGGCGCTGGCGTTGCTGGTCTTGTTGTTGCGACCGAACTGGTCGCACGGGGGGCAAAGGTTGACGTGTACGATCCGGCGGGCCCGCCGGGCCCGCATGGCTGTTCTTGGTGGGCGGGCGGTATGCTGGCCCCATGGTGTGAGTTTGAAAACGCCGAGGAACCCGTTTTGCGATTGGGGCAAAAGGCCATCGAGTGGTGGGCAAGCAAAACCGAGGTCACGCGCAAGGGGACACTGGTGGTTGCCAATGCCAGAGATCTGCCAGATCTACGTCGTTTCGCACGTCGGACCGAAGCATATTCGGATGTTACTCGTGAAGAAATAGCCAAATTAGAGCCTGATTTAACGCGTTTTGGTAAGGGGTTGCTCTTTGATCAAGAGGCGCATCTTGATCCCCGTAAGGCCCTCCAAGATCTCTATCGTGGGTTGATCGACAATCAGGTCACATTTCACCGAAAACTTGCACCACCAGGATTGCCTCTGGCTGTGGATTGCCGGGGATTGCATGCCCGTGACACGTTGCACGATCTGCGCGGCGTTAAAGGCGAGATGTTGATCATCCGTTGCCATGATGTGGCTCTAACACGGCCTATTCGTCTGCTTCACCCCCGCATGCCGCTGTACATCGTACCGCGTGGGGATGGGGTCTATATGCTGGGTGCGACAATGATTGAAAGCGAAGACAGCAGCCGGATCACCGCCCGTTCAATGCTGGAATTGCTGAGCGCGGCCTATGCCTTGAATCCCGCCTTTGGCGAGGCTGAAGTGCTCGAAATCGGTGTAGATCTGCGGCCTGCCTTTGCTGATAACCTGCCCCGCATTCGACGCTTGGGGCGCACCGTTTACGCCAATGGTCTCTATCGTCACGGGTATTTGCTTGCGCCCGCCTTGGCGCAGGGGGTGGCGGATCTGGTGCTGGATAACAAACATTCGGAGATGGTCGATGAAGATCGTGCTTAATGGCGAACCCAATGTCGTGGGCGCTGAAACCTTGTCTGCGTTGCTTGAGGAGTGTGGCTTTTCAGGCCGCGTTGCCACGGCCGTAAACGAAGGGTTTGTACCCGCGTCCTTGCGCAGCGCGCATATGTTGAACGAAGGCGACCGGGTCGAAGTGCTCGCGCCGATGCAAGGGGGCTGAGAGATGCGGACCTTTTATGGGACGGAATTGGCGAATCCTTTGATGCTAGGTACAGCGCAATATCCCAGCCCCGCCATTTTGGAACAGGCGTTTCGCGATAGCGGCGCAGGCGTGGCAACGGTATCATTGCGCCGTGAAGGCGGTGCAGGGCAGACATTCTGGCAGATGATCCAGGATTTGGGTGTGCACATCCTGCCAAACACGGCCGGATGCCACACAGTGAAAGAAGCGGTCACAACCGCTCATATGGCCCGCGAGGTGTTTGACACCCGTTGGATCAAGCTGGAACTCATCGGTCATACAGACAGCCTGCAACCAGACGTATTTCAACTGGTCGAGGCTGCTCGGATTCTGACCGAAGACGGATTTCAGGTCTTTCCTTACACGACGGACGATTTGGTCGTGGGCGAACGCCTGCTTGAGGCCGGATGCGAAGTGTTGATGCCTTGGGGGGCGCCTATCGGGTCTGGACGGGGGTTGAATAATGAATACGCCCTGCGCGCAATGCGGTCTGAATTTCCTGACATTCCGCTGGTTGTGGATGCCGGCATTGGCCGCCCGTCCCACGCTGCGCATGCGATGGAATTGGGATACGATGCGGTTTTGCTGAATACAGCAGTAGCTCGTGCGGGTGAGCCGCAAATGATGGCTAAGGCGATGGCTTTGGCAGTCGAGGCAGGGCGACTGGCCTTTGAGGCCGACCCAATCGAGGCCCGCGATATGGCCGAAGCCTCAACCCCCGTAATAGGAAAGGCGTTTTTGTTATGAGCCTTGATCGATTTTACCCCATTTTTGATCACACGGATTGGTTAGAGCGGATGTTGCCGCTTGGCATCAAACTGGTGCAATTGCGGATCAAGGACCAACCGGATGCATTGGTGCGGGAACAGATCGCCAAAGGGCGGGACCTATGCACCCGATACGGCTGTGTTTTGGTGATCAATGACTACTGGCAGGCCGCGATTGACCTAGGCGTTGAGTGGCTGCATCTGGGTCAAGAAGATTTGGATGACGCTGATCTGAAAGCGATCCAAAAAGCGGGTCTAAAGCTGGGTGTTTCTACACATGACGATGATGAATTGGAACGGGTTCTTGCTATGGACCCAGCCTATGTGGCCTTGGGTCCGGTCTATCCAACCATCCTGAAAAAGATGAAATGGCACCAGCAAGGTCTGCCGCGTGTCACAGAATGGAAAGAGCGGGTTGGGGATATCCCACTGGTCGGGATCGGCGGAATGAGCGTTGAGCGCGCGCCCGGTGTCTTACAGGCCGGTGCGGACATCGTGTCTGCCGTGACTGACATTACCCTCAACACGGACCCCGAAGCGCGCGTTCGTCAATGGATCGAGGCCACACGGTGAACCGGTATGCCCGTCAGATGATCTTGCCCCAAGTTGGGGCCGCGGGACAGGCGCGCTTGTCGGCAGGGCGAGTTTTGGTGATCGGTGCTGGCGGTTTGGCTGCCCCCGTTCTGCCTTTGCTTGCAGGGGCCGGGGTTGGTCATTTAACGCTGGTGGATGGGGACACAGTCGCACTGTCAAACCTGCACCGTCAGACGTTGTTTTCTGAGGGGGACTGTGACCGCCCCAAAGCGCAAGCCGCAGCAGAACGTTGCCAGGAATTGAACAGTGACATCACTGTAGTTGCAAAAAAACAGACGCTAACAAGCGAAAATGCCGCTGACTTGATTGGGCAATCTGATGTGGTTCTGGATTGTGCCGATAGCTATGCGGCGACCTATACGCTGAGCGATACCTGCCGGACATTGGGCAAACCCCTGATCAGCGCATCAGTGTTGGGCATGGGCGGATACGTCGGCGGGTTTTGTGGTGGTACCCGTCGGTGCGCGCTGTGTTCCCTGACGCGCCGGACAGTGGAGCAAGCTGTGCCACCGCTGGCGTATTGGGGCCGGTTGTTGTTCTGATCGGTGCGATGC
>CBCYME010000005.1:0-105274 GCA_965183835.1 Paracoccaceae bacterium | reverse complement strand
CCGGCCTCAAAGGCGATTTCTTCGGGGCACCCTGTCTGCAGCCCCTGTCGCTGCTCCAGCGTACGCACGAAATTGCCCGCATCCAGCAAACTGCCATGGGTGCCAGTATCCAGCCAGGCATAGCCCCGCCCCATGGTTTCAACGCGCAGATCGCCCGCGTCCAGATACATCTGCAACAGATCGGTGATCTCCAGCTCGCCCCGCTCCGATGCTTTCACCTGCCGCGCCCGTTCGGGCGCGCTGCCATCCAGAAAATAAAGCCCGGTCACAGCGTAGTTCGAGGGCGGCACCTCTGGCTTTTCGATAATCTGCTGCGCACGGCCTGCGTCGTCAAACGCCACCACACCATAGCGTTCGGGATCAGACACGTGATACCCAAACACCGTCCCGCCCGTGACATGGCCATCTGCGGCCGCCAGCAGCTTTGGCAAACCATGACCAAAAAACACATTGTCTCCCAGCACCAGCGCCGACGGCGCGCCCGCCAGAAAATCTTCGGCCAGAATAAAGGCCTGTGCCAAACCATCAGGGCTGGGCTGTACCACATAGGTCAGGTCGACCCCCCATTGGCTGCCATCCCCAAGCGTGCGCTGGAATTGATCCTGATCCTGCGGTGTGGTGATCACGCAGATCTCGCGAATGCCCGCCAGCATCAACACACTCAGCGGATAATAGATCATCGGCTTGTCATAGAGGGGCAGCAGCTGCTTTGAGACCGCCATGGTGATGGGATACAGCCGAGTACCAGAGCCGCCCGCCAAAATGATGCCCTTGCGCTGTGTCATCCCATTACCTCTTTCACAATATCGTTCAATCCAACGTGCCAATCCGGGCGTGGAATACCAAAAACAGTCTCTAATGTGGTGCAATCAAGTCGCGAATTTAGCGGACGCACCGCCGGAGTCGGATAGTCGCTGCTCGGGATATCCGTTACAGCGCAGGTCAATTCGGCCACCGAAAATGTTTCGCGCGCGAAATCTGCCCAACTCACATTTGGGGCTCCGGCAAAATGATAGATCCCCGCCTTGGACGGGTCTGTCGCCAGCTGCGCCACCATTGCCATACAGGCCGCCGCGATATCCCGTGCCGGCGTCGGACCACCAACCTGATCCGCTACAATCGTCAACGCATTGCGTTCAGCCCCGAGCCGCAGCATTGTTTTGACAAAGTTATTCCCATGCGCCGACACCACCCAGGATGTGCGCAGGATGGCATACGCCCCACCAGCCGCCTGAATGGCCTGTTCTCCGACCAGCTTAGAACGCCCATAAGCCCCCAACGGGCCTGTTGCATCTTCGGGGGCCCAGAGCGTCTCTCCCTCCCCTGAAAACACGTAATCCGTCGAAATAGAGACGAACGGAATGCCCAAATTCGCGCAGGCCTGCGCCATTGCACCGGGGGTTTCACCATTGATCACGGTGGCGCGCGGTTCATCCTCTTCGGCCTTATCAACAGCCGTATAGGCAGCGGCATTGATCACGGCATCAGGTTTGCGCGCTGCAATCACCGCGGCGCAGGCGTCCGGGTTTTCCAGGTTCGCCGCCGCTCGATCCAAACAAATCACGCCATCATAGGGCGCCAATTCCTGCGCTACCTGCCCGGTTTGACCAAACACCAGAATGCTCATGAGCCCTGCCTTTTCCGCCACATCACAATCACTACGCTCCAAATGATCAACTCTAATAGAAAGGTCCAATGCAGAATGAATGAGGCAATCCAATGGCTCTGCGTTGGCGGAACTGTCACCAGCCCAAAAACAGGCACATGCACCCAATAGCGATGGTGATGAATGCTCCTGTCGTCAACAAAGTGAAAGAGCAGCATGTCGAAGTCCGGCAGCACTGCGCCAATTAACTCAACCGGGATCAGCCAGTGGACATCCCGGGGGAACCTACGCGCAAGCACATTTCCCGAAGGCAGGTGTGCCGTCAGCACTTCAATCCGCCTTGCCTAAACGCTCACCAACCCCGTGACGGGTTTGCAGGGCCCGCCACCAATCCTCGTTTTCCAGATACCAGCGCACGGTTTTCTCCAGCCCTTCCTCGACGGTCACAGAGGGCCGCCAGCCCAATTCGTCGCGGATACGGGTCGGGTCGATGGCATAACGCGCATCATGGCCCGGGCGGTCGGTCACAAAGGTGATCAGATCTGCATAGGGCACAGGTCCGGGGCGCAGGCGGTCCAGAATGGAACAGATCGTACGAACCAGCTCCAAATTCGTACACTCGTTCTCGCCACCGATATTATAGGATCGGCCAAGCTGTCCGCGTTGCAAGACCGTCAGCAGCGCATCGGCGTGATCTTCGACATAGAGCCAGTCACGCACATTCGATCCATCGCCATAGATCGGCAGGGCTTTGCCGGCCAGTGCGTTCAGGATCACCACAGGGATCAGTTTTTCAGGAAAATGATAGGGACCGTAGTTGTTGGAACAATTCGTCAGCACCACCGGCAGCCCATAGGTTTCAGCCCAGGCGCGCACCAGATGATCGCTTGCGGCCTTACTGGCCGAATAGGGTGAGCGCGGATCATAAGGCGTGTCCTCGGTGAACTGCCCCGTGGCCCCAAGCGAGCCGTACACTTCGTCTGTGGAAATGTGGTGAAACCGGAATCCATCAGGTCTGCCCTGCCCCACCCAATAGGCGCGCGCGGCCTCGAGCAGAGTATAGGTGCCGGTGATATTGGTTTCGATAAATGTGCCCGGCCCGTCGATGGATCGGTCCACGTGGGACTCGGCCGCCAGATGCATGATGGCATCCGGTTTGTGCTCAGCTAGGATAGCATCCATGGCAGCGCGGTCACAAATATCAGCCTCTACAAAGGCGTAATTGGGCGCATCTGCCACACTGGCCACATTCTCAAGACAAGCCGCATAGGTCAACGCATCCAAATTCACCACCTGATGCCCCGCCGCCACCGCCTGACGCACCACGGCAGATCCAATAAACCCGGCCCCGCCGGTCACGATCAGTTTCATGGCGCGCCCTCCCAGACAAATGGGCTGTCAAAATCGGCCAAAGCAGGTGCCGCCACATCTTTGTCAGACAGAACCGGTGTACCCTCAAATCCCCAGTCGATGCCGCAGCTGTCCCACCGGACAGCCCCATCACAGTCGGGCGCATAATAGTCGGTGCACTTGTAACAGATTTCGGTGTTCGGCTCGGTGGTGATAAACCCGTGCAAAAACCCCTTGGGCACCAAAAGCTGCTTGCCATTCTCGGCGCTCAGCTCAACCCCAACCCAATGGCCATAGGTGGGCGATCCTGTGCGGATATCGACCGCCACATCAAACAGCGCGCCCCGCCCGCACCGCACCAGTTTATCCTGCGCATGAGGCGGTGCCTGAAAATGCAACCCGCGCACGGTGCCCACTGCTGCGGATAAAGAATGATTGTCCTGCACAAAGTCCAGGTCGATGCCATGCTCGGCCATCCGCTGCTTGTTCCAGCTTTCGCTAAAGAACCCACGTGCGTCGCCAAACCGGGCTGGTGTCAGCACCAACACCCCCGGCACGGCAGTCTGTTCCACCTGCATACTCACATCACCTCTTTGCACCTTTTACACGAACCTTTAGCAAGCCCGGGCTGGCAATGTCACTGTTCTTTGAGGTCTTGTGCACCTTGCTCTGTGCCCTGAGTCATTCAGGGCACGGCACCGGCCCTGTGAAGGCGTAGCCGGACTGAGACGGGGCCCCGCACAGTCCGGCCACGATCAGGTCATGGGATCAATCTTGCGATGATCAGATCTGCGGCTTCTTCGGGGGTCATGGCCGTTGTGTCGATCCGCAGTTCCGGGTTGTCAGGACTTTCATAGGGCGAGTCGATCCCGGTGAAGTTCTTGAGCTGACCGGTCCGGGCCTTGGCATAAAGCCCTTTAACGTCCCGCTCTTCGGCCACTTCCAACGGGGTGTCGACGAACACCTCGATGAATTCGCCCGGCTGCATCATGCCACGCACCATGTCGCGTTCGCTGCGGAACGGCGAGATGAACGCGGTGATCACGATCAGCCCCGCATCGGTCATCAGCTTTGCCACTTCACCCACACGGCGGATGTTTTCCACCCGGTCGGCCTCGGTAAAGCCCAGATCCTTGTTCAGCCCGTGGCGCACATTGTCCCCATCCAACAGGAAGGTATGGCGGTTCATCCGCGCCAGCTTTTTCTCGACCACATTGGCGATGGTCGATTTGCCAGACCCGGACAGCCCGGTCAACCACAGGGTCGCTGGTTTCTGATTCTTTGAACTGGCATGGTATTCACGGCTGATGTCCGTGGCCTGCCAATGGATATTCTGGGCCCGACGCAGAGCAAAGTTGATCATCCCAGCCGCAACCGTGTGGTTGGTAAGCTTGTCGATCAGGATGAAGCCACCCAGGTCTTTATTCTCAGCATAAGGCGCAAAAGGGATTTCGCGATCTGTTGTGACGTTGGCCACACCAATCGCATTCAGATCCAGAACCTTAGTCGCCAGATGTTCCTGCGTGTTGACGTTCACTTCGTATTTCGGCTCGTGCACGGTGGCCGAGACGGTTTGCGCCCCGATTTTGAGCCAATAGGCCCGCCCCGGCAGCAAGGCCACCTCGTCCATCCAGACCAGCGTGCTTTCAAACTGATCCGCCACTTCGAGGGGGGCCTGAGCCGCCACAATCACCTGCCCGCGTGAACAGTCGATCTCATCCGTCAAGGTCACGGTCACCGACTCGCCCGCACAGGCCTGATCACGGTCCCCATCCAGATGCACAATCCGATCAATGGTCGAGGTCTTGCCAGACGGCAGCACCCGGACCTTGTCACCGGGTCGGACCGAGCCGCTGACGACGGGACCGGCAAAGCCACGAAAATCAAGATTGGGGCGGTTCACCCATTGGACCGGCAAGCGGAACGGTTGATCCAGATCCGATGTGGTATCCACTTCGACCTGTTCCAGATGCGGCAGCAGCGCCGTGCCCTGATACCAGGGTGTGTTGTCACTGACCCCGGTGATGTTATCGCCCTTGTAGCCAGAAATCGGAATGGCGGTGAAATCCGAAATTCCAATGCTGGTGGCAAAGGCACGATAGTCTTCGACGATCTGATCAAAGGTGGCCTGATCATACTCCACCAGATCCATTTTATTCACCGCCAGAACGATGTGACGGATCCCCAGCAGATGGGCCAGATAACTATGGCGACGGGTCTGGGTCAGGATCCCCTTGCGCGCATCGATCAGGATGACGGCCAGATCCGCAGTCGAGGCGCCCGTCACCATGTTGCGGGTGTACTGTTCGTGGCCCGGCGTATCGGCAACAATGAATTTGCGTTTTTCCGTGGCAAAGAAACGATAGGCAACATCGATGGTGATGCCCTGCTCGCGTTCTGCGGCCAGCCCGTCAACCAACAGGGCGAAATCGATCTCGCCGCCCTGAGTGCCGACGCGCTTGCTGTCGGCCTCGAGCGTGGCGAGCTGGTCCTCAAAAATCATCTTGCTGTCATAGAGCAAACGCCCGATCAGCGTGGATTTTCCGTCATCAACCGAACCACAGGTGATAAAGCGGAGCATGGTCTTATGTTGATGCGTCTCCAGATATGCGTCGATATTTTCGGCAATCAGGGCGTCAGTTTTGTAAATAGGGTCTTGCGTCGTCATTCAGGTCACCTGCTTGGGTGTAAAAGGGGGTCCACAAAAAACGGGGCTCAGAAATAGCCTTCCTGCTTTTTCTTCTCCATCGAGGCGGCTTGATCATGGTCGATCGCGCGCCCCTGCCGTTCAGAGGTGGTGGTCAGCAACATTTCCTGAATCACCTCTGGCAGGGTTGTGGCAGTGCTTTCGACCGCGCCGGTCAACGGATAGCAGCCCAGTGTCCGGAACCGGATCGACTTCATCTCAGGCTCTTCGCCCGGGCGCAGCGGAAACCGGTCATCATCCACCATCAACAACAGCCCATCGCGTTCGACGGTCGGGCGCGGTGCCGACAGATAAAGCGGCACGATATCGATCCCCTCAAGGTGGATGTACTGCCAAATATCAAGCTCGGTCCAGTTTGAGATCGGAAACACCCGCACGCTTTCGCCTTTGGCTTTGCGCGTGTTGTAGAGCCGCCAAAGTTCGGGGCGCTGGTTTTTGGGATCCCAGCGATGATTGGCCGAGCGGAAGGAAAACACCCGTTCCTTGGCGCGCGATTTCTCTTCGTCACGGCGGGCACCGCCAAAGGCCACGTCAAAGCCGTGCAGGTCCAGCGCCTGTTTCAACCCTTCGGTTTTCCACATGTCAGTGTGCAACGCGCCATGATCAAAGGGGTTGATGCCTTTTTCCTTAGCTTCTGGGTTTTGATAGACCAACAGATCCATCCCCGCGTCCCGGGCCGCCTTGTCGCGCAGCGCGTACATGTCGCTGAATTTCCAGGTCGTATCGACATGCAGCAACGGAAAGGGCGGCGGCGCCGGGTAAAAGGCCTTTTTGGCCAGATGCAGCATCACCGCACTGTCCTTGCCAACGCTGTACAGCATGACCGGGTTTTCGGCTTCGGCAACAACTTCGCGCAGGATGTGGATGCTTTCGGCTTCCAGGCGCTGCAGGTGGGTCAGGGAATGAGATGTCATGTGACTGTCTTTGTTATGAGGCGTTCAGACCCATCTAAAGGTGATTTTTCGCTGGATAGCCCCCCAAATGGGGGGTAAATTCACCCCATGGCCAGTACTTTTGATGAAATCGAGCTCCTCAAAGCGCTGTTTGCGGCCGCCACCGGCACCTCAGATCCTGTGGACGCCACAGATCCCGACGCCCCTTGGTTGGATTTTCTAACCCGGCTCTGCGCGCTCACACATGCGGATGCAGCCGCTGTTCAGCTATTTTTGAAGTCCGGCAAAACCCACCACTGGCACATCGGGGCGCTGAACATGCCAGACCCGGTCACCCTGCAGTCGATGCGCAGCGACCGGGTTTATTCACAAGTTGATCTGCCTGGGGCCACCAAAGACATGCCCCCCTTCAGGGCCGTGAAATGTGCGATGCGCCCCGCGGGGCACGTCTGTGTGACCCTCAGCCACGGACAGCAGGATTTCCGGGCCATCGTCGGATCACAACTGTCCACCCTGACCCCCTACCTGGGGCAGGCCATGGCAACCTGGCTGAAACTACACGAGGAACGCGCACAGGCGGCGCAGAACCAGACCCTCTGTGATCGCATTGGGATAGGAACCATCGTGTTCAATGCCTCCAAAAGCATCGTGGAGCTGTCACCAACAGCACGGGATCTGATCAAGACAAGCCCCTGTTTCGGCCCGGTGGCAAACGGGTGGCTTACACTCAACGATCCCGACAGCGCACAAGCGTTCAACACGGCCTTTGCTGCCATTATACGTCAGGTACAGGCAAAGGTGCCCGTCAAATTTGCAAGCGACCCCGCGCTGTACCTGCTGCTGTCCCACGGGGTTTGGCAAGGCGAGGCGGTGATTTTGGGCATCCTGCGCCGCGCGCCGCAGGCAAGGTTGCTCCCCGTGCAAACCCTTGCGGACTACTTTGGCCTCAGCCGCAGCGAAGCGCGCCTTGCGGCCCTGCTGTGTGATGGGCACAGCCTCAAGGACGCCGCATCCGATCTTGGCTGGACCATTGAAACCACCCGGAGCTGTTCAAAAAAGATTTTCGCGCGGATGGATGTGACCGGACAAACAGGGGTGCTGAGGGAGATGCTAAGCAGTCCCATCTGGGTGTAACGAGGTGGTTTCCCTTGCCGTCTCTTAGCTCTGGCTTCGGCGCTTCTTCACCCAGCCGACAAAGGCCGCGTCCGGTTTGCGCAGACGCTGCGCCCCGGTGCGGGCCCAGACGCCACGCCACTCCGCCTCGAGTGCATACACATCCGCCCCTGACATCAAGCGGCGCGCCTCCTCCAGCGCATCAGCGCTGAGGGTCGGAGGTGGCACGTCAACAGACACCAGCCCCCCGCGCGGTGTGAACCGCATCAGATCGCCGGGGGCTTCTTCGATCTCATAATCTGGCAAATGATTTGCTTCGATCATATCGCGCAACATCTTGCGAAACACCCGGCGCGGGCTGGCGCTACCGGATTTCTTGAGCAGCGTATCCACCGATACAGTCCAGGCCGGTTGGCGACCGCAATGCTTGCGCGCCAATTCATAGATCCGCCGCTCCAGCGGTTTGCGCAGACGGAAATAATCCCGGCTGAGCGTCAGCACCGATTTCGACACTACCGCCCGGAACAGCCATTCACTGAGCGTGACCGCCACACTGACCATCCGCCCACCGCGAGTCTTGCGTTCGATCTGCCAACTTTCGATCAGACCAAACCCGGTCGTGACCTCTTTGTCACCGGTCACAATATTGGTGGTGATCCGTGTACCCGCAAGCCGTTCAAACGCCTCGCGCAGACGGCGATAGGAATCGCCGCTGGTCTCGCGATTGGTTGCGACCAGTAGATCATGCGCCTTGAGGTGCAACGTCCGGCTGACGGCCCGCCCCGCGTTGATCCCCGCCATCAGCTGCGAGATGCAAAACAGCAAAATATCCTTATCGTGGATCGTCGCCAATCCGCGCACCGACGGCGTCACCGTGATCTCGGTGCCGTTGTGATCATACTGCAAAATCCGCCGGTCCGGACGCGTCGCAAGTGAGAACAGCGGGTGCTCCATACTGGCGATGTCATCCTTGGGGATCGCATCAAAAATATCGCAAAGGAAAAAATCACTCTGCCTATGACGGTCCGGCAAAAGCCCCCCCGCCCCTGTTACTGCACTGCTCATGGCCGGTATCCGACTCGTTTTTTCGTGGTTTTAGTGACGGCCAACCTAGAGTTATCCACATGTCCGCACAACGGGGGTTCAGAGTCACTCTATCGGGGGATTGGATTCACTTTATCGGGGTTTCAGAGTCATTCTGACCAACGAAATGACAAGAAAATTATTTGTTTTCATAGCAATACCAAAGACAGACTGTCTGCGTAACACATAAATAACACGACTCTAACAAATCAAATAAATCGCCAAATCCAAAAACATGCGCTATATCCGCATCAACATCCCCCCTATTTGCTTAGAAAAATGGCTCATCTGCGGCTTTTCCTTTCATGTATCACCTTTTTTGGTACACTTAGGAAAACACAACACATCGAGCGATTTCACCATGGCAAAAGACCCCATCCCCCTGCCGCCCTATTTTAATATCGACCCTGACGCAGCTCTGGCGGATCTCGACTTACCCACAGACACCCATGGCTTTGCATCCATCGCCGAGGCCTGCACCCGCGGACGTACCGATCTGGCCAGCCGGGGCATGAACGAGGACGGGCGCAAGAACCTGCGTCTGTTTTCAACTTGGGAAATCACCCGCTATCTGATCCCGGTCGCGCAGGCGCATTTTCGGCGTGTGCTGAAACAAAACCCAGACCTGCCCCAAGGCCAATCCGAAACTGATGGGGGAGCCAAGTGGTTCACTTTGGATGAGGTGCTGCGCCTGCGCGCCTTCTTTGGCGCGCAGGGATCCAAAGCCAAAGAATACATCCCCTACCGGCCCAAGGGGCTGCCCGCAAAAATGGTCGCAGTCGCCAATTTCAAAGGCGGCGTCGGCAAAACCAGCACAGCAGCACATCTGGCAATGTCGGCCGCGCTGGATGGTTACAAGGTGCTGGTGATTGATCTGGATAGTCAGGGATCAATGACCTCAATCTTTGGCGGCACCGTCGATGATGAATGGCAAACCGCCTTTCCGCTGCTAGCACGCCACTACGGCGAGCATCTGCGCATAGAGAACCAAAGACGGCTGGATCGGGGCGACCCGCCTCAGCCGCTAGATGAGGCGCTCTCTGCCGCTATGGAGATGACCGCGGCGGATGTGATCCAGTCGACCCACTGGCCCAACATCGATTTGATCGGGGCGCAGCTGAATCTGTACTGGGCAGAATTCCAGATCCCGGTCTGGCGGATGCAGGCGCGGGGCTGGAAACTCTGGGATGCGCTGACCGATCGGCTCGAGGCGGACGGGGTGCTGGACGACTATGATCTGGTGTTCATCGATACGCCCCCAGCGTTGGGGTATCTGACCATCAACGGATTGGCCGCCGCTGACATCCTGTTGGTACCTCTGGGGGCGTCATTTCTGGAATTTGATTCAACGGGCCGGTTCTTTGACATGTTGCATTCCACCTTCGCCAGTATCGAAGATGGAGAAAACGTTGCAGCCCGCGCATTGGGGCGTCCTGAAATGGGCTTTGAATGGGATGCTGTCCGCGCAGTTATTACCCGTTACGATGGGGCCCAGCAGGGTGAATTATCGGGACTAATGCAGGCGTATTTAGGTAAAACACTGTCTCCGCATCGGCAAGATTTCACTGCGTTGATTGGTCAAGCAGGCGAACAGGTCAACGGAATTTACGAAGCGGATTACCGCGATTTTAACCGAGAAACCTATGCGCGTGGTCGCGAAACATTCGATGCGACCTATGCCGCCTTCAAGCGTTTGCTTTTGGGCATCTGGCGGCGCGGTGAATTGGAAATGCAGCAGGCGGCTGAATAGCAAATAACAGACCCTAAACAGGGCAATTTGGAGGATCAAACGTGGCAAAACGCAAAAGATTGACCCCAGCACAACCCGGATTTCTCGGAGGGGTTGCTGAGGGTGAACGCGCACCTGAAACCAAATCCATGCCCGTGGGGATGAGCGCGCCAATTGCACAGGTTGCTGGCGAAGCCTCGGCCACGGCGGCCCTGGAAGAAGTCAGTGCCGCCTTGCGGATAGCGCGCGCCGAAGGGCGGATGATTGAACTGTTGGATCTTGATGCCATCGACGATCGACATCTTGTTCGGGACCGCTTGGAACAAAACGAAGAGGAGATGACCGCGCTGGTGGATTCCTTACGTGCGCGCGGTCAGCAAATGCCTATCGAGGTGGTTTTGCTGTCTGATCCTGCGGGGGGGCGGACCCATGGTTTGATTTCTGGCTGGCGACGGCTGACGGCGCTGCGTAGGCTCTATAAGGAGGCTTCAGACCCTAAGTTTGCCCAAGTCCGCGCGATGGTGATTACACCAGACACCGCCCAAGATGCCTATGTGGCGATGGTCGAAGAAAACGAAATCCGGGTTAACCTGTCCCATTACGAACGCGCCCGCATTGCGGTGCGTGCGATGAAGGAAGGGGTTTACCCTTCGCAGAGAGCGGCTCTGCAAGGGTTGTTTGGCAATGCGACCCGGTCCAAGCGGTCAAAGATCGGATCCTTTATTGCGTTGGTGGACGCCTTTGATGCAACGCTGTGGTTCCCCTCGGCGATCAGTGAAAAGCTGGGGCTGTCTTTGGTGCGGGAGCTGATCCGTGATCCTGGGTTTGAAGACCTGCTGAAAAAGCGGCTTCAGGATATGCCCCGTGACAGCGCCGCCACCGAAATGCGTATCCTGTCAGAAACATTGTCTGAGCGGCTGGCCCCTGCCCTGCCTGCGGATCCGGAACCGGCTGCACGTCCACGCCTACGATCCACCACCTCAGGTCCGGCCGCAGGCGAGCGGATTGTGACCCGTGTTACTCAGGGGATTGAAATGCGATTTACCCCGGATCAGAGTCGTATTGAGCTGGTTGGTGAGGGGATCAGCGATGCTTTGGCAGAGGCGCTTCAGGATTGGCTGCGCAATCAATAGCACCCCTTAGAAACGTTTCGCGCGCGAAACACTCACTGTGTTCCACGCGCGCGGAAAATGGGGGAGGCTGTGTACTGAGGCGTTAGCGCCCGACCCCGACATAAAGCTCAAATCCAGCCCGCTTAGCTGTTTTCTCGGAATAGATATTGCGCAGATCGACCATACGTGGCGCTTCCATCTTTTTCGCAATCTGTTTGAGGTCCAGCGCGCGGAATTCGTTCCATTCCGTCAGTAGGACGACGAGATCTGCATTGCGCGCCGCGTGATAGGGATCCTCCATCCACTTCACCCCGGGCAGAAGCGCCTCGCCTTCGGAGAAACCTTGAGGGTCGACCACACGAACCTTGGCACCACCCCCAATCAAAGCAGGGACAATGGCCAGCGCAGGCGCGTCCCGCATATCATCCGTGTTGGGTTTGAAGGTGACGCCCAGCACTGCCACGGTTTTCCCATTGAATGTACCATCCAGCGCATCGCGCAGCTTTTCCACCATGCGGTTTTTGACCTCGTCATTGACGCGCATAACGGTTTCGGTGATCTGCATCGGGAACGCATTGTCCTGACCAATACGGGCCAGAGCGGCGGTATCTTTTGGAAAACACGACCCGCCATAACCGGGGCCCGCATGCAGAAACTTGTTACCAATGCGCCCATCCATGCCGATCCCGCGTGAGACTTCTTTGACGTCGGCCCCGACCCGTTCACATAGGCCCGCAATTTCGTTGATAAAGGTAATCTTGGTCGCCAGAAACGCATTGGCTGCGTATTTGATCATCTCGGCACTTTCCAGATCGGTTGTCAGGATCGGGAAATCGCGCAGGTAAAGTGGACGGTAGATATCGGCCATAACCTCGGGCAGCGCGATCGTTTTGTACGCCGACAACCCACGCGATCTGGGTGCATGAAGTCATCAATCGCCGCGCCTTCGCGTAGGAATTCGGGGTTCGAGGCGACATCGAATTCCGCAGCTGGGTTGGCTTTGTGAATGGTCTGTTTGACTTGTCGGTTGGTGCCAAGTGGCACTGTGGATTTGGTTACGACTACAGTGTAGTCGGTTATGGCTTCGGCAATCTCTTTGGCGGCGGCCATGACATAGGTGAGATCTGCATGACCATCGCCGCGCCGCGTTGGCGTGCCCACGGCGATGAACACCGCATCGGCCCCATCGACGGCAGCGGCCAGATCGGTGGTAAAGCTCAACCGTCCAGCGGCCACGTTTTTGGCCATTAGCGTGTCCAGTCCGGGTTCGTAGATTGGAACCTCACCCGCCTGTAGCATCTCGATTTTCTGTTCGGCCTTGTCGACGCAGATGACGTCATGGCCAAAATCTGAAAAGCAGACACCCGAGACCAGCCCAACATATCCGGTGCCTATCATCGCAATGCGCATCTTGCCTCAATCCTTTTTATTTTACCTGCTCGGAAACTTGTGCCCACAATCGATAAATTGAGGCGCGGTTTCAATGCCCTGTGTGATGCGGGGGTAACATTGCAGACAAGTGCGCTTCAAAGACCATAATGAACTTTTTGCGGCCCAGAGGGATGAAAACCGTTGGATAACGAACAGCTGCGCAGGGTTCAAAAGGCCCTGTTGCTGAGGTATACTTACTCGTTACGACTTCTGTATATCGTAGAGGCGTCGATCATACTTTCGTACCATCTGGATAGAGTTATCGCCAAGATCCCGAATGGAATGCAGGCACCAAGAAGGACTGCCATCCCGAAAATCCATTTAAAATAGACCATTGTCGATTCATCAAACCCCAAGGCAATCAACATGCTGCCCATGGGTGCAGAAAAAGCCGATAAACCAAGAACAACACACCAACAGCCGCCAACGAACGTCAGGATGATTTTCCTCATTTTGCTCATGCCGTCTTTACCACCTCGAGCAGATATTAGTGGATCTGACGCGGTTTCGCACCTATCCGTCGGTGATCCCGCAATACTCTCGATACCAATCAACGAACCGCTGCACGCCGGTGGTGACATCGGTGGTCATCTCGACCCCGGTCAGATCCTGTAACAACGTGGTGTCGGCCCAGGTGGCGGGGACGTCGCCGGGCTGCATGGGCAGCATGTTTTTCACCGCCTCTTGCCCTACGGCCGCTTCGATAGCCTGGATGAAGTCCATCAGGGCCACGGGGCGGCTGTTGCCAATGTTGACGCTGCGAAACGGGGCGACGGGGCTGAGGCTGTCATGCGCGCCCACCGGGGTCTTGTCAGGCACCGCATCCCCTAGGGCCACGATGGCGCTGACCAGATCGTCGATATAGGTGAAGTCACGCCGCATCTCGCCGTTGTTGTAAACGTCGATGGGATCACCATTCAGGATCGCGCAGGTGAATTTGAAATAGGCCATGTCGGGGCGCCCCCACGGGCCGTAGACCGTAAAAAAGCGGAACATGGTGATCGGCAAGCCATAGAGGTGGGCATAGGAATGAGCCATCGCCTCGTTGGCCTTTTTGGTGGCGGCGTAAAACGACATCTGGGTGTCGACCTTGTCCGTTTCGCGATAAGGCATCTGGGTGTTGGCGCCATAGACGGAACTGGTCGAGGCCAGCAGCATATGCTCGGGGGGATAGGCGCGGGCGGCCTCGATCAGTTCGTAAGTGCCCATCAGATTGGCCTCAAGGTAATCGCGCGGTGCGTCGATGGAGTGACGCACGCCAGCTTGCGCTGCCAGATGCACCACACGGGATGGGCGGTGCTGATCGAACAGGCTGCGCAGCAGGCCGGGGTCCTCAAGCTTGCCCAGGACCGGGGTAAAGCTCTTGTACCTTGTGATTCGGTCCAGGCGGGCCTGTTTCAGGGCGCGATCATAATAGGTGTTGAGACTGTCGAACCCCACCACTCGCCAGCCTGCGTCGAGCAGGCGCAAGCTCAAATGATAGCCGATAAATCCGGCGGCGCCGGTGACAAATGCAGTTTTCATGCCATGGGTCTAGCGCATTTCCAACCGGTGTTGAAAGAGGGCGTGGGCGTTGTCTTGACCCATGGGCCTGTTTGAGGTGTGGTTATTTCCTGTTGGACCTGTCAGGGTTTTGTCACCGCGGATTCAACTTGCCAGCGCAACGTCTGACTTCGCTTCGAAGAATACTTGGATTTGGCGTTCTGAAGCCAAGACATTTTCTGGGTCGATTGTTGAGCCTGCCCATGAGGTGCTCGACTTCCTGATCTGTCAGGTCGTCGAAGCTTTTACCCTTTGGAAGATACTGACGGATCAAGCCATTGGTGTTTTCGTTCAGCCCGCGCTCCCACGAGTGGTAGGGATGAGCAAAGAAGCCCTTGGCGTCCAACGCCTCCGATACCTGCTGGTGATAGGCAAACTCTTTTCCGTTGTCGTAGGTCAAAGTGTGAACGTTCGCAGCATGAGGCTCCATCGCTTTGGAGATCGCATTGCTGACGGCCGTCGCCGTCTTGTTTTCGGCTTTGATGATAAGGCTGAACCGGCTCTTGCGCTCGGCGAGCGTGACCAGTACCGCGCCGCCCTGTCTCCCGATCACGGTATCGGCTTCCCAATCCCCAATTCGGGCGCGGGTCTCAACGATCTCGGGGCGTTCCGTGATGCAGACGCGCCCAATGATTTGGCCCCGCCGCTCAGTTGAACCTCGGCGTTTGCGGCGCTTTTTCTGACAGCGTAGATGGGTGTGAAGCGTGCCACCCTGGCGCTTGTCCGCGTAGATGTGTCGGTAAATCCACTCTGGGCTGACGCTTGGCAGGTCATTGGTCTTGAGGTGGCCACTGATTTGTTCAGGGCTCCAGTCCGCCCCAAGCATCTCATCAACGCCCTGCCACGTGGCTTGAGAAATACGCAAGCCGCGCCCTTGAACCCGCCGCGCACAAGCTAGCCGATCCGCCTGCTTCGGGCGGTAACCTTTCAAGCCTGTGTTGCGGCGCAACTCTCGACTAATTGTCGAAGGCGCAACGTCAAGCTCAGACGCAATGGCCTTCTGCGTCAATCCTGCTTTCTTCAATGCATAGAGTTCTATACGCTTATCCCCAGTGAGGCGGTTATATGATGGCATGGGTGCTCCTTAACTTTAGACGGTGGGTGGCGCGCAGGCAAAACTGCCTCACACCAACTATCGTCGATTAAGTTGCACTGGCGAGTTGAATCCGCGCACCCTTTTAGAAGGATAGGAATTTGACATGAAAATGATTTTGTGAGCTTTGACGTCGCATGACACAATCACGCCCCTCTTCTGCTCCGTCCCGCTGCTTGGTTGCTGTGGTGGTAACCTATAACCGTCTGGCCAAGCTCAAACCCACGCTGGCGCGGCTGCTGGACAGCCCTGCGGACCGCTTGCATGCGATTGTGGTGGTCGACAATGCCTCGACCGATGGCACCGGTGAATGGTTGGCCGCGCAGGCAGATCAGCGCCTTGAAGTGCTGCGCAGCGAAACCAATTCTGGCGGTGCGGGTGGATTCGAATGGGGCATGCGCCACGCGATGGAGTGCTTTGATCCCGACTGGTTGGTGGTGATGGATGATGACGGGCGTCCGGCACCCGGCGGGCTGGCCGCGTTCCATGCCCTGCCCGAAGACCGCTGGGATGCGGTGGCAGCGGCGGTTTATTTCCCCAGCGGTGAAATCTGCGAGATGAACCGGCCCTCACGCAATCCGTTTTGGCACCGGCGCGAGTTTCTGCGCACGCTTTTCGGCGGCGGGCGCTCGGGGTTCCATGTGCAACCCTCGGATTACAAGGGGCCGGGGATGCAGATTGATGTGACCTCTTTTGTGGGGTTCTTCATCTCGCGGCGGGCCATCGAAAAGGTGGGCTACCCCGATCCGCGGCTGTTCATCTATGGCGATGACGGGCTTTATACGCTGGGATTGACCAAGGCGGGCGGGCGCATCGGGTTTGAACCAAGTGTGCGCTTTGATCATGACCTGAGCACGTTTGACGGCCAACGGGGGCGGTTCAAGCCGCTGTGGAAGGTTTATTATTACCACCGCAATCTGTTGCTGCTCTATCGCATGGCGGCGGGGATGATGTTCTGGCCTGCGCTCTTGGTGGTCCTGCCGAAATGGGTGCTCAAGTTGCGAGACCATCCCAAAGAGGAGCGGTCCGCCTTTTTGCGCCTGATGCGGCGGGCCATTGGCGACGGGTTGAGGCGCCGGGTCGTGACCCGGCATGTTGACATTCTGACGCTCGCGGATCTGCCGCTCAGCGCGACAGGATATCGCGATGATAGCGACCCAGCAGCACCAGACCCAGGAACAAAGGCACCAAGCTGAAGGCGATGACATAGGTGGCGCTGAAATATTGCGGCTCATACATCGGATAAAACCCTGATCGGAAAAGGCCGATCAGGTGCATCAACGGATTGTACCACATGATGTTCTGAACCATGGGCGGCAAATCCTCATAGAGGAAGAACACGCCTGAAATGAGGAACAGGGGCCGAGTGATGATGGACCAGATGATGTCCCAGACATCGATCAAGCCGATCAGGGCGCAGTTCAGGGTGCCGACCCCGAGGCCGAGCAGGATGGCCAGCAGGGTGGCCTCGATCAGGGGCGGCAGCTCAAGGACGGTTCGGGTCGGAATGGTCAGCAGGATGCCGACAAACAGCAGATACATCACCAGGATGCTGGTGAGGCTGTTCAGAATCAGCCGGGCCAGGATGGAATCCATCCAGGTGACGACCGGGTACTTGAGCAGGGGTTTTGAAAATACGATGGCCCGGGACACAGTCAGGGAGAGAGCCTGATACAGGTTGAACGGTAGATATCCGCTTGCATAAAATAGGACAAAGCTGCTGCCCAGAGGCGGAGATTTGATCATCAGCGAGAATCCAGTCACCAGAATGATGATCGCGGCCAAGGGTTCTAGCACACCCCAAAGATACCCGCCTGGAGAGCGCCCGTATCGGGTGCTCATCTCGCGAAGAATGAGCGCCATGATCACGCGGCCAGAGGCAAATCGTTGTTGCGGTCTGTTACGCGGCCGCGCGGGAAGGGGAGGCTGAAGGCTACTCGTCATGCAAATGGTGTTCTCGGACTGGTATTAGCACGCGCCAGTATGTAAGAAGATGGACAGACATTCAAACGACTTTGTATTTAGTAGGTCATTCATGGCAGAGAGCAGCAAGCCTATTTCCGGGGCCGTTTCACGCACAGGCGCGACGGTTTCAAAGCGCCCTGCAGAGGTGGCGCTGCAAGAGGTCTCGGTGCTTAAGGCCGATCAGACAGATGCGACGACAGATCCCGTAGTCCCGGAGGCGGACAAGCCATCGCCGCGGGTAATCCCCAAGCCAAAAGGCACGGGCAAGGTGTCACGGGGACGTCCCAAGGCGGTGCCGCAGGCGCCAACCCAATCTACACCTGTGCAGCCGGAGGGTGGGCAAATGGCCGCCTCCCCCAAAGTGCTGCCGGTGGCGGAACCAGCAAAGATGCGCAAGCGGCATTGGGGCATGGTTCTGAGTTTTGTGTTGATGGTCCTGGTTCCTCTGGCACTGATGATAATCTACCTGTGGTCTTGGGCTGAGGACCAATATAGTTCGACAATCGGGTTTACCGTGCGTTCCGAAGAGGGGGGCGCCGCCTCGCAGATGCTGGGCGGGTTGGCACAGATTGCTGGAGCTACGACAGCAGCAGACAGCGATATCTTGTATGAATATATACAGAGCCAGGCGATCGTGCAGGCGGTGGATCAAGAAATCGACCTGCGCACGCATTACTCGCAATATTGGCCCAGGGATTTTGCCTTTTCGATTTGGCCTGATGCAACGCTCGAAGATCTGGTCTGGTTCTGGGGGCGTATTGTGCGCATTTCCTATGATCGGTCGTCGGGGTTGACCGAAGTTCGCGTCCTGGCGTTTGATTCCGAGACGGCGGAGCGGATTGCGCGTGAAATCGTGAGTAACAGTCAGACCTTGATCAATGATCTCAACGTGCAGGCTCGCGAAGACGCAATGGGGTATGCGCGCCAGGATGTGCAAGAGGCTCTGGAGCGGCTCAAATCTGCCCGTGAGGCGATGACTCAGTTCCGCACACGCACCCAGATCGTTGACCCGGCGGCGGATATTCAGAATCGCATGGGGGTGATGGCCAACTTGCAACAGCAATTGGCCCAGGCCTTGATCGAGGGGGATCTGTTGCGTGAAACTGTCAGCATATCAGATCCTCGGGCGACCAAGGCACAGCGCGAGATCGAGGTGATTCGGAACCGGATCGCGATCGAACGGCAGACTTTTGCTACGGACAGTACGGAAAATGGGGCTTTGGGCGAGGATTATCCGTCGTTGATTGCCGAGTTCGAGAGCCTGTCGGTGGATCGCGAATTTGCCGAACAGACTTATCGCGTGGCTTTGGCTGCGTTGGATCTGGCGCGCGATAAGGTGGTGCGCCGCAGCCGATACCTGGCGACCTATGTGGAACCGACGCGGGCCACGGAATCCGAATTCCCCAGACGCTATGTTCTGACAGCGCTCGCAGCTTTGTTTCTGGTGATGGTCTGGTCGATTCTGGCGTTGGTCTATTACAGTATCCGGGATCGAGGTTGATCATATCGAGGGCAGGCCATGATCCGGTTTGAGAACCTGACCAAGAGCTTTTGGGTTCGGGGTGAGCGCAAGATCGTCATCGACAACTTGAATACGACTTTGCCCACCGGAAAGTCGCTGGCGCTGTTGGGGCGCAATGGGGCGGGTAAGTCGACCCTGTTGGAAATTGTCGCGGGCAATATGCGGCCAGATCACGGCCGGGTGATCAGCGATGGCACGATTTCATGGCCGGTGGGGTTTGGCGGATCCTTCCATCTAGATATGACAGGGGCACAGAATGTCCGCTTTCTGGCCCGGATCTATGGGGTGGATAGCGAGAGTCTGCTGGCTTTTGTCGAAGATTTTGCCGAGTTGGGAAAACACTTTCAAATGCCGGTGCGCAGCTACTCGTCGGGGATGCGGTCGCGCCTGACCTTTGGGGCGTCGATGGGAATCCCGTTTGACACCTATCTGGTTGATGAGGTTACCGCCGTTGGCGATGCCGTGTTTCGCAGAAAAAGCCAACAGGTGTTTGAGGAGCGGATGAAGGTTTCAAGCGCCATCCTGGTGACCCACGAAATGAGCCAGGTGCGGCAGTTTTGCGATGCGGGCGTGGTGCTGTCGAATGGGAAGCTGTCCTATGTCGAGGATCTGGACGAGGCAATCGCGCTGCATCTGTGGTTGATGGAAGAGGGGTGAGGCGTTATGCGATCAGAGAAGGCAATTGCGCTGATGCATCGGGACAGGCACAACGGGGCGCATATCGATCACGGATTGGCAGTCTTACAGGCAACCGAAATTTGAGATACATTTATGAAGACGGATGACACGCACAGCCAGGTGCGCTTTCTTATCATTGGCCTGCCCCGCAGTGGGACCACCTATTTGATGTCTTTGCTCAATTCCCATCCACAGATTACCTGTGCGGGGGAAATCTTCAATCCTTATGGGATTGTCGGGGTTGGCGAGGATTATACCGATGACCGGAGTACCCTGGATGAGCGGGATCGTGCGCCGCGGTATTTTTCGAAACGTTATTTCGATGAGTTTGCACAAAGTGAGAGCCGGGCGGTCGGGTACAAATACATGATCGGTCACAATATCCGCGTGCTTACCGATCTACCCGAGCAACCGGATCTGAAGCTGATCTATATCCACCGCCGCAACAAGCTGGCGCAGGTGTCTTCGCTGATCAAGGCAGACAAGACACAACGCTGGGCCCAGGAAAACGCGGATCGCCACGTTCGCAAGAAGATCAACGTGCCCCCCCAGCGCATCAGCCATTATTGGCACGAGTTTGAAACCCAGGACTTTTTGTTCACCCAGTGGTTCCAAACGTTGCAGCATCAGAAAATGACGCTGGAATACCGTGATATGTTCAAGCCTGACTTCAAGGCGAACGTCTGTGATTTCCTAGGTGTAGAGCCTGATTTTCCGGTCTCCAGCACGCTGGTCAAACAGGGGGCGAACACCATTCTGGACCGATTCGAAAACAAAGCGGCCATTCAGGACTATTTCACCAACCTGGGGCTTGCGAATTGGCTGGATAAGGAGATCGAGCCATGAGCGATCAGATGCGGGTGCTGTATTACAACTGGGTTGATTATCTGGATGACGAGCGCCGCGGCGGCGGGGTCACGGTGTATCAGCGCAACCTGATGGCCGCACTTGGGGATCAAGCGACGACGGATCCGGTGTTTCTGTCGTCGGGGATTTCGTATGACGTGCGCCGCAGCCAGGTCAGATGGGAACAGGTCCGCCATGGGCCCGATGAGGATCGCGCGCGGCGCTATGAGATCATCAACTCTGGTGTCCTGTCGCCAGCGCACCATTCTTTTGGCAACCCGGCGCAGTTGAGCGATGATGCGACCACCGAAGTGTTTTTCGACTTTGTCGAACAGACCGGGCCCTATGATGTCATCCACTTCAACAACCTCGAAGGGGTGCCGGCGGATGTGCTTAAGATCAAGGAACGCTTTCCACAGACCAAGGTGATCCTGTCCTTGCACAACTATTATCCAATCTGCCCACAGGTGAACCTGTGGCATCAGGAGCGGGTTGCCTGCACTGATTTCGAGGGTGGGATGAAATGCGACACCTGCTTGCTGCACAAACCCGACGAGCGGCTGGTGCGCCTGGCCAATGCGATGGCTTATCATCTGAAATGCCATGGCGTCCGCCCGGGCACGCGGCGCTTCGACATTCTGTTCCGCCAGGCGATGCGCATTGGCAGTCGCAGTGCGCGCGCGTTCAGCTGGCTCAAGCGGCGTATACGCAAGGCACCGCCCAGGCTGACGTCGGGGGCGGTTGCCAATAGTCCCGCGCAGGGGTTCGAAACCCGCCGCGAAGGCATGATTGCGCGGATTAACCAACATTGCGATCTGGTGCTCTGCGTTTCGGACCGGGTTGGTGAGATTGCCGAGCGTTATGGCATTTCGCGCGATATTCTGCTCACCTCGTACATCGGGGCGCGTGATGCGGTGAAATATGATCAGACACAGCCGAAACCCTCTATTTTGCGCGAAGACAAGACCCTAACGCTGGCTTTTCTGGGGTATATGCGCCGCGACAAGGGGTTCTTTTTCTTGTTGAACGCGCTTGAAACTTTGCCTGATGAGTTGACCAGCCGTCTGCGGTTGCTGGTAGCGGCCCTGCCTGGCCCGCCCGAAGCGATGGACCGGCTGGCGTCCCTGCAGCCGCATCTGGCCGAGCTGCGCCATGTTAACGGGTATACTCATGACGGTATGGACGAGCTGCTCGCGGATGTGGATGTAGGCGTGGTGCCTGTCCTGTGGGAGGACAACCTGCCGCAGGTTGCGATCGAGATGCACGCCCGCCACTTGCCGCTGTTGACCGCCGACATGGGCGGCGCACAGGAGTTGTCGCGGTGTCCCGAGATGATCTTCAAAGGCGGTGATGTCGCCTCGTTTGAGGACCGGATCCGGGCCCTGCTCGAGGATGAGGTAGACATGGATCGCTATTGGGCCGGGGCGATGGCGCCAAAGCGGATGGATCAACATCTGGATGAGCTGAATAGGCACTATGCCGAGGAAAAACGGGATATTCAGATCAGCTCAGTCGCGCCCTGACAAAGTCACACTCCTGCCAGGGAACAGAAACCTCGGGGTCAAAAACCACGTCGCGCCCCTCGGAAACCAGTGCCAGATACTTGCGATATTCCTCGGCATTATTGAAATGTTGGCGACGGGCGACCTCGGCCTGCGCCTTGCGGCGGAAATCGGCGTTGTATTTGAAGTGACCAAACAGCAGCTCGCGCTGTGCCGGACGGCAGCCCGACACATAGTGTAGCCCGGCCGAGAGCCGCATGAAGGGGCTGTATTTCAGAAGCGCCATCTTTTGTGCCACAAACAGTTCGGCCCGTGACCCGGGGATCAGCCGGTGCCGCACGGCACTGGTCCAGGTCGAGCTGTCGGAATAGGGTCCGCGGCCGTATGATGTCTCTAAAAAGGGTATTCTGTCGGTAAGCCCGGCCTCGGCAAAGGGGTTTCCGCTGGCAAATGTGGCCTCGGACAGGGAGCCTTGGGGGTAGAGATCGAGCATGAATATGCGGGCTGCGTCTGCGGCCTCAAACGCAGGTTGCGCCAGAAGCTGTGGCAAGGTTTCGTCCCTCTCGCGCTGCCAGACCAGCAATTCATCCGCATCAGCCACCAGCGACCACATTCCGGGGCGTAAGTTGGCCATCAGCGCCTGTTGCCAGGCCACCCCGTAGCGGGAGTTACGATAGGCGGTGTCGACCGAAAACAGGGCCACATCGGACTGTTCGGCGAGATATTCCAGCGTCCCGTCATCCGAGCAATTGTCGGCGATCACAAAACTTTCGACCCCCAATTTGCGGTAATGCGCGAGAAAGGTGGGGAGCATGAACATCTCGTTGCGCATGCAAGCTATCACGGCCACTGGCGTGCTGCGTGCTGCCTCAAGCCGATTGGCAGGGGTGATCATCTCAAGCGCGTTGCTGTCGGCGCCCAGGCGCACGGGTTGGTAGCTGGGCCAGAGTTTTTTGGGGTGCAATTCAGGAGAATTTAGACCCTGTTGTGTGGGAATTTGCGCTTTTTCGTCATCCAGGTGGATGAGCGGCACTGGGTTGGCTTGACTGGGAAAGAAACTGTTTTCCCAACGGGACACGGTCATACGGTTTCGGGCTGGGCGTCGGCGCACCGCGATGCGGTAGCCTTCGTTTTCCGGGTGAATGCCACGCAGAGCAAGCAGATCCCCGGTCAGCTTGTCTTCCATGAACGAAACCTGGATCAGCGCGCGCCCTTCGGGCGAGGCGGCGGCCTCCAAAATGGCGCCCATGGCAGTGCGGCTGAGCACATAGCCTGAACCGCCATCGCAATAGGTTGAGGGTTCAGGGGATTTGTCCAGTTCCAGCCGCCCGCGTTCAGAGTGCGATTTCATGATGTGCCAGGCCCGGTCCATTTGCCCAGCCCCGCGCGTCAGGGTGCGCCCGTAGTAATCGAATTTGCGATAGGTGAGGGTGTGAAAGAAGGCGTCGGCATTCAGGAAACAGTCGTCGTCGATCTTGAACATATGACCATAGCCCGTCTGACGGTGTACCCAGTCGATCGTGGCCAGCGTTTTTTGTGGCAAGCCTTCATAGTCGTCGGGGGCATCCAGTGCCAGCACATCGCCGTTCAGGGTGCCATCGCCGTCGCCGGTGACGATCACATAAGGCACGCCTAGGGTGCTGAGCTGTGCCAGCCAGGCCTGGCGCAGCTGGGGGATGCGGCTGTCCAGGTTGGGACGGCAGGAAAACACCGTGACGATGGTGTCGAACAAGGGATGCGCGGGGGGCAGGCCCGGGGGCGTGTCCGGCGTGGGATGATGTTCGGTCAGCGCGTGCAGCGGGGCCAGCGGGCTGTCGGCGGCAAAGCTCAGCTGTCGCAGGGGCTGGACCAGGGCCGGGGTGTTGGCCAGATCGGCCAGAGAGAGAAACGGCTCGGCCTTGGGCTGTTCATCGGGGTGCAGGGTTGCGGGGGGGGTGGGAAAGGGATCTGTATCTTCTGCGGTGAGCAGGGTGACGAGATCGGCAATCGTCTGTTCGAGCCGCCGGGTGAGCGCGTCAACACCAGGCTGTGCGGGGCTAGAGCGCAGCCCAAGTAGCAGCGACAGGCCGAGCCCCAGGCCCAGATGTCCGGTCCGTTTGCCGCTGAGCCGTCCCAGGTCGGGCAGGAACCGGTCCAGCTCGGTCATCGGATTCTGCCCGGCGTGCAGCTGATCCAGGATCGTCGCGGCGCGGCGGGTGGCGGCCTCTTGCACCTGCGCATGGCGCGCAGAGGAGGTCGAGGGGGTGCAGCGGTCCAGTGCTTGGCGCACTTCGTGCTGCAGGGCAGGATCCAAGTCCAGAGTATCGGGGGCCGCCATGTGGCGCAATGCGGCTTCGCCGATGTCAAGCCGGGTCTGGGCAAATGCGGTGTCTTTGGCTGGGTTGGCCACGCCTGCGGGACCAAAGATGTCCCGCCGGACACGCGCGGTGTCAGGGTTGTAGCTTCTTTCGAACAGGATCAGGGCTGTCTCTTGGGCGGCGGGGGTGGCCTGCGGATCGTTGAGCACCTCAAAGGCCTCTTGCGCGGCGCGGACCGAGGGGGGCAGGTCGCGCAGGCCGCGGGCCGCCAGCCGTGCCCAGAACGGGCGGGACAGGCCATAGACCTGTACGATGGTGCCAGCCAGATCGCGGTTCGGATCAGGATGCAGAGGGGTGGGCAGGCTGGCGCGGTGCTCCAGCATGTCCAGGATGGCATCAATCAGGGCGATGCAATTTGTGCGTTCCCAATAATCTGGCGCGCGGCGCTGCAAAAAGGTCAAAAATCCCTGCAGCACTCCGGTACGGCTGCGTTCGGGCAGTGGCGCGCCTTGCATCAGCTGCGAGATGGTCCAGCCCAGGGGGGGCGTCATGATCCAGCCATCGGTGTTTTCGATCAGCTGGGTCATTACTGCCAGCAGGGTTCGGGACGCGCCCTTGCGCAACAAAAAGGGCATCAGACCCGAGTTGAACCAGACATCTCCGGGCACGGGGGTTAGTCCGCCGTCTGCTGCGGTGATGCCATCATCCTTGGCGCGTTGAAACAGGGCGTCGAACTGGTTGCGCAGGCAAAAGGGTTCTGCCAGCGCAACGTAGAAGTAGCGCGCCTCGGGCCGTTGTGGCGGCGTCAGAGCCTGCGCAACAGAGGTCAGGTCAGCGTCATCGGGCAGGGCGCGGAGCTGCAGGCCGACCTCTGCCAGGGCGTCGATCAGGGGATCTGTGTTGGTGGCAGGCGGTGGCGCATCCAGGATGGCATCCGCGCGGTTGGCACGTAAAAAGCTGCCCAGTCCAAGCCCGTTGGCCAAGCTGATCAGTCGGCTTTGAGCCTGGGGATCAAGTTGGTCCAACACGTCGGCAAACCGGATGTGTTCAAGGATCCGGGTGACCAGCTCGGGGTCGCCGCTCAGATCGTGTTGCAACAGCGCTTGGGTCCGATCCAGGATATCTCTAGGGGTCAGGCTCAGGGTGTGCAGCACGCGATTGCCGTCCTGGAGCGTCAGTTGCAAGGGCGTCTTGTTCGCAACACCCTGCCAGGCCCGACCGGGGAGGGGGGCGTGGAACCGGGTGCCATCGACGCTTGGGATGACAGGCAGTGGGGTGCCGAGCGTGGGCACTTTGAGCTGCAGATCGGTGACAGAGTTTGCCGTCGTCAAAGGGCCACGCAAGTCCAGCCGCGCATCAAGGTCAAACTGCGCAGATTGGGGACCACTATACGGGGTGTCGATGTCGATGCTGCCGGGGATCACGCCGCCCTGAACCTCGAGATAGGCAATCTCGGACAGGCGCGGGAACGGAAGCTTGCGCCACAGGCCGCCGAAGCGGGCGACCTCTTGTCCATCGACCCGGACCAGCAGGTGTTTGGCGTCGAAGTGGATGTCGAGCAGGGGAAAGCGGGAAAAGGGGACATGGTGGTGCACCTCGGAGTGCCACTCATGAGATTCCGCACCGCGATGATTGAAGACCACAAGACCGGGGGCGTCCGGCCCTGCGGGTTGGCGCAGCGAGATATGAAAGGGGGTGGCCCCATCGGGGTGGTCGAAAAATGACAGGTTGGCAAAAGCGTGTCGTGAAAACTCCGTGCGGCAAGTCAGACGCGCGGGGAACCGCATGGGAAAGCAAAGCATTTGGGTCAAAGTCCTGTGGCCCATGGCGGGCGTGATTTGCAGCATTTATTGCCTGCTGGGGCATTGGATGCAACTGTGTGTCGGGTCGAGGGGACCGGCGCGCGCGCGCGTCAGGTGCGGCGGAACAGGTGCATCAGCTGTACAATCTCGTCCGAGATATAAGGATCGAGCGGCGCCGATATCCGGTGCAACCCGCGCCGGTGGATGTGATAGGCAGCGGCCAGTTTCAGGCGGATCTGATCGCGCCGCCTGTGCCGGGCAAAGCTCAGCTCTTCCCACAAGGCGCGGGCCCAAAGCCGCCGTTGCCAGCCGGGGGGTAGCGGTGCCGTACTCAGCTCGGGCCAGAGCCGGGCGCAGTGATCCAAGGTGTCGGCAAGGGCTGCGACCGGGGCCGGGCGCCGCCACAGGCTGCGACCGATGTCTTCCTCGTCGCTGGTGATGGCGAGCCAGGGGAAATAGATCACCCGCTTGGCGGTCAAGGCGGCACCGTGGATCATGGGCCAGCAATCCAAAGCGCCGATGCCGAAAAGCAGGCTCTGTTCAAGCAGAAAGGCGCGGCGAAAGATCTTGGCGGTTGGGTGGCAGTGCAGCATCAAGGCCTGTTCGGCAGAGAGATCTAGCAGAACGGCATCGCCCCGGTTGGTCGGATCGTCTGCTGCAGGCGTCGGCATCAGCGCGGGCAGATCCGGAAATAGGGCCAGATCGTGCACCCCGCGGTGGGAGTCTGTGCCTTGGACGCCCTGTTGAAAGGGGGATAGCCCCATGTCGGCCCCGGTCTGATGCATATGTCCGGCCCAGAGGGTGAGGGTGCGGGGATGCAGCAGGTCGCCTGCGTCGACAAAGATGATATAGTCCCCGCCCGCAGCCGCCAATCCGGTGTTGCGTGCCGGACCAGGTCCCGTGCCCTGGTTTACCAGTCCTCTGGCTGTTGTCAGCCCGGCCTCGTGAGCCAGGGTTTGGCCCAGTTTCGAGGTTTGGGCATCGTCGGCAACAATCAGGATATCGTGGGGGAGAACGCCGGATTGGGGCAGGGTGGCCAGGGTGGCCCTCAGGGTGGCGGGTGTCCCATTCCAGGGGATGACGACGCTGACGCTGGCGGTCGCAAAAATATCCCAAGTTGGGTCTGCGGTATCACCTGCCATGGGCAGGACCGCCAGGTCGTGTTGTTGGAGCCAGTTCACAGAGGTCTGCAGAAAATGGTCTCGCCGGTCGGGGTTCTGGATCTGTCCCAGACGTTCGCGGATCAGCCGATGGGCCAATTGGGGCAGGGCGGTCGGCCCGCCGGGTTTGTCTGCTCTGGTAAACAGCGGTGCGAGGTGATCCAACACGGTAAACTGCTCGAACACGCGATCTGAGCAAGTGCCGGTGATTTGTCCCACCCGGCCACGGGTCTGCAGATAAAGTGGTTCGGGCAGGTGCAGGAGGGAAGATGCGTGCGCTGCCAGTTGGCAGTAGAACATGTGATCCTCGAACCAGATCCCCTCGTCAAAGCGCAGATCGCCAATGAACGCGCGCCGATAGAGCTTGTTCCAGGCCGAGGGGAAATGCGCGATCACCTGGGGCCAGTCCTGCAGCGGCCACATTTGTGGGGTCGTCTCATCGGACAAGACCGGATGGCTGTGGATGGTCGAATGCGTGTTGGTGCTGTCATCCGCATAGCAGTTGGTCATGCCGCAAGAGACCCAGTCGGCATCGCCGTCCAACAGGGCGGCGCGCATCTTTTCCAGAAAATCCGGGGCAAAGCGGTCATCGCCGTCGAGAAAGGCGATCAGATCCCCGGTTGCCGCATCAAGGCCCGTGTTGCGGGCGCCTGACAGGCCGCGATTGTCTTGCTGGATGACCCGGAACCGAGGATCATCGGCAATGGCGGTACGGATTTGTTCCAACGTGCTGTCGGTCGACCCATCCTCAACCACGATGGCTTCGAAATTGACCCAGGTTTGCGCCTGCAGACTGTGCAGGCACGGGCCGATCTGAGCTTCAACGTTATAGGCTGGAATGATGACCGAGAGTGGCGGAACTGAAGAGGGGTGATTATGCATATGAGGCTGGTGGGACTGACCTGCAGAGGGATATTGAGGTGTTCGCATTTTAACCTGTTTATGACATCGGGGCAATTCGATCTCATCCATGGAATGGGAACCTGACCGGTTGACAAATCCGTCAGGGCAAGGCTCTAAACAGATGACCTAAGGCACAGGATTTTTCATGACCTTTTCCAGTATGCAATTTGCGGCAAATACTCTCGCCACCCTGCGCGCCGCTGAGTTTTCACGCCTTGTCGAAAGTGATGAGCACATCGTTCCTGAGCTGTATTTCAATTGGGATACGGAAGAGGGCGAGGTGCAGGTCGATGTTGTTTCAACACCCGGCGAGTTGATACAGATCACTGCCCAGATACATCGGATACCTCGCTGGTTCTCGTTGAACATATCGCTGGGACCCGACAAGTTTTCGCCTGACGATGTGATCGGGATGGCGGTCGACCTGCAAGCCGATCAGGATATATCTCTTTCGCCCTTTATCCGAACGTCGGAAAGCAGGGAGTTGTTGGATACCGATCTGGATGAACCCTTGCATGCGACGACGGTGCGCCAGGTGACGACGCTGCTGCATACGGTGGCGTCCGGGGGCGGGCTGGGGTGGGTCTCGGGCTACCATACGGCGGTGTTGCGCCTGCCGGTTCATAACTTCCAACTCAGACTGTCCGATTTGCGCTTTTTTGCGCTGCCTAAGGGGCAGGTGCAGCATCTTCAAGATCGTACGCTGGCCAAGGCTGCGCTATAGGCCACTTGGCGTTTGATTTGAATCGCCAGTTCGCGGCCTCTCCCTGTGGTCGAAGCGAAGCGCGATGCGCGTGCCGTACATGAAACGCAAAGCGCTATAGGCCGTGTCAAAGGGGCAGATGTCGGTCTGCCCCAGAATCCGACGTCATCAGTGATGGTAACGTAACGCCCCGCCGTGATCTTACGTCAGGGCAGGGCGATTGTCATGCCTGTGACACGTTTGAAGGCGTGTCAGGCGCTTTGTTCAACTGCGGTACAGATACTACTGAGCACTTCGTTCAGCAGGGTGGAATCCGTGGCTTCGCCCATGACCCGGATCAGGGGTTCGGTTCCGGATTTCCGGATCACCAGGCGACCGGATGTGCCGAGCCGTTTTTCGCCCTCGGCGATGGCGTCTTGTACAGCCTCTGTCTCCAGCGGAGTCTTGCCGCTGGAATAGCGTACATTGCGCAGCTGCTGGGGCACCGGGGTGAACACGCGGGCCAGATCGCTGGCCTTGCGGCCGGTTTCGACCATGGATTTCAAGAACTGCAAGGCAGCCAGCAGCCCATCCCCGGTGGTGGCATAATCGGTCATCACGATATGGCCGGATTGTTCGCCGCCCAGGTTGAGGCCGTTCTCACGCATCCGTTCGACCACATAGCGGTCGCCGACACCGGTGCGTTCCAGGTTGATGCCCTGGTCGGTCAAGTGCTGCTCCATGCCGAGGTTGGACATCACCGTGGCCACCAGCGTATCGCCAGCCAACCGCCCCTCGCGCTTCCAGCTGGTGGCGATCAAGGCCATGATCTGATCGCCATCGGCGACTTTGCCGTTTTCATCCAAGATGACCACGCGGTCCGCATCTCCATCCAGGCAGATGCCCAAGTCGGCCCGCGTTTCGCGGACCTTCTTGGCGGCAGCCTGTGGGCTGGTCGAGCCGCATTCGGCGTTGATGTTGCGCCCGTTGGGAGAGACCCCCAAGGGGATCACTTCGGCCCCGAGCTCCCACAGCACCGCGGGAGCTGCGCGATAGGCCGCACCATTGGCGCAGTCCAGTACGATACGGAATCCATCCAGACGCAATTTGGGGGGGAATGTGGTTTTTGCATATTCCACATAGCGGCCAAGGGCGTCGTCGATCCGTTTGGCCCGGCCGATGTTTTCAGGCGCCGCTAGGGTCACGCCTTGATTCAGGATCGATTCAATCTTGATCTCGGCCTCGTCCGACAGCTTGAAACCGTCAGGCCCGAAGAACTTGATACCATTGTCAGAGGCCGGGTTGTGGCTGGCCGAGATCATCACGCCGACATCTGCACGCATTGAATGGGTCAGGAACCCCACGGCTGGGGTCGGCACTGGCCCCAGCAGCAGCACATTCATGCCGGTTGATGTGAAGCCTGCTGTCAGGGCGTTTTCCAACATGTATCCCGACAAGCGCGTATCCTTGCCGATCACCACGCGGTGTTCCTGTGCGTCGCGGCGGAAATAGCGCCCGGCAGCCGCTGCCAGTCGCATGATGAGTTCGGCTGTCATCGGATGGCTATTGGTCAGCCCACGCACCCCATCGGTGCCAAAAAGAGAACGGGACATTCCTGATCCTTCAGGTCAAAGGCAAAAGTTCTTGTGAGGAGGCTCAAGGCCGACGTTAGCCGGCCTTTTCCTGTGTTTCAATATTGCTGTTTGACGAGACCCGTTTACGGGCCCAGTCGCGCACCTTGATCAGATGTTCGGCCAATGGGCCGCCCGCATTGATCACGGCTTCGACTTTGGGGGCCAGATCACCGCCTATTTCGACGCGGGGCAGCATTGTGAATGGATCCAGCAGCAGCGAGGCCGACAGGGTCGTCAAGTCGGTGCTGGATGTATCTGCGCCGCTTACATCCTGACCTAGTATTTGAAACGAGGTCGGGGCCTCGCGGCCCATTTGCCTGTCCAGAGACGCGCGGGCGGTGACGACAGGACGGGCTGGAACTTGCCGTTTTTTCCCGGTTTCAGGATCGAGCAGTAGTTTATCGTAATCAACCCGGTCAAACACTTCGAGCTTGCCGCCTACGGTGGCGTTGTAGATCTTCCGCTCGACCGCAGTATAGGCGATGTCGGCTTGACGATAGTTCATCAGAACCCGTTCCAGCTTGGGATCTTTCCAGGTCTTGCCCTTGCCGAAGTAATCCTTGTGGTAATGGTTCGGGTCATCGGTTGTGGACAGAATATTGTCGCCTGTCCGCTTGTGGCTTTTAGGGATGACATAATCGAAATCCATGCCGATCAGATAGACCTCGGTGAAACCCATGAAGAAGGCGAGCTGCAGGTTGATATAGGTTACCGATTGACCGCAATAGAGCACGTCAGTGGCATCTGTCGAAAACCGGGGCACGGCGTAATTGGGCGAGGTTTTTTCGTAGAAGCCGCGGTTCATATCGAAGAAGAACGTATTGGGTTCCTTGGGGTGCAGATCGCGATAGATTGTCGGGAAGAACTTGAACGGCGCCTCGTAGCTGCGGATTTCTTCCAGGTTCTCTTTCATTACAGCACTGTCTTCGACCACGAAGAAGGTGGGGCGGAAACCGGATTCACGTGTCTTGTAGTAGATGGAGTTCACAGCAAAGCTGTATTCCCCCTCAAGCAGCGAGAGATCATGGTTGTTCAGAGAGGGGCCATTGCCAACGATGAAACAGCGTTGGCCTTTGAACCGATTGTAGAACTGTGCCAGTTCGTGGCTGTCGGGCGCGGGTGTATTGGCATAGAGTTCGCGCTTTGAGTAGTCAGTGAGGTTCTTGAAATTGGGCGGGAAAACCGCCTCGTCCATCCGGTGGGCGATTGCCGGAGAGCGCACACCGTTGATCGGCAGTTCCTCACCACAGCTGTACAGCTCAAGATCACCAAAACTGCGGGCGCGCTCCAGCAGCATCGACAGCGTTTTGCTTTTGTCGACGTGGTTGCATTGACCATGCACATAGTCCTTGGGCCTGATACCCTTGGCAACACGGCAGCCGAATTCGTTGCGCAGATGGCGGAACAGATCCATGGCGTGAGGACGGGGTTCGCCACCAACCGGGTGGTGCAGGTGCACGTAGGTATAGGGCGATTGGGCGATGGTCTCGGGAGGCAGGTGATTGAGGGCGGTGACATCCAGCGCCCGGTCTTCGCCGGCATATTCGATGTATTGCTCGAACCCTTTAAGGGCGGTGAACACATCCCGGCGCACAATGACGATTCCCCCGGTCAGGGTGGTCGGTTTCTGGATGTTGGGGGCGCCGATCACTTCGACCGAATTTGAAACACGGACCTTGTCGGTTTCTTCGGGGGTCGTGAAATGCACGTAGGTATAGGGCGAAACCAGGTTCTTACCATTGTAACATTGCAGGATGTCATCGAACAGGTTGCTGCCGGGCAGAACATCGGAATCCATCAGGCAGGCGACATCGGTGGTGCAGAAATGGCGGATGGCGCAATTATACCCCCACCCTCGGTTGAAGGACATGGGATTGTAGAGGAATTCGTGACGCACGCGGGCGGGCAGCAGGTCCGAAATTTCGGACCAGCGGGACACCTCATCCTGTTCGACGATCAGAATATCGACAAGCGAGCCGTAGCAGCGGTCGATCCAATCCACGACCGTGACCAGGTTGCGCAGGCGCTCGGGCTCGCTGGCTTTGATCTTGAGGGCGATGATGGCTGTTGCGATCGCGGCATCGGGTGCGACATTAGCAAGAACCCGGGCCTGTTTGGCCCGCATTTCGGAAATCGGCTGGGCATCCATGATCGGAAAGGTCAGCGCGGGAACCGCATCTCGGCCTGTCGGAAACAGCGTTTCACGGAAGTCGGCACGGGGAAATTCGGTAATCTGAGAGATTGAGCTGAGGTTGATGACCTCGCTGCCCCGTTTGGAGACATGTGTGGATGTTCTTCGCCACGCGTTCTGATGGGTTTGCGCCCGCGGCAGGGAGTACAGATCGCCGGTGCGCTGATAGCCTTCGAAGAAATAGTTGGGGTTCTTTTCCGGGGTCTTGTCGATCACACGAATGGTTTCGAAAAACAGCCCGGTGGGTCCTTTTTCCGTGGCCAAGGTGTCCTTCATCTTGCTGCGCAGGCTGTCCAGGCCAAGCTCATTGTATTCCTCGGCGGTGATCGATCGCGAACCGACGACCTCTTCGGTGTAGGCCCCTTCCATACCGATCAGGTAGATTTTCTTGTATCCAAAGTTGTTGGCTTTGCGCAGCAGGAAATCGCCGGTCGATCCGTGCGGCACCTCGATCTGGCGTTTGCTGGGCGAAACCTTGAGCGAGAAGTAGAAATATTCGGTCGGGATCGAAGGGTCTTCGACGATTTTCTTGAAGGCTTCTTGATGCGATTTGACAACCTTGACATCGCACCAGGCATAATACCTGGGCCACCAGTCGATTTGCTCGAACAACCGATAGGCTGCGCCGCAGCCGAATGTATCGATGTTCTTCGGCAGATTTTCGAATCCATATTGCAAAAGGGCCTTCGAGGACGGGCCATTGCCGATCAGCAAGATGGCCTTGTCGTCATCAGCCTTCGCGTCGCCAGGAGCGTTGTGATCGCCAGCTTGTGCTGATGCAAACAGATGCTGGGACAGCCGATCGTAGATATAGTTGCTGCCACGCTCGCTCAGATGTATATTATCACAGGTGAAGGTCTTTATCTGATCGTCATCCCAATGCCTGAGATCGACCAGAGGAACCCCAGCAGCAGCCAATTCTTCGGCAAACAGGTCGGAATATTCATGGGTGATGCGGATGTTCTCGGGGCGTCCGCGCTTGAAATCCCCTTCCCAGCCGTTGGAAAAGCGGTTGGCAGTGATGAAGATCAAATTCGGGATTTTCTTCAGCCGGGGGAGCAGATGGGTCCGGGCCATGTCCAGCCCATACATGTTGATGGTTTTTTCTCCCTCATATTCAGTGTCAAAGGGAGTTTCCAGATACTGTTTTGCCGGTCCAGCACCAAACACCGTATTAAAGGCCGCCTTCTTGTTGTTGACGATCTTCTTGGAGTAATCGCGGGTGTTCAGCCCGAGGTTTTCGGCATTGGTTGAAGACGGGTTGTCATACAGATCGGCCAATGCGCTAGGGGCCGGGCGCGGGGACCATTCCACGATCCCGGTATACAGGATTACGTGGTCGTAGGTTTTCAACTTTTCTTCCGGGAAGCGTTCAAGGAAGTCGAGCGTGGTGGTCCATTTCATCGGGCACAGATACACCTCGACGTCTAGCCGGTCGTCTTTCGCCAGTCGCTCGGCAAAGATGTCATGGTTGGTTCCGGCGGGCTTGTGCTGGCCGCGGCTGTCAGTGAAGATTAGAACCTTCTTTTTGCCGGGTTTCAGGGTGTCCTTCGGAGCTGGTTTTGCAACTTGTGCCGCTGGTTTTGCGATAGCCGCCTGTGCGTCCGAGGGTTTCAAGGTCAGATAATGTTCCAGCGCGGCCAAGAAAATCTGCACGTTGCCCAGGCCCGAGGTGATTTTGCGTGCGCGGGCAAATTGCTGCACGATCATCGGCAGCCAGCGGGTGGAGCTGGCCAGGCTGGGCGCAGGGTAGATGTCTTCGACGGAAAACTTGCCGTAGTCATGTTCCTTGCTGAATAGATCACAGCTCTCCAGTGCCAGAATTCCATCTTTGGCAGCGGTGTCGGGTTGATAGATGAGGTTCAGTTGCACTTTGTGCAGGAACTCATCCGATTGCACATCCAGGGTAATGCGATAGCGCTGGTTTTCGTCTTCTTCGACCCGGACAAAAAGATCAAAAAAGCGGCTGCTCAGCAGAGCGTCGCCCGAGGGTTCTTCGATGCGGCAGTTGACCGCAGAAAACCCATAGACCGATTTGTTCCCGGCTGTTTTGCCGACTTTTGCTTCAACCTTGGCAGCGCGCAGTTCTGCGCCTTCCAGTGGCAGGACGAAGTCCTTGATCCCGACCGGGGTGTCACCGGCAAACCCGGCCAGAAGCCGCACCAAGGGTGTTGGATTGGGAAGATCGGCCGCAGTGCGCTTGAACACGACATCCAGCATGCCACGCAGGAATTCCCAATAGTAGGACAGGAAGAGCGAAGGCAGCTGCTGTGCATTTTGTTCCGGCGTGGCTCCGTCCTTTGTGGAGATGGAGAGAAACCGTTCCATCATGTGCAGCGGGGCCTTGAACAGACTCTGCGTCAGCGCATAGTTGGTGTCCTGCTCGCTCAGATGTGATCCGGCGATCTCGGCCCCGCGCAAAACGCCGATCCTCGCCTGATACATGGCAGATCGGTTGTTGTCGCCCAAGAAGATGTCGTGAATGGCAAACACATCGGGCAGCAGATAGTTGTTGAGGCCGCTCATGGTGCTGCGCCACCCAAGCTCGGAATCCTCGAATGCGAAGGGGTTGAATAGGTCGTTGTAGGTGCCGCTGCGATCCATGGCCCGGACGTGAAAGGCCGTGACACCCCCGGCGGATGACATGATCCGGACAGGGGCACCCTTGGCAATGATTTCAGCCAACTGCCCGGGTTCACTGCGCAGGGTGGGATAGGTCGTCCCGAAACGATCGGCAAGGGCTTGCGAGGTGCCCGGAACATAGCCCTTGGGGTTCAGGGGGGCGTCGAAATGGGCGCGCCACAGGTTGGTAACACCGGTGTGGAAAATGGCAGTGACGGCTTTTTCTTCGCCCAGTTTGTCCTTGACTGGCTGCCATAGATCCTTGGGCCAGTCCGTGCTTTTCTTTTCAAGACGCTCGGCCAGTTCGGTCCAGCTCTGTACCTGCATTTGCTCGAAACAATCAAGGACACTGGGGCCGTTCAGCAGGATCGGCTGCACATACCCTAGGTCGGGGTCCGAGGCCTGCAAAGCCATGTAGCCATCTCGCAAACGCGTGAAATAATCACGGGAAAACAGGATGTCGGTGTCACAGGATACCAGAAACTCTGCCCCCGTCGCGCGGGCCTTGGCGATCAGGTAATTGCGCCCGCCAGCCACGCCGAGATTGCGATTTTCGCAATGGACATGCAGGTGTTTCTTGCGCTTTTCCAGGCTGCGCAGCTGCGGGCAATCCTCATCATTGATGAGGACATGAACCTCAAGATCTTTACCCAGGGCAGGGCGGATTTGTGCAAAGAAAGCCCGGAATTGATCGAACTCATGGCGTTGATAAAGAACGTAGACTGCAGTTTTCATGTCATTGACCAAATAGAGAATTGTAGGAAATGCGTGGGAACAGCTCTAACTCTCCACCAGGGGTGGCATTGGCGATCAAGCGTCCATCCGTTTCGAACTCGTGCTTTGCTCGAACATAGCTGCGCAGGACGCGACCGAGACGTGGATCCTTCCAGGTCTTGCCTTTGCCAAAGTAATCCTTGTGGAAATGGTTCGGATCATCGCCATGAGACTGGATATGATTGCCGTCTTGTTCGTGTGAAGGGGGCTTGGAATAGGAAAAATCCATACCGATCAGATAGACCTCGGAAAACCCCATGTAATAGGCAAGCTGCATGTTGATGTAGGTCACCGATTGCCCGCAATAGAAAGTGGGTTTGGGACCGTGGTTGAAATATGGGATCGAGTAATGCTCAGGCTTGTTCTTGTTGTAATAGGATGTGTCCATATCAAAGGTTAGGCAATTGTCAGTATTCGACAGTTGGCTGGCATAGCGGTCGGGAAAAACCTTGGTTGGGCCACGATAGGCATCGATCGCCTCTTTGTTGTCGCCAAAGACGAGATTGTCTTCGACCACGTAATATGTGGGGTGAAATCCGGTGTCCCGGGTCATCAGAAAGATCGAGTTCACCCCAAAGGTGATTTCGGTCGACAGCTTGCTGATGTCCACCTTGTTCAGGGAAGGCCCGTTGCCCAGAATGAAGCACCGGTTTCCTTTGTGTTTCATGTAAAGCGATTGGACGTCTTGCATCTTTCGCCTTTCTTCAAATGATTTGTTTCGCAATGTAGGTGGAGATTCATAATGCCTCTACGAGTTCTCGTATCCCTGCGGATTGCCATTCTGCCAGGCCCAGGTGCTGGCGCACATATCCTCCAGAGTGTGTTCTGCAGTCCAGCCCAGCACAGAGTTGGCCTTGGAGGGATCCGCCTCGGACCGGGCGATGTCGCCGGGGCGGCGTGCCACTACTTCATAGGAGATCTGCCGGTTCGAGGCGCGTGTGAAAGCCGAGACCATGTCCAGAACCGAATAGCCTTGTCCGGTGCCAATGTTGAAGGCCTCGGTGCCGGTGCTGGTTTCGGCATAGTCAATGGCAGCAACATGGGCGCGGGCCAGGTCGGTGACATGGATGTAATCGCGCACCCCGGTGCCGTCCGGCGTGTCATAGTCGCCACCGAAGACCGACAGCTTTTCGCGTCGGCCCACGGCGACCTGCGCCACAAAGGGCATCAGGTTGTTGGGGATGTCGCTGGGATCTTCGCCGATCCGGCCCGACGGGTGGGCGCCCACTGGGTTGAAATAGCGCAACAGCACCACCGATGTATCGGGATGTGCTACCTGCCAGTCCTCGAGGATCTGTTCGGCCATGTATTTGGTGCGGCCGTAGACATTGGTGGGCGCACAGGGGTGCGCCTCGTCAAAGGGCAGGTATTGGGGCTCGCCATAGACCGTGGCCGAGGACGAAAAGACGATCCGCTTGCAGCCCGCCGCCGCCATGCTTTCCAGCAGCGACAGGGTGCCGGTGATATTGACCTCGTAATAGCGCAGCGGCACTTGGGCGGATTCTCCTACCGCCTTGAGGCCGGCAAAGTGGATCACCGCCTCGGGGCGGAAATCTGCCATGATCTGATCCATGGCGGCGCGATCGCGGATGTCGGCTTCATAATGCTGGAACTCCTCGCCGATCAGCTCGGCCACCCGGCGCAGAGCCTCGGGCGAGGAATTGTCGAAATTGTCGACGACGCAGATTTCATGCCCGCGTGCGCGCAGCTCGATCAGAGTGTGCGACCCGATATAGCCCGCCCCGCCGGTGACCAGAACACGCATCGGCTCAGCCCTCTTGTGTGGGGAAGAACCCCGCCAGCCGGTCGATGGCTTCGTGACTGGCGCGGATCACCGCGTCCACGGTGTTTGAGCCGTTGTGCGTGCCAAAGATGCAGTGGTCCATCTGTCGCAGAGGGCTGTCCATGGGCAGGGGTTCCACCTCAAACACATCCAGCGCGGCCGAATGTACGTGACCCGATTGCAGCGCCGCAATCAGCGCGGTCTCGTCAATGAGCGGGCCGCGGGCCACGTTGACCACACGGATGCCTGGTTTGCACTGGGCCAGGACATCGGCGTTCAGCATGTGGAAATTATGCTGGTTAAGAGCACAGGTGAAGACGAGAAAATCAAGTTTCTCGACCTGCGCGGGCCAGGCCGCGCGCTGCAGGCCTGCGATGCCGGCATCACCCTCGACGCCGGGATCATAGGCTACCACTTCCATGCCAAGCGCCTGTAGGCGTGTGACTGTGTTGCGGCCGATGTCGCCCAGGCCGACAACCCCTGCGCGTTTGCCACCCAGGCTGATGCCGGCGGGCTTGATCCAGCCACCCGCGCGTACGCTGCGGTCGATGGAAAACAACTCGCGGGCCAGGCCAATGACAAGGCCGGTCGCCACATCCGCCACCTCGGCGCCGAACATCATCGGCGTGTTGATGATCGGGATGCCCAGATCCTTGCAGGCGGCGAAATCCACATTGTCGACTCCGATGCCCCATTTTACCGCAGCATTCAGGCGGCCCTTTTGACCGGTTTCGAACACGGTCCGGGTCGCCGGGTCGTCGCCGATGATCCAGCCGTCATAATTGGGCAGCAGGTCACACAGCTCGTCCTCGCTGAGGATTTGGGTGACTTGTGCGGGGTGCAGTTTCAACCCCCGTTCAGCGGCATAATCCATGAACAGGTCGATCTGCCCCAGCATGGGGGGGCAGGTCACAAGGACGTCTTTCATTCGGCGGCAACTTTCTCGTTGAGGCGGATCTGGGCGCAGGCTTCGGCTAGGGTCCAGTCTTCGGGAGTGTCGATATCAACAGCTTCCATTGCGTTCATTTCATGCAGGATCGGCTTTTTGCCGATGCGGGCATTGGTCGAGGCAAAGCTGGGGGCTGAGAAAATGAAGAGATTCGAATTCTCCTCGTACCAGGGTTCCAGATCCTGGGTTTGAATCAGATTGTCGGGATCGTGGTTCACCGGGCTGCCATCGGCGCGGTAAAACCGCGTCTGGATCTTGTTCACCGTGAACAGTGAATCCGCCGTGCCATCGGCCACGCCCGCCTGATAGCGGGTCAATCCAGAGCGGATCGTTTCCGGTGTCAACAGCGGGTTGGTGGTATGCGTCATCAGATAGGTGTCCGCAGGACAGGATTTGATGTCGTCGGCCAGAATCAGGTTCATCGATACCGTGTCACCGCAGAGCTCGGGCTTGCGGTCACGAATGCGTACCCTGTCGCCATCGGTCAGGCCGTTTTCGGCCAGGATGTGGCGAGCATCTGTGTTGATGACAATCTCGTCGATCTCGTCGACCGCCAGCAGGCTGTCGAGGATCCAGCGAAAGAGTGGCTTATTGTGCAGGGGTCGAAAATTTTTGCCCTTTACCCTTTGGCTGTTTGCCTTCATGGGGAGGAGTGCGATACAACGGCTTGAGCCATTCATCTTTTTCAGCCTTTTCAGTAACTTGCGGATAGAAATAACGTTGCTTCATTGTCTGGGATAGACGCCGATGTTCATGGTTGCCTTTGTAAGAGCCCACATATTGGTTCCAGCGGTACCGCAGCATGTCCACCCTTGATGTCGACGCGATGCCATGACGTCTGGCCGAGCGCCAGTCGCCAAGTGTGCTTGAAATCACGCAACGTAGCACATCAAACAACGAAAGCTGTACTTCCGGCATGATCGATTGCAATGCCAGAGCTTCGCGTTCAAAGCGTCGGCGCACCCCGGGCCAGGTTTCCTGATGATGGTGGAACACCGGTGCCTCGGCCACATAGCCGATCTTGTGGCCCTTTTTCCACATTCTCTTGGCCAGTTCCATGTCCTCAAGCCCGGTCAGCTCTTCGTCGAACTGAAAGGCCTCCCACGGCGCGCGTAGCACGGCAGAGTTGGCGTTGTTACAGAAAAACCCATCCTGTGGCACCGATGAGGCGGCGGGGAAGTATTTGGCAAAGATGCGGCGCTCGGAATAGTAGCTGTTGTCGTCGCCGATCTGACGCCCATAGGTGTAGGATGCGGTGCCGTCGATCAGCGGCTGACAGAGGTTTTGCAGCCAGGTTTCGTCGACCGGGACGCAATGCCCCGAGATCAGCACCAGGATTTCGCCACCGCTGAAGGCGCAGCCACGATTCAGCGAGCGGCCAAAGGAAAATTCCGATTTGTCGATGGTTGTGATGCGGCAGCCCTGCGCCTGCGCAATTTCGACGGTTCCGTCGGTGGAGCCGGAATCGATCAGAATGGTTTCGACGTCGAAAGTGGTTTTCTGACGGTCGATCATGACCAACAAGTCGTCAAGGTACAGAGCTTCGTTCAGCGTACGTATGACAATACTTACAAGCATCCCAATTCCTCTCATCACAATTAGTCACGAAAAATGACCGTAACTCAAAAACCTCGTGCTCATAAGTCCGGCAAAATGTAATTCATTTTCAGCCGGGTTGACCGCATCGTTAACTTTTTACATCGATACGCCATCGTTTAGGCCATCCTACATGGTTTGTCTAGTATACAGGTGGAAATTGCGACGAGTTGCGCTGATTTCCGCAGGTCTCTGGTTTACATGCATAATGGCAAGACACTACTACCAGCGCAGAGCTTAGTTTCTTAACCAAGACGGATTGAATATGGCTGATTTTCCTACCTACCCCGACCTTTCTGGCACCGCTGTTTTTCTGACCGGTGGCGGCAGTGGAATCGGGGCTGCCCTGACCCGCGGCTTCTTGCAGCAAGGCGCCAAAGTGGCCTTTGTCCAGCGCTCGGATGCTTCTGCATTTTGTGACACGATGGCAGCAGAAACAGGCAGTCGACCACTGTTCATCCCTTGTGATATTTCGGACATGACCGCGCTCAAGGCGGCCATCGCGCAGGCCGAGGCCGCGCATGGACCGGCGGGGGTTCTGGTCAACAATGCTGCCAATGACACGCGCCACGATGCGCTGGATGTAAGCGAAGCAGATTGGGACCGATTGATTGCCATCAATCTCAAGGCTTATTTCTTTGCCATCCAGGCGGTGGTGCCGGGGATGCGTGCTCTGGGCGGCGGGGCCGTCGTGAACATGACATCGATCAGCTACATGATGGGCAACGGGGGGTACCCGGTCTATACAACGTCGAATTCCGGTATCAATGGCATGACCCGCAGTCTGGCGCGCGAGTTCGGCCCCGATCGGATCCGGGTCAATGCATTGGCGCCGGGCTGGGTGATGACCCAGAAACAGCGCGACATGTGGGTCACCGAAGAGGCCTTGGCAGGCCATCTGGATCGGCAATGCCTCAAGGATACGCTGGCACCCGAGGACCTTGTCGGCGGCACTCTGTTTCTGGCTTCCGAGGCCAGCCGGATGATGACGGGTCAATCGATGGTGATTGATGGTGGCGTGGTGGTGACGGGATGAGCCGACAGGTGTTCGACAGCCGCCCTTGTGATCTGGGCGAGGGTCCGCTGTGGCATCCCGACCGCCAGGAGCTGTTCTGGTTCGATATCACGAGATGCCGGATGTATGCCAACGGGGCGGGTGGCGCATGCGCCTGGACGTTTGACGAGATGTTCTCGGCTGCCGGGCGGGTCGACCGCGAGACGTTGATCCTAGCCTCGGAAACCGGGCTTTGGCGATTTGATATCAACAGTGGCGCCCTACAGCGGTTGTGTGATCTGGAGGCTGACAATCCGGTGACGCGCTCCAATGATGGGCGAGCTGATCCCTATGGCGGGTTCTGGATCGGAACCATGGGCAAACAGGCCCAGCCGGGCGCGGGGTCAATCTGGCGTTACTGGCGCGGCACGCTGTGGCGTCTTTACCGAGACATCACCATTTCGAATGCGATCTGTTTTACACCGGATGCCCGGTTTGCTCATTTCACCGATACGGTGACGGGGCAGGTGCAAAAGGTGGCTTTGGATGATCAGGGCTGGCCCCTGGGTGAGCCCGAAGTGTTTGTAGATCTGCGCCCGGGGGGGGTGAACCCCGATGGGGCGGTGGTCGATGCGGATGGTGTGCTCTGGATTGCCGAATGGGGCGCGGCACGGGTGGCGGGCTATGGCCCGGACGGTCAATTTTTGCGGGCCATACCTTTTGATGCGCCGCATACATCTTGCCCGGCTTTCGGTGGCGCGGATCTGCAGACGTTGTACTGCACGACAGCACTGGAGGGGATGGATGCCGCGGCGCGTGTGGCGCACCCTCAGGCGGGGATGGTGTTTGCAGTCCCGGAAGTGGCGCCGGGGCAGGCCGAGCATCGCGTCGTGATCTGAGGTCTGCGTTGAAGGGGGGCCCGGGGGGACACCTGAGCATGCAACAGGTTTGGGCATTTGTTCGCGGCCTCTTCTCTTCGGTCGAATGCGAACAGCGATGCGCGCGCCCCACATAAAAGGCAAAGTGCTCTAGAAGTCGTGGCCGCTGCGCTCAAAGGGACGGCCTGCGGGAGCCAGCCGTTGGGCCATGTCCGAAAATGAACTCCAGGTGCTGGCCAGGAAACGATCGGCAGCAGTCAATAACAGCATGTCGGCCAGGGCATATTGCAGTTGCCGGGCCGAGCGGTCGAAATCGGGACGTTCGAGCCAGGCCAGCCGTGTTTCGTACCGTTCGGTAAACAGAGCATAGGTCTGGGGCAGATCGGCCGCCAGGAACAGGGTTTCGCAATCGCCTTGGGCAATGAGGGCATCGATGCGCGGGATAAAGCGGTCCATATGGCTCTTGGTGCGCCACTCGGTCAGTTCGCGGTGGCGTTCCGCGGGCCAATTTTCGGGCGCTTCAAAGCTGAGGTGGTCGAATTTCGGGCCGGTGCCCATGCGGATATGGGCTGCAACCTGATTGGGGTGACGCACCTGGTCGAGCAGATCCAGCACCGGGGCCGACGGACGCAGGGATTTGAGAAAAGCCTGCTCGGCCGCCATCGTCACAAGCGGGCTGTTGAGGCTGTAGGCAGAGCGAATGTAGATGGTTTGGTCGGCGTGCCGGGCCATATCGGCTAGGATCGGGGCCTGGAATGTCGAGCCCTCTTCGATTTCCATGTAGGACCACGTGAGATCGGCGGCCGCGTGCAAGCTGTTATCCGGATCAGCCGTGATTACGGCCCCCGGGTAGTCGAGCAGATCAGACAGGTGGCAGTCGCAATGGTGGTCGGGCTGCCAGAGTACTACAAGATCGCGCTCGCTTTGCTCGGCGATGACCGCCGCTGACGAGATCGCCCGCAGCCGGTTGCCCAGTCCATGTTGTGCGTCGATCACCAGCCAAGGGCGACGCACAACATGCGCCGGGGCGGCGAGAAAGCCAGATTTGGGAGCGGTCATATGTGCGGCATCAATACTGATGGGGGCGGAATGTGATGTGACGCCAGAGCGGCCGGCGGGATCATCCGCCAAGGCCGCTTTTGGTCTTCTTGCGCAGCGGTTCCGTGATTTTCCACGACCACGAGGCATAGACCCGGTTCAATTCCTGTGTCGCTTCGGATTTTTCAACGCGCAAGGTTTCGTTTTCCTGCCAGAGACTTGCTTCTGTCGCCTTCAGGTCCAGGATGCGCTCATCTCCCTGACGGTTTGTCTCGAGCAGGGCCATGGCCAGCATGCTGTTGCGCCGTTCACCATAATCTCTTGCGGCCTGCAGCTGCCGCTGGAGCGACTCCGCCTGAGCGGCCTTGACCATCAAGTCGGCGCGCTCTTTGGACATATCCTGGATCTCTTGGGCTTGCTGGGTTTCCTTGGAGACCAGCGTGTCGATCGTCTGACTGGATAGCGCCAGACTTTCGTGTAGTAGCTCTTGTTGTTCCTGTAGGTTGGAAATCTCGGTCTCAGAATGTTCCAAGCTTGTGCGCATCAGAGCGGCTTCTTCTGCCTGCGCGGTTGTGATGGCGTGAAGCTTGGCCGCAAAAACCTGTTCTTGCTGCGCGATGCTTTCTCGCAAAAGGGTGTTTTCCGTGCGCAGCATGTCCGGCTCAACCTCTGTCTGCGAGACGCGGGCTGTCTCCTGGGGCGATGTGTTCGTGGCCAACACACTCAGCGCCTCGGGGTCCGCAACCGGAGCCCCCGGGCTCAGGGCTGCGTTAAGGGCGATATAGTCTTCTGCCAGCTTGGCGACTGGTGGGAAAAGAGCATCTTCTGAGTCATCCAACCGTAGCAGGAAGCTGTCAAGTTCTTCTGCTAAAATCAGTGCGTCGTCGTCCTGCTGCAGAAGGGGGGCGACCAGAGCCTGCAAAATTCCTGACAGCGGTAAGGGGGTGGCTTGCGATTTGCGACCACGTGGCGTGTTCAGAGACAGCTTCATGCGTTTGGCCAGGGCCTGGGACATTGCGGCGGGCTCAGCGCTGCCGGCCGCAGCATCGAACAGGATGATCTTGCGCCGCGCCCGGCGGGCTTGCTTAAGTAGGGCGTTGGCATAGGCTTTCCACTGGCTCAGGGCGGTCTCGGCATCGGTACCTTGAGCCAGGCTCAGTGCTAAGGCTGCAGTGGCGGGCAACACCGGAACCAGAATGTAATCTTGGGGATGTTCCTTACGCGCTTCGATCAGATCCTCGTACCGATGCAGCTTGGGTTTCGGGCTGCGGGCCAAAAGCCGGGATACCAAGGCAGGAGCAGCAAACGATTCGTCGATCTGAACGATGACAAGAGCTTCAGTAGGGGCTGGTTTTTTGTGTGTTGATCTGGCCAATGAAAAAATCCTTTGTGAAGTTGGGCCTGATAGGGCAAGCCTAACAAACCTTTCGACAAAATAATATTGCTCTGTTGCCCCTGTTACTCCGTATCTTTATGCAAAGGTCAACCCGATAATCTTCTCGACTTGGCTGGAGCCGAGTTTCTAAGCGGGGTTGCAACATTGGATTTGGTCTTGGAGCAAAGCGGTGGGGGACAACAAGATGGTGTCTAGCCCGCTTGCGGTGTGTCAGGACAGGTGGCGGCAATCTGGGTTCGTGCCGTTGGACATGCTGCTGAGGGTACTAGAGGCGGATAAGGTGGTTGATCCACAAGCGTTTGAGACACGCTTGCGGCAACTGCTTGTGACGTTCAACGGATCTGCTGTTGGGCGTGTGGCCTGTGAAAAGGCGCGTAATCGGGGTGATCTGCATGCGGCAGCGGTGCTGTCTTACATGCAGGATCATGAGATTGCGTCGCTTGGACAGATCATGCCTCGGCCTGATTTGAAGGACCTACGTCGGGCGCAGGAGGCCGATCCGCATCGTGATGTTGCACAGATCGCGGACACTGCGTTCTGGCCCTGCCCCGAGGATGCGGGGCCTTATGCCTATAGCGGCGCCGAGATAGGGCGGCTTTTGACACTGGGGCGGACCCGGTTTGATGGCTTTGCCGCCGCCCGCAGGTCGGATACGGCGATTTTGGTAGGCAACGGTCCCTCGCTGCGGCAGATGGATTTCTCGCTGTTTCGCGGGCAGGACCTCTATATCTCTAACTATGCGATCCGTGAGGCTAGCCTGGCCTCTTTGGCGCGGGGGGTGGGGGTGTCGAATGCGCTGGTGGCGGAGCAGGAGCCTTATGTCTTTCAGCTGACGGATATGTGGAAATTCCATCCCTATTGGTTGGGACATCTGCTGGGAGATAGCGAACAGACCGTCTGGTTGGATGCGCAGGGCGGAGAACTGTTCTTTTCCACCGATGTCCGACAGCGGATCGCCTGGCATTCGACCGTGACCTTCTTTTGGTTGCAGATCCTGTATTCAGCGGGTTACCGCAAAGTTTTACTGGTTGGGGTCGACAACTCCTATGTCCAAGTCACAACCGCTCGGGAGGGTGATCTGATCCGGCAGGAGGGGGACGACGCCAATCATTTCGATCCCGGATATTTCAGAGGCAAGATCTGGCAGGCGGCCGATACGGATCGGATGGCACAGACCTATATGCTGGCCAAGCAGGCCTATGAATCTGATGGGCGCGAGATCGTCAATTGCGGCATTGGTGGCCAGCTCGATTTGTTTCGGCGTGCGGACCTGGCAGCTGAATTGCCTGCGCCGCAGGTTACCTCTTTCGTCGAGGCAACTGACGTGCCTGATGCGGATCTGGCGTCAGGACACACAATGAACGAAAATCTGATGGATGGATCAAGCTCATTGGCCCGGTACTTCGACAGCAGTGGTGATGCCGGTACGGTTCTCTTGCGCCTTGCTTTGGAGTTTGTGCTTGCCCCTGCACAAGCTGATCTGATGGTGCAGAGCAATCCGGGATTGGTGCAGCGGGTGCTGGATGCCACGCCTTCCGGGGATCCACGCCGGGCACTTTTTTTGTGTGTGCAGAACAGGAGCCGGGCTTTTCATTCATGTAGTGAAAGTGTCACCTAGTTCCGGGAAGAACTCGGAGTATGGGGCTGATTTTGAATGTGCGGTTTCCATAGCGTTTTACGTTTTGCAGCAAGACGACTATCCTTTGTTCATATTGCGCCACCAATTTTTTGTGGGCTCAGAAATATAGGTGATTTTTTTGGATAAAAAGATATTGGGTCAAGAAGATGCGCAGCAGGCAGGGCAAGCTTTGAAAGAGCCTGAAAACGGCTGTGAGAACGGGAATGATGGCGCGGATACCGCTGCAGTTATCTCCGATGTTCTGGAGCGCGCCGCGCGCGTGTGGCAGTCGTTTCACCCGACAGCAGACATGTTGGATGCAACAGCTGCCACAGCCCTGCTTGATCATGCTACAGGTGCGGCAGACGAAGATTTCCTTGACGTGTTCGAGGTCGGAATAGATGACCTCAAAGATGAAGATGCGGTCTTGGCCTGTCTGTGCGCTGCCACACATTTCAAAGCGATTGGCGAGGCTATAGCATCCTTGCATTGTCTTGGCATGGCCGCGTCTTACACGCCCATGGGGGCATCCTGGCTGCGGGTTCTTGTTGCCGCGGCCTATGCAGAAGCAGGGCAGGAATACAGCGCAATCAGGGCAATAGCAGGTGATGCCCTTGCGGCGGGGGTGCTTGATGAAGGCGCGCGGAACGCTTTGGAGGCCGTGCTGCTCAACTTTGGCAGTAAATCTGTCAAAGATCACGGGCATGCTTTGCTTATTCAGGCGTTGAGTGCGAACGCACCACCTGCAATCCAGCGGAAGCGCACCATGGTCGAGATTGGCACAACAAGAGAAATCGTGCAGGGGCAAGGGTCGACACAAAAGCTGGCCGAGCTGTGTGAGGCGCAGGGGATCGCGTTTATCACCGTCGATATGGACCCTCGGAATACACGCAATGCGCAGCGTATGTTTGCCCGCGAGGGATATGATTTTCAGGCTGTGACGGCCAAGGGAGAGGAGTTTCTTGCAGAGTTTGACGGGGTGATCGATTATCTCTTTCTGGATGCATATGACTTTGATCATGGGGAGCATTCGGAGATCAGGCAGGCCCGGTATGAGAAATACCTGGGCGCGCGCATTCTGGAAGCGCAATGTCACAAGATGCATCTTGAGTGCGCTGAAGCCGTGCTGACAAAGATGGATCCTGATGGGTTGATCTGTTTCGATGACACCTGGACTGACGCCGATGGACAGTGGCTGGCAAAAGGAACCACCGCGATGCCATTTTTGCTTGAGAACGGTTTTGCATTGCTTAAAGCTTGCAACAATGCGGCTCTGCTCAAACCACCCCAGCGATAGTCCGCGCGCTCCGAGGGCTTGTTTCCGGGTGTCGGGGCGGTCTGAGTGGGGCATGTAAAGCGCCTGCGGGGTTTCCGCCGGTATTGCGGCTGGTCTGTCGCTACAGGTTGCATTGCTTGGGGTTTCAGGCCAGTAAGCAGTTCATGAAAATACATAGGTCCGTGTGCAAACCACTATGACAAAGACGGCGTTGATCACCGGAGTTACCGGTCAGGATGGTTCGTATCTGGCAGAGTTCCTGCTGGAGAAGGGTTATGAGATCCATGGTATTAAGCGACGGGCCTCGTCGTTCAATACCCAACGGGTGGATCACATCTATGAAGACCCCCATGTCAGCAATGCTCGTTTCAAACTGCATTATGGTGACCTGAGCGACAGCTCGAACCTGACCCGCATTATTCAGGAGGTACAGCCCGACGAGGTCTATAACCTGGGCGCGCAGTCTCACGTGGCGGTCAGTTTTGAAAGCCCCGAATACACGGCGGATGTGGACGCCATGGGCACACTGCGCCTTTTGGAGGCGGTCCGCTTTCTGGGGCTGGAGAAAAAGACCCGGTTCTATCAGGCTTCGACATCCGAGCTTTATGGTCTGGTGCAGGAAACCCCACAGCGCGAAACCACGCCATTCTACCCGCGCAGCCCTTATGCGGTGGCCAAAATGTATGCCTATTGGATCACGGTCAATTACCGCGAGGCCTATGGCATGTATGCCTGCAACGGCATTCTGTTCAACCACGAGAGCCCGCGTCGGGGCGAGACATTTGTGACTCGCAAGATCACCCGCGGTCTGGCCAATATTGCGCAGGGGCTCGAAGAGTGTCTCTATATGGGCAATATCGACGCGCTGCGCGACTGGGGTCATGCCAAGGATTATGTACGCATGCAGTGGATGATGCTGCAGCAGGATGCGCCGCAGGATTTCGTCATCGCTACCGGCGTGCAAAAATCCGTGCGTCAGTTCATTGCCTGGTCTGCACAGGAGCTGGGCATCACGCTGGAATTCACTGGCGAAGGCATTGACGAGATCGCCACCGTGGCCACGATTACGGGCGACAGCGCGCCCGCACTCAAGGTGGGCGATGTGGTGATGCGCATCGATTCGCGTTACTTCCGCCCCGCCGAGGTGGAAACTCTGTTGGGCGATCCGTCCAAGGCCAAGACCGAATTGGGTTGGACGCCCGAGATCACCGTGCAGGAGATGTGCGCCGAGATGGTAGCCGAGGATCTGAAAACCGCCAAACGCCATGCGCTGCTGAAATCGCACGGTATGGAATTGCCGGTTTCGCACGAAGGATAAGACGCGATGAGTGATCTGGCCATGCTCCAGTTGCGCGAGGGTTATCTGGCCTTTGCGCAGGATTGGAGCGCGCAGATCGCGAAGAACGTTCTAACAGGGGCTGAGGTTGCAGACTATGTAACTGATAAAAGCGGCTTTCAGGCTTCATTCAAAATAGACCAGGAGCTGCGTCCGCCGGAGGGATATGAACCAGACCGGGTTTACCGGAGAGCATGAAGCTTGGAAGGTAAGTCATGACCAAAGGAAATTCAGGGAACCGTTTTTCGACAGAAGTTCGGGCGCGCGCAGTGCGTTTGGTGCTTGAGAATGAAGCGGATTATAAGACGCGATCTGAGTGCTTCAGATCAATTTCGCAGAAGATAGGATGCAGCCCCGAAACGCTTCGGGACTGGGTCAACAAGCAGGCGGTTGAGACCGGGGATCGGGAGGGTTTGACGCTGTCTGAGCGGGCGCAGATGAAAGAGCTTCAGCGCGAAGTCCGTGAGCTGCGCCAGGCCAATGACATTCTGCGTAAGGCCTCAGCTTTTTTCGCGGCGGCGGACCTCGACCGCCTACGGAAGAGATGATCATGTTCATAGACGACCATCGTGAGCATCTTGGCGTCGAGGCGATTTGCAAGGTTTTGCCGATCGCGCCGTCCACATATTACCACCACAAATCGATTGAGTTTAATCCTGAGAAAGCCTCTGCCCGCGCAAAGCGTGATGCCTTCTTAATGACCAGGATCACCCATTTCTGGGAGAAGAGCAGGAAGCGATATGGGGCCGTGAAAGTTTGGCATGACTTGCTTGATGAGGGCACTGTCGTCGCCCGTTGCACGGTTGTTCGCCTCATGAAAGGCATGGGAATACAGGGAATTACACGCGGTGATGTGACAACGACGAAGAGCAACCCTGCCTTGCCGTGCCCTGAAGACAAGGTGAACCGAAAGTTCAAGGCACCGGCACCGAACATTCTCTGGGTAGCTGACTTCACCTACGTCAGAACCGCCGTCGGCTTCGTGTATGTTGCGTTCATCATTGATGTCTTCGCGCGCTACATCGTTGGCTGGAAGGTCTCTTCCTCTCCCAATGCCCAGATGGTGCTTGATGCTTTGGATCAAGCGTTGGCGGCGCGTCAACCAGATCCCAAAACCCTTATCCATCATAGCGACAGAGGCGTTCAATATCTGTCGATCAAGTACACAGAGCGCCTCGAGGAAGCCAAAATCGATCCGTCAGTCGGCAGCGTCGGTGACAGCTATGACAATGCGATGGCCGAGACAATCAACGGTCTCTACAAGGCTGAGGTCATCGAGCACGAGGGCCCGTGGCAAGGCAAAAAAGACGTCGAATTGGCAACGCTCGATTGGGTCCATTGGTTCAATCACGAACGCCGTTTTGGACCCATCGGATACATCGCCCCAGCACAAGCAGAAAGGAGCTACTATGACAGTCTAAACGCCGTTACTCTCGCAGCAGAATAGGAACTAAACTGTCTCCGGTAAACCCGGTCTGGTTCAATACAAACCCCATGTCGTGCGGCCGACTCTGGAACAGGCCGTGCGGTTGCTCAGCTGGTACATCGGAGAAATCAAACCATGAAAATCTACGTGGCGGGCCACCGGGGCATGGTGGGTGGGGCAATTCTGCGTCAGTTGCAGGCCCGCAAAGAGGCTGGCGCGGATCTGGAGCTGCTGACCCGCACCCATGCCGAGCTGGATCTGACCGATCAGGCGGCGGTGCGCGGTTTCATGCAGGCCGAGCGCCCTGATCAGGTGATCCTGGCGGCGGCTCGTGTGGGGGGTATTCACGCCAATAATACCTATCCGGCTGATTTCATTTATGAAAACCTGATGATCGAATGCAACGTGATCCATCAGGCTTTTGCCGCCGGGGTGACGCGGCTGCTGCAATTGGGAAGCTCCTGCATCTATCCTCGTGCTGTGGCACAGCCGATGGCCGAGGATGCGTTGTTGACCGGTGTACTGGAACCCACAAACGAGCCCTACGCCGTCGCCAAGATCGCGGGGATCAAGTTGTGCGAAAGCTACAACCGCCAGCATGGGGTCGACTACCGTTCGGTGATGCCGACGAACCTTTATGGGCCGGGGGACAATTTCCACCCCGAAAACAGCCATGTCATGCCTGCGCTGATCCGTCGCTTTCACGAGGCAGCGGATCAAGGATTGGACGAGGTGGTGATGTGGGGCACCGGCAAACCCCGGCGCGAATTTCTGCATGTGGACGACATGGCAGAGGCCAGCCTTTTTGTGCTGGATCTGGCGCGCGAGACCTATGACGCCAAGACCCATCCCATGCTGAGCCATATCAACGTGGGCACCGGAACTGATGTGTCGATCGGTGATCTGGGGCGGATGGTGGCCGATATGACCGGTTTTCAGGGCCGCATCGTGCAGGACACCAGCAAACCTGATGGCACCTTGCGCAAGCTGATGGATGTCAGCCGTCTGTCGGATATGGGGTGGCAAGCCCGGATCCCGTTGGAGCAGGGCCTGCGTGATACCTATCGCTGGTTTCTGGACAATCGCGACAGTTTCCGGGGTTGATCTTGAGGCACAGCCTGTTCCGGCGCACCTCGACAGCGTTTCGAGAAATCGTTGCCTCGCGTGTTCGCGGCTTCTCCCTTTGGTAGGACGCAAAAATGAGGCGGGTGTCTCAAAGGGATCTCGAAGCGCTTCAATCGCCTCAGGCGGCGCCTGCCGCCAGAAACGCGCGCGCGCAATCCAGTGCCTCGCGGATGGTCACGTCCATGTCGAGATAGCGATAGGTGCCCAACCGTCCAACAAAGCTGACGCCTTCGGTCTGTGCGGCCAGGGCTTCATATTCACTCAGCAGGGATTTTTCTTCAACCATGCGGATCGGATAATAGGGGATGTCGTCGGGGGTGCAGGCGCGCGAAAACTCGCGGTAGCATACGGTGCCCTCGTGGCTTTCCCAGGGGGCAAAATGCTTGTGTTCGGTGATCCGGGTGAAAGGAACGTCAGGGTCGCCGTAATTCATCACGGCACAGCCCTGCCAGTCACCCGTGTCGCGGAACCGTTCAAAGTCCAGCGTCCGGTACCCCAGTCGCCCCAGCCGATAGTCAAAGAACCCATCCAGTGGCCCAGACCAGAAGATGTGGTCGTAACGGGTTGCCATATCGGCCGCATAGGGCGTGTCCAGATGCACGTCGATGCCCGGATGATCCAGGATCGCCTCAATCATCGGGGTATAGCCCTGTTCCGGCATGCCCTGATGTTTGTGAAAGAAGTAATTGTCGTCGTAGTTGAACCGCACCGGCAGGCGTTTGAGAATCGAGGCCGGCAATTCGGTCGGGCTGCAGCCCCATTGTTTTTCGGTGTACCCCTTGAAGAACGCCTCGTAGAGGTCGCGCCCGACAAAGGCCAGAGCCTGTTCCTCAAAGCTTTGAGGATCGGTGATCGTCTTGTCGGCCTGATCGGCAATAAAGGCGCGCGCCTCGTCCGGGCGGAAGGTGCGGCCATAGAACTGATTGATTGTGTGCAGGTTGATGGGCAGGGAAAACACCTGCCCCTGCGCCGTGGTCTTGACCCGGTTCTTGTAGGGCAGAAACCGGGTGAAGCGATTCACATAGTCCCAGACCTCGGTATCGTCGGTATGAAAGATGTGCGGCCCGTAGACATGCAACAGAACCCCGGTGTCGGGATCGCGTTCGGTGTGACAATTTCCCCCGATATGTGATCGGGTGTCGATAACAGTGGCTTGGTGTCCGGCTTCGGCCAGTACCCGTGCGATGACAGCCCCGGACAGGCCGGCACCCACAAGCAGAAATGTGCTATGTGCCACTGATTTCCCCTAGTTCTATTTCTGCCCCCCTATACGGAGCTTTGAGACACATCAAAAGCCCGGATCCTGATGTTTTTGTGGTCTGTGCTGAATATGTGGATGGGGGATCCTTTGTGCAGAAGCGGTGCGCTCGCGTATAAAGTGATTGTTTGATCCCGCATGGCGTGATTATTAGGTACTTCAGGCAGGTCCTTAGATAACAAACAGATATAGGCTAGACAGTATGCAGATTGGTTTTGGTAAAAAATTCATTTTTGTGGCCAATACCAAAACAGCTTCGACTTCGATTGAATCTGCTTTGATACGATATGCGGATATTGTTCGAACTGGGAATCCCCACCGCAAACACACATCGCTTTATGAGGCCATACGGAGCTATCCGATCGTCTTCCGCAACCAGCACCATGCGCCAGAGGCTTACTTCAAGTTCGGGGTTATGCGGGATCCGATTGACTGGATCGGATCTTGGTATCGCTACAGATCCGGCAACCGGGTCGAAAGCCCGTTGCCGCTGGACATGAGCTTTGCCGACTTCTGGAAGCAGGCAGATTGGAACATCCGATATGCAAATGGTCAAAAGCATTTGCAAAAGAACATGTTCTGCGCCCCTGATGGGACGCTGCTGGCGGATGTGATCATTCCGTATGCGCAGGTGAGCGAGGTGTTCCACGAGATTTGTCAGATTCTCAAAATCGACTGCCCATTGCCGCGCCACAATGTAAGCCGCCGCACTAATACGGGGTGGATTCCGGATAATCTACGCGATGAGATGCGCGACTATTATGCTGAGGACTACGCTCTTTATAGCCGCCTGGACGAGATCAATGCTCAAGGTTTGGCGCTTTTGCGCGCTGGAAAGGGCGGTTTTCGCCCTTTCCAGGAAGTTGCACCCGCCTCGCAACAGGCTTGAGCGAGGATCAGCGGACCCCTGAAAATCGATCCAGATCCGCTTGCAGGTCGATTATGAGTGTCTCGATCTCTGCCGTGCTTGAGGCCGCCTCGATGCGGGTCGTGTATTTACGGCGGATGCCGGCAATGAAAGAGGTGGTCAGACGACAGGCGCTGGCATTGCTCAAAATACGCCGCGCCAGATCAGAGAGAGTTTCACCGGTTTCCTGTGCTTCGACGCTTAGGATCTGCAGATGCGGCTCGGTCGCAGTGCCCGCCTGATGCGCGTGTGCGGCTTCTGCCTTGGCGGCCCAAGACAATTGCTCGATCAGTGGAATCGAGCCGTTCAACTGTTCTGACCAGCGGTTCAACATCGTATAGAGACGTATCTTCGCGTCCGTTCGGCATGCCACCAGAACAGTCTGGGCCTTGTCCTCGATGCTTTTGATCTGGGCGAGATTGATATTCATGACGATGCCTCTTGGTCGGGGGGTGGCGTGATGTGGATTTGGGCAGAACTTCCGTGCGGGGGGACCGGAAGATCCCCATCGTCGGTTGCCACGAGGGTGTCGGGAAACAGTGTTTGGCGCAGTGCGTCGGGACCATGCGGCAGCAGAAAGGTGAGATGCAGGCGCCCATCGATCCGCTCGATGTCCGAAACCAGCCATGGGCAGGCAACGGCTTCGCGCGGTAAGGTGGCCCCTTCAGGGATTTCAGAGAAATCGAAAGTTTCGCCGTTGATGCGCAAAGCGTCGCCAGATTTGTGTAGATTCAACCTGCCCTCATGGCGGATAGGTGAGAATGAAATATGCATGATGTCCCTCCTTAGAACCAGCGACCGATGGCGAGCAGATGGGCCGTGACGGTTTGGCTGCTGCTGACATCTGACAGGCGTGTGGCATTGATTGTGCCGGCGAACGTCGAATTGGCAGCCGCAATTGCCAGAACAATCATCCGCTCATATGCACCGCCGCCGCCGGGCATGGCAGAGCCGGTTACGGTGGGCGTTTCGGAAAATGCGGCAGGGTAGGCCCAGCTTGAGGATGTAGTCAGATAAGGCTGTGCACGGCTGCCTGATCCCACCGCCGTAACGTCCCCCAGATTGATGCTGTGTCGGCAGATCTGCGTGCCGTCCGCCCATCGGGTGTAGGCCCCGTTGGCATTGCTCCCATGCTCGATGACGGCCCCGGTCGGCGTGCCGCCGGTCTGAGTGACCGCTCCCAGAAGGTTGCCCGGTCCATAGCCATAGTCAGCCCGCATCAGGCGACCGACAGTGGTGTCGGTCGCATCGCTCTGAACCGCAGCGCCCTGAGGTAGACCGGTCGCCGGATCGAAGCTCAGCGCCGTGGTCCAGGTGCTGCCATCATCCGAGACCTTGATCGAAAACCCGGTATCACCGGCCAGCCCCATTTCGGCATGCCCGGTCCAATTGGATTGAAACAGCATGGATGCGGTATCGCCCGCTGTCGCCTTGTTCAGTTTGAGCTGATGTCCCGCGCCCTCGTGGTTGAGCAGCGTTGCGGGGGCCTGTACCGCCAACCGGTTGGTTGCATCCGATGTGGTGCCGATGCCCAGCCCGTCCAGGTTCTGCAGCCCGACTTGCGGCACGATCCAGGCCGTCCCGGCCCAGACTTTCAACTGTTGCGCGTTGATGTCCCAGGCCCGCCATCCGATCTGAGGGTCAAAAAACTGCCAGCCCTCGTCCAACCAGGCGGCCAGTTTGCCCGCCTGTCCAGCCCAGGCTCCGGTGGGGGCGCTCCCTAAGGCATGCACATCACCTGCGTCGGGGATTGTTGGCGGGGTTTGGGCATCCGTGGCCAGAACCCGCAACTGGACCATCAGATCCAATCGCCGCAGGGCTTCGTTGTGGGTCACATGTTTTTGGGCCTGTGATGGCTGCAAAAAAGGCAACTTTAGGATGGGTGACGTGTCTGACATAAAGAGCTCCTCTCGAAGATAGTTTGCGCGCCAACCTGCCTGCGTGCGCGTAAACATGGCGCTAGCATCCCGTACGAAGAGGTAACCTACTGTTAACCAATGAACTTTGAATTCTAGATAAGCGCCCATTTTTTGCCCGTTTTCGGTCGCGCCCAGAATAAGGCCGTCCATCACACCTGATCTTGGTGAGTGAAATCGGGAGTGCAGGTCATGATACCTGAACTGCGGGGGCGGCTGTCTGCGGGACAGGCCGTTCTGGATGGAGATCTGCGCGATCTGGCGATCGTCTCCGGTCCGGGAGGGCCGGTTCTCTATGCTTTGAGTGGACCCCATGGGGGGCTCAGCGCGTTTCGTTTGAACGCGGACGGATCGGCAACTGCCTTGTCAGATCCGGTGTTTTTTGCAGATGGAACAACCGGTGTCGGATCCGGTGAGTTGGTTATCGGTGGCCAAGAGGGCGACCTGCGCCTGCTGTCGGGGGCTGGGGCCTTTGGTCAGATGCGTGCCTATGATTTGAGTGCCTCGGGAGGGCTTGATCCGGCACAGCAGATCGCTTTTCCCGGCATGAGTGGGCGGGTGTCCGAGCTGGCTACGGTTACCCTGCAAGGCGGGCGGATGGCCTACTATGTTCTGGAAGACGGGAGCGGGCAGTTGCGTGGATATATTGGCAACAACACGCTCAGCCCCATCTCGGGCAGTGGCAGTTTGCCCGCAGCCACTGCCACTGCCCTGATGCAGGGAGTCTCTGCCGGGAGCAACCAGTTCCTTCTGGTTGCCGGTGCCGACGGCGGCCCGGGTACGATCACCAGCTACCAGATCGACCCGAACTCGGGTGTTCTGCACATTAGAGACAGCTCTGGGGCTATCGATGGGTTGGGTCTCAGCGATCCTACCGTGCTGGAAACGGTTGAGGCCCATGGCACGACCTATGTCATTGTGGGAGCTGCGGGCAGCCAGTCGCTCAGCGTCTTGCGCCTGGACCCGGATGGTAACCTCAGTGGCACCGATCATCAGCTCGACACTCAAATGACCCGCTTTGGCGAGGTGCAGGCCCTGGCGGTGCTGGAAACCGAGGGACATGTTTTTGTGGTGGCCGGTGGTGGGGACGACGGATTGAGCCTATTCTCCTTGCTACCAGGCGGGCAGCTTTTGCATCTACACAGCCTGGCCCATGACACGGGGCTGGGGCTTGAGGATGTCACCGCGCTTGAAATGACCCGCATCGGCGACAGCTTGCAGATTTTTGCCAGTTCTGAAGCGGCGTCCGGGATTTCACATTTCACCGTGCCCCTTGGGGATTTGGGAGAGGTACTGCAAGACACTGACGCCGATGGCCATACGATCGCGGGCACCGCCGGACATGACGTGCTCATAGCCTCGCCCACCGGAGGTCGGGACCGGTTGGAGGGCGGAGAGGGGAATGACACCTTGGTCAGCGGTCAGAGTGGCACAGATCTGACTGGTGGGGCGGGGGCCGATCTGTTTGTGTTGAACCCCAGCTCAACCCTCCATCGCATATTTGATTTCGAACCTGGGGTGGACCGGTTGGATTTGTCGGGCTTCCTGAACTTGCGCAATCCCGGACAGCTGCATTTCGAAACACGAGAGACCGGTGCAAGGATCACATTTCAGGATACAGAGATCCGCCTGGACGCCGGTCGAGAGTTGACACAGGCGGATCTGTGGCCCCAGGGCCAGTTCGATTGGCCTGATCGCTTTCCGGTGGGGCTGCAGGCGCCAAGCCGTCCCGCAAGCGTGACCTTCGGCAATAATGATGATCGGATCACGGGCACGGCAGAGGATGAGATCTTCACTGGGGGCGGTGGGGCCGATACCTTTGTCATCACCCTGGGGGGCGGGGCCGACACGATCACGGATTTTGATCCCAACGAGGATAGCCTGGATTTCAGTGCTCTGACCGCAGCGCAGCAGGCTCAGATTACAGCTCAGCAAGTCGGAAACGATCGGCTTGTGATCCTTGGTGACTTTTCCACCCTGACGCTGGTAGGTGTCACTGAGAACAATGCCCCCACAGGGGTACTATCCCTGCAGGGATGGTTGGGCGTCGGGCAAGAGCTGTGGATGAACGTCGGGGTCCTGCACGATGTCGACGGGCTGGGGGTGCTCAGCTACCAGTGGCTGCGCGACGGTCAGGCCATTACCGGTGCGATCGGGGCCACGTACAGGCTGACAGCTCAGGACGAAAACGCGCAGATTTCCGCGACGGTCCGCTATGTTGACCACTTGGCCACCCATGAAACAGTGTCATCCAGCACCAGTGCCGAGGTGTTAATGCCGGTGCACGGTACCGCTGCTGCCAACACAATGTCCGGCACGGGCGCACGCGATTTCATCCAATCGGGTGCAGGCGATGACACGGTCAACGGGGCAGCTGGTGATGACATTCTGATGGGAGAGGCCGGAGACGATCTCCTGACCGGCAGCGACGGGCAGGATGGCCTGCTGGGCGGGGCTGGTCTGGACACGCTCTATGGCGGCGCCGGTCAGGATACGTTGCTGGGGGGAGGCGACGCCGATCTGCTGGGCGGTGGTGATGGAAATGACCTGTTGGAGGGCGGTGCAGGCAATGATGTAATCTATACCTCCCGGGGCAGTGATACCGCCCATGGCGGCGACGGTGCGGATATGCTGGGCGGTTTTTATGGCGATGACAGCCTGTGGGGCGGGGGCGGCGATGACGAGCTCTGGGGGTCGCATGGGAATGACACGCTTTGGGGAGAGGGCGGCGCTGACACCTTGGGTGGTTTTCTGGGTAATGACAGTCTGAACGGAGAGGCAGGCGCAGATGAGCTGTGGGGGGCCGCGGGCAATGACACGCTGGATGGCGGCGCAGATGATGACAGTGTGGGCGGAGGTCAGGGCGATGATCATGTCTCGGGCGGAGCGGGGCAGGACGGAGTCTATGGTGGTTCGGGCAATGACACGCTGGATGGCGGCACGGGTGAGGACACGTTGTTTGGCGCCGACGGCAATGATCACCTTATCGGAGGGGCAGGCGATGACCTGATGTATGGTGGCGGGGGTGCGGATGTCTTTGTGTTCGGCGCAGATCACGGCGTAGACCGTATCGGGGATTTCACCCCCGGCGTTGACCGAATTCATGTGACCATCCCTGGCAGAGGTGGTCCTAGTTTTTCGACCACTTTGCAGCCCTGTTAAGGTGGATCAGGGTTTCATTTCAGGCTGCCATTCTCATAGGCTCTGTTTTGCTCGCATAGGCCTCGTCGGGGGTCAAGATGCCATGGGTCGAGTGCGGTCGTTCGGCATTGTAATAGGCCAGCCATTTTCCGATGCCGCAGCGGGCCTGTGACCCGGTCTCAAACCCGTGCAAATAGACACATTCGTACTTCAGGGACCGCCAGAGACGCTCGATCATACGATTATCAATCCACCGCCCTTTGCCATCCATGCTGATCTTGATCTTCGCATCTCTCAGCACGTCGATCCAATCACCGCTGGTGAACTGTGATCCCTGGTCGGTGTTGAAAATCTCCGGCGTGCCATGTTTTGACAGCGCCTCTTTCAGTGCTTCGACGCAGAACGCGGTGTCCATGCTGTTGGAGAGCCGCCAAGCCAAAACCTTGCGGCTAAACCAGTCCATGATCGCCACGAGATAAAGGAAGCCGCGCTGCATCGGAATATAGGTGATATCTGCACACCAGACCTAGTTTGGGCGGTCAATCACGACGTTCCGTAGCAAGTATGGCCAGATTTTATGCTGTGGGTGTTTCTTGCTGGTGTTCGGCTCTTGGTAGATCGGCACCAACCGCATGAGGCGCATCAAACGGCGGACACGATGGCGCCCGCATGCGTGGCTATTGCGTTTCATGTGCCGGGCCATTTGACGTGATCCGTACCACGGAGTCGCCAGGAATTGCTTGTCGATGATCGCCATAAACCGCAGGTTCTCGGCGCTCTCACCCTTCGGCTCATAGTACAAATTTGACCGCGCCAGGGTCAGTAGCGCACACTGGCGGCGGACGCTCAACTTATTATCCTTGCTCACCATTTTTTGCCTCGCGTCCCGAGCAACTGGTGCGAGGCATTGGCCAAAAAATCCCGTTCCACCACAAGCTGACCAATCTTGGAATGCAGCTTGTCGAGTTCCGCCGCACTTACCTGCTCCGGGGCGGCACCTCGGCGCGCAAAAGCTGTCGCCATGTTCTCTATCGCCGCGCGCTTCCAAGTGCCGATTTGTGTCGGATGAACATCGTACTTCTTGGACAGCTCAGCCAGCGTCAGCTCCTCGCGGATCGCTTCAAGCGCAACCTTGGCCTTGAACTCAGGCGAATGGTTCTTTCGTTTCTTCATTCCGGATCACTTCTCTCATCATGCGATCCACCTTAACAACTGGTCCGAAATTCCGCGACCACCTCTGTCTCCTGCGGTCTCATCCATGCCGCCGCCGCCCTGAACCGGGATAATCACTAGGTCAGATACACCCACAGCTTGGACGGTCCCAAGATTGCCCGTGCCTTCGCAATCCACCAGGACGACTTGGGAACGCTCTTCTGCATCTAGCGCAGCCGTACCCACCTTCAGCTCATCCATTCCTGCTATGACGCTAACATTGGCCGGACGCCCAGGTTTGTCAGCCCATTGCCGAGCCCACTCGAGCTTGTCAGCGTCAATGACCGTCACGGACACACCCTGACGGGCCAACTCGCAGGCTAGAAGAATAGTGGACGTTGTCTTTCCACACCCACCCTTTGGGGATGCAATCGAAATAATTGGCATAAAAATGTCTCCTTCAAAAAACATGTGCAGACAGATGTCTGTTCACGCTTACGAAGGTAGGCGTGGTGTATGGGTCAGTTAGTGAGTCGTCAAGTGGGGACAGTAGGAGCTTTGGAAAGGAATGAACCGTACACGTCGTAGTCCTCTTCATAGAACCGCTCAACGATAGCCCGGTGCCTGTCTGACAGGTCCGCGCTGCTCAGTTTTGGGCCTCCCTTCTGGAGGTTCCTCAGGGGCACGTCTTTGCCAAACGCACGGTTGAACGCAGACGTAAAGGTCTGGAGTGAGTGCATGTTGGACAGCATGTGGTAGTACGCTGGCTCCCTTCCGAGGAAGTCTACAGCAGGACGTGTGTGGTGCATGATAGGCCCAGACACTTGCTGGTATTCAGCCAGCCTCTCAACAAACTCCCCGAGTGTCGGGTCCGGTTTCAGACCCGCAGCCCTGAGCTTGTCACCAAAACGCTCTTCAGACAGTTCCTCGAAGTGCTTCACACGGTTGCGATAGGCAGACACCAGCCGTTCCAGCGGGTCACGCACCACGGCCACACGCATCGGGTTCCCCTTCGGGTGGTCTTCGTAGAGTTCCGAGGGGTACTTGGCATGGATGAACATACCTTGCACCGCAGGGTCGAAGATTTCCCCTGTGTGGAGAGTGTAGAAGAAATGCTTGAGCGATGTGCAGGCAGTCTTGGGCACGGCTGCGAAGTGGAGGGGAGTGGCGAAGGCTTCGAGGGAGGTTGCGATAAGCATAAGAGTCTCCTTGAGGCCCCGAGAGAGGCCCTGTTGATTTGCGTTGAGAACTGACCCAGTATTTTCACCGAGAATTGACCCACCTTTGTTTATGTATCAGCGGTTATGTTTTGGTCAATATTGGCTTCTCCTCTCGTGTTTTCTTTGCAGCTTCTGAACTGGCTTTGAAGCGGTAGCTGTCGTTTTCGGTTTCCAGGATGTGACAGCGGTGTGTGAGGCGATCTAACAGCGCAGTTGTCATCTTTGCATCTCCGAAGACCTGTGCCCATTCTGAGAAGCTACCCACCTTCAGCTCATCCATTCCTGCTATGACGCTAACATTGGCCGGACGCCCAGGTTTGTCAGCCCATTGCCGAGCCCACTCGAGCTTGTCAGCGTCAATGACCGTCACGGACACACCCTGACGGGCCAACTCGCAGGCTAGAAGAATAGTGGACGTTGTCTTTCCACACCCACCCTTTGGGGATGCAATCGAAATAATTGGCATAAAAATGTCTCCTTCAAAAAACATATGCAGACAGATGTCTGTTCACGCTTACGAAGGTAGACTGTCTTCATTTAGATGAAGTTAAATGCATGTAGTTACGGCTGCATACAGATGTATACAGAGGTGGTCCTAGTTTTTCGACCACTTTGCAGCCCTGTTAAGGTGGATCAGGGTTTCATTTCAGGCTGCCATTCTCATAGGCTCTGTTTTGCTCGCATAGGCCTCGTCGGGGGTCAAGATGCCATGGGTCGAGTGCGGTCGTTCGGCATTGTAATAGGCCAGCCATTTTCCGATGCCGCAGCGGGCCTGTGACCCGGTCTCAAACCCGTGCAAATAGACACATTCGTACTTCAGGGACCGCCAGAGACGCTCGATCATACGATTATCAATCCACCGCCCTTTGCCATCCATGCTGATCTTGATCTTCGCATCTCTCAGCACGTCGATCCAATCACCGCTGGTGAACTGTGATCCCTGGTCGGTGTTGAAGATCTCCGGCGTGCCATGTTTTGACAGCGCCTCTTTCAGTGCTTCGACGCAGAACGCGGTGTCCATGCTGTTGGAGAGCCGCCAAGCCAAAACCTTGCGGCTAAACCAGTCCATGATCGCCACGAGATAAAGGAAGCCGCGCTGCATCGGAATATAGGTGATATCTGCACACCAGACCTGGTTTGGGCGGTCAATCACGACGTTCCGTAGCAAGTATGGCCAGATTTTATGCTGTGGGTGTTTCTTGCTGGTGTTCGGCTCTTGGTAGATCGGCACCAACCGCATGAGGCGCATCAAACGGCGGACACGATGGCGCCCGCATGCGTGGCTATTGCGTTTCATGTGCCGGGCCATTTGACGTGATCCGTACCACGGAGTCTCCAGGAATTGCTTGTCGATGATCGCCATAAACCGCAGGTTCTCGGCGCTCTCACCCTTCGGCTCATAGTACAAATTTGACCGCGCCAGGGTCAGTAGCGCACACTGGCGGCGGACGCTCAACTTATTATCCTTGCTCACCATTTTTTGCCTCGCGTCCCGAGCAACTGGTGCGAGGCATTGGCCAAAAAATCCCGTTCCACCACAAGCTGACCAATCTTGGAATGCAGCTTGTCGAGTTCCGCCGCACTTACCTGCTCCGGGGCGGCACCTCGGCGCGCAAAAGCTGTCGCCATGTTCTCTATCGCCGCGCGCTTCCAAGTGCCGATTTGTGTCGGATGAACATCGTACTTCTTGGACAGCTCAGCCAGCGTCAGCTCCTCGCGGATCGCTTCAAGCGCAACCTTGGCCTTGAACTCAGGCGAATGGTTCTTTCGTTTCTTCATTCCGGATCACTTCTCTCATCATGCGATCCACCTTAACAACTGGTCCGAAATTCCGCGACCACCTCTGCTTGCATCGACGTGGCTGTTTAAATCATACTCGGTGCATCTTTTTTCATGAATTTGTAATTATTGGGATTTGCCGTGAGCACACCATTGAACAACATTCAAACTTGGAAAGCTGGACCCAGTATCTGTCGGGGTTGATGGCTTTCACCGGGGATTAGAACCTGACCAACGGCAATACCTCCTTTGTCACCGACGGCTTTGATTTCGCGAGTCAGCAGTTTTCGGGCCTAGCGCCTGATACATCGCTGCTGAATGCAATCACTGGCGGCGGTGGCGGCAACGACTCTTTGTTTGGGGCAAACGGTGACGATACCCTGCGTGGTAGTGTCGGCGATGACCTTCTGGGTGGTGCCTCCGGGGCGGATCTGCTGATTGGTGACAGTGATAACGATGCCCTTTGGGGGGCATGGATGAGTTGCGCTTCTTCTCGACAACTGATGATCGGATCGACCTGTCAAACATGGGGGCGATTACCGATTTTACGGATCTGCAGACAAACCACCTTTCCGAGGTGAATGGAAACGCGGTGATCAGCATCGGTCCGAATGACTTCACAATACTTGTCGGGGTCAGTTCAAACGCGCTGACAAGTGATGATTTCATCTTCTAGACGCCTTCATCTGGCGCCCCTGCAGTGACGCAGGCAAAACCCCCGTGTTTCGATGAGAGCACGAAACGCTGGGGTCCTTGCGCGTCCCTTTTCCAGTGACCCGCCAGTGATACGAGGGAAATTTAGCTTCCTTTGATAAGGCAACGTGGTACTTGAAGGGAATGCTGTTCAATAAGAAACGAGTTTCCAATGCGGGCCGAGCAAGCCGATCAAGAAATAGCGAAATGGCTCGACCATTTCTGGACAGATGATGTTGATACGACCGACGGCCATGATCTGCGGTTCATCGGCAGTATCCTGGACGAACATCGCCCCAAGACCATTGTGGAAATCGGATGCGGCAGCGGGATGTCGACCGCTATGATCGCCTTGATGCAAAGCAAGATCGGCCCTGCCGAGATTCACAGCTTTGATCTTGCCGATCGATTTGTTCCCAACCCTGCCAAGGACATCGGGTATGTCTTGGACATTGTCGGTGAGACCCCTGGTGTCGACGTCTATATCTATCCCGAAACCAGCAGCGCCGAAGTTGAAACCGCCCTTGATGGGCGCACTGTCGATTTTTGCTTCATTGACGCAAATCATCTGCATCCCTGGCCCTTGATGGACACGCTCAGCGTGTTGCCGCTGATGCGCCCCGGCAGCGTCATTGTGCATCACGACCTGCGCCGGTTCACCTTTTCCGAATATGAGAAGTTTGCCACTGGCCCCAAGATCGTCATGGATCAAACCCCGCCAAATGACATGATCTGGTTTCGATCCCGCGTGAACCCCGAACTTCCGACACCTTTGAAGAAAAGAAAGTTCGATGCCAACATTTTTGGGGTTCGGGCGACATCAGACTATCGGCACATTGGCGGGATGCTCAGCCGTGGATTTTATCTGGGCTGGGACAAATGCGAGGAAGAGCCATTTACCGAAGAATTCGGCGACTATTACTCCGACTTCCTGCGATCGACCTATTCGCCGACTGTCGCCAAAGCGTTTGATGTGGGGCGCTCTAGGCATGTGACCCATATGGAGCCCATCCCGAAGGCCGAACAAGAGGAGTGATAACCGCACCTATTGGGGGGTGACTTGCTCTCTTCCTGCGAAAGGGCCCAACGGACCTGAGCATGTTCCTGCGGTTCAGGAAGAGTGTTGCCTAGAAGGCCGCCCGAGTGGCTGCCTTGGCAAGATGTACGTTATCCGTTAGGGGTTCTGCATCTCTGGCCAACCTCAGTATTGAGAAATTTTTTATGACATTTGCCCTTATTATTCTTGCTGCCGGCAAAGGCACCCGTATGCGTTCAGACCTGCCCAAAGTGCTCCATCCAATTGCAGGCGCGCCGCTGGTGGTGCATGCGATGGAGGCCGGTAAACCGCTGTCGCCAGAGCGTTGCGTGGTGGTGGCCGGGCACGGTGCCGAGTTGGTGCGCAAACGTGTGCTGGAGCATGATCCCAAGGCCGAAATCGTGCTGCAGACTGAACAGCTGGGCACCGCCCATGCGGTGGACCAGGCACGGACCGCCTTGGACGGGTTCGAGGGCGACGCCATCGTGCTTTATGGCGACACGCCCTTTGTCAGCGCCGAAACCTTGGGCGATATTCAGGCTGCACGCGCGGCAGGCGCTGATGTGGTGGTGCTGGGCTTCGAGGCAGCGGAGCCGGGCAAATACGGCCGTCTGGTGACCGAAGGCAATCGCTTGGCCCGCATTGTCGAGGCCAAGGATGCCAACCCCGAAGAGCTGGCGATCAGCTTGTGCAACTCTGGCGTGGTCTGCGCTGACAGTGCGACGCTGTTTGACCTGATTTCCAAGGTGGGCAATGACAACGCCAGCGGTGAATACTATCTGACAGATATCGTGGACATCGCCAATGCGGACGGAAAACACTGTGTCGCGGTCACCTGTGACGAAGCCGAGACGCTGGGCGTGAACTCGCGCGTTGATCTGGCGGCGGCCGAGGTCGTGTTCCAGGCCGCACGGCGGCGCAAGGCGATGGAAGAGGGAGCCACCCTGGTGGCGCCCGAGACAGTGCATTTTGCTTATGACACCCAGCTGGGTCGTGACGTTCTGGTCGAGCCCAATGTGGTCTTTGGCCCCGGTGTGGTGATTGAGGACGGTGTTGAACTGCGCGCCTTCAGCCATCTCGAAGGGTGCCGCGTGGGACAAGGGAGCGTCGTGGGCCCCTATGCTCGTCTGCGTCCTGGCAGTGATCTGGCCGAGGGGGTCAAGATCGGCAATTTTGTGGAAATCAAAAAGGCCCGGATCGCGGCTGGGGCCAAGATTAATCATCTGTCCTATATCGGGGATGCCCGAGTGGGGGTCGAGGCCAACATTGGCGCAGGCACCATCACCTGCAATTATGATGGCGTGCTGAAACACCACACGGACATTGGCGACAAAGCGTTCATCGGATCCAACTCTGCGCTGGTCGCGCCCGTAACGATCGGCGCCGAAGCCTTGGTCGCGGCGGGATCCGTCATCAGTGATGATGTCCCGGACGGCGCTTTGGGGGTGACACGGGCAAAACAGGAAAACAAACTTGGCCTCGCCCGCCGTCTGCGTGCCCGCCTTCTGGAAGTGAAGGCCGCCAGAAAGAGACCCTGAACCTTGGCTTGATCGGGGTATTGTCCTTGTGACGGGCACGGGTGGGGCGTTGTCTCCCGTCTCTGCTTGTGACGCAATTGGCGGGGCGCGCAAAGAGGTGCGCCCAACCTTCAGGTTAAGGCGGGATCTTTATGGTATGTTGCAAGATGTTACAAACATGCGCAAAAACCCACCACAATCGACCAAGGGATCGCCGATGTAAGCCTGTGGCAATGGCTTCTTCTATTTACTTGTGAGGCGGGGATGTTAAGGAAAGTGGGCTTGCCTAGGCAATCGCTTATTCAACAAACAGAGGCCATTTTTGCACTGCCAACCCTTCCTCCGATGCGCCTGCCATTTTGTAGAGAAGGCTATATATTGCGCATTTTGCGGCATGTATTCTGGCGTTGCAGGCGAAAGCTGATCTATTTTCAGGAGATTTTCCATGTGTGGTATTATAGGCGTTCTTGGCAATCACCAAGCAGCACCAATCCTCGTTGAAGGCCTCAAACGCCTTGAGTATCGGGGGTATGATAGCGCCGGCATTGCTACGGTACACAATGGTCAATTGGGGCGGCGACGCAGCTTGGGCAAGCTGATCAACCTCAGCGACACCCTGGTGCACGAGCCGCTGGCGGGCACTGCGGGCATCGGCCACACCCGCTGGGCCACCCATGGTGCGGCCAACACCACCAACGCCCACCCCCACCGCCGGGGCAATGTGGCCGTAGTCCACAACGGCATCATCGAAAACTATCGCGAGCTGCGCGCCTTTCTGGCCGAGCATCAGATCACGCCGGAAACCGACACCGACACCGAAACCGTCGCCATGCTGTGCGACTGGCACATCACCCAAGGCATGGAGCCGATCGAGGCCGCCAAGGCCACCATCAAACGGCTCGAAGGCGCTTATGCGCTGTGCTTCCTGTTTGACGGCGAGGCCGATCTGATCGTCGTCGCCCGCAAAGGCAGCCCGCTGGCCATCGGCTGGGGCGAGGGCGAGATGTTCGTGGGTTCGGACGCATTGGCGCTGGCGCCGATGACCAACGAGATCACCTATCTCGAAGAGGGCGACATCGCCATCGTCACCCGCGCAGGCGCCCAGTTCCTCAACGAGGCACAAGAGCCGGTGAGCCGGGAACGCCGCACCGTGGATCTGTCGGCGACCACAGCCGACAAGGGCGAGCACCGCCATTTCATGTCCAAGGAGATCGCTGAACAGCCCGACGTGCTAGCCAGCGCCATCAAATATTACATCAACAACCACGAAGGTCGGCACCTGCTGGAAAGCGGCGTCGATTTCACCCAGTTCGACCGCATCGTCATGGTCGCCTGCGGCACCGCCTCGCTGGCCTGTTTCGTGTCTAAATACTGGTTCGAACAGATCGCCCGCCTGCCGGTGGAGATCGATATCGCCTCGGAATTCCGCTATCGCGAACCGCCGCTGAACAGCCGCACGCTGACGCTGTTTGTCAGCCAGTCGGGCGAGACCGCCGATACGTTGGCGGCGCTGCGCTATTGCGCGGGCAAGGCGGGCAAGATCGTCTCGATCGTCAATGCGCAGGAAAGCTCGATCGCACGCGAAAGCGACCTGGTGCTGCCCATTCTGGCAGGGCCCGAAATTGGCGTTGCCTCAACCAAAGCGTTCACCTGCCAGCTCTCGGTGCTAGCGGCCCTGGCGCTGCAAGCGGCCGAGCAACGCGGCGAGATCAGCGCCGACGCGCGCGCCGCCCTGACCGATCAGCTGCGCGCAGTGCCCGGACAGGTGCAGCAGTCTCTGGCCCTGGCCCCCCAGGTGCAGGCGGTCAGCGCGCAATTGGCGCGGTTCTCGGACGTGCTGTTTTTGGGCCGCGGTGCGCTTTATCCGCTGGCGCTGGAAGGCGCGCTCAAGCTCAAGGAGATCAGCTATATCCACGCCGAGGGCTATGCCAGCGGCGAGCTGAAACATGGCCCCATCGCGCTGATCGACGAGCAGATGCCAGTGGTGGTACTGACACCTTATGATGTGATGTTCGACAAGACCGTGTCGAACATGCAAGAGGTGATGGCGCGCGGCGGCAAGATCGTCATGATCAGCGATGGCCAGGGCCTGGAAGAGGCCGCAGACGGCCTGTGGCAGAAGATCCAGATGCCCCGCGTCGACGGGCCCTTTGCCGCCATCGTCTATGCCGTGCCGATCCAGCAACTGGCCTATTTTACCGCCGTGGAAAAAGGCACCGATGTGGATCAGCCGCGAAATTTGGCAAAATCCGTAACCGTGGAATAAGAGGCAGAAACTTGCATCCTGATGCGGCATCCTCCAAGAGGAGGAGATGGCATCAGCGCACCGGACTCACTGGCATCCGATGGCGCAACCTTGACCGGTAACAGTGCTTCATGACGGGGCCGGGTTCGTGCAGTAGGAGATAACCTAGGACACGAACTCGGTTGAACAGGGTACGTTCCAGTGGTGGGAGAGATGGTCGCATGGATTTTTCGCTTCAGCTCGGTGAGGTGCGGGTTGCACTCATCGGATTGGGATATGTCGGTTTGCCTCTGGCCGTTGAACTGGGAAAAATATACCCAACCGTCGGGTTCGACCTGAGCCAGACGCGCATCAACGACCTGCGCCGAGGCCACGATACAACTGGCGAGATTTCAATAGATGAATTGACCGCTGCAACACAGCTTACCTTTACGAACGACGAGGCGGATTTGGCCGCCTGCAATGTGTTTGTTGTCGCCGTGCCCACCCCGATTGACAGCGCGCATCGCCCCAATCTGCACCCGCTTGTCTCCGCGTCACAAACCGTTGGCCGGGTGATCAGCCCGGGCGATGTGGTCATCTATGAATCCACCGTTTACCCCGGTGCTACCGAAGAGGATTGCCTGCCGGTGGTCGAACAGGTCTCGGGCCTCACCTTCAATCAGGATTTCTTTGCCGGCTACAGCCCCGAGCGGATCAATCCCGGCGACAAGGAACGCCCGCTGACCAAGATCATCAAGGTGACTTCTGGGTCAACCGAAGCGATCGCCGAATTTGTCGATGCCTTTTATGCCAGCATCATCCAGGCTGGCACCTTTCGGGCCGCCTCAATCCGGGTGGCCGAGGCAGCAAAGGTGATCGAGAACACCCAGCGGGACGTCAACATCGCGCTGATCAACGAGCTGTCGATGGTCTTTTCACATCTGGGCATCGACACAAATGAGGTGATCGACGCCGCAGCGACCAAGTGGAATTTCATCCGCCTGCGTCCGGGACTGGTCGGCGGGCACTGCATCGGGGTCGATCCCTACTACCTGATGCACAAGGCGACCTCGTCCGGGCATATCCCCGATATCATCCGCACCGCGCGTGAAATCAACGACGGTATGGCCGATCATGCGGTATCCCGACTGGTCAAGGCGATGATTGCCAGGGACCTGCCGGTGAAGCGGGCCAGGGTTCTCATCCTGGGGATCACCTTCAAGGAAAACTGCGCCGATACCCGCAATACAAAAGTGATCGATCTGATCCGTCACCTCAAAGACTATGGGGTTGAGATCGAGGTGGTCGACACCTGGGCCAATCCCGGTGACGTGGCTGCGGAATACGGGCTCGAGATCGGCACGACACTGCCCACCAGCGGGTCCTATGATGCCGTGGTTCTGACCGTGCCGCATGAAGACGTGATTGCCAATGGGCCTCAACCCCTGCGCCAGCTGCTCAAACCTCAAGGTGTGTTCTTCGACCTCAAGGCGACCTTTACGGCTGATGACAGCGATTTGAGATTGTAACTCATCGTGCTGGCATAAGGGGGGCGCAACATTAAAGCGTTTCGGGTTTGACCTGCATCGCTCTGTGACACAAATACCCCGCCAGTTGGCGGGGTATTTGTATTTTTAATCGGCAGTTCTTGTTCCAACTCAAGTTATGAAGAACTCATTGTGATCCAATGCTAGGGTATTGCCATGTGTGGACGGTCCCTGTTTGGCAAGGTTTTTTTGACGCCGTGATCGTTGCGGGTTGCTGTCATGTGTCCGGCCTGTTTGCACGGCACCGATGGCCGTTGGCCCTGATGAAGTCCGCGTGTCAGATCCCTATCAAGTTGCCGGACTACATCTGTCCTGGCAATACCACGGGGTGTTCTGGCGGCGGCTTGCTTTGATCATCATCACGTCTATTGCCCTTGCATCTCAGTGTTCTGCTTAAACAATGCAGCGCTGTTTACTGTTTATGCGGCTCGATAGGTTCCTCCTCTCGCCAGGAGCGCCCATACGATCCGAGCAGTTTTGTTGGCCATTGCGACACTGACCAATCGAGGGGCCTTGCGTTCCAGCAGGCTGCGGATCCAATTTGCAGTCCGGGTTTGCGTATCGGCAACACGCCTGAGAATAGCTGTTGCCCCAACCACCAGGAGTTTGCGTAAATACCCGTCACCCATTTTGGGGTCGAGTCCGGCTGAGTGCAGAATAGGGCGTTAAGCCCGGATTGGGCTTCTGTAGCCGAGCTCAGGCGGCGTTTTCGGTGAGATAGCGATAGATGGTGGCCTTAGAGAGGCTGTATTCAGCCATGAGGTCTTTGATCAGCGTACCTTGAGCACGTTTTTCGCGGAGCTCTGCGATCTGTTCATTGGTTAGTGCAGGCCGTTTGCCGAACTGGACGCCGCGATCTTTCGCCTTCTTGATTCCGTCCATTTGCCGTTCGGCCCGGATCTCAGTCTCGAATTGGCCAATAGCGTGCCTGGACCTGTCGCGGTTTGAGCGAGGCCACTTTGTCTGGCCGTCTGCCAAGGAGGGCAAGATCAGTCTGAGCCGTGCACAGCTTGCGATGCTGATGGAGGGCATTGATTGGCGCATCCTCAAGAAGACATGGCGTCCAAGTATGGTAGGGTGAGGCCGTTTTTGTTAGAAAATGTGCTGGTTTTGGATTCACAAGATGCCCTCAATTTGGTAGAAAAGGGCATGCGTAAACTCCTTTCAAATCTGGCTGATTTGCCCCCTGATGTGCAGGCTTTTATCGCTGCGCAGACAGCGGAACTGATTGCAGAACGCACCACCCATTCTCTGGCAATCCAGAACCGCGACACCATCATCGCCGATCTGCGCCTGCAGCTGGACGGACACAAGAAACACCGCTTTGGGTCGCGCTCTGAAAGTCTGGATCAGCTTGCGCTGGAATTGATGCTCGAAGAACATGAGATTGCGCAGGCCGCAGACACGGATGAGGAAGAAGGCACATCGCCCGCCAAGTCATCGCGCACCCCACGCGAACGCAAGCTGTTCCCCAAAAACCTCAAGAGGGTAGAACAGCGGATCACACCCAGTGATGCCTGTACCGACTGTGGCGGCAGCTTCAAAGAATTGGGCGCTGATGTCATGGAAGAGCTGGAATATGTGCCAGGCCATTACATCGTGAACCAGATCATCCGCCCGCGTCTGGCCTGCACCTGCTGTGAGGCTGTCACACAAGGGGTCGAGTCCGGCTGAGTGCAGAATAGGGCGGTAAGGAGTTTTCAGTCGGACAATCTCTGGACGTGCAGCGTGAAAAACTTAGCGACTGTGACAAACTGTTCGAGGAAAAGCGCAGCGGCACCACCGATGCGCGCCCTCAACTCAAGCAATGTCTGAATTACGTCCGTGAAGGCGACCAGCTGATTGTGACCCGCATCGACCGACTGGCCCGATCCACATTGCATCTATGCCAGGTCGCAGAGATGCTGCGCGAGAAAGGTATCGATCTTGTTGTCCTCGACCAGAACATCGACACATCCGATGCAACTGGTCGTCTGTTGTTCAACATGCTGGGTGCTATTGGCCAATTCGAGACTGAGATCCGGGCCGAACGGCAAATGGACGGAATCAAGAAGGCGAAAGATCGCGGCGTCCAGTTCGGCAAACGGCCTGCACTAACCAATGAACAGATCGCAGAGCTCCGCGAAAAACGTGCTCAAGGTACGCTGATCAAAGACCTCATGGCTGAATACAGCCTCTCTAAGGCCACCATCTATCGCTATCTCACCGAAAACGCCGCCTGAGCTCGGCTACAGAAGCCCAATCCGGGCTTAACGCCCTATTCTGCACTCAGCCGGACTCGACCCCTACGTTGCCGAACGAGCGGACGAGGTTGGTTTGCCTGAGGAAGAGGTCGACCGGCGCCTAAGATCGCACTGCGTTCCCCCAGTGGCGCTGCGATCGGACGATTTTGATGCGTTCCTCAATGCAAGGTCTGCACTAGTTCATCATATAATGGCTAGGCTGTGCGACGGTCACGACGTCGGGCTTCAGGATGTCGTCGAGATCAGTGCAGATGCAGCCGAGGAGCTCTAGGCTGGAAGCAATGCTATGGGAGGTTCCGAACGCCCGGTCGTGGCGGCGCCAGAGCCCATCCCCATCGCATATCTGCATAAACTCTAGGACTTCTACTTTCCCTTGTGTGCACCCGATGGCTCCCATCGGGATGTCTAGCCATTCCTTGCCAAGGGCTCGTCGTGAAGCGAGGAGCAATACGTTATCGGCTTTCTAGTTTTCAACAAGGTTATTTGTTTGCTATCGTTTAAGCTGACAGAGGAATGCATGCGTGCATAAAACACCTTCAAACGGCCCAAGTGAAAACGGAGATTTTATGCTTAACAATATCGGGTTGCCCGGCCAACTCTTTTTGTTCTTCATTCTGGTAGTGGTCGTTACGGCTTTGGTGAAACCCCGAAGTCCGAATACACCGCGTGGCTCAGCGGTATGGCTTCTGATATGGGCTGTCATCTTTTTCCCGCTTGCGATTGTCTATGCCTTGATGCGTCGCTGGAGCGACCCAGAACGTTAAATGAACAGCCAAGACAAGACGGATAATCGGGTGTAAATCTGTTGCCTCCCCTCAAGGCCACCACCGTCTTAGGTTTCACATTCCTCACTTTTTCAGCGCCATCTCTGCCGTTAATCGGTGTCGCGATACCCGATGACAGCATTTCAGTTGATGTCGTGGCCTTAGCGATTGCTGAACGCCCTAGGCCCACGTCACCGCTCATAGCTCTTGCTATTGAGAGCTTCGGCTTAGAATTTACCGAAGCGGGGATCGGCCTCATGCTTCATCTTTTCTTCTGCCCGGAGGATCTGACGTGCGCGAGATACAGGCTGTCGCACTCGAGATTTGTTCCATTCCTTACGGTGTAGTGTCAGGAGGCCTTTCTCATTCAGTAGATCGGCAACTTGGGCATGGGTAGGTGCAAATGGATCCGGCAAACCGCGCAGTAAATCTGCAATTCTTAGGTCTTGTTCCTTTGCAACTTTAGACCAGGCGTCGACACCGAGTGGTTGCACCTTGTCTCGGATCTCTGGATTTCCAAAGACGACACCTTCTAGGCGCATCTCGTCCATCCTAGCCTTTGTTCTCCGAGATATCTCTGAGCCAACAACTTCAGAGTGCTTGAAGGCTGAATTTTTTGCCGCATCACTCAAAAGGGTTCCATCCTTGGCGCAGATAACTTTACTTCCTTCTGCGAGGTGTTTGAGGATCTGTTTCTCGAAGCTTGAGTAACGTGAGAGGCGGTCCCAGTCCCAGACGATCAAGTCAGATCCTTCGTGTGAAGCCAATTCAAGTGCCAGTCGGAGACCTTTGCGATCTGCGAAGCTTCGAGCACCCATGCCAGATGCAGAATCTTCAAAAATCTCAACCAAAGTGTATCCTGCATATTCCGTAAAATCTCTGATAGCGACCTTCTGTGCGTCAAGGCTGATGCCTTTCTTACTTTGGCGTGACGTTGAAACACGTGCATAGCCGACGGCCAGCTTTGGTAGGGGCTTTCCGCGAACGCTTGTCTTAGACGGTGACTGTTTTGGGGGGGCGGTTGGCATCTGGAGGTTCCTCTCTAGCTATATGTGCATGTAGCTGTTTGCGTGTGTGGCTATGAGGGGGAGGGTGTGTGGATGGCTATCCGATCCCCCTTTGGAATTCTCATAGGAGAATGATGGCTGTGAATTCCTTGAAGTTGGACTTTTCCCCCCTCTTGGAGGCACGCGGAAAACCGTCTGCTTAGGAAAAGCCTATCCGGTGTTAGGGCGGGTCGGACGGTCGGACAGTCGGGCACGAAAAAGTTATCCGACTGTCCGACCAGTCCTACGCTGCGTCGAGTTCCGCAGAGCCGCTTGGCGAGCTTTCCAAAATATCTGCCCTGATCTTGTAGGCACGTGGGCGCCCAACTACCCAGCTAGGTGTTTTACTCTTGAGGTTCTTTCCGTCCCCTTTGACCAGCCACCTTCCGGCGATAAGGTGCTTCGCTTCTTCCGCAGGAGAACGCCCTGCGTGAATCGCATTCCAAGCATCGCCGAGGATGTAGAACCACTTGTCATCTCGATAGCCTGCTCGGTTCAAAACAGGATTGCTGCTAGGTGTCTCGAAGCAGTTGGTGCCGTATAGTTTCAGATAATCACGGGTCCGGAGGGCCGCCGTTTCAATTTGCCATTTTTCGGAGCGGTCCTGTGCTTCGCGCCAATCACTTGCAAGCTCAAAGGCAGCAGATAAAGCAGTGCCTGGCTGCCAGCCAGTAATTCCGAATTTGGTGGCCAGATGTCCTGCCACGGCAATCAACGCGAAATGACCGAGGACTCTCTCTGTCTGCCCATCATTGCTCGTGTCCAATCTGGCTTTCCAGTTTGAAACCGTTTTCGATATCATTTCCGAGAAATATGCATGTTGATCAGGAAAAGAAATTAGCTGTTCAACGAAGGCGGGCCCAGCCGCTCCATAGCATTTTGCGGTGCCTTGCTTTATTGTATTGGCGAAGGCCGCACTATCAACAGAGCCATGGATTTCATCAAAAACACCGTGAAGTCGTGTGTCCGCCGCGATGTCGATGAGTCGCACATCTTGGCCCGCCATTGGGGACTTTCCGGCTTCTGCCATCTTATCTGCCAGCGAAATCTCTCCGGTGGAAAGCAGCATCAGACGCCATTTAGCCTTTTGCTGCAACTTGCCTGTAGAGGTTGAACGTGCCTTTCCTTGGCCGTTGGCGAGCGTGTAAACGGCATCTCCAACGTCTCTGCCAGAAACTTGCCCCAGTTCGTCAAGAGCAAGGAGAGAGCTATTACATGTGGCGGCAACGCCCTCCAAGGCATTCGCCGTCGCCCGCCAACTGTGCATGAGTTTCGGGCTACCCCAGACGGACACAGCGGCCCCCATAGCGGTCGTTTTGCCGCTTGATGAACCACCCCGTAGGTGCATGCCTGCGGACTCTTTCTCCAACAATTCCAGCAACGGCCCAGCGAAAGCCAATGAGACAGAAGTAATAAGAACTGGGTTCCCCCGGCACAGGCTGGCGACTTCGTCGCGCCACTCGTCCAGCATGCCTCGCTGTCTCATTTCTGGCGCCCCATCGGGCGCGGCATCGTTTAGAAAGACGGTGTTTGTTGTTCCAACGACGCGTTTGTCTCCGAGCACGAACGCTTTCTTTGATGCATCAGCCCAGCCGAGGCGATCGGTTGAGACGTAGCGATCGATAGGCTCCCACCTGGTCAATAGGTCTTGCATACTTTTGCGAGCAGACGTTCCACTTGCCAGCTTGAGGCCACGGTCACGTAGCCCGGCTAGGATCTTGTTAAAGCCAGTTGTTAGTTCTCTCTCGGGGACAAACCACTGGTGGAGCACACCGTCCGGGTCCGTGAGCTCAATGCATCGGCTCCATCCAGTATGGTCTGCATTTCGACCTAGTGCGACTACGGCAATATGTGAACACAGCCATTGCTGTTCTACATTTCCATCCTTGTCCTCTTTTTCCAGGTAAATTCCGTCGTGCACATTTGAAAACCCTGCTGGAGGTGCATGTGAGATAAGGGGATCCAGGCGGGTAGAAAAATTGCCGTCCATTTTGTTCGTCCTTTCAGTAAAGATTGCCGTGCCTGTCGCGACAGAGAGAAGAAGGCATAGTTTCTCTGTTACCGGAGGCGATGATGCGCATGCCGGTTTGTTGTGCGTCTTGAATGTGTGCTGGAGAAAGAAAGCCGGGAGACTGAATGCCTCTGTGCCGCTAACCCGTATGTTTAGAGCTTGATCCGCCAGGCCGGGAATGTGCGGCGAACATTTTTCCGCAAGGCCTCTTGTAGTCTTGCGATATCCGCAGCGGCCTCAAGGGCTTCACTGCGTCTGTTCGGTTCGGACAGGTCGGACTTCTCCAGTTCTTCACGGCGATTTTGCAGCTCATCCTGCTTGAACTGATTGATGATGCTTGAAAGCTCGGTTGCCGCGTCCAGCATCATGTCCACCATTACCTCTGCACGCCCAATGGACTTCTCAGAACACTGGAAAGCCTCAATCCGTTCCTCATCCGTGGAGAAGCATTCTTCGGCGGCAAAATCGGCGGGCCCCCTGTCATCCTCAAAAACAGGAGGGTCCATCCCCAGTAATTCAAAGCACAGCTCAACCGAGCTCCAGTTGCCATCACGTTCAAGGTGTTGGAAAAAAGGCGTGTTTATAAATGGATAGGTGGCGTCTGTTTTCCTAGCTAATTCCTGGCGTTCTTTTTCGAGTTGTTTTTGCTTACGTTCTTTTGCGGACAGTGCCATTGCGAATCCTCTCGACTGTGATTGTGAATTTAATATTCACAATCACGACTGCAGTCAACTCTTCTAGGCAAAAATTGTTGTGGGTGACTGGAGGCTGCGTCGGATTTGAAGTTTGGGGATTTGAGCAAAGTGCTCAGTCTGCTCTCAACGAGACCGCGGCGAGCGAGGACACCATCAAGCTGATAGTTGGTCAGGGTCACTCAAATGATTCAGCACCTGGTCCAGCTCAGCCACTGATGAAATGCGTATCCGAACCAGATCGACATCTTTTAGTTCGGGCATGACCTTAAGTGCGGAATGGCGGCCGTAAAGTGCTTCGCCATTCGCGCTTGTAGTTGAATATAGCGCCGATACCGGTGACAGTTTTATTTCTGAGTTGGTTTGACCTAGTGATTGCCTCTATGAAGCGGCCAAGATGCAAGCTGCCAGGCACTGGGAGGACTGGGCCGCCAGGTCAGAGACGAACGGGCTGTTGCGGACGGACAGGTAGGCTCCTCTGGACGATCCGAAATTGGTTGTGATCTGTCAGCCCCATCGTTCATTGTGCCGCCGTATTATCAATGCGCACAAATTTTTCGGGGAAATTGCCTACCCTTCTTAGCACCTAAGCGGGGCCTGCACGTTACCGAAACTGCAAATCTAAGGGCTGGGATATTTTCAATACCCTTGTTTTACTGGGCGCAACGGCGCGAAAGGTTTACATAATCTCATTTTTTTGTTTTCAGGCTCAGATTTGTCAACTTAATGTAAACCTTATGTAAACCTTTTGGCCCATTTTTGCGGGTTTTGGGGATCAAAAGGTTTACATAAATCAGGCTTGGCGGCGTCCGATGTAAACCTTTGTCAACCTTACGCAACCTTTTGAGGGCGCAATCGGGATCCGGCGCGGCGCGGCGCTTGATCCATACCTCGCCGGCGCGAGGCCGTGTGGCAGCTATCGGCTCACCTGAGACCGCAGATACGCCTCAGGAGTTGCACACGACGCAGCGTGGGAGCAGGGTCAGTGCCTTTGCTCACATCCCGCAGAAAGCTCAGCCAAGCACGTTCATTCGCTGTGAGGGGGTCTGTTTTGACCATCCTACTTATCCCCCAAAGATTGCCCTGAGCGCCGCGCGAGACCTGGTGGTCAGGCGAGGGTTCTTATTGCGTGAGGCATCGCGGATCTCTTCCAGCCAGCCCAACTCGTTTTCGGTGATGGGCGTGCCGTAGATGTCCTCAATGGCCTGCGCGGCAGTATCTCCCACGGCTTGCTCCAATGCCAACCGCATAAGATATGCCGGATCGCACTCCAGGGCGCGAGCCATCGATGGCACACGATCCAGGGCCAACTTGCTTGTGCCATTTTTGATCATGGTCACCATGTTGGGGTTTGGGAAACCTACCTCGCTTGCAATTTGCCCTTGGGATTTCTTCGGTTTCAGTTCCAGAACACGGCGTTCGATATATAGCGCTAAAGGCGTATCCGCATGTGGTTTTTTGGTCATCGCTATTCTCTCAGATTTGACGCAGCACGTGCTGCTTGCATTTGTTATAGCGAGAGTGAGAATGGGAATTTGTGGCGGGACACCGCTTTCCTCGCCGCCCTTCTTTCCAAACACTGACTTTATCCACCAGCTCACCCGCTGCGATGATTGCATCAGGGTTGGCGCGGTTGAATTTGATTGCATCTTGGACTGTGGTTTTGCTCATGTGGTAACACTATGGGGGACGCGATAAATTGATAAGTCCCCATAGCCCGCGATTTGTCCCCGTAGACCCGCGATTTGTCCCTTTTGAGAGGCTAAGCATTTGACAGGAAACGATTATTTAGGGGGTGAAGTAAGAAGATATGAAATAAGAAGATGCAGGATGATGGTTGTCGCCTGTGGGTAAGTCGCCAATTTAGGCTAAGCCGTTGGTTTTGTTCAATAATGCTTAGAGTAACAATATTACGCATGGTGTGAAATAACGCCAAAACAGGGCCAATTTCAACTAAGTCTTAGAAAACAAACAATAATAAATTTAACATAATGGGCATTATCGGCCTTTGAGGCCTGATCTGGTGGATTCACATACGAAGTGCAAATTCTTTAACAAGGTATTGAATTGCATGGAGTTAAAATATGGGACGCTGTTACCCTCACCTGAACCTCGAAGAACGTCGCAAGCTGGCTAAATGGCTTGAAGCGAAGATACCAGTCAAAGAGATCGCCGACAATCTGTGCCGCGCGCCCTCGACAATCTACCGCGAGATCAAACGAAACGACTACCGCGATGAGGAAAACCCTGTGCTGAACGGCTATCATGCGGTGCTCGCTCAGGACCGCTACGAAGAACGCCGTGCGGTGCATCGCAAGTTGATCCGATATCCCGACATTATGGCTGCCGTGCGGAGCGGATTTGATGCCGGGTGGTCACCCGAACAGATTGCGGGACGCATGCGGTTGGAGCGCCATCCGACGCGCGTCAGCCATGAGACGATTTATCGATATGCCTATTCCAAGGATGGGCGTGAAGAGAAGTTTTATCGGCACCTCCCGCAGCATCGCCTCCGCCGCAGGCCACGTGGAACGCGCAGGCATCACGGGCGTCATATCCTTGATGAACTGGCCATTGCACATCGTCCAGAAGCGATCGCTGACCGAATCCAGTTCGGCCATTGGGAATGCGATTTGGTGATGTTCCGCAAGGAGTTCGGCAAAGCCAATGTGACGTCTCTGGTCGAGCGTGTCAGCCGGTTTGCCGTGGTTCTCAAAAACCCAGACCGCCACTCCAAACCCGTGATGGAAGGTCTGATCAATAGCCTCTCACCCCTCCCTTCAAAAGCCCGCCGTTCGATCACCTTTGATCGCGGTACTGAGTTCAGCGCATGGCAGCATTTGAAGGATGGTCTGGGTGTTGAGCCGTGGTTCTGCGATCCATCTTCCCCGTGGCAAAAAGGCACTGTTGAGAACACCAATAATCGGCTGCGGCGTTACCTTCCTCGCAAAGTCGATCCCACGGTATTCACAAATCGATATTTGAGGTCAATTTGCGACCGCCTCAACGCAACGCCGCGCAAGTGTCTGGGATGGAAAACACCCACTGAGGTGTTCCGGGCAAAACTGATGGAAGGAGAGCCGTAATCCAGATAAACTGACCCCACAGAAATTGCGCTTCACCGCGAGTTCACATCTGCGCCACCAACACCGCCCTCGCGCGTATTGGTCCGATAACTATATCATAGCATGTCGCGCTCTGCCATATCTCGCCACTCCCTGACCATATGCGCCACCTTAGAACGCTGCCTGATCCAGTCCTGAGACCTGATGCCATGTTTCCAAGATGGGTGCGTAGAACCGTGCTTGTGGCCACCACCTGCGCCATGCATCCGACAAACCCCCCAGCCGCGCACCGCTGGATTTTTGCATGGAATGCCTGAGTGTTTGGCATGGGCTGTGCATCGTGGCGATTGGTGCGCCCTTTGCATGGGGTTGTCGTCACTTTTCAATTCAACCCCTACCCCCCGTCTGAACATTGCCGACAATGGCTTGCCCGCCTTCAGATACGTTGACGTGCTGCACCGTGACCGTTTGCTTGCCACCCGTCCTGTGCTTGCGTAGCGCCGCAACCTGCGCTGTGAAGGTGCGAGCTAACTTGCTGTAGGCCGTGGAGTGCGCTTGGCCTTGCTGTAGGTTCTCTGCCCTTGATAGCCAGCTGCCTGCGCGGATCGTGGCAACGTGGGTTGTGGCCATTTGTACCGCTAGCATTCGTTCAACGGCGTCTTTTGGTTTCAGGTCGTTGATGATTGCCAACATGAACGTGCGCTCGTCTGCGCTTGGATTGTCGCCGTCTGTCTCATGTTTGCTGAGAGGCTTTAGGCAATGGCTGAAAAGGCCGTTAGCTAGCTGGTTGTCGTCTGTGCCAAACACATCCCGAATTGCGCTTTCTTGTTGCAGCTGAATGTTGTGACCCGTCTTTGCAGACCCGCCTATGGTCATTTTGATGCCTGTCGTGGCCTTCTGGTCGATCTGGGTCATGGTTGCCGCCTGTGCTTGCTGTGAGGTGCTGTAGCGTCCTGTATGGCCCTAGTATGGCAACCAGTCTAAATTCTTGATGTAGCGCTTTTCATCGCTCACCGTTTCCAACGCTATTTGATTTGCCTTGATAGTTGGGGCGATGTCGCGGCTCGTGCCGTGCCTGTATTCGCATCGGTGAGTGCCTTCGATTAGACCACCATAGCCAAAGTGTGCAGTGATCCGTTTCGCTTTGTTGTCGCGTTAGTTCGGCTATCACGGCGGCGTCGATCAACTGCGCTTGTGATCCAGCGGGCAGGTAATAACTTACCTTCCGCTCACCAACACTTCCGCTCACCAACACTTCCGCTCACCAACACTTCCGCTCACCAACACTTCCGCTCCCTTTAGTGGGCAAAATCAGTGTCGCGCCTGAAAAGTGGGTAGTGCTTTGAATATTCAATAGAACCGAGCCTCTTACCTGTTGCCACGGCCTCCCGTCCGTTCCGTTCAATATACAAAAACTACGGCTGTGGCGCAACATGCTGTGAGAACAAAAAGGCACTCGCGGATATGTTGTGTTTTTGGTGCGGCATAGACCAGGTATTGATCTGACTTTTTGCCTTCAAACTGCACGGGCAAGAGTTTCGTTAACTGCTGCGGTCCCGTGCGCATGGGCTGTGAGGGTTAATGCGCCCCCTACCCTCGATAAGACTGGCGGTTAATCGGTGCGGGAAAGTCAAAATGCAATTTTGGTAAACATTACACATATCCTGCAACTGCAATTCAGGCGACTAGCTGATGATCACTTTGCGGTCCTTCCAAAAACCCTCAACAACTGGTTGGGTTTTGAACGGGGTTTTTGGCGGCGTTAATCGGGGTGTTTTGAGCGTGTGCCAAAAAGGAGGGTTTTTGGAACATCTGGGGGAACATCACCAGTGATGATACCTCTGAGCATAGCCGCAGATCTTGACTCTGGCCCACCCCAATACGCCACATGACCAGCCGCACGGACAGCGGCCGTCGCTGTGCTGCACCCCGCAAAATAAGCACCAAAGCGATTGATCCAAAGGCGCACCGTTTCCTGGTTGACGATGACACCCCGCTCAGCCAAAAGATCTTCAACATCCGCTGTGCTCAGCGCAAACATATGCTAAGCCCAAACAGCATAGGCGATGATCTCATATGGGTGACGAAAGCCCTTCAGGCGCGGCATTACGGTGGTATTTGCATGGGTCAACCATCTATCCAAGTCATGCAACATGAACAACTTGGCAATGCCGTTCAGCCAGCTAGACCCGCACAGTTCACGGCGAGTGGTTGAAGCAATACACTTTTCAAACCATCGAGGAGGCACAAGACCAGGTAACAAAATGGCTCTGGACTTACAACAACGAGTGACCCCACAAGGGTACTGTCAGCACGTAGCCCGCTATGAAAGTGAAAAACAGCCGCGTGAATTTGACGGCTGACCCCCATCAAAAAAGTGGGGGGATTACCGAAAGTAAGTGAGTGAAAAATGAAAAATGTCGTTGAGTGTATTTTGATAACGGGTCAGTCTCTGGCTGAAGGTGGGGTCGGGGGAGATATTGCTCTTGGGGTCGATACACCCGCATATCCAGATAATGTGTTTATGCTGGCGCCTATGTCGGTCGCCCGAGGAAACATAACGTCCTCAAATTCATTGATACCGCTCGTTGAAAAAGGCCGTGTTTCTATCGGCCACTCTTTGACAGCCAGCATCGCATCAGAAAACTTGATGCAAGATGCAAACTACGAACTCATTTTTAGTGGCCAGGCTTGGGGTGGTAAGTCTTACCAAGAGATCATGCCTGGCGCGGAAACCAAGGTTTTCGAAAGGCTGATTGATCAAGTCAAAACCATTTCAATACTACGCTCCAAGCCTGTCTATTTAGGTATTGTGTGCATTCACGGCGAGCAAGACGGATTAAATAACAATCGTGAATATGTCGAAAACCTTGGCGCCCTTCATGCTGACATCAACCGGTCAATCCAAGAGATTACGAACAGGTCCGACACCGTTCCGATGTATATTTGTCAAGTCAATTCAGCGAGTGGATACAAGGCTCGGAAGGGGATACTCGACGATAGTTTTCCGGCACCATTGGCTCAACTTGAAGCCCATGAGATCAACCCCAATATCACGCTAGTGTGCCCGAAGTATTTTTTGAAATACGTGGATCAATCGCATATTAGCAATATCTCTACCCGTCTTTTAGGCGAATATTATGCACAGGCCTTTCGGGCGTCTCGGCGCGGTGAAATCTGGTCCCCAGTCCGGCCTATTTCCATCGTCGGAAAAGCTGATAAAGTCATCATCCAGTTCACAGGAAATCAAGGCCCTATGACCCTTGATACAAACCTCGTGCGAGCTGCTGAAAACTACGGGTTTGATTATTACGATGCTGGCAATAACCAAATCTTGTCAGTCGTGGTGACTGATGATGCGGAGGTAACGCTCACTCTTTCCGGAGTGATCGCAGAGGGAGCGATTGTATCATACGCATATCACAACGGGGATGGTGGTAAAGAAGCGCAATCTACTGGTTTGGGCGATCGTGGAAACTTGCGCGATGCAAGCGTTGAAAAATCTACATATGACGAGACGCCACTTTTTAATTGGTGCGTCGCGTTTCGCAAAGACGTTCAGCTAAGCTCATAGACGGTGGACTAGATCGCCGCCAAAGGCCACAAACGCCGCAGTTGAATTAGGATGATATCCACGCCCATCAAGAGTTATGCCCGAAAGTTGGTGATGGTCTGCAGTAGGCGGCATATCATGGCGGTGTTTAACCACGCCGTCATTCTCAAAGAGAAAGGATATGCCACCATGGCCAAATCTACAGTTGTACCATTCGAACTGCCATCAGAATTTTCCCCGGATCCGCTGACGGAGGTGATCCAGAATGGCGCGAAGGCGCTTTTGCACACGGCTATCCAGGCTGAGGTGTCGTCGTTCATTGCAGAACATGCGCATCTGCTTGACGAAGAGGGACGCCAGCGGCTTGTGCGCCATGGGTTCTTACCCGAGCGCGAGGTGATGACCGGGATCGGGACGGTACCTGTGCAGGTGCCGCGCGTTCGCGACCGAGGTGCCAATGAAGATGGCAGCAAGATCAAATACCGCTCGGCGTTGGTTCCGCCCTATCTGCGCAAAGCAAAGTCGGTCGAAGAACTGCTGCCCTGGCTTTACCTGAAGGGCATCTCGACGGGTGACTTCAGCGAGGCGCTGGCGGCCCTATTGGGTCCTGATGCCGAGGGGCTGTCGTCCTCGACCATCACGCGACTGAAGGCTGCGTGGTGGGAGGAATACGAGGCCTGGCGCAAGCGCGATCTCAAGGGCAAGCGCTACGTTTATATCTGGGCGGACGGGGTCTACTTCACCCCACGCCTGGACGGCGATCGCCAATGTATGTTGGTGATTATCGGTGCTGATGAATACGGCGAGAAGGACGTTCTGGCGATCATGGACGGGTTCCGGGAAAACGCAGACAGTTGGCGCGGCCTGCTTAAAGGGCTGAAGAAGCGCGGTCTGGCGGTGCCGCCGGAGTTGGCCATAGGGGACGGTGCGCTCGGGTTCTGGACGGCGCTGCGGGATGTCTTCCCCACGACCCGCGAACAACGATGCTGGGTTCACAAGACCGCAAACGTGTTGGGCGCGATGCCCAAACCCCTGCATGAAAAAGCGAAGTCTGATCTCCAGGATATCTGGATGGCGGAGACAAAGAAGGAGGCGAACGCGGCCTTCAATCTCTTCGTAGAAACCTACGGCGTGAAATACGAACGCGCGGTGGCCAAGTTGGTCAAGGACCGCGACGAGCTGTTGGCCTTCTACGACTTCCCGGCGGAGCATTGGAAGCACATCAGGACCACGAACCCGATCGAAAGCGTCTTTGCCACGGTCAGGAACAGGACGCGTAAAACCAAGGGATGTCTGAATCGCAAGACCGCGCTTGCCATGGTCTTCCGGCTGATGATGTCAGCAAAGAAGAAGTGGCGAAAGATCTCCGGACCAAACCGCCTGCCCGAAGTCATTCAGGGGGTTGAGTTCAAGGACGGGATCAAGCAACTTCAAAACGCCGCCTGATGACAGCCGTCACCAACTTTTGGGCATATCTCGCCATCAACAAAGCCATTCGGATTGAAAACGCCCGAAGTTAATGCAAGAAATCCTATAAATGTTGGCACATGAGTACAAAAGTAAGTTCTGGATACGATTTGCCGAACACCTGTAGAGGTGCGTGAATATATAACGCGAATGATTTGAAAAGGATCCAACATGGACAACGCAGCAATTTTGAACACTATTCAGGACGTTTTTCGGGACAATTTCAATGACGACGATCTTGAAATTGAAGCCACCACCACAAGCGAAGATGTGCTGGATTGGGATTCACTGGCCCATGTGCGCCTGATCCTTGCTATCGAGAAAAAGTTTGGCTGCCAGTTCGAGAGCACCGAGCTGGAAGCGCTGCAAAACGTCGGTGACATCGTGACAACAGTGCAAAGCAAGATCGGCTGAACACTGGCCCTCACCACAGGTAAGCTGCGTCTCGCGCAGCACCTTGCAAAACCATATTATAGGAGTGGACAACATGAGCGATGCGGATACCAAGGTTTTTCGCTGGTTAAACTATGGGTCTTGCCTGTTTCGCATTAGCTTTAACCGCAGCGATTTTGAACTTGGCGGTTTCATGGGACTGCCGGTCAAGGTCAACACGGTCTGGCGTCGCGAGATTTCGTGCGTAATGAGTGACTGGGACCATTACAGTGACTATGCAAAAACGCTGCCGCCCTCAGCGTTTTCTGAGGAATGGCTATCGTCGCGCGCGGCCTTCGAACAATCTGATCTGATCGCAGTCGATGTTATTTTGGATATCTTCACAAGGCAAAGCCTGCGGTTCCGCCGTCCCGGCGAGACTGGGGGCACCTCGTATGATCATGTGTTGTGCAACTTTTCCGAAGAGCCGCCAACCGATATGCCTGCAGAGATCGGGTTGTTTGACATCACCCCCGAAGAGAGCCTTGCTGCCTGGAAAAAATTTGGTGAGACAATTGCAACGCCCACCGTCTTTGTCACGATGGAAAATCGCGCCGAAATTGCAGGTGGCTACTCCGACGCCTTTCGCGCGAAGTTGTTGGACTTTCAGGCCAAACTGACCGAACTGGCCAAGAAATTCCCCCATTGGCTGGTTGTATCGCTCGATGACATCCTATTCGAAGTCGGCGCGGAATTATATGTAGATCGCCATCACCCCACCCCCGAAGGATTTGATTATTTCCGCAAGAGATTCCCGCAGATTATTGCGCAAAGTGGCATCGTCAAAGGGGATATCGGCGGGGTGCCTGTCCCCACCAAGAAATGGAACACGCCCGAGCGCGGGGATGTGCTCGCTATTGATTATGACTATGTCGCGCGGCTGGATGACTTGCCAGGCGAGAAAATCGTGCTGGGGCCAGAGCGCCTGACCGCGCCTGTGACGGCCAAATTCAGTGGATCAATTCACGCGCTGGAGTCCTTTGGCGCCATGGGCAAGCTGCCTGCCCCCACTGCGATCGTAGTGATGAAATGGACGCAATCCCCCACGCCCCCCCCTTGGGTCACGGGGGTCATGAAGAAATATCCCGGCACGCTTGTTGAATTGCCCTGCTTATGGAACAACCGCGACAATCTGATGATCGGCCTCGAGCAGACCCAGTTGCGCCGTGACCTAAGGGTTTTTGTAAAAGCCCACACCACTGCGCCCGTTGATTTGGCCGGGCTTGACTCAAACACGCGTTTGTATGTGGCGCGCTTGTTCCTGCGCAGTCATACGCTGGCCAAGGGCGCCAGTCAGTTGATGCCCCGTACAGCCGCAGCGGATGTCGCCGTGGTCACATTGCCCGCCGAGCTTGCCGCACGCGTTATGAAAACTGATTTGATCCCCATTTTTGGCCCCACTTCTTGAAGCTTTCATTCCAGCAAAAGGAAACTTTTCAGATGGCTATGGCATCGCGCACTTTCACCCTTGAGGATCAACTGGCGTTTGCCACGCTGTCAGGCGACAACAACCCTCTTCACGTTGACCCGCTGGCGGCGCGACGGCTGATGTTCGGATCACCCGTTGTGCACGGCATCCATCTGGTGCTTTGGGCACTGTCGGAGTGCCGGCCGGCGCCGCAGACCATCGGCACGCTGAATGCTGAGTTTTTGCAGCCGGTCACAATCAACACCTCTGTGGATCTGGACAGGACCGACACGGACGGTCAGACTCGTTTGCGCGTTCTCAGCGATGGCGTCGTGATGATGAAACTATTGGTGGGGTGGACGGAGGTAGGCCCTGCATTGCCCGCACCAGCCCAAAGCCGTCCCGGCCAGCAAGGCCCTGTTGATCTGGCGCTGGATCAGGTTGTAACAGGCCAGAAAGGCCGTTTGCCACTGACCTATGATCCTGCCGATCTGACCGCGCTCTTCCCTGCGATAGAGGCACAATTGCCTACCCTCCAGATTGCGGGCCTGCTGGCCAGCACGCGGCTCGTGGGCGTGCATTGTCCCGGCTTGAACTCGATCTATTCGCAGCTCACCCTGACTGCAAATGCCGCCACGGATACTGCCGCGCGGGCCTGTGATCTATCCTATACCATCAGCACCGTCGACACGCGGTTCTCGAAGATCGATCTGGCGCTCGAGATGCCCGGCCTTGGAGGAGAGATCATCGCCTTCTTCAGGCCTGCGCCTACGGTGCAGCCTTCGTATTCTGAAATTGCGACAACTGTAGAGCGTACCGAATTTGACGGTGTGCGTGCGTTGGTTGTAGGCGGTTCGCGCGGGCTTGGCGAAATTGCGTCCAAGCTGTTGGCAGCAGGCGGCGCGGATGTCACGCTCAGCTATCATTCGGGCGAAAAAGACGCGCGCGCTGTCGCCGACGAGATCACCGCAGGTGGTGGTCAGGCGCGGACAATACAACTGGATGTCACCGCCGAAACCTTGCCTGTACTGCCCGACATTGACCTACTGGTCTATATGAGCTCACCGTTTATTTCTGCCGCCCGCAATGGCGTCTTTACGACATCCTTGTTCAACAAATTTTGCACCCACTACATCGAAGGGTTCAACAAAATCTGCGCGACAGCGGCCAAAGGTAAAAAGCTGGATGTGCTGTATCCGTCTTCGGTCTTCGTTGAAAGTTTGCCCAAAAACATGGGCGAATATGCCGCCGCCAAAGCGGCCTCTGAAATGTTATGCCGCCATCTGGAACTGAACCAAAAAGGGCTGCGTATCCACATGCCGCGCTTTGACCGGATGCCGACGGACCAGACGGCCAGCGTCATCCCTGTCAAATCAGCAGACCCTCTGCCTGTTGTTTTGACGGCACTCAAGACATCCCTAGGCCACGGTACCGACCCTGCTTGAACCAAACCACATATATGCCCCACACTGACGGAGCCTTACATGACCAAACTTCTCATCCAAATCTCATCAGACATCGTTGTAGATTATCTGGCGGATTTTCTAAAACGCGCATCTGGTGGCGATATTGACTGCAGCGTCGCACCTTATGATCAGGTCACGCAGGCCTTGTTGGGCGTACCCGTGTCCGATAACCTGCTGCTGTGGACCTCACCCGAAAAACAAGTGCCGTCCTTTGGACATGCTTTGTCATTTGAAAAGATTGACGCGGATGTGATCGCAAAGGAGGTCGCTGGATACGCCTCTTATGTGCGCAAGGCTGCGGGTGGTTATGACAACATTTTTGTTATGAACTGGTCACTGCCTGTGGCACTGCCGTGGGCTGTGGGCTTGATGGCCAGGAATGGTTTGGGGCCCGTCAACCTGTTGGCGCGTATGAACCTGCAGCTGGCCGAGGCGCTGGCCGACCTGCCAAATGTGCACTTTGTGGATCTGCAAGGGTTTGAGACCACCTTTGACGGGCGGTCCCATGACCCGCGCATTCAAGCCATGGCGCGTATGCCCTATTCCCCCGACTTCCTTGAGCATGTTGCCACAACCCTCGCGCCTGCGCTGTTGGCGCTGGTGGTGCCCAGTCGCAAGGTGATTTTCTGCGATCTGGACAACACCATGTGGGGTGGCATCGTAGGCGATGATGGCATTGCAGGCCTCAAGATTGGCGGCAACGATCCGGTCGGCGCGTCACATCTGCAGGTGCAAAAGATCCTCAAGGGGTTCAACAACCGCGGCATCCTATTGGCACTGTCCAGCAAGAACACTGAAAGTGTTGCGGTAGATGCAATCGAAAGCCACCCCAACATGATCTTGCGGATGGATGATTTTTCGGCCAAAGGCATCAACTGGCAAGACAAGGCTGCGAACATCTCGGCGATGCTCAAGGAATTAAACCTGTTGCCTTCGGCTGCGGTGTTTCTGGATGACAACGTGTCAGAGCGCGAGCGCGTCAAAGGTGCGCTGCCTGACGTGTTAGTGCCTGATCTGCCTGTCGATGTGGCGTACTGGCCGCAAATCATTGCGGGGCTGACCTGTTTTGAAACGCTCACGATCAGTGATGAGGATTTGCAGCGCTCGCAAAGCTACCGCACCGAGAAACTGCGCCGCGAAGACCAAGAGGTTAGTGTTGATCTGGGTGATTGGCTCAACTCGCTTGAACTGGCGGTGGAATACGCGCCTGTGGACCGCAAAAATCTGGCCCGCACAGTGCAGCTCTTGAACAAGACCAACCAGTTCAACACCCAGACCCGACGCTTTACCGAAGAAGCGTTTTGGGCTTGGTCACAAGAGGCCGACAATAATGCGTTCACCTATACGGTATCCGACAAATACGGCACTTCAGGGCTGACGGGGGTGGCTTCGTTGCACAAGGCGGATGGGGCGTGGGAGTTTGCCGATTTCGTCCTCAGCTGCCGGGTGATGGGCAAAGGTGTCGAGGACGCCATCATCGCTCATGCCAAATCTACCGTCACGGGCGATGTGCCGGTGCGGTTTAATTTCACCGAGACGCCCAAAAACCTACCCGCGCGTAGCTTTGTTGAGCGGATCACGAAAGGCGGTGTTGTGCCGACGGACTTTGACGCGCCATCGCACATCGATCTGCGCGCGGCCGAGTGAGCCATGCAGGGTCGGTTTATACACGCCGTTTTTGGCGCAACGACGGCAGAAACGTACTCATTTACGATAATTTCGCCGTTGCGCTTTTTTGTTTTTGATCACTCCAAAAACCACCGTTTTTGGAAGGCTATTAAGGTGCACATATTGCGGCGGCGCGGTGTGAAGTAATCACCCCTATTTCTTGCCACGTTCACGCGGCGGCATCTGGGCAAATTAGTTTTCCTGCTTCGGTGGCCAAGACAATGAAAGCTTCACCCCAAAGTGCCCCTCCTCGCCTGATCCATTATTCCAACCACGGGTCCATCCCAACAAAGGTACGTAACCCACCACAGGATTTAACTACGTTTGGTGGGCTTCGGCATGGTCTGCGCGTAGTTGTTTGATGCGATCTGTTGGGAAGTATCGGTAGAAGGGAGAGGTGGTCGCGGAATTTCGGACCAGTTGTTAAGGTGGATCGCATGATGAGAGAAGTGATCCGGAATGAAGAAACGAAAGAACCATTCGCCTGAGTTCAAGGCCAAGGTTGCGCTTGAAGCGATCCGCGAGGAGCTGACGCTGGCTGAGCTGTCCAAGAAGTACGATGTTCATCCGACACAAATCGGCACTTGGAAGCGCGCGGCGATAGAGAACATGGCGACAGCTTTTGCGCGCCGAGGTGCCGCCCCGGAGCAGGTAAGTGCGGCGGAACTCGACAAGCTGCATTCCAAGATTGGTCAGCTTGTGGTGGAACGGGATTTTTTGGCCAATGCCTCGCACCAGTTGCTCGGGACGCGAGGCAAAAAATGGTGAGCAAGGATAATAAGTTGAGCGTCCGCCGCCAGTGTGCGCTACTGACCCTGGCGCGGTCAAATTTGTACTATGAGCCGAAGGGTGAGAGCGCCGAGAACCTGCGGTTTATGGCGATCATCGACAAGCAATTCCTGGAGACTCCGTGGTACGGATCACGTCAAATGGCCCGGCACATGAAACGCAATAGCCACGCATGCGGGCGCCATCGTGTCCGCCGTTTGATGCGCCTCATGCGGTTGGTGCCGATCTACCAAGAGCCGAACACCAGCAAGAAACACCCACAGCATAAAATCTGGCCATACTTGCTACGGAACGTCGTGATTGACCGCCCAAACCAGGTCTGGTGTGCAGATATCACCTATATTCCGATGCAGCGCGGCTTCCTTTATCTCGTGGCGATCATGGACTGGTTTAGCCGCAAGGTTTTGGCTTGGCGGCTCTCCAACAGCATGGACACCGCGTTCTGCGTCGAAGCACTGAAAGAGGCGCTGTCAAAACATGGCACGCCGGAGATCTTCAACACCGACCAGGGATCACAGTTCACCAGCGGTGATTGGATCGACGTGCTGAGAGATGCGAAGATCAAGATCAGCATGGATGGCAAAGGGCGGTGGATTGATAATCGTATGATCGAGCGTCTCTGGCGGTCCCTGAAGTACGAATGTGTCTATTTGCACGGGTTTGAGACCGGGTCACAGGCCCGCTGCGGCATCGGAAAATGGCTGGCCTATTACAATGCCGAACGACCGCACTCGACCCATGGCATCTTGACCCCCGACGAGGCCTATGCGAGCAAAACAGAGCCTATGAGAATGGCAGCCTGAAATGAAACCCTGATCCACCTTAACAGGGCTGCAAAGTGGTCGAAAAACTAGGACCACCTCTATTTTGCCGCAACTGTCCTAGATAAACATGTCCGGGGATAAAGCGGTACACAGAAAGCAGAGCTGTATCTCGAACACCAAAACAACCTATGGCATAAAACTCTCTAACAAAAAGAGTCGAATGAGGCGTATCGATGTGTGGCCTGTGCAACCAACTTCCGACATTCAATCCTGAATGTATCTTTGCCGGTGACCAGCAAGCCTCGGTCACCGAAATCAACGATGCGGCGGGCAACAACTCGACCAGCTATTCCCTGTCTCTGAACGAAACGTTCAGTGGCGCGCTAAGCCCTGCAGCCGACAGTGATTGGGTGCGCGTCACCCTGACTGCGGGCACCACCTATACCATCGGCCTGTCCGGGGCTGGCGGCGGCGGCACCCTGGGCGACCCCTATCTGCAGCTGTTTGATGCCAGCGGACGCGAAGTTGCCGCAAACGATGATGGCGGTACCGGATTGGATTCCGCGCTACGATTCACCGCCTCAAACTCGGGGACCTATTACATCGAAGCGGAATCTTATGCCAACCGCACCGACGGCAGCTATACCATCTCGTTTGGCGAGACGGTACCGGCCGAGGTGGGCAGTCTGGACCAGACCGCGCAGTTCCTGACCGAAGGATACTGGGGCGGTACGCAGCGCAGCTTTAACACCAGCCAGAGCAATCAGATCACCGTCAACATCAACGCGCTGACCTATGAAGGTCAGGTGCTGGCCCGCTGGGCCTTTGAGGTGTGGGAATCCGTGGCCAACATCGAATTTGTCGAAACCAGCGGGTCGGCCAATATCACCTTTGATGATAACCAGTCAGGCGCCTCTACCAATATGAGCTTTTTGGGGCAGACCATTCACAACTCGATCGTGAATGTATCGACCAATTGGCTGGCGACCCATGGCGGGGCCAATCGCGATCAATATGCCGCTCTGATCTATATCCACGAAGTGGGCCACGCCTTGGGCCTGGGACACCAGGGGCAATACAACGGCAACGCCCACTATGGTCAGGACGAGACCTTTGCCAATGACAGCTGGCAGCTGTCGGTGATGTCTTATTTTAATCAGAACGAAAACTCGACGATCAATGCAACCCGCGCGATTCCGCTGACTGCTATGATGTCGGATATCGCGGCGATCCAGATCCTCTATGGCGCGCCGGGCAGCACCTCGGCAACCACCGGCAACACGGTCTGGGGCAACACCGGCACCGCCAGTGGCTATCAGGGGATCTTGAACCAGGCCCTGTCGGGGCGCAGCATCCCCAACACCACCGGCGATCCGGTGGCGGTCACGATCTATGACCGGGACGGGATCGACACGCTGAACCTTGCGACCTCGACCACAAACGATCGCATCGACCTGCGGGACACAGGGTATTCCGACATCAATGGCATGATCGGCAATGTCGGTATCGCCCGTGGCACTGTCATCGAAAACCTGGTCGCAGGCGGGGGCCATGACACGGTGACCGGAAATGCAGTCAGCAACCTGATCATGGCGGCAAATGGCAATGACAGCTTGGATGGCATGGGCGGCAATGACACGCTCTATGGCGCGGCCGGCAATGACACCCTGTTGGGCGGTGCGGGCGACGACCTGCTGGGCGCCGGGCTTGGCAATGACAGTCTCGAAGGCGGCGCAGGCCAGGACGCCGTGTTCACGGCAGCCGGCAATGACACCGCTCATGGCGGTGAAGGCAATGACACGCTTGGCGGCGCCGCGGGCGACGACAGCCTGCTGGGCGGCGAAGGCAATGATGAACTTTGGGGCGCAATTGGCAATGACAGGGCCTGGGGTGGCGCGGGCGCCGATACCCTGGGCGGCGCGGTTGGCAATGACAACCTCTCGGGCGAGAGCGGCGCAGACGAACTCTGGGGCGCGGATGGCAACGACACATTGGATGGGGGCGATGACAATGATCAGGTCGGCGCGGGCAATGGTGATGATCGGGCCTTGGGCGGGGCCGGGGATGATCAGGTCTTTGGCGGCGCGGGCAACGACACGCTCTTTGGCAATGACGGCAACGACACGCTCTATGGTGCATCAGGCGATGACAACATAGACGGCGGGGCCGGAGATGACCTGATCTATGCCGGGGCGGGCGCCGACGTCATCATCTTCTCGACCGGAGCGGACCGGGCCGAATTCTTCTCGACGGCCGAAGACAGGATCGACCTGTCAGCTGTGGACACGATCACCTCTGTCTCGGATTTGCAGGCCAACCACCTGTCCGAGGGCGGAGGTAATACTCTGATCAATGACGGCCTGGGCAATACCCTGACCCTGGTGGGAGTGGCCCGTGAAGATCTGGATACGGATAACTTCCTGTTCTGAACCTGAGCATCTTGTGCGCGCAGATGAAGAGCAAAGCACCCTGATGGGTGCCGTTCCGTTCACCTGCGGCCGTAGACGTCCTCGTAGCGGATAATGTCATCCTCGCCCAAATAGCTGCCGGTTTGCACTTCGATCAGAACCATCGGTACCTTGCCGGGGTTCTCCATCCGGTGCACTGCACCCAGCGGGATATAGACAGACTGATTTTCGGTCACCAGCTTGACTTCGTCATCGACGGTGATTGGCAGAGCCTTCGACCACGATCCAATGCTCGGAGCGGTGATGGTGCGATTGCAAGCTCAGCGCAGCGCCAGGGTGCACATGGATGCGCTTGACCTGGAACCGATCACCCACCAAAAGCACAAACTGTTTCGGATAGCTCTTGCGAGAAAGCGACTACAGGCGCGTGCCCGAGCCACCAGACAGGATAAATTATGGTTCTAGTCTCAAAATCAACTGCGGCTATGGCGACATACCAGACCACAAGATAAAAAAGAGCAGGCCGTCATGGCCTGCTCCCTATTCTCACGTCACATCAAGATCACTCAAGTGATCAGGAACCACTAGCTGTCGTGGTGGTGGTGGTGGTGACGGTTTCGTCATCGTCGCCCAACACCGCTGCCAGCAAGAGAACACCAGCACTGGCTGCAACTGCCGCACCAGTTCCGCCCAGACCTGGCAGAAGTGCTGCATCATCATCCGAACATTGAACGTAAAGTGTGTTTACGCCGTTGTGAATCTTGTATTCGGCACTTACCAAAACACTCAAGGTTTTGTTATTGTCTTTGCCGTATTTTTCACAGATCTGTCTGTCGCGCGCATCGCTCATTGCTTTCTCATCTTGTGCCGAGAAAGCAAACGTTGTCGAGGACACGAGCATTGCAGCGCTGACGCATGCGGTAATTACATTTTTCATAATCAAACCCCTTTTGGCTGAACTTAGTCGAAGAGTAGCCTAAAGCATATCTACTTTCAACTTAGTCTATAAGGTATCAGCCTTCAAAGCAACGGGCTGAAAAGAACATTCTTACTTGGTTAAGCGTCGAAAACGCAGGTATCCGACAAAAGGCCCAGCCCATTGCCGAGACTGCCAGATTATACCACCATTTGTGCCGATCCAATAGTCATTAACCACCTGTCCGCTGTTGGCGGCGCATTGTTGCTGCAAATGGCGTGTCGCATACTTGTATTCAAGCACTTCAATGGTCTCAATACCCAGGTCCACAACATCACATCCAAATGCAAAACGGACTTCGCGATCATCCAAACCGCGAATCACATGAACCATCTCTCCTTGGGACGGCCCCAGCCGCGAATTCGAAACCTGTACTGAGCTGGATTGAAGGTCGCCACCAAATCCATGAGTGGAAATCAATACGCCATTGCGCATGCTCAGACTGATATTATCTGCCGTACGCCAGACATTGACACGTCCGGGCAGGGTATCATTCTGCTCTGCGTTCAGAGTGACATAGCCCACGATATCACGGTCTTCGATTGAAACGTCCATGATCGTCAAATTCAGAGATTCAATCTGAGCCCGGTTCAAAGTCGCAGGCTTGGCAGTTTTTTCAGCGCGCTTGGCCGCAACCGTCTCTTGCCCGGCGCGAAACAACTCGACCTGCAGAGGCGCAACTTCGTTGCCGCCAGCACATCCCATCAGCACCAGCATGGGTACCAATGCCCATTTCCACATCTGCCGCGTCATTCCCAGAACCTCGTCCATTGATCGCTCAGCGCTTTGCGGTGCGCATTTCGAACCGGCCCATACAGGCGCCCCGGTACACTCACACGCGCGCCGCCATCTCTCTGGATCGGGCGAATAACCGTACCCATCGATTTACGGCTAGGCTTGCCCAAGAACCAGCGCACCGGAATGGAAAAGCGAATGCCCTTGTCAAAGGAACCCTCGCCAAAATCCTCGGCAGACACGTTGGTCAGAGTAAAGAATCCCCCCACAGACCAGCCATTGTTAAAGACCCGGTCCAACGACACTGTGGCCCCATAATCGCCAGCCAGATAACGCCCCATATCCACCTGTGCGGTGAAGCCGTTGTTCATATCCAGATAGGCCGAGGCATGGCCTGTGAAGACCTTGTAATCCTGGAACCCAAGGCGCTGGTCATAATCCCGTTTGATCGCATAGTTTGCCTCAACCCCTAACGCCAACTGGCTGCTGACAGGTTTCCACAACACCTCGGTCGACAGACCGCCATAGCCATATTCGAAATATCCCCCCGTCACCCGGGCATAGAGATCCCGCCCCGGGCGCCAGTAACGCGCAAGATAGAGTTGGTTCAAAGTCGTATCATACTGGGCATACAGCACCTGATCTGTCCGCACAGGTGGCAAGTTGGACGGTGCTAGACGCCCATCGGCCAAGTTGCCGGCAATGCGTTGCCGTACCCTGCCAGAGAGCACCCAGCCCGGGGCCGGTTGATAGGTTCCACCGACCTCGACCCCGGCATCAATCCGAAAGGGTTGATCCGGATCAAAATAACCTGGTGTGAAATAAGGGGATACCGACCAGCTGAAGTCAGGATAGAGATCCTTGCCCTCGACAGCGCGTGAGGACAGAGGCTTTGCATCTTCAAAGCCCGCCACTGCCAGCAGCGCCTGACTGTTGTTGGGCGTGTGTTCCAGTGCTTCAAGATCTGATCGCCGGATCACAACCGTTGACAGGGGCATGCTCCGAACCACAGGCACCAGCCTGAAAGTTTCGATCGAGGCGGGCAGAATCCGCGCCATCCAGCGTGCCGCGCGCCCGACGGCAACAGCATTCGAACGATATCGCTGATTGCGGAACCGCAATTCGGCGCTGTGGGCGCTGACGTCCAGCGCTTCGAGCAACAGGCCATCGTTTTCCAATACCGGAGCCAACTCATCACGCAGCGTTGCTGGCGCGCCTGCGCTTGCCGTCCAGGTCGTTGCCCAGGCTTCAGGGTTTGTGTTGCGGCTCGGGCGTGCCTGTACCGGATAGGGGGCAGGTGTGACTGGTTCCGCCTGCGGGAAATAGGGGCTCAGCTGAATCTGCGCGCTGATCCCAAACTCAGATCCATACAGATAATACGCCCCGACCCGGGTGCGCGGGGTAGCCTGATATTCGACCCCGAAGTTAAACGAGGATTTCCGTTCAAACACCGAACTGCTTTGGGTTTCCAGTTCATAGGCATCCGAAGAGTATTCCAGCTTGAACCCAAGCTTATCTGTGGCCAGCCATTCAATCCCGCCAAAGGGGGCTATGGGGCCCCGGAACCACTGGTCATAAGACAGCTCGCCCCCGGTATCACCCCCGACAAAATTCGGGCGCGTTCCAATGCCACCAAACCCGCCATGCGTCCCCAGACGTCCCCAGCCAAGACCGCCGGTTAGTTTTAGCCGACCAGGAAGACGTGATCCCAAGACAGGAGGGGTTTCAAATGTCTTTGTAGCAACGATGTATTCCCCGGCATAAACACCGGTACCCGCGAAATCCTGCAACCCAACAACGATAGAAGGAAAGCGCCGCTTTTCCTTGAACAGGCGAAACCGAACATCAAAACCCCGGTCATAATAAGTGGAAAACCCGAATAGGTTCAGATCCCGGATACCAATATATCGAAAGGTCGCCGAGAGCCATTCCGTGGGTTGAAACGCCAGGTTGATCCGGCCCTGCCCGCCAAAATAGGATATCGTCTGTGAGAATTGTCCTTCAGGCATCATCTCACCCGACGGCATGTCAATCAAACCCGGTGCCCCGTAAAAATTCAACGACGGCGGCGGTAAAGGCCGTAAGACCGGGGCCTGGGTTGGATCATGGGGGGCTGTTGTATAGACCTGCTCAGCATGGCTGGCCCCACTCAACAAAGCCGCGATACATCCGATTGCAATCAAGAGGCGCATGAAGTTCCTGCTTTCACCGGTCAAGCGCAGGTCGAAATTGACATCGCCATAATAGGTTTTCTAATTTTTTTGTTAAATCACAAACGGCAGACATCAATCAACGGGCACATAGGGCTTTCGCCGCCCTGTGATAAAAATGTAGAGGCCAAACAGACTGCGGGGCCCCTTTTTTTTAAGATTGCTTTCGCTCGGGTTGCGTATCTGTTCCGCCCCCTTCAACCCAGCGGGTCAACTGAGATCGGGCCGCCTCAATATCATTGGTCGCAAGCGCCTGACGCAGCCCCCGCAACATGGCAGCGACTTCGAGCTCCGACAGTTTGGCCTCTTGCGCACAGAAAATTTTCTGGTGTCGGGTCGCAATCAACCCCGGGCTCAGAGTCAGCTCTTCTTCCAGTTTTTCGCCTGGGCGCAGACCAATAAATTCGATTTCGATATCCCCATCCGGAGTCGCGTCATCCCGCACGGAATACCCAGCACTCTGAATGACCTGACGTGCCAACTTCAGGATGGGCACCAATTCACCCATATCAAGCACAAACACTTCGCCGCCGCGGGCATCTGCCCCCGCGCGCAAAACCAATTGCACCGCTTCTTGAATGGTCATGAAAAAGCGTTTGACCCGAGGGTCCGTAACGGTCACCGGACCACCCCGGCTAATTTGTTCCTGAAACAGTGGCACCACCGACCCTGAGGACCCCAACACATTGCCAAACCGAACCATGGCAAAAACCGTGTCTGAATGACGTGTTGCTAAGTCCTGGATCACCAGCTCTGCCAACCGCTTCGAGGCCCCCATCACATTGGTCGGGCGCACGGCCTTGTCCGAAGAAATCAGAATAAACCGCTCAACCCCGGCCACGGCTGCCTCATGCGCCAAAGTCTGTGTGCCAAATACATTGTTGGCCAGCCCCGGCAGCGGATTGGCCTCCACCAGGGGCACATGTTTGTAGGCCGCGGCATGAAGCACGACCTGAACTTCATATTCAGCCAGTACCTGCCGCACCTGTCGTGGGTCCGTGACCGATCCCAGGATCGGAACGATTGCAATTTCAGTGCCTTCTGTCAGCTGCGTCAATTCCTGATGGACGGTATAGAGGGCCAGCTCGTTCAGCTCATACAGAACCAACCGGGCGGGACGGCAGGGCAGCACCTGACGGCACAGTTCTGAGCCGATCGACCCGCCTGCCCCAGAAATCAGCACAGTGCGCCCGGCATAACTGTCACACGATTGTGCCAATTCCATATTGCGCGTCGCCCGCCCTAAAAAGCTCTGCGGGGCAACTGGAGTCAGCTTATCAACCAGAGCCTCTTCTCCGATGAGCTGGGCAAACGATGGCAGGGCCTGCACCTCAAGCCCCTTGGTTTGCAGCTGCTTGATGATCTGAGCCTGCTTGGGCTGGCTTTGGGACGGCATCGCCAACAGCACGCGTTTCACATTGCGCGCTTCAACGATTTCAGTCAGGCGCGCAGGGGGATAAACCGGCAACCCCATCAGGTTCATGCCCTGCAAGGAGGTGTTGTCATCAACAAAAGCCACCGGCTGGATCCGCTCATGGGTCTTGAGTGCCTGGGCCAACTGCATGCCAGTGGTGCCCACGCCATAAATCAGCACCTGACGACGCGGCTGTGCCCGCCGATAGATCGCCAGAACCACCTGATGCAGCACCACCCGCGAAGCCACGATGCACAGGAAATAGATGATGCCAAACATGACATTGGTGCCAAGCGGGAGTGAAACGCCCGAAACCGTCATCAGCACCAACGAGCTGACCCCCAACCCAACCGCCACCATCGCGGTCAAGAACACGGCATGGCGTTCAAATGCGTTGAGTTGGATATACGGCAACCCAGACCAAACAATCAGCCAAAGACCGATGACCATCAACCAGGGCAGTGACGGCAAGGTCATGCGCAGGGTTTCCAGCGGCATTGTCGGCAAGGCCTGAATGGCATAGCTGAACAGCAATGCAGCAGGGATCAAAAGCAGATCGATTACAATGAAAATCCACGCTTTCTGCTGGCGGTTCATCCGATTTAGCAAAGTGAACATACGAATGCAGTCCTATTATAATGTGGCCTTCAACGTTCACCGCTCGATTTCGGTACCAATCTGGAACGAACTTCGATCTGCGCCGAATATTCTGTCCACCTAGTTAAATAAATTCATTAACAGATACTTACCTCATTTCGTGGCAAGCACCAAACCTTTAGGTGGAAAACCGTCCCATCAAAGCTGAAAAACAGGCGCCTTCAGTATGACACAGCCCCGCTACGGGCACCTGATCTACATGCATTTGCCAAATAGTAGGGCAAACATCCCTGATCCCAAACCGGAACCACGCGATGCTTGAGAACAGTTCTGAACACAGGGCTTGAGCAGGGCGGCGTCGCCGCCCGACCCGTTATTCGGCCGCCTTCTGTGTCTGGACAATCTCGTCCAGATAACGGCTCAGATCATCGCGCAGATCATCGCGGGCCAAGGCAAAGGAAACGGTTGCCTGCAAAAAGCCCGCCTTCGAGCCGCAGTCAAACCGCTGGCCGCGGAAGCGATACCCATAGACAGAGGTTTCGGTGCCAATATCCGCAGCAATCGCATCGGTCAGCTGGATTTCACCACCGGCCCCCGATTTAATCTTGTTGAGGTTGCGCATCACCGAGGGCCCCAGGATGTAACGCCCGATCACCGCCAGATTCGAAGGCGCTTCCTCAGCCTTGGGTTTTTCGACCATGCCCTTGACCGAGACCACCGACCCCATATCGTCGGCGACATCCAGCACACCATAGGCGGATACCTTTTCTGGGGGAACTTCCATCGCAGCCACCATATTGCCGCCGGTTTCCTGATAGGCCTCGACCATCTGCTGCAAACAGGGTTTCTCGGCGGCAATCACATCATCGGGCAGGATCACGGCAAAGGATTCGTTCGACGAGATCAAACGCCGCGCGCACCAAACCGCATGCCCCAGCCCCAAGGCCTTGTGTTGGCGGATATAGGCAATCGCGCCGCTGTCCATGTTGGTTTCCTTGAGCGTGTTCAAAAGGTCGTCCTTGCCCTTTTTGCGCAGCTCCTGTTCCAACATGTGGTTGTGGTCGAAATAATCCTCAAGCGCTCCCTTGCCCCGCGACGTGACAAAGATGAACTCCTTGATGCCCGCAGCCCGGGCTTCATCGATAGCGTATTGGACCAGAGGACGATCCACCAGGGTCATGATTTCTTTGGGCACAGATTTTGTCGCTGGCAAGAACCGGGTTCCCATACCCGCAACCGGAAAAATGGCTTTGGTGATTTTTCTTGTCATGATCATTCCTCAAAATACTTAAATTACGCATCGCGCAGAAACTATAGGACTGCTGTCCTATAAGGACGAAGGCGTTCTTGAATCAATACATTTCCTTTTAGGCACGACTCTGCACAGAGTCGTATGTCAATTATGCCTGCGCTGAAACAGATTGCCAATGGTCTGGAACACCAGGTCGAAGTCATAGCAAGTGCTCTGATGGCGCTGATAGATCAGATCCAGCCGGGCCTTGGCAGGCACGCACACCCGCGAATAAACTGAATCGGTCTGCTCCGGCGTCATACAGCGCCGCAACAGTGTATCCTCATGGCCATGGTAGACGATCGACGCCAACCCGGTGACCCCCGGGCGCGACTTGAGCACCCGGGCATAAAGCGCCGGATAACGCTCAACATATTCGCGCAAAGGAGGCCGCGGACCGACAAAGCTCAGATCTCCCCTGATGATGTTCCACAATTGCGGGAGCTCATCCAAGCGCCTTCGCCGCAGCCAGGCCCCCGTGCGGGTGATCCGCATGTCCTTGTCGCCCCCTGACACGCCCGTATCCTCGTCCACCACGCTCATCGTGCGGAATTTCCATAGCATGAATGGCTGATCCACGCCCTTCATCCGCTCGGCCACATAAAAGATCGGGCGCCCTTCCTTGATCAGCAACCAGACCAGCAGGCCCAGCAAAATCGGCCCGAGAATGGCCACCAGAAGACTGGCAAAAAACAGATCGAACATGCGCTTGCGCCAGGTCATCAGCTTCCTTTCCGCGTGTCGGGAGCCGCTTCCTGCCATTCCCATACTAGAGTTTGCGGCAAGCTATCGGCCGCGGTCAGCGAAGTGAAGCCCTGCAAAAGCCATGTCGACAAATGGACCTCGGCAATAGCCTCGGGCGGCGCGGGCGTCGCGCGCCAAGGCAACGCGGCCGCATCCAAAAGCGCACCCATGCCCACCACCCCGGGTGCGGCAATGTTCAGCACCTCGGGCAAATCGGGCCTGCACAAAACATCGCCCAGAACCCGCGCCAGCGTCACTGGCCCGATGTAACTGCGCCGGGGCGTACTGCCGTCCGCAAAACGATGCAGTTTGAATCCAGGATGCCAGCCGCCCAGGATCGCATCGCAGCCGGCGACATTGCCGATGCGCAACGCGCTCACCCTCACCCCCAGCTGCGCGCCCAAATCTGCGGCCTGCGCCTCCATCTCGGCTTTGGCTCGACCATAATCTGTCACTGGCGTGGTCGGCAGATCTTCGCTCAAAACGCCCTGTCGCGCGCCATAGACCGCCGCAGACGAGGCCAACAGCACCCGCGCGCCCACCTCGGCCCCGGCCCGCACCGCAGCCTCGGCCAGATGAATGTTATCCACCAGATTCCCGCCACGCCCGGGCACGGTACCCGCCAGACACAGGATCGTCGCACAGCCATCTGCAGCCTGAGCCAATCCAACCGGGTCGCTAAGCGGATCCAGCACATGCCAGCGCGCGCGCTCCGCATCACTCCAGCCGTCTTCGGCTATATCCCGCCTGCTCTGCCAGCGAACATGGCTGACCGGGCCGTGTCGACGCAGGATCTGCCCCAACCGACCTGTTGCGCCCAAAACCAAGCTCTCGGAAAACTTCATCTGGTATCTTGTTCCAGTTGACCATACTCAAAAGCCCAGTATCTTGCGGTCAGAAAAAATCAAGTCTTTTACCGTCAGGTCCCGGATATGCGTTTATTGCCCTTTCTTCTCGCCCTTGCCGCGACCCTTGTGATCAGCGGCTGCAACAACCTGCCGGGCGGTGCACCGGTCAGCGAGGATATCCTCAAGCAGGCCAGCAGCGAAAATGCGGATTTTGCGCTCTATCCCGTGACCCGCGCCTTTCTGCCCACCGTGGCGCAATGGCCGCCAACCGGCAAGCAGGAGAACCTGAGCTGGATTGGTGCCAGCCGGGGGGCCAAGACCCAGATCATCCAACCCGGCGACAAGCTGACCCTGCGGATCTGGGACAGCAACGACAATTCGCTGCTGACCGGTCTCGAAGAAAAAAGCGTACAGCTTCAAGATGTCACCGTTGCCTCGAATGGATCAATCTTCATGCCCTATGTGGGCAACATCAGCGTCATCGGTCTGACCCCGGATCTGGCCCGCGAAGAGCTGCAATCGGCGCTTGAGGCCATCGTGCCCTCAGCTCAGTTGCAGCTGAGCATGCTCGAAGGGCGCAACAATTCGGTCGATCTGGTCAGCGGCGTGACAAGTCCCGGCACCTACCCGATGCCCAATCGCAACTATTCGGTCATGGGGCTGATTTCCGCAGGCGGCGGCATCAGCCTGGACATCAACAACCCGCAGATCCGCCTGGTGCGCGGTCGCTCGATCTATGGCACTTCAGTGGACAACTTGCTCAACAATCCACGCCTCGACACCCTGCTGCGCGGCGGTGACCGTGTCTTTGTCGAAGAAGACGAACGCTATTTCCTCTCCTTCGGGGCCACCGGTCAGGAGGCGCTGCACACCTTCAACAAGGATTTCGTATCGGCCATGGACGCGGTGGCGATCATGGGCGGGCTGCAGGACAACAAAGCCGATCCCCGCGGGCTGTTGATCTTTCGCGAATACCCCAGCCCGGCCATCAGTGCCGGTACACGCGGACCGCGCCAGACCCGGGTGGTCTTTTCGGTCAACCTCGACACCACCGACGGTCTGTTTTCGGCGCGACGCTTTCAGATCAACACCGATGATCTGATCATCGCAACGGAATCGCCCATCAACGACGTGCTGACCATCTCGAACATCGTGGGTAACTTTGTCGGTGTCTTCAACGCGACCAACAACCTGGCCAACTGATCAGGCACCCCCGCCGGTTCTTTCGCCTCTGTCAGCTCAATCGCCTGTGTCGCTCTCCAAAGCGGCACAGGCGACAACAGATCAGGGCAATACAATCTGCGCCGCGTTGGGCGCCAAAGCGTTCATCTGACGGATATGTTCGGGCAGGCATCGGGTGAGGAAATCGTATCTCTCAACCACATGCGCGCGCGCCGCTGGCCCCAGATGGGCATAGACGGCGGGGTTGGCCAGAACGTCAATCACCTGATCGGCCAAGGCATCGGGGTCAAAAAAGTCCACCAACAGCCCGGTCTCGCCATGGGTGATCGCTTCGCGCACCGGGGCCACATCCGAGGCTACAACAGTGGCCTGCATCGACATGGATTCCAGCAGCGACCAGCTGAGCACAAAGGGCATGGTCAGATAGATATGACACTGGCTCAGCTGTACGATCTCGCAAAACTTCGAATAAGGCACCTTGCCAAGGAAATGCACCCGGTCCCAGTCCAGATCTTTCCCGACCTCGGCCTCCATCTCGGCACGCAGTCCCCCTTCGTGGTGGCTTTTGCGCCCATAGGACACATCGTTCCCCCCCAGAATCAGCACCCGGGCATTGGGACGTTCGCGCAGGATCTTGGGCAGGGCCCGCATAAAGATATGAAACCCTCGGGCATGTTCCAGATTGCGCGCCAGATAGGTGAACACCTCATCCTTACGGGTCAGTGGCGCGGGCAAACGCCCCAGACCCAGACTCACATCCGGATTGGGTCGCAATTGATCGGTGCGGATGCCATCGTGACAGGTATAGAACTTGTCATGAAATCCAGCAGGAAAGGTGTTCTTCTGCCACTGGGTTGGCACATGCCCCAAGTCCACCTGCTGAATACTGGCATAGGGCACCGCATTACGCGCCTCGAGCAGAAAGGGAGAATGCTCTGATGGCTTATCCTCCGGGTCAAACCCAACCAACCCACCCTGGCTGATGTAGAAATATTCGAAAAACCCAATGATCGGCACATCCGGCCAGACCTGTTTAAAAAACAGCAACTCGCCCCAACCGGCATGCCCCACGATGATATCAGGCTTAAACCCCTGATCTCGCTGTAGTTTGCGCGCCGCCGTCGCCGCCCCAAATCCCGCGCCGGTGGCTTCTTCCCACACCTTGGACAGGCCATAGGCCTCTTTCGCGGGCACATGGTGAGGGGTGTAAACCACGCTCTGCACCCCCGGCAGTTCGGGGGCCGGATTGCGCTGGGTCAGGAACACCAGCTCATGCGTGCCCTGTGCGGCAAGCCACTGGATCAGCTCCCGGTACTGACCCGGCATATTCTGGTGAACAAAGAGGATTTTCATGCGATCAACCTTGCCAGGTAACGGCCATAGGCATTTTTGGCGAACATCTCGGCGCGCGCGCGCAACTGTTCCCGGGTGATCCATCCGGCCTCAAAGGCGATTT
>CBCYME010000004.1:0-378448 GCA_965183835.1 Paracoccaceae bacterium | reverse complement strand
ACGAGACTGTAACTTGGCAAAATTTCGTTCATAGGAACTGAACGGCCATTGGATTGCATGATACGCACATGGCGGCGGCGCATCTGACGCGGTTCGGTTACCCCAACCGAATGCGCGATGGTTTCCACTTCGTGAATGATCTCTTCGGCATAACGCGCCACGCGGGCGTATTTATGTGAGACAACCAACCCTTTCTGAAATCTGGGATCATGCGTCGTAATCCCTGTGGGGCAAGTGTTTTTGTTACACTTGAGCGCCTGAATACACCCAAGCGAGAACATGAATCCCCGCGCTGAGGTGACAAAATCCGCCCCCGCCGCAAGGGCCCAGGCAACATCGCTCGGGTTGATCAGTTTCCCGCTAGAAATCAAGCGCACGCGCTCTTTCAGCCCATGTTCATCCCGCAGATTGGCGATAATTGGCAACGCCTCGCGCACCGACATTCCCACAAGGTCAATCAACGGCATGGGCGCGGCACCAGTTCCACCTTCGCCGCCGTCCAGCGTGATAAAATCGGGCGCGCAGTCATCGCCCCGGGCGACAATCGCGTCGAACAAATCGCGGAACACCTGTTCAGACCCAACAACGGTTTTGATCCCAACCGGCTTGCCGGTGACCTGACGCACATGCGAAACCATGTTCAGCAAGTCTTCGATATTGCGCACCTCGGGGTGGCGGTTTGGCGATTGGCTGTCATGGCCTTGCTTGATCCCCCGGATCGCGGCGATCTCATCCGTGATCTTTTCCGCGGGCAGAATGCCGCCCTTACCCGGCTTGGCCCCTTGTGCCATCTTGATTTCAAACATCCGCACCGCGTCATGAGCCGCAACCTCGCGCAGCTTGTCATCGCTCAGGTTGCCATCATGATCCCGCACGCCATATTTGGCCGTCCCGATCTGAAAAACGATGTCACAGCCCCCTTCCAGGTGGAACGGGCTCAGACCGCCCTCTCCAGTATTCAGCCAGATCCCCGCCTCTTTCGCGCCACGGCAAAGCGATTGCACCGCTGGTTTTGAGATCGCACCATAGCTCATGCCAGAGATGTTAAAAAACGATGGAGCCATATAGGGGATGCGCGCGGTTGGTCCGATTTTGAGCGGTTCTGTCTTGGCGGCCTGATCATTCAACGGAGGGAACGGCGCGTTCACAAAGATTGGCGTGCCCGGCACCTGCATGTTGCGGGTAGAGCCAAAGGCAACGGTGCTCCCTTCGCCTTCGGCTGCACGTCCAACCCATTCGCGTTGTGCCCGATTGAACGGCAGCTCTTCGCGGTCCATGGCAAAGAAGTATTGACGGAAAAACTCCCCCAGCTCTGTGAACAGCTTACGAAACCGCCCAATGACAGGGTAATTGCGTCGAATTGCATCTTCTGTCTGAAACCGATCCACAAAAAAGAGAACAATCGCCCCCAAGGCAGCAAGGCCTAAAACCCCCACAAAAACAAAGGCCATAACTTCAATTGCATTCATTGCAAAACCCATGCGAATACTCCGATACGTTTGACGTGGCGCAAAGCGCGCCTGACTGATTTGAGTAGAGACTGATCAGGATATCCGGGCCATGCAAGCCACGCCCGATCACAAAGGGAGAAGCAGAATGAAACACTTTCTAATGGCCGGGGCGCTTTTGGGGGCCGCAAGCGCCGTCGCAGCGCAGGATATGGTGCGTTATACCACGGATCAGAGCTTTGATGATGTTGTGTTTGGGCTAGAGAGCGCCATCGTGGATGCGGGTCTGCGTGTGGATGACGTCAGCCACGTCGGCGAGATGCTTGAACGTACTCGGGCCGATGTTGGATCAGACGTCGTCTTGTTCACCCACGCCAAGGTTTTTTCGTTTTGTTCCGCGACCTTGTCTCGTAAAGTGATGGAAGCGGATCCGATGAATATCGTGTTCTGCCCCTACGACATCTTCGTCGCTGAACTGCCCGGCACGCAGGATCAAACGCACATCGGCTACCGTCAATTCCCCGAGGGCCCCATGCAAGAGGTGCAGGCCCTGCTGGATGACATCGTGAAAGAAGCCATCGCCGAGTGAGACAGGTCAAGCGGGTTGAGCGTGCTGCAAAACCTCGATCCGCTTGCGTACTAGATCGATGTGAACCCGCGCATGATAGGCGGCCTGACGATAGGCGCCGGGGACTCGCAGGCGGCTTAGGCGCTCGTCCAGTTCGATGAGTTTGGCGTCCATCTCGGCCAAGGTCTGCGCATCCGGGTTTTCATCCAGTCGCTCTTCGATTTCGCGGATTTCCGGGTAGTAGTGCCAAACCTTCCACCCCATGAAATAGGCATACAGCGCCGGCAAGGCTCGAAATAGCGGCAGCAATATGAACAACACCGGAAGAAGCAACAAAAGCAATCGGTTAACCTGTGCCGCCATCCAATAGGGCAACCAATCGTGCCATGCGGATGGGCCTTCTTGGATCAGCAATCGCGCAGCATTATTCACCGGCATTTCAACACCTTCGACCGCAGGAAAGGTTTCAGGGTCAGTGATCAGATCACGGGCGCCGTGCAGCTCTTTTGCGGCCATGGTGATGCGGTTGACCAGCGCCGGGTGCAGGTCTGGATTGATCGCCAGACGCGCCTCTAGCGCCAGCAACGCATGGGGGATCGCGGGGATAACTGGGTTCAGGGAAATCGCGCCGGTGGGGACGGTGACGGTGTTGGCGTATTCCAGTCGGCGCGAGATGGCGTCGCTGTAAGCGAGCGACAGGAATTGAATGTCGGGCAGGTTATAGGCGGTCTTGAGATAGGGGGCGTCGATGGGGGCGACAAAGACCGCGACATCGATCTTATCCGCGACCAAAGCGGCCACGGCGTCGCGATAGCTCAACGAGATTTGTCTATTGTTTTCAAGATCTAAACCCACAGCCACTTGGAAATCGGCAAAGGCCGCGGCGGTGCCGGAACCGGGTTGACCAGAGCTGATGCGCAGCCCCCGCCAGAGGGCTGGATTGGTAGAAATTTTCAGCTCAGATCGGGCCAGAAAGATCATTGGTTCGAAAAAGACCGATCCGATCGCTTCGATGGTGGGGTCGGCAGGGGTGATCCCGCCTTGCAACAGCGCGATATCCACCTGCCCGGCGCTGATCAATTGGGCGTTTTCGACAGAGCCCGCGGTTTCGACCACATTCAGCTCAATCCCATCTCGCGCAAGAATTTTGCAATACCTTTCAGCAACTTGCCCATAGGCCCCGTTGTGCGGACCGGCCGCAATCGTCACCTTTTTTGGCGGTGTCAGCTGCAAATAGATGAGACCAAACCCAAGCAAAAGCACGAGCGTCGCAAGCAGGGTCCAGATCCTCATACAGCGGCCTTTTCATTCTTGGTGGCAAAGCAGGGCGCAGGCAATCTAGCGGGCGCAGACCTTTGGAGCAAGGTGGTGCGTGCGATCTGTTAACCATGGATTTCAAGGGCAAATCAGCCCCTCTCGCCCGACAAACTGGAGCCGTTTTGGGGAGAGTCCACGTCTTTTCGTACGATCCGCCCCCTGCCCGGCACCGATGCAAACCGACAAACCAAGAGCGTTTGGGGACATTGGGCGTGATTTCGTACGATTTAGCAGATCTCAGCGCGGTCACCCCACGAATCTGGTTAATGCCCCCCCCAAAAGTGATCTGAACCCCGACCTGAACCGTAAAGAGAGAAATATCAAAACAGGAGTTCAAACATGAAAATGTCACGACACGCCATCCCAACGGCCATTGCGGTCAGCCTGTTGATCAGCGCGCAAACCGCAACAGCGGGCAATGAATCGCGATCCAAAGCCTATCCGCTGTCGAATGGATTGATTGAGGTGGTCGCCGACTTTTCAGAGAACGCTATCTATTGGTGCGGGGTCGGGGATTACGCGTTGTTGAAATTGTCCAAACGCGGATCGGATCGGATTTACGTCTGGCAAGGCCCAGCACAGAGCGCTGCAAAACCCGGTCAACGTGCAGTTACGTTCAGCTTTCAGCCCCCTGCGGCTGGCTCTGGCTCAACGCCGTTGACGACGGATGTGAGTATCGTCGGAAATTCACTTTCGGTTGGTCAGGCAAAACGAACCTGTGATGAGCGGACGGCGAGTGGTTAAAACGTCTTTCCCGTTGTCAAAATGGCATGCCTAAAATGGATCGCCCTAAGCGCGTTTATCTCAAAACTATACTTTCGGCTCGTTTGCTAACCTTAATACTTGGTTAGAAGGGATTCCACATAGCTGACTCATCGAAAGCCTCATGCCCAACTAAATAGAACCTAGAGGTACTCCATGTCTGATCGTCTCGTTCTACTACTTCTTGCCGCGATGGGCCTTGTGCCAATTGCATTGTCGTATGGCCTCGTGCCGTCACAATCTGTTCCTTATCTTTTGGAGTTCCCTGTTGAAGGGACCAATCAAACGCATGTGTTTCGCGCGATCATGGGGCTTTATCTGGCTAATGTTCTGTTTTGGCTGGCAGGGTTTGCCATGTCGTCGCTGCGGGTCCCTGCCTTGTGGGGTGTTTTGATTTTCATGAGTGGGTTGGCCGCTGGTCGAATTGCGAGCTTGATCATTGATGGCATGCCGAATGTTGTTCTGATTGCCTATTTGTTGGCGGAAATCGTTTTTGCAGCATTGGCGTTCATTGCCCTACGGAAGTAAACGTAAACACAGAAACTGGAGAATTGCATGGCTCTGCTTTTGCGCGTCGTTCTTGCTTCATTTATCACCCTCTCTTTGAGTGTTGCAGCAAACGCTGATATCTCGAACCAAATGAAGGTTGATCAATCTTTCGAGACCGTCAAAGAGGCGGTTCAGAATGCCGGGCTGACGGAAATCATCCAGATAGATCATGCGAGATTAGCCGCCGCAGAGAACGTGGAAATGCCACCGTCCCGTGTGCAATTGTTTTCCGATCCGGGTTTGAATGCTGAAATTATGAAGCATGAAATCAGAGCAGGACTTGATCTGCCTTTTCGCGCGCTGTCCTTTGATGAGGCAGGCGCTTTGTCCCTGCTCTACACATCATCTGATTTTTTGGCCAAGAGACATGGCATAACGGATGCGCCTTTGCTTGCTAAAATGGATGATCACTTAGTGGCGGTTTTCGAGCAAGTGCCAGACCTCTCTGCGCAAAAGGTTGAATCAACGCGCGTTGATAAAGATTTTGCTGTGTTGGAGTTGCGATCGCAGTACGGGGTTGCTGAAACCGTTGCGCGACTAAAAGAAACCATCACCGCGCAATCAGATACGATCTGGTTTGGCGAGATCGATTTCCAAAGCGAAGCGAAAGCATTTGGTGTTGAACTGGTACCGGCGCAACTGCTTTTGTTTGGCGGCCCTGCGCCGGGGGGCGTTGCGATGGCCGAATTTCCAGCAATTGGTTTGGACGCGTTTTGCCAGAAGCTGTTGGTTTATGAAGGCGATGATGGGAAGGCTCGGGTTTTATTCAACGATATCGCGGCATTTGCGGACCTGCACTATCAACGCGCGATAGAGCCGCATGCGATGTTGAACAAGCGCCTGACGGCGACATTCAAGGGTGCCATCGAATAGGCGCCACAGCCAACATGAACGCACAAAGTTGCATAGGTTGCTTAGTAAAACGGATCTGTCACACGCGGATGAGGGGCCCTTGTATCAAACCGGGTTTGAGGCATTTTTCGACGCTGAGGGGATTTCGTACCGGGTGTGTTTATGACGCCATTTTCGGGTTCAACCATGCGTCCAGATACATGCTAAACCGCGCCTGCATCGGCTCTTCACTATTGATTGCGCAGAAATGAAGGGCCATGCATTGCACAGCAAAGGCTTGAATGCCTTCGGCCAAGATCATTGCGGGCACGTCTTTGCGAAACTGACCGTCAGATAGCCACTGCGCCAAGACCCTTACCTGACGGTCAAATGTTTGGGCAATCGGGCCGATCTCTTCTTTTGCTGCTGCCCCTGAATGGCGGAGGATGAGATCAAAAACATACCGTTCGCTGATCATGAAATTGCACAGCGGCAGGAGCGCCCCAACCATTTCCTGAACCGTGTTCGGCGCTGCACCGGCCTCTAACGTGTCGAGATGCTGATTGATCATTCCACCGATTATCAAATCCATTAGCGCGTCTTTGTCTTTGAAATGGGTAAAGAACGTGCCTTTGGCTGTGCCGGCCAGCGATACGACGTCTTCAACACGCAGGTTTTCGAACCCCCGCTGTTCAATGATGTCTTCGGAGGCCGCGATAAGGCGGGCTCGGGTTTTCAGTGTGCGCTGTTGCTGTGCTCTTGCCATGGCTTCTTTTGGCAAAAAAAATGACTGCGGTCAAATATTTTATTGACCGCGGTCATTTATACATCTAGCAAACTGACCACGGTCAATTTAGGAGAGTCTCATGGCACAGAAACGCATCTTCATTCTCAATGGTCACCCGGCAGAAAACTCATTAAATCGAACCCTTGCTGAGAGTTACGCGCAAGCCGCACAGGAGGCTGGTCACGAAGTCCGGCTGACGCACTTGCACAATATTTCGTTCGATCCCGATTTCGGGTACGGGGGCTATAGTGTTCAAAAGCCGCTCGAAGCGGAACTTGAGCAGGTATTGGCGGACATCGAATGGAGCCAGCATATGGTGCTCACCACCCCGATGTGGTGGGGCGGAGTCCCCGCAAAGTTGAAGGGGTTGTTCGATCGCGCGCTTCTTCCTGGCAGAGCCTTTGATACCCGCGAGACAAATTGGATCGGTATGCCATCGCCTATGCTGACTGGGCGAACCGGGCGCGTGATTATGACGTCTGATACGCCCAACTTTTTCATGCGCTTGGTTTATCACAATGCCATGCTGCGTCAGTTGCGGGATCAGATTCTTGGCTTTGTTGGGATTAAGCCCGCACGTTTCACGCATTTTACCGGCGCGAGCGATCCGAAACCGGCCAAGATCGAGCAGTGGATCACTCAGGTCAAAGGGTATGGAACCGTTGCAGCGTGATGCGGGGTTTGGTGCCTTTAGCCCGAGCTTAAAGCCCGACCCTCCGAGAATCGGACGCGGCCCTAATGATGTGTGGGGGTTGTGAAGGGAAGGTTGGGCAAAAAAAGCCCGCCATGTTTGGCGGGCTTTGGGGATTTGGAACCGAGCCGGTGTTAGTGGACGACCGCGTCGTCCGGGCGGGGCCGGTCGGTGGTGCCGAGGCGGTCGCCAATGATGAGACCGTCGGTACCCGCTGAGACCGGGAGGATGTCGCCGTCTTTGACATCGCCCGACAGGATCAGCTCGGCCAGCTCGTTTTGCAGCGCCCGTTGAATCACCCGCTTGAGCGGACGCGCACCAAACACCGGATCGTAGCCTTCGTCGGCGAGCCAAGTTTTGGCAGCCTCGTCCAGCTCCAGCGCGATCTTGCGACCAGCGAGGCGCTTTTTCAAACGACCCAGCTGGATATCAACGATGCCATCCATATCGGCACGGGCCAGACGGTCAAAGATGATCGTCTCGTCCAGACGGTTAAGGAATTCGGGGCGGAAGTGGGCCCGCACCGCATCCATCACATCGCGCCGCGCGTCGGCAGCATCCGCACCATCAGGCAGTTGGCTAAGCGCCTGTGCCCCAAGGTTGGAGGTCAGCACGATCAGCGTCTGCTTGAAGTCCACGGTGCGGCCCTGACCATCGGTCAAAACGCCATCATCGAGCACCTGAAGCAGCACGTTGAACACGTCGGGGTGGGCTTTTTCCACCTCGTCAAACAGGACCACCTGATAGGGGCGACGGCGCACGGCCTCGGTCAGAACACCGCCTTCGTCGTAGCCGACATAGCCGGGAGGGGCACCGATCAGACGGGCGACGGCGTGTTTCTCCATGAATTCGGACATGTCGATGCGCACCATGGCGCTGTCGTCATCAAAGAGGAAATCGGCCACGGCCTTGGTCAGTTCGGTTTTCCCCACACCGGTTGGGCCGAGGAACAGGAAGCTGCCCAGCGGGCGGCTTTCGTCGTTCAGCCCGGCGCGCGCACGGCGCACGGCGTTGGACACGGCGGTCACGGCCGAGTGCTGGCCGATCACGCGGCGGTGCAGGTCGTCCTCCATCCGGAGCAGCTTTTCGCGCTCGCCCTCGAGCATTTTCGAGGTCGGGATACCGGTCCAGCGTTCGACCACGGCGGCGATCTGTTCGGGGCGCACGGCCTCTTCGACCAGCTTGCCCTCGTCACCGCGGGCTTCGGCGTCAGCCAGTTGCTTTTCCAGATCCGGGATCACGCCATAGGACAGCTCCCCGGCTTTGGCCAGGTTGCCCTCGCGTTTGGCGATGTCCAGTTCGGCCCGCGCCCGGTCGAGGTGTTCCTTGATGTCACGCGCGCCCGCGAGTTTATCGCGTTCGGCCTGCCACTGGGCGGTCATCTCGGCGGATTTTTCCTGCAGCTCGGCGAGATCCTTTTGCAAGGTTTCCAGCCGGTCCTTGGAGGCCGCATCGTCTTCGAGTTTCAGCGCGGCCTCTTCGATCTGCATTTGCATGATCTGGCGGTCGAGCTGATCGAGCTCCTCGGGTTTGGAGTCCACCTCCATCCGCAAGCGGCTGGCAGCCTCATCCACAAGGTCGATGGCTTTGTCCGGCAAGAAGCGGTCGGTGATGTAGCGGTGCGAGAGCGTGGCCGCTGACACCAGCGCGGCGTCGGCGATGCGGACCCCGTGGTGGAGTTCGTATTTCTCTTTGATACCGCGCAGGATCGAAATGGTGTCTTCGACGGTGGGTTCGGTGACCATGACCGGCTGGAACCGGCGGGCCAGAGCCGCGTCTTTTTCTACGTATTTGCGATATTCATCCAGCGTGGTTGCGCCGATACAATGCAGTTCGCCGCGCGCCAGCGCTGGCTTGATCAGGTTCGCCGCATCCATCGCACCGTCGGATTTCCCCGCGCCCACAAGGGTGTGCATCTCGTCGATGAACAGGATGATTTCGCCCGCGGCCTCGGTGACTTCGGTCAGGACGGCCTTGAGGCGCTCTTCGAATTCGCCACGATATTTGGCACCGGCGATCAACGCGCCCATGTCCAGCGACAGCAGTTTCTTGTCGCGCAGGGATTCGGGCACATCACCGTTGATGATGCGCAGGGCCATGCCCTCGGCAATTGCGGTTTTACCAACGCCGGGTTCCCCGATCAGGACCGGGTTGTTCTTGGTCCGACGGCTGAGCACCTGCATCGAGCGGCGGATTTCTTCGTCACGGCCAATGATCGGGTCAATTTTGCCTTCGGCGGCGGCCTCGGTCAGATCACGGGCGTATTTCTTGAGGGCGTCATAGCCATCCTCGGCACTTGCTGTATCAGCGGTGCGGCCTTTGCGGATGTCGTTGATCGCCTCGTTCAGCTTTTGCGCGCTGACACCACCGGCATCCAAGGCGTCCTTGGCTTTGGATTTCACCATGCACAGAGCCATCAGGACGCGTTCGACGGGCACATAGCTGTCGCCTGCTTTTTCAGCGAGTTTCTCGGCCTCGGTCAGGACCTTGGCGGTTTGGGTATCCAGATAGACCTGCCCGGCGTCGCCGCTGACTTTGGACTGCTTGGACAGGGCTGTTTCCAACGCGTCAGTGACACGCTGAGGGGCCCCACCGGCGCGGGTAATCAGGTTGCTGGCCAGCCCCTGATCGTCGTCCATCAGAGCCTTGAGAATATGTTCTGGGGTCAGTCGCTGGTGTTCTTCGCGCAGGGCAATGGTTTGCGCGGCCTGCACGAAACCACGTGCGCGTTCAGTGAACTTATTCAAGTCCATAAGTCTCTCCTTTTTATAAGCGCCCAGAGTATGTTAGCGCCTGCTTGGCAGCACGCATGTGGTTGGGCCCCAGGGTTAATTTGGGGATTTTTGTGAAACCTTCAAGGGTTGGGTACAGGTTTCGTCAAACTTACATTCAATCTTTAATATTTTTGCTTTCTTTCGCCTCAATTCGGTAAACAATCGCCCCACTTGGTAACAATTTCGGTGTCTACTGATCCAAACACTCAAAGGAGGCGGGCATGTTAATTACCGACATCGAAATCACTCAGTACTCTTATTGCCAAAGTTCAGCGCGTCATTCTGCCAATGTCTGCATGACGTTGAAGAATCAGGTCGTCACATTGTTCTGCCAGCTTAGGCTTTCGGATCAAGAAAGTTCGGGCGGAAAGACGCGGGCGTTCATTTCAGATGCCATGCGGCAGATGCGGCGTATGCCGGAATACCGGTCAGGCAAAGCCACGCTAAGCCTGTCGGACAATCTGCGTCTGTTGGGCGATCCGATGCCGTTGCACGCGTAAGGCTTGCGTCACTGAGCAGAGACACATAGAGAGGCGGCGACCCCACAAAACAAGAGGCCGCGCCATGTCTGACGTCCAAACGACCGCCCCAACCTTGTCCGATGATCGCCTGATTGTGGCGCTTGATGTGCCCAACGCCGTTCAGGGCCTGGCCTTGGCCGAAAAGCTGGGCGATGCGGTTTCGTTTTACAAAATTGGGTTGGGCATGTTGACCGGGGGTGGACTGGCGCTGGCCAACGAGCTGAAGCAAGAGTTTGGCAAGCGTATTTTCCTGGATATGAAGCTGTTCGACATCGGCAACACCGTGGAAAACGCGGTGCGCGGGTTGGCCCAGTTTGATCTGGATTTCCTGACCGTACATGGCGACCCGCATGTTGTGCGCGCCGCCAAAGAGGGCGCATCAGGCAAAGATTTGCAAATTCTGGCGGTGACCATCCTGACCTCGCTGGATCGTCAGGATCTGGATGCGGGATTGATCAAGCCCGGTGACATTCAGGACCTGGTTTTGGAACGCGCCGCAAATGCGTTTGAGGCCGGGGCCGATGGCATCATCGCATCGCCCCAAGAGGCGGCGTTGATCCGGGCCCTGCCCCAATCTGAGGGTCGTTTGATTGTCACGCCGGGTGTGCGCCCGGCCGGGGCCGATCTGGGCGATCAGAAACGGGTCGCCACACCGACGCAGGCGATTGCGGATGGGGTGGATCACATCGTTGTCGGTCGTCCGGTGTATCACGCCGAAGATCCCAAAGCGGCGGCTTTGGCGATTTTGGACGAGATGCGCAGCCCGCAAGCGCAGCGCCCCAATTAACAAAACGGGGCGCAGATACGCTGTGCCCCTAAAAGCACATCAAAAACACGATTTTTCAAACTTGCCAATCAACGCTAGGAGAATTGCGTGTTTTGGGGGAATCTTAATATGAGACACTCCCCAACGAACCGTTTCTCCCTGTGGTTCGTTACCTCCCCCCGCCCAACAAGCGGGGGGTCTTTCTGAGAGAGACAGGTCTTTTCCCGCGCTTCATACCCCGATACCTGCGTTTGGACACAGCAGCGGCTTGTGCTTTTGCTTTGCCTGCGAACGCGCTAAAATCCCCGAACCCAGCTTTGGCCCCTGCACAGCAAACGAGGAATTCATTGCATGTCTGGCTTGTGTCGCGACTGTCTTGCGCAGATTTCCACGGACTCGCGGTGCCCGCAGTGTGGCAGCCCGCGCGTGACCACGCACCCAGAGCTGTTTGATCTGACGATTGCGCATATGGATTGCGACGCGTTCTATGCCTCGGTCGAGAAGCGGGACAATCCTGAGCTGGCGGCGAAACCTGTCATCATCGGTGGCGGTCGGCGTGGGGTGGTATCGACCGCCTGTTATGTTGCGCGTATTCGGGGGGTGCGATCCGCGATGCCGATGTTTCAGGCGCTCAAGCTGTGCCCTGATGGGGTGGTGATCAAGCCGCGCATGTCGGCCTATGTTGAGGCAAGCCGCGCCATCCGTGAGATGATGGATGAGCTGACGCCGGTGATCGAGCCACTGTCGCTGGACGAGGCGTTTCTGGATCTCAGCGGCACGGAGCGTTTGCACGGGGCACCCCCGGCGGTAATGTTGGCGCGGTTGGTGAAGCGGATGAAGGATGAGTTGGGGCTGACGGGGTCCATCGGGTTAAGTCACAACAAGTTTTTGGCCAAGGTCGCCTCGGATCTGGATAAGCCGCGCGGGTATTCGGTGATCGGCAAGGCCGAGACAGATGATTTTCTGCGCGACAAGCCGGTGCGGTTGATTTGGGGCATTGGTCCGGCGGCGCAGGTGTCGCTGGAAAATGCGGGCATACGGACGTTTTCGGATCTGCTGCGGTGGGAGCAAGAGGCGCTGACGGCGCGGTTTGGGTCGATGGGGTATCGGTTGTGGCATCTGGCACGCGGGCAGGACAAACGCCGGGTGTCGGCGCATGAGCCGGTCAAATCGATCTCGAAAGAGACCACGTTTTTCGAAGACACCTGGAACACGGAAATCTTGGACGGGCATCTGTGGCGGTTGGCGGTGCAGGTTGCGGATCGGGCCAAGGCCAAGCAGATGGCCGGGCGCGTGGTCACGTTGAAATTAAAGCGCGCCAATCATTCGAGCCTGTCGCGCAGGCTATCGTTGCGGGATGCGACGCAATTGGCGGACACGATATACCGCACAGCGCGTGGGTTGTTTGATCAGGTCGGGAATGAGGGGCCATATCGGTTGATCGGCTGCGGGATCTCGGATCTGTGCCCGGAAACAGAGGCCGACAAATCCGGCGATCTGTTGGACCCCGGCGCAACAAAGCGATCCGAGGCAGAACGCGCCACAGATGACATCCGCCGCCGCTTTGGATCAGATGCGATTGTTAAGGGGCGGTCCTTGCGGTGATTATTCAGTAATCATTCGGCGGCGAGCGATTGCCTTTGCTTGCCGATTTCAGTCAGTTTCGCCACCACCTGCCGCATCTGGCCGCGGAACTGATCAAAGCCCGCGTTTGGGCGGACCAACTGTTCATCCATATAGAGAGAACGGTCGATTTCGACCTGAATGGCGTGCTGACCGCGCGAGGGGCGCCCGTAGGTTTGCGTGACATAAGCCCCGGCAAAGGGCGTGTTGCGCACCACATCAAAACCCGCGCTGACAAAGGCCGATTCGACGTGATCCACGATATCGCTATGGGCCGCAGCCCCGAACCGGTCCCCCAGCACGATATGAGGCCGACGACCCGAAGATTTCGCCACCCCATCCAGCGCCTCGCGCGGCATCGAATGGCAATCGATCAGCACGGTTTGGCCAAACATCTTGCGGGACTCGTCCAGCACCCCCTGAAGACGCGCATGATAGGGCCGCCAGAACGAGCTGATCCGCCGCATCGCCTCGCTATGGGGGAGCTTGCCGCGGTAAATAGCGCGCCCATTGGCGACAACGCGGGGAATCACCCCAAGCCCCGAGGCCACCCGCGGGTTCTGACGGGACCGGCTAACGCCTTCGATCAGGGCGGGATCCAGTTCTTCGGGGCTGCGGTTGAGATCGAGATAGGCCCGCGGGGCTGTGGCAGTCAAAAACGGGGCCCCAAAGGCCTGCGCCGAATCAAATAAGTGATCCACAAAAGCATCCTCGGAGGATCGAATCGTAACTTCATCCAGAATCGACGCGTTTTTAAAGCTGTCGAAATACGACCGTCCACTGTGCGGAGAGGCGAAAACAACGCAAGATGTGCGTTTTTCGGGCTCAAACAGGCGATAGGCGGCGTGTGACATGGGTGCTCCTTACAAAGAAAAGCATAGCGCGGAAAATAGTTGGTTCAAAAGCCCTTGATAGTGCTGACGACTCCTTTTATAGACCCCGCTACCGGCGCAGTTCTCTGCGTCCTAGTTTCTTCTAGGACAACGATTGCAAAGGTATTCATGGGCGCTTAGCTCAGCGGTAGAGCACTTCGTTGACATCGAAGGGGTCACAAGTTCGAACCTTGTAGTGCCCACCATGAATTCACTGTTTCGGATTTTCCGAGGCACCCGCAACACTAGGCGCTGGCCCGCGCCGTAGGACCAGGAGACAGACCATGAAGGTCAAGAACTCGCTCCGTTCGCTCAAGAACCGGCACCGTGATTGCCGCGTTGTGCGTCGCAAAGGCCGCGTTTATGTGATTAACAAAACGCAGCGTCGGTTTAAAGCCCGCCAGGGTTGATCGAACCGATCTCAAGCATTTGAAAAAGCCGCGCTGTTTAGCGCGGTTTTTTCGCGTTTGGGGGGTGGGATTCCCCAATCATGGCAGGATGTGAAGAGGGCAAACGTCACATGCCCTTGGCCGTTGGGTCAGAACCGACCCGGCTTTGCAAAGCAACCCTTGGTACAGAGCGCAGCCAATAGCGGCAAGGAGCCCGACTCAGTCATTGTGATTTTGTGCTGCGCGCGCGCAGCGCGAAAAATGCAGCATGAGCGAAAATTCTGATGCCGTCGCGCGGCGATGAATTCGGCCATTCATACATGCCGCAGAGAGGCTCATATGTCGAATTCGCAGGTCGCGGACAAATCGGTTTTTCAGTGCAACTGCTCCAATGTTGGCCCTAGCGAATTATGCTTTGCATTGTTTTGTTAGCCTTTGCCAAAGTCGTGGCATAACCGATGGAACAGGATCCCCGTTGGATGCCGAGGCGGTCAACTCTTTTATAGGGTCTGGTTTGTGTAGGTCGCCCGCTCCTCATCCATCGCCGCGCGCCATCGTGCACGCAACGCGCACGCATTTTCCGGTATGCGTTGCTCCAACATCTCCGCCGAAACGATACGGTCCGTGCGGAAATAGTGGAAGCCGTTCCGCAGTTCGCATCAAGTCGCGAAAATACGACTGCTGTCCCGATGAACCAGCACGCGTTTTGAAAGGTCTGCGCTTAACTCCATGAGAGCGCCCTTTGTGACTATGTCTGTTGTTGGGGGCCGGATCTGCCGGTTCCGGTCTATAGGCTGCTGGTTCAACGATGCGGGCATGTTCAGCAGTTTTTGCAGCCAGCATTCCCTTTCCGGAATTCATCTATTTAGCTGCCCTTAGAATGCGTCGCCGGCAAACCGATGACGGCCAATGCGGCTGCCTTGCTTGCCCGTTCGATTTCGTCTGCGGCGGCGCCGGGCCCTACGGCACGCGCAAGCGTGAGCCCCCCAATAAGCGCCGAAAGAAAGGCCCATGCTTTTGCATCGCGGTCCTGGGTTATCCCATCACAGGGGAGATGTTTCGCAACCTCTTTCACAATGCGCTCCATCAGGGTGACATACTCTGACTGCACCTCGGGATCAGCCCTGACGACGTCCGGTGTCAGACTGGTCATGGCACAGGCACCTTCAAGATCAATCCGATGATCGTGCCCAAGGTAGTACTCTGCAAAAGCTGTGGGCCACTCGTTGCCGTGGGTCTCTCGATACGCGGTCAATGCAGACAGGACCTCTTCTAGGCCTGCGATCAGGGCTGCACGGAACGCATCGTTCTTGGATTTCATATGGGCATAAAATGCACCGGACGTCACGCCGGCATCTTTCGCAATCGAGTCGACTCCGATCCCGGCATAGCCCTCTCTTCGAAATGCTCTGCCGGACGAGGCGAGTAGTTTGGCCTTGGTTGCTTCGGATTTTTTCATTTAGCATCATACTCTTATAGGTTATTATATCGTTCGTTATATTTTAGATTGACGCTATGCACTTGTCGGGCTAGCAGTATATATAGATCGTTATATTTTGATATTCACGCCAAGACAACCTCCCAGGCAAGGGGGCATCAACCATAAGGAGACGACGACATGATTTCACGTGTGCCCCGGCACGCGACCGGCAATGCTGAACCGATTTCTCGGCGCAGAGTGACCACAGCACTGGCCGCCATTCCCCTAGCAGCAGTGGGGCTGGCGGCTCGGGCGCCGCGGCAACTGCACAATCTAATCAAAAGGAAAATCAAACCATGCCCGCCACCGCCTTTGTTTACACAGAATTGCAAGCGTCCGTCCCGTTCACGGATGTCCCTTGGGAAAAGCTGAATGCTGCCATCGCGGCCCAGCCTGGGTTTGTTGACAAAACCTGGCTGTCCGGGCTGGGCACCCACTCTGTCGGCGGGCTTTACAGCTTTGCCAGTGTCGAAGATGCCCTGCTTTATTGCACGGATTTCTTTCCTGCGCTGGCCCGTGACTTTGGCGTGGCGCAAACAACGCACGTCTTTGACAATCAGGCCACCGCAGAGGCCAGCGCGGCCATGGATGCGCCCCAGTTTGGCGGAAAGGTCACAACCGAGCCGGGCGCATTTGTTTACACCGAAGTGCAGGTTGCAGTGCCCTTTGAAACCGCGCCTTGGCGTGATCGCAACCCCGTCTTGCGCGAACAAAAGGGACTGCTGTCCAAAGTCTGGCTTAGCGGACAAAACACCAAATCGCTGGGTGGGCTGGATGCCTTCGACACCATGGAAAACGCGTTGGATTTTGCCCTCAACGACTTCCCCAAAACGGCAGCAGCAATGAATGCCGCTTTCTATACGCGCGTCTTTGATGCCCGTGTCACCGAGGCTGCAAGCCGCGGTCTCAATTCTCCCTACTACCTGTAGCCTCCTCAACGGAATGGAACTGACATGAAACTCACCTCTTTTTCTGGCGCCATAGTGGCCCTCGCAATGTCGTCAACGGCTGCCATGGCCGCCGACTGCTTCCAAATGGGCGGTGTTGCGATCCCCAACTTCTTTGGCGAAGGCGACGGCCAGCCTATGATCATCTCGGCGGCTTTGACCGGTGCTGTTCAGAATGCTGCTGGCAAGATCACGGCGACTCGTGAGACCGAAACCGGTCTTGAGATGGATATGGAACACTACTTTGGTCGCGACGACGGCGGGGCGTTCCAAACCAAGGATCTGGGTATTCTGACCGCCGTGCCGGGGAAGCCGGGCCGCTTCATGATTGAGATCACCTACGACATTCAGCCAGACGTCACACGCGGCACGATGAAAGGCTATTCGGGCCAGTTCAACAGCTACGGTCTTGTCGATCTGCGGGACAATGACAACCTTGTCGGGCTGGTCCGCTACCAAGGTGAAATCTGCCGGTAAAGTTATTTACCGGGGGCAGAAACTGTCTGTCCCCGGTTTTTCGGATCAGTAAGGCGCATCTTTATGAACACTCAACTTACGTCCTCAAACACCCCGTACGCTATTCTTTATACAATGGTGCGCGTCCAAGATCTTGATCGGTCTTTGCGGTTCTATTGTGATGCTCTCGGCATGCAAGAAGTGCGGCGCGAGACGTTTACCGATGCAGAATTTACGCTGGTTTTTGTCGGCTATGCCAACAGCAGCGCGCTGATTGAGCTGACGTATAACTGGGGTGACAACAACTATTCCCACGGCACCGGCTACGGGCATATCGCGTTGGAAGTCCAAGACACTCAGCAGGTGTGCAGTCACCTGTCAGAATTCGGCATCAACGTCGTCAGGGCACCCGGTCCAATGAAGATGGCACCGGATGAAACCGGAGAGCGCGAGATCATTGCGTTTATCGAAGATCCAGACGGCTACAAGATCGAACTGATCGAAGCCCCATAGGTCTTGGGTCCAAGGTTAAGACCTTACCCTTCGTCGCGCATCTTCAACCGGTGGCCAACTTCCACAATGGCCTCAAGGGCTGGCACAAGTTCACCGCCCAGTTCGGTCAGGGCATATTCAACGGATGGGGGGGAGGTTGGTTGCACTTTGCGAGACAGCACACCGCGCTGCTCTAGCTCGGTCAGCCGAGTCGACAGTACCTTGGCCGAAATTGGCGGAATGTCGGTGCGCAACTCGTTAAATCGGCGCGGGCCCGCACGCAGCGACCAGATCACGTTGGCCGCCCAGGCACCGGAAATCACCGCCATGCAGTGCGTCAGCATGCAGGGCAGCGGCGGCTCGGGGCTTTGGTTCTTGCGGACTTTGAGGGCCATACTAAGTGACTAGGTTTCCTTGGGGTTACCGGATAATTGAGTAACCAAAGGAAACCAAGTTGTCAATGGTTATCCAATACGCCATCTCTTGGGCATCACCCCAACCAACTGGAGCTTTGACAGATGAAACTTTACTACAAACCCGGTGCTTGCTCGATGGCATCCCACATGATCCTGAACGAACTTGGCGTCTCGTTCGACCTCGACAAAACAGACACCGACGCAAACACGACCGAAGCGGGCGGCGATTTCCTCAGGATCAGCCCGAACGGCTATGTTCCGGCGCTTGTAACCGATGACGGCGATATCATCACCGAAAACCCCGCCGTGCTTCAGTATCTGGCCGATCAGTCACCCGATGCTGGCCTTGCCCCCCCGAACGGCACCTTGGCGCGCACCCGCCTTCAGGAAACACTCAACTTCTTGTCGTCAGAACTGCACAAATCCTTTGGGCCGTTTTTCTCTGGCGTCGAGTTGGATGATGCGCGGCGCAAAAAAGCTGAGGCGGGTGTGCAGCGCCGGGCCGCTCATATCGAGCGAAGCCTCGCAGACGGGCGTGATTTTCTCATGGGTGACACTTTCAGCGTTGCAGACGCCTATGCCTTCGTCGTGCTCAACTGGGCAGGTTTTGTCAGCGTGAGCCTTGACGCGCATCCGAAAACCCAAAGCTATGTCGCACGTATCGCGGCACGTCCTGCCGCGATCAAAGCGATGATTGCCGAGGGCCTGATGGAGCAGGCAGCATGACTGCATTTGCCGCAGTAACAGACGTGTTAGAGACCTATTTCGACGGTCTCTATCACGCCGACACCGACAGGTTGGCCAACGCGTTTCACCCAAAAGCGATCTATGCAACGGCGGATGAAACACCGCTACTTTATCGCACGATGGGCGAGTATTTTCCGGTGGTGGCAAAGCGCGTGTCCCCTGCCTCGCGCGATGAACCCCGGCGTGATGTGATCGACTCGATCGAGTTTGCAGGTGAAAACACCGCCTTTGCCCGTGTGCGGTGCTCCATCGGCACCAAGGACTTCGTCGACTTCCTGACCCTTGTGCGAACCGATGGCGCATGGCGGATCATCGCCAAGATTTTCCAAATCACTGAACGTGCTACCTGAAAGGAAGCGAGATGCCCTATGTCAACATCAAGGTGACGCGCGAAGGCGTCACCCCGGATCAGAAGGCCGAGTTGATCAGCGGCGTCACCGACTTGCTGGTGCGAGTTCTCGAAAAGTCTCCGGCGACGACTTTTGTCGTCATCGACGAAGTTTCCCTTGAGGATTGGGGGATCGGTGGTCTACCGGTCGAACAGTACAGACGTGAAGCGGCGGGGTGATCTGAATGCCTATTCGCACGCCTCTCTGTGATCTGTTCGGCATCAAACACCCCGTCGTATTGGCACCTATGGCAGGGGTCAGCGGCGGGGCATTGGCCGCGGCGGTAAGCCATGCAGGTGGTTTGGGTCTGATCGGCGGCGGTTATGGCGACGCCGATTGGCTGATGCGCGAATTCAACGCAGCGGGGGAAGCACGGGTCGGGGTAGGCTTTATCACTTGGTCGCTGGCCAGACAGCCCCGTTTGCTTGATCTTGCCCTTGAGCGAAGCCCGGCCGCGCTCATGCTCTCGTTCGGTAATTTCAAGCCGTTTCTCCATCAAATCAGGGCGGCTCAAACCAAGCTGATCGTTCAGGTGCAGACACTCGAACAAGCGCGTGAAGCTGTGGACGCTGGCGTTGATGCCATCGTGGCGCAGGGCACAGAGGCGGGCGGGCACGGCGGCACCAGAGCGACGTTGCCCTTTGTCCCGGCGGTTGTCGATATCGCGCAAGGAGTACCGGTCATCGCGGCAGGCGGCATCGCTGATGGGCGTGGTCTGGTGGCGGCTCTGTCGCTTAACGCTTCGGGTGTATTGTGTGGAACCGCCTTCTTTGCCAGCGATGAATCGCTCGCCGGTGAGCATGCCAAACAAGCCGCTCTGAGCGGTTCGGGCGACGATACCGAACGAAGTTCGGTGTTCGACATGGTGCGCGGGCTCGACTGGCCTTCGGATTGGAACCTGCGCACGCTGCGCAGCCCGTTCACTCGTCGATGGAGTGGGGATATTATCGGCTTGCGCGAAAACCTTGCGGCAGAGCAGGCTCATTTCGAAGCCGCGTCGACAGCGGGCGACATAGACACGGCCGCCGTGATTGTCGGCGAAGCTGTTGACCTCATTCGGCGCCGTGAGCCTGCCCAAGTCATCCTTCAAAAAATGATGTCGCAAGCCGAGGATCAATTGCGGTGCCTCACCCAACTGGTTGAACCCATCAATGAGGATTGAGAGAATGCCAAAACTTAAAGGAAGCTGCCTGTGCGGCGCCGTCACGTTTGAGGTCGTCAACGCGTTCGACAAGATGTTCTTTTGCAGCTGTGATCAGTGCAGAAAGATTACCGGGTCGGCTTTTGCATCAAACCTATTCATTGATGCAGAGGGCTTCAACTGGCTGAATGGTGTTGATGATATCTTTACCTACCAAATGCCGGGCCGGGATATCTCGAAATCGTTCTGCCGGGTTTGCGGTTCCGGCGTTCCCTGGGCTAGCGGCGACGGCACAAAAATGATCGTTCCGGCAGGCGCTCTGCAAGGCGAACCGGAAGTGGCCGAAAAGTTCAGGACCTTCATCGCCGACCAACCCTCGTGGTCCTCAGGTCTTGATCAGGTCGAGGCGCATCAGGAGTTTCCACCCTAGGGCAGTGTCCTTCTGTGGTGTGATCGGCCGGGAAATCGCCTGAAACAACACCACCTTGGCATGCGTAAATGCAAAGCCTTAATCAGAAAATACAGTGTTAGGAGAAGCCGTTGATAACCTGCTACGTACGCTATGAACTGAACCCATCAAAAATTCCCGAATTCGAAGTATATGCGCGGGCATGGGTGCCCTTGGTCGAGAAATTTGGCGGCACGCATCATGGGTACTATTTACCGCATGAAAGCCCGAACGACTTGGCGGTCTGTCTTTTTTCTTTCCCATCACTGGCTGAATACGAGGCCTATCGAATAGACAGTCTGACAGACAGCGAATGCCAGAAGGCATACAAGTTCGCCGAGCATACCGATTGTATCAGGCGCTATGACCGACATTTTTTGCGACCTTTAGAAACAGGCATCTAACCCCCAGTTAAATCGCCATCCCGCGGGTGCGGTGACTTCAATTTAGTCATTCGGTCAGGAGACGCTTTATGAGCCGCCCCCCACTTCCGCCATTCTCTGAAACAACTGCCGCCCAAAAGGTACGCGCCGCCGAAGATGGCTGGAACAGCCGCAACCCAGAATTGGTGACGCAGGCCTACACAGAGGGCAGTCAGTGGCGAAACCGTTCCGAATTCCTCTCGGGGCGTACCGAAATTCAAGCGTTCCTGACGCGCAAATGGCAACGCGAAAACGAATACCGCCTGATCAAGGAACTGTGGGCATGGACGGATAACCGGATCGCCGTGTGCTTTGCCTACGAATGGTGTGACGGGGACGCGCAGTGATTCCGATCCTATGGAAACGAAAACTGGGAATTTGCGGCCGACGGGAGGATGTGCCGCCGTATCGCCAGCATCAACGATATGCCCATCACGGAACAGTCGCGCCTGTTCTATTGGCCCTTGGGGCGCCGCCCAGAGAACCATCCGGGGCTGACCGAAACGGGTCTTTAATATTGCAGCCAAGACACTGAAGTTTATCAAAATATGCTCACGTTTTTTGGACATACAGCAGAAGGAATACTGACTAGCACGGGCCAGCCATTTCTCGCGCAAGCTACGGCCAGCAGGTGTCAATCGCTGTCAGAAATTGAAATTCTGTTGGGATGTCATTTTTTGCGGAAAGTCATCAGGTGATGATCACCGTGCATAGAAAACTCTCCCCAAAAAAATACCAAGGAAAGATAATTCAATGACACTTCAACCTACGTCTGAAGCCCGGATCGCACCGCCTCGATTTACATTGGCCGCGCTAATCGTGATCTCCGTTTGGCTGATCGTTATCATAATTCTAGGTCGCAGTGGCATCTTTCACGTCACAGCAGATCAACCGCCCCTTCCTACAATTATGGCAATGCTGACGCCAACACTTCTGTTTTGGATCGCCATGCAAGTCCCGTCTTTTAGAGCGGATGTTCTTTTAATCAATCCAGTCTGGCTCAACGGGATGCAAGGTCTGCGCATTCTCGGCGCTGGTTTCCTGTTCATGGCGTCCTACGGCCACCTCCCGCAGATATTTGCCTTCTTCGCAGGATGGGGCGACGTCCTTGTCGCCTTTTTGGCTCCGCTGGTTGTTGCGAAGATTGCTTCAGATCGATCCTTCTTGGCGTCGCGACGGTTTTTGGTATTTCACATTTTGGGATTGCTGGATTTTGTTGGCGCGGTGCTTTCTGGGCTAATTTCGCGCGGTACAATCCCGCTCGTTGACGCGCCACAATCCACCGAGGCCCTAGCAAGTTTTCCCTTGCTGATCATTCCCTGCTTCGCTGTGCCGCTTTGGATATGTCTCCACATCGCAGCCCTCGCTCAGCGGCGCGCATATCTCGATGACACGAAATAGGCCGCTCGCATATCGGCCACAGTCACGGTGGTCACTTTTTCTGTTTTGTCTGGAATTTTGACTTTAGCGACGCAGAAAAAACCACTGCTGGCGACTTCAAATTGATCGACTTGATCGTCGGATCATGAAATATGCTGGAGGACTAACTTGTCTTTTTTCCAAAAAATTGTCGGTAAGGTGATCGTAATGGGATCAGATTTTGCACCGAATTTGTTTGCGCGCATTGAGGTGCCCCTAGATTTGTAGACGGTTTGCTTGGTAGTTTTGGAACCAAGGAGAGACGGATATGAGCAAAAGCATTCGGTTTACGGATGAGTTCGAGCAGGACGCCGTGAAGTGGACCCGCGTTTTTCGTGTCCAAACGCCATGCAGCGAAAAACGCGCTTTGGATCTGCTGTTCGGAATCTGTAATCAATGTCCGCTTTCGCGACTTGGGCTGCAACGCAGCGAGAAGCCCGCCGCACGTGCAAAGCGATGCTGCGTCAGCGAAGAAGAAAAATCCAAGGTCTGTTTTGTCCCGCTTATCAGACTCTCGTTCACACTGCGGCGAAGGCTCAGATTGGGTCCGCGATGCGTGACGTGGTCCGGTGATGGGATTCGAAACGGTTCGCCGGTTGCGTCACAGATCTGTGGCGTTGCTCGGGAAATCCTGGTGGGGGGGTGCCCGCCTCGGTTCCAAAGTGTTTTTGTCAGAAATAGGTTGCGTTTCGGGGAAATTCAGATATCTGATCTTTTCAGTCGGGTACATTTGCCCATCTCTAATCATTCTGGGACACGTCATGTTCAAATCTTCTACCGCACTGGCCGCTACTCTGGTCGCAACTTTGACCACCGCCGCAGCAGCCGAGGGCGAGCTGAACCTTTATTCTTCGCGCCACTATGACACTGACGAACGTCTCTATACCGATTTCGAAGAGCAGACTGGCATCAAGATCAACCGGATCGAAGGCAAAGCCAAAGAGCTGATGGCGCGTATGGAAGCCGAGGGTGCGAATTCACCTGCGGATCTGTTGCTGACCGTTGACACCTCCCGTCTGGAAGGCGCCAAGAACGCCGGCCTGCTGCAGTCGATCGACAGCGCTGTGCTGGAAGAGAAGATCCCCGCCAACCTGCAGGACAGCGACAACCAGTGGTTCGGTTTTTCGCAGCGCTCGCGGATCATTTTCTATGACAAAGCCGAAGTTGCAAACCCGCCCATGACCTATCTGGATCTGGCCAAGCCCGAATACAAAGGCATGGTGTGCATCCGCTCGTCGACCAACACCTATAACCAGACTTTGCTGGCCTCGATCATCGAGCATCACGGCGCAGAAGCCGCCAAAGGCTGGGCGGACGGCGTTGTTGCCAACATGGCGCGTCAGCCACAGGGCGGCGACACGGACCAGCTGCGCGGTATCATCTCGGGCGAGTGCGACATCTCGGTTGCCAACTCGTACTACTTTGCGCGCGGTCACCGCAAAAACGTCAAAGGTCTGAGCGACAGCATCGAAGCGATTGGTTGGGTGTTCCCAGCGCAGGACGCCGAAGGCGCGCACATGAACCTGTCTGGTGGTGGTGTTGCGGCGCACGCGCCCAACAAAGACAACGCGATCAAGTTCCTGGAATACCTCGCGTCGGACAAAGCGCAGGTCTATTTCTCGGCAGGAAACGACGAGTATCCGGTTGTGGCCGGGGCTGAATTGGCGCCATCCATCGCCAAGCTGGGTGAGTTCAAAGCCGACGAGATCAGCCTGTCTGCCGTCGCCAAGAACATCCCCGAAGCGCAGAAAATCTTTAACGAGGCTGGCTGGAAGTAAGTCCACCCAAAGCATCTGAGCAGTGAGGGCGTGCGGGATTCCGCGCGCCCTTTTTCCATTTACAATGCATATATTTCAGTGCAGCATTTTCATATATGGGAATCATTCTCGAATAAGGGCTATGCTGGATGATCTATCAAAACGCCTTGCAGGGCGGTTAAAGGAACTGCGGGTGGCGCGGGGGTGGTCGTTGGATCAGCTTGCGGCGCACAGTGGGGTGAGCCGGGCCACGCTGTCGCGGATGGAAAAGGCCGAGGTGTCGCCGACCGCCGAGGGGTTGGGCCGGTTGTGTGCCGCGTATGAACTGCCGATGTCGCGGCTGATGATGATGGTCGAGGACAGTTTTGCGCCCAAGGTGCCCTATGCCAATCAAGTCGAGTGGGAAGATCCCGACACGGGATTTGCCCGTCGATCCGTGTCACCACCGGCGGGTGGGTTGAGCGGTGAGGTGTTGGAATGCCATCTGCCATCGGGGCAGCGCATAGCCTATGGCACGCCGTCCCGATCAGGTTTGGAGCATCATCTGGTCATGCTGGACGGGGCGCTGAACCTGACGGTGGATGGGGTGACCCATGCCCTGAGCGGCGGCGATTGCCTGCGCTATCATCTGTCTGGGGCGACTGTGTTTGAAACCGGGCCAAGCCGGGGTGCGCGCTATTTGATGGTGTTGATATGATTGCTGTTGAGCGGTTGGCCCAGCCGGGCGCGTTGCCGGCGCTGACCGGGATCTTGCATGCCTGTGTTCTGGATGGGGCGAGTGTGGGATTTGTGTCGCCCTTTGCCGAGGGTGAAGCGCAGGCGTTTTGGGTGGATCGGGTGTTTCCTGCGGTGGATGCGGGGGCCTGCGATCTGTTTGTGGCACGTTTGGACGGTGTGGTGATTGGCACGGTTCAGCTGATGAAAGCGGCGATGCCAAACCAGCCCCATCGCGCGGATGTGGCCAAGTTGCTGGTGCATCCCGATCATCGTCGCCACGGGGCCGGGCGCGTGTTGATGGCCGCGCTGGAGGAGCGGGCGTGCGCCTTGGGATTGACGTTACTGGTATTGGACACCCGCAGCGGTGACCCGTCGCAATCCCTGTACGAGGGCATCGGGTTTCAGGTCGCGGGGCAAATCCCCGGGTTTTGTCGCAACGTGTTTGAGGACGTGTACGAGCCGACCACCTATCTGTACAAAACCTTGGTTTAGCGGTCCCGGCCCACCTGTCGACAGATCAGGATCACTGGCAGCAAGCCGATGGCGAGGATAACCAGCGACGGCACGGCGGCCCCTTCGAGGCGTTCATCCGAGGCCAAGCGATAGGCCTGCACCGCGAGGGTGTCGTAGTTGAACGGGCGCATGATCAGGGTCGCGGGCAGTTCCTTCATCACGTCAACAAAGACGATCAACAGGGCCGTCAGCAGCGAGGGCGTGAGGATCGGCAGGTGCACCCGGCGCAGGGTGCCAAACGGGGTCTGGCCAAGCGAACGCGCGGCGTGGTCCATATTGGCGTGGACCATGCTTTGGCCGCCCTCATAGGCGCCAAGGGCGGCGGCGAGAAAGCGCACCATATAGGCCCCGATCAGCAGCCAGATCGAGCCGGTCAGCAACAGGCCGGTGGAGTAATCAAACGTCGCCCGCATCCATGCGTCCAGCGCATTGTCAAAGGCGGCAAACGGCACGATCAGACCCACGGCAATCACGCCACCAGGCACCGCGTAGCCGAGACGGGCCAGATACCCGGCGGTGGCAGACCGACGCCCCGGTTTGAGGCGCTGAAAGAAGCCGACGCAAATGGCGGCGCAGACGGTCAGGACAGCCGCGATGCCCGCAAGGGTCAGCGAGTTCTGGATGAACTCAACATATCGGCGCGACAGCAGGTTCTGTTCGGATTCAAAGCCCATCTGCACAAGGATCACCACAGGCAGGGCGAACCCCAGCACCACAGGAATAGCGCAGAGCGTGAAGGCCAAAACCGAGGACCACCCCGTCAGGTCCGAGGCAGGCATCGAGGCGTGGCGTTTGCCCGCCTGATAGTATTTCGCCCTGCCCCTTTGCGTCCGTTCCGCCACCGCCAGCAGCAAAGCAAAGCTGAGCAGACACAGCGCCAATTGCGCCGCAGCAGCCCGGTCGCCCATGGAAAACCAGCTGGTGTAGATGCCGGTGGCAAAGGTCTGCACCCCGAAATACGAGACGGTCCCGAAATCGGCGATGGTTTCCATCACTGCCAGCAACACACCGCCGGCGATTGCGGGGCGGGCCATGGGCAGGGACACACGCCAGAATGCGCGCCACGGGCTGGACCCCAAGGCGCGGGCGGCCAGAAAGGCGGTCGAGCTTTGCTGTAAAAAGGCCGCGCGGGCGAGCAGGTACACATAGGGATAGAGCACAAGGATCAGCATCACGGCCGCGCCTTCGGTCGAGCGCACCTCGGGGAACCAATAGTCGCGCGGGCCCCATCCGGTCACCTGTCGCAGCGTGGTTTGCACGATGCCGGGATGATCCAGAACAAAGGTATAGGCATAGGCGAGCACATAGGCGGGAAAGGCCAGAGGGAGGACAAGGGCCACCTCCATCATACGCACGCCGGGGAAGCGGGTCATTGTGACCAACCACGCCGCGCCGACCCCCAGACCAAAGGTGCCGCACGAGACCATCAACACCAGCAAAACCGTGGTAAAGATGTAATCAGGCATCACCGTCAGGAACAGGTGCGCGATCGTGTCCGTGCCGCCGGTCAGCGCCGCAAGCGCCACGGCCAGCATGGGCAACAGGCAAATCGCCGCGATGACATAGGCCCCTGCCCCCAAGATGCGGGTGCCAAGGGCGTTCCGGTGGCGCGAGCCTTGTTCTGCGTATTCGGTTTCGGCCATCACTGTCACGGAAATGAATGCGGTTTGTTCTTATTCGACCATTTCTGTCGGAGACTCCAGCACCAATCGTTTCAAGGTGGCCTTACATTTCCTTTCCGGTAAGCTCTCTTTGAGACTAGGTTTGGATCGAGCGTATTTCGCGGGAGTGAGTTTGACATGACTGGATTGGACTATTTCGCATGGGTGGTTCTGATCGTTTTGATCCTGACCGTCCTGATAGGCTTTTTTGTACTGGCCCGTCTGCCCGGTCAAATCGCCAAGAGCCGCAATCACCCGCAGGTCGAAGCGATCACCGTGGCGGGATGGCTGGGGGCGCTGATGTTCGGGGTTTTCTGGCCGCTTGCGTTGATCTGGGCCTTTACGGTGCCCGCCGCGCGCGCGCCGTCAGAGGGGTAATCTGATGATTGTATTCCTGACGCTGATTTATGCCGTGGTTCTGTTTGTTTTGATCCGGGTGAAGGTGTTGCCAAACACCGGGCTTGTGTGGGCGACGACGCTGATCTGGATGGTGGTGCTGTTCATATTCCTGTTCATCCCAATGCAGTGGGGGGCGCCCCAAGGGTCTGCACGGGTTTTAACCCGCGCGATACAGGTCATTCCCAATGTCAGCGGCCAAGTGATCGCGGTTCCGGTGGAAGCCAATACATCGCTGAACAAGGGGGATTTGTTGTTCAAGATCGACCCTGAGCCGTTTGAGATCGCCCTGAGCGCCGCCAGTGCCGGATTGGTGCGCACCAAAGCGCAGGCGAAACAGGATTTTGATGCGCTGAAGAATGCCGAGGCTCAGCTGCGGCAGGCCGAGGTTGCGCTGACCCTCGCGCAGAGCCTGTATGATGATGATGAACAGCTGGTGCAAAGCGGCACGGTTTCAGAAAACCGTCTGGAACGGCGCAAACGAAATCTAGAGACTGCGGCGGCGGCGGTTGATCAGGGCCGGGCCGCAGTGTCGCGCGCGGAAATCGAACTTGGTGCTGTCACCGATGATGGCGTCGTTGCCAAGGTTGCCGAAGCCCAAGCCAACGTGGATCAGGCCGCGTGGAATCTGGCGCAGACTGAGGTGCGCGCGCCTAGCGATGGGTTTGTGACCAATCTGGCGCTGGCTGTGGGGCAACGGGTGACCAATTTCCCCTTTGCGCCTGCGATGGTGTTTGTCGACACCTCGGAAAAGACGTTGATCGCCAACATTCAGCAGATTTATGTGCGTCATTTGAAGGTGGGGCAACCTGTCGAGCTGGCGATCAAGACCAAGCCCGGAACGATCGTGACCGGAACGGTTGATTCGCTGATTGATATCTCATCACAGGGACAGGCGATGATGACAGGCACGGTTTTTGCCAGTGGGCAGATCCAAGCCGAGCCCTTTGTGGTGCGGATCAAACTGGACGCGCCTGAGATGCTAGAGGCGATGCGCCCGGGTTCTGTTGGAACGGCAACGATCTATACGGAATCGGTTCAGGCCACCCATGTGATCCGGCGGGTGATGATCAGAATGCAGAGCATTCTCAACTACATGGTGCCGGTTCTCTAGATTAGCGGCTGAGGTAAGCCGCGCCGGTGTGCAGGATGGGCCCGATAGATGTCGGGGCCGTCCGCCGGTCTGAATATGGGGTCATCATCGCAAGGCAGCGTGCGCCCCCGGCGGGCGGTTTTATAGGGCTGGGTTGGCTTTTACCTGAATATCGAGATATCTCGATATGTGGACATTGAAAAAGCCCTTGCGGCCCTGAACAACCCGGTGCGCCGACAGATCCTTGTTTGGCTCAAAGACCGATCAAATTTCCCCCCCGCGTTGGAGGAACACGCCGATCTGGATGGCGTTTGCGTGGCCAATATTCGAGACAAGGCGGCGCTCTCGCAATCCACGATATCGAACTACATGGGCATCTTAAAGGATGCCGGGTTGGTGAAATCCGACCGCCACGGACAGTGGACTTTTTATCGCCGGAACGAAGAGGCGATACAGGCCATGATGGATACTTTTGCACAGGAGATCCTGAAATGATTGATCAGACGCTGACGCTGCCCAATGGGCGCACCCTGAAGAACCGGATCGTGAAATCCGCAATGTCAGAGGCGCTGGCAGATGCGCATAACAATCCATCGCAGGGGCAGATTGATCTGTTTCGGCGGTGGAGTGCTGGTGGAGCGGCGATGCTGATCACTGGCAACACGCCGGTGGATCGCTGGCATCTGGAGCATGCGGGGAACTTTGTGCTGGATCCGCTGTCGGATCTGGATCAGGTGGCGTGCCTGACCGAGGCGGCAAAAAGCGGCGGTGCGGTTGTGCTGGCGCAGTTGGCCCATGCCGGGCGGCAGACACCGCAGGCGGTGAACCCTGCGCCCACCTCGATTTCGACCGAAGAGATGGATTTGCCGGGATATGGCACGCCGCAGCAGGCGACGGATGCGGATCTAGAGGCTGTGGTCGAGAAATTTTCCCGTTCGGCCCAGCTGGCGCAGGAGGCCGGGTTTGATGGGGTGCAGATCCACGGGGCGCATGGGTATCTGCTCAGCTCTGCCCTGTCGCCCCGGATCAACACGCGGCACGATCAATGGGGCGGACCGCTGGAGAACCGGGCGCGGTTGCTGTTGTCGGTGGTGCGGGCTGTGCGCGCGGCTGTGAACCCTGAGTTCATCGTCGCGGTAAAGCTCAATTCGTCGGATTTCCAGAAGGGCGGCTTTAGCCACGAAGAGAGTGTGCTGGTGGCGCAGATGCTGGAAGCGGAAGGCGTAGATTTCATCGAAATCTCAGGCGGAACGTTTGAAACCCCGACCGCGTATCAACACACCGCGCAAAAAGAGAGCACAAAGGCACGCGAAGGGTATTTTCTGGAATATGCCAAGGCGATCAAGGCGGCGATCTCTATCCCGCTGATGGTGACGGGCGGATTTCGATCCGTGGAGGTGATGAATGGGGCGCTAGAGCGCGCGGAAACAGACCTGATCGGCATGGGCCGCCCCTTTATCGTCGACCCTGAATTTCCAGCCAAGCTGTTGTCAGGGGCGTCTGATATGGCCCCGGCGGTTGAACGCGGTTTCCCACCCGCAAGTGAATTGCCACGGGGGGCGGTGTTGAACTGGTTCTGCGAGCAGCTTTCGCTGTTGGGGCGGATGGGTGACACCAATCTGGAGCTGTCGGTTGAAGACGGTCATGAGCGGTATTTGGCATTCATCCAAGCGGCGACTGACGCGTTGCTGAGCGCGCGAACAGAGGCAGGGTTACAGCGACCCGGTTCGTAAATGTTTCGAACAAAATAGGGGCCCCGACGATATGCGCCGGGGCCCCTTTTATATCACGTTCCGCAAAGGCTGCGTCGCGTCAGTCGTATTTGCGCTGATCCTCGATCACCAAGCCGTCTTTGGGCAGGGATCCGGGGGCGACAACTTCGATTGCGGCCTTGAGTTTCAGCACTTCGATCACCGATTTGGCATAGGCCATTTCATCGCTGCCGGCGCTTTCGATCTGAACAGTCATGGTGTCCATTTCACCGTCCCGCTTGGCGATCACACGGGCTCTGACAATGTCGTCGTGCTTTTCAACCAAGGCGGCGACCTGTTCTGGGCGCACAAACATGCCTTTGATCTTGGTGGTTTGGTCGGCGCGACCCATCCAGCCTTTGATCCGCATATTGGTGCGGCCGCAGGGCGAATGGCCCGGCAGGACCGCAGACAGATCGCCAGTGGCAAACCGGATCAGGGGGTAGTCGGGGTTCAGGGAGGTCACAACCACCTCGCCCACCTCGCCCGGTGCCACCGGCGTTCCTGTGCCCGGAGTGACGATTTCAACGATCACGTGTTCGTCGACGATCATCCCCTCCATCGCGGCGGATTCATAGGCGATATTGCCCAGATCCGCTGTCGCATAGCTTTGCAAACACGAGATGCCCCGGTCCGCGTATTCCTGACGCAAGGACGGGAACAACGCACCACCGCCAACAGCGGCTTTGGTGAAGTTGAGCGTCACGCCCATCGCGTCGGCCTTGTCCAGAATCACCTTGAGGTAATCCGGGGTGCCGGCGTAGGCGGTACAGCCCACATCGCGCGCCGCGTTCACCTGCAATTCGGTCTGGCCTGTTCCGGCGGGCAGAACAGCCGCGCCAACAGCGCGGGCGCCGTTTTCAAAGATCATGCCAGCCGGTGTCAGGTGATAGCCAAAACAGTTCTGGACGATATCGCCCTGACCAATTCCCGCAGCGTGCAGAAACCGGCCCATGCGCCACCAGTCGTGGTCCACCCCGCCCGGTTCATAGATCGGGCCGGGAGATTGAAAGATATGGGCAAATCCGGTGGCCGGTTTGACCGTGAACCCGCCAAAGGGCGCATTTTCGGCCTGTGCGCGGCTCAGTTCAGATTTGCGCAGCACGGGCAGGCTGACCAGATCAGCGGCACTGGTGATCGCAGCTGCGTCCACCCCAGCCAGCGATCCGGCATAGCCCGGCGCGCTTTGGGCGCGGGCGATCTGTTCCGGCAAAGACCGGGCCAGATCGGACGCACGTTCATCGTCACTGCGAAGTTCTAGGGTATCAAATGGTGTCATTGCCTGATCCCTCATCAGCTCAGCCACCGCTTACGGCGGCGATACGACCGGACATCCCGGAAACTTTTGCGGCCATCATCTGACATGCCGAGGTAGAATTCTTTGACGTCCGGATTTTCGCGCAGTTCAGCGGCGGGGCCATCCATCACGACGCGACCGGATTCCAGAATATAGCCGTAATGCGCAAACCGCAGGGCCACGTTGGTGTTCTGTTCCGCCAGCAAGAAGGACACGCCCTCTTTTTCGTTCAGGTCTTTGACGATGCCAAAGATCTCTTCGACCAGCTGTGGGGCCAGACCCATGGATGGTTCGTCAAGCAGGATGGTTTCAGGGCGGCTCATCAAGGCGCGGCCCATGGCAACCATCTGCTGTTCCCCACCCGAGGTATAGCCAGCCTGTGAGCGGCGGCGTTCCTTGAGACGAGGGAAATAATTGTACACCATTTCAAGATCTTGCTGCACGTTGGCCTTGCTGTCAGAGCGGGTGTAAGCGCCGGTCAGCAGGTTTTCTTCGACGGTCAGGTGTTCGAAACAGTGGCGTCCCTCCATCACCTGGATCACGCCCTTGCGCACCAGATCAGCGGGGTCTGCCTCATGAACATGAGAGCCGCGGTATTTGATCGTGCCTTTGGTCACCTCGCCGCGTTCGGAACGCAGCAGGTTGGACACGGCTTTGAGTGTGGTCGTTTTTCCTGCGCCATTGCCGCCCAACAAGGCAGTGATCCCACCCTTGGGCACATTCAGGCTGACGCCTTTCAGCACGAGGATCACGTGATTGTAGATCACCTCGATATTATTGACCTCAAGCAGGGTTTCGGCCTGCACGTCGGTTGTGTTGGCTGCATCCAGCATCAGAACTTGTCCTCACGCAGTCCCGGTATCGATCCGGGGCTTTTTTGTGTTGGAGCGGCGGTCTATCCGCCGCTCCGGGGTTTCATCGACTTGCGTTACTTACAGCCAGCTTCGATGTTGTTTTCAGTGGCGTAGGCTGCGGAATCTTCGGCAACCAGCGCGCCAACAACTTCGGCATCGGTTGGTTTAAAGTCAGAGATCAGCGACCATGTTTTGGTTGCCGCATCCCACTGGTTCACACCAACGAGACCGGGGCCACCGTGGTTTTCACACGAGACTTTGAACTCGGGACCAAAGTTAGGCAGGCCAAGTGCGGCCATTTTGGCTTCGGTGATTTCCAGAGCTTCCATACCATCGCGCATCATCGCAGGGGTGATGTCTTTGGTGCCGTGCAGTTCCTGAGCGGTTTTCGCCGCTTCGGCTGCCAGCATCGCGGCATAGAGGCCACGGTTGTACAGAACGGTACCGATCTGGTCGCCAGCGCCCGCTGCTTTGCCGGTGTCGACAACGTATTTCTGGATGTCGTCAAAGACTGGGAAGTCGCTGCCCACATTGTGGAACGTAACCGCTTTGAAGCCGTTGGCCGCGTCACCCGCAGGCATCACGTCATGCTCGGCACCGGACCACCACACACCAATGAAGTTTTCCATGTTGAAGCGGATGTTTGCAGCTTCTTGAACCGCAACCTGGTTCATCACGCCCCAGCCCCACATCACAACGTAATCGGGACGATCACGACGGATTTGCAGCCACTGCGATTTCTGCTCCTGACCGGGGTGGTCAACGGGCAGAGTTTTCAGGTCGAAACCGTGCTTTTTGGCCAGCTCTTCCAATGTGCGGATTGGCTCTTTGCCGTAGGCAGAGTTGTGATACACCAGCGCGACTTTTTTGCCTTTGATGTCACCATCGTTGGCTTCGAGCAGATAGTTCACAACGCCGGATGCGCCGTTCCAGTAGTTTGCTGGGTAGTTGAAGACGTTCGAGAACACTTCGCCATTTGCAGCAGATGTCCGGCCATAGCCCATGGTGTGGAGCGGGATGCCGTCAGCGGTCACTTTTGGGATCAGCTGATAGGTGATGCCGGTGGACAGCGGTTGATACACCAGTGCGCCTTGGCCTTTGGTGGATTCATAGCATTCCACACCTTTTTCGGTGTTATAGCCGGTTTCGCATTCCAGCAATTTGGTGGGCACGCCACCGATACCGCCGTCACGCTCGTTCAGCAGTGTGAAATAGTCCGCGTATCCATCCGCAAACGGGATGCCGCCCGCAGCGTAGGGGCCAGTCCGGTAGCTCAGCGATGGGAACACAAGATCCGCCATTGCGGGGCCAGCGGCCATCAGTGCGCCAAGCGCCAGTGTGGTTAGTTTCATTTTCATCGGCTTTATTCCTCCCTAGGTATTTCCGATTGTGAACGAGGTCCTCGGCCCCGCTATTGATAGACCTGCCCCGCGTTAGTGCGGGAAGGGCCAGAGGCGAAGTTTCTCTTTGGCGACGCGCCACAGCTGTGCCAGCCCGTGGGGTTCCAAGATCAAGAACATGATGATCAAGGCACCAACGATAACCAACTGCAGGTGGGCCACGATGTCTGTGGGCCAGCCCAACATATCCGCGCCGACCACTTTGAGAACCACAGGCAGCAGCACCAAGAAGGCAGCACCTGCAAAGGACCCAAAGATCGACCCCAGACCGCCGATGATCACCATGAACAGCACCAGGAACGATTTGGTGATGCCAAAGACTTCGCCAACTTCGACAGCGCCCAGATAGACCGCAAAGAACAATGCGCCTGAGACACCGATAAAGAATGAGCTGACGGCAAAGGCGGTCATTTTCGCGCGCAGCGGGTTCACCCCGATGATTTCTGCGGCGATGTCCATGTCACGAATGGCCATCCATGTCCGGCCAACCGTGCCGCGCGTCAGGTTGCGGGCAATCACGGCGCAGAGTGTCAGAAAGATCAGGCAGAACAGGTAGGTTGCCCAAGCCGGTGCGTTGGGACCGGTGATGATGATGCCAAACACGTCGCGTTCGGGGGCGTTGATCTGACCCGAGGCCGAGTAGTTGTAAAACCATGGCACCCGGTTGAACAACCAGACTAGAAAGAACTGTGCCGCCAGCGTCGCAACCGCAAGGTAGAACCCTTTGATCCGCAACGAGGGCAGACCAAACAGCACCCCGACGATGGCGGTGATCCCACCGGCCAGCAGAACGTGAATGAACATGCTGACCTCGGGAAAGGCCGTCATCAGCTTGTAGCAGGCATAGGCCCCCACCGCCATAAATCCCCCGGTGCCGAGGCTCACCTGACCGCAATAGCCGGTCAGAATGTTCAACCCGATCGCCGCGATCGCATAGATCAGGAACGGCAGCAGGATCGCGTTGGCCCAGTAATCATTGATCAGAAACGGGATGATGCCAAAGGCAACGGCCAGAACGACGTAGTAACGGTAGCGGTCAAACCGGATCGGAAAGGTCTGGTTGTCCTGCTGATAGGAGGTTTTGAAATCTCCGGCTTCACGATAGAACATATTCAGATGCTCCCCTGTGAGTGCGCGCGGTTCCGGACCGCCGCATCGAGTTGATTTGATTTCCGGGCGTAGCCACTGGCCTCACTCGCCCGAACCAGCCGCAGATATGCGACCATTCCAGTGATAAAGCCCGCAAAGGCCAGAAACGCGGCGACGGTCAGCTGTTTGCTGGACAGCCCTTCGGCTGTCAGCGCGAGGTACCCAAAGGCCCAAAACCCGGACCAGGCTATGACGTTGATGATGGCGATTAGCTTATTCATCTTTCATCTCCTCTTAAAACTGACCTGTCGCACAGGTCTCGGGTGGGCGGGTGTCGTGGCGCCTCAGCGCCACGCAGGTGCGCGCCCGACCTCACACGCGTTCAATGATTTTGTCACCGAACAGACCCTGTGGGCGGAACACCAGGAACAAGAGCGCCAGCACATAGGCAAACCAGTTCTCGGTCGCGCCGCCGACCATCGGGCCGATTGCGAACTCAAACAGTTTCTCACCCACACCGATGATCAGACCACCAACAATGGCGCCCGGGATCGAGGTAAAGCCACCCAGCATTAGAACTGGCAGAGCCTTCAAAGCGATCAGCGACAGCGAGAACTGTACACCGGATTTGGTACCCCACACGATCCCCGCGACCAGCGCAACAAACCCTGCAACCGACCAGACCATAACCCAGATAAAGTTCAGCGAGATACCGACCGACAGAGCCGCCTGGTGATCGTCCGCCACGGCCCGCATTGCGCGGCCTTGTTTGGTGTATTGGCTGAACGCAACCAGCGCCATCACCAGCAAAACAGCAAGACCCGTCGCGACGATATCGAGGTTATCGATAAAGAAGCCATAGAAGTTGTCGCTGCCCAGACCGGCGGTCATGTCTTCGATCCAGAACGACCCACCCTGCGGCAAACCGACATCCAGTGTCTTGATCTCAGATCCCCACATCAGGTCCGAGAACCCTTCGAGGAAATACGCCAGACCAATGGTCGCCATAAACAGAATGATTGGTTCTTGGCCCACCAGATGACGCATCACAACGCGCTGCACCAGCCAGGCAAAGATCACCATGACCCCGACCGTCAGCAAGATCGCCAACAACGCTGGTACATGCCAGCCAAAGTGGTGAATTTCGGTGCCGAATACCGCATTGATGATATGCGAGAATGGCACCTGCCCTTCCATGATCCCAACAAGGGTCATGGCCGCAAACAGAGCCATTACACCCTGTGCGTAGTTGAAAATTCCCGAAGCTTTGTAAATCAATACAAACCCCAGCGCGACCAGTGCATAGAGCACCCCGGCCATCAGTCCGTTGATGAAGACTTCGGTCGCAAAAAGAAACTGATCAGACATCAGTGTCTCCCCTCATATCTGTCAGAACATTAATCATGAGCCACACCAAGATACGCGTCGATCACGTCCTGATTGTTGCGCACCTCGTCGGGTGTGCCGTCTCCGATTTTCTTACCGTAATCCATCACAACCACCCGGTCAGACAGATCCATGACCACGCCCATGTCGTGCTCGATCAGCGCGATGGTGGTGCCAAATTCGTCGTTCACGTCCAGAATAAAGCGGCTCATGTCCTCTTTTTCTTCGACGTTCATGCCCGCCATTGGCTCGTCCAACAGCAGCAACTTAGGCTCTGCCGCCAGCGCGCGGGCCAGTTCGACCCGCTTTTTCAAACCATAGGGCAGCCGTGCCACGGGTGTTTTGCGAATGTGCTGAATTTCCAGGAAATCGATAATCTTTTCAGCGATCTCACGGTTGGCCACTTCTTCGGCTTCTGCTTTGCCCTTCCACAAGGCTTGGCTCAGCAATCCGGATTTCATGTTGGTCAGACGTCCGGTCATCACGTTGTCCAGAACGCTCATGCCTTCAAACAAAGCGATGTTCTGGAACGTCCGCGCGATGCCCTGACGGGCAACCTCATAGGGGCGCATCTGTGGGCGTTTGGATCCGTGGAACCAAACCTCGCCCTCTGACGGGATGTAAAATCCCGACATCACGTTCAGCATGGATGATTTCCCGGCCCCGTTGGGACCGATGATCGCCCGGATTTCCCCTTCGCGAATGTCGAACGAGATGTCCTTGATCGCCACCACACCGCCAAACCGCAGGGTGATGTTCTTCATTTCCATCACCACGCCGCCGATTTTGCGGCCGTCCTCCGTGGTGTATCCTTCAGATGCATCAAGCATCGCTCACTCCCTCATTTCTTCGGCATGCCATCCCGTTAAGGGACGGCGGGCGGGGCGACGCCCAAAGGGCGAGCGTCGTCCCTCCGACCTTCATTCCGCTGCGAGTTTGGTCGCAATCGATGCAACCGCGGCATCGCGAATATCCAATGTTGCGCTGATCGACCCTTTGCGACCGTCCTCGTATGTCACTTCGGTCACAGTCGAGATTTGCGAAGATCCGTCATAGAGCGCCCCGATGATGTCCGAGAATTTCTCTTCCACTATCCGACGGCGCACTTTGCGGGTCCGGGTCATTTCCCCATCATCCGCGTCCAGCTCTTTGTGCAGAACGACGAAGCGATGTACCTGACAGCCCGACAGCATCGGATCCTGAGCAACCGACGCGTTCACGGTTTCAACGTGTTCCTGGATCGAGGCCAGAACTTTGGGATGTCCCGCAAGTTCCTGATAAGACGCATAGGCAATGTTATTGCGCTCGGCCCAGTTGCCCACCGCCGTCAGGTCGATGTTGATAAAGGCGACACAGCGGTCTTTTTCATTGCCAAACAGCACCGCTTCCAGAATGTCGGGATAGAACTTCAGCTTGTTCTCAACAAACTTGGGCGCAAACATCGATCCATCGGCCATTTTGCCAACGTCTTTGGCCCGGTCGATGATCCGCAGGTGTCCTGACCCTTCCTCAAAGAAGCCCGCATCACCTGTGGCGACCCAGCCTTCAGAGTCTTTGGTGTCTGCGGTGCTTTCGGGGTTTTTGTAGTATTCGACGAAGGTGCCCGGCGAGCGATAGAAAATCTCGCCATTGTCGGCGATTTTGATTTCCACGTCAGGTGCTGGAACACCCACAGTATCTGCACGTACCTCACCATCGGGTTGTACGGTGATGAATACGGTCGCTTCGGTCTGACCATACAGCTGTTTCAAGTTGATCCCGAGCGAGCGGTAAAACTCAAAGATTTCCGGGCCGATGGCTTCGCCAGCGGTATAACCAACACGCACGTTGCCAAAGCCAAGCGTATCTTTCAGCGGACCATAGACGCAGAGATCGCCGACCTTGTATTTCAGCTTGTCCATGAACCCGACAGGTTTGCCGTCCAGAATATCAGGGCCCACTTTCTTGGCGTGGTCCATGAAGTAATGGAACATCTTCTTTTTGAAGTTTCCGGCGTCTTCCATGCGGATCATGACGCTGGTCAGCTGGGTTTCGAACACGCGCGGCGGTGCGAAATAGTAGGTCGGCCCGATTTCCCGCAGATCAGTCATCATTGTGTCTGGCGATTCAGGGCAGTTCACGCAGAAACCGGTCCAATAGGCCTGACCGATCGAAAAGATGAAATCGCCAACCCAAGCCATCGGCAGATAGGCGAGAATTTCGTCGTCCACACCCAGCTTATCAAACTCAGACGCGTTTTTGGCGCTCTCGATGATGTTGCGGTTGGACAGAACCACACCTTTGGGCTTGCCCGTGGTGCCGGACGTATACAGCATCACGCAGGTGCTGTCGTAGTTCAGCTTTTCCCGGCGTGTTTTGAGATCGGTGATCCATTCGTCATAGGCGGCGCGACCCTGTGCCTGAACATGGGAATATTCATGCAGCTGATGGTGGTCATATTTACGCAGGCCGCGCGGATCGAGATAGATCAGGTGCTCGAACTGGTGCAGTTGATCCTGAACTTCGATGACTTTGTCGACCTGTTCCTGATCCGCCACGATAACAAAGCGCGCACCACAGTGGCTGAGCACGTATGCCATCTCTTCGGCGTTGGCGTCCTGATACAGCGGGACCGGAATCGCGCCAACGGATTGTGCAGCGACCATAGCCCAGTACAGATAGGGGCGGTTGTGGCCGATGATGGCGATGAAATCGCCTTCGTTCACGCCGAGATTGATAAGACCCAGCGCCAGCGCTTCGATCTCTTTCTCGGCCTCAGCCCAGCTCCAGCACTGCCAGATGCCGAATTCCTTTTCCCGGTATGCGGGCGAATCCCCGAATTGGGTTGCGTTGCGTTGAAGCAGCGCCGGCAGGGATAGTTTCCCTGCAGCGCCAGACTGCATCTGAGCCAATGTCTTTCTCCTCCCCTATCCGACCCCCTCCGTGGAGCCGAACGTGATCGCCAATGCGATTCTGTCCCGATTAGGACCTCGCCTATTGGTCGCGGTCAACTTTTTCGTGAAGTTTTCCCAAATCTTACGAATTGTAACAGCGCAAAACTACAAGCCCGTTTTGCAGCCCCGCCGCGACCTTGCGGCACTGTCGGCCCCCTTTGCCCGCGCGGTTTGTGATGATAGCCATGCAGGTGGGGGATGCAGATTTGGCTTATTCAGAACGAACCAACAAGGCGATGACCATGGCCGGTCTGAACCTGATCGCACAGGCGTTGTCGATCTATGACAACGATCTGAAACTGGCGGTCTGCAACCAGCGGTTTCAGGAGATGTTTTTCCTGCCTGATCACCTGACGCAACCGGGTGCGCGGTTTGACGACACAATCCGCCATATCGCCAACCGGGGGGATTATGGCCCGGTCGATGATATCGACGCTTTGGTTCAGCAACGCGTGGAACAGGCCAAAGCATTTGTGCCGCACTATTTCGAACGCGTGCGCCCCACAGGTCAGGTGATTTCGATCGAGGGGGCGCCCTTGCCCACCGGCGGTTGGGTGACGGTTTACACCGACATCACCCGCGCCAAACGTGTCGAGGAATTGTTGCGCGCCCGGTCCGAGGAACTGTCGGATCAATTGCTGAGCCACGCCGAAGAGTTATCCGCCACCAACCGGGAATTGGCCGCCACCGTCACAGCGTTGGAAGAAACCAAGCGCCAGCTGACCGAAATCGAAGCGCGCACCCGCCTGACCACCGAAATGATGCCCGCTCATATCGCTCACGTGGACGAAGACGGCCATTACACCTATTCTAACCGGCGGCTGAGTTCGGTGATTCCGGGACGCCCTTCGGACATCTTGGGGCGGCACATTTCCGAGGCGCTTGGGCCAGCATTTCCCCGGATCGAGCCCTATCTGATGGCGGCGTACAAGGGGGAAAGTTCGGTCTTTGAGTTTACCGAGGATCACGATTCCCGGCGTATTCGGGTGGCATTCACTCCGGATCAGGGCGGCGGCGTTTACATTCTGTCGATGGATGTGACGGTTGAAACCCAGACCCGCGTTGCCTTGCAACAATCGCGGCGCCGGGCCATGGCGGCACAGATGACCAGCGGGCTGGCGCATGATTTTTCCAATCTGTTGACCATCATCTTAGGGATGCAGGCCAAGTTGGAAAAGATGGACCTGCCGGAGGAGGCGGCAGAGCTGATCACCGCCACCCAGCAGACCGCCCAGCGCGGCGGGCGATTGTTGAACCGGATCGCGGATATGACCGGAAACCGCACCCTACGGCCGCAGGCCACGGATATGCATGGGCTGCTGTCTGATCTGAAATTGCTGGCGACGCCGTCGCTGCCCCGTGCTGTCGGGCTGAGCGTTCTGGATCATACCCCGGACGAGGTTTTCATGCTGGACCCGGGCATGTTGCAGGATGCGCTGTTGAACCTGATCCTGAACGCGCGTGATGCCTGTGGCAGCACCGGGCAGATCACCGTGACGGGCCATTGTGTGGGTCAAACGTGGATCGAAATCACGGTGAGCGACACCGGGCCGGGATTTTCACGCGATGCGCTGGACAAGGCGCTGAACCCGTTTTTCACCACCAAGGGCGGCGAGGGATCGGGGCTGGGCCTGCCGATGGTTTATGACATGGTCAAGTTGGCCGGGGGCGATTTGCGGTTGCGCAACACGCCATCCGGGGCCTCGGTTGTGCTGCGCCTGCCCTATCGCACGGCCCCCAATGCCGCGGGTGGCTTGGCCCTGCTGGTCGAAGACAGTGACGATTTGCGCGCCACGTTCCGGGACATGTTGGTGGAACTGGGGTTTTCGGTAATCGAGGCGACATCCGTCGACGAGGCATGTGCGTTGACCGCCGATTTGGAGGAGATCACCCTTGTGTTGTCTGACATCCGGCTAGAAGGTGAGGCAACCGGGCTGGACCTGCTCAGCCGGTTGAAACCCGGCTTGCCGTGTATTCTAATGACCTCACTGCCCCGACACGATCCGTTGCACCGCGAGGCCATCACCCGTGGGCCGGTATTGCACAAACCCTTTTCACAGGCGCAGTTGAATGCGCTGATCCGAACCGAGGTCACGCCATGAGTGCTCCGCTTGTTACCATTCTGGATGATGAACCCGAGATCCGGCAGATCCTGACCGATGTGCTGGAAGAGGCCGGGTTTCGCACCCAGAGCTTTGCCCGAGCGCGGGAATTTGAGGCCTCGTTAAAGCGGGTGACGCCGGATGTGTGTCTGGTGGATCTGTCGTTGCCGGATACGGACGGTTTGACCTTGGTGCACCGTTTGGCGCTGGAACAGGGTGCGGCGGTGATCATCATTTCCGGGCGCGCGCAGGTGCAGGATCGTGTGACCGGTTTAGAGCTGGGCGCGGATGATTACATCACCAAACCGTTTGACCCTGCCGAGGTTGTCGCCCGCATCCGGGCGCGGTTGCGGGGTGCACGCAGCGCTGTGGTGCAGGCCGGGAACACGGCTGAATTCAACGGCTGGACCGCGCATTTTGATCGCTATGTGTTAGAGGATGGCACCGGGGCCGAGACGACCTTCAGCCATGCGGAAAGCGAAGTGTTGCGGTTGTTTTTGGAAAGCCCCAAGCGCCTGATTAGCCGGGCCCAGATGCAGGAAATGTTGGGCGGGGCGGCGGGTGAAAGCTTTGACCGGGCCATGGATGTGCGGATTTCCCGCCTGCGGACCAAATTGAAAGAAGACCCGAAAAACCCCCGCCTGATCAAAACGATCTATGGCGCGGGCTATATCTTTTTGGGCGATGTTGTTTGGCGGTAAGGGCGTGATGCTCTAGGCCTTGGGTGCACCATTTGATGCGCGTTCGACGGTGATCTGGTTGGGATGCGCCGGATTGGTTGGCGCAATCACCGATGATTGATGTGAAACCGGCGGCTCGGGTTTAGACCCGTCTTAGGCCACGAAACAAGCGCGGTTTGCCTTGAACCCCTGCACCAGTTCTTGGCGAAAGGCTTTGACCTTGGCGGCGTGCCAGAGGTCACGATGGGCCACGACCCAGATATCGGCATAAGATTGTGGTGGCAGGACCGGCACCTGAACCAGACCTGCGGTGGCGCGGCCCAGAAACATCGGTGTTCTGAGAACACCCAGTCCCGCCTGCGCTGCGCCGATCATGGCCGCCATATCATCAAAAACCAGCCGCACGCGGGCATTCGGATAGGTGTCTGACACGCCTTTGGGCACGGTTGGGGCCTGTTCATAGACGATCCAGTCAATCGGGGCCTGCGGGTCCTTGGCGATACGGTCCGCCACCTCGGGTGCGGCAAAGCTGGCGGTGTGTTGTTCGCACAAGCGCACCCCCATCAGGCTATCCCCCGGCGTGCGGCTGATGCGAATGGCCAGATCAGCCTGCCGTTTCGAGAGATCAAGCAATTCATTGCTGGCGCGCAGGTGGAGCGAGACATCCGGGTGCATCTGGGTGAACCGATCCAGCACCGGCGCGATATGCGGCCCGATCAGCAATTGCGGGGCGGTGATAACAAGCGGGCCCGTTAGAGTTTGATCCTGCCCTTGCAGGCTGCGCAGCAGAGCGTTCTGTTCCACCTCCATCCGGGCCGCGTGATCGGCCACGATCTGGCCTGTATCGGTCGGGTGATATCCATCGGGCAGACGGTCAAACAACCGTTGGCCCAACGCCGTCTCAATCCGGCTGATCCGACGGGCCACGGTGGTATAGTTGACGCCCAGCGTTTCGCTGGCCCCCGCCAATGTCCCTGCGCGCACCACGGCAAGGACCATTTTCAGATCATCCCAGTCCATGACATGCACAATTGCATGGAGCACATGCAAAGACACGCGTTTTTCCTCCTTAGGGCACGGCCTAGATCCTGTTCATCACAACACACGGAGACCTGAAATGACTTATGCCCTGTTCAAAGCCAATGTCACCAATCCCGAGGCGCTTGGCCAATATCGCGAAGGCGCGGGTGCGGCGCTGGCCCGCCATGGCGGCAAGGTGGAAACCGCAACCCCAAACGCAAGCGCGCTGGATGGGAACCCCAGCATTCCAACAGTTGCGGCGTTGTTGTCCTTTCCCGATGCGGATGCGGCACGCGCTTGGATCAATGACCCGGAGCTGGCCGATCTGCATGCCCTGCGTCGCAGCGCCGGTGAAACGGAAATCCTGTTACTCGGATAAAATGCCAGGGCGTTCAGGATCGCTGGACGCCCGCTCTTTGTCCTTGGCATCAAAATCACGGATAATCCGGGATAGGCGTTCGCCAATCAGGCGGCTGGTTTTGCGCGCGGGGTGGATCAGATCCGGCGCGAAATAGGTAAAGCCACCGGGCGGCACGATATGCGCCATAGAGGCAAAAACAATGCCTTCTTCCTGACCCGCAAGCCGCGCAATGCGGGCCTCCATCTCGTCGCCATCGTCTTTGCAGTGTTCAATCGGGGTCAGCAGTTTCGGACTGCGCAAATAGCCACTGTACAGCACCCGCGCCCCATCCGCACGAATGCGGCGGAACAGGTCGGGGATTTGGCCGCTGAGCCCATCCTTGGAGATCATCTGATCCATGACTTTGTCACAGCGTCCGCAGCCGCATCCAAACAACAGATCATTGCCGCCGCCGGTCACAACCACCCAATCCCATGGGCCTTTTTCGTACTGATAGGGCACGGCAAAGCCCTTTTTGTCGGGGCTGTAATCGCGGGTGAGCATCCGTGCCCCGCTGACCGAATGATCGATCACAGGTTCGTTCAGTTCCTCGGCAATCACTTTGGGGATGGAGCTGCCGAGAACCGAATTCCACGCCATCAGCGAATCCCCGATGGCGAGAATGCGCACCTGACTGTCTTTGGACACAGCGCCCTGACAGGTCGCCAGCCCCAACAACAGAGCAACAAAAAGAACAGATTTCTTGAGCATCAGGCGCCGCGCCCTTCTAACAAATTTACTGCAAATTATTCGCACAGTCCGACACCTGTCAGACAAAGCTGGCAACATCATGGCACGCGCGCGGGAAAATGCGCAGGCCAAACCGCTATCTCATGCCCTGCACGGCCTGCGCCAGAACCTTGAGCCCGGCGACCAAATCCGCCTCGGCAGTGTCCTCGGCAAAATCATGGCTGATCCCGTTGATCGAGGGCACAAACAGCATCGCCACCGGCATCAGCCGTGATACATTGGTGGCGTCGTGCAACGCCCCCGAGGGCATCCGCCGCCATTTGCCCGGTGCAACGATTTCAGCCCCGGTTTCCAACGCGTCCCGCATCCGTCGGTCCATGGCCACGGGCTCAAGACCCAAGAGCGGGCCGTGCGACATCTCTGTTTGTGTTTCATCGGCCACCTCTTGGGCGGTGGCAAAAATGATCTCTTCCATTCGGGCGAGACGATCAGCGTCACCATCGCGCCATTGCATCGAAAAGGTCACCCGCCCGGGCACGATTGAGGAGGCGTTGGGGTGCAGGCTCACATGCCCGATGGTCCAGACCGTGCGCGGGGTGACCACGTTGCAAAAGCGGTCGTTCAGCAAGGTGTTGAACCGTGACAGGGCTTGAAACGCATCCTGACGCATGTGCATGGGCGTGGTGCCTGCGTGGTTTTGCTGCCCATCAAAGGTGATCTTCATGTCGCGAATGCCAACGATATCGGTCACTACGCCGATCTGTTCGCCCTCGCGATCCAGTGTTGGGCCCTGTTCGATGTGCATTTCGACATAGCCGGTGAATTGCGCCGGATCGACGAAATCGCCGGTCAGATGGGCCATCTCGGAGCGGGCTTGGGCCAGTGTCACGCCGCTGTGGTCGGCAAATCCATCCGCCACGTCCAGCGCCAGACCCCCGGACCAGATCTCAGAGCCGGTTGTGACGCCGAACCGTCCCTCTTCGTCCTGAAAGCTGACGACAGAAATGGGCACGTCACTGCTGCGCGCGACTTCGAGCGCGGCAATCACACCTAATGCGCCATCGAGCCAGCCGCCTTCGGGTTGGCTGTCGGAATGCGACCCCATCAAAAGCGATGGCTCGTCGGCCAAGCCAAAGAGGTTTCCCACCGGATCAAAATGCGGGCGCAGGCCTGCATCCACCATGCGCTCGGCCAACCATTGACGGGCGGCGATGTCTGCGGGGGAAAACGCGGGACGCACAACGCCTTTGCCGACGCCTGAGGCCCCGAACTGCCGCAGATCATGCAGATCTTTGAGAAACCGCTGTGCATTCACTGTCATGGTGATCTTCCCCGTTCATTCGGTCATCTTGCAGTCCAAGGTATCGTCGCGCTGCACGCTCGCAAGAGGCAACGCGTCCCGCCCTGACGTTTTTCGCAAATACTCTCAAATACCCTGTGACAGGCTCTGGTTCCCCGCGCACATCCCCCCTAAGACTTGGGCGTAACGAGGAGCGCTGCAGAATGTCTCATATCACTTTGATCCGTCATGGTCAGGCCAACACCGAAGCCCGCGACGAAGAAAGCTACGATAAATTGAGCCCGTTGGGTCATCAACAGGCCCAATGGTTGGGCGCCCATCTGCGGGACAGCCACGCCCATCACCCACGGGTGTTTTCAGGCACCTTAACGCGCCATCTGGAAACGGCGGCAGGCATGGGCTTGGATGCGCCGACACAAGACGCGCGCCTGAACGAGATCGAGTACTTCAATCTGGCCACATTGCTGGAACAGCAGCACGGTGTTGCGATCCCAACCGAGCGTGAGGGGTTCATCGAACATTTGCCTTACGTCTTTGCCGCTTGGCAAAAAGGCGAGATCGAAAACCCACCCGAGAGCTTTGAGAATTTTGAGACGCGCGTGACCGAGGCGCTGCGCGAAATTTCAGCCGGGGCAGGTCCGGCGATTGTTGTGACATCGGGCGGGTTGATTTCGATGGTGATGCGTCAGGCGATGGGATTGGATACTCCATCTATGGCGCGCATCGCTCTTGCCATCATGAACACGTCGATGCATCGTCTGTTCCCGATTGGCACGCATCTTAGCCCGGTGCTGTTCAACGCCGTTCCGCATCTGGAGACCCCAGAGCGGCACTATGCACAAACACATCTCTGAACGGAGTCTCTGATGCAGCTTTATTATGCGCCTGGAACCATTTCGATCGCCGTCGCCATTGCTTTGCAAGAAGCTGGGTTAGAGTACGAGGCGATCAGGTTGGACTTTGCCAACGGGGAACAGACCAAAACCGGTTATGCCCAGATCAATCCCAAAGGCCGCGTGCCAGCGTTGATTGTGGATGGGGGCATTCTGACGGAAACCGGCGCGTTGTTGGATTACGTGGCTGCTGTGGCCCCAGAGGCCGGGTTGGTTCCAAGTGATCCGATCATGGCTGCGCGGATGCGGGAGGTGATGTATTACCTCGCCTCAACCATGCACGTGAACCACGCCCACAAAATGCGCGGCAGCCGCTGGGCAGACAAAAAGGGCAGCTGGTCGGATATGAAGGCCAAGGTGCCCGCGACCATGACCGCATCTTGCGCCTATATCGAAACAAATGGCCTGCGTGGGCCGTTTGTTTTGGGCGATCAGATCAGTCTGGCCGATTGCTATTTGTACGTTGTGTGCAGCTGGTTAGAGGGGGATGGCGTCGACGTGTCCCAGTTCCCCAAAATCCTCGCGTTTCGCGACGCTATGGAGGCGCGCGCCTCGGTTCAGGCGGTCAAAGCCGCTGAAATGCTCTGAATAAAGGACGAGACATGACACATCTCTGGGTGCGGGCCGAACAACGCCCGAATGAAGACCGGGTGGGATTGACCCCCGAAGGGGCCAAAGCGCTGTTGGATGCTGGTATTCGCGTGACCGTCGAAGACAGCAGCGTGCGCGCGATCCCGATGCAGGGCTATCGCGATGCGGGTTGTGAGATCGCGGCTGAAAACACGTGGCCTGATGCGCCGTCGGATGCGATCATCTTTGGCCTGAAAGAACTGCCCGAAGACGGCACGCCCCTGCCCCACAAACACATCATGTTTGGTCATGCCTTTAAGGGGCAGCATTCCGGCAAGGCTTTGCTAGAGCGGTTCAAGGCGGGCGGTGGCACGCTGTATGATCTGGAGTACTTGGTCGACGAAGCCGGGCGCCGGGTTGCGGCCTTTGGCTATTGGGCGGGCTATGCTGGCGCTGCGGTGACGTTAAAGGCGTGGGTCGCGCAGCAACGTGGCGACATCTGTGGCCCGGTCGGCGTGTATCCCGGCAAGGATGCGCTGCTGAGCGAACTGGGCGCGGAACTGGATGCAATCGGGGCGGGGCGGCCAACCGCGATTGTTATCGGGGCGCTGGGGCGTGTTGGGACCGGCGCGGCCGATCTGTGCGAAGCCATGGGTGTCACAGTCACCAAATGGGACATGGCCGAGACAGCCAGCGGTGGTCCATTTCCCGAAATTCTGAACCACGATCTGTTCCTGAACTGCATTTTTGCGCGCCCCGGTACGCCGGTTTTTGTACCGCAATCTGCGCTGGATGCGGACCGTAAGCTGACCGCGATCGGCGATGTCGCCTGTGACCCGGACAGCGATTACAACCCGGTTCCGGTCTATGATCGCGCCACCACATGGGATGCGCCTGCATTGCGGGTTGCGGATGCCCCAGTGCTGGATGTCATGGCGATTGATAATCTGCCTTCGATGCTGCCGGTCGAAAGCTCGCATGATTATGCCGGGCAATTGCTCACCTCGCTGTTGACCCTCACCGATCTGGATACAGGCGTCTGGGGACGGGCCGATGCAACATTCAAACACCACATGCAGGACCTCTAAGATGGAGCAGTATGTTGGTTTTTTGGCGGCCATCCTTGGCACGGTCTGTTGGATACCACAGGCGTGGAAGGCTTGGTCGACGCGCGATACCTCGGGGCTATCGCTGCCGTCGAACCTGATGTTTTTGCTGACGGTTTCTTTGTGGCTGGCCTATGGGCTGATGGTGGGCGATCTGCCGCTGATCTTGGCCAATGTCTGCGCGGTGATGGCGGTTTTGACCATCGTCACGGCCAAACTAAAATTCGGATAAGGGAGACAACGAAATGACAATCCACTGGTGTGGCACCGGCCTGTCGGCCATTCCCGGCCTGCGCCGCCTGATCGAGGCAGGGCATCCCGTGACCGTCTGGAACAGAACGGTTGAAAAGGCTCAAGAAGCGGTCGGTGATCTGACGCAGGACATCCGGGCCTTTGATATCAACGCCTTGGGCGCGGTTTTGGCCCAAGACGATGTTGTGGTGTCGATGTTGCCCGGCGATTGGCATGTGCCGGTGGCTGAATTGGCCATCGCCAAGGGCGCTAACTTTGTCAGTTCGTCCTATATCGCGCCGGAAATGCGGGCCTTGGATGACAAAGCCCGTGCGGCTGGTGTTACGCTGGTGAACGAGGTGGGGTTGGACCCCGGTATCGACCACCTGATGGCCCATACTTTGGTCGAACAATATCGCGCGTCTGATGCGTATGACGACGAAAACCACCTGAGCTTTATTTCCTATTGTGGCGGCATTCCGAAACACGAGAACCCGTTCCGGTATAAATTCAGCTGGTCGCCTTTGGGTGTGCTCAAGGCGCTACGCTCGCCCTCTAAGTCGATCCGAAACTACGAACCGTTTGATGTGGCCCGGCCTTGGGATGCAATTTCGAGCTATGAGGCGCCGCTGCCGACGCCCGAAAGCTTTGAGGTCTATCCGAACCGGGATTCGCTGCCGTTCATGGCGCAGTATCATTTCGACGAAAAATGGCCGGTCAAAGAATTCGTACGCGGCACTCTGCGTCTGAATGGCTGGACCGAAGCCTGGGATGGTGTGTTCAAAGAGGTTGAAAGCCTGTCAGGTCCCGAAGGGGATGCGCGTCTGGTTGAGATGTCCGATCAGTTCTGGGCTGAAAACGCCTATGACGAGGGCGAACCGGATCGGGTTGTGATGTGCGTCAGTCTCAAGGCCGAAAAGGGCGATACCGTCGCGTGGCACAAGACCTATGTGATGGATGCATGGGGGGATGAGAACGGCACCGCGATGGCCCGTTTGGTGTCGATCCCTGTGTCATTGGCCATTGAGGCCGTGATGGGTGGCAAGATTTCTGCCGGTGTGCATGCCGCGCCGAACGATCAGAAGTTGGTCGACGCTTGGATGTCTGAAGTCGACACCTTGGCCCAGCATTTGCAGGTCGTGGATCACGGCGCCTAAGCTAGGCGTTTGTTAAGACTGCCCTTTCCGAAGGTTGATATTCGGAGAGGGCATCCCAATTCTGGTATTACATCAGATCGTTTTCGACATCCTCGGCAGAAATGCCAAGCGCGTCCAACCCGTTTTCCAGATGATCCGACAGATGTGGTGTTCCGATCAGGTAATCGGCGCAGGGGGTCGAGGCCTCGGCCCGGGCGGTGGCAACGGCTTCGGCCCAGTCTTGTGCATCAAAGCTGTCGCGCCCGATCCACATGATGGCGACCAATTCGGCCTGCCCATCGACGCTGATGCGATCAATGAACGCGCGTAACTCGCCCTCGGCCCGTCCCAATTCGCGCGCCATCATCGCAACTTGCGCCACTTGTTGTGCAGAAATTTCCAACATTTTCGTAGTCCTTTTCTGTTCGCATCCGTTATCTGGCATCAGACAGGATCCTGCCCCCCGGCGTCTTTGACCTACCGCAAATGCGCCAACCCAAGATCCGCCCCAAGATCATTTGTGAAAAATGACATTAACGCCCGAAAACCGGCGTCCTCTGGTTTGGTTTTGCTGCTATCGTGGGGGCATGAAACACGATCTACCTGATGACCAAACCTTATATTCTGCGCTTGTCGCCCGTGATCCCAGTTGGGATGGGCGCGCGTATGTCTGCGTGACGACCACCGGGATTTTCTGTCGGCTGAATTGTCCGGCGCGGGATCCTAAGCCCGAGAACTGTCAGTTCCTACCGACAATTTCGGCCTGTTTGGAGGCTGGGTTTCGGGCCTGCAAACGCTGCCATCCGATGCATTCCGCCGCCGAGGCAGATCCCGCGGTGAAATCGCTGCTGACGGCGCTAGAGGCCGACCCAACGCGGCGTTGGCGCGAAGGGGATCTGGTGGCGCTTGGGCATGATCCATCGACAATTCGACGGGCGTTCAAACGCGCCTTTGGCACCACCTTTCTGGACATGGCACGGCAGGCCCGATTGCAGGCCGGGTTGACGACATTGGCAAACGGTGGCCGGGTGATTGATGCGCAGCTTGATGCGGGATTTGCCTCGCCTGCTGCGTTTCGCGCGGCGGTTGCCAAACACATTGGCCTGCCGCCGGGGGCGTTCAAATCGCAGGCCTTATTGCGCGCAGACTGGTTCGACACCCCACTGGGTCCGATGATCGCAGTAAGCGATACATCGCACCTACACTTGCTCGAATTCACCGACCGCAAGGCGCTGCCGACCGAGCTGAAGCGTGTCTACAAGGCGTGCAAGGGCGCGATGGGGTTTGGCCGCTTTGCCCCCACCGACCGGATCGAGGCGCAGTTGCATCGCTATTTCGTGGGGGAATCGGCTGAATTTGACGTGCCCCTTGCGCTGCATGGCACGCCGTTCACCTGTGCGGTCTGGGATATGCTACAAACATTGCCAGCGGGGTCGACGCACAGCTATTCACAGATCGCCCGCGCCATGGGCCGCCCCGAATCCACACGCGCTGTTGCGCGGGCCAATGGGGCCAACCAGATCGCGATTGTCATCCCCTGCCACCGAGTCATGGGGGCGGATGGGTCCCTGACCGGATATGGCGGTGGGTTGTGGCGCAAGCAAAAACTGATCGATCTAGAACGGCAATACGCCCCCAATGAAAGCGAACCGGCATGAATCAGGACACGCAAGCACAAGATTTTTCATCCCTTCACGTGCCGGGCCGCCCGCTGGTGTTGTACAATGCTTGGGATGCCAGCAGCGCGGCCGCGGTCGCCAAAGCAGGTGCTGCCGCGCTTGCCACCAGCAGTTGGTCCATGGCCCGGGCACAGGGCTATGACGATGGGGAAAACATTCCGCTGGAATTCGCCCTGTCCTTGCTCGGGCGCATAACGGCGTCGAACACACTGCCTGTCACCCATGATTTCGAAGCCGGATACGCCAGCGACACTGCGACCTTGGCGACAAACACCGAACGGGTCATCGCCGCCGGGGCGGTCGGTGTGAACTTTGAGGATGGGTTGCCCGGCGGCTCTGGCTTGCAGTCGGTGTCTGCGCAAACCGCGCGGATCTCTGCCATGCGCCGCGCCGCCGAGGCGACTGGCGTGCCTTTGTTCATCAACGCCCGCACCGATGTGTTCTTTCAGGGGGCCAAACCGGACGACCACCCGGCCCTGTTGGACGACGCCAAAGCCCGGCTAACCGCCTATGCCGAGGCTGGGGCGGACGGGATATTCTTGCCCGGCCTGATCACCCCGGATCTGATCGCTGAAATCTGTGACACCTCGCCGTTGCCCGTCAACATCATGCAGATCGGCAAAGCGCCCGATACGCAAACGCTTGCGGCACTTGGGGTTGCGCGGATCAGCTATGGACCCGCGCCCTTTCTCAGTGCAAGCGCGGCCCTCACACAGGCTGCGAAGTCTGCGGTTGGAGGTTAGGTTTCGGGCTGGCTGAGGGGGACCACGTTCGATGTCCCTTCGGGCGCGAGTTCTTCGAAATCGAAGTTATCCAGCCGTTGCGCCCGTGTTCCCGCTTTTTCGGCGCTGATTTTGATGTCGGCAATGTCTTTGGCGGCCTGATTGAAATGGCGATCCAGATTGCCAACACGATCCCCCAGCCGATCCACGTCTTTGTGCAACAGGCCCAGTTCCTTGCGGATCGCCCCGGCCTGTTCGCGCATCCGGGCGTCTTTCAGGATGGCGCGCATGGTGTTCAGCGTCGCCATGCAGGTGGTCGGGGACACGATCCAGACCTTTGCGGCAAACCCTTCGCGGACAACATCGGTAAAGTTGGCGTGCAGTTCGGCATAAACAGCCTCGGACGGAAGGAACAGCAACGCGCCGTCGGCGGTTTCTCCGTCGATGATGTATTTCTCAGAAATCGCGCGGATGTGCACCCGGACCGCTGTCTTTAGCAGCCGCGCGGCCTCGGTCATTTCGGCCTGGGTTTTGGCGCGGCGCAGGGCCTCGTAGGGTTCCAGCGGGAATTTGCTGTCGATGACGATGGGGCCGGGTGGGTTCGGCAGGTGGATCAGGCAATCAGCCCGCTTGCCGTTGCTGAGCGTGTGTTGCAGCGAATAACTGTCCGTGGGCAGGGCTTTGGACACGATGTCATGCAGTTGGATTTCGCCAAAGGCACCGCGCGTCTGTTTGTTGGACAGGATATCCTGCAATGACAGAACATCCCCCGACAATTTGGTGATATTGTCCTGCGCCTTGTCGATGGTGGCCAGCCGTTCCTGCAACTGCGTCAGCGAGGTCACGGTGCGTTTGGCATTGCCATGCAGGGTTTCGCGCATGCGCTCCTGCATCTCGGCCAGCGAGCGGTGCGAGCGTAGCGCGTTATCCGCCAGCCGGTCGTTCATCTGCTGCTGTACATCCGCCAGCCGGGTTTCCATGGTTTGGATCACCTGCACCTGCGCATTGGCCTGCGCGTCCGAGACGTGTTGCAAGCCGCCCCGCAGATGGTCCTGCCCCTGCCCCAGTTGCTGCACGTTTTGCCCCAGCACGGCAAGGTTATGCGCCAGCGGTTCGACCATACGCGCCGACCGATTGGAGGCCCGCAACGCTAAAAGCACCATCAGAAAGATCAGCAACAGCCCCCCTGCACCCGCAAGGGCAACAATCACCATCGGATCATTCAAGACATAGGTGTGGCCTGCAATTTCTATCATGTCGCCCTGCTCGTTCTTGTTTTGTTTTCACCTTTCTAGCCCGAGCGGGGCACAGGATCAACTGCGCCCGAACAACCGCTCGATATCAGACAGCTTGAGTTCAACATACGTGGGTCGCCCGTGGTTGCATTGACCGGAATGGGGCGTGGCCTCCATCTCGCGCAGTAGGGCGTTCATCTCTTCGCCGCGCATCCGGCGACCAGATCGGATTGATCCGTGGCAGGCAACTCGGCTTAGGATTGCTTCGATCTTGGCTTGAACCATCTGGCTGGAGCCTTGGTCGTCCAGCTCGTCCAGAATATCCTTAATCATCGCCTCGGCGTTGACTTCGCCCAGAATGGCAGGGGTTTCGCGCACGGCAACTGCGCCGCCGCCAAAGGGTTCGATGGTCAGTCCAAAGGACGACAGATTGTCGGCGACCTCCATCAGGCGGGCGCAATCGCCGTCGGACAGTTCGACGATTTCCGGGATCAGCAAAGCCTGCGCCGCGACGCCGTTGGTTGCCATTTGGGTTTTCAGTTTCTCATATACCAGACGTTCATGCGCCGCGTGTTGATCGACGATGACCATGCCGGTTTCGGTCTGCGCGATGATATAGTTCTCGTGCACCTGACCGCGCGCGGCCCCCAAGGGCAAGTGTTCGCTCGGCACGGCGTCGGGCTGTGCGGGGACGTCATTTGTGGCGATAGGCGTGTCGACCAACTGCCCGGAATAGCTGTTGGCAAGTTCGGCAAACCCAGCCGAGGGCATCGGTTCGGGCGCTTGGGCCTGATAGGCCATGGTGCGCGCGCCAAGCGAGGGGCGGTCCATCTGATAGACCCGCGCCGGGCCGGGTTGTGTTGGTTCGGCCCGCATCGCGCCCAGGGTGGCGTTGGCCACAGTGCTCGACGCGCGGTGCCCGGCTTCGGCCAAGGCATGGCGCAGGGCAGAAACGATCAACCCTCGGGGAATGCCGGGATCGCGAAAGCGGACCTCGGATTTGGCGGGGTGCACATTCACATCCACAAGCGTGGGTTCGCAGTCAATGAACAGGGCCGCTGCCGGATGGCGATCGCGGCTAAGGAAATCGAAATAGGCGGCGCGCAAAGCCCCGGTCAACATCTTGTCCCGCACCGGGCGGCCGTTGACGAACAGGTACTGCGCCACCGCAGCGCCGCGCGAATAGGTGGGTAGCGCGGCATAGCCGAACAGGCGGATGTCTTCGCGTGTGGCGTCGATCCGCAGGGCGTTTTCAGCAAATTCACGGCCCAGAATACGGCCGAGGCGTGCATGCAGTGCATCGAACAAATCCCCATTTTCCCCATCGGCCCGGAACGTGATCCGCCCCTCGCCGCCGCCCGACACATCGCGCAGGGTGAACCCCAGCGCCGGTTCGGCCATGGCCAGCCGCTTGACCGTGTCCGTGATCGCCTGACTTTCAGCCCGATCCGTGCGCATGAATTTCAAACGCGCCGGCGTGGCGAAAAACAGATCGCGCAGTTCCACCACGGTGCCCGCCCGCAAAGCGGCAGGTTTGACCGGATCCATGACACCACCAGCGACGCGGATCATCGCCGCCTCGCCGCCGGGAACCCGGCTGGTGATGCTCAACCGGCCAACCGCGCCCAGCGACGGCAGCGCCTCGCCCCGGAACCCAAAGGTGTGGATATTCAGCAGATCAGAGCCATCAATTTTAGAGGTCGCATGGCGGGACAGCGCCAGCGACAGATCCTCGGGCGCGATTCCGCAGCCATCATCGCTGACCCGGATCAGGGTTTTGCCACCATCCGCGATGTCGATCGAGATCCGAGTCGCGCCCGCATCAATGGCGTTTTCCACCAATTCCTTGACCGCAGAGGCGGGGCGTTCCACGACTTCGCCCGCAGCGATCCGGTTGATTGCGGAATCATCAAGTTGCCGGATAACCGGGCGATTTTGGCTGATATTGGGGTTCGATTGCGACATACCGCAAAACCTAGCACGTAAAGCGTCGATTCTGCCACCGGTTTGATCTGGTGTTGAGAGAGGAAAACCGGCCCTGATGCCCCGGAGCGGACAATCGAAATTGCAGCTCGGACGCGGCTTCAGGGCCGGATAGTCGTGAGTGGCAGTCTTTTTCAGGCTGTCTAGCCCGTCTTCTAATGATCCCTAAATAGATGGTCACAGCAGAAATGAAATAGCCAAAATCCGTTTCACCGCGTTTTGGCTGGACTTATGAATCGAGTGGCATGATCCCCAATCTTAGGCCTGAACGGGGGCGCCTGCGCGGGTGCGGCAGGGGCCAAACACCGCAGCGAGCGCCAAGATCACCCCGGACATTGTCGCGATCATCCCAGCGGCGCTGACCGCATCCTGTGCGCCCAGCCAGAGCGGGCCGTAACCTGCCAAAACATAGCCAGACACGGCTGACGCGATGGCAAACAACACGCTCCACCCGATTTGATGTTCCAGTTGGTTGGTCATCATCCGGGCCGCAGCGGGGGGGCAGATGAACATGGCGATCACGATAATCGAGCCCACCGCGTCAAAGGCGGCAACCGCCGCGATGGCCGCGATCACCACCAGAGCAAGGCCCAAGAGATTGGTGCGAATACCCACGGTGCGGGCGAACCCTTCGTCAAAGGTCGACAATTTGAGCGGACGCCAGAACATCCACGTAAAGGCAATGACCAGCACAAGCGTCAGCGCCATGCGGGGCAATTCCACTGGCAACCCGGCCAGCGCCTCAAGATCCAGAACCGAGGACCAGCCGATTGCATCGAGCCAGATCAGGCTTTCGAGGTTGCCATAAAGCGCATGTTCCACGTCCAAATGCACGGTCGAGGTGTCGGTTTGCTCCAGCAACAAAACCCCACCGGCGAACATGGTGGTAAAGACCACACCCATGGCGGCACCCGGTTCGATCTTGCCCAGACGACGGATCGCTTCGATCAGGATCACCGCGGTGACCGCAGCGCCAGCCGCGCCCAGCATCATTGGCCAGGCCGAAATCGCACCAGTCAGCAGAAACGCCACAACAATACCGGGCAGAACCACATGGCTGATCGCATCCCCGATCAGGGCCTGACGGCGCAGCACCAGAAAGTTCCCCGGCAATGCGCAGGCCACCGCCGCAAAGATGCCAATCAGCAGGGGTGTCAGGGACAGCGGGACAAACTCTTCTCCACTCATGCCGGTACTCCTTGTGGGCCACCGATTTGATGGTCGATTTCGACGATCTGATCTTTGGTCAGCACAGTTTCGATGTCGCGCAACCCGTCATAGAGGGCGGCGGCGGCCTCGTGTGTTTGGTCGGATCGGATGACCTCCCATCGTTTTTCATCACGCAGGGCTTTGGCGGCGCGGGCTTTGCCTGCGTCTGTGGCCACCCCATCGGCGCGCGCCAGACCGGCACGGGTCAGCAAACGCAGGGTAAGACGTTCATAAATCGGTTGCCCTTGGGCCAATGCCAGCAACCCCTGACGCAGGTGTACGCGGCGTTGAAAGCGGAAATGACGCAGGATCGCCGCCAAAACACCGCGGTTCGGGGCCAGAAACAGCGAAATGGCAAAGAAGCCAAAGCTGACGAGAACAATGATCGGACCCGTCGGCAGGTTGGGGGCAGAGGCGGAAAGCGCCGCGCCGAGATAGCCAGACAGGCCGCCCACAATACCGCCCAGCAGAACCACGCGATCCGAGCGTTCAGTCCAGAACCGTGCCGTGACGGGCGGGATGATCAACAGGGCCACGATCAGGATCAGGCCGACGATTTTCAGACCAACAACGGTGACTGCCATGACCAGCCCCATCATCGCAAGGTCGATGCGATCCACCGGCAATCCGCGCGCGGCGGCGTATTCCGGGTCAAACGCCACCAGTGTCATCGGGCGGCGCATCAACAGGATCAACGCCAGCGTCGACGCCCCACCAATCGCGATCACAACCGCATCGGCCCAGAGCATCCCGGCGGTTGATCCCAATAGGAACCCTTCGAGTCCGGCCTGCCGTCCCACGCCCATGGTCTGAATGACGGTCAGCAGAACAATGCCAAGACCAAAGAACACCGACAGCACCGAGCCAATGGCGGCGTCTTCGGCAAGGCGTGTGTTGCGCGTCAACCAGTTGAGGCACAAAAGACCGATCCATGCAGACACAGCAGAGCCAAGCAGCAAGCCGACCAGATTACGGCCATCGCCCCCAAGCGCCACCATCAGCATGAACGCCAGACCGACACCGGGAAGGGTGGCGTGGCTGATCGCATCGCTGACCAAGGCGCGCTTGCGCAGGAACAGGAACGTACCGGTCACCCCGGCAGACACCCCCAACAAGGTCGCACCAATAGCCACCAGCGTGGCGTTATAGCCAAGCTGCAACAGCAGAGCATCACTGAGCATTTGAGTTACCCCACAACCCGCGAGAGTTGATCAACCTGCGCTGTGGCAAGGCGCCCACCATAGGCGGCTTGCAACGTGTCGGCGGTAAAGGCCTCGGCCACCGAGCCTTCGGCGACTTTGCGGGTGTTGATCAGGAACACGTGATCAAAATAATCAGTCACAGTTGCCAGATCATGGTGCACCACAACAACGGTCTTACCCGCGTCTTTGAGCGATTTCAGAACGCCGATGATCGCTTTTTCAGTCGCGGCATCCACACCTGCAAAGGGTTCATCCAACAGGTACAGATCGGCGTCTTGTGCCAGCGAACGGGCAAGAAACACGCGCTGTTGCTGGCCGCCTGACAGCTGACCAATCTGGCGATCCGCAAAGTCACGCATACCAACACGGTTCAGGCAGTCCATCGCTTTGGCTTTGTACCGTGACCGGACACGACCCAACAGGCCCAATTCACGATAGAGCCCCATCAGAACCACATCGATCACACGGGTGGGAAAGTCCCAGTCTACGCTAGCGCGCTGCGGGACATAAGCAATACGGGCGCGTTGCTGTTCAAGCGGTTCGCCAAAGACGGTGACCTGCCCGGACAGTGGTTTCACGATCCCCAATGCCGCCTTGAGCATGGTGGATTTGCCCGCGCCGTTGGGGCCGATGATTGCGGTCATGGCACCGGGCTGTACCGTCATATCGACAGAGAACACGGCGGGTTTCTGGCCGTATGAGACGGTCAGGCCCCGGATTGCCAGCGGGCTGTCGCCCAGAGTGTCGGCGGGGGATGTGCCCTGATTGCTTACCAAATCCAGCATTGTTCAGAATCCCGCCGACAGTTTGCCGTCCATGCCACGCGCAGGCGCATCTGCCCCCAACGCATTGGCAATCACGGTGATATTGTGATCCAGCATCCCCAAATAGGTGCCCTCGTATGTGTCCTCTTCGCCCATGGCGTCACTGAACAACTCGCCCCCAACCTGCACCACGTGCCCTTTGGCCGCAGCCCCTTCGATCAGCGCGCGGATCGAGCGATCCGAGACCGAACTTTCGACAAAAACAGCGGTGATTTTGCGATCCACCAGCAGATCAACCAGTTCGCCGATGCGGTTCAATCCGGCTTCGGACTGGGTTGAAATACCCTGAATACCCAGAACGTCAAAGCCAAAGCTGCTGCCAAAGTAGCCAAAGGCATCATGGGCCGTGACCAGCACTTTGTTGTTGTCAGGAACGGTCGCCAGCGTTGTTTCTGCATAGGCAATCAGACGATCCACATCCGCCAGATGCGCCTTGGCGTTGGCGGCAAAGATCGGGGCCGCTTCGGGGCGGGCGGCGGTCAGTGCGATTTGCACTTCGATCACCACATCACGCCACAAAACCGGGGTCATCCAGACGTGGGGGTCAAATTTGTTGTCGTAGGTGTCATGGGCGCGCAGCTTGGCTTTATCGATGCCTTCAGCAACAGCAACGACGGTGCGTTTGCGCTCCAAATCGTGGAAAAACTCGCCCATCTGCGCCTCTAGGTAGAGACCATGCCACAGCACCAGATCCGCGCGGGTCATTGCCACGATGTCGGTCCGGGTCTGACGATAGGCATGCGGGTCGACGCCCGGCCCCATCAATCCTTTGACCGCAACCTGATCACCGCCGATTTGGCGCGCCGCATCCGCAATCATGCCGGTGGTTGCCACCACTTTAAGCGGTGCCTCAGCCCACGCCATCAGCGGGAGAGCGGTCACCAGCCCAAGGGCCAAAAGAAAGCTGCGACGAATCATGGAATACCCCAATTTGGTCTGTTCTTGAGAATGTATATGAGAGTCATTCGCAACTATGTCAACGCAATTGCGAATTATTCGCAAAAAAGGATTTCTTTTTGTCCAAATGGTCAAATATTCCCTACAGTCATCCCCTGCTTAACCTTGCCAATCTGTCGCAGGTCGTGCGATTTTGGGGCGGAACCTGTCTAAAGGACGTGAACATGGAAACGCAGAGCCTTGAACGGACCGCGCAGCTGCCGCAAGTGACCGAACCCAGAAACCCCGGCACCGCGCTGGATCTGGATTGGGTCCGCGCAGTGCAGGCCAATACGTCAGCCATTGAACGCCGCGCCGCGACCCTGTCCGGGCGTCGGTCGGTGAAAAAGGACTATCAGGCGGCTTGGTTGCTCAAGGCGGTTACGCTGATTGATCTGACCACCTTGTCGGGCGATGACACTGTGGGTCGGGTGCGCCGTCTGTGTGCCAAGGCGCGCCAACCGGTTTCGCCTGCCCTGCTGGATGCGATGGAGATGCCAGCGATCACCACGGGCGCTGTCTGCGTTTACCACGACATGATCGAAACTGCTGTGACCGCGTTGAAAGGCACCGGCATTCCGGTGGCCGCTGTTTCAACCGGTTTTCCCGCGGGTCTGTCGCCGTTTCACCTGCGCCTTGCTGAAATCGAAGAAAGCGTAAAGGCCGGGGCCGAAGAGATCGACATCGTGATTTCGCGCCGCCATGTGCTGTCTGGCAACTGGCAGGCGCTCTATGACGAAATGAAAGCGTTTCGCGTCGCCTGTGGCGATGCCCACGTCAAAGCCATTCTGGCGACGGGTGAATTGGGCAGTTTGCGCAATGTCGCGCGTGCCTCGCTGATCTGCATGATGGCAGGGGCTGATTTCATCAAGACATCAACCGGCAAAGAAAGCGTCAACGCCACCCTGCCCATCACGTTGGTGATGATCCGCGCCATTCGCGACTATTACGACCGCACCGGCTATCGTGTTGGGTACAAACCCGCAGGGGGCATCAGCAAGGCCAAGGACGCGCTGGTGTATCTTGCGCTGATCAAGGACGAGCTGGGCGACCGTTGGTTGCAGCCAGACCTGTTCCGGTTTGGCGCCTCGTCCCTGTTGGGGGATATCGAACGCCAGTTGGAACATCATGTCACCGGGGCATACTCCGCCGGCTATCGCCATTCGATGGGTTGAGGAAAAACAATGTCTGTAAAAGAAATCTTTGACACCATGGATTATGGCCCCGCCCCCGAAAGCGCAGCCGAGGCGTTGGCCTGGCTTGTAGACCAAGGCGACCGCTTTGGGCATTTCATCAATGGGGCCTTTACCACCCCCGGCGAAGGGTTCGACAGCCGCAACCCCGCCACGGGCGAGGTGCTGGCGACCCTCAGCCAAGCCACGCAAGACGATGTGGACGCGGCCGTTTCTGCCGCGCGCAGTGCGCAACCTAAGTGGGAACAGATCGGCGGCGCTGGCCGGGCCAAATATCTCTATGCCATTGCGCGTCTTTTGCAGAAACATTCGCGTCTGTTTGCCGTGCTTGAGAGTCTGGACAACGGCAAGCCAATCCGCGAGAGCCGCGATATCGACATTCCGCTGGCGCAGCGGCATTTCTATTACCACGCAGGCATGGCACAGCTGAAAGACAGCGAATTGCCGGATACGCAGGCCTTGGGCGTGTGTGGTCAGATCATCCCGTGGAACTTCCCGCTGTTGATGCTTGCGTGGAAAATCGCGCCTGCACTGGCGATGGGCAACACGGTGGTTCTGAAACCCGCTGAATACACATCGCTCACCGCAATGCTGTTTGCCGACATCTGCCAACAGGCCGGGGTGCCCAAAGGCGTGGTGAACATCGTCACTGGCGACAGCGCAGTTGGCGAAATGATTGTTGCAGCGGAGGTCGACAAGATTGCCTTTACTGGGTCAACAGCCGTCGGGCGGCGCATTCGCGAAGCCACGGCCGGGTCCGGCAAAGAGCTGACGCTCGAACTGGGCGGCAAGTCGGCCTATGTGGTCTTTGACGATGCAGATATCGATTCCGCCATCGAAGGTCTGGTTGACGCGATCTGGTTCAATCAGGGTCAGGTGTGCTGCGCCGGGTCGCGCCTGTTGGTGCAGGAAGGCATTGCAGATCGGTTCTATGACAAGCTGCGCGCCCGCATGGACGGTTTGCGCATTGGCAACCCATTGGACAAATGCATCGACGTGGGGGCGGTTGTCGACCCGGTACAATTGCAGACCGTCCAGACGATGGTGGAAAGCAACACGGCGGGTGAAATGCATCAGGTGTCCTGTGTGATGCCCAAAAACGGCTGCTATTACCCACCGACCCTGATCACCGGCTTGGAAACCAGCGATCCGTTGATGCAGGAAGAGATCTTTGGCCCGGTTCTGGTGGCCTCAACCTTCCGCACCCCAGCTGAGGCGGTCGAACTGGCCAACAACACGCGCTATGGGTTGGCCGCTACGGTCTGGACCGAGAACGTGAACCTTGCGCTGGATATCGCGCCCAAGCTGGTTGCCGGTGTGGTCTGGATCAACGCAACCAACCTGTTTGATGCCGCTGCCGGTTTTGGTGGCGTGCGCGAAAGCGGCTTTGGTCGCGAAGGCGGCTGGGAAGGGCTGACCGCCTATACCAAACCCAAAGGCACGGCCAAAGCTTTGACCCCAGTCGAAGCGGTGGCTGGCGAAGGCGCGCCAAACGATCCACTGGATCGGACCGCCAAGATGTATGTCGGCGGCAAACAAGCCCGTCCAGACAGTGGGTATTCCCGCGCGATCTGGGGCAAATCCGGTCTGTTGGGTCACGTGGGCCTTGGCAGCCGCAAAGACGTGCGCAACGCGGTCGAAGCCGCAGCGGGCGCCAAAGGCTGGGCCAAGGCAACCGGACACCTGCGGGCACAGATCCTGTATTACATCGGTGAAAACCTGTCGGCGCGGGCGGATGAATTTGCCCATCGCATTGACGCCATGACCGGCAAAAAGGGTGGCGCGAAAGAGGTTGAAACCGCAATCCAGCGTCTGTTCTCGGCGGCCGCTTGGGCTGACAAATACGACGGTCAGGTGCACGGCGTCCCAATCCGGGGCGTTGCCTTGGCGATGAAGGAACCCACGGGTGTTATCGGTGCGCTCTGCGCCGATGAGGCGCCACTGTTGGGGTTGGTTTCAGTCATGGCCCCGGCGATTGCGATGGGGAACCGGGTGGTTCTGGCCGCCTCTGAACCTTATCCGCTGGCCGCCACTGATTTCTATCAGATCTTGGAAACCTCGGACGTTCCTGCCGGGGTCGTGAACATCCTGACGGGTGTGCATGCGGATCTGGCAAAGCCATTGGCGTCGCATCTGAATGTGGATGCGGTTTGGTCGTTTTCCTCGACCGACCTGTCTGCCCAGCTCGAAAAGGCCGCTGCTGGCAACCTGAAACGGACCTGGGTGAATAACGCCACGGCAACCGATTGGAACGTGGACCACAGCAAACGGTTCCTGCAAGCTGCGACTGAAATCAAGAACATCTGGGTCCCCTACGGCGAGTAGGGTCCCCGGACCTAGCGGGGAGAGACCAAGATGGATTTTAAAGGAAAAGCGGTTGTTGTTGTCGGTGGAACCAGCGGCATCAACCGTGGCATTGCCGAAGCTTTTGCGGCGGCGGGGGCCAAAGTCGCGGTTGCCAGCCGGTCACAGGACAAGGTGGATGACACGGTTGCAGCCCTGAAAGAAGCTGGCGCGATGGAGGCCATGGGCGCGGCCTTTGATGTGCGCGACCCAGAGGCGGTTGCAGCGGGTCTTGCTGGTTTCCACGCCGCCTTTGGAGACATTGACGTGCTGGTGTCAGGCGCTGCGGGCAATTTCCCTGCCTTGGCATCAGAAATGTCGATCAACGCCTTTAAAACCGTGATTGATATTGACCTGATGGGCACGATCCACGTGATGAAGGCTGCACATCCGTTTCTGAAACGCCCAGGTGCGAGCATCATCAATATCTCTGCGCCGCAGGCTTATCTGCCTTACGAGGGACAGTCGCATGTGTGTGCTGCCAAGGCCGGTGTGGATCAGATCACCCGCACCCTGTCGATGGAATGGGGGATCGAGGGCATCCGCATCAATTCGGTTGTGCCCGGCTTCATTGACGGGACCGAAGGCGTGGAGCGCCTTGCCCCGAACGAGGCAACCCGCAAACTGGCGATGGACGCAGTCCCTGTTGGCCGGTTTGGCACGCCGCAGGACGTGGCCAACACCTGCTTGTTCCTCAGCTCTGATATGGCGACCTATGTCAGCGGTCAGGTGATTGCAGTGGACGGGGCGCTGTACCATCGCGGATCTGGCCAGCATGGTCAGATGATGGGGCAGATGCTGCGCGCTGCAGCTGCCAAAAAGCCATAAGCACAGAGACCTGAAAAACTTGGGGCATATCAACAATGCGCCCAGAAAATGCGGCACACGGCAACAGCTGCCGCTCTCGTTATTGAAAGTCCTATCCCGCTCGTGCGGGATAGGACCGAACGCTTATAAAACTCAGGATGCTGCCCGAATTTTCGCCACAGCTTCCTCGGTGCTCCACACAGCATTCGCCATATAGCGGAAGTTAATGAGCGCGGCGAGGTACCCATCGCCCTCAGGCAGCATCGCGGCGGCCGTTGCGTCGCGCACGACAGCCACTTCAAACCCATCTTCAAGCAACTCGCGCATATGGCTTTCTGTGCACAGATTGGCTGACATGCCGGCAAGGATCACCTGATCCACGCCTCTCTTGCGCAGTTGCAGCGACAGGTCGTTGGTATCGTTGCCATAAACCTTATGCGGGGACGTGACGATGGTTTTGCCGTCCTCGATGTACTGCTTGTACTGTGGCATCCAATCCGCGCCGGAACCTTCAAAGCCATCAAGGTTCAAAGGGCCTGGCCGGTCAAACATGCCGATCTTATGCATCAGTTTTTCCAGCGCCCCTTCGAATTTCCAACCATGATCTGTCGGGTAGTAGTAATGCGGTGACACGGCTGTGGTGATGTCGGCAGCCTTGGCGGCCTTGAACAGCGCCTCGATGTTATCAACGGTGTTATGCTCCGTGACGCTCGCGCCGATCACACCCCAGGTCACACTTTCAGGGTGCAGGAAATCAATCTGCGGGTCCGTCACAACAAGGGCCGCACGAGACAGGTCAAGTTTCATGTCAGAGGGCGGCAATGCTGGTTCTGCCGGTGCGGCGTAGGGATTGGCGTTCTGCGCATTGGCCGCCTGTGTACCAACAGCTACTGCGGCCGTTGCGGCCATGCCACCGCGCAGTGCCGCGCGCCGGGTGAACCGTGGCTGTTTATGGTCGTGATCATCGCAATTACACATAAGATTTGTCCTTTTTCGTGTGTCGATGCGTTGAACCTATGATTGCCGATGTCTCTTTTCGTCTTGATGGTGTGCCCAGTGTGAATTTTAAGTACCTTTTCGTCTGAAACTCGATTACCCAGCTCATATGAGCTATGACCATATTTTCGATGAGCTGGAGATCGCCACCAATCCCTTTGCCCTTTGCGAATTGCGGGGTTCCAGTGATTTGGGGCTGGGGCAGGATAGTTCTGCCACGCTGCACTATATCCTGTCGGGCGAGGGCGAAATCAGGCTGATCGGGCGCGCACCTATCCAAGTGTCGCGCGGGATGCTCGTGTTCATACCCGCCTTGCAAAGCCATGGCTTGCATAGCTTCGGTGACAACAATGACCCCGTTCCAGAGTGCAAACCCGCAGCGTTGAGATTGGCCAGTCTGATGGCAGGTTCCGAGCCGCGAGAGAGCGGACAACTCACCGCGCTGTGCGCCCATGTGACGGTTGGGTTGCGCGGTGTGACAGATATCATTGATGTCATTCGCGAGCCCATGATCGAAAATGTCTCGTCGCCAAGCGAGATGCGTCCGATTTTGCAGACCTTGCTTGTCGAGGTGTCCAACCCCCGTTTGGGTAGCCGCGCGATGATCCGCACGCTTTTGATGCAATGTATGATTGAAATGCTGCGCAAGCGCCTGACCCAAAGCGACAGCGCACTCAGATGGATGGCCGCCCTGTCAGATCCTTCCATCTGGAACGCCCTGAAATCAATGCTGGACAACCCTGGCGCCCCGCATACGGTTGAAAGCCTGGCCGACAGTCTGGGCATGAGCAGGGCCGCCTTTGCCAAACGTTTTGCCGACGCCTACGGATCGGGGCCTATGGCGCTTCTACGAGACTTGCGGATGAGACGCGCAGGCCAATTGCTGGCAAAGACTGACCTGCCAGTAAAACGAATCGCCGACCTCGTCGGGTTTGCATCCCGCAGTGCGTTTACCCGCACATTCGAGGCGAAAACCAACCAATCGCCGCGCGCTTATCGGGCAGCGCGACAAGGTAAGTGAAAGAAATTTCATTTGAGTGGCGAGAATTGGCAAGCGTCTCGACAGTCATGTCTGTACCGCCCACCATAAAGAGGACAGTTGTTTGTGAGTACAAATTTCAGGTTTGCCTACTCAGCCAACATTGATGGGTCCGGGTGCAACTTTCTCACCCCGCCAAGGACTGGGATAGCGTGGCATATTGGGCGTCACCCGACACGCTTGAGGCAACCGACCTTCCTCACCAGGTGAAACAAAAAGCCGAAAGAGCGATCCGATATCGTTGCAGCCAGAGGGGCAAGACGTACCCGCCCCCCTGAATGTGTTCAGTTGGTTGTTTCCAAACCAACAGGTTTGCCGACAACCGTGAAATGCAACTGGTCCGGGGTCAGCAATTCACCAGCCACGCGTTTGATGTCGTCCAACGTGACGGCGTTCACCTTGTCGTTGCGGGTCGCGATGTAATCGATTGGCAGGTCCTGCATTTGCATTCCGACCATGATCCCGGCGATCTGACCATTGCCGTCAAACCGCAGCGGATAGGCCCCCGTAAGATAGGTTTGGGCATCCTTCAGCTCTTTGGCGGTGACGCCATCAGACGCTAGTTTTGCCCATTCCGCCTGAATCACCTCAATCGCTTCGGCGACCCGGTCATTGCCCGACGCGACACTGCCCATGTAGAGCGAGGCCAGATCTTTGGGCAGCAGATAGGAATAGACGCCATAGGTCAGGCCCCGTTTGACACGCACCTCTTCCATCAGACGGCTCTCAAACGACCCACCGCCCAGAATGTGGTTCATCACATAGGCGGCAAAGAAGTCCTCGTCATCGCGGTCAATGCCGCCCTGACTGAACAGAACCTGCGATTGTGGCGTGTCGAAATCCACCACAGTAACGCCGCCGGTCAGGTTCAGATCAGCCTTACTGGGTATCGCGCGACCTGTTTCGGGCAGATCGGCAAGCAGCTCATCCAAAAGGGCGCCCAGCTCCTCGGCGGTGATGTCCCCCACGGCGCCAACGTACAGCTGATCGCGCACCAGAACCCCAGCATGGGCATCTACGATATCGTCACGGGTCAAGGCCGACACGCTTTCAATCGTGCCCTGCCCATCAGAAGCATAGGGGTGATCACCATAGATCATCGAGCGCACGGATTTGCCGGCAATCGAATTGGGGTCCTTGGCGTTTGATTTCAGGCCGGAGATGACCTGCGCCCGGACGCGATCCAAGGCATCCTGATCGAACCGGGGTTCCAGCAGTGTTGTACGTAGCAGATCAATGACCTCGTCCCGGTTTTCAGTCAGGAACCGCGCCGAGATCGACAGCGTGTCGTCACCAACATCATAACTAAACGACGCAGCGAGGGTTTCCAGCTTGCGGGCATAGGCACGGGCATCCAGATCCCCGGCCCCTTCTTCGATCAGACCGGTCATCAGGTTAACCGCCCCGCGTTTGCCCGGTGCATCCAAAGAGGTGCCGCCGCGAAACCGGAGTTCCAGCGCGGTAAAGGGGATTGAATGTTCTTCGACCAACCAAGCCTTGATGCCTTTGGGCGAGGTGACATCCTGAATTTTAACTTCGGCCCAAGCAGGAAATGCCAAAACCACTGTGAATAGGGTTGCGATCAGCGCCTTCATTGCGTCACCTCCTGTGTGTCCCGCATCAACCATCCGGTGACCGAGGTTTCCGGCTGCAAGACCTCTTTGGCCGCTGCAATGATCTGTTCGCCGGTGACGGCCTGCAGCACATCAGGCCATGCCTGCACGTCCTCGACAGTCAAACCGCTGGTCAGGGCGCGGCCATAGCGGTTGGCGATGCCATCCACGTTATCGCGTGCATAAATTTGCGCCGCACGCAGTTGCATCTTGATCCGGTCCAGATTTGCCGCATCGACACCTTTGTCGATGAATTCGGCCACGGCGACGTCCATTGCATCCTCGGCCTCTTGCAGGGTGACGCCTTCGCTGGGCACGACAATCAGATCAAAAGTTGTGTCATCCAACGCCAACCCGCCATAAAACGCGCCGGTATAGACCGCAGTTTGCGTGTCAAATTGCAGTTTCTCGTTCAGGTAGGACGTCGTACCACCGCCCAGCAATTCAGCCAACAAAAACAGGGCTGCGGCCTTTTCCTGTTCACCGGGGTCCCGTTCCGGGGCCAGATACGATCGCTGCACAAAAGGCTGCGCCACACGGGCATCTTTGAACGTCAGGCGACGCGCAGCGGTTTGTGGCGGTTCCTGTGTGCGCAGCCGTTCGGGTAGATCGACGGTCGCGGGGATAACACCATAGTATTCTTCGGCAAGGCGCTTGACCTCGTCCGGGTCAACATCGCCGGACACCACAAGGATGGCGTTGTTCGGGGAATAATAGGTTTGATAAAAGGACAGTGCGTCCTCCATATCCAGCGTCTCCATCTCGTGACGCCACCCAATCACGGGCACGCCATAGCGATGGTTGTGATACTGGACCGCACTCATTTGTTCGCCAAACAGCGCGCGGGGGTTGTTGTCGGTGCGCTGGTTCCGCTCTTCGAGGATCACATCGCGTTCGGTTTCGATGTCTTTTTCGGTCAGGCGGATATTACGCATTCGGTCGGATTCCATCCGCATCATCAGCTCGAGCCGATCCGCCGCGACACGTTGATAGTAGGCAGTGTAGTCGTACGAGGTAAAGGCGTTGTCCCGCCCGCCATTGGCCGCAACCGTAGAGGACAGCTCTCCGGATTCAAGCGTGTCGGTTGCTTTGAACAACAGATGCTCAAGGAAATGCGCCACGCCAGACGAGCCCTTGGGTTCGTCCGCTGATCCGGCACGATACCAAACCATATGTTGCAACACCGGGGCGCGGTGATCTTCGACGACAACGACTTCCATGCCGTTGTCGAGGGTAAATGTTGTTACTTCTTCTTGCTCTTGCTGTGCCCAGACAGGGGCAGCAGCAGCGCTCAATAAGGCAGCGGCAAGAACAAACGCTCGTCTTCGGGCCATCCGGCATCCTCCGTTCGTGTTGATAGACAACCTACGGTAAGCTGGCCGGTGTTCAAGAAGAGCTAGCGTTAAATTTACTTAATCCTTTTGCCGCGTGGTTGGCGGCGCGGTCGGCGTAGGCACCCCGGCGCGACGATATCCGTCGGCCTGTTGGCTCGCATTCAACGTCTGCTTTTTGTAGACCTGTTTGTAGCGGTCCACTGGGAACAGGCGAATACGGGTCGCGCGGCCCTGCTTCTTGCGGAACTCTGCATCTTCTTGTGCGAGGGCCTGACGGGTATTTGATGGAACCCCGTATCGGCTGCTGGCGGTGACTAGGGCGGCATCTGACGATGGAACAGCGCTGCCATCATAGGCAGAGGCACGACCACCCAACGCAACAGCGGCTTCGGCCACTGGATTCGGATCAACAAGGTTCACACCACCCGGTGTCGGGGCGGGCAGAACGGCGTAATCTTGGGGTGCGGTCAGGGGTTTGGACGGCAAGACCGAGAATTCATCGGGCCCCGGTCCGGGGGCACGAATATCTCTGAGTCCCTTATTTGAGCACCCAGATACCGCCAGTGCAGCAGCTACTATCATAATCCCCAGCGGCGTCCGCATGGTCTTCTCCTGCCAGTTTCATAGGCTTTTAGCGTATTTCCAAAGGCCCGTCACGTGGGCTTTTTCGTATCCAGCAATATCAGGCCTGCCGCGCCAGCAAAAATAAAGATGTCCGCGACATTGAACACATAAGGGTTATCAAAGCCACAGCAGGACATGTTCAGGAAATCAAGCACATAGCCATAAAGCAACCGGTCAACCACATTGCCCAATGCGCCGCCAATCAGAAAGCCGCCACTGATCAGCATCCAGCGCGATGCGCGCGTGCGATACAGCCACCCTATCACGATCACACAGATCAGCACCGACAGCCCGATCAAGGCCCAGCGCATAATATCTGTATCCCCTTGGAACAGGCCAAAGTTGATGCCACGGTTTTCGCCATAGCGGAACGTCAGCAGCGGTGGCAGCACATCAATGCTGCCACGCTGAGCCACGCCCATCCAATGCACGACCAGATACTTGGTGATCTGATCGCACAGAAAGGCCCAGAACGTGGCCCAAAAGAGCAGGCTCAACCGCATCAGTGACGGAAGTGGCGCATGCCGGTAAATACCATGGCCAGTCCTGCTTCGTCTGCGGCTGCGATGACTTCGTTGTCACGCATGGATCCGCCGGGTTGAATGACGCATGTGCCGCCCGCTGCGGCTGCTTCGAGCAGACCATCCGCAAAGGGGAAGAACGCGTCAGAGGCCACGGCGCTGCCTTTGGCGAGGCTTTCGTCCAAGCCCAGTTCAACAGCCATACGACCGGCTTTTGCTGCGGCCACATTGGCGCTGTCGAGACGGCTCATCTGACCAGCACCGACGCCAACGGTTGCGCTGTCTTTCACATAGACGATGGCGTTTGATTTGACGTGCTTGGCGACTTTCCAAGCAAACAACAAATCCTGCAACTGCGCCTCGGTCGGTGCCTTTTTGGTCACGACCTTTAGGTCCGCCATGTCCACATAACCAACGTCTTTGTCCTGAACCAACATTCCACCAGCAACCTGCTTGTAAGCCGTGATCGCCTTACGGGGATCAGGCAGGGCATCTGTCAGCAGCAAGCGCAGGTTCTTCTTGGCCGCAAAGATCTCTTTCGCCTCATCCGACGCACCGGGCGCGATGACAACTTCGGTAAAGATCTCAACAATCTTGGCAGCGGTTTCACCATCCAGCGGCTGGTTCAACGCAACGATACCGCCAAACGCGGAGGTCCGGTCACAATCGAACGCTTTTTGATAGGCTTCCGACAGGGTTGCACCTGTTGCCACGCCACAAGGGTTGGCGTGCTTGATGATTGCCACAGCCGCGCTGTCGGCGGGTGAGAATTCCGCAACCAGCTCATAAGCAGCATCAGTATCGTTGATGTTGTTATAGCTGAGCTCTTTGCCCTGCAGCTGAACGGCGGTCGCAACGCCGGGGCGCGCGCTGCCGTCTGTGTAGAACGACGCCTTTTGGTGGCTGTTCTCACCATAGCGCAGGGTCTGTTTCAGCTCGCCAGCAAAGGCGCGGCGACGGGGGGCTTCCAATTCCAGCTGACCCGCCATCCAGTTCGACACAGAGGCGTCGTAGGCGGCAGTGCGGGCATAGGCCGTCTGCGCCAGTTTCTGACGGAATGTGTAAGAGGTTTGGCCGTCGTTGGCGTCCAACTCGGCCAGCAGCGCATCATAATCCTGCACATCGACCACAACGTTCACAAACGAATGGTTCTTGGATGCCGCACGGATCATCGCCGGGCCACCAATGTCGATGTTTTCGATCATCTCGTCATAATCGGCTCCGCGCGCCAGTGCCGCCTCAAACGGGTAGAGGTTCACAACCAGCAGATCGATCGCGCCAATGCCGTGCTCTTCCATCGCGGCCACATGGGTGTCGTTGTCACGCAACGCGAGCAAACCGCCGTGCACCATCGGGTGCAGCGTTTTAACCCGGCCATCCATCATTTCAGGAAACCCAGTGATCTCGGCCACGTCTTTTACCTCAAGACCGGCCTCACGCAGGGTTTTGGCAGATCCGCCAGTGGACAAAAGTTCAACGCCACGCGCAGCGAGAGCCTTGCCCAGGTCAATCAATCCGGTCTTGTCGGAAACGGAAAGTAGCGCGCGGCGCACGGGATGAAGGTCGGTCATGGCTCTGGGTCCTCTTGCGGATCAGTCGAATTCGGGTTCGTCCCGGTTCAGATCGCGAATAGCAACCGCAGTGTCCTGCGCTTTACTCAGCGACCACCGGATGCGCGTCGCATACTCCATTGCTCGCCCAGATAGAACAATCTGTTTAGTCGCACGTGGCTTTAATCGTGTTTTTTCTAAGTAAACGCTTGGCTCAAGGGACAATTTAAATTGTCCATCATGGCGGAATACCCAGATTTCCCCGGATTTAAGCGCCATCGACACCGCCGCGCCGCCAAGATCAACGGCTGCATCCACCTCGGGGTGTAGGTGCAACCGCACATCGAATCCCACGCCGGTCAGGACCGTGGCATCCATCACCTTGCTAAACCGACGCTTGGCCGCATCGTCCATCGCCAGCAACATATCTTCGCCCGCAAGGCCCCGCCCATCCAATGTCAGCTCTAGCGTTCGGGCGTGGGTCAGGCCAAACACCTTGGAATAGCCATCATGACCGCCCTGAAACCGATGCCCGTCGCTCACATCCGACATTTCGACGGGAACATGGGTTGGCCCCTCGACAAGCGCCTCTAGCCCCGACAGGCGTGTTGGCTCGGATAGACGCGCACTGGAATAGCCATCCAGACACAGGGTGGAATGCGATGGGGTGGCACGCCCCGCGCGTCGCCATTCCGCGCCAAAGCTTTCGCCGGACCCGCAGCTTACGATCAAGGGACGACGCCCAGACGTGAGTTCAAAGGCCAAAGTCGACGCGTGCGCATTGTACGACGCATCCCCTACGGGAGGCAGGCTGGCATCGATAATGACGCTTGTGCGTCCGCCAAACAAACGCGCATAGCCCATCGCCAACCCGTCAGATCGCGTGGCTTTGACATGGCTTAGCGCAAGCGCATGATCCAATCGCCCCTCTAACCCGCGCCCACCGCCATGAAAGCGCGCAAGCCCACCTTCGGCATGGCGCAGGACCCGCAAAGTGGGCGCGATACGGTTGATCGCGGCAGAATGCGCCGGGCTAATGCCCCGCCCCGCCTCGTTCAAAGCGGACGCCGCCCACGTCAACAGCGTGAACACCTCCAGCAGTTCTTCGGGATTGCGGGTCGAAATCCCCCCCTGCGCGTCTATCTCACGTTCACATTCCAAAGCCAAAGCGCGCACAGCTGGGTCGGCCAAATCCTCCAGCCCTTCAAGCGCGAGGCCCGCATAAATCAGCCCGGTCAGCGCCTCGAACCGGGGCAAACCCGGTTGCGCGCTCTGCCAGCGTTTCGAGAGGAACCATGTCTGCTGCGCCAATGAGCGGAAAAACGCCTCGCTCTGGGCGCTGTCGGCCCCGCGCAGCAGGAAAAGCGCGTGATTGATCCATCGAATGATTCGACGCCCCGTCAGTTCCGGGGTCCAGCCCGGACCGCGCCCATTGCCGTGTTTCTCAAGCCAGCTCCAAAGCCAGGCCTGTGCCTTTGTGCGGGCGCGGATGTCGCCCACAGCAGCCAAATCATCCAGCCACACAAACCCCTGCTGTTCGACCTCAAAGGCCATGTTCGGCGCTTCGACATCCCACAAAACGCTGTCCCAGGATTCAACAAGGTACCCAGCAAACATCAGATTGCCCGCCACCAACTGCCGCCCTCGCGCAAACGACCCCACGGTGCGGGGTTCGGGTCGGGACACAAAGGCGGTGACTGTTTTCTGGCGCTGGCTCAGGCGCGCATAGAGACGGTTCTGAAACCGCGACCACGTATTGGAAACTCTGTCAAAGCGGGACATGCTATCTGCCTCATACGCTCTTTGGCGTTTGAGACAGACGATAGCCCGAGTTGTTCACTGAGTCACCGATGAATAATCGGCTAGGTCTCTTTATGCAGTCGGGCCATGTAAAAGCCGTCCATTCCGCCCTTGTCCGCCCAATAATCCGGCCGCAGGCGCAGGCCGCCTTCTTCGGTGATCCAAGTCGGATCAATGCCGGGCAATTCAACGGCGGTGCGATCTATGCGCATGTCCGGGAACATATCCAAGGCTTCTTCAACCTGCACTTCGCCCTCATCCGGCAGCAGCGAACAGGTGCAGAAAACCAGACGCCCGCCCGGCTTGAGCAAATCCCACGCATGGGCCAGCATCCGGGTCTGCAATTCGATCAGCTCGCCAAATTCAGACCCATCCTTGGCCTGTGGTAAATCGGGGTGACGGCGAATGGTTCCAGTCGCGGAACAGGGCGCATCCAGCAAGATCGCGTCGTATTGGCCCTGATGGTCCAGCGCATCGCCCACAACAAGGGTGGCGGTCAGTCCCGTGCGATCCAAGTTTTCCTGAACCCGTTTCATCCGATTTTTCGACACATCCAACGCGGTGACCTTGGCCCCAGCGGCCGCCATTTGCATGGTTTTGCCACCCGGCGCGGCGCAGAGATCCAGAATTTCTTCGCCCGCTTGGGGGGCCAGAACCTGCACAGGCAAGGCAGCAGCCGCATCCTGCACCCACCAATCGCCGGACGCATAGCCCGGCAATGCGGACACCTGCCCAGCGTCGCGCACGCGCACGCGCACAGACCCTGTTGGCAGCACCTCGCCACCTAGAACGGTCGCATCCGCACCCGGCTTGAACGAAACATCCAAGGGCGCGCCAGCAAACTGGACCTGCTCAATCGCCAGCATCGCCTCGTTGCCCCAAGCCTGTGCCAAGGGTTGACGCAGCCATTTGGGCAAACGGGGCGCGCGCAAAGCCGCCCAAGCCGCAGGACCATCCGCCGCGATCTTGCGCAGAACCGCATTCACCAGCCCCTTGAGCTTGCCATAGCGTTTGTTCTTAGAGGTGATTTCGACCATGGAATTCACCACGCCATGCGCAGCCGCCCCCTGGCAGAGTTCAACCGTACCAACCCGCAACGTGTTATGCACCGTCACAGGCGTTCCCTTTTTCAGGTGCTTTTGCAGCAGGCGATCCGCCCGTTCCAAACCGCGCAGAGTTTCCACAGCCAATCGCTGCGCCCGCGCCCGGTCTTCGGGCTCCAGACGGTCCAGCGCCCCGGCGGCCAGACATTCGGACAACAAACGCCCCTCGCCCAAAACCTGATCCAGCAGGTAGATCGCACTGCGGCGCGCGTTGGTTGCACTGTCTGACATTGGGTCGGCTCCTGACCTGTGGCTATTGCCCACCTTGTCTAAGGGGGACGCGGGCGTATATCACGGTTCAGCGATAAAGGAACCCAAACCATGACCGACTCGGCCAAAGATCTGCCCCCCGCCGCCCAGCGCGCCCTAGACGAAGCCGCCGCCCGCCGCGCCGAGGCCGACGCCCGTCTCGCCGCCATGCCAAAAGAGCTGGGTGGACGTGATGGACCAGAGCCGGTCCGCTATGGCGATTGGGAGAAAAAGGGCCTCGCTATCGATTTCTGACCTAACGCTCTGATCTGTATCGTCTTGCGCTTTGCCCGGCCACTGGACACAGTCGCCCCGACAGGCACAGCAGAGAGCAAGCGGGATGAGCAGCGCACCAAGTATGCAGGCGATATCGACCGGATTCGTGGTCGCAATTGTGGGCTTTTTCAGCTCGTTCCCCATCGTATTGCAGGGGTTGGTGTCGGTCGGAGCCTCGGATGGCTTAGCCGCATCGGGGTTGATGGCGGCATCGATCTCCATGGGGCTGGCCGGGATTTTACTATCTCTTTGGCAAAAGCAACCCATCAGCGTGGCATGGTCCACGCCCGGCGTTGCCTTGTTGGCCGTGACCCAAGCGCCTGAGGGCGGGTTTGCCGTCGCTGTTGCCGGTTTTCTGCTGGCCGGAGTATTCACCATCATCGCCGGGTTCTGGCGTCCGCTCACCCGGTTGATTGGCGCGATTCCTGCGCCGCTGGCACAGGCCATGTTATCTGGCATCCTACTGTCGCTGTGCATTCAACCCTTTCAGGCACTGGCCGAGGCCCCCGCATTGGCCCTGCCGATCCTGCTGACATGGTTTGTTGTCAGCCAGTTCCACCGCCTGTTTGCCGTGCCCGCCGCCGTTGTCGCCGCTGCGTTAGTTGTAATGGTTCAGGCGGATTTCCAAATCCCTCCTCCGCCCACCGTCCTAACCCCGCCCCATTGGGTGATGCCAGTTTTCACGCTAGAGGCCGTGACCAGCATTGCCCTGCCCTTGTTTGTGGTCACCATGGCGACACAGAACATTCCCGGCCTCGCCGTGATCCGCAGCTTTGGCTATGACCCCACGCCCAAACCGCTGATCGCCACCGTGGGCGGGGCCAGCGTCTTGTCCACCGCATGGGGCGCGCCAGCCACCTGTCTGGCCGCAATCACAGCCGCCATCTGCGCCAGTGATGCCTCGCACCCCGATCCCCGCCAAAGATATTGGTCAGCCGTTGTCGCCGGGGTCATCTATTGCGGCTTTGGGCTTTTTGCGGGTGTGATCACCCATTTCGCCGCTTTAGCTCCGATGCTTGTGTTGGGCACAATCGCAGGCATCGCTTTGTTTGGCGTTTTCGCCACCTCGACGCTATCAACACTCGAAGACCCGACCTATCGCCAAGCCGCTGCCATCACCTTGCTGGTGACGGCATCCGGGGTTTCCATGTTTGGACTCAGCGCCGCGGTGTGGGGTCTGGTGATCGGCGGTGTGGTTCAGATCGTGAGCGATCGGTTAGGACGTCAAACCTGACAGGGCCGCGTGAAACTCCATCACCAACTTACGCTGTTTCTTGGAATGCAGTCGGTCATCGGGCCACGTCAGCCAATAGCCATCGCGGGTTGCAAGCTCTGGCAGATCCAGTTTCCGCAACGCCCCGGTGTTCAAATCCTCGCGCGCCAAGGGCAACGATCCCAGAATGACTCCGCTGCCCGAAATCGCACAACTCAGCGCGTGTTCCATCGAATCGACGCTTAGGCGCGCACCTTCGGGGGCCGCGTGACCTGTCCGGCGCGCCCAATCCTGCCACCCCGGCCGTTCACCGCGCAGATCGATAACCGGTGCCCCCCATTCGACGGTTGGCGCCGCCAAGACAGCCAGTGTCTCCCGCGCAATCAGCTTGGCCTCGCGCCCCGGCCACGATCCGCGCCCATAGCGAATTTGCAGCCATGTGCGTTCGTCGTCCAACGCCGACCGTTTGGCCACGGAATCTGTCACCACCCGCACCTTGGGGTGATCGCTTAAAAAGCCGCCCATCCCCTTCATCACCAAGGCATTCAGATGCGAGCTCATCCCCGCCACGCGCAATTCGCGGGGCGCTTTGCCAAACAGATCTTCGGTATTGCGCTCCAGCGCGATCAAGCTTTCCTGCACCAGAGGGAGGTAACTCTCTCCCTCGATCGTCAGGGAAACCCCGCGCGCCTCGCGTACAAACAGCGTCCGGCCCAGCCATGTTTCCAGATTGCCGATCCGCTGGCTTACGGCGGCTTGGGACAGGCCGAATTCGCGCGCTGCGGCGGAAAACCCACCCAGCCGACCCGCCGCCTCAAACACCCGCAACCAATCCAGCGGTGGCAGACCTACCTTTTTCTTAGCCATAGGATTTTCTTAGCCTCAGATGAAATAAGGATTGATTGTTGTAATGCCACGGGTTGCCTATTTTCACAACCAAAGCCGCGCCCTCACAGGAGAATCCCCATGTTGCGCTCAGCCACCCAGACAGGGTCCGTTGTTTCAGTAGACTTTAGCGATGGGTCACTGGCCCGTTTTCACGCCATCTGGTTGCGCGACAATGCGCTGGACCCCCAAACCCGCGCGCCCGGCAACGGTCAGCGCCTGATCACCATCGGGGATATTCCCACCGATATTTCAGTCAGCGCTGCCGAGGTCGTGAATGGTGATCTGTCGGTGACGTTCCAGCCCGAGAATAAGACAGTGACCTTTCCCAGTGGTTGGTTGGCCGATCACACCTATGACCGCGCGGTAGAACAGGAAACGGGTCGTGTGGCCCCCGGCATCACCACGTGGGAACGCGGCATCACCGCCCCCAGCGGCGATTGGGCCGAGGTAAACAGCACCCCCGCCGCCAAGCGCAACTGGTTGGCAGATGTGGCCGAATACGGCTTTGCCAAACTGACCAATGGCCCCACCGAGCCAGAATCGCTGCTCAAAGTCGCGGCTTTGTTCGGCTATGTGCGCGAAACCAACTATGGCCCCTATTTTGAGGTGCGCACCGAGGTGAACCCGACAAACCTCGCCTATACCGGCTTGGGTTTGCAGGCCCACACCGACAACCCCTATCGCGATCCAGTGCCCACGCTGCAGATCCTCTATTGCCTTGAAAACTCGGCCGAAGGTGGCGACTCCATCGTTGTGGATGGCTTTCGTGCCGCAGAACGTTTGCGCAGCGATAATCCCGAAGGATTCGCTTTGCTCGCAGGCTATCCTGCCCGGTTTGAATATGTCGGATCAGATGGCGTTTGCCTGCGCTCGCGTCGCCCCATGATCGAACTGTCCCCCGACGGCGAAATGGTTGGTATTCGCTTTAACAACCGCTCATCCGCACCGTTTGTCGATGTGCCCTTTAACCAGATGGAGGCGTATTATGCCGCCTATCGTCAGCTGGGCGAATATATCGACGACCCAGCCATGGGCGTGTCGTTCAAACTGGAACCGGGCGAAAGCTTTATCGTAGATAACACCCGCGTATTGCACGCGCGCTTGGGCTATTCCGGGTCTGGAACCCGCTGGTTGCAGGGATGTTATGCCGACAAGGACGGCCTGCTATCAACACTGGCCGCAATGGATATGGCCCAGCCGGAGGCGGCGGAATGAAACCTGATTTCTCCACCTTGGATCAAACCAACATTGTGGCCTTTCTAGGCGATATTTTCACCCGTCGCGGCGGCGAGGAATATCTGGGCGAACCCGTCACCATGGCCGAACACATGCTGCAAGGGGCCACCATCGCCGAACAAAACGGCATGCCCGAAGAGATCATCGTCGGCGCGTTGCTGCATGATGTTGGCCACTTCACCTCGGAATTCGGCACCTATCACCCTGACGACACCCAAGATCGCCACCATGAGGACGCAGGCGAGTTGGTGCTTGCCCCCTTTTTCCCAACGGTGATCACCGATTGCGTGAAATACCATGTCGCGGCCAAGCGGTATCTCTGCGCCACCAAAACCGAATACTTCAACCGCCTGTCCCCTGCCTCGGTTCATACGCTGGAACTGCAAGGCGGCCCGATGAGCCCCGACGAGGTGGCCGAATTTGAACAGAACCCCAACCTGAAAGAGATCATTCAGGTGCGGTATCTGGATGAGGCCGGCAAGCGCGACGACATGGATACGCCTGAGTTTGAACATTTCGCCCCAATGGTGCAGCGCATGGTTGATCGTCACATGGGTCCCGCATGAGCGCGCCCGAGTATATATTCGAGGCCAGTTCCAAACCCTCGCTGCCGTGGCACGAGGTGCCCCTGATCCGGGCTACCGACGCGTCGGTCACAGGCTACGGCTGTCTGGTCGATGACCCTGACACGTTTGAAATCGAAATCGCGCGCTGGCCACAGCAAGGCTGGCGCCCCATCGACCAAGGCACCGGGGACGAGGCCGGTTGGGTCGAGGGCACATTCAAATGCGATTGGCGTGGCGATGTGCTGTATGGAGAAAACGAGGCGGTGAATGGCAACTATGTGCTGGGCTGGTCCGCTGACCCGCAACAGGCACAGACCGCCGACCAAACCGCCCCGCGCGACCAAGTGTTGCTGTGGCACATGAACTACCACCCCGATGGTGGTCAGATGTTCTGGCCGCTGGACAACAAGCCGTTCATCGTTCCGGCGGCCTTGCCCGGTGACAACCTGACGCCTGACAAGGTGGTCGCGTTTTGGTGTGACGGCACGAGGGGCCTCTATATTCATCCCGGCATCTGGCACGAGGGGATTTTCCCGGTGCAAGATCAACAGCGGTTTCTGGACCGGCAAGGCAAGGTGCACGCCCGCGTCAGCGCCGATATCGGCAAAGAATTCGGTGTCTACCTGTCCTGCCCCCTGCGCGCGGACAAGATCAAAGACCTCTGAAATCAAAACGCCCGGACATTTGCCCGGGCGACTCGTTTCTCAGCTATCGGCAGGCTTTAGCCTTCGGACAGGCCCAAAACATCCAGCATGTCATAGGCACCGGGCGCTTTGCCCTGCCCCCACAACGCCGCCTTGAGCGCACCGCGTGCGAAAATGGCCCGATCCGTCGCCATATGGCGCAGTACGATCCGCTCACCCGCTGCGACAAACAGCACGTCGTGTTCGCCCACAATGTCACCACCCCGAATGGCGGTGAAGCCAATGTCGCCCCGCTTGCGTGCGCCGGTGATGCCATCGCGCCCACGATCCGACACATCGTTTAGTTCAACACCGCGCCCTTCGGCGGCGGCCTCGCCCAGCATCAGCGCCGTGCCTGAGGGGGCATCGACCTTGTGGTGATGGTGCGCTTCGATCACTTCGATATCAAAATCTTCATCCAGCGCGGCAGCGACTTTCTTGGTCAACTGCACCAAGAGGTTCACGCCAAGGCTCATGTTGCCCGCCCGCACGATGGCCGCATGGCGCGACGCCGGTTCCAATGCCGCGATTTCGTCCTCGCTCATGCCGGTTGTGCCGATCACATGCACACACCGCGCCTGTGCCGCCAGCGCGGCAAATTCCAGCGTTGCTTTGGGGGCTGTGAAATCAATCACCGCCTGTGCCTTGGCGAATGCCTCAAGCGGGTCATCGCTCACCAACACACCAATCGGCGCGCCGCCCATGGCGACACCAGCATCCTGACCAACCCAATCGTGGCCGGTTCGTTCAATCGCGCCCACCAACTGGGCCTTATCGCTGTCTAAGACTGTCTTGATCAACATCTGCCCCATTCGGCCCGATGCTCCGGTAATAACGATCCCTGGGGTGTGGGTCATGGTGATCTTCCTATTCGTTTTCGGCGTCTTTGCCGTCTACCGCGTTCAGAGCCGCTTGGCAAAGCCCGCCTTTGGGCTTAGATCGGGAATATGGCCAAGAACAAATTCCATGATGGACCCGGCCCCTCGCAACGCCAGTTGCGTGTTGGGGAATTGATCCGACGCTCTCTGTCCGAGGTGTTGGCACGCGGTGACGTGCACGACCCAGACTTGAACCGTATGTCGATCACCGTGGGCGAGGTGCGTACCTCGCCTGATTTGAAAATCGCGACTGCCTATGTGCTGCCTTTGGGCGGCAAGGGGCAGGACGAAGTGCTCAAGGTACTGGCGCGCAACAAGGGCGAACTGCGCCGCTTGATGGGCAAAAAGCTGGGCCTGAAATACGCCCCGGATTTGCGGTTCCAGCTGGATCAGACGTTTGACCAGATGGACGACACCCGCCGCATGCTGAATCAGGACGCGGTGCGCCGCGATACCGAAGAATGATCCGGGCGCTGCTGGCGTTGATGGCGACCTGTGTCGCTGCCCCGCTGGCGGCGTTAGACTGCCGTGACCTCAAACATGACGGCAATGCCTACACCGTGTGCGAGGTCGATACCGAGACCGAAGAGCTGCGCCTGTTTTTGAACAATGCAGACGGGGATCTGCTGGGGCAGTTTTCTGCGGTCAACGCAGAACTGGAACAAGACGGGATGCGTCTTGGGTTCGCGATGAATGCGGGCATGTATCATTCAAACCGTGCGCCGGTCGGGCATTACCTTGAAAACGGGGTCGAACAGATGCGCGTAATCCCAAACGCGGGCCCCGGCAACTTTGGCCTGTTACCCAACGGCGTCTTTTGCATCGCGGATAAGTCCGCCCAAGTGTACGAGACGCTCGCCTATATCGAATCCAGCCCCACCTGCACATTCGCCACCCAATCCGGCCCGATGCTGGTGATAGACGGCGCGTTGCATCCCCGGTTTTTACCCGACAGCACGTCGCGCTATATCCGAAATGGTGTGGGCACCAGCGCCGATGGCAAGCGTGCTGTGTTTGCAATCTCCAAAAATTCCGTGACCTTTCACGAATTTGGTCGCCTGTTCCGGGATGTGCTGAAAACACCCAACGCGCTGTATTTCGACGGCAATATCTCTCGGATCTATGCCCCCCAGATCAATCGCAACGACATTGGCTTTGCCCTTGGTCCGATTGTTGGCGTTGTTCTCCCGAACAACTGACGCCCGCCTATCGCTGATTGTTTTGCGATCACCAAATTGACAGGGTCGGTTTGATCCGTTAGGCCGCGCGCCTCAGTAGGATTTAGGGTGTGACATGGGACGCAAGCGCAAAGGACGGGACATTTCCGGATGGTTGGTGGTGGACAAGCCTGCGGGCATCACATCCACATCAGTCGTGAACAAGGTCCGCTGGGCGCTTGACGCCAAAAAGGCCGGCCATGCAGGGACACTGGACCCCGAAGCAACCGGCGTTCTGGCCGTCGCCCTTGGCGAGGCCACCAAGACGGTGCCCTACATCACCGACGCGCTCAAGGCGTATACCTTTACCGTTCGTTTGGGGCAGGCAACCAACACCGACGACACCGAAGGCGAAGTGATCGCAGAAAGCGACCTCCGGCCCACGGATGCTGAGATTAAGGAAGCTTTGCTGCCCTTCATTGGCGACATCCAGCAGGTTCCGCCCAAGTTTTCTGCGGTCAAGATTGACGGGCAACGCGCCTACAAACTGGCCCGCGATGGCGAAGACGTCGAAATCGCACCCCGCGCGCTGTGGGTCGAAGAGCTGTTGTTGGTCGATCGCCCTGACCAAGACCACGTGACGCTGGAAATGACCTGTGGCAAGGGCGGCTATGTCCGCTCTATCGCCCGCGATCTGGGCGCCGCACTTGGCTGCCATGGCCATGTGCGCGAGCTGCGCCGCATCTGGTCTGGCCCCTTCGAGGTGCAAGACGGGCTGACGGTGGAACAGATCGACGCCATGGCAAAAACACCCGAACTGGACAGCCATATTCGCCCGCTTGAGCAGGGCCTGTCGGAATTGCCGGAACTGAAATGCACGCCCGAGGGCGCGGTGCGCCTGCGCAACGGCAACCCCGGCATGGTTCTGGCCAGCGACGTGGAATATGGCGACGACGCATGGGCATCGCTGAACGGCGAAGCCGTCGCTGTTGGCGTCTATAAATCGGGCGAATTGCACCCCAGCCGCGTTTTCGTCAAAGCCTAAGCGACCAAAGCGCCAAACTCACGCTCTCTGAGTTTGGCGCATCTACTTGAGGTCTGCGCAGAAATTCATCACAACGGTCTCATGATCACACGCACCCACACCAAAGGCGATGCGCCCTCGACCGCGGTTTATTCAGATTGCGAGCAATACCGCTATAGCCTGACCCGCATCTGGGACCCGGACGGGCGCAAAGCCCTGTTTGTCATGCTCAACCCGTCCACCGCGACCGAGGTTCAGAACGACCCCACGGTTGAACGCTGTGAACGCCGGGCACGGGCGCTCGGTTTCGGCGCCTTTCAGGTGACCAACATTTTTGCTTGGCGGGACACCGATCCCAAGAAAATGCGCGCAGCCGCCGCCCCGGTTGGCCCGGAAAACGATTCGGTCATTCAAGACGGCGTTGCCTGGTCGGATCAGATCATCGCAGCATGGGGCGCACATGGCGACCACCTGCAGCGGGGCGCGGCCGTTGAAAAGCTGCTGCGTGAAACGGGGCTGCCGCTGTTTCACTTGGGACTGACAAAAGCTGGTCACCCTAAGCATCCTTTGTATATTGCCTATACACAGCAGCCTCTTCCTTGGCCCGACGCACGTTAACCATTTCGTTAATCTTGCTTTGACGATCCCGGCTAAACCGTGAAAAAATGGAGCCGTGGGGATACGTATGTTCGGAGTTGGGTAAATGTTTCTTATTGCTGGTTTGCTGAGTTTAGCCGCCGTTGGCAGTGTGGTGATGATGGGGGATGAAGACACGTCTTCCATTGATGACGAGTCGCAACCCGTTGAAGGTGCCGAAGAAGATCTTGGCCCAATTGAACCGATCACCGCGATCCTACCACCTACGGACCCAGACGAGCCAGAAGAGACCCCAGCAACCGGTGAAACGGATGGCAATCCCACAAACCCGCAAACCGGGGGAACAATTCTGGTTGGGGATGCCGCGGACAACGACATGACCGGGACAGACGATAATGATCAGATCAACGGCTACGACGGGCAAGACACCTTAAGCGGTGGCCTTGGTGATGATGCGATGCATGGCGCGGACGGCGATGACCTGCTGAACGGGGGCGCTGGCGATGACCTCCTTCATGGCGAAGCTGGGAATGACAATCTGCAAGGGGACGTCGGCAACGACAGCCTGTTCGGGCATTATGGCGCGGACCAGATGAACGGCGGCGACGGTCAGGATTCCATGCACGGCGGTCAGGACAATGACACGTTGGATGGCGGCGCTGGCAACGATGCGGTGCACGGCAACCATGGGGATGATCTCTTGCGGGGCGGGGCCGGTCAGGACACGCTGTTTGGCGGTCAGGGCAATGACCTAATTACCGGCGCTGACGACGGCACAACCGGGTCACAGGCGACAGATTTCCTGAATGGTGGTGAAGGTCTGGATACGATCATTGCTGGCGCAGGGGATATTGTCACCACAGGCGCCGGGGCCGATACCATCGTTCTTGGCGACTGGGTCATTCAAGGTGAAGCCGCTGATGTGATGGATTTCGAATCTGGCGAAGACAAGCTTTTGATCGGATGGGATACGGACAGCGATCCGAACCCCGAAATCGACATTGAGCGGGATCCACAGAACCCCAACGTGACCCGCGTCTCGATCAATGGCGAAGAAATCGCAACGCTGCTTGGCAGCGGGGCTGTCCTGCCTTCCGACATTGTGCTGATGAATGAATCCGACATTCCGGCCCTTGCCATGGCCGGTTAAGGCCAATTGGCGCAAAGATCAGGATCTAATCCTGACCCGATCTTACAAACCCTTTGCCATTTCGTACAAAACTTCCTATACGCGCCCATCCCGAATGTTTCAGTCAACCTTGGCCGAATCGCGAGGGGTACTCTCCACGGGCCTGTGCTGGACGACATCCCGGCCTGCGCCATCACTCTAACCTTTTTGCAAAGGAGACCCCGATGTCGATTACTGCTGAAGAAAAAGCACGCGTCATGAAAGAATACGGCACCAAAGAAGGCGACACTGGTTCGCCCGAAGTACAGGTTGCCATCCTGAGCTCGCGCATCGCGACCCTGACCGAGCACTTCAAAACACACAAAAAAGACAACCACGGTCGCCGTGGTCTACTGAAAATGGTTGCTCAGCGTCGTAAGCTGCTCGATTACACCAAGGCAAAAGATGTGGCCCGTTACCAGGACCTGATCAAACGCCTCGGCCTGCGCCGCTAATTCAGCGCAGCCAATTGGTTTCAAGGCCGTCACCCCACCGGGTGGCGGCTTTTTTTATTTGTGTGGGTTAGTCTTGATCCAACGTATGCAGTTCGCGGCGCATGATTTTGCCAGTGCTGGTCTTTGGCACGTCTTCGACAAACTGAACACTGCGCGGGCATTTGTAAGCTGCAAGGGATTGGCGGCAGAACGCGATCACATCCTCTTCGGTACAGGTGGCATCTGGCTTTAGAACAACATAGGCTTTTGCCAATTCGCCCTTGATCGCATCGGCTTGTTTGCCGACCGCAGCCAAGGCGACATCCGGATGCCCGGCCAGCACCCGCTCAATCTCAGCCGGATAGACGTTGTAGCCTCCGGTCAGGATCATGTCCTTTTTTCGGTCCACGATATAGACACACCCATCCACATCCATAGTGCCCAGGTCGCCGGTATGGAGCCAACCATCCGGTTCAATGGTATCTCGTGTCATGTCTGGCGCACCAAAGTAGCCCATCATCACCACCGGCCCCTGCACCATCAACTCGCCCACTTCCCCCGTCGGCATCGTGATACTGGCATCATCGACATCAGCGATGCGCAGCTTGCAATACGGAATGGCGCAGCCGATGCTGCCGTGTTTGTTGGTCCCATACAGCGGATGGGTCGATCCCAACCCGGCAATCTCGGTCATCCCCCACAGTTCATAAAGCGGTACGCCAAAACCCTTTTCAACAGCAGCCATGGTCGCCGCAGGCATGGTTTGCCCCCCGACATAGCAGCGGTTCAAACTGCTCAGGTCAGCCGCCGCAAAATCCGGGTGGTTGAGCATGAACATGTACATCGTCGGGACACCGTCAAAAATGGTGGCCTTATGCAATGAGATGTCCGACATGACAGCCTGAGGGTCAAAGGTCGCATGCAAAACCAGTTTGGTGCCGAACATCATCATCCCGTTCATCAGGACGTTGGCATACACATGCGGGCAAGGCAGTGCGCTCACCACAGTGTCCGACGCCCCTCGCATATGCATCTGGCTGGTCATGGCGCCGTTCGTAATAACAGCGCGATGTGATTGCATTGCCCCCTTGGGATGGCCTGTCGTCCCTGATGTATAGGCGATCGTGGATAGATCCTCGCCCTTTACGTCTGGCAACGGCGGAGGGGGCGTGCCCCCAGTCAGCAAGTCTTCGAACCCTGTGACACCCGGCGTGGTCGACCCGAACGAGATTATCGCCTTGACCCCCGCTGCCGTACACACGTCTTGAATGGCTGCCACTTTTTCCTCAGACGCGATGACCGCGCCAGCTTTACAATCGCGCACAACGTATTCGATCTCGGTCGGTGTCAGCATCGTGTTCACCGGATTGATCACGGCACCCAGGCGCGCAATGGCGTAATAGCTGACGACCCACTGCCAGGAATTGGACCCGTAAAGCGTGACAACATTGCCGGGTTGGATGCCAAGCGCATGCAGGCCACCTGCCGCCTTTTCAATCAGAGCATTAAGTTCGTTAAAGCTAAAACTCTGCCCCTCAAACACGAGCGCTTCGCGGTCTCCAAACGTATGAGCCGCCTGTGCCGGGATCTGACCGATAGTGTCCAACATGTGCTTTTCTCCCTGTTATTTTGCTGTTCAGCTCAGGGAAACCCGATGAATTGAACGATTGATCAATAATCAGAAAACGAAGACAGCCAGTCAAACACACATTTTACAGAGCATTCCACGTATTATTGTGACATTTTCTAGGGCATTGAACCGGTTCGCGAAATCTATGGCTCAATCATCAGTTTTGCGCCGCACACACCCACACAAACACACAAACACACAAACATCAGCCTGCGCACTGCCCTCGATACCCAATGGACCTTTCATTCTGCCGCGAAATCCTGTAAGGCCGCAGAATCTGAAACGGTGTGCCCGGACCCCAGCACACCAACCGAAGATGATAGGGGTCGGCGGCAATGGGGCCGCTATGTAAACGGGAGACCCGGGAAGGGCCTGGGAGTGCTCCCTTTTAGGATACGCTAAATGTTTAACGTAACTACGAAATCGATGCAGTGGGGCGAAGAAACGCTGACACTGGAAACCGGCAAAGTTGCCCGTCAGGCCGACGGTTCGGTTATCGCCACTTTGGGCGAAACCTCTGTCATGGCCAACGTGACCTTTGCTCGGCAGCAAAAACCGGGTCAGGACTTTTTTCCGCTGACCGTCCACTATCAGGAAAAATACTATGCCGCCGGTAAAGTACCGGGTGGCTTCTTCAAGCGCGAAGCGCGTCCCACCGAAAAAGAAACACTGACTGCGCGTCTGATCGACCGTCCGATCCGCCCGCTGTTTGTTCCTGGCTTCAAAAACGAAGTTCTGGTGATGTGTACCGTTCTGAGCCACGATCTGGTCAACGACCCAGACATGGTTGCGATGATTGCGGCCTCTGCTGCGCTGACCCTGTCGGGTGCGCCGTTCATGGGCCCAATCGCTTGTGCACGTGTTGGCTTTGAGGGTGGTGACTACGTTCTGAACCCAACAGTTGACGACATGCAGGACCTGCGCCTGAACCCTGAACAGCGTCTGGATCTGGTTGTTGCCGGCACCAAAGACGCCGTGATGATGGTTGAATCAGAAGCATACGAACTGTCCGAAGCCGAAATGCTGGGCGCGGTTAAGTTTGCTCACGAGCAAATCCAGCCGGTTATCGACCTGATCATTTCGCTGGCAGAAGAAGCCGCGAAAGAGCCGTTTGATTTCCAGCCAGCGGATTACTCCGAGCTGTATGAAGCCGTCAAAGCCGCTGGTGAAACCGCAATGCGCGCCGCATTTGCGATCAGCGACAAGCAAGAGCGCACCGCCGCTGTTGCAGCTGCCCGCACCACCATCAAAGAAGCGCTGACCGAAGAGCAGCTGGACGACGCCAACCTTGGCTCCGCCCTGAAAAAGCTCGAAGCTGGCATTCTGCGTGGCGACGTTGTTAAAACCGGCAAGCGGATCGACGGTCGTGCGACTGACGAAATCCGGGATATCGTTTCGGAAACCGGCATGCTGCCACGGACCCACGGGTCGGCTCTGTTCACCCGTGGTGAAACACAGGGTCTGGTTGTGACCACTCTGGGCACCGGCGACGACGAACAGTTCATTGATGCGCTGCACGGCAACTTCAAATCGAACTTCCTGCTGCACTATAACTTCCCTCCCTATTCGGTTGGTGAAGTTGGTCGTGTCAGTGGCCCCGGCCGTCGTGAAATCGGCCACGGTAAACTGGCATGGCGTGCCCTGCAGGCTGTTCTGCCCGCAAGCACCGATTTCCCCTACACCATCCGCGTTGTATCCGAGATCACCGAATCCAACGGCTCAAGCTCGATGGCTTCTGTCTGCGGCGGTTCGCTGTCGATGATGGACGCTGGTGTTCCTTTGAAAGCACCCGTTGCTGGTGTCGCCATGGGTCTGATCTTGGAAGACGACGGCTCCTACGCGATCCTGTCCGACATCCTGGGTGACGAAGATCACCTCGGCGACATGGACTTCAAAGTGGCCGGTACCGAAGCAGGTATCACCTCGCTGCAGATGGACATCAAGATCGCAGGCATCACGCCCGAGATCATGGAAAAAGCTCTGGAGCAGGCCAAAGCCGGCCGTATCCACATCCTGGGTGAGATGAACAAAGCGCTGTCCGGCGCGGCAGACTTCTCGGTGCACGCTCCACGCATCGAAACCATGCAGGTTCCAACCGACAAGATCCGTGAAGTGATCGGTTCGGGCGGTAAAGTCATCCGTGAAATCGTTGAAGTGTCCGGCGCCAAAGTCGACATCAACGACGACGGCATCATCAAGATCGCATCGCCAAACGGTGAATCGATCAAGAAAGCTTACGACATGATCTGGTCGATCGTGGCTGAGCCCGAAGAAGGTGCAGTTTACACCGGTAAGGTCGTGAAGATCGTCGATTTCGGCGCCTTTGTGAACTTCTTTGGTAAGCGCGACGGTCTGGTCCACGTGTCCCAGATCGAAAACCGCCGCCTGAACCACCCTTCAGATGTTCTGAAGGAAGGCCAGGAAGTGAAAGTCAAGCTGTTGGGCTTTGACGATCGCGGCAAGGTACGCCTGTCGATGAAAATCGTTGATCAGGAAACCGGCGAAGAAATCGTCGCTGAGAAAAAAGGCGAAGGCGCGGAATAATCCGCCCTTTCCCTTGATCCTAAGAGAGGCCTCGGCAATTTGCCGGGGCCTTTTTTGTTGGCAACAGCCGTGGTGCGATCTCTGGCTCATATTCGGCCCCCCACAAAATCACGGTTGTAACGTGGGGTTTAAGATGCCGAGGCTCTGACTCCGCTGCTAGCCTGTGCATATGCTTCAGAGTTCCCTAGAACCCTCCACCCAATCGTCACGCTATACCGCGATATGTGCGGATGGCACCCGCATCGCCTGCCACCGGTTTGGGCAGGGCAGCGGCACGCCGATCATCCTGACCCATGGAACCTTTTCCAGCCATGAGGGCTGCCAAGGTCTGGCGCAGCACCTTGCTCAATGTGGTCATGATGTGTGGGCGTTTGACTGGCGGGGCCATGGAGCAAGTGATCAGCCATCCGAGCAGTATGATTTCGAAACCGTCGCGGTGCAGGATGTGCCCGCGGTCAAAGAGCTGGTTCAGCAGGAAACCCAAACAGCCAAATCGGTCTGGTTGGCGCATTCCGGGGGTGGGCTGGTCATGGCGATGTGGATGGCCCGTCACCCCGATCTGGCCAATCAAGACGTGTTGGGCTTGGGCGTCCTTGCCACCCAAGCCAACCGCGCGGCGACCCTTGCTGCACATCGCCAGCGGATCGACACCATGGCAGATTGGCTAACGGATATGGATGTCATCCCGGCCCGCGCCCTTGGCGTTGGCTCTGATCCAGAGAGCGCGCATTTGATGCGCCAATGGTGTCGCTGGAACCTGTCAGGCGCGTTTCACGGTGCGCAGGGTTTTGATTATCTCGCTGCCCTGCCCAATCTGCACATGCCCATCTTGTCCCTCGCCGGGACTGGGGATCACTTTGTTGCCCCACCACAGGGATGTTTTGAGTTTGCCAACGCCTTTGGCAGCACCGACAAGACGCTGGTCGAGTGCGGCAAATCCCACGGGTTTCTAGAAGACTACGAACACGGGCGCATACTGGCCTCTTCCGCCGCCCGACAAGAGATCTGGCCGTATGTAGCCCAATGGGTTTCCAAACACGTGTGAACCGCGCAGTTCCCCCCCCTGTCGTCTGAAAACACCGAATCAGAGGCGAATATTGGATCCGACGCAGAATTGCGCGCCTCATCCCTTTGTGATCCTCCGACAGCACAGTTTTTATGACGTTCCGGGGGTACGAACCGGGGGCGTTCAAGTTTGGCCAAAACAGCTGTGATCAGGCGTGATGGTCCGGTCTCTTTTCATTTTGCTTGGGACGCGCACATGGTCCGATATCACACGAGCAATCAAAGGACCTCCGATGTCACTCCGTCTCCCCCTCAGCATCACCCTCCTTGCCCTGTCCGCCTCTGCGCTCAGCGCGCAGTCTCTGCCTCAGGGCTATTACATCCAAGGGTTCCTTGGCGCGTCACAGCTTGATGACACGAACCTCTCTGGAACCATTGGCGGGTCATCACAATCCGTATTCGGTGATTTCGACACTGGCTATGGCATCGGTCTGGCCGTGGGTCGTGAGATCCCACAATGGAGCAACGGCAACATCGGCACCCGGATCGAGCTGGAACTGTCCTATCGTGACAACGACGTGGATGGGTTGAACTTTACCGGCAATGGCCCAGGTTCCGAGGTCAACACAAGCGGCGACATCAGTTCTGCGTCGATCTTTGCCAACATCCTGTTTGATTTCAAACAACAGGGTAAATTCACCCCCTACGCCGGATTTGGTGTGGGTGCGCAACGCACCGATTTTGGCCTGTCTTATGGGCCGGGCGTCACGATCCAAGATTCTGACACCAGCTTTGCCCTGCAAGCCATTGCCGGTGTTAGCTACGATTTGAACGACGCCACCGCACTGACCTTTGACGCACGGTATGGACGCGCCTTTAACGTCTCCAGCCCGCGTCTGGCGCCCAATGGGGTCTCAACTGGCTCTGTCGAGGATGATCTCGATAACCTGAGCCTGAACATCGGGGTGCGCTTCACCTTCTAAAGGGTCGCGGTTCCCCTTTCCTGCCATGGCCCGGCGCGGTATGCGTCGGGGCATGCGATCTTTCATCATTCATATGTCCGGTGACGCCAAACGCGCGCCCAATGCCCAAAAGCTGCTGGATCTTTTGCCCAACGCAGAGATTGTGGATGCTATTATCGGCAAAGCTGTCATGGCCAGTGGACAGATCACCCCGCAGCCCGGAAACATCCATTCCCCCCGTTACCCGTTTCCATTGGGCGCGGGCGAGGTTGGTTGTTTCCTGAGCCATCGCGCCTGCTGGCAGCGGATCGTGGATCTAGATCTCGACTATGCGCTCATCACCGAAGATGACCTGTCGCTTGATCTGGATCTTTGGTCAGAGGCGCTTGATCTGATTGCGACCCATGCCAACGCCGACAGTTTCATCCGGTTGCCTGCCAAACGGCGCGAAGCCTCTGCCCACACGGTTGATCGCGGTCCCCACGCGGAATTGTTTCTCCCGCGCGTGATCGGGTTGCAAACCGTCTGTCAGGTGGTTGGGAAAACCGCAGCCCGCCGCTTGCTGGACGCAACCGAAGTACTGGATCGACCCGTCGATACCTTTTTGCAGATGCACTGGATCACACAGCAACAGATCCACACCATTCTGCCGAACGGGGTTTCAGAGATTACAGATCAGGTGGGGGGATCAACGATCCAGAAAAAGAACCGTTCGGGGTCTAAAGTGGCACGCGAATTCAAACGCGCCATGTACCGGGCCAAGGTTTCAAGCCAGCCGCAGCGGGCCTGATCTAGCGAAAATATCCGCCAGTGGGTCGATGGGGGAACCGTGCCCCCCATCAAAGGTCTTATCTTACTCGGGCGCTTTGGTTTTGCGCAGGTATGGAAAGATTGTTTCAAACTCACCAAATTTAGCTGCCGCATCTTCGTTGCTGACCGCGGGTGGAATGATCACGTCTTCGCCGGGCATCCAGTTTGCAGGTGTCGCAACGCCTTTGCCTGACATCTGCAACCCGTCCAGCGCACGCAAAATCTCAGCAAAGTTGCGGCCAACGGTCATCGGATAGGTCATCGACAGTTTCAACTGCTTGTCCGGGCCAATGATGAACACCGAACGCACCGTGGCACTGTCGGCGGGGGTGCGGCCATCGGGCATATACGCCTCGGCGGGCAGCATATCAAAGGCTTTGGAAACGGCCAAACCTTCGTCCGCAATGATCGGGAAACCCGCAGCGGCATTGCCGTATTTCTCAATGTCGCCTTTCCACTTTTTGTGGTCTTCGACGCCATCAACCGACACACCGATCACTTTGCAGCCCCGTGCGGCCCACTCATCTGACAACTGCGCGACGGCAGAAAACTCGGTGGTGCAAACCGGGGTGAAATCTTTTGGGTGTGAAAACAGAATGGCCCAGTTGTCTCCGATCCAGTCATGGAACTGAATCGTCCCCTGATCCGTTTCGGCGGTAAAATTAGGAACAGTATCGTTGATGCGCAAACCCATGTTGGCCTCCTGTCAATTCATGAAACGACTCGTCGTCGCAGACAACCTAATGACTTCGCGTCAGTGTTACACCCCCTCTCCCGTGTCAGTTTGCGCCGCAACGGAAATTGAGGCGCGACCCGATGCCTCTTGCAAGCGGCCGCAACCTGCGCCTAGGTCTTGCACAGCGTTGCTCTGTTCGCCGCCGACTGAGGGGTTTGGACCCATCCGCCCCTCTGTGCGCAAGCCATCACAGACAACACACAGCTCACAAACCGGCGATTGGTCCGGTCCACAGGATTTGGGAGAACCTGACATGATTGAAAAACGCGATTTCTACATCAACGGCCAATGGGTCGCCCCTGCTGCCGCCAATGACTTTGAGGTCATCAACCCCTCGACCGAGGAACCCTGTGCGGTCATCTCTCTGGGTGACGCAGCAGACACCAACGCTGCCGTCGCCGCAGCCAAAGCCGCCCTGCCCGGTTGGATGGCAACCCCACCTGCCGAGCGGATTGCGATGGTTGAAAAGCTGATCGAAGTTTACAAAACCCGCGCCGAAGATCTGGCGCAGGCGATGTCGGCTGAAATGGGTGCCCCCATTGACATGGCGCGCACGCAACAGGTTGGCGCGGGTATTTTTCACCTGATCAATTTCGTCAAAGCGGCCAAGAATTTCGACTTTGAGGCCCCGCTTGGCGATCACGCCCCCAACGACCGCATCATTCGCGAAGCCGTTGGCGTTGCTGGGTTGATCACGCCGTGGAACTGGCCGATGAACCAGATCACGCTCAAGGTCGGCGCCGCTGCCGTTGCCGGGTGTACCATGGTTCTGAAACCGTCCGAGCAGAGCCCGCTGAACGCGATGATCTTTGCCGAAATGATGGACGAGGCCGGGTTCCCCGCCGGTGTCTTTAACCTTGTGAACGGTGATGGTGTTGGTGTTGGCTCACAGCTGTCGGGTCACCCAGACGTGGACATGATCAGCTTTACCGGATCGACTCGCGCCGGGACTGCAATCTCGAAAAACGCGGCTGACACCCTGAAAAAGGTTCACCTCGAACTGGGCGGCAAAGGCGCGAACGTCATCTTTGACGATGCCGATGAAAAGGCCGTCAAACGGGGTGTTCTGCACATGATGAACAACACGGGCCAAAGCTGTAACGCACCCTCGCGGATGCTGGTTCAAAAAGGCATCTATGATCAAGCCGTAGAAACCGCCGCCGCTGTCGCCAGCGCCGTCACGGTTGGCGTCGCCTCCGAAGAAGGTCGCCACATTGGCCCGGTTGTGAACGAACTCCAGTTCAACAAGATCCAAGACCTGATCCAAAAGGGCATCGACGAAGGCGCCAAGCTGGTTGCCGGCGGCACAGGTCGTCCCGATGGAGCCAATCAGGGCTTTTTCGTCAAACCAACCGTCTTTGCGGATGTGAACAACCAGATGATCGTCGCCCGCGAAGAGATCTTTGGCCCCGTTCTGGCAATGATCCCGTTCGAAACCGAAGAAGAAGCGATCGAGATTGCCAACGATACGCCCTACGGTCTGACCAACTATGTTCAGACCCAGGATCCAGCCCGTGCCAATCGTCTGGCACGCCAACTGCGGTCTGGCATGGTTGAAATGAACGGCCAATCCCGTGGCGCAGGTGCGCCTTTTGGAGGCATGAAACAGTCCGGCAACGGTCGCGAGGGCGGTCTGTTCGGTCTCGAGGATTTCCTTGAAATCAAAGCCGTTGGTGGCTGGGCTGCTGAATAAAGCGCCCTGAGTTAAACGCAGAAAGCCGCCCCATTGGGCGGCTTTCTTGTTTTTGGGATCAAGGGCATGATGCTATTCCGGCATCACGACCAATTGCGGTTCCCCATCCGAGGTTTTGCGCGTTGACCTGCCATCCCAACCGATTTCACCGCTCACCCGCTGGCGGAACGACGAAAAGCTATCGAACTTTACCACGTCCACCGGTTTATCGAAATGCAACGTAATCCGGCGGTGCGATCCATCGGCAATGTTCGACAACGCGCGCACCTCGCCCACAAACGGTTGACCCAGATAGCGCCCGCGCACCCGGTCCCCCACCCGCAACAACAGCTTGTTCCCTGCCATCGCGTGCAACGTGTTCCAGTCCCGCACACCGTGTTGGGTCGCAACCAGCTCAAGCGCGTCGCTATGGCTCAGCTGCACACCGGTGCCGCGCAGTTTTTCCCGCAGACGCTTGGCCTGCGCTTTCAGCTCCGTCACCGGAGCGATGTTTTGAAGTGTCATCATCCTTTGCCTCGTTTCTTTCAAACGGACACGCGAATAAATTGGACGGGGCTCGCATTGCCACCCGGGCGCGCCGTGAAAGGGGCGTCAGATGTATCAAACAGGGTTTCACCAAAGCCATATGGCCGCGAGCGGCAGGGGACCCACACCTGAGCCCGTGATCTAGGAACCCGCTTGGCGTCTGTCAACCACCCGCGCTGGTCATGCCGGGTCAGAGCGCCTAAACAGACACAGGGACCACATCACAAGGATTGCCAGCAATGATCATCACCCGCCTGCATGGCCGTCTCGGCAATCAGATGTTCCAATACGCCGCCGCCGCTGGGCTTGCGGCCCGTCGTGGCACGCAGGTCGCATTGGATTCCCGGGGTGCCATCGCCCGGGGTGAGGGCGTATTAACCCGCGTGTTTGATCTCCCGCTTGTGGACCCGGCCCCCCTGCCCCCGCTCAAATCCGACGCTCCGGTGCGCTATGCCCTGTGGCGCAGCAGCGGCAAGGCCCCCAAGTTTCGCCGCGAACAAAGGCTGGGCTATAACCCCGACATCACAGGATACGGCAACGGCAGCTATCTGCACGGCTATTGGCAGTCCGAACAGTATTTCACCCACATCGCCGACCAAATCCGCAGCGATTTTACCTTTCCCGATTTCACCAACACCCAAAATGCTGAAATGGCGGACCGCATCACCAACAGCACCGCTATCTCATTGCATGTGCGGCGTGGCGATTACCTGACGCTGGGCGCTCATGTGCTTTGTGATCAGGCGTATTACGAGGCGGCGCTGGCGCAGGTTCTTGACGGGTTGCCCGGAACGCCCACGGTCTATGTCTTTTCCGATGATCCGCAATGGGCCAAGGACAACCTGCCCCTGCCCGTCGAAAAGGTGGTTGTTGATTTCAACGGGGCCGACACCGATTTCGAAGACATGCGCCTGATGACCCTGTGCCAGCACAACATCATCGGCAATTCTTCATTCTCGTGGTGGGCGGCATGGTTGAACCAAAACGCGACCAAACGCGTCGCAGGCCCGGCCAAGTGGTTCGGGGATCCCAAACTGGTAAACCCCGACATCCTGCCCGCCAACTGGCTATCCGTCAGCGTTTAAAAATCAGCCGGCGCGCGGAATTTCAACGCTGCGCCCCCATCGGGGTGCTTCAGGCGTAATTCTTCGGAATGTAACATCATCCGCGGAAAATCCCGCACGGGACCTTCGGCATAAAACGGATCGCCTAGAATGGGGTGGCCCAACGCCAGCATATGCACACGCAACTGATGGGTGCGCCCGGTTTGAGGCATCAGCCGAACCCGCGTTGACCCCTCATCATAGCGCGCGACGCGCCAATCGGTGTGCGCTTTCTTGCCCGTTTCGTGACACACCATCTGACGCGGACGATTGGGCCAGTCGACGATCAACGGCAAATCAACAGTCCCCGTCTTGGGTTCCAAGCGTCCCCAAACCTGCGCGATATAGGTCTTTTTCGTGTATCGCTTTTCAAACTGCAGCCCCAGATGACGCTGCGCATGTGGGGTCTGGGCAAACACCATCACCCCGGATGTATCTCGGTCCAGCCGGTGCACCAGCAACGCCCCCGGAAACGCCGCTGCCACGCGGGTCATCAGGCAATCGGCCAGATGCGCGCCCTTGCCCGGAACGGACAACAAACCGGCAGGCTTGTTCACAATAATCAGCTGCGCATCTTCGTGCAGCACGTCCAGTGGGGTTTGGGGCGGGTTATAATCATCACTCATGCGCGCCTGCCTACAGCGCTTGCGCGGTTCCCGCAACGTCGTCCTTGCCGTGCTGGCACACAACAGCAAAGCTGCGGTCAAGTTGAGACTAAGGGAGAGAAAGACACATGCACCCCACGATCACCAAAATGCAGGAAGTTGTTGCCAAGGGCGACGAAACCCTCATTCACGAGCTGCTGGCCGATGATGTGAAATTCATGCCACCGACCTATTACAAAACATGGACGGGTCGTGACCCTGTGGCCGCTGTTCTGGGGCATGTGGGCAAGGTGTTCAGCGATTTCAAATATCGCCGGGTCATGGGCGACGGCAAAGATTGGGCGTTGGAATTCCAATGCAAGGTTGGCGATCTGGATGCCGTCGGCGTGGATTTGATCACCCTGAACGACGATGGGCTGATCGAAACGTTTGAGGTTGTGATGCGCCCCTACAAAACCATTGGCGCCCTGCGCGATGCGATGAACGCCCGTGTGATGACAGATGCACGGTTCCTCAAGTTCCGCGAAGCGCTGTCCTGACCTTAGATGATAGCCGTTGATCAAATTCTGCGCGTGCCATTGCTGCCAGTATTGGCCGCGCAGGGTCTGTTGGTCCGTCGCAAGGCGCAACTGCTGCCTGAACCCACCGGAGCACGTCGGGGGCAATCGGGCAGCGGGCCGGAATTGCGACTGCTGATTGCGGGTGACAGCTCGGCCGCTGGTGTTGGGGCGCAAACCCAAGACACCGCGCTCAGCGGGCAGCTGGTGACCCATCTAGCCCCGCATTTTTCCGTTGATTGGCGGTTAGAGGCCACCACCGGGCACATCACCCCCGACACCATCGCCCGGCTACAGGATCTGCCACCGCAACGGTTTGACGTGGTGGTCTTTGCGCTTGGCGTCAACGATGTCACCCGCGCCACCACATCGGGTCAGTTCTACCAGCGGCAGGCCGATCTGATGACCCTTTTGCGGGATCGTTTCACCCCAAACCTGATCCTAACATCAGGCGTTCCAAGGATGGAGCTGTTCCCCGCTCTGCCGCAACCTTTGGCTTGGGTTCTGGGGCAACAGGCGGCACGGCTGGACCGGGCACAGGCGCGGCTTGCGGACACGGTGCCCGAGTTTCAACGCCTGCCTTTAGACGTCCCCGTAGACCCCCGCTTTGCGGCCACAGACGGCTATCACCCCAGCCCGGCGTTTTATCGCCTCTGGGCGCGGTCGCTTGGCGATCAGATCCTCGCACACCACGCTTAGGCAGCGCGACGCATGCCCCGGACCAACGGGATCGAATAAATCACCAGCGCGGCCCAGATCATCGGGAATGCGATCATGCGGCCCGTGTCAAATTCTTCGCCAAACACTAGCACCGCGACCAGAAAGATCAAGGTCGGTGCGATGTATTGCAAAATGCCAACGGTCGACAGTCGCAACAGCTTAGCCCCATTCGCATAGAGGATCAGCGGAATCGCGGTCACCAAACCACAACCAACCAACAACGACGTGTTGTCGAAAGAGGTGGAAAAGTGGCTGTTCCCCGTCATCGCCAGATAGGTCAGATATCCCAATGCCGGTGGCGTCAGGATCAAAACCTCCAACAAGAACCCCTGATTTGGACCAATCGGCAACGATTTCTTGAAAAAGGCGTAAAAGCCCCATGTCAACGTCATCCCCAGAGCGGCCCAAGGCAACTTGCCCGCCTGCAAGATCAAAATGATCACGGCCAGTGTCGCCAACCCAATCGCCATCAACTGCGTTCTGCTCAGCCGTTCCCGCAACAAGATCGCGCCCAAGGCCACGCTGAACAGGGGATTGATGTAATACCCAAGCGCCGCATCCAACGCATGCCCGGATGCAATCGACCAGACATAAATCCCCCAATTCATGGAAATCAACGCCGCCGTCACACAGGCCATGCCCAACATGCGCGGGTTCACCAGCGCCGCGCGCAGCTCTTTGGTGCGCCCCAGCACAATGAGCAAAATACCGGCAATCGGCACCGACCAGATCACCCGATGTGCCACAATTTCTGCCGCGGGAATATGCGCCAGCGCTTTCATATAGAGCGGCAAAAACCCCCAGAGCAGATAGGCACTGACCGCAAAGGCGAGGCCACGCGGGGAATCAACGTTGTCTGTTGTCTGTGCCATCTGATCCCCTCAAGCGATGCATTTGGCATGTATGGCAGGTTCACAACCAAAGGAAATTCGATTTCTGTGCGCTGGGGCATCACGGATCGTGATGAGACCTCAGGACGCCCCCGGTTCCCCGACGCGCGGCTCCAACAATTCAACCTCGATAAAAGAGCACTCAAAATCATTTCCGTTAATGACATCATGCTCCGTCCCGATTTCGCGACTATACGGCACGCCGGTCTTCAATTCGGCCACCATGCGCTCCCCACCGGGCAGGTCGATCTCCAGAATCCCGTCAAACATCGGGATCACCACATAATCATACTCGTGCCGATGCCAGCCCGTATTATCCCCCCGCTTGGGAAACCGCCATTCGGTCACACGCACCCGGTCGTTTTCCAATTTCTGCGTTCCGATTGCTGTCCCTGTCGAAGTGCACATAGCGGGCCTTTTCTTTATTTGTTGGTGTCCAATTCCGCAGAACCAGACCAAGAATTGGGCAAAAAGAAAAGAGCCGCCTCCTAAAAAGCGGCTCTTTCAGAATCTGTTTTGGGATCACCCTATTTCGGGGGCGTATACCAGATTGGCGACGAATAGGCGCGTTCCTGATGGATCAGCTGCGCCTCTTCCGGCAGTTCGATGCCAAACCGAAGCTTGTCATAAACCACCCAGCGCGGTGTCGGAATTTCCAACACCCGCACGTAATAGAACGCGCGTTCAGCCGCGTCGAAATCTGGGTCAACCCAAACACTCAGCAACTCAGAGCTGCCGATGGTATTGGTCCAGCTCGCCTTTTCCAGATCAACGGTATTGCCAACCTCACCGACGTTTCCATCGGCATCCGCTTCGCGATCCCCGGACCAAGCCACGTTATAGACCTTTTCCTGCAACGCGCCCTCGGAATCCATCCAGCCTTTGACCACCTGAATACGGTCCAAATTGGCGCCGATTGGGTCACGCAGGGCAAAAATCAGAAAGCTAGGGACGCTTTCATCTGTACGCGGGGGCATATCACCGCCCATTGGCACACCCTTGGCATACCCGGCCTCGGCCAAAGCGCGTGACCGCAAATCCTCTTCGGTGAACGACCAGCCCCCAAAGAACCGCAACCCAATGCGGGTGCCTGTTGTGGCATAGGTTTCACGCCGCTTGAACGCGTCAAAGATCGCTTTGCGGGTGTTTTCCTCGGCCCAGACAGCTGTGTAGCCCGACGCGACCAACTCATACCCTTCGACCCGGCCCAACTCGCTCGCGATAAAGGGATGTTCGATCCGCGTTGGCGACGGTTCCACACTGACCGACTTGCCAAAAAAGTTGTCCTCTTCGGCAGTTGCCAATGACGTATGGCTGTCTGTCGCCCCGCCAAAACCAAACTTATAAGGGTTGATGCCGAATTCTTCTTCTAACGCCAAACCCTGTTTCAAGGCTTCGCGCGCATACTCCCCTTTCAGCATCTCATCGGTCTTAAGTTGGGTCAGATCCAGATTGCCTTTGTCCCAATTTTCATAATCCGCAAACGAATCCTCGGGGCTGAGGAATGGATGCGCCTCGCCGTCCCCTTTGATCTGGGTGACCTCGTAATGGGGCTCCCACTTGGCCCGCTGGCGCACGTACTCCTCATCCACAACACCACCATGATAGGTGTCTTTGGTCGGGAACATCCAACCATTGGACAGGTTCCCATTGTGAGAAAAGGCAACAGCCCGCCCGCCGGTTTTTTCCTGATACGCCTCAAGCCACTTGTACAGCTCCAGCGGATCGGTTGACCCATAGGGCGGTTGCGTTACAGGCGGAACAACCTGCAGTGCCCGCGACGGACCATCGCGCAGCATGACGTTGCGGTGTAAATTGAACCCCTTAGGAACCGAGGTCCATTCGAACCCGATAAAGGCGGTGAATTCCCCCGGATCATTGGCGCGTTCCGCGGCTTCGACGATTTCTTCCCACACAAAGGCAAACGCATCCGACCCTGGGCTATACGCCTCCAGCAACGCTTCAGGCAGGGTCATCTGTGAGAAATTGGTGATCAGATCAAACGCAGATTTCCCAGCGGCCTCACCGCCTTTTTTATAGCCTTCGTGCCATTCCCGTCCTTTCGGGTCTGCCAGAACTCCGGGCGCACCAGCCTGCAAATCAGGCGCAAACCCCATCAAATCGGTGTGGTCGGTCAATACCATCCAATCCAAAGGACGGCTGAGTTTGACCGGCAATCCCGTAGAGGATGTCACTTTCTTTCCCTTGGCGAAATCCCATGCCGTATTCGGCCCTAAGATATTCCCAAAGGCGCCCGCATCCAGCGACAGGCTGGTGTGCAAATGGGTTTCCCCCCACAAAGGCCGAATTGGAATGGCTCGATTGGCATAGGGTGAATACGCCTCGGCAGGAAAGGCGCTGGCGGCGGATTCTTCGGTCGTCACGATCTGACTGACGGAAATGGATGGGTATAATATGGCTGCGACTGGTAATGCCCACAGGGCTGACTTGGATAGATAACTTGAGTTGCGTTTAGCCTTCATCGTTTATTCTCCCCGTTCGAATTATTAGAAAATTCAAATAATTACGAGCTATATTCCCCCGTATTTTCTACGGAATGACAAACCTGAAAATGCTATAACACATGCGTAGTTTCGGATTTGTAACTCTGCCTTGTCAACATTGTTGTAATTTGGCCCAACGCACACTGCGTATCGGATGGCACTCCGAAAAACAGGAAACCCTCTAAAACCTAAGATTTACCTCTCCTCTTCAGCGTTCCCGCTATTGGCGACCCCGACTACAAATGAAAAAAGCGAGGTCGGTTTCCCGACCCCGCTTTTCGATCTTTTCAATACAGGTTCTAAAAAGCTGTTTAGACCTTCACACGCTCGGACTTGGGATCATACATCGGCTTTAGCGACGCTTCGGCTTTCACCCGTGTGCCCATGACGTCAATCTCATAGGTCGATCCCAATACATCGGCAGGCTTTTCACCCGGACAAGGCACATAGCCCAAGCCCATCGCACCACCCAGATGGTGACCATAGGCCCCCGAGCTCAGGAAGCCGACAATCTCACCATCCCGCAAAATCGGCTCGTTGTGATACAACAGCGGTTCGGGATCAGTCAGTTTGAACTGCACCAGACGATTTTGCAGCCCGGTTTCTTTCTTGCGCAACACCGCATCCCGGCCAATGAAATCTGGCTTGTCGGTCTTAACGGCAAAGCCCAGACCCGCCTCTAGCACATGATCCTCAGAGGTTATGTCGTGACCAAAGTGGCGGAACCCCTTTTCGATCCGGCAGGTGTCCATCATGTGCATGCCGCACAGCTTCATGCCCAGATCCTGACCAGCCTCATACAGCGTTTCAAACGCATGGCCAGCCATGTCGGATGAGACATAAATCTCCCACCCCAATTCACCCACGTAGGTCACGCGATGCACACGGGCCAGCCCCATGCCCAGCTCAATCTCTTGCGCTGTACCGAATGGATTTGCCGCGTTCGAGAAATCATTGGGCGAAACAAGATTCATCAGCTTGCGCGCCTTAGGGCCCATAACGGCCAAGACACCTTCGCCTGCTGTCACATCGGTGATCACAACATTGAAATTGCCCTGATTGCGGCGCATCCAGGTTTCATCGGCCAAACGGGTCGCCGCCGGTGTCACCACCAGATAGGCGGTTTCCGACATGCGGGTCACGGTCACATCCGCCTCGATCCCAGCGCGCGAATTCAGGAACTGCGTATAGACGATCTTGCCCACGGGCACATCATACTGACCACCACCCACATAGTTCATAAAGGCAACCGCATCCGGCCCTTCGACCCGGATTTTACCAAAGGACGACATGTCGTACATGCCCACATTGGTCCGAACCGCGTTGTGCTCTTCGGCAACGTTGTCGAAAAAGTTCTGCCGTTTCCAGCTGTATTCGTATTCGGCTTTTTGACCATCCCGCGCGAACCAATTCGCCCGTTCCCAGCCTGCCAATTCCCCAAACACACCGCCCTGACCTTTCAGGTGTTCATGGAATGGCGTCCGGCGCACCCCGCGCGATGTGGCCTTTTGACGATACGGGAAGTGATCCGCATAAAGCAGCCCCAACGTTTCCGAAGCGCGTTCGACCAGATAGGATTTGTTGCCTTGGAACGGCTGCATCCGGCTGATGTCAACATCACCCAAATCGAATGGCTTTTCGCCATCATCCATCCACTCGGCAAGCGCCATGCCTGCACCACCCGCCGATTGAATCCCGATCGAGTTAAACCCGGCAGCGACCCAAACGTTGTCCATCTCGGGCGCAAGACCCAAGTGATACGCGTCATCCGGCGTGAACGATTCAGGCCCGTTAAAGAAGGTGTGAATACCCGCTTCGCCCAACATCGGAACCCGGTTACAGGCGGCCTCCAAGATCGGTTCAAAGTGATCGAAATCTTCGGGCAGCTGATCAAATTCAAAGCTGTCCGAAATACCGTTCATGCCCCATGGCTTGGATTTGGGCTCAAAGGCACCCAACAGGATTTTACCGGCGTCTTCTTTGTAATAGGCGCACTCATCCGGGACCCGCAGTACCGGCATCTGCGTCAGACCCTGAATTGCTTCGGTCACGATATAGAAGTGTTCACAGGCTTGCAGCGGCACGTTCACACCGGCCATCTTGCCAACTTCGTGGCCCCACATGCCAGCACAATTCACGATCATATCGCACTCGATGTGACCCTGTTCAGCCCCATCATCGCTGATCCAATCCACACCTGTAACCTTGCGACCTTGCTTGGCGATATTTGTGACCTTGATCCGTTCTTTGACAACCGCGCCGCGCTGGCGCGCGCCTTTGGCCAAGGCCAAAGCGATATTTGCAGGATCACCCTGACCATCCAACGGCAGATACACACCGGCGGTGACATCGTCGATATTCAGATGCTCGTATTTGGCTTTGACTTCGGCGGGCGAAATCTCTTCGACCTCAACACCAAAGGCGCGCGCCATGGCGGCTTGACGGAAAATCTCTTCCTTACGCTCTTCGGTCAGGGCAACCGTGATCGACCCACACCGCTTGAAGCCCGTGGCGACACCTGTTTCCGCCTCAAGATCCCCGTACAGTTCTTGCGAATACTTGGCCAGTTTGGTCATGTTTGCGGTTGCGCGCAGCTGCGCAATCAAACCCGCTGCGTGCCAGGTGGTGCCCGATGTCAGCTGCTTGCGTTCCAGCAGCACAACATCCTTCCAACCCTTTTTGGTCAGGTGATACGCCACCGAACACCCAACCACACCACCACCGACAATGACCACACGGGCCTTTTTAGGTAGATCAGCCATCATCTTTTCTCCGACTCTTGCAAAGTTGCGCGATCCTGCCACGGAGAGACGGCAAAAAAAGCATCAAAACCGTCAGAAAAACTTCAATTATCAACCCTGCGCAACACGCCTTTGACGACGCAATGCAAACGGGGTCACACCATAAAAGCTCTTGTAAACAGAGGAAAATCCGTTCGGAAATCCGCACGCCATGCCAATTTCCCGCACGCTCATCGTGGTGTTCAACAACAGGTTATTGGCCTTGGCCAGTCGCATTTCCCGATAAAACGTATTGGGTGTCGCCCCCAGAAAGGTTTTGAACTTGCGTTCTAACGACCGGTTCGAAAGATCAAGCGCCGCGACGATCTCATTGATGGGCACCGGGTCTTCGACATTGGCCTGCATGATCTTGATGCACTGATCCAACTTATCATCGCCCGTGGTCGTCGTTTTGACCCCCGAAAAGGGTTGTTGCGAGCCGAAATCGCGGATGTTCTCATGCAGCAGAATATCCGCAACCGTCATACGGGCAGCCCCTGAAATATGGCGGCCAATAACGGCCAGCGTCACATCAACAGTCGCGCCCATGCCGGCACAGGTGACAACAGGCCCGTTTTCGGTGGCAATCGCAAAGTTGGCATCAAACACGCCGGTGCGTTCCCGCAAAAACGCCGAATTCTCCCAATGGGTGGTGTGCGAGGAATCTTCGTTGTTTTCGTTGATATAGCGGCTTGCAGCTTCGGCCAGCAGGAACACCTGTGCCCCCCGATAGGTATAGTCAGAAATCTTGCGCCCAAGCGCCAATTCCGCGCAATCCGGGTCGGCGTTGCCAATCACAAAGGCATAGTCCGCCGTCGGCTGATCATTCAACCGTTCGGTCGACACAACCGCCCCGGCGCTGCTTTCCACCATCCCGCCAGACAAGGACCGATAGGTCCATGTGAACGGCGGGCTGGGGCAGACCCGATTGGCCAAGCGGATGACATCAACGACACCCGCCAGTTCGGTCAGAACAAACCCATCGGCCACAATGATATCAAACTGCCATTGCCTGTCGCTGTTTGTGACAAGATGCAGTTTGCTCTTTCCACCCATAATGCCGCCTCCTCAGACGATCTCGTGCCCTGCCGTTTTCAGCTGGCTGGCCAATTCTGCAATATGTTCGGGTCCCACTTCACAACAACCACCGACAATTGAGGCCCCTTGCGCGACCCATTGCATCACATGCGCGGCATAGGCATCCGGCCCCAAGTCCTGTCGCTGCTCTAATGCGTCGACCGTTGGGGCGTCTTTCAAGAACCCATCGGTGATGCGGGTGAACCCATTTGCATAGGCTCCAAAGGGACGGCCAAACTCTTTAACGATGTCCAGTGCCGCTGGCATCGCCTCGGGGCGCGAACAGTTGATCAACACGGCTTGCGGGGCAAACCGATCCAACACGGGCGCAATATCAGCCAATGCTTCGCCAGAGCGCAGGCGCGTTCCATCGTCATCCATCACCGAAAGGGCGATCCAAACCGGCTTGGTGCTGTCCTTGCACCCCAACAGCGCGCCTTCGGCCTCTTGCAGGGACGAGACAGTTTCGATCAAAAACAGGTCGACATGATCCTGCATCAGCCCAACCAGTTCCCCAAACTTTACAGCCGCGTCGACGGGGTCGGGGTTCAGGTCCGGTCGATAAGATGCCAACAAAGGCCCCAACGACCCTGCAATGCGTCCCGTTTTATGCCGCGCACGGGCTGCCTCAACTTGCTCCAAAGCCGTCGCGATCAGCGCGGGCATTTGGGAATCCATCCCCACCCGGTTCAGCCGCGAACGGTGCACCGCATAGGTGTTGGTCGTGGCCACTGTCGCGCCTGCATCAAAATACGACTGATGGACCTGCCCCACCAAATCGGGATGATCAATCATCACCCGGGTCGACCACAAAGGCGTCGCCCGGTCGCCGCTGCGTTTGACCAATTCCTGCCCGATCGAGCCGTCCAAAAGGGTGATCTGTGCCATCTCTATTCTCCTATGGGATCAGGACCAGTTTGCCAGCAAAGGCTTTAGCCTCAAAATCCGCTTGCGCCACTTTTATGTCGCCAAGAGGATAAGTTTTCGAAATCAGTGGCCGAATACGCCCGGCATTCATCAACGCAACGAGACGTCCGAACACTTCGGGCGACTGATGCGTGCAGCCATGAATGGTGATGTCGCGTAAATAGATCTCGCGCAGGTCAGCCTGCACCATTGGCCCGGCAATCGCCCCCGACACGGCATAATGCCCACCCGGCTTCAACGCCCGGATCAGGTCCGCCCATGCGGGGCCGCCCACAACGTCAATCACACAATCATAGGTATCTGTGGGCAACAACGCACCACGATCCAGCGTCTCAACCGCGCCCTGCCCCTGCACAATCTCAGCTTTGGCGGAACTGGTCACACCTGTCACCGTGGCCCCCCGCAACTTCGCAAGTTGCACCGCCGCCAACCCGACGCCTCCAGATGCGCCGGTGATAAGCACCCGATGCCCCGCCGTGACACCTGCGCGGGTCAGCAGGTTTTCTGCCGTTCCAAAGGCACAAGGGATTGCCGCAATTTCTGCATCTGACAGGGGTGAGGCGGTGACATCATACAAATCATCCGCCTGCACCAAACAATATTGGGCGAATGCCCCGTCCATTTCCGACCCCAAAGCAATGAACCCCTGTGGGCGCCCCGGCCCCGGTCGCGGCAGATTGATTGGGCAAGTCACCCGTTGGCCGGGCGCGAATCCCACCCCCGCGCCAACCTCTTCGACGATGCCACACAGATCGCCGCCCTGAATGCGTGGAAAGGCCAACGCGCCGCCCCAACCACCAGCCTCAACATCCTGATCCACAGAATCCGTCGCGCCGGTGACATCCGAGGAATACCACCCGACACGGGTATTGATGTCGGTGTTGTTCACGCCAGCTGCGGCCACCCGGACCAACACCTGCCCCGGTCCAACGACCGGAACAGGAATATCATCGCGCCATTCCAGCGCCTCCGGCCCGCCATGCTGCGTGAGATAGACGCCTTGCATTGTGCGACTCATGGGTCTCTCCTTTTTTCAGCGGGCCAAACTTAGCACATCACGCGCGCAGGCGTTCGTTTGCAGGGTCCCAAAGCGGCTGATCTTCCTGAACCACAGCGCGACATTTCTCGCCATAGATCTCGACCTCCAGCTCGGTGCCCGGGACCGCCAAGTCTGCCCGGACCATGCCCAGCGCGATCGACTTGTTGATCCGGTGACCCCACCCACCCGAGGTGGTTTCGCCAACGATCTGATCGCCACTGTGAATGCACGACATATAGGGCGCATCCGCATCCCCAGCCTCAACCACCAAGGTGACAAATGACTTCTTCACACCCTGCTGCTTTTCGTTCTGGATCGCAGCCTTACCGGGGAAATCCTGCGGCTTGTCCAGTTTGACAAAACGACCCAAACCACCTTCGAGCAGCGAGTAATCGGTGCTCAGATCGCCTTTCCACGCGCGATAGCCTTTTTCCAGACGCAAGCTGTTCAGCGCATACATGCCAAACGGCTTGGCACCACCGGCCAACAGCGCGTCATAGATCGCGCCCTGATCGGTGTTGGCACAATGCACCTCCCATCCCAACTCACCAGCGAATGAAACCCGCGCCAAAAACGCCGGTTTGCCCGCCACGGTGGCTTTCTGATGGGTCAGCCAGCCAAGCGACAGATCCGCATCGGAAATCGCAGCAAACAGGTCACGCGATTTTGGGCCAGTCACGATCATGGTGCCGAATTCAGTGGTGTGGTCGGTCAGCGACAGACCCGCAGGCAGCGCGTTTTTCAGAATCTCGAAATCATGCCACTGTGCGCCACCGGCGGTGATCATGGTGAAATGATCGTCGCCGTGACGGATACAGGACATCTCAGTCAAAATCCGGCCACGCGTGTCCGAGAAATAGACCAGGTTCATCCGGCCCACTTTCGGCAGACCACCTGTCACCATACCGCGCAGGAATTCTGCCGCGCCGTCGCCAGTCAGGTTGAACCGCGAGAACCCCGGCAGGTCGAGAACGCCAACGCCATCACGAACCGCTTCGCATTCTTCCTTGATGCGCGCCTCCCACGGGCCGGACCGACCCCACGTGTGCGTCGCCTCAAGCGAGGTGTCATCGCCATCCTGCGCAAACCAGTTGGCCCGTTCCCAACCGTTATAGACGCCCATAACACCGCCCAGCTCTTTGACCTTGGCATGCACGGGCGAGACTTTCTTGTCGCGCGCGGCGGGCCACTCGTGCTGCGGGAAATGCATGGCGTATTCGTTGCCGTACACTTCCATGCCCTTTTGGTTGCAGTAATCCTGATCGGTGTAATCGGTGTAACGGCGCGGATCGACAGCCCACATGTCCCACTCGGTCTGACCGTCCACGATCCATTCCGCCAACACCTTGCCGGCACCGCCACCTTGGGCGATGCCAAAGGTGAACACACAGGCCTCAAACGCATTCTTGACGCCGGGCATCGGACCAATCAGCGGCAGACCGTCTGGCGCATAAGGGATCGGCCCATTGATAACGCTGGACACGCCCGAGGATTCCATCAACGGCACACGCGCCATCGCATCAACGACGATATCCTCGATCCGGTCCAGATCCTCTTGCCACAGCTGGAAACTGAAATCTTCGGGCATCTGGTCGTTGTTCTCGACCCAATGAGCCTTACAGTTCGGCTCATACGGACCAAGGTTATAGCCGTTCTTTTCCTGCCGCAGGTAATAAGACACGTCCACATCGCGGATCAGGGGCAATTTCTTATCGTTTTCCTTGGACCACGCTTCGATCTCGGGGATCTGTTCGGTCAGCAGATACTGGTGCTCCATCACCATCATCGGAACCGTGCGACCGCCAAAAGGCTTGAACCATTCGCCAATGCGCTGCGCGTAATAGCCGGCGGCATTCACCACATAGTCACAGTCGATATCACCCTTTTCAGTGTGCACGGTCCATGTGCCATCCTCGTGCTGTGTCACACCAGAGGCCGGGCAGAAGCGGATGATTTTTTGCCCCATGTCACGGGCACCCTTGGCCAGCGCCTGTGTGACCTGTGCCGGATCGATATCCCCATCCGATGGATCCCACAGAACACCCGCCAGATCGTGCGTTTCCAGGAACGGATAGCGCTCTTTGGCTTCTTCCGGGGTCCACATCTCCATCTCGATGCCCTGATACCGACCCATGGACAGGGCGCGCTCAAATTCCTGCATCCGCTCTTGGGTGTGCGCCAAACGGATCGACCCCGACTGGTGATAGTTCATCGGGTAATCGACCTCTTCGGCCAACCCGGAATACAGCTCGGTCGAATAGCGCTGCATGTTCATGATCGCCCATGACGTCGAAAACGTCGGAACGTTACCCGCTGCGTGCCAGGTTGACCCAGCCGTCAGCTCATTCTTTTCCAGCAGAACGCAATCGGTCCAGCCCTTTTTGGCCAGATGATACAGCGCCGAGCAGCCAACAACGCCGCCCCCGATAACGACCACACGGGCCTTGGTTGGGAAATCAGACATGACCAATCCTCTTCAGTCTTTTTGCGGCACAGAGTCCGCGATGTCGTAATAATCGCCTTTGTCAGCGACAAAGATGTGTTTCTGCAGGCTCAGCCCCGTCGGGCCGTCTACGGCGCCAAGGGCAAAGCTGGTGGTGTTTTCGTCGTGCGCCTTCCAGAACAGGAATGACCCGCACCGGGGACAGCTGCCGCGCTTGGCGGTCGGGCTGGTGCTGAACCAGCGCACCGCGCCGTTGATGCTCAGGTCGGTGTCGTTGACATAGGCCGACGACCAGACGCCCCCCGATTGCTTGCGGCACTGGCTGCAATGGCACATCGACGGGCCTTGGGGTTCGGCCTCGGTCGAAAAACTGATATCGCCGCACAGGCAGGATCCTTTGAGCATCGGTTACCCTCTTGGCTGTGGTGTGCTGCTGGCCCCCAGCAACACGCCATAAATGATGAAACAGATCGCCATGACCCGCCGCACCCATGTGTTGAACACCGCGCCCAGCGCCGCCTTGCCCATCACCGCCCCCAAAGTGGTAAAGCCGGTGTAGCTTAGCGCTGTCAGCGTCAGGGCGGTTGGCATGATGACACTCATCTGCGCCCAGATCGAAACGTCTGGCTGAACGAACTGCGAGAATGCCGCCAGATACCCGGCCACGCTTTTGGGATTGATCGTGGCGATGGCCAGCGCGTGCAAGTAGACGTGGCGCGCAGGACGCACCTCGGTCGGGGCGGGCTTGCTGGCATTGATCCAACCCCGCACCCCCAGATAGATCAAGAACCCAGCGCCAATCAGCTTGGCCACAAAGAACGCGGTCGGGGATGCGGTGATCAGGGCGGTCACACCCAAAGCGGACAGGATCAGAAATGCGGTGGCTTGCGTCAGAATCGCCAACACACCAATCATCGCGCGCCCAAATGGCAGGTTCATCCCGTTCGAGATGCAGTTCACCGCGTTGGGTCCCGGTGTGGTGACAAACACCACCCAGAACAGCGCAAATATGATCCAGGCCTCAAAACTCATCAATACACCGGCGGCGCGATGACCCAGATGGCCACGGCGGGCACATCATAGGGATTGGACCATTGATACGGCTCATGCTTGATGCGGAAACTGTCGCCCGGCCCGACGGAAAAAGATCGTCCACCAATCACCAGATCAAGCTGGCCCGAGATGATGTACCCCACCTCTTGCGTGGGGCGGTTCGCCGGTTTCTGCATCCGTGATTGCGGTTGAAACGTGGAATGCACCATCTCAAAATCATCGGTCAAATCAGGCGAAAGCAGTTCCTCGATCAGCCCCTCTTCACCCGACCCCATAGGGCGGCGCGCACTGGCCCGAACAATATACCCCTGTTCATCGGACGGCGCGGCGGAATGGGCAAACAACATCGACATCGGAACCCCAAGACACCCCGCGATCTGGCGCAGATCCGAAATCGACGGCTCGGACATGTCGCGTTCAACCTGACTCAGCCAGCCCACCGACCGATCCAGTCGCGTCGCAACCTCAGACAGCGTCAACCCGCGCGCCTTGCGCAACGCACGAATATCGGCGCCCAGCGTGGCGCTTTGGGGGGCTTGGGCATTCACCAGCGACTCTCCTCAGGTCTCGTGAAATTTTATCCTCTTTTTTCATGCTGCATCATGTCCGTGAAAAATCAAAGCGTTTTTTCACAGGGGTTGAACATTTCTGCGCGCTGGCACAGGAGAGACCCCGAAAGGCATGAGGTCGAACAATGTGGTATGCGGTAATTTATCTGTGGGTCATCAATGCCCTGACCGTCGTGCTGTTCGGCTGGGACAAGATCTGTGCCAAACGCCACTGGTGGCGCGTACCTGAACATTTTTTGCTGTGGTTGTCCGTTTTGGGCGGAACGCCGGGGGCCTATCTGGCCCGAATCCTGTTTCACCACAATACACGAAAGCAGCCATTTTCACGATGGCTGCTGTCTATTCTGTTGTTTCAACTTGCCGCTGGCATTGTCCTAGCGGGCAAATACCTGTGACAGGATCGCGCCCAGCGCGTCAGCATCAGCCTCAGTAAACGCATCCGGCTGATTGCTATCGATATCAAACACCGCGATCACCTCGTTCTGCGCATTGAACACAGGCAAGACCAGTTCAGACCGGGTTGAGGATGCACAGGCGATATGACCCGGAAACGCGTCCACATCCGCAACCAACTGCGTTTCCCCCGTCCGCGCCGCCGCCCCGCAAACCCCACGTGAAAACGGAATGACAAGACACCCATGCCCGCCTTGATAGGGGCCGATTTTCAGCACCCCGGGCTCAGTCACGCGATAAAACCCGGTCCAATCAAACCGATCATCCGCATGATGCACCTCACACGTAACCGTTGCCATCAAAGCCACCGCATCTGTTTCACCCTCGGTGAGCGCAGCAATGGTCTTTGCCAGTGTCTCGTACTCTACAGTCATACATTCGCCCTTGGTTAGGAGGGAGGGGGTCGCCCCCCTCAGGATCTGCTGATCCGCTTTCCTCCGCAGTATTCAGGAACGCGCCTAAGGTCAAACTCGCTCAATCGCGATTGCCGTGCCTTCACCGCCGCCAATGCAAATGGCCGCAACACCGCGTTTCAGGCCGCGTTTTTCCAACGCGTTCAGCAATGTCACGACGATTCGAGCACCCGAGGCACCAATCGGGTGGCCCAAGGCACAGGCCCCGCCATTGACGTTCACAATGTCCCGCGACAGGCCCATTTCCTGCATGAACGCCATTGGAACCACGGCAAAGGCCTCGTTCACTTCCCACAGGTCAACGTCCTCAGCGCTCCACCCCAACGAACCCAACAGCTTTTTCGCTGCCGGAACCGGGGCCGTCGCGAACAGGCCCGGCGCTTGGGCATGACTGGCATGACCCAGCACGCGCGCCCGCACGGTCATCCCGCGCGCCTGTGCCACCTCTTCCGAGGCCAACACCAAAGCCGCCGCCCCATCCGAGATCGACGACGCATTGGCTGCTGTCACAGTACCCTCTTTGCGAAAGGCAGGCTTGAGCGTCGGGATCTTTTCAGGGCGCGCGGTTTTGGGCTGCTCATCCGCATCCGTCACCACATCCCCTTTGCGGGTTGTTTGGGTGACCGCCGCGATTTCCCCGTCAAACGCGCCGCTCTCTTGTGCAGCCAAGGCATTGGACAGCGATTTGAGCGCATATTCATCCTGCTGTTCGCGGGTAAATTGATAGGTTTCGGCACAATCCTCGGCGAAAGTGCCCATCAGACGCCCCTTGTCATAGGCGTCTTCAAGCCCATCAAGGAACATATGGTCAATCACCTGACCATGACCGATCCGCGCGCCGCCCCGCATTTTGGGCAGCAGATAGGGCGCGTTCGACATGCTTTCCATGCCCCCCGCAATCATCGTGTCCGTATGTCCCAACGCGATCTGATCAAAGGCGATCATCGCCGCCTTCATACCCGATCCACACATCTTGTTCAGGGTCGTGGCCGGAACCTCTTCGCCCAAACCGCCCGCAAATCCGGCTTGGCGCGCCGGTGCTTGCCCCTGACCCGCAGGCAAAACGCAGCCCATCAGAACCTCGTCGACCGTGTCGGTGCCCGCCCCCTTTAACGCAGCCTTAATTGCCGCCCCACCAAGCTCAGCCGCGCTGAGCCCATCAAAAGCCCCCTGAAATCCACCCATTGGTGTCCGTGCGGCGCCCGCAATAACGACATTTTTCATCTGCTTATTCCTCCAACTTTCCGGCAATGAATACCGAATAGTAAGAATTGGCGTCTAGCCTATGCGTCGATAGGTAGCCACGAAGGAAGACAAACATGAGCCTGACCAGTACGCAAAGTGGCGATGCACGCGTCATCACAGTAAGTGCCGATCGCATCGATGCCGCGATGGCAATCCACTTTAAAGAGGACATGCGCGCAGAAACCGAAGGCGGGCCAGATCGCATTATTCTGGACCTCTCAGCCGTTACCTTTATCGATTCCAGTGGGCTGGGTGCCATCGTGGCCTCCATGAAACAGCTGGGGGCCGATCGTAAACTGGATTTGGCCGGATTAACCCCCGTTGTGGACAAGGTGTTTCGCCTGACTCGCATGGATACTGTGTTCAATCTGTTCGCATCCCTTGACGATGCCCTGTCTGACAGCGTGAATTGAGCCAAACGGGAGTGACCGGTTTGAACCTGAACCGCAGACGAGATGGGTTTGCCTTGTCGTTTCGCGCCACCGAGCTGGAAGCGAGGGCAGGGATTTGCGCCGTCGCCAGTCAACTCAAAGAACGCGGCTTGTCCGAGGACAAAGCAGGGGACGTTGAAATCGCCTTGGCCGAGGCGATCAACAACGTTGTTGAACATGCCTATACCGGCGTTGAGCCCGGGAAAGTGCGCGTAAGGTGCACCTTTCATGTGAACCGGCTGGACGTTCGCATCTGCGACATGGGGCATCCGCTGCCCTCAAATAAACTGCCTGCGGGGGAAGCCGCTAATCTGAATGTGGATCGGCAAGACCTTCCCGAAGGGGGGTTTGGCTGGTTTATGATCCGTCAGATCGCAAGCGACATCAGCTATCAGCGGGCAAAGGGGCATAACCTGCTGTCCTTGGGGTTCGACCTGCCCTGCACCAATCCCTGAAAAAAATCACCAAACACAATTAAGCCCCATTTGTTTCGCACTGCCGCCCCAAACACACGACATACAGTACGTGTAGCTGCATAAGGCTTCCCTTGGCGTCACGTGTAACAGCCCCCACCCAGTACGTGACGCCGAGGACTACCCTTCCCTTTCGAAAACTCACGATTGGAATTCCCGCTCTGGCGACCTACGGTCGATCCAACAAACGGGAAAAGGGGCCCTCATGCGCGACTTTCACTTACCTGGCAGGTCTGAGGTTCTGACGAGCAACGGGATGTGTGCCACGTCGCACCCCCTTGCAGCACAGACCGCCATCGACATCCTGAAACAAGGCGGCAACGCCATGGATGCCGCGATTTCCGCCGCCATTTTGCTGGGCATATGTGAGCCGCAAATGACGGGCATCGGTGGGGATTGCTTTGTGCTCTATTCCCGTCCCGGCGACAGTCAGATCCATGCCCTGAACGGCTCAGGTCGTGCGCCCCACGCAGCCAGCGCAGAACAATTGCGCGCCTTAGGCCTCGATCACATCCCATTGACCAGCCCCCATTCCGTGACCCTTCCCGGGGCAATGGCCGCGTTTTGTCATTTGGCCGAAACCGAGGGGGCATTGGGGTTAGACCAACTTCTGCACCCCGCCATCCACTACGCCGAACAGGGTGTGCCCGTTGCGGCGAGTGTCGCGTTTGACTGGCACGACAGCGCGCCCACCCTACAGGGGGCCGCGCGCTCCTCTTACTTGCTAGGCGGCAAACCCCCAAAGGTCGGGGACATCTTTCGCGCCCCCGGACAGGCAGAGGTTCTGCGCCGCATCGCCAAACAGGGCCGGGATGCGTTCTATACCGGCGAAGTCGCCGAGGACATGCAGGCCGCGCTCGCCCAATTGGGTGGCGTCCACAGCTTACAGGATTTCGCGGACACCACCTGTGATGCCACCACCCCCATCAGCGGCACCTACAAAGGCACAGATCTGGTCGAGCACCCGCCGAATGGCCAAGGCGCCACCGCGATCCTGATGCTCAACATCCTCAAACATTTCGACATTTCCGCGATGGATCCCCTAGGATCAGAGCGCATCCATATCGAAGCCGAAGCCGCAAAACTGGCCTATGATGCCCGGAACCGGTTTTTGGCCGACCCCGATCACATGGCCCGTCTGGACTATATGTTGGCCCCGGAAACCGCCGCAGCCCTTGCCGCATTGATCAACCCCAAACAGGCGATGAAAGCCGCCGCGCCCCTGACCGAAGCAGTCCACAAAGACACCATCTATATCACCGTGGTCGACAAAGACCGCATGGCGGTGTCGCTGATCTATTCCATCTTTCACGGCTTCGGGTCCGGGATTGCCTCCGAAAAATTCGGCATCCTTCTGCAGAACCGCGGCGCTGGATTTACCCTGCAAGACGGACACCCGAACGCGTTGGGCAGTCGCAAGAGGCCGATGCACACCATCATTCCCGGAATGTTGTGTGAGGGTGGCAAGGTGACGATGCCGTTTGGCGTCATGGGCGGGGCGTATCAGCCCAACGGCCATGCCCGCTTTGTGTCGAACCTGACGGATTTTGACATGGGGTTGCAGCAAACCATTGATGCCCCCCGTGCCTTTGCCGATGCGGGCACCCTCAAAGTGGAGCGCGGCTATGGGGACAAAGTGCGACAGGAGTTGGCCGACCTTGGGCATGACGTCGCGACACCTGACACCGCGATTGGCGGGGCCCAAGCGATTCGCATTCGCCCCGATGGCGTCCTCGAAGGGGCCAGCGACCCGCGCAAAGACGGCTGTGCATTAGGGTACTAACGCGAAATCCCCGCTCAATTGGGCGGGGATTTATTCAGTTCAACTGAAAGTGAAGCGGGTAAGACCCGTCCTGAAACGGCCCGAACATATCGGGAATATCAGGGTGATCCACGGGTTCGCCGGAATAATCCGCAACCAGATTTTGCTCGGAAACATAAGCCACATAGTAACTTTGGTCGTTTTCAGCCAGTAAATGGTAAAAAGGCTGCTCTTTGACAGGCCGACTATCTTCGGGGATGGCCTGATACCATTCGTCCGTATTTGAGAACTGTGGATCCACATCAAATACCACACCCCGAAACGGGTGTTTCTTGTGGCGAACCACTTGTCCCAAATGATATTTGGCGCGTGTTTTTAGCATTGTCATTTTAGCCCCTATGCCTTGTTAGTACCCCCAAGGCGCCACCATTGTCCAACAATTGATCCGTATTTTAAGGAAACAGTCTGTGAACCTTACTTTAACAGTCATGGAAATCGTCGCCCCCGTTTTTATGTTGGCGGCGGTTGGATTTACTTGGGTCAAACTTGGATTTGAATACCGGATTCAGTTCGTCACACGCTTGGCCACAACGCTTGCGGTCCCCTGTCTGATCTTCGTCGCCTTGATGCAAACAGACATTGCTGGCGATGATCTGGGGCGCTTCACTGTGGCGACGATTGCCGCGAATCTGGCGCTGACAGTGGTGTTTTGGGTGTTTGTGCGGGTAACGGGCATTGACCAACGCAGCTATCTCTCGCCCCTTGTTTTTGGCAACACCGGAAATCTGGGCCTGCCGCTGTGCATCTTTGCTTTTGGCCAAGCGGGGCTGGGCTATGCGGTGGTGTTCTTGTCCGTGACGGCCCTGTGGTCTTTCACTTATGGGATTTACCTGTTTGCCGGGCGTGGCTCGCTGGGCACCGTTTTGCGACAACCCATGGTCTGGGCCACTCTTTTGGGGGCCTTGTTTCTCTGGCAGGGTTGGCAAACGCCAACGTTCCTGACCAACGGGATTGAATTGATCGGGCAAATGGCGGTGCCGATGATGCTGGTCACGCTCGGCGTGGCCGTGGCCCGTTTGACGCCCGACAAAATTGGCAAAGCGATCTGGTTGTCTCTGATCAAACTTGTCGTATCTTTTGCCCTCGGCTGGTCCGTCGCCATACTGTTTGAACTGACGGACGAGGCATTTGGCGTCTTGGTTTTACAGATGGTCACCCCGGTCGCTGTCACGTCTTACCTGCTGGCGGAACGATTCGGCGCCGATTCCAACGCGGTTGCAGGCATGGTTGTCACCTCAACTTTGATGTCCGTGGCGGCACTCCCGCTGGTGTTGGCGATTTTGCTCTAGGAATTGTGATTTCCTCACAGACCATCTTGCGGTATTATGCCTGAAAAAAAGGGCAAGAGGCAGATGAGCAGATCTCTTTGCGCGCTGATATTGGTGCTCCTTGTGGCATCTTGTGGTGGTGGATCAAAAATTCCGCCACGTGATTTGGACAATGCCTGCAGCATTGCCAAACAGCGCCCGGACTATATCAAAGCGTTCAAGAAAACTGAACGCAAATGGGGCGTGCCTGTGCATGTCCAGATGGCGACGATCTATCAAGAAAGCCGCTATCGCGCCGAGGCGCGCACCCCGCACAAATATGTGCTTGGGGTCCTGCCAATGGGCCGCCAAAGCAGCGCGTATGGCTACAGCCAAGCGTTGGATGGCACCTGGAAGGAATATAAAAAAGAAACCGGCCGCAGCAGCGCCAAGCGGGATCGTATCCGCGACGCCTCTGATTTCGTGGGGTGGTACATGAATATCAGCCGCGAGCGGAACGGGATTTCCCTTGGCGATGCACGCAATCAATATCTGGCCTATCACGAAGGTCACACCGGATTTGCGCGCGGGTCTTACAACTCCAAATCGTGGCTCTTGCGTACCGCTGACAATGTTGCAGCCCGCTCAGACATGTACCGTCGCCAGATCGCAGGGTGCCGCCGACGGTTCTGATTCGCTAAATACTGAGGACCGCGCTTAGCGGTCCTCGTTGGTTTTTCCATTGACGAACAAGTTCTGGTTCAAACTGTTTCCCTTGGTCAGTTTGCCCAAAATCACGGTGGTCTGTGACCCGGCCCCATCATGCACCACCCATTTGCGCAGCTCGACGGGATCCCCGGTAAACATCAGATCCAACTTGCCATATTGCGGGTTTTCAGGATCTTGCGCCGTCACCACGGTCGAGGTGCCATCAAACCCGTGTCCCACCACCATATTCGCACGCGAAAGATCGACCTTGCGCGCCAGAATGATCGACAGCGGCGTCCGGTTTAACGGGTATTGATCCGCGGGTTGGTTGGATTTGGGGTCATGGATAATCACCGTCCCCCCCTTTGCCGTCACAACCGCGCGCTCAGGCGGATCATATTCAAACCGCATCCGTCCCGGGCGCTGCAACCACAGCTTGCCCGTGGATAGCGACCCGTCATCATTGATCTGCGTAAACGTGGTCTGAACCGTTTTCAGACGGTTCAGATATCCCGAAATCTCGGTCAGGGGCAGCTTATCAGCGGCCCAGGCGGCGGGGGCGCTGAGCGTCAGCGCCAAGGCGAAAGCAATCTGTTTCATGCCTCTCCAGATAATCACCCTGCGCGAAATTGAAAGCCGGAACTTACTGTTGTTCCGGTACTAAAATCTCACGCTTGCCCACGTGGTTCGCGGGCGACACCAATCCTTCGTCTTCCATCTGTTCCACAAGGCGCGCGGCCTTATTGTAGCCAATGGCCAGCTTGCGCTGAATGTAGGATGTCGAACATTTGCGGTCTTTGATCACAATCGCCACGGCCGTGTCATACAGCGCGTCTTCGCCATCTGTGTTCCCACCCAAGCCAAGCACAGCGTCGATATTGCTGGCTTTTTCTTCGTCGGGACCATCCAGAACATTGCTCATGTACTGCGGCGGTCCAAACGCCTTGAGGTGATTGACGATCTCTTCGACTTCTTCATCAGACACAAACGGGCCGTGGCAGCGGGTGATCTTGGCCCCGCCAGCCATATACAGCATGTCCCCCATGCCCAGCAGCTGTTCCGCCCCCATTTCACCCAGAATGGTCCGGCTGTCGATTTTCGACGTCACCTGGAACGAAATCCTGGTGGGAAAGTTCGCCTTGATCGTGCCGGTGATCACATCCACCGACGGACGCTGAGTCGCCATGATCAGGTGAATACCCGAGGCCCGCGCCATCTGCGCCAGACGTTGAATGCAGGCTTCGATCTCTTTGCCCGCAACCATCATCAGATCGGCCATCTCGTCGACGATCACCACAATGAATGGCATCGCCTCTGGTGCGAACTCTTCCGTCTCGAACACGGGTTCGCCAGTGTCGTCATCAAATCCGGTCTGAACCGTGCGGCTGAACATTTCACCTTTTTTCAAGGCTTCGCGGACCCGGCCATTGTAGCCTTCGATATTGCGGACGCCCATTTTGGACATCTTGCGATACCGGTCTTCCATCTCGCCCACGGTCCATTTCAGCGCCACAACCGCCTTTTTAGGGTCCGTCACAACGGGGGACAGCAAGTGTGGAATGCCATCATAAACAGACAGTTCCAGCATCTTGGGGTCAATCATGATCAACCGGCATTCATCCGGTGTCAGCTTATACAGCAACGACAGGATCATCGTGTTGATCGCAACCGACTTACCCGACCCCGTGGTCCCCGCGATCAGCAGGTGGGGCATCTTGGCAAGGTTCGCAACAACCGAATCGCCACCGATATCCTTGCCCAAGGCAAGCGGCAGGCTCATGTTGCTGTCCCCGAAATCGCGGCTGGCCAAAATCTCGCGCAGAACAACCTTTTCCCGGTTTTCGTTGGGCAGTTCGATCCCGATAACCGACCGACCCGGAACAGTCGAAACACGTGCGGACAAGGCCGACATGGATCGCGCGATGTCATCGGCCAGACCGATAACCCGGCTGGCTTTCAAACCCGGCGCGGGTTCCAGCTCGTACATTGTGACAACGGGACCGGGGCGAACCGAAACGATCTCGCCCTTCACACCATAGTCGTCCAACACGTTTTCCAGCATCCGCGCGTTTTCTTCCAACGCTTCGTCGCTCAGATGATGGCGTTCAATATCCATTGGGTTGGCCAACAACCCGAGCGGCGGCAGTTCAAATTCGTCCGGTTTTTCCTCAAACGCCAATGCGGGCTGTTCTTCGGCCTGCGCCCGACGTGAGGGCAGCGTTGGCTTGCGCACAGGCTGTTCAACAACAGCGCGACGCGGCTCGGCCACGGGGATCTGCGCTGAAATCGGCACAGGCTGCGGGCGTGGCACAGGATCAGCTGCAACCTGCTGCATCGGCGTCATCGGTTGCGGAACCTGCGGTGCAGGATCAGTGGGCACAACTGGTGCAATCGTCGCCTGCGGTGCAGGCTGGGGCGTCGTAATCGTCGGCTGTGGCACAAGTTGGCTGGGCACAACTGGCGCAACCGTCGCCTGCGGGACAACACGCGGCGCAACCGGCGCGCTGACCTGTGGCGTCACCCGTGGTGTGGGCGCTGCCGTCATCGCTGGCTCGGCGGGCATTTGCGGTGTCATGACCGGAGGTTCGGCCGGCATAGCAACCTGCGGCGCGACCTGTGGGGCCATAACGGGCGGCTCTGGCGGCAGTGCCACCTCACCCGTCATTGGCGGTTCAGGTGGCAATTGAGAGGCCGGTGATGTCGTATCCAAAACCAAAGGATCTGGCCCACGGCCACGCCCTTTGGTCAAAGGACGCGTTGGATCTGGTTGCGGTTCTGGTGGTGTATCGATGCGCTGACGCGACCGCACTGCATCGGCGATTTTCGCTTTGATACGATCATCACCGGGCATCGCGTTGTACCCTTCAATCGGTGCAGGCTCGACCAACTCGGGCTCTGGCATCGGTTCGGGACGGCGGATCAAGCTTGGCATCCGGGCCAACAAACCCTGCTTGGGTTCGGGCTGGGCAACCGGCTCTGGCGCGGGTTGCACCGTCTCTTGACGCACAGGTTCTTCGTACCGTGGCTCTTGGTACAGCGGCTCTTCGACTACGGCGTTGGCTTCTGCTTCGGCTTGGGCGGCGTATGCGGCTTGCTCGGCCAATCCAGCCTGCTCGGCTGCATAGCGCTCCGCTTCTTTGCGCTCAGTGCGCTGTGCCTGACGGGTGCGCGCGGCCTCGACCGTGGCAGAGGCTCCGCGCCCCAGCAAGGTCATCAAAGCCCCGTAACATACGATGATGCCAACGATGACAAACCGCAGACCCTTTTGGACGTCCGCACGTGTAAATCCAAGAACAAAGACCGCCAAAGACACCATGCCAACCGCCATCAACAGCGACATCAGCTTGATCATGAAATGCGACCCGATCGGCAGCAGCGTCAGCAATGCGCCCATGACGGTATCGCCGAACAACCCACCCAGACCAAAGCTATGCGTATTGCGCCATTCCAATCCCGGCACCAAAGTTGAGGCATAGATGGCCACAACCGCGATCCAGATCGGCGCGAAAATCAACCGTGCCACGGCCCGGTCTTCGCCCCAGTGCCCTGCAAACCGGACACCCCAACCGATCAGAACCAGCGCAAGACCCCAGCTGCCCCAGCCCACAATCATGAACAACGGCGCGGCAATGGATGCCCCGATCCGGCCCATCCAGTTCTGCACAGGCGCATCCGTCGAGACCATCCAATTTGGATCATCCGGTGTATAAGACCCGATCATCGCAGCCGCCATCAGCCCCAGAATGATCAAGGCGATGCCGATCAATTCCTTGCCGCGTTTCTCGATTGCCGCCTGCATAGTGCTGTCCAACAATGGGTCACGTCCCCGAGCGTTATATGATGCCATGCCTACCCTCGAATCTTATCTGTACAAACAATCGCGCAGCATCGTCAGCCCGCGTTGCGTATCTGTTTTTGGGGCCACCATTGCGACCCGAATATAGCCTTCACCCGGGTTTTGCCCCGGATCGCCCTGCGCCAGATAGGCCCCGGGCAACACCCGCACACCCGTTTCCTGCCACAGCTTCAGCGCAGCCTGTTCGCCGTTATCAACGGGCAGCCACAGGAAAAAACCGGCCTCAGGCGATTGGTATCCCTGGACACCGCCCAGAATATCATCCGCGATTTCGAACTTTTCCCGATACAGCGCCCGATTTTCTTCGACATGCACCTCGTCGGCCCAAACCCGAGTCGCCACCGCCTGCAACGGCGCGGGCAATGGGGCCCCGGAATAGGCGCGCAACTGTTTGATCCGCTTGATCGTCTCGGGCCCACCCGCAACCAGCCCCGACCGCAACCCGGCCAGATTTGATCGCTTGGACAGAGAGTTGAACAAAACCACCCGTTCAGGATCGGCGCCCAGCTCTTGTGCAACGCTCAGCACCCCGGTGGGGGCCTCATTGCGGTAAATCTCGGAATAACACTCGTCCGCAAAGATACGGAAATCGTACTGCTCAGCCAACCGGATCAGATCCGCCCAGTAATCACGCGAGGCCACAGCGCCTTGCGGATTGGCAGGCGAACAGATGTACGCCACAGCTGTCCGGTTCAACACATCCTCGGGCAGGCTGGTGTAATCCGGCAAATGATTGGTCGCGGCGGTTGCGGGCACAAATCGCGGCTCGGCCCCCACAGAAATCGCGGCAACCATGTAAACCTGATAAAACGGATTCGGCGACAGAACGATCGGTTTCTGGCCATTCTTTTGCTCAGGGCACAGCGCCATCGCAGCGTTGTACAACCCCTCGCGTGTGCCATTCAGCGCCATCACCTGCGTGCTGGCATCCATGCTCACCCCATAGCGACGTTTGATCCAGTCACTGATCGCACCGCGCAAAGCATCCGACCCATCGTTGGGCGGATAGCCCTGAAAACCAGCGGCATTTTCCATGATCACATCTGGCACCCACGCGGGGAACGCGTGTTTCGGTTCACCAATGGTCATGTGAACAACGTCACCCCCCGGCTGGTGATGATCCAACAGGGCGCGCAAACGCGGGAATGCATAGGCCGGTAGGTTCGAGAACCGCTCGGGGAAATCCATACTGTACTGCCTCAAAGTCGGGATCATTCACGCCCCGTTTGAAACCAAGTTACAGATGCACCGCCCTCACGTCCAGACAAAGCATTGCACGCGCTTGCAATTGTGGCATTCAGGTCAGCGCCATTTCTGCCGCCGCCCCCATTCGCAACAATGCCTCTTCGCAATCCGGCGCGCCCATCATCATCAAACCGCAACTTGGCGTGCCCGTTGGCAGGGTCAGCGCCGACAGGCCCAGCATATTCCCGATCCGCGTGTTGCGCAGCGCCAGCAGATTTTCGGCCACATAATACGCGTGATCTGTCATCAACCGCTCATAATTGGGCGGCAGAATCGGCGATGTCGGTGCCAACACCGCATCAAACCCGGCTGCTGCTGCATCCCACGCCGCACGGCACCCGTCCAACTTGGCCCAAGCCGCCACATAATCAGGACCAGAATATCCAGCCCCGGACCGGAACCGTTCCAAAATCTCAGCATACATCGCATCTGGATTGGCCTCGATCACATCGCGCCACAACCCATACGCCTCGGCCGTGTACAGCGGGCCGGTCAAGGTCATCGCCTCGGACACCTCGGGCACATGCAACGGGACAATTTCCGCCCCCGCATCGCTCAGTCGTTTCAATGCCCCTTCATAAGCCGCGCCGGGGGCATCGCGCACGTCATCCATCACCACCGTTTGCAACGCCGCAAACCGCCGCCCCTTGAGCGAGGCCCCCTTGAGATCCGCGACCTTGCCATCCTCAAGCATCGCCAACATCTGCGCTGCATCTTCAACCGACCGGGTCAGCGGACCAATGGTGTCAAACTTCAAACACAGCGGCACCACCCCTTCGAGGCTGAGCCGACCCGACGTGGTTTTCAACCCCACCAGATCATTCCACGCCGCAGGAATACGCACCGATCCCCCGGTGTCCGACCCGATTCCCCCCGCGGCCAAATTCCACGCGACCGACGCCCCAGCGCCGGACGACGATCCACCCGGAACGGCAGCTTCGTCATGCACACAAGGCGGCGTGTCGGTGATGGGGTTCAACCCAAGACCCGAAAACGCCAGCTCGCTCATGTGGGTCTTGCCCAGACACACAGCGCCGCGCGCCGTTGCATTCCGCAACACCCACGCATCCCGATCCGGCACGCGCCCCGCCAACAAGGCAGACCCGGCTTCGGTCCCGGTTCCGGCTGTATCAAACAGGTCTTTCCAACTGATCGGCACCCCATCCAGCAACGACAAACGGCGGCCAACCTGTGCCCGATCTCGCGCAGCGCTTGCCTCGGCCAAAGCCCGATCCGCCGTCACACGCGCATAGATACGGTCCCGGTGGGGGTGGCTCGCAATCGCATCCAGATAACAGTGCGTCAGCTCAACCGGGTCAATCTCACCCGTCCCGATGCCCCGCCCCAGATCACTCGCCGTCATTGTCAGCCAATTTTGCATATCGCTCCGCCCCCCTGCTGTGGTGTGTCGCGACGGTAGCGACAGCATGGGGCATGGACAATCCCGAAAGGCCGCGCATATTGCACCTCATGAACACGTCATCTGATATCCTGATTGTTGGTGGTGGCCTGAATGGCCCCGCTTTGGCATTGGCGCTTGCGGATACCGGCCATTCGGTCACGGTGATTGACACGCTCAGCGTGACGGCCCGTGCTGACACGGCCTTTGACGGGCGCGGCTATGCGCTCGCGCTCGCATCGCAAAGATTGCTCAAGGCGATTGGCGTCTGGTCCCGCGTCGCGGATCACGCGCAACCGATGCTGGAAATCAAAGTAACCGATGGCCACGCAGGCAGCGGCCCATCCCCATTTTTCATGCACTTTGACCACGCCGAGCTCGAAGAAGGCCCAATGGGCTATATGGTCGAAGACCGCCATTTGCGCCCCGCTTTCCTCGCGGCAATGGCAGACCACCCCAACATCACCCAGATCAGCGGCAAAACGGTTGTCGCCCAAAGCACCGATATCAGCGGTGTGACCGTGACACTGGATGACGGCAGCACCCTGTCGGGCCGCGTTCTGGTCGGGTCAGATGGCCGCAAAAGCGGCACCGCCGAACGCGCCGGAATCAAACGATCCGGGTGGGATTACGGTCAAACCGCGCTGGTCTGCGCCATCGATCATGAACTGCCCCACAACGGCATCGCGCATCAATTCTTTATGCCCCCCGGCCCCTTGGCGATTCTGCCGCTGACCGGCAACCGCAGCTCCATCGTCTGGAGCGAAAAGACAGACACCGCCCATCAGATCAACGCGATGAATGACGCGGATTACCTATCAGCCCTGCGGCCTCGATTTGGCGATTTCTTAGGTGAGATCAAACTGGCGGGCGCGCGCTTTACCTACCCGCTGAACTTGACCATCGCGAATTCATTCATCGCAGATCGCATGGCGCTGATCGGGGATGCCGCCCACGGCATGCACCCCATCGCGGGCCAAGGTCTGAATGCAGGGCTGCGCGATGTCGGTGCCTTGGCCGAGGTTCTGACCCTTGCGGGACGGCGCGGCGAAGATATCGGCGGGCAGCTTGTGCTGGAACGCTATCAGGAATGGCGCCGGTTCGACACGGCGACTCTGGCGATGGCCACAGATGTGTTCAACAAGCTGTTTTCCAACGACAACCCAATCCTGCGTCTGGGTCGCGACATTGGCATGGGCGTTCTGGGCTCTCTGCCCGGTCTGCGCCGTGGGTTCGTCCGCGAAGCCGCCGGTCTGACCGGCGACCTACCTGTGTTGCTACAAGGCAAACAAATCTAGCGCGCTCAATCCAGCGCGCGCGCCTCGTCAATCAACATGACCGGGATGCCATTGCGAATAGGAAAGGCCAGCCCAGCGGCACGGGAAATCAATTCCTGCTTGGCCGCGTCATATTCCAACGTGCCTTGCGTTTGCGGGCAAATCAACGCCTCAAGCATGCGGCGATCAAACACAGATTGCGTTTCAGTCATTGGAGCGTTTCCTCGTTCGTGCCGCCACGCAGGGCGAATTCTATCAATGTAACCAACGTTTCTCGCCGGGTTTTCAGGCAAGGCGCCTCTAGCAACGCCTGCCGTTCTTCGGGTTCAAAAGGCAAGATTATCGACAAGGAATTGACCAGCAATTCATCATCTGCGTCCTGCAAATCCCCCCAATCCGGTGACATATTCTGCGCCACCAAATACCGCCGAAGCAGGTCCAGGAACGTCGGGCGATCGAACTGATCATCCGTTTCACTGCGCCCCAAATCGCGCTGAAACCCTTTCCAACACACCGAACACCGTCGATACGGCGAAAACCCGTGTACCTCGTCCTTGATCCGGAACCGCGACATCCCTGTCAGGGTGATCATGTACCGCCCGTCCTCGGTCTCAGAAAACTGAGTGACCCGACCCGCACAGCCAATCATATGCAATTTGTCCTCATCGCCGGGGATCGGGTTGGGTTGAACCATCCCGATCAAACGATGAGGCGTTTTCAGCGCGTCCTCCAGCATCTGAAGGTAACGCGGCTCAAAGATATGCAGCGGCAACCGCGACCGAGGCAGCACGAGCGCCTGTCGCAGCGGAAACACCGCCAGCATATCCGGAAGATCAGCAGAGTGCATCATACAGCCAACTGTAGCCCGTATCTGATCTTAGGCAAATATCATTGAACTCAGCTTGCGGCGTCCGTTCAGAACAATCGGATCGTTGGCCTTGAGCGCATCGAAAATGGTGAACAACTGGGTTTTGGCCGCGCCCTCGTTCCATTCCCGATCCTGACGGAACAATTCCAGCAACTGCGCCACAGCCTCTTCGACCTGATCCGCGGCATGCAGCGCCAGCGCCAAATCAAACCGTGCTTGCGGATTGTTTGGGTCCGCCTCAACCGCTGCGGTCAAGTCCGCCACAGGACCAGCATCTGCGGCCTGCTTTGCCAATTCAAGCTGCGCATGCGCGGCTTCCAATTCGGCACTTTCTGAAATCTCGGCGGGGGCCCCGTTCAAAACGGCTTCGGCCTGTTCCAGATCTTCCAACGCGATATGCGCACGCACCAAACCGCCATAGGCTGCGGCGTGGTTCGGGTCTTCGCCCAGAATGGCCGTGAATGTTTCAACCGCATCCGCAAACGCACCCTCGGTCATCATCTCTTCGGCGGCGGCAACAGCGTCATCCAAACCACCATCCGGCATCTCACCACCGCCCGCAGCAACCACACGCTCTACAAACGCGGTGATTTCGGACCCTGGAACAGCACCCTGAAACCCATCAACGGGCTGGCCTTTGTAAAACGCATAAACCGTGGGGATCGACTGGATCTGCAACTGACCCGCAATCATCTGCGCCTCGTCAACGTTGATCTTGACCATCTTGACCGCGCCTTGGGCAGCAGTCACCGCGTCTTCCAACATCGGACCCAGCGTTTTGCAGGGGCCACACCACGGGGCCCAGAAATCCACAATCACCGGCACCTCTTGCGAGGCCTCGACGACATCGGCCATGAAACTGGCTTCGGTTGTGTCCTTGATCAAATCAGCGGCAGGGGCGGTATTTGCACCGTTCAAAATTTCCATGACGTCTCTCTCCGGTTCGGGCTTGCGCCCTATATGCCAACCCCCGGCCAAGATTCAAACTGGCAAAGCGTGGAATTTCCAACCACCTGCCCCAATCCCACCGGAAATATCATTCTTTATCGGGCAACAGCGATCTATACCGCCATCGCCCAGACAACCTTGCTGACCAGCTTACAAATCAAACGTCGCAAAAATCGGCGCGTGATCGCTGGGCTTTTCCCAGCCGCGCGCATCGCGCATGACCCGGCTGGAATGACCCGCGTTGGAAATATCACCCGTTGCCCAGACGTGATCCAACCGTCGTCCTTTGTCGGCGGCATTCCAATCCTTGGCCCGATACGACCACCACGAATACAGCTTACCATCCGGAATATCCTGCCGCGTGATATCCACCCAATTCCCTGCGTCCTGCGTTTGGGCCAGATGCTCAACTTCGGTCGGGGTGTGGCTCACGATCTTAAGCAATTTCTTATGATCCCAAACATCGTCTTCGCGCGGGGCAATGTTCAAATCACCCACCAGAATGGACTTTTCCGGCTTATCGCCATGAAACCAGTCCCGCATTTCGGTGAGATAATCGAGCTTTTGACCAAACTTTTCGTTCTTTTCCCGGTCTGGCACATCGCCACCCGCAGGCACATAAAAGTTATGGATCGTCACACCGTTCTCAAGCTGTCCGGCGATATGACGGGCATGGCCCAGATCCGCAAAATCCTGCGCGCTGACCTCTTTGATCGGCATCCGCGACAGGATCGCAACGCCATTGTATCCCTTTTGCCCACGAGCAACCATGTGGGTGTACCCCAACGCGGCAAATCCCTCTAACGGGATTTTATCCACCGGGCTCTTACACTCTTGCAGGCACAGCACATCGGGGGCTTCTTCCTCCAACAGCTTCAGCACAATCGGCTCGCGCAAACGGACCGAGTTGATGTTCCATGTAGCAAGGGTAAAGGGCATGCGTTCGACTTTCCTGGGTTCGCGATCACCGTAACCTAGCGCGCGACACAGCCACACACCATGCCAAAGCGACCCACAAAAAAAGACCGGGCACAAGGCCCGGCCAAGTCCAACAGGGAGGTGTATGTCATAACCCGGACATACACGGGATAGTCAGTGTTTAAACATGAGACCAAAGTACTTCTTTGATCTGGGTCAACACACTTACGCCACCAAACGATAGCCGCCCGATTCGGTCACCAACAGGCGTACATTTGCCGGATCGGGTTCAATCTTCTGCCTTAGACGATAGATATGGGTCTCCAACGTGTGCGTTGTAACCCCCGCATTGTATCCCCAGACCTCGTGCAACAACACGTCGCGGGCAACCACACCATCGGTGGACCGGTACAAGAACTTGAGAATGTTGGTTTCTTTCTCGGTCAGACGGATCTTGCGATCATCTTCGGTCACCAACATTTTCATCGCAGGCTTGAACGTATAGGGGCCAAGCGTGAACACAGCATCCTCAGATTGCTCATGCTGGCGCAGCTGTGCGCGAATGCGGGCCAACAGAACCGGGAATTTAAACGGCTTGGTCACATAATCATTGGCACCGGCATCCAATCCAAGAATGGTATCGGCGTCCCCATCATGACCCGTCAGCATCAGAATCGGGCTTTTGACACCCTGCTTGCGCATCAGGCGGCACAGCTCGCGCCCGTCGGTGTCCGGCAGGCCAACGTCCAGAATAACCAGATCATACAGCGCCTCTTTGACCCGCTCCATTGCGCTCTGACCGTCAAAGGCTTCGAACACGTCAAAGTCCTCGGTCATGATCAGCTGCTCGCTGAGCGCTTCGCGCAGATCTTCATCGTCGTCTACCAGCAAAATCTTTTTGAGCTGAGCCATCACGCTGTCCTCCTTTTTCCTACCTACCACTTGAGGGTGCTACACGCGTTCGACAAGTTTTACTGCAACGCTCTCACGCCCTCGTGTCTGTCGTAGCGGAAATGTTTCACATTTCCTTCAAAGCGGATTAGGAAAAGCACAGAACGTTATAGGATAACACTCATGAGTCTCATCCCGGATATCACCGAACTTCTTGCGCGGGCGCGGGCTGATCTGCGCATGGGCGTCCCGGTCGTTTTGATTGACGATGCCGGGCTGAGCGTGGTTGCCATCTCGGCCGAGACCCTGAATGCGCAACGCCTTGCCGATTTGCGCGGTCTTGGGGATGCCCCAGTGATTGCCATCACGGTTCGGCGCGCCGACACGCTCAAGGCGCGCGCCTATGACGGCGATCTGGCACGCGTCACGATTCCAGCAGATGCCGATCTGGGCTGGGTGCAAGCCGTGGCCGATCCCTCCGATGACCTGAATGCCCCGCTCAAGGGCCCGCTGATGACCGAACGCCAAGGCTCGGCCAGCCTGCACCGTATCGCGATTGCGCTGACCAAATCCGCGCGCCTGCTGCCCGCCGCCGTTGTGATGCCAATCAAAGACGGGCGCGGCTTTGCCGGATCGCATGGCCTGACCCTGATCGATCACGCCCGCGCAGCCCCACACCTGACCGAGCGCAGCCCCCTGCATGAAATCGTCGCCGCCCGCCTCCCGATGGAGGTCTCCGAGGCTGGTCGCCTGCACGTGTTCCGCCCCGAAGACGGCGGCGAAGAACACTATGCCATCGAAATTGGCCGCCCAGATCGTGAAAAACCCGTTCTGGCGCGTCTCCACTCGGCCTGCTTTACCGGCGATCTGATGGGCAGCCTGAAATGTGATTGCGGCCCACAGCTGCGCGGCGCGCTGGCCCAAATGGGGTCCGAGGGGTCCGGCGTCCTGCTCTACCTCAACCAAGAGGGGCGCGGCATTGGTCTCGCCAACAAGATGCGCGCCTATTTCTTGCAAGATCAAGGCTTTGACACGGTCGAGGCCAACCACAGATTGGGCTTTGAGGATGACGAACGCGACTTCAGGCTTGGCTCGGACATCCTGAAATCGCTGGGGTTCAAATCCGTGCGCCTCCTGACCAACAACCCCAACAAGATCGCGATGATGGAACGTACCGGAATTGCCGTCACCGAACGTGTGGCCCTGAAAGTCGGTGAAAACGCCCACAACCGCGACTATCTGGCAACCAAAGCTGCGAAATCGGGGCACTTGCTGTGACCCCATTTGATATGGTCGTCACGCCCAAAGGGTTGCGGTTTCTGGGTCGCACCCTGCCCTGTTCCCTTGGCAAAGGGGGCCTGACGCAAGACAAGAAAGAGGGCGACGGCGCAACCCCTGTGGGCACTCTGGAAATCGTCGGAATGCTCTATCGCGCGGATCGCATCACCGCGCCGACCCCTTGGGCCGAGGCGATTGGCCCCCGCGATCTGTGGTCAGACGACAGCGAGGATCATGATTATAATCAATGGGTTCGCGCGCCATACATGCACAGCCACGAACATCTGCGGCGGGCGGACCCGCTCTATGATTTGGTGCTGATCACCGATTGGAACTGGCGCGATGCCGTGCCCGGTCGCGGCTCAGCGATCTTTATGCACCAATGGCGTCGCCCCGGCTATCCCACCGAAGGCTGCGTTGCCCTGTCCCGCGAAAACCTGCGATGGGTGGCCGAACGTGTCACGCCCGGCACCCGTCTGATCATTCCGTCGGCTTAACCCGATCGCCGAAAATGGCGGACCCGACGCGCACATGCGTTGCGCCCAAAGCAATCGCCTTTTCAAAGTCGCTGCTCATGCCCATCGACAGCCCCGTCAAACCATTGCGCGCGGCAATCTTGGCCAGCAGCGCAAAGTGCAACGCCGCCTCCTCCTCAACCGGGGGAATGCACATAAGCCCTTGAATTGGAAGGTCCATTTTCACGCAATCCGCGATAAAGGCATCCGCATCAGCCGGTAAAATCCCGGCCTTTTGCTCTTCTTCGCCGGTGTTCACCTGCACAAACAGGTCCGGGCAGGCCCCACACTCTTGCGCCAATCGCGCCAAACTTGCGGCCAGTTTCGGGCGATCTACTGAATGAATAGCATTGCACAGCTCAACAGCCTGCCGGGCTTTGTTGGTTTGCAACGGTCCGATCAAATGCAGATCAACGTCCGCAAACTGCTCTTTGAAATCCGGCCATTTCCCAGCCGCTTCCTGCACCCGGTTTTCGCCAAAACACCGATGGCCTTGCTTTAGGACCGCTTCTACCCGCTCATTGGGTTGAACCTTTGAAACCGCGATCAAATGGACCGACCCAGCGTCCCGACCAGCGGCTTTCTCCGCAGCACCAATGCGGGCTTGAATCTCTTGCAGCGACATACGCGAACCTCATCTTCGTTTGGCAGCAGAGAAACACCATGTAGCCCAAAAAGAAAAGGGCGAGCTCGAAAGAGCCCGCCCCAAAAGTCACGCTAAGCGTGGCTTAACTTAGAAGCTGAAGTATACACCAGCCTGGAATGTGTCGTTGTCGTTAGACGCACGACGGTAACCGGTTTCGAAAGAAGCACCGCCCCCGAGATCGTAGGAGTAGTGGATACCGTAGCTTTCGCCTTCGCCCAAGTTAGAGCCGGCGATGCCGTCGCGGTTGTCGCCACGACCGTTTGCTACGTCAGCCGCGTCTACCGCGTCTTCCGAAGTTACGAATGCAACGATTTTCGAAGCTGCACCGATTTCGTAGTTGCCGTACAGGCCCCATTTGCCGATGCCGTCGTTGTCTGCGTATGCAACGCGAACACCGAACTGACCCAGGTCACCCTGAACAGAGATGATTGTTTTGTCTTCCCAGGCCAAGTCGGAGTCCTGGTAAGAACCCGCAACAGTCCAGTCGCCAAAGGTGTAAGCCATCATGATGGCGGCACGTGCAGCTGCGTTTGCAGCACCGTTACCAACACCAGGGTTTACAGTGCTGTCGTTACGCTGCGAGTACGAAATGTGACCGGTGAAACCGTTCGCAGAGTACAGAGCTTCAACACCGTTTACGCCGGTGCCGCCTGAGCTGTATGCATCCCAGTTGAAGTATTCGTTGCTGACGTTACCAACGTGCGAAACGAAACCGGCACCATCGATACCCAGACCAGCAGTACGGGTTTCAAGGTATGTACCAGGTGTGTTTTCAACCGCACCGATGATGTTGCCTACGTTTACGCGGAAACCCTGGTAGGTTACGCCAAAACGTGCGCCGTTGAAGCCTGCGCCGCTTGCAACGTTGTCACGGCTTTCAGCCTGTGCGCGGAAGCGTGCGTCGAATGCAACACCCGAGTCAGTTTCAGCTGACATGTCGAACTGCAGACGCAGACGGCTGGTGATGGTTGTGCTGGAAACGCCGTTAACGCTGCTGTCGTTACCGTCGTTGTAATCCAAACCAAAACGGCCGTAACCGCTGATACGAACGTCTGCTGCGGCAACGCTGGCTGTTGCGATCAGCGCGGTCGTTGCGAAGAGAACTTTTTTCATCTTGTTTTCCCTCGGTTTTCAAATCAGATGCCCAAACCGGAGAATCCAGCGTGGGTATGACATGGGGTTTCGCCCTTTCACCCCCGTTTTGGCAAGACCTCCGACTGGCAAGCAATGCATTGGCCTCTAGGATGGTGCAGCTTTGCCACAGTCCCCACGCCTCCCCCGGTCAAAACATACCTTATACGCATTCGCGCGCGCGATATTTGCGGTTCCCGCGTCCAACCTTCCTCTGAAATGCCGAAATGCCAGCTTCGTTAGAACCTGCGCCTATATAGAGGCTTGCTCCGCTAGTCAGGCTTGGGTAGGACAGAGCCTACAAAATATAGTGGGATTGCCTGACAATGTTCCATAGACCTTTGAAAACAGCTGTGATCCTTGCAGTATCCCTCGGCCTATCGGCCTGTGGTGGCTCGAAAAATTCGAGCGTCAATGTAACTGGCGCCCCAATCGACGACAGCTACATCACGAATAATCGCGAATCTGCGCCTACGAATTACAAAAAATCGTCGATCTGGGATGTGTTTGGTCCAGATACCAGCGAACAGACAGCCAATGTGAATCGGTATCTCTGGAATGCATCTTTGGATGTGCTCAGCTTTTTGCCGGTTCAATCGGTCGATCCCTACACAGGTGTGATCCTCACTGGGTATGGAACCCCTCCCGGTGGTGGTCGCTCTTACAGAGCAACGGTGCACATCAAAGACGCCGCACTAGACGCACGCGCGCTGAACGTCTCGCTGCAAAGCAAAGGCGGCCCGGTCAGCTCTTCAACCGCCCGCGCGGTTGAGGATGCGATCCTCTCTCGGGCACGTCAGCTGCGCATTGCTGACAGCAAGCTCTAGAAACCGAACCCATTCCATTCTATTACAGCGCCGGGTTTCAGCCCGGCGTTTTCATTATCAAGGACCGCATCACATGGCGCGCTACTCTGCCTCCGAGATCGAAGCAAAATGGCAAGAGGCCTGGGACAAGGCCGGAATCTTCACCGCCACCCGCAGTGCAGATAAGCCAAAGTACTATGTGCTCGAGATGTTCCCCTATCCGTCGGGCAAGCTGCACATGGGTCACGTGCGCAACTATACCATGGGCGATGTGATCGCGCGGCACAAACTGGCCACCGGCCATAATGTCCTCCACCCCATGGGGTTTGATGCCTTTGGTATGCCTGCGGAAAACGCGGCGATGGCCATTGGCGGTCACCCCAAGGATTGGACCTATTCCAACATCGACACCATGGTCGAGCAGATGAAACCGCTGGGCCTGTCGCTCGATTGGTCGCGCATGTTTGCTACCTGTGACGTCGATTACTACGGCCAGCAACAGTCGCTGTTCCTCGATTTCTTGGACAAAGGGCTAGTTTACCGCAAAAACGCTGTGGTGAACTGGGACCCGGTCGATATGACCGTTCTCGCCAACGAACAGGTCGAAGGTGGGCGCGGCTGGCGCTCGGGCGCTTTGGTCGAACGGCGCGAGCTGACCCAATGGTTCTTTAAGATCTCGGATTATTCCGAGGAATTGCTCAGCGCGTTGGACACGCTGGAAAACTGGCCTGCCAAGGTGCGCCTGATGCAGGAAAACTGGATCGGCAAATCTCGCGGCCTGCAATTTGCGTTTGAACGCACCGACGGCGCCGAGCCGATCACTGTCTACACCACACGTCCTGACACGCTGAATGGCGCATCCTTTGTGGGGATCTCACCCGATCACCCGATCTCGAAAGAGCTCGAGGCGGACAACCCCGAACTGGCCGCATTCCTCACCGAATGCCGCAAAGGCGGCACCACCGAAGAAGCCATCGAGACTGCGCCAAAACTGGGCTACGACACTGGCATCAAAGTCAAACACCCGTTGAACCCGGATTGGGAACTGCCCGTCTGGATCGCCAACTTCATTCTTATGGATTACGGCACCGGCGCGATTTTCGCCTGCCCCGCCCACGATCAGCGCGACCTTGATTTCTGCCGCAAATACGATTTGCCGGTGATTGATACCTTCTTTGCGCTCGACAATGACACGCCCGTTTCAAACGACGCCTTTGTGCCGCTCAAATCGGAAAAGGTGCGCTGGGTCGATCACTTTGCCGGCCTGACCGAATCCACCGGCGAAGATGCAATCAACACCACCATCGATTTCGCTGAACAGGCCGGTTGGGGCGAAGGCGTCACCAAATACCGCCTGCGCGACTGGGGCCTCAGCCGTCAGCGCTATTGGGGTTGTCCGATTCCTGTGGTGCATTGCGATGCCTGCGGCGTGGTTCCCGAAAAGAAAGAGAACCTGCCGATCGAACTGCCTTATGACGAAGACGGCAAAGCGATCGATTTCTCGGTTCCCGGCAACCCGCTGGACCGCCACCCCACATGGCGCGATTGTTCCTGCCCATCCTGTGGCGCACCAGCCCAGCGCGAAACCGACACGATGGACACGTTTGTTGATTCCTCGTGGTATTTCGCCCGCTTCACCGCACCAAAGGCCGAAACACCCACCGATATGACCGAGGCCGAATATTGGATGAACGTCGATCAATACATCGGCGGCATCGAACACGCGATTCTGCACCTGCTTTATTCCCGCTTCTTTGCCCGCGCGATGCAGATCACCGGTCATTTGCCGGATAAAGCCATCGAACCGTTCAACGCTTTGTTCACCCAAGGCATGGTCACGCATGAAATCTACCAGACTCCCGGCGACAATGGCCGCCCGGTCTATCACCTCCCCGAGGACGTGACCGACGGCAAACTGGCTGACGGAACCGAGGTGGAAATCATCCCCTCGGCCAAAATGTCCAAGTCCAAAAAGAACGTGGTCGACCCGGTCAGCATCATCTCAGCCTTTGGCGCAGACACCGCGCGCTGGTTCGTTCTCTCCGATTCCCCACCCGAACGGGATGTGGAATGGACAGCCTCCGGCGCCGAAGCCGCCCACAAACACCTGAACCGGGTTTGGAACCTGTGCGATAAAATCGGCGCCAAGGACCCGGATGCAAAGGGTCAGGGCGACGACGAGCTGCTGCGAGAAACCCACAAAGCCATCCATGACGTGACCGTCGGTCTTGAATCCTTTGGCTTCAACGCTTCGATTGCGCGGCTTTACGGCTTTACCAACGCCTTGGCGAAATCCAAAGCCGGTCACGCCGCCCAAAAGCAAGCGATCATGACCTTGGCACAGCTAATGTCACCAATGACCCCGCATCTGGCGGAAGACATCTGGGCACATCAAGGCGGCACAGGCTTGATCGCAACCGCCCCCTGGCCCGTCGCGGACGAGGCGATGCTGGTGGATGACACCGTCACACTGCCGATCCAGATCAACGGCAAACGCCGCGCGGAAATCAGCGTGCCCGCCGATATGGACAAAGCCGAGGTTGAAAAAATCGCGCTGGCCACACATGCTGTGCAAAAGGCACTGGATGGGGCCCAGCCGAAAAAGATCATCGTTGTCCCCGGTCGGATCGTGAACGTTGTTGTTTAAACTCAAAAACCTGCTGTTGATCCCGCTGGCGTTGATCACATTGCTGATCTCTGCCTGCGGGTTCGAGCCCGTTTATGGATCGGGCGGCACCGGATCGGCCCTGCGCGGCAAGGTCGAGGTTTCGGCCCCCGACACAGTTGATACCTACCTGCTGGTCCAGAATCTGGAACAGCGGCTTGGCCGGTCTTCAAATGCGGAATATGACCTGAACGTCACCCTGGACACAGAATTTCAGGGTCAGGCCATCACCGCCGCAAACGAAACCACCCGCTATTCCATCGTGGGTCAGGTCGACTACACCTTGATGTCAGTCGAAACCGGCGACATCGTGGCCTCGGGCAATGTGCGCAACTTCACCGGCTACTCGGCAACCGGTTCAACGGTCGACACCTTGGCCAGTGAACGCGACGCCCGCAAACGTCTGATGATGATTCTGGCCGATCAGCTGACAACACAACTCTATGTCACAGTGGAATTGCCCGAATGAAACTCAGCCCGCGCGAGGCAGATGGATATTTTGCCAAGCCTGACGCGGGCAAAACCGGCCTGTTGATCTATGGCGCGGATGCCATGCGCGTGGCGCTCAAACGTCAACAGGTACTGGCGGCCCTGCTTGGTCCAACGGCCGACGAGGAAATGCGCCTGACCCGGATACCCGGCGCGGATCTGCGCAAAGATCCCGCACAGGTCGTGGATGCCATCAAAGCGGTTGGCTTTTTCCCCGGCCGTCGCGCCGCGTTCATCGAAGACGTTACAGATACCGCCGCCCCTGCGATTCTGGCCGCACTACAGGACTGGGAACCCGGCGATGCGCAGCTCATCGTCACCGCCGGTCAGCTCAAAGCCACCTCGAAAATCCGCAAAGCGTTCGAATCCCACCCAAACGCCTTTGCCGTTGGAATTTACGACGATCCCCCATCGCGCGCAGAAATCGAACGCACACTGGCCGAAGCCGGAATGCAATCCATCCCACGGGATTCGATGGCAGCCCTGACCGATCTTGCCAATGATCTGGGTCCCGGTGATTTCACCCAGACCATTGAAAAGCTCGCACTCTACAAACGCGGCGACACATCCGAGCTCAGCATCGAAGACATCGAAGCCTGCGCGCCCCAATCCACCGAGGCAGCACTTGATGATGTGCTGAACGTGGTGGCCGAGGCAAAAGCCGGTGAAATCGGCCCGCTGATCCGCCGTCTACAGGCCCAAGGCACCAACGCCGTCAGCCTGTGTATCGGGGCAACGCGCCATTTCCGCATTCTCTATGCCTGCGCTTCTGACCCCGGTGGCCCGGCTGCGGGCATCGGACGACTACGCCCGCCCGTCTACGGCAAACGCCGGGACCGCATCTTGCGTCAGGCTCAGGCGTGGGGGCCACACAAGCTGGAAACCGCATTGACCGTCCTGACAGACACCGATCTTTCGCTGCGCTCTGCGGGCCAGACTGCGCCTGCAATGGCGTTGATGGAACGGGCTTTGATCCGCATGGCGATGCTGGCGCGATCACGCTAACGCGATCTGACGAGGCGTCCCGGTTGACCTTTGGTCCCCTGTCCCCAAGTTTGCGGATAAGTTGATCAAATAGGGACGTCACCTCATGTACAAAATCTATGGCCGCCTTCAAAGCCGCGCCTCGCGGGTCATCTGGTTGCTCGAAGAGCTGGGCCAAGAGTATGAATTCATCGACGTTGGTCCCCACGACCCCCAAGTCGCTGAACTGAACGTATCGGGCAAAATCCCCGTGCTGGTCGATGGCGATGCGGTATTGACCGATTCCGTCGCGATCATGACCTATCTCGCGGACAAACATGGGGAATTCACCTATCCCGCTGGCACCGTTGAACGCGCACAGCAAGACGCGCTGACCCACACTATCAATGACGAATTCGATGCGCTGCTCTGGACCGCGATGCGCCACCGGGTCATCCTGCCCGAAGACAAGCGCGTCCCGGCAATTGCTGAAAGCCTGATGTGGGAATTTGACCGCAATTTCCAGCGGATGGCAGAGCGTGCCAAAGGTCCCTACCTGCAGGGCGACAAGATGACGATTGCCGATATCCTGTGTGTGCACTGCATGAACTGGGCGCATGGTGTCGGCTTCCCAATGAACAGCGACAGCATGAAGGCCTACGGCAAACTTGTGCGCTCTCGCGAAGCGCCAGCCCGCATGGCGGCTTTGGCCAAAAAAGACTGATCTATTGGGTCTGGCGCAGATGTTCTGCGGCAGACCGCCCCGCCCATCGCCCGGTCGCCAGACACGCGGTGAGCAGATAGCCCCCGGTCGGGGCCTCCCAATCCAACATCTCTCCGGCGCAGAACACACCCGGAATGGCGGTCAACATCAACCCGTCGGTCATTGCGCCCTGACGCACGCCCCCGGCAGTTGAAATCGCCTCGTCCATCGGTCTGAGTCCCGCATGATCAATGCGCAGCCCTTTGATCATCCGCGCAAGGTCTTCCGGCTTTGCAGGAAGTGGTCGCCCAAATTCCTGCAACAAAGCCAGACGCGCCACGCCCAGCTTCAACGCCTTGCGCAGATGATTGGCCATGCTGGTCTTACCGCGCGGCTTGCTCAGACGTTTGAAAACCTCAGCCTCGCTCAGATCCGGCAACAGGTCGATGCTCAGGTCCGCGCCCTCGCGCACAGGTTTGCTGATCGTGTAAATCCCGCCCCCCTCAAGCCCGCGTTGTGAAATCACCGCCTCGCCGCGCGTCTGGGAATCACCTGCGCGCAAGGCCACACCTTTCAGCGGTTCGCCGAACATCGGTTTCATGTGATCGGACCAGTTCACCAAGACCCCGGCATTGGCCGCCGCAAACGGTGCCAACTCGACTCCCCGATCCGCCAACAACGATGCCCACGCACCATCAGACCCCAGCCGGGACCAGCTCGCCCCACCCAAGGCCAAGATCGTGACATCGGCTGATGCCAATTGCGTCCCCTCTGGCGTGTCAAACCGCAAGGCCGCGTCCTCCCATCCGGTCCATCGCCAGCGGGTGCGCAGCTCGACGCCCATCTCAGCCAGTCGCGCCATCCACGCCCGCAACAGGGGCGACGCCTTCATGACTTTGGGGAAAACACGGCCCGTTGAGCCGGTAAACAGCTCCTGCCCCAGATCGCGGGCCCAATTTTGTACGATTTGGGCATCAAACTCCCCAATCATTGGCCGCAGCCAATCCGCCGCCTCGCCATAGGCGTGCATCAGATCATCCAGTGGCTCGTCCTTGGTCAGGTTCAACCCCGACTTCCCCGCCATCAGAAATTTGCGTGCAGCCGACGGTTTCGCCTCAACAATCAGCACCTTACAGCCTGCGCGGGCCAATTCCTCGGCCGCCATTAAACCGGCTGGGCCTGCTCCGATTACAACTGCTTGTGCCATTTTCATGCCTCTTGCCCTTCGCGCCCAATGGCACATTCTGTGTTCAAAACGTACAAAATCAGGCCCCAAATGTACGATCTTATCCGCGCATTGTGCCCTTACCCGGTCTCAACTGACGAAATAAGCGGTTAAGCCCCGATATGAATTGGATCGCCAAACGCATCTTTTTGGGACGCTTCTAATCCAGTGACCTCTAACCCCAAATAATCTGGCGAAGGGACAAAGGCAGCATCGGGGATGTGTTGAATCTCCAACGTCGTATAGAGCCGTTTCCAAAGCCATTCCCGGTTCGCCACAGACCAGAGATCGGGTTCAGGCGGGTGTTGATCCGTAAAGGCATAAAAGTGCAGATCGAACCCATAAGGCGCAACCTCTTGCACAGATAAAAGACGCATTCCCAATGACTTAAACACCGCCTCTTCTGCCTGAATATCCCCGCTGCGCAGCGTGATTTGACCAATGCAGGCGTCGGCAAAAGGCGCGTTGGCATCCCCTGCACCCTCTGGACGATTGCCTTGAAAATCATGCTGCAACAACTCGATCACGAACCCTTGGGGATCGCTCAGATGGGCCATGTACCCGATATCAAGAAACTGCTGCGGATCACCAACCTGCACCCCAAGAGACCGCAGATGATCCACCGCAAGATCCACGTTGGGCACCGTGATACCTATTTTCCAATAGCGTTGTGCTCTGTCGTGCGTGTACCCGCCACCGCCCGGACACAGGACGAGGTCCGCGTCCTGCCCCGGATACCCAACGCGCCAGTTCGCCCCATCCTTTTGAACCTGCATACCAAGTGCAGTGCCATAAAATGCCGACAGCTCCTGAGGGTTTGCGACGCGCAGCCGAACGCCAGAAAGCCTCATGCGCACATTTCTGCGATTCCGGCTGCGATAGCCGGCTTTGCGGCGATGCTATCGGCCACCAATTCACGCGCGACATCCATAAGCGCATCCGGTTCAACCACCCGATCCACCAGACCAAAGCCATACGCCTCGTCCGCCATGATCTTTTGCCCGGCCATGAAGATCAATTTGGTGCGCGACGGGCCGATAAGGGCCGCCATGCGTTTCGGATCAGAGGGTTGGGGCAAAAAGCCCAGCTTCATCACCGGGTAAAAGAACTTGGCTGTCGGAACCGCAATCCGCAGATCGCACGCCAGTGCCATGCCATTTGACCCGCCCGCCAACGTTCCGTTCAGTGCCGCAATCGACAGACATGGCAGTGCCGCAATCGCACCTGACAAGCGTTCCCACAGATCCGAGGTGGCAAGTCCTGCTTTGGCCGCCTCTAGATCGGCGCCCGCGCTGAACACCTTGCCTGTGCCAGTCAGGATCAACGCCTTGGCTTCGGTCGCGGATTCAGCAATCTCAGCCAATTCACGCAGCATATCCTCGGTCAGGGAGTTTGCCTTGTCCGGGCGGTTGATCGTCACGATCCACAGCCCGTTGTCTTTGCTCAGTTCAATCATATCAGGCCAACCCGTTTCCGAATGCCTTCATCACGTAACGAGATTTCACTGCCAATAAATTCGTCCGCATCCGCCGAACACATCCACAGCAGGGTCTTGGCAGGCCAGTCCGCTGGAACATGGTCTTCCCACGCCAACTTGCTGATAGGGTTGATGCCGGATGACTTGATTTCACGCTGCATCTGGGTGGCGACGGTTCCCGGCGACAGACCCATTGCGCGGATGCCCTGTGCGCGTTCTTCTTTGTCCAAGCAGGAGGTCAGCATCGCCGCCCCGGCTTTGGAAGAACAATAGTGACTCCACGCCTCAACCGGGCCATGCGCCGCGCCCGAACTGATGGTCAGAATGCTGCCACCACCGGCTTTCTGCATCACAGGCAACGCGGCGCGCATGCCGTAGAATACGCCCTTGAGGTTGATGTCGATGACCTTACCCCACTCAGCGGGATCAGCTGTGGCAAGGTGCGAAATCGGTTCGATAACCCCGGCGTTTCCGATCAAAATGTCCAAACCGCCGAAACGATCAACACAAGTTTGCACGGCTGCTTCGACCTGCGCATAGTCGCTGACATCGCAAGGGATGGCGATTGCCTGATCGCCAATTTCTGCTGCGAGTTCAGTGATATGACCCGCACCGCGCGCCACCAAAGCGACATTGGCACCTGCACTGGCAAAAATACGCCCAGCTTCGGCCCCTATTCCACGGCTTGCACCAGTGATTAGAACTGTTTTTCCACGCAAATCCATTGATTTTCCCCCTGAACACATATCTTGAGGTCAGTGGTACTGTGCCGGGGGGAGCGGGTCCACCCCTTGCCCCTTGACGACCGCAACGCGAGCGCAGACCATACGCCAAATTGATCGAGAAGGGTTCACTTATGTCTATTCTGTTTCGCCGTTCCTGCGGTGCGGCACTTGTTTATGCCGTTGCCACCCAAGGTGCCTGGGCTGATCTGTCCGCCAATGATGTCTGGTCTGACTGGAAATCCTATATGGGTGGAATGGGCTACGAAGTCACCGGAACCGAAGCAGCATCAGGCAACGTTCTGACGGTTACCGACCTGAAAGTCGCGATGGAAATGCCCGAAGGCGAAGGCAGCGGGTCTGGCACCTTGCCCGAAGTGTCGTTCACCGAGAATGGCGATGGCACCGTGTCCATTGATTTCCCCGCACAGCTGCCGATTGCGTTCAATATCGCGGCCGAGGGCGAAGAGCCGGTTACAGGCGAATTGCTTTACAGCATGGATCAGATGAAAACCGTGGTCTCGGGCACATCTGAGGAGATGCTGTATACCTATTCAGCAGCCGGGTTGTCGGCCAAGGTGACCTCTCTCATCGCTGAGGGCAAAGAGATGGTCGGGGACGCCCTGGACATCAGCATCGATATGAAAGATGTGGCCGGGACATCCAAATCCACCATCGCCGAACAGCGCGGCATGGAGCAGGCATTCACCATTGCATCCACGACCTACAACCTGAGCTTTAATGACCCTGAATCCGATGACCAAGCCGCCTTTAACGGCGCGTTCAACAGCATCGACTTCAACGGCTCGGGCCAGTTCCCTGCGGACATGAGCATGTCCGACTATGAAGCGCTGATTGCCGCTGGTTTTCGGTTTGCCGGTGGGTTCACGTTTGGCTCAGGCAGCAGTGCGTTGTCAGGCAATGGCGACGGCGAAGAGTTCGCCTATACCAGCACCTCGCAAGGGGGCGCGTTCAATGTCTCGATGGATGGGGCGCGCATCGGGTATGATGTTTCCCAGAACGCGACCGACATTTCGGTCACGGTGCAGGATCTGCCATTCCCGATTGACCTGAAGATGGCCAAGGCCGGGTTCAAGTTTGATTTCCCAATGCAGCAATCCGATGAGTTGCAGCCGTTTAACATGGCGATGAACCTGACCGATTTCACAATGTCCGATATGATCTGGGGCATGTTTGATCCGGCGGGTGCTTTGCCGCGCGACCCGGCAACTGTTTCGCTGGATACCACGGGCATGGCCAAGGTTCTGGTCAACTTCCTGGACCCGACTGTCGCGGAAACGTTGGAACAGACAGGGGCCGCCCCGGGCGAGTTGCACGCATTGACCATCAACCAGTTGCTGGTGTCGATGGTGGGCGCGAAGCTGGCGGGCACCGGTGACTTTGAATTCGACAACGCCAACACCGCAGCCTTTGATGGTATGCCTGCGCCATCCGGCTCGGCCGATCTGGAGTTGAGCGGCGCCAACGGCCTGATCGACAAGCTAATCGCCATGGGCATGATGTCTGATTCAGATGCCATGGGCGCGCGCATGATGATGGGCATGTTGGCCGTACCGGGTGACGCGCCTGATACGTTGAAATCAACCATCGAAATCAACAAACAGGGCCACATCATCGCCAATGGCCAACGTCTGAAGTGATCAGACCCACCTGAAACAGAGCAAAGGCCCCCCTTGGTGCGGGGCCTTTGTTTTATGCCCTTGTCCCTGTGTTCAAACGCCATCCTGCCTTTGGGTCGTCAACTTTTGGGGACCGGGACTTGCAGGGCGGGCGGGCCAAGGCTAGGTCATATATGACCTTTTCAACAGATGAGCCCGCAATGACCCTAAGCCCAGAACAGATCAGCCACGCCTTGCTGGAAGCCGCCCAAAAAGCCGGTGCGCACAGCGCGGATGCCATGGTTGTTCAGGGGACGTCCGTGTCTGTGGACGTGCGCAAGGGCGCGTTGGAACATGCAGAGCGGTCTGAAGGCACCGATTTAGGTTTGCGAGTGTTGTTAGGGCATCGACAGGCAATCGTGTCGGCCTCGGACAGCAGCCCCGCCACCCTGACCGCCATGGCGGAACGTGCCGTGGCGATGGCGCGCGAAGCCCCCGAAGACCCGTATTCGGGTCTGGCCGAGGCCAATCAACTGGCCCAGAATACGGATTATGAGGCGCTAGAGCTGTTTGATCCGACACCAGAGCCAACACCGAAAATGTTGCAAGACGATGCGCTGGCTGCCGAAGCTGCGGCCGCGGCTGTTGAAGGCGTGACGCAGGTCTCTGCGGCCGGGGCCGGGTATGGGGAACATCGCGTGCATCTGGCCGCAAGCAACGGATTTTCCAGCGGCTATGCCCGCACCAGCCGATCCACATCCTGTGTCGCGATTGCGGGAACAGGCACGGGAATGGAGCGTGATTATGATGGCGATGGGCGCAGCTTTCAGGCGGATCTGCGTGATCCAGCCGATATTGGCCGCACAGCAGGCGAACGCGCCATTCAATTAGTCGGCGCTCGCAAACCCGCAACGGGCAGCTTTCCCGTCTTGTTTGATGAGCGGATTTCCTCGTCTCTGATCGGGCATCTGATGGCCGCCAGCAACGGCTCGGCCATTGCGCGCGGGTCATCGTGGCTAAAGGACTGTCTGGGCGCGCAGGTATTGCCGGACCACCTGTCGGTGATCGAAGACCCCCATCGCAAACGGGTTTCGGGATCGCGCCCGTTCGACGCTGAGGGGTTGCCGACACAGCGCCGCGCGGTGATTGAAAACGGCATTCTGACCGGTTGGACGCTGGATTTGTCCAGCGCGCGCAAATTGAACATGACCTCGACCGGGAATGCGGTACGGGGCGTGTCTTCGCCCCCGTCCCCATCCAGCTGGAACCTTGAGCTGACCCAAGGCGACCAGAGCGGCGCCGATCTGATGCGGGACATGGGCACTGGCCTGTTGGTCACATCGATGATCGGGTCGACTATCAACCCCAACACCGGCGATTATTCGCGTGGGGCATCCGGGTTTTGGATCGAAAACGGTGAGATCGCCTATCCGGTGAATGAATGCACCATCGCGGGCAATCTGCGCGACATGCTGATGCGGATCATCCCCGCCAACGATGCCCGCACGCATCTGTCGCGGGTTGTGCCATCGCTGCTGATCGAAGGGATGACCCTTGCCGGCAGCTGATCTAGACCTGCTCATCGAGGCGGCGCTGGAATCAGGGCGCATTGCCACGCGGTTCTCGGGCGCTGACGCCAAACGCTGGGACAAACCAGATGGCGCGGGTCCGGTGACCGAGGCCGATCTGGCGGTGAATGAAATGCTGGAAGATCGGCTACCATCTGCACGGCCTGACTATGGGTGGCTCAGCGAAGAAACTGAAGACAATTCCAGCCGCCTGAGCAAAGATCGCGTGTTCATCATCGATCCTATCGACGGCACCCGCAGCTTTGCCGAAGGGTCTAAAACCTGGGCCCATTCGCTGGCCATTGCAGAGCACGGGGTGGTTACGGCGGCGGTGATTTACCTGCCACTGCGCGATTTGCTCTACACCGCAGAAACCGGAAAAGGGGCGCAACTAAATGGCGCAACTATCTGCATTTCTGAACCCGATGCCCTGAACACGGCCAACTTACTGGCGGCCAAACCCAATCTGGCCGCGCGCCATTGGTTGTCAGGACAGCCGCCTGAATTTGGCCACGCCTATCGCCCCTCTTTGGCCTATCGCATGGCCTTGGTTGCACAGGGGCGGTTTGACGGCATGTTGACACTGCGCGCCAGTTGGGAATGGGATATTGCTGCGGGCGATCTGATCATTCGCGAGGCCGGTGGCCTGTGCACTGATCGCGCGGGGCTGGCCCTGCGGTTCAACAACCCCCATCCCAAGCTGAACGGTGTGGTTGCCGGTGGGGCGTTGGTGCACCAAGAATTGAGCGTCGCATTGGACCCGGAAAGCACTGGCATTCCCGGCTGACAGGCTTCGGCTTGACGCGGGGGTGCAAATTCGTAGGTTGCCCCCATCACGGAACCCTTTTTACCGTCAGGAAAAGCGCCATGACCCAACGACTTCATCTTGTATTCGGAGGGGAGCTTGTCGACCCGACCCGCAGTGTGTTCAAGGATGTAAACGACATCCATATGGTTGGCATGTTCCCGGATTATCAAACCGCCTATGACGCCTGGAAAGCCGAAGCACAACGCACGGTCGACAATGCGCATATGCGCTATTTCATTGCCCACATTCATCGTCTGCGGGACGAAGGCACTGAAGCGTCCTCGACAGAAGAGTTAGGCTAATCTGATGGGCCGCGCGCTCAGCCTTGCGGCCTATCGTGCGCTGTCGTGGCGCACAGCCACACCGGCCCAGAATGCCCCCCAACCGGTGCGCCCCGAGGGGGAGCTGTTGTGGGTTCACATCGGGGATCACGCCCGCGTTGCCCCCTTGGGCGATCTGTGCAAACGGTTGTTGGTGCAGCGGCCGGGTCTACAGATCCTGTTCACCCACCCTGTCGACGTGGATGTGAGCAACTGGAGCAATCTTTGCTCGTCATTTGTTCCATTGCCAGCAGATCACCCCAGTGCGACGCGCGGATTCCTGGATCATTGGAAACCAGACATGTGCCTGTGGTCAGGGGGCGATTTGCAACCCAACTTGCTGAGCCAAACCTCGGGTCGGCGGGTTCCATTGATTATGATCGACGCGCGTGAGGAGGATATCACCCCGCGTCGGTTGCGGTGGTTGCCGGATTTGACGCGCACAACATTGGATTGTTTTGACACGCTTTTGGCAGTGGATGAAACGGTTGCTCGGGTGATCCGGCGTGCGGGCATTGCCTCGGGCAAGGTTCTAGTGTCTGCGCCTTTGCGGGTCAGCCCGTCGCCTGCGCCGTGGCCCGAAGATGAATTGGTCGACACCAATCATGCCATGGCTGGGCGTCCCGTTTGGCTGTCCGCCTGGACGCAGGACAAAGAGTTCATTTCAGTCCTGACAGCCCATCGCAGCGCGTTGCGGTTGTTGCACCGGCTGTTGTTGGTGTTGCATGTGGCAGACCCTGCGGAATCTGGCCCTTTGCAGGCCCGCCTATCGGCGATGGATTTGCGCTGTGCGGACTGGGATGCAGGCGATGAGATCGAAGATACCACGCAAGTGATCCTAAGTGCCGAGGCCGAGGATCTGGGCCTTTGGTTCCGGGTTGCGCCGCTGACTTTTATGGGCAGTTCGTTGGAGCCCGGCGGCCGGGGGCGCGATCCGTTGATTGCAGCCGCTTTGGGATCTGCGTTGCTGTATGGGCCAAATGTGCGCAATCACATCGACATCTACGCGCGTCTTGCGGCGTCTGGGGCCGGACGTGCCGTGCGCGATGCCGAGGCATTAGGCGCAGGCGTTGTCCAGTTGTTGGCCCCGGACCACGCCGCCACCATGGCCTTGGCCGGGTGGCAATTGGTGACCGAAGGCGCCCATCAGATCGATCAGTTAATCGAATTGGTTCAGGATAAACTGGACGAACGCGAGGTGAACCATGCGGCCCCCTAAATTCTGGAACACTGGCCCGGATCACGCGGATTGGCGGGCACATCTATTGGCCCCGCTTGGGGCGTTGTATGCCCGTGCGACCGCAAAGCGGGTCGCCAGCGGAGAGGGGGTGCGCCCCGGTGTGCCGGTGATCTGTATTGGCAACCTGAACGCCGGGGGGACCGGCAAAACGCCAACGGCGATTTGGGTGTTGGATCAATTGCGCAATGCCGGACATGAACCTCATGTGGTGACCCGCGGCTATGGTGGATCGCTTGAGGGGCCAGTGCGTGTTGATCCGGGCAAACACAGGGCCAAACATGTGGGGGACGAGCCGCTTTTGTTGGCGGCCTTTGCCGAGGTTTGGGTGGCCAAAGATCGCGCTGCGGGGGCCATGGCTGCCGCTGCGGATGGCGCGACGGTGATTGTGCTGGACGATGGGTTCCAGAACCCGTCGGTGGCCAAAGACCTGTCCATCATCGTTGCGGACGCGGCGCAGGGATTTGGAAACGGCAAGTGCCTGCCTGCGGGACCATTGCGGGAACCTGTTTCAGTCGGGTTGGCCCGCGCTAATCTGGTCCTTTCGCTTGGCGATGCCGAGGCGCAGGCGCAGTTTGCAGAACATTGGGGCGATCAGGTTCACCTGCCGCACGCCACGGGCGCGGTCAAACCGCTGCAAACCGGGATGGATTGGAACGACACGCCTGTGTTGGCCTTTGCCGGGATTGGGAACCCTGAGAAGTTCTTTCGCACCCTGCGCCAAGAAGGGGCAGACTTGCGTCGGGCCGAGGCATTGGATGACCACCAACCCCTGACGCAGGCGTTGATGACCCGGTTAGAGAATGAATCCCGCTTGCTGGGTGCGCAGATGGTCACCACCGAGAAAGACGCAGTGCGCCTGCCCCCTGCGTTTCGCAGCAAGGTGATCACATTGCCTGTGCGGCTTGAGGTTGCCCAAGATGATATGGTGCGGGACATGATGCTGGCGGTTGCACCGGCCCCTTAGGCCAGCGCGTGTTGCTTAGGACACGTTGTCTTCGCCCAGTTTCGGCGCGGGTCTGTGCAATGCGAGATCGGCGTCGGAAAACTTGAACGGGGCGCGCACCCCTGGCACGCCGTCCAATTCGATCTGCATGCCGCGCGCCACGATCTGAGGATCAACCATCACCTCATCCAAGGTGTTGATGGGTCCGGCGGGAACACCGACGGCTTCGCACGCGGCCAACAAATCCGCCTTGTCACGTTGTGCGGTTGCCCCGTTCAAACGTGCGATCATCACGCGGCGATTGGCGATCCGGTCTTTGTTGCGCAGGAATTCTGGCGCTTCGGCCATATCCTCGAGATCCAGCACCTTGCACAGGCGTTGATATTGCCGGTCATTGCCGGTGGCGATGATGATGTGACCATCCGCGCAATCAAACACCTGATAGGGCGTCAGGTTCATATGCGCATTGCCCATACGCCCCGGGGCCGTGCCCGTAGTCAGATAGTTCAGCGCCTGATTGGCCGTCACAGCGACCGCAACATCCAGTAACGCCATATCCACATGTTGCCCTCGACCCGTGGTTTCACGCTGATGCAAGGCGGATAAAATCCCGGTCACCGCATAAATGCCGGTAAAGATATCGGTGATCGCGACGCCCGATTTTTGCGGCTGACCGTCAGGTTCCCCAGTGATCGACATCAGCCCAGACATGCCTTGAATGATAAAATCATAGCCCGCGCGGTGGGCGTATGGCCCATCCTGCCCAAACCCGGTGATTGAGCAATAGATCAGACGTGGGTTGATCTCTTTCAGGCTCTCATAATCCAAGCCGTATTTCGCCAACCCGCCGACTTTGAAATTTTCGATCAGGATATCAGCGTCGCGCACCATCGCGCGCACCTGTTCCTGCCCAGCAGAGGTGGAAAAATCCGCTGTAACCGAAGCCTTGCCCCGGTTGGTCGAGTGGAAATAGGCCGCCGACACATCATCATCACGCGTCACAAAGGGGGGCCCCCAGGCGCGGGTATCATCGCCTGCGGGAGATTCGATTTTGGTGACTGCAGCCCCCAGATCAGACAGTGTTTGGCCAGCCCAAGGGCCAGCCAAAACACGTGCCAGTTCAATGACCTTGAGGCCCGCCAGCGGTGCCGTCATCAGTTGGCCAGTTCCGCGTCGAGAACTTTCTTGAAGTCGGCGTAAGACTGGTTTGAAACGCTTTTGCCGTTGATGATGAAGCTTGGCGTTGACTCAACCCCATCGGCTTTGGCGTTGTCTTCGTACCATTTGATCAAGGTCTGCGCCTTGGTTCCATCCTGCAGGCACGCCTCGAGCGCTTCATTGTCCAAACCGGCAACGCGGCCAATTTTACGCAGTTCGTCCACGATTTCAGCCGGACCGCCCGCGCGGGCCCAATCGCTTTGACCTTTGAAGATCAGATCGCTGACGCCAAAGAATTTTTCGGGGCCACCGCAACGTGCGACCATCGAAGCCCACAGACCATAGCGGTCAAAGTAGACTTCACGGTAGATGAATTTCACCTTGCCGGTGTCGATGTAATCTTTCTTTAGCTCTTTGTACGCCCCTTCGTGAAAGGTCGCACAATGCGGACAGGTGTAAGAGGCGTATTCGATCATCTCGATCGGTGCATCTTCGGCACCTTGGACCATCTCGATGATGGTTGACGTGTCGATATCACCTGCGTCCTGCGCAAAGGCGGCCCCGATCAGCGGCGCACTTGTTTGCGTGCTTTGCGACTGTGTCAGCCAATACCCACCTGCGGCGATCGCCACGGCAGCACAAATTGCGGTTCCAAAGCGGCTCATTCGCGGCCCTTTCTTAACGTTTCTGCTTGGATAAAACATTGTGGCCCAAGCGTTCAAGGGCCGCACGTAAGTCATCATCCCCAACACCGCTGGCAGAGTGTTCTGCGTCTGCGGCAACTGCGGGGGAAATCTGGGGTTTTGCTTGTTTCGGTTTGTGATCGAAACTGGCCTGCCCCTCGGCAAATCCAATCGGTGCGGTCTGGGTGATGCGAATACGGCTGATGGCATTGTAGCCATAGGCCGAATTGACCCGTTCCCGCAGTTGCTCTTTTTGCATTTCCAGCATGGGGGCCTGTGGCCCGGTGGTCAGCACCGTCAGCGTGGCGCCAAACCCGCCGCGCCCATAGCCCACATTCACGGGTTTGGCGATGGCGGCAATATCCTGCCCGACGATTTCGGACCAGTGGGTCAACAGCCGAGACACCGCAAAGCCACGGCTTTCACCGGCGCGCCGAATCTGGTCGTTCAACAGCATCGATGTGCGTTTGAACCCGCGGGTTGAGGATCGTCTAGGCTTCATCTGGTATCCGAGTCTTTCGGCGCTATTGTACGGGGCACGCGGTCAGGTGCCAGCGAAACCGAACAGGTAAGGAAAATAACGTGCAGTACACCCAACACATTCCCGTGAGTGACGCGTTGCTGGCGTGGTATGACGTACATGCACGCGACATGCCATGGCGCGTCAGCCCCGCAGACCGTGCGGCGGGAATCTGCCCGGACCCCTATCGAATATGGATGTCAGAGGTGATGTTGCAGCAAACAACTGTGGCTGCTGTGCGCGACTATTTCCACCGATTCACGGCGCGGTGGCCCACGGTTCGCGATTTGGCCGACGCCCCTGATGAGCAGGTGATGGGAGAATGGGCGGGCTTGGGTTATTATGCCCGTGCGCGTAATCTGCTGAAATGTGCCCGCGTTGTTGCCAATGACTATGACGGGCAGTTTCCTGATACCTATGACGCCTTGCTGACACTGCCCGGTGTTGGCCCTTATACGGCGGCGGCGATTGCATCCATCGCTTTTGACCGACCTGAAACAGTTTTGGACGGCAATGTCGAACGGGTCATGGCCCGGCTTTTTGACATTCACGACCCGTTACCTGCGTCCAAACCCCAGCTCAAGGCGCGCGCTGGTGAATTGACCCCGCAACTCCGGCCCGGTGATTACGCCCAAGCGGTCATGGATCTGGGTGCAACCATCTGCACCCCCAAATCCCCAGCATGTGGTATTTGCCCATTGCGTGACCCTTGTGAGGCCCGCCAAGCGGGCACCGCGCCAGAGCTGCCGAAGAAAACCCCGAAAAAGCCGAAACCCACACGATATGGGCATGTGTACCTTGCGCAGCGGGCAGACGGGGCTTGGTTGCTGGAACGCCGTCCTGACAAGGGATTGTTGGGGGGCATGCTGGGCTGGCCGGGGTCAGATTGGAACGATGCGCCACAGCCCAGCCCCCCTTTTGTGGCAGAGTGGCAGGTCTTGGGCAGCGAAGTCCGGCACACGTTCACGCATTTTCATCTGATCTTGACCGTGCACAGCGCTGAGTTGCCGGATCACATGACGCCCAACGCCCTGCAAATCCTAGACAAACATGATTTTCGTCCCTCTGACCTGCCGACTGTGATGCGCAAAGCATATGATCTGTGGCGCGGCCAATAGCCCCCTTGGGCGACCGCTTTGAATGAGGGTAGAGTGCGCCCAATCAGGTGTGGAGACCAAACAATGATTGCTCCTGAAACCCTAACACGTTGGCAAAGCGCGCTGCCGTTTTGGATCTCGTTTTTGTTAATCCCTTTGGTGTGGTTTACCGCCACGCAGGGGGGCTGGTGGCTTATTGCTGTGCCCCTGACAACCTGGTGGGCCTTTGCCATTCTGGATCATCTGACCGGGCTTAATCTGGACAATGCTGATACGGAAACACCGGACAAAGACTTGGGTTGGTATATCAGTCTCACGCAGGTTTGGGTGCCGCTGCAATTCCTGACCGTGTTTGGCCTGATCGCCTATGCAACCCAGTCCGGCCACCTGTCCAGTGGCGAAAAGATCGCGTTGTTCTTTGGGCTTGGCGTTATCTCAGGCACGATTGGGATCAATTACTCTCATGAACTGATGCACCAGAAAAGCCGCCGCGAACGCTGGCTGGGGGACATTTTGTTGGCGATGGTTCTGTATTCCCATTTCCGGTCTGAACATTTGCTGGTGCATCATACCTATGTTGGCACCCCCCGCGACCCGGTCACCGCGCGCTATAACGAAGGGTTTCATCGGTTCTATCCTCGGGTTCTGTATCAATCTTTGGCGTCGGCGTTTCGGGCAGAGGCCAAGCAATTGGCGCGCAAGGGGCAGCCTTGGACCAATTTTTCCAATCCGTTCTTTCGCTATTGGGCGCTACAAGGTCTGATGCTGTGTCTTGCCTTTGGCCTTGGCGGATGGGCCGGGGTTGGGTTGTTCCTATTGCAGGCCGGCGTTGCCATTTGGCAGCTAGAGCTGGTGAACTATGTTGAACACTATGGTCTGACGCGCGAACACCTTGGGGAGGGGAAATATGAACACGTTCACCCCCACCATTCCTGGAACGCGGCTCACAAGGCGTCAAACTGGCTGTTGATCAATCTGCAGCGCCATTCGGATCACCACTACAAGCCCAATCGTCGGTTTCCCCTGCTGCAAAACCACGCTGAAACCGCTGCGCCACAGCTGCCTTATGGCTATCCGGTCATGACGGTTGCGGCCATGATCCCTCCGCTCTGGCGTCGGGTCATGAATCCCCGCGTGCGGGGATGGCGACGCCAGTACTATCCCGAGATCACCGATTGGAAAGCGTACAACATGGCCAGCAACCCGATGCCACGCTAAACGGGTACGCCGACCGCAGTGTGGGCTTGCCCACACTGCCACGCCCAACAAGAGGCGGTGCCAAAGGCACCAACGGCAGGCGGGAGCCCTTGTTTATCCAAGCACCGGATCAATAAGTCCAAATATCCATTTCAGCATCCAGCCCTCGAATGCCCTGATCCGGGTGCAACTCGAAACCGGACACCAGATCTAGGCCAACGCTGGCCTCTCTCAGGACTTGCTCGCGCAACGCATTGCTCATGACGATGGCGACCCCGTAGTCCCGTGTCACGGCTTCAAGTTTGGCCGCGACATTCACGGCATTTCCGATCACCGCAAACTCCAATCGGTTTGCGCCGATATCGCCAAGCACGGCCGACCCAAAGTGAATACCGATCCCGACCTTGATTTCCGGTTCATTGAGGCGGCGGCGTTCCAAGTTCCACTGTTCCATCACCCGCACCATGGCACGCGCACAGGCCAATGCATCTGTCGCATCTTTGGATCCCGGCATTGGCGTGCCAAATGTCGCCATCAACCCATCGCCCAGATACTTGTCCAGGGTGCCCCGATGACGGAAAACTTCGGTTTCCATCCGCGCGTGAAACCCGCGCAGCAGTTCAATCACCGCATAGGGGTCGCGCCCCGCTGCAAACTTTGTGAACCCGACGATATCGATGAACAACACCGCGACATCAGCTTTGCGCACTTTCTTCAGCGGTTCATCGTTCTGGCTCAGTTGCTCCACCACATTGGGTGAGAAATAGCGTGACAGGTTTGCGCGTTCCCGCTCTAACCCCGCATTGGACATCAAAAGCCGATTGAACCGGCGGGCCGAGAACCCCAACGTGACCGCGACCAACAGAAAGACAATGATTTCTTGCACCCGGAGCGAGGGCATGACGCTGTTGGGGTTCATGAACTCGGCAACATCAGGGAACCCAGAAAAGGCCTCGGCCGAGCGTTCTGACAGCGCCGCAATCGGTTTGGTGAACCACCAGACGGCGATCCATCCGGTTGTCCACATGGCTGCCGTCCATGTCCCAATCGCAATCACCGTGCGCCAAGAATACGCCAGCGTACCCCCGGCTAGAATGATGAAAAAGTATTGGAAGTTGTCAAACCTGTATTGCATCGCAACGGGCCGGATATCATCGCTGAACGGATTAGGAATGATCATGCCCAATGTCATGATCAGCAAATCCAGAAACAGCAGCAGCAATTCGACCCCGGATTGACCAACGCGCCCCGCACGTCTGATCAGCCAGCCATTGGCCGCGATCAAAGCCAGAATAAAATGGTAATACAGCACATCCCAGTTCGGATTGATAAACACCAAAAAGATGGCGATGATCGCCATCGCAATCCAACGGGCCCGCACCGCCAGTTCAAGCCCTTCGCGTTTGTGGCGTTCCCAGACGGCCTCGGTGTATTGGTTCTGTATTTCAGGCTCGTCCGGCCGCGTTACAAACAAACGTTTCCGTTCAGGGGCTGAAGCGCTGATGTCGGACATTTTGTTCTCCTGCGGACTACTTGCAAGATAGGCGATCACACCCGCGCTCAACACCCCTATGTAACAATAAAAAAACCCCGCCGAGAACGGCGGGGCAAGGTGTAGTGCCATGGGTTAGACCACAGGCACCGGCGGTTTTCTTGATCTGCTGTTGGAAATCAGTTCCGCATCTCGGATCGGATCTGTTGGCGCAGCACGTCGATAGGCACTGTTTTGCCTTCGCGTTTAAAGCACCAATAGGTCCAGCCGTTGCACGATGGGGCGTTTTCAAGATGCGCGCCCACCTGATGGATAGAGCCTTTGATATTGTCGCCGATCAGGGTGCCATCTGCACGAACTTTGGCCTTGTGGCGTTGGTTCATCGAAAACAGCTCTTCGCCGGGGCGCAACATGCCGCGTTCCACCAACTGCCCAAAGGGCACGCGGGGTTCTGCGCGCTTGCTTGCGCTGACTTCCAGTGCTTCGCGGTCGAATTTGCGGATGTTGGCAATGCGCTTTTTGGCAACCTTGCGGTATGCTTCTTCGCGTTCGATGCCGATGAATTCACGGCCCAGCATTTTGGCGACTGCGCCGGTTGTCCCGGTGCCAAAGAAGGGGTCCAGAACCACATCACCGGGCTTGGTCGAGCCAACCAGAATGCGGTGCAGCAGGCTTTCGGGTTTTTGCGTTGGGTGCGCTTTGTCGCCGTTTTCGTCTTTGAGGCGTTCATGACCTGTGCAAATCGGCATAACCCAATCGCTGCGCATCTGGATGCCTTCGTTCAACGCCTTGAGGGCTTCGTAGTTAAAAGTGTACTTGGCGCCTTCTTCTTTCGAGGCCCAGATCATTGTTTCATGCGCGTTGGTGAACCGCTTGCCGCGGAAGTTCGGCATCGGGTTCGATTTGCGCCAAACAACGTCGTTCAGGATCCAATATCCCGCGTCCTGCAGGGCGGTGCCTACGCGGAAAATGTTGTGATATGAGCCAATCACCCAAATCGCCCCGTTGGGCTTAAGCAGACGCCGCGCGGCTTTCAGCCAATCGCGGGTAAATTGATCGTAAACGGCAAAACTCGAAAACTGGTCCCAATGGTCATCGACGGCATCGACCTGACTGTTGTCCGGGCGATGCAGCTGACCTTTGAGCTGCAAATTATATGGGGGATCAGCGAAAATCAGATCAACAGACGATTCAGGCAAACTGTTCATCACATCGATGCAGTCACCAGAAAGAATCGTGTTTAGAGGGAGCGCGGCTGCGCTCTTTACGGTTGTTGTTGTCATGCTCTGCCTCAAGTTCCACGGCGCATTTTTGCGCTCATTTGGTTAACCCTAGGATGAGTCAAAGAGGATTCAGGGTCAAATTCTTTATTAAAACAGAGGCTTATGTTTTACTCTTGATACAAGATATTGTGTACCGGCTTGAACGAACGCCTATGATGTGGGGTTACCCCGATATTTTGCAGCCCCTCGCGGTGCTGTTTGGTCGGATATCCCGCGTTCTTTTCCCACCCATAACCTGGATGCTGTTGCGCCAAATCCACCATGACACGATCCCGACACATTTTGGCCACAATTGAAGCCGCCGCGATGGAAACAGATCGACCGTCCCCCTTGACCACGGCCTCGGATGGAGTCCGCAACCCCTTTGGAATCAGGTTCCCGTCGATCAAAAGGTAGTCTGGAGGCGGGTCCAACGCGGCAACGGCGCGCTCCATCGCCAAATGTGACGCTTTTAAGATGTTGATTCGATCAATCTCTTCAACAGTGGCGTGGGCGATTGAGATTTCGGCATTTTCCATCAGGCTGATTTCCAAGATTTCGTGCTTTTTGGCGCTCAACTTCTTGGAATCATTTAACCCTTGGGGGATCTGTGCGGGGTTCAAAATAACCGCCGCTGCCGTCACCGGACCAGCCAATGGCCCCCGGCCAACTTCGTCCACCCCCGCAATGCGAAGATACCCTTGCGCGTGAAGCGCGCGTTCCAGTTCATAATCAGGCTGTGTCATGCCCTTGGGAAATCGCGTTTGGCCCAAATTGGCAAGAAAAAAGGGAGGAAGGGCTGTTTCCCCTCCTCCCCAACGTGACACCTTGTGACGGTGCCCTCGCTGCTCGACACTTAATAGTTGTGAACGACCCGGTAGCCCTGCTGACGCAAGCAGCGTGGCTCATAAGCTTGTTTGGTGCGTTGACCATTCCAGAACGAGATTTTGCAATACTGCGGCAGGCTGTTGGCATGGCGGTAGTGCTTGCTCAGGCATTTTGGTTTCAGCAGGGCGCTGTTTCCCGGATACCCTTTCATCGGTTTCAGGCAGCGTCCGGGCAGGTCATAACGTGCAACGCGTGACGGCAGAGGGCGGCTGACCGGCGGGTGATAATCGTGAGTGTCCCGCGAGACGTCATGGGAGCGACGTTTCTTGCGCTTTTTGTGTTCGTTAACCGCGACCCCGAGGATGGCCAGCGCAGCGAGTCCCCCCAAAAGTTTTTCGGTATTCCCGGCCAGGGCTGGGGCGGCAGAAAAACCTGTGACCAGAATTGCGGTTGTTACGATTAGGGCGATGAACTTGCGGTGCATGGGGTGTCCTTTCGGGGTCCGTCGATCTGTGGTGTGCGTCCCCCGGCAAGCAGGGGTGTGGTGATGAGATCAAACTGGGCCCCCCCCGTTCAGACAGGCAATATCGCGCCCTTGTTATTGGATATCACGCACCCCAAAGCCCTGTTGTTATTGAATATCCGCGCTTCACAGCGCAGAGTGACGGGCATGAGACATTTCTTGCCCCTCCTCGCCTTCGCAGCCCTGTTTTTGGTCCAGTCCCCGGCGCATGCCGCCGACTGCTATGCCGATTACAAAGCCAAACAAGACAGCCCCCTGCGCCTGCATTACGGCGTCATTCAAATCAGCACATGTTCTGCGAACCAAGCCGCCACCGAGGCATCCGCCCGCTTGCAAGCGGCTGGCTGGACGTTGTTGAACGTCATCTCTGTCTTTGGTCCCGAGGGATTGCAGGAAAGGAAAGCGGATGCCGGATCCTATTATCTCCGTTTCTGAGGCCCGCCGATCAGGCACACGGCTTGTTGGGTTTGGCATTGCGGCCATCGTGGTGATCCTTGCGGTCACCGCCGTCTTTTTGGTGCTGACCCTGCCCGACGCCAACGCGTTCAACGCGAGGGTGGAACGAGTCTTCATCGAAAATGACCTGACCACGCAGGCTGAAATCAAATTGCTGGAGATTTTGGCCCAATCAGGCACGGCATTTTCCGACACGCTGAGCAGCTATCGTATGGTGATATTTGTTTTGTTGGTGTTTGCTACCGCCTTGCTGGTGGCGAGCTTTGTGTTCTTGATCATGCTGGTCACATTGAACCGGCGCATGGCCCAAATCGAACGCACCGGCATTCAGGTCAATTCGTTGCTTATCAGCCGTGAGGAAAACACCGTCTACCTCAACAATCTTGATTTCAAGCTGACCCCAGCGGCCATCGAAACGCTGTCTGTTCTGGCCGAGGCGCGGATGGATGATGACGTTTTGTCCGGCGTGCAGATCGAAGCGATGATTTCCGGCAAGGATACCACCGACTGTGAAGAGGCAGCAGGCGCCACCCGGATCAAACGGTTGCGCGACACATTGGGAAATCAGATCGTCAGCGAGTTGTTGGTCAAAAACATCGCCCGCCGCGGTTATATGCTGGCGATTGAAAAAGATGTGATCCAGATGATCTGATCAATGGTTGGGGGATGTTTTCTGTTTCGTTGATTTGGAGGGCGTGGATGCAACGCCTAGCGCCTGACAATTGCATCTGGCCATGTTGTCATAAATCAGTTCATCGGCAATCGGCGGGCACCCTTGCCCCACATTGGTTTGCAACGACCCTTGGCTTTTTGAGGCGCACACGCTGATACAGATGCATTGATCACGTGTTGGCTGTTTCGGAATGCTCTGTTGTGCTGTGGCTGATGTTCCGATCAAAAAGACACCCAGCGTGAGAAGTCTGTACAGCATCTGGTTCCTCATCCCCCCTAGACGTCGCCTGTTTAACCGATTGCGCGCCCGAAACATAACTTTTCTGCGTGGACCTCTTGGTTTTTGGCCCGAGCCGCCCCATCCTTAGACCCAATCCGCGCTGACGAAGGGAGGGTCCCCCCATGAACGTCCACGCAACCCCACAAATCAAAGGGTACGGCATCGATGTCGAACCTTTGAGTGGCGAAATCACAATCCGTCGGAACGACATCACCATCGCAAAAACCAAAAATGCCAAGGTGATGTATGAAACACGCCTGCCCCCTGCGATCTATGTTCCCCGCGAAGATGTGTTGGTGGATTTGAGCGCGCCATCCGCGCTCAAGACGTTTTGCCCGTTCAAAGGCACGGCGCGCTATCGCGATATTCTGCTGAACGACGAGCGGGTCGAAAATTCGGTTTGGGCCTATGAACGCCCGTTGCCGGAAAGCAAGGATATCCAAGGCTACGTTGGCTTCATGCCACAGGCCTATACGCAGGTTGATCTGGGGGGAAACACCCTGCGCGATCCCGATGACGGCAACATTAGCGGCCCTTTGGTGGATTGGCTGATGCGCGGCGCATCCACCCTGACCACCCCCGAAGAGTTCACCCGTGCGCTGGCTGAAAAGATGCTGGAACATGGGATTGCGATTTCCCGTCTTGGTATTCTGGCGTGGTCCCTGCATCCGCTTATCGCTGGCAAGCACTACATCTGGGAAAAGGGCGAAGAAGAGATTTCGACCTTTGCCCCCACCTATGAGATCCATGATCACCCCTCGTTCACCAATAGCCCCTTGCGCCATGTCTCCAACGGGCTGGGCGGGGTACGCCAACGGCTGACCGACGATCACCCGGAAAACAGTTTCCCCATCATGGAGGATCTGCGCGCCAAGGGGGCGACCGACTATGTCGCCATGCCGATCCCATTTTCTGACGGGCGCACCAATGTGTTGACCCTGACCAGCGACCATCCAGATGGGTTTACAACGGCTAACCTTGGGTTGGTCTTTGAATGCTCGGCCGTCATTGGCCGGTTCTACGAAGTGTTCATGCAGCGCGAAAATGCGCAATCCTTGTTGGAAACCTATGTTGGAAAACGGTCTGGTGCGCGGGTTTTGGGCGGTGAAATCCGGCGCGGGGATGGGGATGAAATCGACGCGGCGATCATGTTTTGTGATCTGCGCGGATCAACCCGGCTAGAGGAACAGCTGGGGCGTGGTGCCTATATCACGCTGCTAAACACGTTTTTCGAAACGGTGTCCGGGATCATTCATGACCACGGAGGCGAGGTGCTTAAATTCATCGGCGACGCGGTCTTGGCCGTGTTTCCTGCGGATGAGGATGCAAGGTCGGCTTGCAATCACGCCCTAAAATCCGCCATGCAGATCGTCGAGCAGCTGTCTGCCCCATGCGAAGATGAAGTTGGGGTTGCCTGTGATTGCGCTATTGGGCTGGCCTTTGGGCGCGTGACCTATGGCAACGTCGGGTCGCGGGAGCGGCTGGATTTCACCGTTATCGGACAGGCTGCAAACATCGCAGCCCGGTTGGGCGATTATGGCAAAACCATCGGGGAACGCATTGTCGTGTCACAGGATATTCTACCCTCGTGTGGTCAGGCCAAAGATCTGGGAGATGTCACATTACACAATGTGTCCCGTCCCGTTCGATGCCATGCGGTTCAAACACCCGCGCGTTTGTAAGCCGTCCAGGGGTTCGTTTAACAATCTCTCCCCGTCACAAAGCAGTTCACAGCCAGCGCAATTCAGCAGTATACTGAACAAAGCACCGTATGCCGGGATTTCGGAGACTATTGAATTGGCAGACATTACCCTTTCTCGTGCTGCGGAAATCCCCGATCAGCTCAGAATTGCGCGCGCAAAAAGTTCCCCGAACCTGGGACCCCGGATTTTATTTTTCAGCGGCGGCAGCGCCCTGAATGACATTTCCCGCAGCTTGAAAAGCTATACCCACAACTCGGTTCACTTGATCACGCCTTTTGACAGCGGGGGCAGCTCGCAAGTGTTGCGCAAGGCCTTTAACATGCCTGCCGTTGGGGATTTGCGCAGCCGCTTGATGGCACTGGCAGATGAAACCGATCTGGGACAACCAGATATTTTCAGATTGTTTACGCACCGCTTACCTGTGGACGCGGATCCCGACACGTTGAACAAGGAATTTCGCTCCATCGTGCATGGCCAGCATCCTTTGATGCAAGCGGTGTCCCAACCGATGCGCAGCCTGATCCTCACTCAGATCAAAGCCTTTGATGCGCGCAGGCCCAAAGACTTTGATCTGCGCAACGCGAGTGTTGGAAATCTCATCTTGGCAGGAGGGTATTTTGCAAACGATTTCAACCTAGAACCCGTTTTGTTCATCATGTCCAAAATGGTGGCCGTCTTGGGAACCGTGCGCGCCATTGTTGACGACAATCTGCACATCGGGGCCAAGTTGGAAAATGGCACCGTCATTCTGGGCCAACGGGAACTGACCGGCAAAGAGGTTCCCCCACTGCCCTGCCCGATCCAACAGCTGTTTCTGACCAACGCGCACAACCGACTTCCGCGCGAAGCCGTCCGTTTGCCCATGCGCAATCGCAGGCTCATCCGTAAATCTGATGTGATTTGCTATGCGCCAGGCAGCCTGTTTTCCAGTGTCATTGCCAACCTTTTACCCTTGGGGGTTGGTGCAACAATCGCAGAGCGGCAGGTGCCCAAGGTGTACCTGCCCAGCCTAGGGACCGACCCGGAATGCCCGGGCATGGACTTGGCGGATCAACTCGAAGCCATTTTATCAGCGCTCAAGATTGATGCCCCAGAACATGTTGCAAACCCGGCTTTGGTAAACACCATTTTATGTGATGAAACGCTGTACACATCACAAATTGCGAAACGTCTGGAACGGTTGGGGGTTCAATGCGTTCCGACGCTTTTACACAAAGCCGACGATCCAAATCGATACGACCCGGACAAAGTGTGCGACGCGCTGATCTCGCTGTCTTAAGGTCACTCTTTCCCGGCACGCCATTCGCGCCAAAGCAGCCCTGTATTTATCGCCAGCGCCCCCAGTGGGGCGGGTGGCAAAACCTGCGGCATCGGGTGTTTCTGAATTGCATCTGCAAGGGGCGAGCGGCCTTGCAGCACCAATTCTGCGATGGCTACTCCGTGCAAAGTGTCTTTGGTCACCCCCATGTCATTGTGACAACAGGCGCTGAATAATCCCGGCTCTAACTCACCAAAAATCACACCTGCATTGCGGCTGAAACATCGCATTGCGGACCAGTGATGCGCGAACCGCAGGTTTGGGATGTGGGGGAACCGCTCTTTCAACTTACGCTCATGTACCCAGCTTGCATTGCGAATGCGCATTGGGCTGGTCTCCTGAGACGGATGAAAACTGGTCCCCCCGGTCACGACCAATCTTTCGTCTGAGCCGGTTTTGACCCGACGCATAGAACAGCCCAGCGGATCGACGGAGGTGAGCGCCCATCCCGGTTCTGCCCCAATCGCTGTCGATTGCTCTTTGGTCAGCGGGTCTGACATCGAAAAGTATCGGCTCAGATGCAGCAAGCGACGCGGGGCAAATCCAAATTGTTCAATGTGCCCATTGTTGGCGAAAATGATCGCCTGTGTGGAAATTTGCGCTTTTGGGGTCCGAATTCGCCAGCCTCCGGCGTCTTTGGAAAGCCCCAGAACCGGGCTGCTTTCGTAGATCTGCGCCCACTGCCCCAACTGTTTTGACATCGCGGTCACAAAGGCAGCAGGCTGTAGGTTTGCGGCGCCGAGACATGTGATCCCCTGACGGTAAAATGGACTGCCCGTCATCGCGTAAAGATTTGCCTGACCCAGCCAGTCAAAAGGCGTTGACGATGCGATTAAGCGCTCAGCTATTTTGGCGAGACGGCGCTGCCCTCTTCGACCCGCTGCGCCCCAGATCTGAGGAGCCAATTCGAAAACATGCCGGGGAAGGTTGAGATCCTGCGCGCATCGCGCCATGAAGGCGACCGCCTTCTGAGACATCTTTAGGTCATTGCTTTCGTCCGCAGCGGTGGCCCTCAAAAACAGATCGTTTGATAGGACATGCGAGACCCCGAAACTGCGCCCGGACCCGCTGTTTGTGATCTTGTCAGCCTCTAGCAGTGTCACCCGCAGGTTTGGATCGATCTGCATCAGACGCTGTGTGGCCATCAAACCAGAAACGCCACCCCCAATGATGGTCACATCTGCTGTTTGGTTGGCGTCCAGTTCAGGCCATGGACGGGGCGAAGACCCCGCCGCGACCCATCCGGAAAGGCCCATTTGCCGTGGCAATCCGACTGTTCCGCTTCCCTGCCGCTCGCCACTCTTCTCCGTCACCATCGCCCTTTCTTAGGCAAAGACACGGATCAAAATTCGTATGCTTTTCCGCGTTCCTCAAGAACTTTGGCAAGTCTGCGGTCACTCTGCAAGGCGCTTGCTGATCTCACCTTTGTCCATGCGAGAAAAGTTAGGATTGCAGCAAGGCCAAGGCCGTCGCGCCAGAACTATACCCGTCCCCCAGACCATTGATCTGAGACCGGGCCAGATAGAGGTTGGTTAGTCGTTCCATCGCTTCGGGGTCGGTAAATTGCGAAACTTCGGAACTGCCGGTGACGCTGTGCAACTTATCTTTGAAAATACCCAACTGCTGATCCAGGTCGATTTTAGCCAACCCACCTGGCAAGGCCAGGGCCACCTCAAACATTTCGCGCAATGGCGGCAAGCCCATGATTGTAAACCATTTTGCTGTGTCGCTGGAATCGCTTTCTGCCAGCTCGGTCAGTTCTCGCTGAGCATACAGAGCGACCCGCATAGTATCATCTGTTTCGCCGACGGCCTGTTCAAACGACTCTGTTTTGTGTTGGCTCACGATCGCTGCCATATCCGTCAGCAAGCCGGTTTTACGGACCTCTCCCGGGCCAAACCCAAACGCTTTGCTCAGATCTTGGTACCTTTGGTCGCTCAGCCGGTTGGCCAAAGCATCGTCAGCTTCGGTGCCATCTTCCAGAATTTTCTGGATAAAGTAGTTGTTGTTGATGTCCTCTGAAAGGCCAAAAGCCCCCAACGCGACCCGCAACAATCGCTTGTTGGCTACAAGATCCGCTGCTGTTTTCACCTCACCGATATTCTTTTCAAAATATGTTGTATCACGTTCCAATTGTGCCGATTGGGAAAACGTCTCGAACTGGGTATCATAGGTTCGTTGGAGGAATTTCCAGCCCCCGATCCCATCCGTTGGAACAACAGGTTGAAAGGTCATTGCCGAACCGCCAGAAGCCGGTCTTCGCGCGGCAGCAAGGTACGCAGCGCTTTGAGACATTTGTAGTGGTGGTTCGCGATTAACGCTTCTGTCGCTTCGGTCAGGCTTATGCGGCTGTCGCGGTCCGTGAACACCTGACTGAGCTCTTCGATACGTCGCAGCAAAGACAGCCGGGACACTTCGGGATCGCTGTCCCCGGTTAATACCAACTGGGCCGCATAACAGACACGGCGCACAGGGGTTGTTGCCTCTTCGGGGTGGATCGCGTCGCGCAGCCGCAGGATGTTTGCATCCGGCGTCACAATCGACAGACGCCCCCGTCGATCCCCGTTTTCAACCACAGCGCCGTTGATCAATACGCGCTCTTTGGGGGCCAGTTTCAGAACAAGACCACTCATTAGGCTACTCCCTTACTCAAGCCACGCAAGATTGACATGTTGATTTCTATAAGTGGCTGTGCCGTCGCTTGGCGTGCGAGGACCATATTGGTGTGATGATTGGTAAATTCGGCCAGATAGAACAGGTTTGCACGCAATTCGCTTGGCAATTCGTTGTTGGAATCCGCAACATCAATCGCAAAGATAGTCCACAGCCGTTTGTTGTCGTGCAATGCTTCGACCAAAGCCCCAAACCCTGGGCGCCCAAGTTTGACAGCAGATTGCAATTTGCGCGTGATCCGCGCAACCGCCTCGTATTCCAATTTTCCAGCCGTTCTGATTGGGGTAGCAGATGCCGAATAGGCATTCCGCGCATGGGACAACGCGTTCAAATCGTATCCTTACTTGGTTTGGGGATCTACTTGGATGGGACCGGGGCGCCAAACGCCCCGGTCAAGCCGCTTAACGGAACAGTTGCATCAGAGCCTGTGGCGCCTGGTTTGCGATGGACAGGGCCTGCACACCAAGTTGCTGCTGAGTTTGCAGAGCCTTCAGACGTGCCGAAGATTCTTCCATGTCAGTATCAACCAAAGAGCCAATGCCGGTTTTCATCGCGTCCGTGACTTTGCTCACAAAGTCATTTTGGTCCGAAATCCGCTTTGCTGAAGCCCCCAGCGCAGATGCGCCGTTTACGGCAGCCTGAATCAGGGCCTCCATATTTGCGAGAGACCCGTCTGCGTTTGCCGAAGTCGTAACATCAATACCAGTCAGGTCGAGGTTGGCTTCGAAATCAACCGATGCAACGGTGATGTTGTCAGCCGTAACAGTGCCGGCCGCATCCCGGTTCAGCGAAGACAATACAGTAATGTCGCCACCCGCAGTGTTCAGCAGGTTTGAACCATTAAACTGCGACCCTTCGATGATATCCGTAATTTGGTCTTTGATCGCCTGAACGTCAGTGTTGATTTTGCCATTATCAACGTTTTCGCCAGTCGCCGCGACAACCTTTTCTTTCATCTCTTTGAGCAGATCTGTGATCTGTTCCGCCCCGGCCGAAGCGACTGCAACAGTCGAGCCACCCAAAGACAGAGATTCAGAAACGGCTTTGAAACCAGACACATCCGATTCCATCACCTTGGAAATGGCCCAAATCGCCGAGTTGTCCTTGGCCGTTGCGACCTCTTTACCAGTCGAAATCGCGTTCTGAGTGTCTGTCAGATTCGAGTTGATGGATTTGAGCGTCTGCAATGCAACCATTGCGCCATTGTTCGTCAGAATGCTGGACATAGCATTTTCCTTTTTGTGTTGGGCTGTTCCGCCCAGTTTTGCATCCACCCTTTAGGGCGTATCGAAACGTCTTTCTGACGAGTGCGAAATCCTTGATCCGGTATCGCGCCACTTCTGTTCGAGTGCAGGGTCACCATGACCCGCTATGTCCTAACGCTTTGCTAAAGTGCGATTTCCTGTTCATTTCAATTTTCTTCAAACGCGCGATCAACTTCTTTTTTCCAGACGGGTATTGAGTTGCAGGTTGATCTTTGTTTTGCGCCCGGATTGATCATATGTCTCTAAGCCCCTGCGCACCCTGCGCAATTCTGCCATGCGTTCGCTCACGGCCTTGATCCCTTCTAGCGCGCTGCCCAGCAGCTGTTGGTTGCGTGAAACCTTTTCTTGAATCGGCCCGAGCCTGTCGCGATCGATTGCGTCCAACTCGTTCAGCTTTTCAATCAGCTTTTCTTTTTCAACCATCACTTGGGGCAGTTGGTTCAGCTCTCCCGCGATCAGAGCAGAGCGTTCCCGATCCAAGAGTTCATCCAAAGAGATCATCAATTCGTTCGCAGTTTCATTGGTCATTGGTGGCCTCGGACATTGATTTGAACAGCATTTCCGCCAAACCGATTCCACCGGCTTGGGCAATGCTTTCAGCTTGTTTACGCACCAGAAGGGACGCGAATTGATCTTCGCCTGCGCCGCCTCCGAACTCTGATCTGCTTTTTCCCATCCCTGCTGCTGTCAACATTTCGCTCAGGAACGTGGCCTCCAGCTTGATTGCCGCGTCTTTCAACGCCTTTTCATTGGGATTTAGGTTCATCGGTTTGGTGGTTTGAATTTCCGGGATTTGCATTGAATCTCCCCATTTTGAGTCACTTTCGAGAGATTGCGTCCAAGCAGTTAAAATAACGGTAACTGGTTTTGAGGCAGGGTGAGGGCACTCAGAAAGAAAAGCGAACAGAAATGCTCTCGAATTTACCTGTGGCAGAAGCCCTTAGCGCCCGGACATCAATACCAGCTGCGCAAACGACCGACGCAAAGGCCGGAACACCCGGTCAAAGCTTCTTTGACGTTTTCGCCAAAGAGTCTGACCCTCGGCTCACGGGTGCGCCTGATCCTCAAAGCGCGGCACAGGGCGAGCCATCTGTTGATTCCACGCCCAAAGGTGCTGAAGTGCCAGAAACCTCAGAAACAGCAGGGCTGCCGTCGGATACAACCAAGCCTGGGGCCGCGCTTGGGACACCGGGGATGTTGGGGTCATTGGCGACTAAGCCCCACGCCCCACAGGCACCCGGCACCCCCGAAGACATCGCAGATCAGACCGATACCCCAAGTAAAAGCATGGACTTACCCGCTGCGGCGCCATCCTACAAAACGGGACACGGTGATACAGCGGCCCCCTCTGATCCGCGCTCTGACTTGGGGCGCCGCCCCGAGGTCGATCCCCGGTCTGGGGCGTCTGGCCTGTCGCCTCAACCGCACCAATCTGGCGTATCTGACACAGGGATAGGTGCGAAAAACAGTGGGACGCAGATGTCGCCAGCGATTGAGAAAATTGCGTTGTCCGCGCAGGAGCAGGTTTTTCTAAACACGAATAGACCAAGCAGTGATGGGCAACAGATTGTTCACCCTGCAAACGCAACCAGTCAGCCGATTCTGCGTCAGATAAATGATCACCCTGTCGCGCCACAGATCTCGGCGTTGGTCTCAAAAACACCGATGATGCAAGAGCAGGCCACAGCGTCGATGGGCCAAGCTGGCAAGACTCGGCAAGCTCCCACAGAAGCTGGTGCAGTGATCAAGGGTGCACCTGTTTCCGGTGCAGCACATGCGATTGGTATGCCCGCGCGGCCGACACAAGGTGTGATGCAGCCAGCGGCCCCGTCACACTCTGTTCCGTCGGATTCTGATAAGTCAGTTATCCAAGAAACACTGGGGAAGCCAACCGCGAAAACATCCAACACATCCGTGGCCGCACAGCCTATTGCGGCGGAGCCAAAAGCGCGCCCGACTCACGCACCACTTTCCGAAGTCGGTAAGCAAGTTCGCCCCGGCGGGTCCCAACCTGCGTCGTCGCACACTTTGATTTCCCCACAAGGGGGGGCAGAGGTGGATCAGAACATGCCTGTTCCGCAAGCCCGGATGGCCCCCACCGAAAGTGAGACAAAAGGGGTTTCGAACCTCTCGCAATACCAGCCCAAAGGATCCGTGACCGAAACAACAAGACCCACGCCAGTTGCTGTTTCAAAGGCAGATAGGGCTGCGGATTCGGACGCACCTTTCACGGCACGACAATCTGAAGTTCCGGTTCAACAGGGGGCTGTAAATCCATCCGCTTCCGGTCTGAAAACGGCGATGTCCAACACGAACATGCACATCAGCCCGGCCGTTTCACAGGGCATTTCGACCTCGGCACTGTTGCATGACGCGGAATTGGCCGTAGACGACCCAGCGGTAGACCTCGCTAGACCGTCCGAACAGGTGTCATTTGGCACAAGCGTATCCGAAGCCCCCATGGCATCGGCAGCGCGCCCTGAGATGATTCGATCTATTGCCGCTCAAATGGTCGCTGCAGCGCCGCGCGGCATGCAAGCCCCCGTTGAAATCGCCCTGAACCCCGAAGAGTTGGGGCAGGTCAAAATGTCGGTTACAACAACGGATACCTCTGTGGTCATGACCATCGCAGCTGAGCGGCCAGAAACGCTTGAGCTGATGCGGCGAAATCTGGAGCAGCTGACCAGTGAATTCCGCGACCTTGGGTACAGTGACATCAATTTCGTCTTTACCGGTGATGGGTCCGAATCAGCCAACAATTCAGAGGGATCACACGACAATCAGTCTGGGTCCTCTGCCGAGCAAGAGCAGGTTGCTCTAACTGAAAAACAAACTCCGTCTGCAACCAGCAGCGGTGTCGATGTGAGGGTATAAATTATGGAAACGCAAAGCGTACAAGCGAATTCACCAACAACGTCAAACACAACCCCGGCCTCGGAAACACCGGCGAAACGTGCATTAACATCAGATTTTGAGACGTTCTTGAATATGCTCACGGCTCAGGCGCGCAATCAGGATCCGCTGGAGCCGCTGGATGGGGCGGAATATGCGGCGCAGCTGGCACAGTTTTCGATGGTCGAACAGCAGGTCAAAACCAACGACACGCTGGCGTCTCTCATGACACAAATGGGCAATTCCGATATTGCAGAATTGTCGAGTTGGGTGGGGAAAGATGTCCGTGCCATAGCGCCTGCCCATTATTCTGGGGATCCCATCACTGTTACGCCCGAATTCGCTGAAAACGCAGATCGTGCCGAACTGGTGGTGCGTGATTCGACCGGCACAATTGTTGAACGTCAGGCCATTGCTCTGTCGGAAACTCAGGTCAACTGGACCGGGCTTGAATCCGACGGCACCGCGCGCCCAACCGGTTTGTACAGTTTCTCGGTCGAGAGCTACGCAGAGGATACGCTGCTTCAGGATCAATCCACAGCCACATATAACAATATCGTCGAAGCCCAAATCCAGAACGGGCAAATCACGCTTATTCTGGAAGGGGGGCAAGTCATTTTGCCCTCGGTGGTGACCGGGGTTCGGTCGGGAGCTTGATCCAGCCATCATGAACCGAGTAGAGAGGGCCAGTGGGGTATCCCATTGGCACACTCGGAGCACGTCCGCTGCAGGTTTCACCGCCCTCTTCTCTTGTTCACTGTCTACGTCAGCGTGGGCGGATCACAGGACCAACAACATTTGCCCCGCTGTATGGCGGGCGAACCAATCAGGTTTGGCGCATCTTGGGTCAGCAAGAGGATTTGGTGCTGAAGCTGTATCGCACCAGCCAATCCAACCCGCTTTTTCGCAACGACCCCGCGCTTGAAATCCAATGCCTACGGGCCTTGGCCGACACTGGATTTGTCCCAAACCTGCGCGATTCAGGGCAGTTTGAGCAGGCGCATTGGGTGCTTTATGATCACGCACCGGGTGCAACTTGGCGAGAGAGTCCATCCCTTGCGGCCAATGTTTTGCGCGACTTGCACACCACTCCGGTGACGCTTGATGCCCCAAAAGGGTGCAATGGCAGCGCCGAAATCGCAGCCCATGCAGAAACCATACTTGACCTGTGCACATCTGCAGGCCGTGCGCGTTTGAGAGCATTGTGCCCCTCAACATCGGTGCCACCAACCCCCAATACCCGGTTTATCCATGGTGATCCGGTTGCCGGGAATATCCTGTGCCAAGGGGACGCGGCGATCTTGATCGATTGGCAATGTCCACTGCTTGGTGATCCTTGCGAGGATTTAGCCCTGTTCCTGTCGCCTGCAATGCAGTTTCTGTACCGCGGTCAGATCCTGACTGCCGATGACATAGAGCACTTCGTATCCGCATACGGGTGCCCCGAAACAACCGCCCGCCTGCGTCAGTTGATGCCTTGGTATCATTGGAGGATGAGCGCCTATTGTCTTTGGCGCGCAGAAAATGGCACGGACGACTATGCCCGTGCCATGGAATTCGAACTGGCCAGCCTCGTCACAGTGTGACCTCAGCCTTCGCGCGCGGCGGCTTGTTCATCTTGTTTTTGACGCACGGTTGCTCGTTTAGATACCAAAGACGCCGTTATCACCCCAACCGTTACAACCGCGATCATCAGTGTCGACAAGGCATTGATTTCCGGGGAAACCCCAAGCCGAACCGCCGAAAAGATCTTGATCGGAAGGGTGGTTGCCGACGGGCCAGAGGTGAACGATGCAATCACCAAATCATCCAAAGACAGTGTAAAGGCCAGCAACCAGCCGGAAATGACCGCCGGCGCGATGATCGGCAAGGTGACCAATCTGAATGCCTCGGCCGCTGAACATCCCAGATCCAACGCCGCCTCCTCCAGAGAGCGATCGAATGTCACAAGCCGCGAGGACACCACCACCGAAACGTAACACATGGAGAAGGTCGTGTGGGCCAGAACGATGGTCAAAACCCCGCGATCCAAGCCGATGCCGATAAACAACAACAACAGCGACAGACCAGTGATCACCTCTGGCATCACCAACGGGGCATAGATCATGCCGGAAAACAGGGTTCGCCCCAGAAACCGCCCGCCGCGCACCAGAACATAGGCGGCCATGGTTCCCAACACAGTGGCGATTGTCGACGAAAAGACCGCGACTTTGACCGTGACCCATGCCGCGTTCAAGAACGCCTCGTTTTGCATCAGCTCACCGTACCATTTGGTCGAAAATCCTGCCCAGACTGTCACCAGCTTGCTTTCGTTAAAGCTGAAGATGATCAGAATGATCATTGGGATGTAGAGAAATGCGAATCCCAAGGTCAGCGACACAACATTGAACCAACTTAACTTGTTCATTCTTCCGCCTCCGCTTGTTTCTGCTGGTTACGCTGGAATAGCACAATCGGGATCACCAAGATCAACAACAGGATCACCGCCACCGCGCTTGCCACTGGCCAATCGCGGTTGGAGAAGAACTCCTCCCACAACACCTTGCCGATCATCAACGTGCCGGAGCCGCCCAGCAGCGAAGGAATAACAAATTCGCCCAGAACCGGGATGAAAACCAAAAACGACCCGGCAATGATACCCGGCCGTGAAAGCGGAATCGTGACCAACCAAAAAGCCAGAAGCCGTGAACACCCCAAATCTTCGGCTGCTTCGATCAGCGATCCGTCCAACCGTTCAAGGGCTGCATAGATCGGCAGGATCATGAACGGCAAATAGGTATAAACGATGCCGATGTAGACTGCAGTGTTGGTGTTCAAAATCGTCAACGGCGTCGAAATGATGCCCGTCCACAACAGGAATTGGTTCAGGAATCCTTCGTTACTTAGGATGCCCATCCACGCATAAACACGGATCAGGAACGAGGTCCAAAAGGGCAAGATCACCAGCATCATCAGCGTAGCGCGCCATTCATCCGGCGCGCGCGCCATGGCATAGGCTATCGGATAGCCCACCAGCAGCGTACAAAAAGTCGAAATCAGCGCGATTTTGGCGCTGCTCAGATAAGCTTTCCAATAGAGGTTATCCTCGGTCAGAAAGATGAAGTTTTCGAAATCCAGCTCGGCCAGGAACGCGCCAATGCCTGTGGCCCAGTCAAATTGCGGCATATAGGGCGGACGGGCGATGGCCGCATCCGACAGTGAGATTTTGAAGACGATGACAAACGGCACCAGAAACAGGGCCAACAGCCACACATAAGGAACAGCGATCAGAACAAAGCGGCGCATCAGTTCGCCAACAAGACACCTGCCGTGGCCGTCCAAGACAGCCAAACGGGGTCTTCCCAAGTAAAGGAGCGGCGCGAAATCCGACGTGTATTTGCCGCCTGTGCTTTGATCATCGTGCCATTCGCCAATTCGACGTAATAGGTGGACAGGTTTCCAAGATAGGCGATGTCGTGCACTTTGCCCTGCACCATGTTGTCTGCGTTTTCAGGGCGATCTGCTGTAATGGTTATCTTTTCTGGTCGGATCGCCAGATGGCAGGTTTGATCTTTTGTAAATTCGGTCGCGGATGTGGCGTTCAAGGCCACCTGCCCCTCGGCCCAATCGACGCTGTAGGTGCCATCGTTTGCCGATGTGGTTCGACCTTGGATGATGTTCACATCCCCAATAAAATCAGCCACATAAACAGAGTTTGGCGTTTCATAAATCCGGTCTGGGGTCGCCACCTGTTTCAGCAACCCCTCGTCCATGACGGCCACCCGTGAGGCAACCGTCATCGCCTCTTCTTGGTCATGGGTCACGATCACAAAGGTGGTGCCGGTGCTTTCCTGAATATCCATCAATTCAAACTGCGTATCCTGACGCAGCTTTTTGTCCAACGCCCCCAAAGGTTCGTCCAACAACAACAGCTTTGGCGCTTTGGCCAAGGACCGCGCAAGGGCGACACGTTGGCGTTGCCCCCCCGAAATCTGGTGCGGTTTGCGGCGGGCGAATTTTTCGAGCCGGGTCAGCTTGAGCATCTCTTCGACGCGGGCCTCAAGGTCCTGTTTCGGTATTTTGTCCCGGCGCAGGCCAAACGCGATGTTTTCCCAAACACTGAGATGTGGAAACAGAGCGTAGGACTGGAACATCATGTTCACTGCCCGCTTGTTGGGAGGCACGGCTGCGATGTCTTGCCCTGCCAGTTCGATTGTCCCCTCGGTGACGGTTTCAAATCCCGCCAGCATCCGCATCATCGTGGTTTTACCACAGCCCGATGGCCCCAACAGGGCGAAAAACTCTTTCTCAAAGATATCCAGAGACAGATTGTCGATCGCGGTAAACGAGCCAAAGCGTTTCGTGACATTTCGAAAGCTAATCAATGGCTTGGCATTGGGGTCTTCCCAAGGCGCAAAGACGGATGTGTTCAAGGTGGACCCCCGTATATTTCCCGTGTGTACAACACAGGCCACACAGACGGGCCACTGCGGCCCGCCTTAGGTTTTTCAAATCAAGGCTTAGATACCTGACTTAATCTTGGTCCAGAGACGGGTCACCACCCGCTGCGTTTTCGCGGGGTACGGCGTGGTGATGTACAGGTTTTCCATCGTTGCCTCGCTGGGATAGATCGCAGGATCGTCGATCACGTCCGACTCTAGGTGCGCTTGCGAGGCTTTGTTGCCGTTGGCGTAATACACATAGTTCGACGCTGCCGCCATATTGTTGGCATCGAGAATAAAGTTCAGGAACTTATGCGCGCCTTCGGGGTTCGGGGCGTCAACTGGAATGGCCATTTGGTCGAACCACATCAGAGAGCCTTGGGAAAAGGCGTTATAGGCGATTTCAACACCGTTTTCCGCCTCGGCGGCGCGATCACGGGCCTGCAGGATGTCGCCAGACCAACCAACTGCAACGCAGATGTCCCCATTGGCGAGCGCGTTGATGTATTCCGAGCTGTGGAATTTCTGAATATGGGGGCGCACCGCCGACAATACCGGCTCGGTCTTGGCAATCACATCTTTGTCGTGGCTATCGGGATCTTCTCCAAGGTATTGCAGAACCATTGGGATCATTTCGCTCGGCGCGTCCAGGAAATGCACGCCACAAGCAGCCAGCTTTTCCATGTTTTCCGGCTTGAGAACCAAATCCATGCTGCTGAGTGGTGCGTCATCTCCCAAGATCTCTTTGACCTTGCCGACGTTTACACCCAACCCGGTGGTGCCCCACATGTAGTTGATGGAATAGGCGTTGTCTGGATCATAGCCCGAGGTGCGATCCTGGATCACATCCCACAGGTTGCCGGCATTGCTCAGCTGGCTGGTGTCCAGCTTTTGAAAAGCACCCGCCTGAATTTGGCGTTGCAGGAACGTGCCCGACGGAACAACGACATCATAGCCGGATCCACCCGCCAGCATCTTGGTTTCCAGCACTTCGTTGCTGTCAAACACATCGTAGATCAGTTTGAGGCCGGTTTCAGTTTCAAACTTTTCCAGCAACTCTTCGTCGATGTAATCAGACCAGTTATAGACCCGAACTTCTTCGGCAAAGGCCATGGATGTGCTCAGCGCAAGTACGCCAGTGAGTGTCAGCATTTTGAGTGTCATTGAGTGTCTCCCTGCTAGGAACGGGTATGCTCCCGCCTGCGGGGATTTGATCAAGTTTTGCCTTCTGCGGCAACAGTGTTTATGGTTATCAGCGAAAATGGCCACCTATGCCACCGGGTTGAAATCGAGTTAAGTCCTTTGAATATGATCAAAAATAACACCGCAGAAAAAACCCAATCTGAAGGGAAAAAACCTGCTCATGAGAAGGTGTATCAGACGCTCAAGGCCCAAATCCTGTTCGGAGAGATGGCCCCGGGGCAGGCTGTCACCATTCAGGGGCTGACAGATTCGCTGGGGGTTGGCATGACCCCGGTGCGCGAAGCGATCCGCCGTCTGATCTCGGATGGGGCGTTGGTATTTCAGGGCAATCGTCGGGTCAGTGTACCCGTGCTGTCTGCGAATGATATCGAACAGCTCATATATGTAAGGATATCAATCGAATCCGAACTGGCCCGTCGTGCCGCACAGCGTATGACAGCCGCGGATATTGATCAGCTGGAAACCCTTGATCAGGCTTTGGATGCAGCAATTGCAGCCGGGGATGTGCCAAAATACTTGCGCTTTAATCACGCCTTTCACGCGGCCCTTTATGCCCATGCCAATGCCCCGATCATGACGGACTTAGCAGACCGGTTGTGGTTGCGATTCGGCCCCTCGTTGCGGGTGGTGTGTGGGCGGTTTGGCACCCAGAACTTGCCGGATCGTCACAAAGATATGTTGGTTGCGATGCGCAATCGTGACGTTGATGGTGTGGCCAAGGCCATGGAACAAGACGTTTCTCAAGGCACCGAGATGATGATCGAGGTCTTATCAGAGGCACGTTAGGGCAAGGACGCAATTGACAGCCTGAAATTTGATCATATTCTGCATGGCAACCCTTTTACCGGAGATCGCCATGTCGACCATCACCAACCACCTGCCCACGGCCGAACTTCAGGCGTTGGATGCAGCCCATCACATGCACCCTTTCACCGCCAATGATGAATTGGCCAAAAAAGGCGCGCGGGTGATCACACGTGCCACAGGGATCTATCTGACCGACAGCGAAGGCGAAGAAATCCTGGATGCCATGGCAGGTCTGTGGTGCGTCAACATCGGCTATGGCCGCGATGAGCTGGCCGATGTCGCCGCTCGTCAGATGCGGGAACTGCCCTATTACAACTCGTTCTTTATGACGACCCATGTCCCGGCCATCGCATTGGCCAACAAAATCGCTGAACTGGCGCCCGGTGATCTGAACCACGTCTTTTTTGCCGGTGGCGGGTCCGAGGCCAACGATACCAATATCCGCATGGTCCGCACATATTGGGCGAACAAGGGCAAGCCGAGCAAATCGGTAATCATCAGCCGTAAGAACGCCTATCATGGCTCGACTGTAGGCAGCGGATCCTTGGGGGGGATGGCGCCGATGCACGCACAGGGTGGGCTGCCGATTCCGGACATTCACCATATTAGCCAGCCGAATTGGTGGGCCGAGGGCGGTGATGCCACCCCCGAAGCATTCGGCCTGGCGTGCGCGCAAGAGCTGGAAGAAGCCATTCTGGAACTGGGCGAAGATCGCGTCGCGGCCTTTATCGCCGAACCTGTGCAGGGCGCTGGTGGGGTCATCGTTGCCCCCGATACCTATTGGCCCGAAGTTCAGCGGATCTGTGACAAGTACGAGATCCTGCTGATCGCGGACGAGGTCATCTGTGGCTTTGGCCGCACCGGAAACTGGTTCGGGTCGCAAACGGTTGGCATCCAGCCAGATATTATGACCATCGCCAAGGGGCTCAGCTCTGGCTATGCGCCCATTGGTGGCTCGATTGTCAATGACGAGGTCGCGGCGGTTATCGGTCAAGAGGAATTCAATCACGGCTATACCTATTCAGGTCACCCGGTTGCGGCGGCAGTGGCCTTGGAAAATCTGCGTATCATTGAAGAAGAAGACATCGTCGGACACGTACAGTCCGTTGCTGGCCCCTATCTGAAAGAAAAGTGGGAGGGTCTGATGGATCACCCACTGGTGGGAGAAGCGAAAATTGTCGGCATGATGGCGTCGATTGCATTGACCCCAGACAAAGCATCACGCGCGAAATTCGCGTCAGATCCCGGCACTGTTGGGTATGTTTGCCGGGACCGGTGCTTTGGCAATAACCTGATCATGCGCCACGTCGGGGATCGTATGATTATCTCGCCGCCGCTGATTCTGTCCCCGGCGGATATCGATGAAATGATTCGCCGAATCCGCAAATCTCTGGACGAAGCACACCAAGATCTGATCGATCAGGACCTGATGAAAGCCGCATCCTGACGATACGGGGCCCATACGGGCCCAAGCGCCTGTAATTTCAGCAGCAAAGCTGCCGGGCACCTTAAAACGTGACCGGCTGCTTTGTTTTACACTAATCCGGATTTCGAAAATTCTGATCCACAACCGACTGAAAAAGGCCGCTATTTGGCCTCCATGCGTCGTAAACCTGTTGCGTCCTGCCCAATTGCGCGCTTTAGTTTGATCAAAGCGGCATAGACTGCGGTAATATAATCTCAGGGAGCTGGCATTGTCTCAATCATCCAGCAATGACGCATTCGTCGAATTCGAACGCGTGCAAAAAAGCTACGACGGCGAAAATCTGGTCGTTAAAGATCTTAACCTCGTTATGCCGAAGGGTGAGTTTTTAACGATGCTCGGCCCCTCAGGCTCGGGCAAAACCACTTGCCTGATGATGCTCGCCGGTTTTGAAACCGCGACACATGGCGACATCCGGCTTGGCGGCACATCCATCAACAACATCCCGCCCCACAAACGTGGCATTGGCATGGTGTTCCAGAACTACGCTCTGTTCCCGCACATGACGATTGCTGAGAACCTCAGCTTTCCGCTCGAAGTGCGCAAAATGGGCAAGTCCGAGCGCGAAGAAAAAGTAAAGCGCGCCCTCGACATGGTCGAAATGGGGGCCTTTGGTGGTCGCCGTCCGGCGCAATTGTCGGGTGGTCAGCAACAGCGGATCGCTTTGGCCCGCGCGCTGGTGTTTGAACCCGAACTGGTTCTGATGGACGAACCGCTCGGCGCGTTGGACAAGCAGCTGCGGGAAAAGATGCAGTTCGAAATCACCCATCTGGCACACCGTCTGGGCATCACCGTGGTCTACGTGACACACGATCAGACCGAAGCCCTGACAATGTCGGACCGCGTGGCTGTGTTTGACGATGGCCGCATTCAGCAGCTGGCCCCGCCAGACAAGTTGTATGAAGAGCCCGAAAACAGCTTTGTTGCGCAGTTCATCGGCGAAAACAACACGCTCGAAGGCACCGTCAAAGAGATCAACAATGGCATCGCTCTGGTACAGCTGGACGATGGTGAGCTGATCGATTGTAAGCCAATCAACGTCTCTCAACCCGGCGAGCGCACCCGCGTTTCCATCCGCCCCGAGCGTGTGGAGTACAACAAAGACCGGATGCCCGAAGGGGCCCATACCCTCAAAGCCGAAGTGCTTGAGTTCATCTATATGGGCGACATTTTCCGCACCCGCCTGCGCGTTGCTGGAAACGACGAATTCGTAATCAAAACACGCAACGCGCCCGATCAGGTGCGTCTGCAACCGGGAACCCAGATCGAAATCGGCTGGCTGCCCGAGGATTGCCGCGCGCTCGACGCGTAAGCACCAGATGTCGCCCCAGACCACTTATGGGGCGATGAACACGGGGCCGGGCAATGTTGCCCGTTCAACCGGCCCTTATAATCTTTAAAAACGGGCACAACCGGGAGAGTTACATGAACCTGACCAAAACCCTTATGGCGACCACCGCGCTGAGCTTTGCAGCTGGCGCAGTAGCAGCCGAGGACATGGCCAAAGAGATGACCATCGTCTCGTGGGGCGGTGCGTATTCGAAATCACAGTTGAATGCTTACCATACCCCTTATTCTGAAAAGACTGGCGTAACGATCATCAACGACGAAAGCTCGGCCGAAGCCGTAGCCAAAATCCGCGCGATGAACGAAGCCGGCAACGTAACATGGGATGTTGTTGACGTTGTTGCGTCAGATGCGATGCGCCTGTGCGACGAAGGTCTGGCCGAAGAGCTGGATCACGACGCTGTTCTGGCCGCTGCACCTGATGGCACCTCGGCAACCGAAGATTTTGGCGACCTGCTCGTCAGCGATTGCTTTGTTCCACAGATCGTGTATTCGACCACCTTTGGGTACCGCACCGATCTGGTTGGCGACACAGCACCGACCACCGTTTGCGACATCTTTGACACCACAAAGTACCCTGGCAAGCGTTCGCTGCAAAAGCGTCCGATCGACAACGTTGAATGGGCTTTGTACTGCGATGGCGTTGCCAAGGACGAACTGTATGACGTTCTGGGCACCCCAGAAGGCGTAGATCGCGCTCTGGCCAAACTCGACACCATCAAAGACGATGTTGTTTGGTGGACTGCTGGCGCAGAAACACCCCAGCTGCTGGCCGATGGCGAAGTTGTCATGGGTTCGACCTACAACGGTCGTCTGTTCTCGGCGATTGCCGAACAGAACCAGCCAATTGGTATGCTGTGGGACATGCAGTCGTTCGATCTGGACGGTTGGATCATTCCAGCGGGTCTGAGCCCCGAGCGTAAAGCCCGTGCTCTGGACTATCTCCACTTTGCGACAGACACACAGCGTCTGGCAGACCAGGCCAAGTACATCTCGTACGGTCCGGCACGTAAATCGTCCGCACCTCTGGTTGGTAAGCACGAAGAGCTGGGCATCGACATGGCACCACACATGCCAACCGATCCGGCAAACGCGTCCAACGTCCACATTTATGACTACGAATGGTGGGCAGACAACCGCGATGATCTGGATGCAAAATTCCAAGCATGGTTGGCCAAATAATTCGATCTGAACACCGTGAGGGGGCGCAATTTGCCCCCTCACAGACCCTCTGAGCCTAATAACGGCCAATAAAGGCCGACCAGAGACGTCTCTTCCACCAAGACCAACGGGGAACCCCATGAGCGACACCACAGACACCGGCCCAGTTTTGGCCGCCGATGGCACGCCGCTGAAACGCAGCCTGTCACGGGCCCTTCGCCGCCAGAAGATGCGCGCATTGATGCTCATTGCCCCTCTGCTGCTATTCGTAATGCTAACGTTCATTGTCCCGATCGGCCAAATGCTGTTCCGTTCGGTTGAAAATGATATCGTTTCCAGAACACTGCCAAACACCGTCATCGCGCTGGAAAATTGGGATGCTGACAGTGGTCAAATTCCTGACGAGGCTGTATTCACGGCACTGGCGATTGATATGCAGGCCGCCGCCAAAGCCAAGATCCACACTCGCGTTGGCAGCCGCTTGAACTATGAAAAACCAGGGATCTCTTCCTTGTTCCGCAAAGCGGGCCGCAAGGCGAAAAAATGGGATCTCGAAAATGATGGACCCTATCAGGAAACGTTCATCAAGATCGCCAAAGGCTGGGGCGACCCAGAGGTTTGGCGCACGATCAAAACCTATTCATCGAAATACACTGCTGGCTACTTTCTGAACGCTGCCGACCTTCAAACCGGCACCGAAGGTCCCGAATGGCGCCCTGAGAACGAACAGATCTATATCACCCTGTTCAAGCGCACGCTGTTTATGTCGATGATGATCACCGTCAGCTGCATCATCTTGGCCTATCCAGTTGCTTGGATCCTGGCCAACCTGCCTTCGCGCAGTGCCAATTTGCTGATGATCCTTGTTCTGCTACCGTTCTGGACCTCACTTCTGGTGCGCACCTCGGCTTGGAAGGTTATGCTGCAACAACAGGGGGTGATCAACGATACCCTTGTCTGGCTGGGGCTGGTTGCCGATGAATCCCGTCTGGTCATGATCAACAACCAGTTTGGTACCATCGTCGCGATGACCCACATTCTGCTGCCGTTCATGATCTTGCCGATGTATTCCGTAATGCAGACCATCCAGCCTACATACCTGCGTGCCGCCAAATCACTGGGTGCCACCAATTGGACAGCGTTCTGGAGGGTCTATTTCCCGCAGTCTGTCCCCGGTATCGGCGCGGGGTCGATCCTCGTGTTCATCCTTGCGATTGGCTACTATATCACGCCTGAACTGGTTGGCGGCACCAAAGGTGTCTTCATCTCGAACCGGATTGCCTTCCACATTTCCAGCTCGCTCAACTGGGGTCTTGCGGCCGCATTGGGGTCGATCCTGCTGGTGGTCGTGCTTATTCTCTACTGGGCCTACGACAAGATCGTCGGCATCGACAACGTGAAGCTGGGATAAACCAAGATGTCACTTACACCTGTTGAACCCCGCTCCGCCGCCTTTACTTCGGGCATCACATCCCTCGCTGGGGGCTTTGCCGGGATCTTTATCGGCACCGCCCAAGGCAGCACCTTTCTCGGCTTTATCGTCGGGGCGGTCTTGCTCACGATCCTCACCTTTGCTGCGCTGCAAATGCGCAGTCAGGAAAAGATGGTCCGCTGGATTATCCTGCTCGCCTTTGGTGTCGCGGGCTTTGTCACCGGGGGAATTTCCTCGGGCATTATGGGCCTTTTGATGGGCTGGTTCTTTAGCTGGTTCATCTTCTGGATCGGCGAGTGCCGCTATCGTGGCCATCTGGTGCCTTACCTGACCCCTGGCCAGGTGCTGTGGCACTACACCTTCCGGGTGATTTGCGGGGCGATCTTTGTCTTCTTGATCACACCGATTCTAGTGGTCCTGCCATTGTCCTTTAACGCTCAGGACTTCTTTACCTTCACACCCGAAATGCTCAGCCTTGATCCCGAAGGGTATTCGCTCAAGCATTATCGTGACTTCTTCAACAGCTCGGACTGGCAGCTCAGCTTCCGCAACTCGTTGATCATTGCGCCCATCGCCACTGTCATCTCGGTGTCGCTGGGAACTTTGGCCGCGATTGGTCTGAGCCAAAGCCACGTTCCGGGTCGGCGCGCCATCATGGCGATCCTGATCTCACCGATGATTGTTCCGCTGATCATCTCGGCAACCGGCATGTTCTTCTTTTACTCGCAGGTTGGCGGGTTCCTCGAAGGCACGATCGGTCTATCCAAGACTGTTGTTGGCTATATCAAGATTGTTCTGGCCCACGCCGTGCTTGGTATCCCGTTTGTGATCATCACTGTAACCGCGACGCTGGTGGGCTTTGACCGCTCACTGACACGCGCTGCGGCCAACATGGGTGCCAACCCGATGACCACCTTCTTTCGGGTACAGATGCCATTGATCCTGCCGGGCGTGATTTCGGGTGGCCTGTTCGCCTTTATCACATCCTTTGACGAAGTCGTCGTGGTCCTGTTCGTTGGCTCAGCCCGTCAGAAAACCCTGCCATGGCAGATGTTCACCGGCCTGCGCGAACAGATCTCTCCCACCATCCTTGCTGTTGCGACTATCCTTGTGGTGATATCAATCGCGCTACTGACGGTGGTTGAACTGTTGCGCCGACGCTCGGAACGCCTGCGTGGTATGAGCCCCAGCTAAGGGCCATTCCTATACTTCAAAAGAAAGGGGCGCTCCGATCCATCAGAGCGCCCCTTTTTCTATTCAAGACTGCGTCAGGTCTAGCGCAGCTTTGTCAGCAACGACAGCGAGGCATACCCATCCGGCACCAAGCCTTGCGCCACTTGGTATGACCGTACCGCATCAATCGTTTTCGGTCCGATTTTGCCGTCGATGCCTTGGGTGTCGAACCCCTTGGCCGTCAGGCGGCGCTGCATCTCTTCGCGTTCGGTCAGGGTCAGGGCGCGATCCCCGCGCGGCCATTCGGCCTGAATCGGTGCACCGCCTTTGATCCGATCGGCCAGATGACCCACGCCAATGACATAGGCATCTGCGGTATTATAACGCTCGATGACCTCAAAATTCCTAAAGATCATGAACGCCGCGCCCTGACCGCCAGCGGGCAACAAGATCGATCCTTTGCCATGGTTAGGCACCACTTTCCCATCGGTTCCACGCACCCCCAGATCGGCCCAATCGCGGGGGCGTTTTTCAATCTTGCGGTCAGCCAGCCGATAATTGAACCCTTTGGGTAGCGTCACCTCGAGCCCCCAAGGTTGGCCTTTGACCCAGCCGAACTTTGCCAAATAGGCGGCAGTTGACGCCAAAGCATCTGTCGGATCATCCGACCAGATGTCTCGTTTGCCGTCACCGGTGAAATCCACGGCATAGTCAAGGTACGAGGTCGGGATGAATTGCGTATGTCCCATGGCCCCGGCCCAACTGCCGGTCATATTGCGCGGGTCCACATCCCCGGCCTGCAGGATCTTTAGCGCGGCCACCAGCTGCTGTTCGAAAAACGCACTGCGCCGTGCGTCATAGGCCAGCGTGGACAGCGAACGCACGACATCCTTTGACCCTTTGAAGGTGCCATATGCGCTCTCTAATCCCCAGATCGCCAGAACCACCTCTTTGTCCACGCCATACTTGGCCTCGATCCGGGTCAGGGTTTTGTCGTGTTTCTTAAGGGCGGCTTGCCCATTGCGAATCCGAGTGGGCGAGGCCGCGCTATCCAAATAATCCCAGATGGTTTTGGTGAATTCAGATTGGTTCCGATCCCGTTTGATCACCTCGGGGTCATAATGGACCCCTTTGAACGCCCGGTTCAGCGTCGCCATCGAAATTCCCTGCGCGATAGCGCGAGTGCGAAAATCAACAATCCAATCCTGAAATCCTCCGTCTGCCGCGGCCACTTTTACAGGTTTCAGCCCAAGGGTCGCAGGGCGCAGAACCGGGCGAATGGATTCAACGACGGTGATAGATGCCAATTGCAACGGCCCCAAATAGGGGCGCTCAACCGGCCGTAAAGAGCGTTCGACACTACTTGCGGCCACCGATCCAGCCAAACCAGAGACGGCGACACTTGCAGCCAGCGCAGTACCTTTTAACAAAACTCGATTCATAAATGCCTCAATTTTTTAGTTGTGCGAGCCTACCGCGAATACGTGGCTGACAAAAGCGCGCACTCACTGCTCTTTGCGGTCCCCGGCCACTTTTGCACGCTCGGCCCGGATCCCCTCCATCGCCTGGCGCAGCAATGGTACACGGTTGGGGCGAAAACTTTCGTCGGTGACGGTTAACGCCTGCATACGATCCAGACGAAAGGCCCGGAAATCCTGCCGCAGGTGGCACCAGGCAATCAACATGCTGGCCCGATCCATATACACAATGGTCAGGGGGCTCACCCGTCGCTTGGTAACGGCACCCTTGGCGTCGATATAGTCAAGCGCCACAACCTGCTCATCCCAAGTGGCTTGCCGCAATTGACTGACCTCAATCCCCGGAGGGGCCGGTCGGTCGAACCGCGTGGCCGACAGTACGGCATGCGCCAAACGGTGCGATTGCCGCGGGGGCAGCCGCCCTTTGAGCTTGCGCAACGCCTGACCCGCGGCCTTGGCCAGTTCCGGGTCGCCGATCAGCTCGACCTCGCGCAGGCCCAGAACCAGCGCCTCCAATTCGTCATTGGTGAACCCCAGCGGGGGCAATGTGGCGTCTTCGATCAGGGTAAAGCCATAGCCTGCCTCCCCATCAATCACCGCACCAAGCCCGCGCAGAGCCTCGATATCACGGTGCACCGTGCGGGCAGACACGCCCAGATCCTGCGCCATTGATTCAGCCGTTTTGGGCTGCGGTGGCGAGCGCAGAACTTGCATCAATTGGAACAGGCGGGCGGTTCGGGACATATCACATCCTACTCTACTCCTAATGACAGAAACTGTCATTAGCCCCATCTAGGGTACGCTCAACACACAACGGAGAAATTCATGCTCACCCTACTCACCTACCCCGCCGCATTTGGCCTGTTCAGTGGCAGCCCCTTTTGCGTCAAAGCCGCCTATATGCTGGAATTGTCCGGTCAGGCCTGGCAACGCTCTGACATGCTCGATCCGCGCAAAATGCCCCATCGCAAACTGCCCGTTTTGCGCACCCGCGAGCGGCTAATGCCCGACAGCGACACCATTCGTCACTGGTTGGAATCGCAAGGTGCCGATTTTGATCAGGGCCTCAGCGACATCCAAAAGGGACAGTCCCGTGCCCTTATTCGTATGGCCGAAGACCATCTCTATTTCCAACTGGTCGCAGACCGCTGGTGCAACGATCAAGTCTGGCCATATCTCCGCGACACGTTCTTTCACGAGATCCCCCGTTTTGCGCGCGGTTTTGTCAGCAGCTCAATCCGAAAGTCCGTGATCAAAGGGCTTGATATGCACGGTGTCACCCGCTTTTCCGAGGCAGAGCGGCTAGATCGTGTTGAGCAGGATCTCAACGCCATCACGGCGTTCCTGTGGCAGTCACCTTTCCTGATGGGGGATCGCCCGACCTCGGCTGATCTCAGCGTTGCGCCGATCCTTGCCGCGATCCGCGCTACCCCGGTGCGCACTGAATTGCGTCGGCGCATCGAACGTGATCAGGTGCTGAGCGACTATATTGACCGGGTGGATCAGGCTATTGTGTTGAAATGACACCCTTTGCCTCAGACGAGGTCGCCGCAGCTTTTGCGGCGATCCCTCCAGACCCTCGCGCAGGCCTGTTGCAACTACGCGACCTGATTTTTGAAGTCGCCGCCAGCGCCCCCCGTGTCAAAACCATCACCGAAGATATGCGCTGGGGGCAGCCCGCCTATCTGACACCGCGCGGTTCGACCCTGCGCCTTGGGGTGCCCAAGACGGGCGGCTTTGGCTTGTTTGTGCATTGTCAGAGCCGGTTAATGCCCGATTACCAACACGCCTTTTCCGGCCTCGACCGGGTTGAGGGCACCCGCGCGCTATTATTCGATGATCCGGGCCAAATCGACCCGAACCGTCATGGTTGGCTCATCGCGCGCGCGCTTACCTATCACCAGAAATCTTAGCGACGACGTTCGACCTTGCGCTTAATCTTATCGCGCTTGTGCTTGGCCTTGACCGATTTGCGACGACTGTTCGTTCGCCCCGCCGGGCTGCGCGATTTGGGCATGGCTTTGTCTTCGATCGCCAGCAGTTCCAGCTCCAACCCACCTGTGATTGGTGTAGCTTCGGCCAGTCGCACAGTTACGCGCTGACCAATCGAAATGATCAAGCCCGTGTCTGACCCCATCAGCGTGCCCGCCTCTTGGTCAAAGTGGAAAAACTCGCGCCCCAAGGTCCGCACCGGCACCAGCCCATCTGCCCCGGTTTCATCCAGTTTCACAAAGGCTCCGAACCGCGCGATCCCACTGATCCGACCAGAGAATTCATTGCCAACCCGTTCGCTCAGATAGGCCGCCAGATAGCGATCAGTGGTGTCGCGTTCTGCAATCATCGACCGGCGCTCGGTTTCGGAAATATGGGTGCCAGTGTCTTCCAGCTGTTCGATCTCTTCGGGGCGCAATCCGTCGTCGCCCCACCCGTGCGCTGTGATCAGAGCCCGGTGCACGATCAAGTCCGCATAGCGCCGAATGGGCGAGGTAAAGTGCGCATAGTTGCGCAACGCCAGACCAAAGTGGCCAAAGTTCTGCGCACCGTAATAGGCCTGTGTCATGGATCGCAACGTCGAGATATTGATCAGCTCCGCATCATCCGTGCCCGCCGCCGCATTCAACAACGCGTTCAGATGCCGTGTCTGTAGAACCTGCCCCTTGGCTAGGTTCAAGCCCGCCGCCTGCGCCGTCTCACGCAACGCATTCAGCTTTTCAGGTGCCGGTTCTTCGTGCACCCGGAACAACAGCGGTGTTTTCTTGGCAATCAACGTTTCGGCAGCGGCAACATTGGCCAGCACCATGAACTCTTCGATCAGCTTGTGCGCATCCAGACGGTCACGGAAATTGACCGAGGCGACTGTACCGTCTTCGTCCAGCACGATCTTGCGTTCTGGCAGATTCAGATCCAAGGGTTGGCGCGCAGCCCGTGCTTTGACCAAGGCAGCATAAGCGGCATAAAGCGGTTTCAGAACCGGTTCCAACAGTGGTCCGGTGCGGTCATTGGGATTACCATCAACGGCATCCTGAACCTCGACATAATGTAGCGAGGCGACTGAACGCATCAGCCCCCGCACAAACCGGTGCGACAGCTTATTGCCATCCGCATCCAACTGCATCCGCACCGCCATACAGGGGCGTGGCACGCCTTCGTGCAGCGAACACAGATCCCCCGACAAACGGTCCGGCAACATCGGAACAACACGATCCGGGAAATAGGATGAATTGCCCCGCTTGCGCGCCTCACGGTCCAGTGCTGTTCCCGGTTTCACATAAGCCGCAACATCCGCAATCGCGACCCAGACGATGTGACCGCCGGGGTTCTTGGGGTCATCATCCGCATGGGCATAACAGGCATCATCGTGATCGCGTGCATCCGAGGGGTCGATGGTCAACAGCGGCATGTCGCGCAAATCTTCGCGCCCGTCCAGGCCCATTGGCTTGGCGGCATCTGCCTCGGCGATCACCTTGTCCGGGAACCCATCCGGGATCCCATGTTGGTAAATCGCAATCAGTGACACGGCTTTGGGTGCGCTAGGGTCGCCCAGCCGTTCCACGATGCGCGCTTTGGGCAGGCCCATGCGCGATTTGGGTCCAGCTTGTTCCGCCTCGACCAGCTCGCCATCTTTTGCACCCAACATCGCGCCCTCGGGCACGGTCCATTCGTTGCTGGATGATTTGTCGATGGGAACGATCCGCCCGCCTTCGCTGCGTTTGCGGAACACGCCCAGAATACGTTTGGGATTGGTTCCGATCCGGCGGATCAGGCGCGCCTCATAATGGTGGTCCTGACCTTTGACCAAGGTCAGACGCCCCAAAATGCGGTCACCTTCGCCCAAAGCCGGGTCGCTGGCGCGCGGGATCACCAGAACAACGGGTTCCACGCCTTCGCCATGCCACTCCATCGGCTGTGCATATAGATCGCCGTCGCCATTGGGGCGTTTCACCACCAGAACCGAAACAGGCGGCAAACGGTCGGGGTCGCTATAGCTGCGGCTGCGCTTTTCCAGATGGCCGTCGGCCTCTAGCTCACGCAAGACCCGTTTCAGGTCAATGCGATCCGGGCCTTTGATTCCAAAGGCCTTTGCAATATCACGTTTCGAGGTGAGGGTCGGGTTGGTCGAGATCCATTCGAGGATCTCTTCCTTTGTCGGAATACGAGTCATGCACATGCCCTATCATGCCTATGGGGCAAGGTCATGAGCAAAAGCGACCCAACCGGGATCAGTCGGGCAAGTCCGCCACAGTATCCACATCCAGCAGGGTATCAATCATCGCCACCCGCAGGTTGGGCAAGGTCGCCAGCGTATCGTCCAGCGCATGTTCTGTTGACCACCGCACATCGTGGAACAGCCCCTTGGGCAGAGTTGACCCATGTTTGGCCCCGATCAACCAATACCCGCCATCCGGTGCCGGACCAAACACCGCATCATGATCGCCCAGCGCCGCGAAAGCCCGCGCGATATGAGCCGGGGACACATCCGGAATATCCGCCCCAATCAGACACACTGGCCCCGGTGGCATGCCACGTAACATACGCGCCATCCGGTCCCCCAGATCGCCGCGCCCCTGTGGCACCCGCATCAGGTCGGCAGGCCAGACTCGACTGGTCAGCCCCTCGCGATCCGGGGACACCGCCAGAACGATCTGCCATCTGGGATCACGTATCCGCCGGATCAAACGCCGGGTTTGATGGCGAAACCACCACGCCGCGCCCACTAGCCCGATATCGCGCCCCAACCGCGTCTTGACCCGACCCGGATGCGGTTCCTTGACCATGATGACCAGTGTTCGGATCATACCAGCGACAGCCCCATATCCCGATGCTCAATCCCGGCATCCAGATATGTTGGACCATAGGCGTTGAACCCTAGTTTTTCATAAAATCCCAAGGCTTGGATTTGCGCACCCAGTTTGACCGTTTGCACCCCAGCTTGACGGCGCGCAATGGCGACACCTTCTTGGATCAAGGCCGCGCCCAAACCCGTGCCGCGCCCCTCGGGCAACGCACAGACCCGGCCGATCTTGGCTGTGTCGCCTTCAAACAGCACCCGCGCTGTGCCAACAGGTTTACCATCGACCGAGGCCAGCATATGCACCGCGACCTCGTCCATGATATCAATCTCTTCTTCGACGGGCACGCCTTGTTCTTCGACGAAGACCTTGAACCGCAAGGCAAAACATGCCTCGCGATCCTGCGTCACTTCAATCACGAAGCTCATGCAAAATAGTCTCGCAGAATGCGGCCATAGATCTCTTTCAACTGATGGATCTGCGCCACCTCAACCCGTTCATCAACTTGGTGCATGGTGCGCCCAACCAAGCCAAATTCCACCACTGGGCAATGGTTTTTGACAAACCGCGCGTCCGAGGTGCCACCCGTGGTCGACAATACGGGTTTGACCCCCGTCGCTGCCTCAACCGAGGCGGACACCAAATCCGACAACGCACCGGGGGGCGTTAGAAAGCTTTCGCCAGAAATCTTGACCTTCATCTCAATCTCGACGCCAAATTCTGCCGCAACAGCATCCGCTTCGCCCTGCAACCACGCGGTCAGGCCTGCCCCGGTGTGGGTGTCGTTGAACCGGATATTCGCGGCACTCGTGCTTTGGGCCGGAATCACATTGGTGGCTGGATTGCCTGTGTCGATCGTCACCACGGCCAAAGTAGACGCATCAAAATGGTCGGTCCCCTGATCCAACTCATGACTGGCCAACCGATCCATCAACCGTGCAATGGCGGGCAGCGGATTCTTGGCCCGATGCGGATAGGCGGAATGCCCCTGCACGCCTGTCACGGTAAACCAGGCGGTCATAGATCCCCGACGTCCGATCTTGATCATCTCACCCATGGTGTCGGGACAAGTTGGTTCACCCACCAGACAGACCGACATCGCCTCGCCCGCATCCGCCATATAATCCAGCAACGCCGTGGTTCCATCTAGCGCGTCGGCCTCTTCATCGCCGGTGATGGTCAGGATCACTGCGCCATCCGGTGGTGTCTGACGCACGAAATCAATTGCCGCCGCCGCAAAGGCCGCAACCCCCGATTTCATGTCCGTGGCCCCGCGCCCGTACATGAAGCCATCTTTTTCCTCGGCGCCAAAGGGTGCCATGGTCCACGCGGCCTCGTCCCCCAATGGCACAACATCCGTGTGCCCGTTGAACCCAAAGGTGCGCGCGTGCCCCTTATCCCCCCACCGGGCATACAGGTTGCTGATCCCGCCACGATCTACACGGGTACAATCGAACCCGGCCTCAGACAGCACCTGTTCCAGCAGAACCAAGGCACCGCCTTCTTCGGGCGTCACCGACGGGCAACGGATCAGATCAGCGGTCAGGCGAGCAGCATCGGTTTGTGTCATGGGGTCCTCTTGGGTCTGGTATTCGGTCATCTCGCTGCCACATTTGTGACGAAAAGGTCGCGATGCCAACCCCTTTGCGCCCAAATGTACTTAACACACGGTCCTTTAGCATGGTACGGCTGGGGTAATAATATGACCCGAGGCAGGGCGTTTAGCAGTACAGTCGCAAAAGACTGACCAAAACCGGATCGCGCAACGACGCGGCCATCTGTTTTGTCTGGACAGGGAAAACCCCTGCGGCCGGGCGAGCTGCCTCATCAATTCAAGGGTTGGGGCAGAAAATGGCAACCGGAGCCGAGCTAGGCTATCAAACAAACGCGTCCGCCGTTCAAATGGCGCAGACGATTTTTGGCGACGGGGTAACCGTTGTTGGCGCGAATTATACAGGTGATAATCGATCATCGGCGATCTATTCGAACGGCGATGCACTCGCGCCGGGCGCGACACCCGGCGATTCCGGCGTTATTCTATCAACTGGACGCGCCAATCACTTTACCCGTTCCGGCGGTGACCCCAATAGATCAGGAAGCACATCAACCAACACCTCGGGTCAGAATAACAACTCTGATTTCAACGCGGCAGCCGGGACCAATACCTATGATGCGTCCTATCTAGACGTCAGTTTCACCGTCGATGACCCCACGGTAACTCAGATGACGATGCAGTTCGTCTTTTCCTCCGAGGAATATCCTGAATTCCAAAACTCGGTTTATCAGGATTTTGTCGGCGTCTGGGTCAACGGTGCGCAGGTGGATCTGGCCGTGGGCAATGGCGACGCCGATCCCGGCAACGTCAACAGCACCAACAATGAAAACCTGTTTCTGAACAACGCCAACGATGACTACAACACGGAAATGGATGGCCTGACGGTCACCATGACCCTGACCATGAATATAGTCCCCGGGATCGTCAATACGATCCGGATCGGCGTCGCGGATGTGTCGGACAGCAGCTATGATTCCAACCTGCTGATCGCAGCTGACAGCGTGCAAACTGATGTGGTGGCCAATGCCGATTCTGCGACGCTGTTTCCCACCGGCCAAACCACCATTGATGTTCTGAGCAATGATCAAAATGGCTCAGGCGGGACGCTGACGATCACCCATCTGAACGGGATCGCTGTGTCCGCCGGGGATATCGTCACGCTGAACACTGGCCAAACCGTTCAGCTGAACGCCGACGGCACCATCACCGTCTTTGGCGATGGCGACACCGAAGATTTCAATTTCACCTATGGCGTCGACAACGGTACCAACAATGACACTGGGTTCGTCAACGTCAGCTCGATCCCCTGTTTCGTCGCTGGCACCATGATCAAAACCCCAAAGGGTGAAAAACGGGTCGAAAGCCTGACCCTGGGCGAACTTGTTGAAACCCGCGATGATGGCCCCCAGCCTTTGCGTTGGATTGGACGCCGGACCGTCGCGGCACAGGGCGATTTTGCCCCGATCCGCATTCGCGCAGGCACCTTTGGCCAAGACCGCGACCTGCTTGTGTCGCCGCAACACCGGATGCTGATCCACGACAGCCTTGCCGAATTGCTGTTTGGCGAAGACGAGGTATTGGTCGCCGCCAAAGATCTGATCAATGATCATTCCATCACCCCCAGCCCGGGTGAGCGCGTGACCTATGTCCACCTGATGTTTGACACCCACCAAGTGATCTATTCCGAGGGACTCGCAACCGAGAGCTTTTTGCCCGGCCCCCAGACCACCGATCTGTTCGAACAGCCCGTGCTGGATGAAATCTGCGCGATCTTTCCTGAACTCGATCCGGCAACGGGGCACGGCTACAGCCCCGCTGCCCGCCGGACTCTGCGCAGCTTCGAAGCCCAGCTGTTGCTGGCCGATCCAGAGGCCGCCTGACCCATGAGCTGGATCGCCCTGACAGACACCGAAACGCAGCACTTTGTCGCCAAAGGGCTGGACGCCCCGACAGACAGCCCGGACCTGATTGGCCCGCGCGAAGACGACCTGATGACCCGTGGAACATTGCTGATTGAAACGCGCATGCCCAATTCCGCGCGCCCCCGGACCCTGATCCACTATGACCGGGGCGGCGACTGGCCGTTCCACATCTCTCTGCAGGCCATTCCCGGCGGTGGGCTGATCCTGATCCTCAATCAAGGCGGATCGGTGTTGCATCAGGCCATCAACCCTTCCGAAGCCGGTCGAATGGATGTCATCCGCCTGTCTTATTCCTGGGATGCACCGTCGCGCTGGGCGCGGTTGGCACTGGAACAGACGGATCAGGAACAGGTCTTGATGATGCAGGTGCCACCACCCTGCCCGTTGCGGGCTGGCGATGCGCGCGCCTTGTTCAAACACGGCCCACATCGCTTTGTCGCCCCTGATGTTGTCTATATGGCGCTGTCCACGCGGATCGAGCCTGTTGGCCCGATGCCCTCGCTTTTGCCTGACACGCCCATTGCTACCCCACGCGGGTATCGCCCGCTGCGCGATCTGCGGCGCGGCGACACGGTAATTGCCTCGAACGGGGATGTGGTGCCGGTTCTGCACCGCCTATCCCGCACCGTGCCCGCCATCGGCAGCACCCGCCCCATGCACATTCGAGCTCCCTATTTTGGCCTACTCGGGGACATCCACGTGGCGCCCGCACAGCGGCTGGTGCTGTCCGGGTCCGAGGTTGAATATCTCTTTGGTCAGGAATCCGTCCTGTGCCCTGCCGCACACCTGACCGGAGGGCACTCTGTCCGCCCGGTCGCGCACACAGGCCTGACAGTGACCTATTCCCAGCTGCTGCTGCCCGCGCGCGAAACGATCCTTGCCGCTGGAACCGTTGCTGAAAGCCTCAGCATTGGGCGATTGCGCCGCAAACCGCACCATTTGGCGGCCAGCGTGCTGTCAGGGCTGGACCGGCATGGGCTGCCAGATCATGGAAAATCAACCTATCCGGTCTTGCGCCCGTTTGACGCCAAAATACTTGCCGAACGCCGGGTGGCTTAAGGTATACCAGACTTGCCCGCCCCCTATGAAACGCGCTAGGGGGGCCGCAAAGGTGGCACTCTCGACTCATGCGTAAAATACTCTTCGGCCTTTGCCTGCATATCTTGTTGCTGGCACAAATGGCCTCAGCACAGACACTCACTGTATCAACTGTGACCCGCCCTCCGTTCTCCATGGCCGAGGACGGGGCCGAAACTGGTTTCTCGATGGAGCTTTTGGCGGCACTTGGGCAAGCCTTGAACTGGGATTATTCGATCGTCCGCAGTGCGCAATTTGGGGACATGCTATCGCAGGTCGCAGACGACACTGTCGATCTGGCCATTGCCAATATTTCGATCACCGCCGCCCGCGAAACCCAGATGGATTTCAGCCAACCGATTTTTGAATCCGGGCTGCAGATCATGATCCCCGGCGAACAGTCCCGCACCCCATCGTTGGTGCGCGCGCTGCTGTCATGGGATCTGTTCATCGCCATCGGCATTGCCTTTGTTATCTTGATGACCGGTGGCATGTTGATGTGGGTCTTTGAGCGCCGCGCCCAACCCTATTTCGACCGCCCCGCCAATGAAGCCTGGTTCCCCTCCTTCTGGTGGGCGCTGAATCTGGTGGTGAATGGCGGGTTCGAAGAACGGGTTCCCCGCACCCCGTTTGGGCGCCTGTTTGGCGTGCTTTTGGTTATTTCATCGCTGTTTGTCGTCTCGGTTTTCACCGCTAAAATCACCTCCGTTATGACAGTGGATGCTATCTCAGGCTCTGTGAATTCGATCAATGATCTGTATGGGCAACGCGTCGGAACAACCCAAGGCTCAACCGCTGCCGGGTTTCTGGATCGACGCGAAATCGATTACCAAGCCTTCAACAATCTCACATTGCTTATCGAGGCCTTCGAAGACGGCCAGATTGACGCCGTTGTGTTTGATGCCCCGATCCTGTCTTACTATGCCTCTCACGAGGGGCACGGCAAAGCCAGCATGATCGGGCCCATCTTCCTGCGCGAAAACTATGGCATCGCCTTCCCAACCGGCTCTCCGCTGGTCGAAGAAGTCAACCAAGCCCTGCTTTCGATCCGTGAAAACGGGGTCTACGATGATCTGTATCGCAAATGGTTCGGGGTGCGGAACTAAGGCGCGTTACGCTTCCTGAGTCCCATCGTCAAAAAACGGCGTCATCTGTGCGACGATCACCGAGTTTTCAGCCAGCGCCCGGTCCATCAGCTCACGTTCACCTTCGCCAATCTCGTGACCTTCGGCTTCGCGCTCGGCCAATGTGCCGTACCCGGTAACGTCCAGCGGCGCGGTGTCCGCCTGCTTTAGAATCGCCACGGTTTCACGCACGGCTTCGGCTTCGTCGACGCCGCTGGCGTAACACATCAGCGCCGCCCCCGAGGCACCATCTGGCAGGCCATCACCCTCTTTGCGTCCAATTTGAACGACAAGAGTATAGACTTGCTGGCGCGAGGTTTTTTTCTTCTTTTCCATGTCCGCCGCCTTAGCGCGGCAAGGTGGTAGCGGTCAACGGGGCCTATTGGTTAAAATGCAAGACAGATCCCTGATGGGTGAAAAGGAATTGAGAACCTTTCCGGCGATATCCCGAGAGTCAGTAAGACGATCAGGACTAAATTATGCCAACAGCTTCAGAACTGCCTATCGACACCAGTGCCTCTGCCACCGACATGGCCCAAGCTATGTTTGGCAATGGGGTCCAAATTGTCTCTGCCGATTATACCGGGCACAATGCCGCCTCCGGGATTTACAGTGATGGGGACACGGTTGCGCCCAACGTAACGCCCTCCGACACCGGTGTCATCCTGTCGACCGGACGGGCCAGCAGCATCACCAACAGCTCTGGCGACGCAAATGTCCGCTCTTGGACAAGCTCCAACATGCGCCAACAAGGCGATTCAGATCTGGACGAAATGGCGGGCACCACTACCTATGACGCGGCGGTCATCGAAGCCGAATTTATCCCCGAAGGATCCACCCTGACAATGCAGGTCACGTTTTCCTCAGAGGAGTATCTGGAATACGTCGGGTCCGGATTTAACGATGCGGTTGGCATTTACGTCAACGGGGAAAAGGCCGAACTGATGGTTGGGGATGGCGATATCACCATCAACAACATCAATGACGAAACCAATTCGAATCTCTACATCGACAACCCAGCCAACGCCGAAGTCGCCAATACTGAAATGGACGGGCTGACCGTCACGCTAACCCTCAAAGCGCCGGTCACCCCGGGCGAGGTTAACACGATCAAGATCGCCATCGCCGATGCGGGCGATTCCAGTTACGACTCAAACCTGTTGATCGCCGGGGATTCAGTCCAGACCGCCCTGATTGCCGATGCTGATACAGTCGACATCACCGCTGATGGCCAAGCCAATCTAGATGTCTTAGACAATGATGCCAGCGCCAATTCCGGGACATTGACCATCACAATGATCAATGGGCGCGATGTGTCTGTTGGCGATACGGTCACGCTCGCCTCAGGCGAAGAAATCACACTGAACGCTGATGGGTCTTTCACGATCGAGACTGACGGGGACGAGGGCTCTAACGTCTTTTCCTATCAGGTAGAAGATTCCGACGGCAACACCGACACCGCCTTTGTCACGGTCAACACTATCGCCTGCTTTGTCGCCGGAACGCTGATCGACACGCTCACCGGGCGTCAAAGCGTCGAAACCCTGATCCCCGGCACACAGGTCATGACACGGGATCACGGGCCGCAACCGGTCCGCTGGATTGGCCAGACAACACGTCTTGCCGAAGGGCCAGATGCCCCGATTCTGTTCAAACGCGGGGCTTTGGGGGATCACGATACAATCGCGCTCTCTCCCAACCACCGGGTGCTGCTGTCATCCGCCCTGTCGGAAATGATGTTCGGCTCGCCCGAGGTTCTGGTTCAGGCCAAGCATCTGGTCAACGACCGCTCGATCCGCCGTTGCGCCGACGGCAAACCCATCACCTATGTCCACGTTCTGTTTGACCGGCACGAGGTGATTTGCGGAAACGGCTTGGAAAGCGAAAGCTACCACCCCGGCGATCAGAGTGTTGAGGCGTTCGACCCCGAAACACGCGATGAAATCCTGTCGTTGATGCCAGACCTCAACAAACAGGACTATGGCTATGGCCCCACGGCGCGCCCCTCTCTGCGCGGGTACGAGGTGCGTACCCTGATCCGGGGGTAACAAAACCCGCTCCCCCCGTTCAATTCCGGAAACTCCACCACTGCGTCCGTCTTGGTGGAATTTTTTCCGTGATCTTGCATTCCTGTATTTCGGATTTATATCCGCTATGCTAGACACTAGCAAACGGAGGGCGTTATGTCAGAATCATTCTTGTCTCAGATCGCAGAAACCTTGGCGCAGATTGACGCCGAAGGAATGACCAAACGCGAACGCATGATCACCTCCCCGCAGGGGGGCGAGATCACCGTTGGGGATCGCCAGGTCATCAATCTGTGCGCCAACAACTATCTGGGTCTGGCGGATCATCCTGACCTGATTTCTGCCGCCAAGGACGCAATGGGCGACAAAGGGTTCGGCATGGCCTCAGTCCGGTTCATCTGCGGCACCCAAGATATTCATCGCGAGTTGGAACAGCGGTTAGCCACCTTCCTACACAAGGATGACGCCATCCTGTTTGCCGCCTGCTTCGATGCCAATGGCGGCTTGTTCGAACCCCTGCTGGGTCCCGAAGATGCGATTATCTCGGACAGCCTGAACCACGCCTCGATTATCGATGGGGTCCGCCTATGCAAAGCCAAACGCTATCGTTATCTCAACAACGACATGAATGATCTCGAGGCTTGGTTGAAACAAGCCCGGGAAGATGGCGCGCGCCACATCATGATCGCAACCGATGGCGTCTTTTCGATGGATGGCTATCTGGCCAAACTGCCGGAAATCCGCGCCTTGGCCGACAAATACGACGCCGTTGTGATGGTCGATGATTGCCACGCCACCGGCTTCATGGGTCCAAACGGAGCAGGCACGCCGGATCACTTTGACGTGGATGTCGATATTCTGACGGGCACCTTGGGCAAAGCACTTGGGGGAGCCATCGGCGGCTACATCGCAGGGCCGCAGCCGGTCATTGATCTTTTGCGGCAGCGGGCGCGGCCCTACCTTTTCTCAAATTCGCTGCCGCCAGCGATTGTGGCCGCAGGCCTCAAAGCGATCCGATTGGTCGAACAGGGCACCGCCCTGCGCCAGCAACTGTTTGAAAACACCCGCTATTGGCGCGCAGGTTTGGAGAACCTCGGCTTTACCCTGTTGCCCGGTGAACACCCCATCGTGCCCGTCATGCTGGGCGAGGCGCAGCTGGCACAGGATATGGCCGCCCGCCTGTTTGACGAAGGCGTTTATGTTTCAGGGTTCTTCTTTCCCGTCGTGCCGCGCGGACAAGCCCGCATTCGCACCCAGATGAATGCCGCTCTGACCCGCGATGATCTGGACCGCGCTCTGACTGCCTTTGGCAAAGTGGGTCGCGATTTGGGGATTCTGTCATGACGCTGCCCAACACGATGAAAGCGCTCGAGAAAACCCACCCACGTGAGGGGCTTTGGGCCGTGCGCGCGCCGGTTCCTGAAATTGGGCCAGATGACGTGCTGATCAAGATCAACAAAACCGGAATCTGTGGCACCGATGTGCATATCTGGAACTGGGATGAATGGGCAGCAAAAACCGTCCCAACCCCGATGATCACCGGCCATGAATTCGCCGGGGTCATTGTCGAAACCGGTCGCAATGTTGATGACCTCAAGGTCGGTCAGCGGTGCTCTGGCGAGGGGCACCTGATTGGAAAACACTCGCGTCAAAGCCGCGCGGGTAAGTTCCATCTGGACCCGGAAACCCGTGGCATCGGCGTCAACGAACAGGGCGCGTTTGCCCAATACCTCCGCCTACCTGCCTTTAATGTGGTGCCCTTGCCCGACGAGATTTCCGACGACATCGGCGCCATTCTGGATCCCTTGGGCAACGCCGTTCACACCGCGCTCAGCTTTGATTTGGTGGGCGAGGATGTTCTGATCACCGGCGCGGGCCCCATTGGAATTATGGCCGCCGCCGTGGCGCGACACGTGGGCGCGCGGCATGTGGCGATCACCGATGTGAATCCCGAACGATTGGCGCTGGCTGAACGGGTCGCGAATGTACGCCCAGTGAATGTCGCGACCGAGGATCTGAACGATGTGATCCATGAATTGGGCATGTCCCAAGGGTTTGATGTGGGGCTGGAAATGTCCGGCAATCAGACCGCAATGGATCAGATGGTCGAGGCGCTGGTCATGGGCGGACGCATTGCGCTGCTCGGCATTCCCCCGGGAAAATCCCCCGTGGATTGGAGCCGCATCGTATTCAAAGCCATCACCATCAAAGGCGTCTATGGGCGCGAAATCTTTGAGACGTGGTACAAGATGATTGCCATGCTGCAAAACGGATTGGACGTCAGCCCGGTGATAACCCACCGCTTTCCCGTGGATCAGTTCGAGGCCGGATTTGCCGCCATGAAATCCGGTCAAAGCGGCAAGGTCGTTCTGGACTGGACTTGAGCCGCAACTCACATTGACGCCAACGCGCATCAAACCTAAACATACTCCCCCTTGGGGAGAGTTATTTTGATGCGTTCTATTTCTACTTATGCTGATGTTGAGGCGGCGCGCGAAGCAGGTGAATTAAGCCCCGGCGACGAAGAACTGCTGCGCAATTGCAAGGCTGGCAATCCTACTGTGTTGAACGGTGGAAAACGACCACTGGCCCAATCCCCGGCAACAACCGTCCATGCACAGGTGCTGCGTTATGTGATTATGGGGGGATGTAGGGATTGGCCGACGCATATTTTGGGAGTCGAACTGCACGGCGCATATATCGTTGGTGAATTGGACCTCCAGTTCATCACTGCGCGTGGTACGACCACATTAGCGGCGTGTCATTTCGGTGACTGCATTGACGCCATGAACGCAGGGTTTGAGGTGCTCAACCTCAGCGGCAGCCAGATTACCAGGATGATAGCACAGGATGCTAAAATTCAGGGAAGCGTGCTTCTGAAAAAGGGGTTTACAGCGTCCAGGTGAGGTTTCCGTCGCAGGCGCAAGAATTGGCGGACAGCTGAATTGTTCTGGTGCGCGACTAAATAACCCCGAAGGTGATGCTCTCATGGCTCAGGGTGCCACGGTTTTGGAGGATGTTTTTCTTTGCGATGGGTTTCAATCGGTGGGTGAGATCTCGCTGGCAGGTGCCGAAATTGGTGGTAGTTTAGAGTGTTCAGGCGCACATCTAGAAAACCCTGCTAAGTTCACAATAAATGTTCAGGATGCCAAAATCGCAGGCAATGTACATCTTAATGATGGTTTTCAGTCATTGGGTGAAGTGACTTTTTTGGGTGCGACGATAGAAGGTCAGCTCAACTTTCAAACAGCTAAAATTTCAAATTTGGGTAAACATGCCTTGGTGGCCCAAGGTATGTCTTGTGGCTCTTTCTTTTGGAGAGACATCGAATCGATTGACAGACACGTCTCGCTCATTGGCGCGCGGGCAACGGATTTGGTTGATGATGTTGAAAGTTGGGGCAATACAAGTTCGTATGCGTTGGACGGTTTTACCTATGGTCGCATTTCCGGCTTTACCGAGGTCAAAGCGCGTTTGAACTGGATGCGTAGAGGCCCGTTTGGAAAGAGGACATTCAGCCCGCATCCCTATGAACAGCTTGCTCAAATCTATGGAGAGATGGGCCACTCAGCAGATCGGCGAGAGGTTCTGATCGCTAAGGAAACCGTGCATCGAAAGTTTGAGCGACAAATTTTGCGCAGCACCCGACGCTTGGGACAAGCTATTGCAAGACATAGTCGTAACTATTCTCAAGAAACCTTCGCACAGATAAAAAACTCAGCGGAACAAGAGCCGGAATTTGATCCTGAGAATTTCAAGCGATTGAAACAGAAGTTCGAGCTTTTGCATCCCGTAAACAAAGGCGAAAACCAAAATAACCCGTGGCAAGTCGCCAATGCACAGGCCGGATTTAGAGAGGAAATCTTCTGGCAAAATGGCAATATCCGAGCCCGGATTGCTGTGTTGCATTTACAGGATTGGTTGCCGCGCTTGCTGGTTGGCTATGGATACCGTCCCTTTAGGGTACTTTGGGTCTTGGCATTTCTGTGGATCACCGCGTCTGCTTTGGCCCATCTGGCATGGGATGCGGGCGACTTTGCACCAAATTCCGATGTGATCTTATCCACCCAAGCGTGGCAGGCCTTGGCCGAAGACCCTCTGGTACAGAACCCTGCGAAAGAGTGGTCTGATACCAATGGCAAAGGCCGCGATTACGAGACGTTTTCGGCGCTCGCCTATGGATTTGACGTTGTCGTGCCGATTGTGACCATCGGGCAAGAGGCGGCTTGGGCCCCCTCAACCACACGCGGCCCATGGGGGTCGCGGTTGTGGTGGGCCCGTTGGTTCTTGTCAGTTTTGGGGTGGATCGTCACGGCGGTTGGTGCCGCCGCGATCACCGGCATTATTCGTCGGGAGTAAGCGGCACACGCCCCTGATCGGTCAATTGCCAACAGGCGTCCCCCTCAAACACAGCTGTGACCAGCGGCTGGCCATACCCGGCACCCGCATCCAGATTGATCCGGTTTCCGTAATGCGTGGCTGCCTTTACCGGGGTGTGGCCATGCACCACCAGATAGGGGTGCGGGGCGGTGTATTTATGGAAACTGTCGCGAATCCAGATCAAATCATCTTCGGTCTGTGCGCTCAGCGGGATTTCGGGGCGAATGCCCGCATGTACAAACAGCAGATCCCCTTGCTGATGTGTCACCTGCAACCCCGCAAGAAAGTCGATATGCGCCTGTGGCACTGCGGCGCGCGCAGCGGCGTGGACCTCATAAATTCGGGTGCGTTCGGGCACCTCGACCCCATAAGACGCCAGCGTTTCAATGCCCCCGATCCGCTCGTGCAACCAATGATAGCCCACCAAAAGCCGCTCATCATTCATCGGGTAGTCTTGCATGAACAGGGAAAACATCCGGTCGTGATTGCCCTTGATCGTAATCCAATCGCGCCCCTCGGCTTGCCCTTGGATCAACAGGTCCAACACACCAGCGCTGTCAGGACCCCGGTCGGTATAGTCGCCCAGGAACACAACACGTGCATCCCGGCCCCCGTCCGCCTCGATCCGGGTCAGGGCCGTTTCCAGCATATCCAGCTGACCATGGATATCACCAATGGCATAAATCGGAGTCGTCATAGCAAGCCTCGTGTTGAAAAGTGCCGTCAGGGCGCACCTTAAGCAGCCCCAAACAAAGACACCCGCGCAAATCATGCGCGGGTGTCAAATTTTGTTGCGATGTTTAGTTTATGCCACGCAGATCAGGCAACGTCGAAGGCGAGCGGCTTAACTTGGGTAAACAAACCCGTTTCCGCCAGCTTGGCGCGCGCCTCAGCGGGAACAGCTTCGTCCACATACAGCAATGCAATCGCCTCGCCACCGGCCCCCGCACGACCAAGGGTAAAGTTCGCGATGTTGACGTTGTTGGCGCCCATGGTTTCACCCAAGGTGCCGATGATGCCCGGCACGTCTTCGTTGGTGGTATAGAGCATATGCGCACCGATTTCGGCATCGATATTGATGCCTTTGATCTGGATAAAGCGAGGCTTGCCATCGCTGAACACAGTCCCACCAACCGAGCGCTCGCGCTTGTCGGTCACAACGGTCACTTTGATATAGCCTTCGAACGCGCCAGATTTGTCCTGATTGGTGGTTGAGATCTGAATGCCGCGTTCACGGGCGACAACAGGGGCCGAGACCATGTTCACGTCAGGATTCGCCCGCTTCATGATGCCCGCAACCACTGCACAGTTCAGCGCCGCAAGGTTCATCTCAGCCGCGACACCGTCATACAGGATATTGATCGCTTTGATCGGCTCATCGGTCATCTGACCGGTAAAGCTGCCCAAATGACCCGCAAGATCAATCCAAGGGCCCATCACCATCGCCTCTTCGGCAGTGACAGATGGCATGTTCAGCGCGTTTTCTACGGCACCGGTCAGCAGATAGTTCGACATCTGCTCGGCCACCTGCAGGGCAACGTTTTCCTGCGCCTCGGATGTTGCAGCGCCCAAGTGCGGGGTGCAGACCACGTTGGGCAGGTTGAACAATGCGTTCTCTTTGGCAGGCTCAACCGCGAATACGTCAAAGGCCGCGCCCGCAACGTGACCCGAATTCAGCATATCCGCCAGCGCTTCTTCGTCGACCAGACCACCACGGGCACAGTTGATGATCCGCACACCTTTTTTGGTTTTGGCCAGGTTTTCACGGCTCAAGATATTGGCGGTCGCGTCGGTGAACGGCACGTGCAGCGTGATGAAATCAGCGCGTGCCAGCAGTTCGTCAAGCTCAACCTTTTCGACACCCATTTTGGCGGCTTTTTCTTCGCCCAGATAAGGGTCAAAGGCGACAACCTTCATTTTCAGCCCACGCGCCCGGTCGCACACGATGCCACCAATGTTACCCGCGCCAATGACGCCCAGCGTTTTATTGGTTAGCTCGGTGCCCATAAATTTGGACTTTTCCCATTTGCCGGCATGGGTGGATTCGCTGGCTTCGGGGATCTGGCGTGCCACGGCAAACATCATCGCAATGGCGTGTTCGGCGGTGGTGATCATGTTGCCGAACGGCGTGTTCATCACGATCACACCCTTTTTCGACGCCGCATCTTTGTCGATGTTGTCGGTGCCGATACCGGCCCGGGCGATGACCTTGAGGTTATCCGCAGCCGCAAGGATCTTTTCGGTCACTTTGGTCGCCGACCGGATCGCCAGACCGTCGTACTGACCAATCACTTCGGCCAGCTTGTCTTTGTCTTTGCCCAGGTCGGGCTGGAAATCAACGTCGATGCCGCGATCGCGGAAAATCTGAACGGCGGTTTCGCTGAGCTTGTCGGATACGAGAACTTTGGGAGCCATGTGTGTGGTCCTTATTTGGGTATCGGGGAGCAGAGGCGCACAGGCCCCTGCTACAATTTTGATGGGAAAGGTCGGTTAGGCCGCGACGGGCTGAGCAGCGATTTCGGCCTCGAAAGCCCACGCCAGCCACGGCAACATGGCCTGAATATCGGCGGTCTCAACGGTCCCACCACACCAGATCCGCAGACCGGCAGGCGCGTCGCGGTAGGCACCGATATCAAGCGCGATGTTCTCGGCCTCTAGACGCTTGGCAACCGCTTTAGCGAACCCTGCGCCATCCTGAATGCGATCATCGTTAAACTTCAGACAGACGCTGGTGTTTGACCGTGTCGCGTCATCTTCAGCCAGATTGGCGATCCAGTCATTGGCATCGCAGAAATCAAATACCGCCTGCGCATTGGCATCAGCGCGGGCAATCAGCCCCTGCAATCCACCAACCGTCTGCGCCCAGTCCAGCGCCAACAGGTAATCTTCGACCGCCAGCATCGACGGGGTGTTGATCGTTGCACCGGTAAAGATACCTTCGATCAGCTTGCCGCCTTTGGTCATGCGGAAAATTTTCGGCAACGGCCATGCAGGGGTATAGCTTTCCAGCCGCTCAACCGCGCGCGGGGACAGGATCAGCATGCCGTGCGCGCCTTCGCCGCCCAGCACTTTTTGCCAGCTGAACGTGGTCACATCCAATTTGTCCCACGGCAGGTCCATCGCAAAGGCGGCGCTGGTGGCGTCGCAGATGGTCAGACCATCGCGGTCATCCGCGATCCAGTCGCCATTTGGCACGCGCACACCAGCGGTGGTGCCGTTCCATGTAAACACAACGTCGTTGTTGAAATCGACCGACGCCAGATCAACGATCTGACCATAATCGGCGGTTTTGACCTCGGCGTCGATTTTCAGCTGCTTCACCACATCGGTGACCCAACCCGCGCCAAAGCTTTCCCAAGCCAGCATTTCAACCTTGCGCTGCCCCAGCAGCGACCAGAGCGACATTTCAACAGCACCGGTGTCCGACGCGGGGACGATACCGATTTTGTAATCAGCGGGGATGCCAAGGATCTCGCGGGTGTTTTCGATCGCGGCCTTGAGCTTGTCTTTGCCGATGGCGGCGCGGTGCGACCGGCCCAAAGCGGCATTGGCAAGCTTGGAAACATCAAATGAGGGGGGTTTGGCACAGGGGCCCGAAGAGAAACGCGGATTTGCCGGGCGGATCGCCGGTTGCTGAGTAGCCATTTCTGGTATCCTTACAGATAAATGCCCTTCGTTGGGGAAGGGTGTCCCGCCGACAGAGCTAGGGCGCTGCGATGCGGCATGCAAGAGAAATGTGGTCTAATTTCGTCGCTTTGGCGCGCAAACCCGACCTTTGCGACCACTATCGGAAACTTGCGTTCTCAAACGGGGTACGGCTTTCACCGACGCCCCCTGCCGTTTTGAGATCACACAGATGATCGTTAATACACATTAAACTCAACGCCTTAAGATACGTCCCTGGCACCTCTCGGCAATACACATCCCCGCAAGACAGGCCATCTGGTGCATTTTCTGCGTCTGCGGTATGCGGTGGGTCAAAGGAGACCACCCATGTTTGTTGCCACCCTGCTCACCAATCCCGCCAATCCCTCTTTGGATCCGGCACTGGTCGAATCGCTGCGCAACGCGTGGGGTGGCGGCGATGCGCTCTGGCTCAGCCCGGATGAGGCGGCCGAATTTTCCCTCGAACTGCAGCCCGACAATCAGTGGGATGTCTGGGCCGATCTGCAAAACATGGGCGTGGATCTGATCGTGCAGCCCGAACAGGGCCGCCGCAAAAAGATGCTGCTGGCGGACATGGACAGCACCATGATCCAACAGGAATGCATTGACGAGTTGGCTGAGGTTGCTGGCGTCGGCGCGCGGGTCAAAAACATTACAGCCCGCGCCATGAATGGCGAATTGGATTTTGAGGGCGCGCTGGACGAACGTGTCAGCTTGCTGGCCGGACTGGGCGAAGGCGTCATACAACAGGTTCTTGATCAGCGCATAACCCTGATGCCGGGCGGCAAAACTCTGCTGGCCACAATGAAAGCCAACGATGGCTATGCGGCCCTTGTGTCGGGCGGGTTCACAGCCTTCACCGCCGCGGTTGCCGAAACGCTGGGGTTTGACGAAAACCGCGCCAACACCCTGTTGGTGGCGGATGGCAAACTGACGGGTAAGGCCGCGCGCCCCATTCTGGGCAAACAAGCCAAGGTTGATGCGCTGGACCAGATCACCACACGGCTCGGGATCACCGAGGCGGATGTGATTGCAGTTGGCGACGGGGCCAATGATCTGGGCATGTTGAAACGCGCAGGCACTGGCGTGGCCCTGCACGCGAAACCCTCGGTCGCGGCTGAATGCGAGGTGCGCATAAACCACGGCGACCTGACCGCGCTGTTGTTTGTGCAGGGCTACGCCCGCGACGCATTTCAGGGATAACTCATGCTCGAAGTCACTGTTGAGGTTCTCTTGCTGCTCATCGCGGCGGGGTTTTTGGCCGGTTTTGTGGATGCCATCGCCGGTGGCGGTGGGCTGATTACCCTGCCTGTGCTGATCATCGCGGGTGCAAACCCGGTGACGGCCCTTGCCACCAATAAGATCCAAGCGATCTTTGGAGCCGGAACAGCGGCGCTGTCCTACGCTCGCGGCGGCCACGTGAATCTGCGCGAACAATGGAAATCCGCCCTTGTCGCGGGCGGTGCCTCTGTCGCTGGGGCGCTGTTGATCTCGTTTCTCCCGACCGACTTCATTCGCTTGCTGTTGCCTGTCCTGCTCATCGGTATCGCGATTTTCTTTGCCACCAAAAAGGGTCTCGGCGACCAGGACCGGGTGCGCCGTATGACCCCCGCGATGTTTGCCGTCACCATGGTCCCCTTGTGTGGGGCCTATGATGGCTTGCTCGGCCCCGGCGCAGGCAGCTTTTACATGCTCGCCTTTGTGTCGCTGGCTGGGTACGGCGTGCTCAAGGCCACCGCCCACACCAAATTGCTGAACCTTGCCTCAAATGTTGGCGCGCTGCTGGCCTTTGCCTTTGTCGCTGAACCGTGGTGGATCACCGGATTGATCATGGGCGTCGCACAGATCTTTGGCGCACGACTCGGCGCGGTTCTCGCCCAGCGCATTGGCGCACGCCTGATCAAACCCCTGTTGGTTTTGACCTCGCTCATCCTCGCGATCAAGCTGTTGTGGGATATGGTTTAAATCCAAAAATACTGGGCCTTCGCCCCATCACCAGCACGAGCCTGTACTTAATTTAACAAATATGTTAAATTGATTCTCATGACACAGCTCCTTTCTGCCTTTTCCGCCCTGTCCGACCCGACGCGACTCGATATCGTCGAACAGTTGATGGCACAGGGCGAACTCCCTGTTGGTGATCTGATCCAAGGGCGCGGCATGTCCGGGGCTGCGATCTCGAGACACCTCAAAGTCCTGCGCGAGGCCGGCATTATCCAGCAACGCGCCATCGGGACCAAACGCCTGTACACAGTCCGCCCCGAAGGTCTGCGCGCCATCGCGAATTGGACAATTTCAAAACGTGAATTCTGGGAATCCAGCCTCGACCGGTTGGAAGCCGCCATTTTAGAAGAGGACGACGCATGACCGACCTGCGCTTAGAACGCGAATTCTCCGTCAGCCCTGAAAAATTGTTTGATTGGGTCAGCGCCCCAGACAAATTGCTGCACTGGTGGGGGCCCGAAGGCATGCATGTCCCCGAACACACCCTCGACTTTTCCCGCATTGGACCGTGGTATTCGATCATGCAGAACGCCGAAGGCCAACAATTCAAGGTCTCAGGCCATGTCACCCACGTAGATCCCCCAAAATCCATCGGCTTCACCTGGGGCTGGCACGATCCCGACGACAAGCGCGGCACGGAAAGCCATGTCACCTTTTCCGTGGTGGCCAGCGAATCGGGATCCCGACTGCTGATTGATCACCGCGAACTGGGCGATGACGAGACCAGCGCAAGTCACAAGACAGGCTGGACCTCAGCCCTGCGCAAACTGTCTGACCACCTGAATTAACCCCAACCCAACACGGAGGATGACCAATGCCACAGTTCATTTTTGCCTATCACGGTGGGAAAACCCCCGACAGCCCAGAAGAGGGCGCCGAAGTCATGGCCGCATGGAAAGCGTGGTTTGAAACCATGGCCGATGCGCTGGAAATTCCCGGCGCGCCTGTTGGCATGTCCCAAACCGTCAGCGCCTCTGGCGTCGCGGCAGACGGCGGTGCAAATCCAATTTCAGGATACACCGTGGTGAATGCCGCCGACATGGGGGCCGCAACAGAAATGGCCAAAGGTTGCCCCATGGTGGTCAGCGGTCACGGCTCTGTCGAAGTCGCTGAAATCATGGAGATGTAACGCGCCTTAGCCCGTTACACCCCACCTGAAAAATCCAGCCGTCAGATAAACCCGGCGGCTGGCTTGATTGTTCCGGTATCAATGCCCCTACGGTTCAGGATCGGCGCATTCATAAATTTGCGTGTCGCCGGATGATCCGCCTCAAGCACGCCCAGCTCAACCAGAATCGCCGCAATGGCGCATTCACTGGCGCGTGTGGTTCCATCGGTAATTTTCAAAGCAACGCCCATCCGCTTTTCAGGAATGATCGCGATAAAAAACGCCTCAGCACCCGTCTTGATCGCAACCCGCCCGTTCATCGCCCGCATTAGTTCGGTGCAGGCCCGGCCTTCGCCCGCCACCAACTCAGGATGTTTGATCATCGCGGTGGTCAATTGCTCGGCGGCGGCACTCTGTCGATCTGAGCGATCCGCAGCAGATGCAAACCAAGCCATCGACCGCGCCATGCCCAGCAATGAACTGGCATAATTGGGGGCCGAACAGCCATCAATGCCATAGCCCGGGCTTGTCTCGCCGGTGGTCTCTTCGAACGCCGCCAGACAGGCCTGCTGCACCGGGTGATCCACCTCGATGTATTCAGCATTGCCGCCCATATGCTTGTTCAGGGTCAAAAACCCCGAATGCTTGCCCGAACAATTGTTGTGCATCTGGCAGGGGCTATCATCACCGATGATCAGCGCATCCCGTGCGGGCGGATCATTTGGCATTTGCGGCCCACAGCGGAAATCATCATCGCTGAGACCCAGATGATCCAGCCACGCCTTGACCCGATCCGTGTGAATCGCTGCACCGTTGTGGGATGCACAGGCCAGCGCCAAATGTTCGGACGTCAGACCGTATTTGGCAGCGGCCCCCGATGTAATCAACGGCAGGGCCTGCACCATCTTGGATGAACTGCGCGGCAGCACCGTCGCATGCGGATCGCCCCAGCTGCGCACGATCTGCCCGGTGTCATCACAGATCACCGCATGGCCTGAATGCACGCTCTCAAGGAACGGACCGCGCCAGATTTCGGTCATTGGAACCGGTTGTGTCATCAAAACCCTCCCCATTTCTTGGCAAATTCCCGCCAATCGCCCTTTCGCCCATGGCGAAAATTGCATTAGTATGTCTATGTCGGCAAACGATAGGATGCGCAAGACAGATGGGTTGGCAAGACCCGCACGGGCGCACCTTGGGAATTGAGGTTAAGGACAGTCTAGGAGGCTGGACACATGGTATCTATACTTTTCCGCACAATCGCGGGCCTGTGCATTGCAGGAATGGCCGCAACAGCGTCCGCTCAAACACAAAGCACAAACCGGGTTGCGGCAAAGACCAATTGGAGTGTCTTTGTCGAGGACGACCCAACCGAATGCTGGAGCGTTTCTGCCCCAAAGGAAACCGTGAACACACGCGGTGGCCGGGTTGTGGCAGCCAAACGCAGCGACATTTTGCTGTTCGTCTTTTTCCGCCCCAAGGCGGGCGTCAAAGGGCAGGTCACATTCACTGGCGGCTATCCCTTTGCATCCGGCTCGACCGTTTCGCTTGACGTGGGCGGCACCCAGTTCGAACTGATTTCCGAAGGCGAATGGGCGTGGCCCGCAACCGAAGCGCAGGACGCCAAGATCATCACCGCGATGAAACGCGGGGCCTCTGCCACGCTCACGGCGCGTTCGTCGCGTGGGACACAGACCAAAGATACGTTCTCGCTGCTTGGCTTTACCGCCGCACTTGAGGATGCACAAAAGCGCTGCGGCAGCTAAAACCTGCTCTCGCCAAGACAAAACCCCGGATCAGATCCGGGGTTTTGCGTTTTACACGCCCTGACTGCCGCTTTTGCTCACGCCAAATCACAAGCCGGTGAAATGCTGCGCATCGCTGCACAGTAATCTCTGCCCGGATCGCCGTTTTTATCAGCGCCCCCCGGTCATAGCTGTCTGCCAACACATTCCAGACAGGACAGCCCCATGACACAGACCGTCATTCACACCGTTGACACCGCCCCCGACGCCGCCAAACCCCTGCTCGAAGGGTCGGTCAAAGCCTTTGGTTCCATTCCAAACCTGCATGGCGTCATGGCCACCAGCCCCGCCTTGCTGGAATCCTACAAAGAACTGTCACGCCTCGCGATGACCACTGGTTTTACCCCGGCCGAGCGCACGGTGATCTGGATGACCGTCAATGTCGCCAACACCTGCCATTATTGCGTGCCTGCCCACACCGGAATCGCACTGCGTGAAAAGGTCGACAACGATATCATCGACGCCCTGCGCGATGAAACCCCGCTGAACGACAGCAAACTGGAAACACTGCGCAGCTTCACTCTGGCCCTGCGCGACAGCCATGGCCGCCCCGCGCCTGAGGATCTCGCCGCCTTTCGCGCCGCTGGCTATGACGACCGCGCGCTTCAGGATCTGTTGGTGATCTTTGCCCAAAAGATCCTGTCGAACTACACAAATGCCCTTTTTGAAACACCGGTGGATGGCATGTTCCAGCCCTTCGCCTGGGCGCCCAAGGCAGCGGCAGCCGAGTAGGTCCCCCCTCTCGGCTCCTGCCTCATGCAGCCGGCACTCTGAAAAGAGCGCCGGCTGTTTTTGTTTGACGGGTCAGGGATGTACGCGGCAAGCTGGGCAGGTCCAAAATGCGAGGTTTAAGATGACTTTTACCGCTGCCATAAAGACCTGTCTTTCCAAGTACGTCACTTTTTCTGGCCGGGCCCAACGCCCGGAATACTGGTGGTTCGTGTTGTTTGTTTTTCTCGGGGCGGTGCTCTTTTCGATCATCGACGCCATTGTGTTTGGCACAAACCCTGAGACTGGCGAACCCTCGCAAATCCTGACCCCATTATTTCAGCTGGTAACTCTGCTCCCGATGTTGGCGGCAGGGTGGCGGCGCATGCACGATGTCGGATATCCCGGGTGGTATCTGCTTTTACCCTTGTTGATTTCTTTCGCCATGGTGCTGTTTCTGTTTTCAGGCGTCGCCGTTTTCTCCTTGATGGAAGGGCGCGTTGACGATCCCGAAGTGTTACGCGGCCCCGCTGCCTTTCTTGGGGTTTCAGGGCTGATCGCTGCGGCGCTACTCCAATTGGCTCTCAGCATCTTGATCCTGTGGTGGCTGACACGCCCCTCACAACCCGAGGCCAACGCATATGGGGAGCCAGTGTAATGCGATATCTCGTCTGCGCCGCCCTGCTGCTTGCCCCAACAACCGGAACAGCCGACCCGTCACTTGAATGCAGCGCCGCCGGGTCGCAGGTCGAAATCGGCACATGTGTCGGGGCCGCCGCCGATCAGGTAGAGGCCGCGATGGCCATCGCCCTTGAAATCGCCCAAGGCTCTGCCGTCGAACTCGATGAGGTCATTGGCCGCAAAGTTGCCGGCCCTGCGTTGGACGCCGCCCAAACCGCGTGGGCCGCTTATCGCACTGCTCAATGTGATGCAGTTGGGGCATCCTTTGGCGGCGGTTCGGGCACCGGCATCGCAATTCAAAGCTGCATGATCACCTTGGGACGGGCTCGAATCGCCGAATTGATGGCTGGAGTCCAATAAAGTCCAAAAATAAGAGCGCGCGAAATCTTTTGATCTTTGCGCGATCTCCTATATAGAGGCGCATCCCTCAGCTTAGTGAGTCCTTTGATATGTCCGCCAACGCGCCGATCACGCAAGATGTGATGACAATTCCCCGCAAATTGCCCGAGGGGCCGACTAACATCGTCGGTATGACCCGTCCGCAAATGCGTGAAGCCCTGATTGCAACCGGCACGCCGGAAAAGCAGGCCAAAATGCGCGTCGGGCAAATCTGGCAATGGATCTATCAGTGGGGCGTTCGCGACTTCGCGGACATGACCAACCTGTCCAAAGCATTCCGCGCCGAACTGGCCGAGAAATTCGTGATCGAAATCCCCGAAGTCGTCTCGCGCCAAGTGTCCAGCGATGGCACCCGCAAATATCTGGTGCGGATCGCGGGCGGCCACGAGGTCGAAGTGGTCTATATCCCCGAAGACGGGCGCGGTACGCTGTGCATCTCGTCTCAGGTCGGATGCACGCTGACCTGCTCGTTCTGCCACACCGGCACCCAGAAACTGGTCCGCAACCTGACCGCTGCTGAAATCATCGGTCAGGTGATGATGGCACGCGACGATCTGGACGAATGGCCGACCCCCGGCAAACGCGCGCCCGATGAAACCCGACTGCTCAGCAACATCGTTCTGATGGGCATGGGCGAGCCGCTGTATAATTTCGACAACGTCCGCGACGCGATGAAAATCGCCATGGACCCCGAAGGCATCCAGCTCAGCCGCCGTCGCATCACCCTGTCGACCTCAGGCGTTGTGCCCGAAATCGCGCGCACTGCGGATGAAATCGGCTGCTTGCTGGCGATCTCGTTCCACGCCACCACGGATGAAACCCGCGATAAACTGGTTCCGATCAACAAACGCTGGAACATCCGCGAACTGCTGCAAGCCCTTGCCGATTATCCGCGCGTGTCCAATTCCGAACGCATTACCTTTGAATATGTGATGCTCGACGGGGTGAACGACACCAAAGCCGACGCGCATCGTCTGATCAGCTTGATCCGGGAATTTAACATTCCCGCCAAAATCAACCTGATCCCGTTCAACGAATGGCCCGGCGCCCCGTACAAGCGCAGCTCGGGCAACCGCATCCACGCCTTTGCCGACATCATTCACGAGGCAGGCTTTGCCTCGCCCATCCGCACCCCCCGCGGCGAAGACATCATGGCGGCCTGTGGTCAGCTGAAATCAGCCACCGAACGGGCTCGTAAGTCGCGCAAACAGATCGAAGCCGAAGCAGGCCTTTGATTTTCTAGATGAAACCGACAGGAACTCGGGCTAAGGTTGCATTCAATATCTCTTAGATTTGAATGTAAGGAATTGATCCTATGTCCCGACGTATCCTGTCGATTGTCGCGCTCTTGATTGGGAATGCGGTTGGCCTGCTGCTGGCCGCGCTCTTGCTGGGATGGGTTTGCGATTGCCCCGCTGTCCATGATCGTCGTGGTGGTGGTGTTCACACTGGTTCAGGTGATCGCCGAACCGCTGTTGACCAAAGTCAGCGAGAAAAACGTGCCTGCCCTCAAGGGCGGAATGGCACTGGTTGTAACCTTTGTTGGCCTGTTGATTACGGATATGATCGCCTCGGGCCTAACCGTTGGTGGCGTGTCGAACCTGTTGGCCGCGACCTTGCTGGTTTGGTTGGGCGCGCTGATCGCGGCCATCGTCATCCCAATGTTCCTGTTCAAAGAACTGCGCGAACAGAAGAAAAAGTAATTCAGACTATCAAGCTGAACCGCACCCAATCGGACCGCGGTTCAGCCCACAATCACACTGATCTCACAGCGCGTTCAGCGCCTGATCGATGGCCTGCCACAACTCCTCGACAGGTTCACACCCAACCGACAAACGCACAAACGCCGGATCAACCGCGTCGCCCCACCGCACGCGCCGCTCAGCCGAGGTATGAACACCCCCAAACGATGTGGCCGGGCGAATCAACGGGCAAGTGTTGATAAACGTGTCCGCCTGCGCCTCGCTCTCCAACGTGACCGAAATCAGGAACCCAAACCGCAATGGTCGGCGCCTTGGACAGGCCATGGGACCGCATCACCCGGCAATCCGGGAACCGAATCTGTTTGATCGCAGGGTGCGCGGCCAACCGTTCCGCGATCACCTGCGCCGAGCTGCACATCCGATCAAACCGCACATCCAGCGTTTCCAAGCCCCGATGCAGCAACCAACTGGCATGCGGGCCGGGAATGCTGCCGGAAATTTTGCGCCAATCCTCGACCCGTTGCAGAATGTGCGGGTCCCGCGTCGCGACGTGACCCATCAACACATCCGAATGCCCGCCCATCGCCTTGGTGTCCGACGCAACAACGATATCAACACCCAAATCCAAGGGCCGTTGCCCCAAAGGCGTCAGGGTGGTGTTGTCGACAATGCTAATGCCGCCTGCCGCGCGTACCGCAGCCGCTACAGCGCGCAAATCAATCACATCCAAACCGGGGTTCGACGGGCTTTCGATGAACACCACATCGATTCCCTCGAATCCGCCCTCGGCGAAGGCCAATGTGGGCCGTTCAATCACTTCGACCCCCAACTGCGCCAGAAACTGCGCCGCCAACAATCGCGTCACATAATATCCATCCGACGGCACCAACACCCGATGCCCCGCCTTTAACATGGCAAACAAGGCCGCCGAAATCGCACTCATGCCCGAAGGAAAAGCCAGACAGGGCGCGCCTTCGAGATGCGCCAAGACATGCTCCAACTGCGCCCATGTCGGATTGTGCACGCGCCCGTAATTGGAATAATCCTCTGGCATTCCAGGGAGATGGAACATGCTACTCTGCACCAGAGGCAGGGCAATCGGCTCGCCCTTAGACAACGTATTGCCGCGCAGGTGTAGCATCTCGCCCAGATTTGGCTGCGTGTGTTTAGGCGTATCCATTTGACCCTCTCAAACTGTGTTGCGCAGATCCATATCAGCCCAAGCGGCGCAGGCATAGCATCCCGCTTGCCTCAAATTTTCCACAATTCCGGTAAATTTCCGCCCCGATCAACAGTCAGTTTCCAAATCAGAAACAAACTTAGAGAGGAAAACAAAATGGCACATGCAGATATCGGTGGAACAATGATCGAAGGCGGACTGTTGGACTTGCTGCAAGCAGAACGCTCCAAAGCCCTCAGCGCCCGTGAATGGAAATTCCGTCTGGCCGGATTCGGTTATGGCATCAAAGATGTGCAAGGCGCACAGGTCGTAACCAAACTGCCCCAAGGCACCGAGCTGGGTGTTCTGCCTGCAACGATAAACTGATCTCGCTTTCCTCTCAGAGATCCTCCAACAGGCGTGCAATTTTCACGCCTTTGGATCCCCGAGAGCCAATAGATTTCAGCGCATTTATCCGTCAGACAGACACAACAGCCGGACCATGCATGGCACCCGTGGGGGTGCCACCAATCTCAGGTCGGGTTTCGGCGCGCATGTGCAATACCGTATCGCGCACCCGATTCCAGATACCTTCGTCCGGATAGATCATAACGATCATGCCCTCACTCGGGCTGACCCGCACCAGATACCCGCCACTGGCCCCCATTGCCTTGATCTGGCTGATCTTTTCCTGCGCGCTGGCGACCAGTGCGGCCTCATCCAGCGTTTCATCATAAGCCCAAGTGGACACAGTAACATAAGACATCGACCCCTCCCTTGATTAGCTATGGTGGCGCCGAGTGTAGCACATTTTCCCTATTTCAGCGCATCAGCGCCCCGGAATATCCTCGCGCGCTGGGGCCGGACCCCAGTTTTCGATCAGATCGACCGCCTCTTGCGCGGTATCCACAAACCGGAACAGATCCAGATCTTGCTCGGAAATCGTGCCTGCGTCGGCCAAAGCCTCCCAATTGACAACTTTTTCCCAGAACGCACGCCCAAACAGTAGGAACGGCACCCGGTCCATGCGGCCGGTCTGAATCAGGGTCAGCGCCTCGAACATCTCATCCAAGGTGCCAAAGCCACCCGGAAAGACGGTGATCGCCCGCGCCCGCATCAAAAAGTGCATCTTGCGAATCGCAAAGTAGTGAAAGTTAAAGCTGAGCTCGGGCGAGACATACAAATTCGGTGCCTGCTCATGCGGCAGCACGATGTTCAATCCAATCGAACACCCGCCTGCATCCACCGCCCCACGGTTGCCCGCCTCCATCACACCGGGTCCACCCCCGGTGACAATAACGTTGTCCCGGCATCCGGTCTCTTTGGATTTTTCCGTCATCAGCCGCGCAAATTTGCGTGCTTCGTCGTAATACTGCGACAGATCCGCAAGCGTCTGTGTCCGCGCCGTATGCTTTTGCGACGGCTCTGGAATACGCGCCCCGCCAAACATCACGATGGTCGAACTGATTCCCTGCTCTGCCATCATCAGGTCGGGCTTCAACAGCTCCAACTGCAGGCGCACCGGGCGCAATTCATCGCGACACAGGAAATCCTCGTCTGCAAAGGCCAGCTTATAAGCCGGTGAACGGGTTTGCGGCGTATCTGGAACGTCGCGGGCGGTTGAACGGTCAGTGCCCGCATCGCGGAAGGGGCTCAGGCGATCTTCTTTCATTGCTCGGGGGTTCCCTGCTTGCGTGTTTTTCAAACAGCTATAGGGTTCGCCGTTGCAACACCAGTGACAGGAACGCGACGATGCAGTGGAAGGCAGAAATAGAGGCAGCGGCACAGCGAATCGCAGGCCACGCACACCAAACCCCAACCCTGACCACAGATGGGTTTGGTCTGGGCTACCCGGTCGAACTCAAGCTGGAACAGATGCAGCACACCGGCAGCTTCAAAGCCCGCGGTGCTTTCAATACCCTGCTCAGCTGCGATGTCCCTCCCGCCGGACTGGTCGCCGCCTCAGGCGGGAATCACGGCGCGGCGGTGGCCTTTGCCGCCAAGGCGCTCGGCCACAAGGCCGCGATCTTTGTTCCCGAAATGGCAGGCCCCTCCAAAATCGCCCTGATCCAAGGGATCGGCGCAGACTTGACCGTTGTGCCCGGCGAATACGCCAATGCGCTCACGCTGGCCAAAACCTATGAGGTCGAAACCGGCGCGATGCAGATCCACGCCTATGACGCCCCCGCCACCGTCGCGGGCCAAGGCACCTGCTTTGCCGAGTGGGACGCGCAGGGCCTACAAGCCGATACCATTTTGGTCGCGGTGGGCGGCGGTGGCCTGATCGCCGGGGCGCTGGCGTGGTTCCAAGGCGCACGCAAGGTCGTCGCCGTTGAACCCGAAACCTCCTGTGCTTTGAATGCCGCCCTCGAGTCCGGGCAGCCGGTTGATGTGAATGTCTCAGGCGTAGCCGCCAATGCACTGGGTGCGCGTCGGATCGGGGACATCTGTTTTAAACTGGCTCAGGGGATGGACTCGGTGCTGGTCAGCGATACTGCCATCACCGCAGCCCAACACGCTCTGTGGCAGGAACGGCGGCAATTGGTGGAACCCGCCGGGGCGACCGCACTGGCCGCGTTGATGTCCGGGGCCTATGTGCCGGAACCCGGTGAACGGATCGCTGTGCTGGTCTGTGGCGGCAATATCGCCCCTGATCCGCTTGCAGGCTAAAGAAACGACGCAAATCGCAACTCGTGCGTCGGATTGCGCATTGGCCCCGCGCGCCTTATAGGCCATTCCAACACAACCAGAGTTTTAGGGAGCTGATCCATGTCGAATGCACAACTCGAAACCGCCATCGAAGCCGCTTGGGACGCACGTGACGCGATCACGACCGCAACCACCGGTGAACAGCGCGATGCGATTGAATCCACGCTGGCGGCGCTGGACAGCGGCACCCTGCGTGTGGCGGAAAAACAGGACGACGGCAGCTGGCACGTAAACCAGTGGGCCAAAAAGGCGGTTCTGCTCGGCTTCCGCATCAAAGACATGGAACAGCAGTCCGGCGGCCCACAGGGCGGCGGTTGGTGGGACAAGGTTGATTCCAAATTCCTCGGCTGGGGCGACGACCAGTGGAAAGAGGCCGGTTTCCGCGCCGTTCCAAACTGCGTTGTCCGCAAATCTGCCTATATCGCGCCCGGCGTGGTTCTGATGCCGTCCTTTGTGAACCTCGGCGCCTATGTCGACACAGGCACCATGGTTGACACATGGGCGACAGTCGGCTCCTGCGCACAGATCGGTAAAAACGTGCACCTCTCCGGCGGCGTCGGCATCGGCGGCGTTCTGGAACCCATGCAGGCTGGCCCAACCATCATCGAAGACAACTGTTTTATCGGCGCCCGCTCCGAAGTTGTTGAGGGCTGCATCGTGCGCGAAGGGTCTGTTCTGGGCATGGGTGTATTCATCGGCCAGTCGACCAAAATCGTAGATCGCGAAACCGGTGAAGTCATGTACGGCGAAGTGCCCCCCTATTCGGTGGTTGTTGCCGGTTCCATGCCCTCGAAAAACAACGTGAACCTGTACTGCGCGGTCATCGTGAAACGCGTTGATGCAAAAACCCGGTCCAAAACCGGTATCAACGAGCTGCTGCGCGACTAATCCGCGTCACCGACGAAATGATTTCAGGGGCTGCATTTCGCGGCCCCTTTTTTTGCCTAAAAACCCTCACCCCAAACCACTAAGGGCCGCGCCCGACCACGGGTGGGCCCTCCCCTTTGCCGGAGGCAAACCTATGGTTTGACGTGGGAGGACGGGCGCTGCCCGGCGGTGCAGGGCTAAGTGACGGGTATAAAGTTGTTGAGCAAACTTGGGCGCTAATCCCTCAAACAGTCTTCACGATCAAAAACACCCGCGTCGGACCGTCCCCTGCAACGATAGAATGCGCCACGTCTGACGCATACCGTGCGGTATCGCCGACACTCAGCTCATTCACCGCGCTGCCGGATGTGACCCGCACCGATCCCTCTAAAACCGTCAACTGTTCACGGGTGCCACGGGCGTGGGGCTGGCTGTTCAGCGCGCCACCTGCTTCGAACTGGATGTCATAAACCTCGTGACCACCGGCATCTTCGGGGGGCGACAGGATACAGATGCGACACCCCTGCCCCATGTTGTCGATGCTTGGCACATCCGAGGCACGCAAAACCTCGATCCGGTCGGCGGCTTCTCCATCCTCGAGCAACCCGGCGAAATCGACCTGCAAGGCGCGGGTCAGGTTCCACAATGTCGCAATGGTCGGGCTGCTTTCGCCGCGCTCGATCTGACTGACCATCGACCGGGATACACCCGACAGATTCGCCACCGCCTCTAATGATAACCCCTGTGCCCGGCGCGCCTCTTTCAGGCGGGCAGGCAAGCGTGTCAAAATATCGTCTGAATTTTCCGTCATGACGGATTCTCTGCGGCCTTTGCCCTGCCTTGTCAACTCTGCGCACATCCACTAAAGGATCATTATGTGATAACATAACAGATTCTTTCCATGCCCAGAAATGTCCAATCCTCTCTCCGACGTCGCAGGGCCGCCCCTATGTCCCGCTTTGACAAATTGCATCCAGACCTGCGCCGCTGGTTGCAGCGCGCCATGCTCAGCTGGTCGGTCAAATCAGCCGAGCGGATATGGGCCAAGGCGCTGCGCCAGAACCATGGCAATGTTCAGGCTGCCCTGACCGAATTGGATCGTCTGGAACGCGCCCTCATGTTTCGGGACATCGAACGTATCTGGGGACCAGATCACCCCGGTCTGATTGATGAACCCGCGCGCCGAACCGCCGCATAACAATCGTGCACCAGGGGGTGCACGGGGGGTGCACGCCCGGTGCACGCATGTCACCCCCCCGTCTTATGACGGCACGTTTGGGCAGACAGGCCCGTGCTGCACATGCATAATGGCGCAAATTTTGAGGAGAAACATACATGACCGACATCGTGATTCTGGACGGCGCCCGCACCGCCATTGGCACCTTTGGTGGTGCGCTTGCAGCCACGACCCCCATTGATCTGGCCACCACGGCGACCAAGGCCGCGCTGGAACGGTCCGGCGTCGAAGGCAGGCAGATTGGGCACGTCGTGTTTGGTCATGTCATCAACACAGAACCCCGCGATATGTACCTGTCCCGCGTTGCCGCAATGCAGGCGGGCATCCCCGATGTAACCCCTGCGATGAACGTCAACCGTCTCTGCGGATCTGGCGCACAAGCCATTGTTTCTGCTGTTCAATCCCTGATGCTGGGTGATGTTGAATTTGCCGTCGCCGGTGGTGCGGAAAACATGTCCCGCAGCCCCTTCATCATCCCGCAGCAACGCTGGGGTGCCAAGATGGGCGATGTCAAAACGCTCGACATGATGCTCGGCGCGCTGAACTGCCCGTTTGGCACCGGCCACATGGGTGTCACGGCTGAAAACGTCGCGGACGAACACGATGTCGCCCGCGAACAGATGGACGAATTCGCCCTCACCAGCCAGACCCGCGCCGCCGCCGCGATTGAGGCCGGTCATTTCGCCAGCCAGATCACCCCGGTTCAGGTCAAGGTCAAGCGCGACATGGTCGACTTTGTCACCGACGAACACCCCAAGGCCACCACCCCAGAAGCGCTTGCAGGTCTGCGCGCCGTGTTCAAAAAGGACGGCCGCGTAACTGCCGGTAACGCAAGCGGAATTAACGATGGTGCCGCCGCAATGGTGTTCGCAACAGCCTCCGCTGCCGAGGCCGCTGGCCTGAAACCCAAAGCCCGTGTTCTGGGATATGCCCACGCCGGTGTCCGCCCCGAAGTCATGGGTATCGGCCCTGTTCCTGCCGTTCAAAACCTGCTTGCAAAAACGGGCCTGTCCATCACCGATTTTGACGTGATCGAAAGCAACGAAGCCTTTGCTTCGCAGGCATTGGCCGTGAACAAAGAACTGGGTCTGGACCCGGCCAAAGTGAACCCCAACGGTGGTGCAATTGCTCTGGGTCACCCCGTTGGCGCGACTGGTGCGATCATCACCTTGAAAACACTATATGAATTGGAACGCACCGGCGGGTCCAAAGGCCTGATCACCATGTGCATAGGCGGTGGCCAAGGCATCGCACTGGCCATCGAACTGCTATAATCAACAGCTCTCGGGTCCTTGACCCGAGCAAGCATCTGACAAAAAAGGCGCGGTTTATTCGCGCCTTTTTCTTTTAGAACAACGAAATAGCCGCCAAGACGGCACCCCCGCCAACAACCGCCCCGAGCACGGCTGGACCAATCGCAGTCCGCCATGCAGATGGCTGCTGATCCGACACATGCGTTTGCGCGATCAAAGCTTGCTCAACCAACCCCGGCAACCGCGGACCAAAGCGCGCCAACACCTTGGCGGTCTTGGCCAGATCCGAAACGATCGCACGCGGCCCGATGGATTTCTTGATGTAATCCTCGACCACGGGGTGGGCGACTTCCCAGATATTGATATGGGGGTTCAAAGACCGCGCCACGCCTTCGACCACGACCATCGTGCGCTGCAACAAGATCAGCTCGGTACGCGTTTCCATGCCAAAACGTTCTGTGACTTCAAACAGATAGCTCAACAATCGACCCATCGAGATATGCGTGGCGTCCATCCCGAAAATCGGTTCCCCAACCGCGCGCAAGGCACGGGCGAATTCGTCAACATCCTGATTGGCAGGCACATATCCGGCCTCAAAATGCACCTCGGCCACCCGCTTGTAGTCACGACGGATAAAACCAAACAGGATCTCGGCATAAACCCGGCGCGTGTATTCATCGATGTGCCCCATGATGCCGAAATCATAGGCAATAATATCGCCATTTGCGGCGACCTTCAGGTTCCCCTGATGCATATCCGCATGGAAAAATCCGTCACGCAACGCGTGCATCAGGAACAGACGCAGCACACGTTCGCCCAGATCGACCCGGTTATGCCCAGCCCCGTCAATCGCGTCGTTATCCCCAAGCGGCACACCATCTGCCCAGCCCAGCGTCATCACTCGACGGGCCGAGTAATTCCACACGATCTGAGGCAGCTGGAAGCCTTCGTCGTCTGTGGTGTTGGCCGCAAATTCTGACGCCGCAGAGCTTTCCAACCGCAGATCCAACTCGCCCTGTACCACGCCATCAAAGTGTTCGATCACCTCCATCGGGCGCAAGCGACGTGCACCCGGGGCGAACAGATCAACAATCCGTGCTGCGAAATAGAACGCATCCACGTCTTTGCGAAACGCACGCTCGATCCCCGGACGCAACACTTTGACTGCCACAACCTGATCGGAATCGGCCAGACGCGCGCGATGAACCTGAGCAATAGAAGCCGCTGCAATCGGTTCGCTAAATTCGGAAAAGATCTCGGCCACAGAACGCCCCAATTCCTTTTCCACTTCGGCCATTGCTTCGGCCTTGGAAAACGGAGGGAGTTTGTCCTGAAGCACCCGCAACTGTTCCGCCAGATCCTCGCCAACAACATCGGGGCGTGTCGATAGAACCTGACCGAATTTGATATACGCAGGTCCCAACGCCGTCAGCGCACGGGTCGCCGGAGGCATGTCAGGATCGCCTTTGTACCCAAGCCATTGAAAAGGTTTACCCAAAGCGTGGGCCACAAACCGCAGCAATGGTGGGGCCTCAAACGCGTCCAGCACCACATTCATGGCACCTGTGCGCTCTAACGTGGCGCCTGTTCGGATCAGGCGAATGATATTGTGTGGTCCGCGCATTTAGATCTTCCAACCCGAATGCAGGGCAGCAATGCCAAGGCTCAGATTGCGGTATTTCGCGTTCGAAAAACCGGCGGTTTTGACCATATCCAAGAACGTGTCCTGATCAGGGAAGTTGCGGATCGATTCGACCAGATATTGGTAGCTGTCATAATCCCCCGCGATCGCCTGCCCCATGCGTGGAATCACGTTGAAGGAATAGAGGTCATAGGCTTTTTGCATCGCTGGATTTGGCAGCTGGCTAAACTCGAGCACCATCAAACGACCACCGGGGCGCAAAACGCGATAGGCTTCGTTTAGCGCCACTTGCGGTCGCGTCACGTTCCGGATGCCAAAGGAAATTGTATAGACGTCAAAGGTGTTGTCCTCGAACGGCAGCGCCATGGCGTCGCCAACCACCCAATCCAAGCTGTCCGCTCGCTGTTCGGCCTCGGCGCGTTTGCGCCCTTCGATCAGCATAGGTTCGGTCAGGTCCAGAACGGTTGAATGCCCTTCTCCGGCACGTTTCAGGAACCGGAACGAAATATCACCCGTCCCACCGGCCACATCCAGCAACCGTTGCCCAGGGCGTGGCGCAAGCCAATCCATCATCGCGTCTTTCCAGACCCGGTGAATGCCCATGCTCATCACGTCGTTCATGATGTCATATTTACTGGCGACCGAGTTGAACACGCCCTGCACGCGCCCGGCTTTTTCGCCTTCGGGGACCGTTTCAAACCCGAAATGGGTGGTTTTATCAGAGCTGTCAGACATGTTGCTTGCCGTTCGTTGAATTCGCCTCTGTTATAGGGCGCTGGAAGATGGGCACAATGCGGCCCAATGGAATAGGAGCGTCTAAATGCCGGAATTGCCCGAAGTCGAGACGGTGAAACGTGGACTGACCCCCGCGATGGAGGGGATTGTGATCGAAAAGGCAGATGTGAATCGCCCCGATCTGCGCTGGCCTTTCCCGGACCGCATGGCCGAACGGCTGTCAGGGCAACGCGTGGACCGCCTCCGGCGGCGGTCAAAGTACATTCTGGTGGATCTCAGCAGTGGCGAAACGCTGTTGGTTCATCTGGGCATGTCGGGGCGTATGACCGTGTCAGGTGATCCGCTGGGGCAATTCGTCCATGACCACCCAACCACGCAAAAACATGACCATGTGGTGTTTCACATGGCAAGCGGCGCACGCGTGACGTTCAACGACCCACGTCGGTTTGGGGCTATGGATCTGTTGCCCACCGCCACGGCCGAAAATCACAAGCTGTTGGCGGTGCTAGGGCCCGAACCTTTGGGCAACGATTTTCACGAGCGACATCTCATAGATGCCTTTACGAACAAGAACAGTCCTGTGAAATCCGCCCTATTGGATCAGGGAATCGTCGCCGGTTTGGGAAATATTTACGTTTGCGAGGCATTGTTTCGCGCGGGAATTTCGCCACGTCGCAAGGCAGGACAGATCGCCGCAAAGCGAGTCGAGACGCTGGTTCCGATCATCCGCCAGGTCCTGTCAGACGCCATTGATGCGGGGGGATCCTCGCTCAAGGATTTCCGCCAAGCCGATGGAGAACTTGGATATTTTCAGCATTCCTTTGATGTGTACGGACGCGAGGGAGACCCCTGCCGTACCGAGGGCTGTGACAGTGAAATTGCGAGAATCACCCAATCGGGACGCTCATCCTTCTACTGTCCGCAATGCCAAAGATAACTTGAACCAATTCCCCCGCGTGGTAAGGAATCGGTCCAGAACGGAACAACCGAAAGCATTTTCCATGGCCTTTGAGACGATCATCGTCGACGTTGAAGACCACGTAGCCCTTGTCAAACTGAATCGTCCTGACGCCCTGAATGCGCTGAACGCCCAACTTGTGGGTGAATTGTGCACGGCGCTCGAAGACGCCGATGCAAACGACAAGGTGCGCTGCATTATTCTGACCGGATCAGACAAAGCATTCGCCGCAGGTGCCGACATCAAAGAGATGTCCACCAAGAGCTTTGTAGAAGTCTATGGCGAAAACCTGTTCGCAATGGTCAACGACCGGATCATCGCAATCCGCAAACCTATCATCGCTGCTGTTAGCGGATATGCGTTGGGCGGTGGCTGCGAATTGGCGATGCTGTGCGATTTCGTAATCGCCTCTGACACCGCTAAATTTGGCCAACCTGAAATCAACCTCGGTGTGATTGCAGGGATTGGCGGCACGCAGCGCCTGACGCGTTTCGTCGGTAAATCCAAATCCATGGATATGAACCTGACAGGCCGCTTCATGAACGCCGAAGAAGCTGAACGCGCCGGATTGGTGAGCCGGGTGGTTCCTGCCAAAAAGCTGCTAGAAGAAGCCACAAGCGCCGCGCAGAAAATTGCAGAAAAATCGACCCTGACCACGGCTGCCGCAAAAGAAGCGGTGAACCGCAGCTATGAGCTGACCCTGAACGAAGGCATTCTGTTTGAACGCCGCGTGTTCCATTCGATGTTTGCGACCGAAGATCAGAAAGAAGGCATGGCCGCGTTCCTTGAAAAACGTCAGGCCCAATTTCGGGACAAGTAATTCCGCAACCAAAATTGACTGAAAAGGCAGGTCAAAACGCCTGCCTTTTTCCATTTCCGGCCCACTTGATCCGAATCCGGTTGGCAACACCCGAAAGTTCGAGTAAAGACCGCCGTTATACATGCGCGTGCAGCCCGCTCTGGCTAGAATCACACCGGTGGATCTGATCCGGGTCAGGTTTGGCATTGCGCTATCGAAACAAACTGAACCCGAAGACAAAGGTCCAATATCATGGCAAATTCGCCTCAGGCAAAAAAACGCGCCCGTCAGAACGAAGCCCGTTTCGCTGTAAACAAAGCCCGTCGTTCGCGCATCCGCACCTTCCTGCGTAAAGTAGAAGAAGCCATCGAATCTGGCGACAAAGAAGCAGCAACCGCAGCTCTGCGTGCCGCTCAGCCCGAATTGATGCGCGGCGTCACCAAAGGCGTTTACCACAAAAACACCGCATCACGGAAAGTGTCGCGTTTGTCCGCACGGGTTAAATCCCTGGGCTAAAGCGACTCACCTGAGTCGGTTTTGACTTAGCTGAATCCAAGGCGCTGCGTCATGCAGCGCCTTTTTTTATGTCTGTTGCACGGAATCCGCGCTGCCTGCGGGACAAGAGATTCTTTCTGGCCAATCACTGAGTCAACCGCAGAGTTTGATTGCCGGTTCGCCCACAGACTTGCTACCACTGTTCCAGCGATTCACTCGCTTGGGGGGACGGGCTGCTTTTAAGGTCACTCTGATGGGCATCAGATAGACAAAAAGCGATTGTCGATAAATCGGGACTGCCCCGATGTGATCGACCTGCTGTACGGTTAGGGAAACCTAATCCATGGCCCTGTCGGAAAATGAGTGTGTAATAGGTACGATGTTTGTGTTGGCTGTCGGGGATGAGAGCCTAGCACATCGCGTTTGACCTATTTTGATGTCTTTTGGGCATCAGGCGACGACTTTAGCGGTCGGCGAACACATCCTCTTTGTGCGTGAATTCTGCCGGTGAAGGCCCGGCAAACTGGATGGGTAATAAGGCCAAAAATGGCCGAGAGAAGATGGGATGCGTGAGGCACCGATGACACAAGAAAAATGGGGACAGCTCAGAGAGCGGCTGCAAAAAACCGTCGGCCAAAACAACTACACGACGTGGATTGAGCCGCTGGAATTTGAAGAACTGCAAGACGGGGTTGCAGTGTTTACAGTTCCGACCAATTTTATGGGGAACTACGTCAGCCAGAACTTTGCTGATTTGATCCTGTACGAACTGAACACCTCGGGTGAAACGGTCCAGCGACTGGCCTTTCGGGTTGCCGCCAATTCGACCGCCCGTCCTGCTGCGGCCAACACCACAGCACAACCCGTGACCGCACCAGCGGCGCCCAGCCTGAGCAGCAAGGCCGCCGTATCCGCGTCACAGGACCAGATGGAATCATTGCAGGCCGCCCCGTTGGATGCGCGCTTCACGTTTGACCGCTTTGTCGTTGGCAAACCAAACGAGCTGGCTCATGCCGCCGCGCGTCGCGTTGCCGAAGGGGGGCCCGTCACCTTTAATCCGCTGGTTCTGTACGGTGGAGTTGGACTTGGTAAAACGCACCTGATGCATGCCATCGCGTGGGAGCTGAAAACTCAGAAGCCTGAGTTGAACGTGCTCTATCTGTCTGCAGAGCAATTCATGTATCGCTTCGTTCAAGCCCTGCGTGAACGTCGGATGATGGATTTCAAACACCTGTTCCGGTCAGTCGATGTCCTGATGGTTGATGACGTGCAGTTCATCGCAGGCAAAGACTCAACTCAGGAAGAGTTTTTCCACACATTCAATGCCTTGGTTGATCAGAACAAACAGATCATCATCTCGGCTGACCGCGCCCCCGGTGAGATCAAAGATCTCGAAGATCGCGTAAAGTCCCGCCTTCAGTGTGGCTTGGTCGTCGACCTGCATCCGACCGATTACGAATTGCGCCTTGGCATCCTTCAAAACAAAGTTCAGCAGCACAGCGCCACCTATCCGGGCTTGGAAATTGCCGACGGCGTTCTGGAGTTTCTGGCCCACCGTATCTCGACCAACGTGCGCGTTCTTGAGGGGGCACTGACCCGCTTGTTCGCGTTTGCCTCTTTGGTTGGCCGTGAAATCGATATGGACCTAACCCAGGATTGCCTGGCCGATGTTCTCCGCGCCTCTGAACGCAAGATCACTGTCGAAGAGATCCAGCGCAAAGTATCGGATTATTACAACATCCGTCTCAGCGACATTATTGGCCCCAAGCGGTTGCGCTCTTACGCGCGTCCACGTCAGGTTGCGATGTATCTGTGCAAGCAATTGACCAGCCGGTCACTGCCGGAAATCGGGCGTCGGTTTGGTGGCCGCGATCACACCACCATCATGCATGGTGTGCGTCGTATCGAAGAGTTGAAATCGACCGACGGACAAATTGCAGAAGATGTCGAAATGCTGCGCCGTGCGCTCGAAGCTTAAGATCCCCACCCATTTTCTATTTGGCCCTGAACCTCGGTTCGGGGCCTTTTTTGTTCGCAACATGTGTGCACATTCCAACGATTCACCGACAACTGTGCCATTCGCGTCACGCCCCCCTTGACGCCCTTGGTTTTCCAACCGACAAATCCATGAAAAACCTTGTGTTGCAGGGGCAAACCGCTAGGTTGCCTGTCCCGGCTTCCAGTAATGGTCCAAGTCAAAGGATAATAGGGTATGAAAATCAGCATCGAACGCGGCACGCTTCTCAAAGCCGTGTCTCAGGCGCAGTCGGTTGTCGAACGTCGCAACACCATCCCGATCCTGGCAAACGTGCTGATCGAGGCCGAAGGCGAGAGCGTACAGTTCCGCGCCACCGATCTGGACATCGAAGTCGTCGACAAAGCTTTGGCTCAGGTCGAACGCGCTGGCGCAACCACTGTCGCTGCAACAACCCTGCATGAAATCGTGCGCAAGCTGCCTGATGGGGCGCTGGTCACACTCACCGCGGATACCGCAGCCGGCCGTCTGACCGTCGAAGCAGGCCGGTCGAATTTCTCGCTGGCGACCCTACCGCGCGAAGATTTTCCGGTCATGGCATCGTCGGAGTACCAGTCGAATTTCTCGGCCCCTGCTGCGATCTTACGCCGCTTGTTCGACAAATCAAAATTCGCCATCTCGACAGAAGAGACACGGTACTACCTGAACGGCGTTTATATGCACATCGCAGATGCCGAAGGCGGCAAGGTGTTGCGCTGTGTTGCAACAGACGGCCACCGTCTGGCACGGATTGACGCGGATCTGCCCGCCGGCGCGAGTGATATGGCGGGTGTCATCGTCCCCCGCAAAACCGTGGGTGAGCTGCGCAAGTTGCTGGACGACGACGAAATGGCTATCGCCGTTTCTGTCAGCGAAACCAAAATCCGATTTGCAACACCTGACATCACCCTGACCTCTAAAGTCATTGATGGCACGTTCCCCGATTACACCCGTGTGATTCCGCAAGGCAACACACGCCGTTTGGAAGTGGACGCAAGCGAATTTGCCCAAGCGGTAGATCGTGTTGCAACCGTATCCTCGGAGCGTTCGCGCGCCGTCAAACTGCAGCTGGAAGAGGATCGGTTGATCCTGTCGGTCAATGCACCCGACAGCGGTGCCGCCGAAGAAGAGCTCGCGGTGGCCTATAGCGATGAGTCGCTTGAGATCGGATTTAATGCGAAATACCTGCTGGAAATTGCCAGCCAAGTTGATCGCGAAAACGCAGTATTCATGTTTAACTCTGCAGGTGATCCGACCCTGATGCGCGAAGGCAACGACCAAAGCGCGGTCTATGTTGTTATGCCGATGCGGGTTTAACCGCCTGAAACCGATAGCTTTGGCGCACTTTCGTGACCAGACAAAGGAGACGGCCTCGTGTTGGCTCTGACGGCGCTGACTCTTTCTCATTTTCGTTCGCACAAATTGGCGCGGCTATCCCTGGATGGCCGCCCTGTTGCGATTCATGGCGACAACGGGTCAGGAAAAACGAACATCCTCGAAGCGGTGTCGTTGTTTTCCCCGGGACGGGGAATGCGACGCGCTAGTGCGGCCGATATGGCCCGCCGTCCCGAGGCTTTGGGCTGGAAACTGTCCGGCCTGCTTACGGTTCTGGGTCAAACGCACGAAATCGAAACATGGTCTGACCAAGGTGCGGCCCGACAGGTCAAAATCAACGATAAATCCGCCAACCAGATCGCTCTGGGGCGTTTGGCCAGGGTGGTTTGGTTGATTCCCTCGATGGATCGGCTTTGGGTTGAAGGGGCCGAAGGACGGCGGCGGTTCTTGGATCGCATGGCTCTTAGTTTTGATCCCTCTCATGCTGAGGCGTCACTGACCTATGAAAAGGCGATGCGCGAACGCAACCGCTTGCTCAAAGAGCAGGTACGCGATGCGCATTGGTACACAGCGCTGGAAACCCAAATGGCCACGGCCGGGTCGCTCATTCACCAAGGGCGCGTCAGTGCCCTTGCCCAATTGAAGGCCGCTCAATCCAAGGCCGAGACGGCATTCCCCTTCGCGGATCTGGAACTAACCCAAACCGAAGGCGCCATGCCCGAGACTGAGTCCGATTTCCGCGATGCCTTGGCAGAAAGCCGATTTCGCGATCTGGCTGCAGGGCGCACGCTAGTCGGTCCCCACCGTAGCGATATTTATGGCGTTTTCGCCGCCAAGGGCGTGCCCGCCAAAGATTGCTCTACCGGCGAACAAAAGGCGCTATTGGTGTCTCTGATCCTCGCCAATGCCCGCGCTTTATCAGAACAAGTCGGTGCCCCACCCATCGTGTTACTGGATGAAGTCGCCGCGCATTTGGATGCTGAACGCCGCGCGGCATTGTACGATGAAATCTGCGCTCTTGGCGCACAGGCGTGGATGACCGGAACCGGCCCCGAACTGTTCGCAGAACTTGGGGACCGGGCACAGGTGCTGCATGTATCTGAGACGGACGGCAATTCAGAGGTAACCACGCAATGACAGTAACCTTTTGGGATATGGCCCTCTACGCGGGGGCCTTGCTCGTCTTATTTCTGACACCGGGGCCCGTTTGGCTGGCTTTGGTCGCGCGGTCGCTCTCAGGTGGCTTCCAAGCCGCCTGGCCGCTCGCGTTGGGCGTCGCCGTCGGCGACATCGTCTGGCCCCTTGTAGCGATCGTCGGCGTATCTTGGCTGGTGTCTGAATTCGACGGTGTCATGCAGATCTTGCGGTATGTCGCCAGCGCAACATTTTTAGGGATGGGGATTTCCGTCCTTGTGAATTCAAAGAAGAAGATCGCGGAAAACAAAACGCTGACTAAACCCGGAAAGCTTGCCGGTTTTCTTGCCGGGCTTTTTGTCATTCTCGCAAACCCAAAGGCGATCTTGTTCTATATGGGCATGTTGCCGGGGTTCTTCGATCTCAGCCAGATCACCAAGGTTGATTTGCTGCCAATCCTGTTTCTGTCCTTTTCCGTGCCGTTGATCGGTAATTTGGCGTTTGCAGGCTTAATCGGGCGCGCCCGGGGGTTCTTGACCACACCCCGCGCAATGGAAAGAACCAACCTCGTTGCCGGTGGCCTTCTCATTTGCGTCGCACTGATAATTCCATTTACTTAACACGGGCGTGCACACGCTTTGCATCGTGTCTCTGCAGGGTAATTGGGGAAACCCTCACCCCAGCAGGAAACGGCAATCCCTCAGATCCCGCGAACTTCAATTTCCAACCACAAAATCTTGTGGGATCGCGTGACATTGCCCACCAGAGAACGTATAACATGACAAAAAAATGAAGGAAATTTCGGATGTCCGAAGCCGCACAGACGCCCGAAGAATATGGCGCAGATTCTATCAAAGTTCTCAAAGGCTTAGAAGCCGTCCGAAAACGCCCCGGCATGTACATCGGGGACACGGACGATGGCTCGGGCCTGCACCATATGGTGTACGAAGTCGTGGACAACGGCATTGACGAAGCTTTGGCAGGTCACGCGGACCACGTCACCGTCAAAATCCACGCCGATTCCAGCGTTTCCGTCAGCGACAACGGCCGCGGTATTCCGGTTGGAATTCATGAAGAAGAAGGCGTTTCCGCAGCCGAGGTCATCATGACCCAGCTGCACGCGGGCGGTAAATTCGACAGCAACTCGTACAAAGTCTCTGGCGGTCTGCACGGTGTGGGTGTGTCCGTTGTGAATGCCCTGTCCAACTGGCTGGAACTGCGCGTTTGGCGTGATGGCAAAGAGCATGTGGCGCGCTTTGAACACGGTGACACAGCGGAACATCTAAAGGTCGTAGGCGAATGTGGCGATCGAACCGGCACCGAAGTCCGGTTCCTCGCCTCGACTGATACGTTCTCGAACCTCGAATATTCCTTTGAAACGCTTGAGCGACGGCTGCGTGAGCTGGCCTTCTTGAACTCAGGCGTTCGGATTATCTTGATTGATGAACGCCCAGCAGAAGCCTTGAGATCGGAACTGTTCTACGAGGGTGGCGTCAAAGAGTTCGTCAAATACCTGGATCGATCAAAGAACCCCGTCATGGAAGAACCGATTTTCATTACCGGAGAGCGTGATGATATCGGTGTAGAAGTCGCACTCTGGTGGAATGATAGCTATCATGAATCCGTTCTGCCTTTTACCAATAACATCCCGCAACGCGATGGTGGCGCCCATATGGCGGGTTTCCGGGGGGCTCTCACCCGGACCATAAACAACTACGCCCAATCCAGCGGCATCGCCAAAAAGGAAAAAGTGAGCTTTACCGGCGACGACGCGCGCGAGGGTTTGACCTGCGTTCTGTCCGTCAAAGTGCCCGACCCTAAATTCAGTTCTCAGACCAAAGACAAACTGGTTTCTTCCGAAGTGCGCCCCGCCGTCGAAGGTCTGGTGAACGAAAAGCTAGCTGAGTGGTTCGAAGAAAACCCCAACATCGCCAAGCAGATCGTTGGCAAGATCGTCGAAGCTGCCCTGGCTCGCGAAGCCGCCCGCAAAGCACGTGAACTGACCCGCCGCAAAACCGCGATGGATGTGAATTACCTTGCCGGTAAGCTCAAAGATTGCTCTGAAAAAGACCCATCCAAAACCGAAGTCTTTCTGGTGGAGGGGGACTCAGCCGGTGGCTCTGCGCAAACAGGGCGTGATCGTCAAACCCAAGCCATCCTGCCATTGAAGGGTAAGATCCTGAACGTCGAGCGGGCCCGCTTTGACCGGATGCTAGGGTCTCAGGAAATCGGCAATTTGGTAATGGCTTTGGGGACCGGTATTGGTCGCGATGAGTTCAACATCGACAAGCTGCGGTACCACAAGATTGTCATCATGACCGATGCGGACGTCGATGGGGCCCACATTCGGACCCTGTTGCTGACCTTCTTCTATCGTCAAATGCCTGAGCTGATCGAAGGTGGGTATTTGTACATTGCACAGCCACCTTTGTACAAAGTCAGCCGTGGCAAATCCGAGGTGTACCTGAAAGATCAGGGTGCAATGGATGAGTACCTGGTCAATCAGGGCGTCGATGGCGCAGTTCTGAAACTGGGATCTGGCGAAGAGCTGGTCGGTCAGGATTTGACTCGCGTTGTTGACGAAGCCCGTCAGCTCAAGCGTGTTTTGGATGCCTTCCCGACGCATTACCCGCGTCACATTCTGGAACAGGCCGCCGTCGCAGGGGCGTTTGTCCCCGGTGCGGTGGATTCGGATCTGCAAGGTGTGGCAGACAAAGTCGCGCACCGCCTGAACCAGATTGCGCAAGAGTACGAACAGGGTTGGCAAGGGCGCATTACCCAAGATCACGGCATTCGCTTGGCCCGCATCCTACGTGGGGTGGAAGAGGTGCGCACATTGGATGGCCCAATGCTGCGATCCGGGGAAGCTCGCAAAACTGGCAGCTTTACCAAGAGTTTGCAGGACATCTATTCGACCACAGGCCAGCTTGTGCGTCGAGATCGTTCGCAGGTCATTCACGGCCCTTTGGGATTGCTCAAGTCCATTCTGGACGAAGGTGAAAAAGGGCTATCGCTGCAACGCTACAAAGGTTTGGGTGAAATGAACCCTGACCAGCTGTGGGAAACAACATTGGACCCGGATGCCCGTACACTTTTGCAGGTAAAAGTGGACGATATGGTGGAAGCCGATGATCTATTCACCAAACTAATGGGCGATGTCGTTGAACCCCGGCGAGAGTTCATCCAAAAGAATGCGCTGAGTGTGGAAAACTTGGATTTCTAGGCCGGTGTAGGTGCGCGCATAGCACTTCGCACACCCCATAATTTTGCATAGTTCGCCCATAGTTTTTCGCGACGACAGTAAATATCATCGCTATTCGAACTGAATATACGAACCGCAGCCTTGGAAACACGTTGCAGCGTTCTCATTCAGCATGTGGTGATTACTGGCAAGAACGGTTTCCTTGAAGTACGAAATAGCTTTTGACGCCCAGATTTAGGAGTTTCTTCTCCATCTTGTTTCAGCCTCAAGGCCGCGAATGTAATCAGGAACTTTGGGCGGGCTTCCGGTCATTCGCTGCGGGTGCGAGAGCAAGTGCTACGGTTCCCGAAAGCGGCCATTCAAAACTCGAAGCTACCCGGGATCCATGCTACGCCAAGGATCAAGGTCAGCAATGCGCAGAAAGCAGACTTTGCAAAGTTTGGGCAGTTTCCCGACAGCGGACCTTCAAGCCGAGTGCAGCGAATGCCGGGTGAGATGAAGATTTTCTGATGCGGGCCAGAGTGTGCGGTTGCGGCTTGGCGAGAGGGTGGCCCGCGTTGGAAAATCTCTCAGGGAGGAAGCCGCGGGGGCTGGGCGGTATCTATGGGGAAAGAGCGCTGTGGGCTGGTTTTGAAGCTGCTGCGGATGCGTTGTTTTTGCGGATTGAAGGTGGCTGTTTTGCCGTTCGGCAAGCGCGGTTGCCGTGGAATTGGCCTAGTGCGCTGTCGATTTGCACCTTTTATGTGACTTCTGGGATCGCTGCGCACAACGGATTTTGGCCGTTGTCGCTGAAGCAACCGGTTTGCATAGGATGAGATGAACGGGCAATTGATCATGCGGCCTGTTTCCTTGGTGGGGCGCGGGATCGGGGAATCTGCCCGCGTTTGAATGTTTCGATGATCAGCATCGTGCCACCACAACAGGGGCATGGTTCCCGCAATGCAAGTGGTGCGGGATCATCGGCGTAGCGTGGTTCTTGTTCTGGAGCGCTTGCCCCAATCAGGGCACGGACCTTTGCGATGTTGGCCTTGCGTTGAGCGGAAGCCAGCAAACCGTAATGTCGGATGCGGTGGAACCCGTCGGGCAGAACATGCATCAGGAACCGTCGGATGAACTCTTCTGTGGGCAAACGCATCACCTTTTGTCGGTCACCACTCTTGATGCGATAGTCCTTCCATCGGAACGCTACGGCGTTTGCATCGGCGCAGACGAGGCGCTGGTTCGAGATTGCGACACGGTGCGTGTAACGACTGAGGTAGGCCAGAACTGCCTCCGGTCCGCCGAAGGGTGGTTTGGCATAGACCACCCATTCAATTTTGCGGAACGGGGCCAACCAGTTTGCAAATGCACCGGTTTTAGCCAGCCCTTTTAGGTCACTATAAAACGCCAGATCACCCGAGCGATGCAGCGCCATCAACCCTTCGATGAACAGGCGTCGGAACAGGCGCGACAACACTCGCACATGCAGGAAGAAGCCCGGTTTGCTGGCGATCCACCGAGTGCCACCCGGTGACAGGCCGCCGCCCGGGACGATCATGTGAATGTGGGGATGATGCGTCAGCGCAGATCCCCAAGTATGCAGCACGCTGGTCATGCCAACGCGAGCACCCATGCGCTTGGGATCAGCGGCGATGGTCATCACGGTCTCGGCGGACGCCCGGAACAGCAGGCCGTAGACGGCCCGCTTGTTCCAAAGGGCGATGCGGGCAATCTCGGCTGGCAGGGTGAAGACCACATGGAAGTACTCAACGGGCAGCAAGTCTTCGGCCCGTGCCGCCATCCAGTCACGCGCAGCAGGTCCCTGACACTTCGGGCAATGCCGGTTCTTGCAGCTATTGTAGGCGATATGCTGGTGATCGCACTTGGTGCAGGCTGCCACATGCCCACCGAGTGCCTCGGTCCGGCAGGCCTCTATCGCCGACATCACCTTCAGCTGGCTCAGGCTGACATGCCCTGCATTGGCCCGCCGCCACGCGGGACCGTGCTTGCGGAATATGTCAGCAACCTCCAGCCTTGGGCGGGGCAATCCCCGTCCGTCATCCGGGTCGCTTCTTGCGTGTCTGCAGGTTCAATTGTTTGAGGGCTTCAAACGGGCTGGTCGTATCCCGGATCATCTTGGTGGCGACTTTGGTGTACTGGGCTGTGGTCGTCAGCTTGGCATGGCCAAGCAGCACTTGGATCACCCGAACATCTGTCCCGGCTTCCAGCAAATGGGTGGCAAAGCTGTGCCGTAGTGTGTGCAGCGTTGCGGGTCTGTTGATCCCGGCCATGCGCTTGGCGGACGTAAATGCCCTGTTCAACTGGCGGGGTGAGATCGGGTTGATCTTTGGCTTGCCGGGGAACATCCAGCCCTCGGGACGTGCTTCGCACCAATAATCACGCAACAGGTCGAGCAATCCAGGTGACAGCATCACCTTGCGGTCTTTACGCCCCTTGCCCTGCACGACATGGATCAACATTCGATCACTGTCGATATCACTGGTCGTGAGATTGCAGACCTCAGAGGCGCGCAGGCCAGCACCATAAGAGATACTGAGTGCCGCTCGATATTTGAGCCCCGGACCCGGTGCCACCGCCAAAAGTTCTGAAACCTCTTCGACGCTGAGCACAGCAGGCAGTTTGCGCGGCTCGGTGCGGAATTGCATGTACTTCTTCATCCCATCACGCCCGCAGGTCATCGAGAAAAAGAAACGCAAGGCAGTGATGCGGGCATTGTAGACCGAGGGCGTGACCTCGGTATCTGTCATGTGAAGCTGATACGCGCGCAGCTCCTCGGGTGTCGCCGTATCTGGTGAATGCTTCAGAAATCCGGCAAAATCCTTGATCGCCCGAATATGCGCCCGTTGAGATTGCGGCCCTAAACCCCGAATGCGCATATCTTCGATCATCCGCTCACGAAGCGGCGTTGTTCTCTCGCTGACCATGAAATCCTCCTGTCTGTCGATTGAGAAACCTCAATCGTCAAACAGATCAGCCAGATCGCAAAATCCGCCAACATGTGGGATGCTTGAATACACTTGCCACAAGCGCCAGTGCCGCGCGAGCGGCTTCGTCCAAGAGCCCAATTAACCCGATGCTGCGCGTTGCACGAACGTCGGCTATCACATTAGAGCGTCAATAACCTTCAACAACTACTTAGGTTTTGAACGGAGTTTTGGACCGCCAAAAGTATGCCACTTTTGAGTTATGCCAAAAACGGCCGATACAGGTGAAAATTGTGACTTACTAGATGTTGAATTTAGGCAAGTTCACCACTACCAAATGACATCGGTTGCATCAGGTTTCGAAAGAATATTGTCTCAGCTATGAGCAGTTTTGAACACTCAACGCTTCAAGTGATTGCAGGAATAGAAGGATTTCAGCATTGGGCTCAAGTCATAGATTAATAGGCGTCACCTTAATTATTACGGTTGTTGGATTGGGTGGCGCTGCGGCATTTATACCGCGAGAGGCCAATACTTCATTGGATTTCGTCCCCCTGACAGGAGGAACTTATCTCATGGGATCGCAAAGATTCCAAAGAGAGGAAGCGCCCGTACATCCAGTCACGGTAGGGCCGTTTGAAATTACACGAACCGAAATCACTAACGCGCAGTTCGCCCATTTTGCCGAAGAAAGCGGGTATCTCACGACCGCCGAGCGAGGACTACCCGCCGAGGACTTTCCCGATATGCCCCCAGACCTGCGCACGCCAGGCTCTATGGTTTTCGCTCAACCTACCGACGCGGTGTCTCTGGACAGTCCCAATGCCTGGTGGCGCTATGTGAAAGGCGCCACTTGGCAGCACCCGACTGGACCTGATAGTTCGATTGACGGGCTGGAAGAGCATCCAGTTGTGCACATCTCGCCCGAAGATGCCGCAACTTATGCCCAATGGGCGGGCGGGCGCTTGCCCACTGAAGCAGAGTGGGAATTCGCGGCCCGTGGCGGACTGGAGGGGGCAAACTACACATGGGGCGATATCTACGATCCGCGCCAGGGCTGGAAAGCAAATACCTGGCAGGGCGACTTCCCCGCAGCAGATATTGCGGATGACGGGCATCATGGCACCGCTCCGGTCGCTTCCTTTGCTCCTAACGGTTATGGCCTCCATGACATGGCCGGGAATGTCTGGGAACATGTATCGGATTGGTGGGCGCCCGGCCATATCCCTGGCGAAAAGACCGACCCCATTGGCCCCGACCAGGCCTTCGCTGCACGGTTCGGCAGCGCTGCAACCGGTCCAATGCGGCTGGTTAAGGGGGGATCATGGCTCTGTGCCCCGAATTTCTGCCTGCGTTATCGACCTGCGGCCCGGCAACCTGCTGAAACGAGCCTCGGTAGCAACCATATCGGCTTTCGTATTGTGCGAGATATAGATTGATGAGGCTATGGGCTGCGTTACATAACATTGTCACGTTGCGCCAAACTGATCGCACAACCGTGCCCAGAATATATCTAGAGCAGGAAACCCAACGTTCTTGCGTCGTGCTGCGCAAATGTTCCAGGTCAATTTCTCAACTGTCTTAATCTGCTTAAGAGATTTTAGTTTAACGTGTTGTGCGATGTCTTCGCTCATAACCGCGCAAACCAGGTTTGTTCTGCACGCCAAATCAGTCACCAACGAAAAGTCATCGCATTCAATCTGTGGCAAGCGCTCTACGATCTTCCAAGCCGGTTGATCGCCCCCTAGAGCAGAAGCAACCACTTCTTGCCAGTGTCTGTGAACATGCGGGGACATGATCGCGTGCTGAAATAATTCGGCGAGGTGAACAGATTCTGATCTGTGCAATGGGTGTTCAGGACGTGCGCAGAAAGAGATTGGTTCTTTACGCAGCATCTGAATGTCCAGATCACTCAGGTCCGGCGTATGCGTCAGATCACAGACCACCACATCAAGCCTGCTCATGCGCAAGCCCTCGAGCGGTTCCTTGGTGGCCCGCACGTCAATCCTGGCTCGTAGATTTGGCATCTCGCGCAACAGTTCAGCCATCAAAGGTGCAATCACCGGGCGACTGGACAAGGGTCCACAACCGATGTTCAGGACTTCCGGGCCAACAGAGCGCAGTTTCGAAACACCAGCCTCAAATGAACTGTTAGCCGCGTACAGCTCATCAAGAAGCTGTAAGAATTCTTTACCAGTTTGCGTCAATGACGTAAATTTACCGCCGCGTTCGAACAAGGAATGGCCAACATATGCCTCAGCTTGACTGATAGAGCGTGAAAAGCTGGCAGGTGAGGTTCCCACCATTTCCGCAGCCGCACGAGAATTCCCAAATTGCGCCAGCGCGCGTACCGCTTTTGCGGTCTTCTCATCAATCATTTGCCTGCTTCCGTTCAACATGGAACGCTCGTTCCAAAAATTGGAACGGTGATCATTTTCTATGGTTCAATCACAAACTTACCGTCACGATGTGCCTAACCGCGACCCATTGTCCCGGAAAAGATAAATCACGGAAGGTACTTATGGTACAAGCTAAGACTTTTTTAGCGCTACTCAGCGCATCAACTATTGCAATGGCTGCGGCGGCAGCTGCAACTGAAGACAACCGCCCAAATATCCTCATTTTGATAGCTGATGACACGGGTTATGCTGATATCGGTGCCTTCGGCAGCGAAATCGAGACGCCCGCCATCGATCAGCTTGCCGCCGACGGTATGATGTTCACCAATTTTCACGTTGGCGCATCCTGTTCGCCGACGCGTACGATGCTGATTAGCGGCGTTGATAATCACCTCGCGGGCCTTGGCAACATGCTCGAAATCCAAGCAGACAACCAGTTTGGCAAGCCCGGTTACGAGGGGCATCTGAATGACAAAGTTGTCACCTTGCCGCGCCTGCTGAGGGATGCTGGATATCACACCTATATGACGGGTAAATGGCACCTTGGCCACGAGCCAGGCACAATCCCTTTTGATCGCGGTTTTGAAAAATCGTTTATGCTGGGCGAAAGCGGTGCTGATAACTGGGTCGAGCAACCCTATGCACCGTTCTATGATCGGGTCCACTACTATGAAGACGATAAGCTCACCAGTCTTCCAGAAGGAGACTACTTCTCGTCTAATTTCTATACGGATCGGATGATCGAATATATCGACAGCAATATTGACGACGGCAAACCATTCCTTGCGTGGGTTGGCTATCAGGCGATGCATTATCCGCATCAGGCCCCCAAGGAATTCATCGATAAATACGATGGTGTTTATGACGATGGATTTGAGGCGCTGCGCGAAACACGACTGGCCCGACAAAAAGAACTTGGCTTGGTTTCGCCTGATATTAAGCTAGACCTTGAGATGAAGAAGACCTCTTACGAGCCGTGGCAGATGCCCGACTGGGAAGCACTCACCGATGAGGAAAAAGCCTTCCGTTCGCGTGAGATGCAGACCTATGCCGGTATGCTCGACAACATGGATACGAATATTTCCAAACTGCTCGCACACCTTGAAAAACGTGGCGTGGCCGACAATACAATCGTGGTCTTCATGTCTGACAATGGCCCCGATCCGAACGAGCTTCCGCAATCCGAAGCCTATCGCGAATGGTATAATGCCAACTACGACAAGGTCTATATGGAAGACTTCAACGGCGATTTCTCTAGCATGGGTCAGAAAGGTGTTTACGCCGACTATGGTCCGGGTTGGGCAGCAGCATCCGCTACTCCTGGAAGCTATTACAAGACCTTCTCAACCGAGGGCGGCTTACGCGTTCCACTGATCGTGCGTTTTCCCGGTACAATTGAACCCGGGGCGCGGGTGGATACATTTGCCTATGTGCGTGACATCCTACCGACAATCCTAGAGCTTACCGGCGTTGATACTCCCGGCCCAGTTTACGACGGTCGGGAAATTTATGTGCCCGATGGGATCAGTATGTTGCCGGTTCTCAAAGGAGAAATCGAAAGCGTACGTGGCGATGACAATCCGGTTGGTTACGAACTAGCAGGCTCTAGTGCTGTATTTCAGGGGAACTACAAGTTGATGCAGAATCTGGATCCCAAAGGCAATGGCGATTGGGAGCTGTATGACATCGTGGCCGATCCGTCTGAGCTTACAAATCTAGCCGATCAGATGCCGGACCTCGTGGAGGAACTTAAGGCGTTCTATGCATCCTACTCCGAAGAGGTCAATCTTGTGCCCGTGCCGGAAGGTTATAATCCGCTCGAACAGACGGTGATCAACGCCAAGCGCGGTGGTGCTCATTGATCGAATGATTTCTTTTCGCCGCCCCTGTGTGGGGCGGCGCTCTAACATTGACAAGTAATCTAGTTCTCAGTGGCCACTATGGCAGCTTCCACTTATCCCAGATTCAAACTGCATGCACCTGAGATTGTCGTTCGCACTGTGCCAGAGATCAATTTTTGACGTCGTGAACTGAACCCAATTTATTAACCAGAGTTGTAACATGTCCATAAATTCTGACCTTAAAAGAGCAGCGGTTCTTATGCCGATGTTCATTTTTCCTGCAACCATGGTCTCGGCGCAGCAAAGTGACTGGTCGTACGAAGCTACAGTCTATTTGTTTATGCCGGAAGCCCCGGTCCCTCTCCGTCGGCAAGTGCCAAAACTCAAACGTTTTCGGCGCGGTCGATCAAGGTGATTTCCTAAAAGCTGTCATTGGCGCAGCCGCAGCGAATTCACGCTATGTCCCGCATCTTACCAGTTCGCGAACTGCGCGGCGAAGGTCGGCTATCGCAAATTCGCATCGAGGACCATGGGTCTGCTTTGGTCTGGGAGCCGACCTCCGCTGCGTCAGTTTTGAATGACTACTGTGGGCGGCTTCGCGCCCTTGCAGCGCTGACTGCTGCGCACAACCACCTGAAACAACCCCACCAATGCCAAGCTTATCAGGGAAGCCTCAAGGTTACAGAACTATTCCAATCAAGTTGCCTGATACTAAGAACCGCCAGGATAGCTTCCATTACTCTTGAACCACTAGGTCTTCAAAGCGTGGGGCACCTGTTTCCGGAAGCGTTGCGAAGCGTATACCCTCCAAGCCTATCTCATCTCGGAGCTTAGCTAGTTGATTTAACTCGTATCCAGATCCCTGCGGAACAATAAGGAGAGCTTCCGGCACTAGCTTTCTTAACAACCACAGATAGCCAAGTGTGTTGACCGTGAACTGTCGTTCTACTCTTTGCCTGTAAGCATTGATCTCAACTGCTACTCTTGGCTGGTTATCAATCTCGACAACATAATCAGGAAAGAGAGAGCCTAAGCTTCGTCCATCTTTTAGCTGCATGCTCTCAGTCCCAAACACTTTTGGGCCGTACTGCATGAGAAATTTGAAAACGGTTTGATCGAAGATTTGCGCTCGTTGCGGCGAAGACAGGTTTGAAAGATCTGCGTTTGCGTGTTTGTCAGCACGTTCTTGTCGGAGCCGGTCGAATTCAGCCTTCAACTGGACCTGCCTCATCTGCCCCCCAAACACCTGCGGAGCGAGTTTTTCAGCTGTCGCTTGATCCAGTTCCTCTATTTTCATCAAAAATAATACCAGCGTCATGCCTAACCAAGCCGGTCTCTCTTTTTCGACGTTGGGGTGTCTTATTTTTAGCCATTTGTACGCTTCGAGCGGATTTCTCAGGGTATGGATTCGCTTCCCCCTTAGTACTGCAACCCGGCTTAAAACTTCTGTTGGTGTGCGAAAGCCATATTTTATTGGGTTATCGACTGCTTTTTCCAGGGCTTCACCAAAATCCACCCAACTCTCTTTTTTTGCCACGTCTTCGAGGCCGTTGCTTTTAAGCATCGGTAACCTACCATTATTGAAGAGCGCCAATAACTAATTGCAGTTGGTGACGTCATTATTGTAGGGGTATCCCTATGAAAATCGACAGTAGAGCAGAAAACCCTGCACGCCAAGCTTGGCAAAAAGGGCAAAAGAAGAAGTCTCACTTCTTGTCGCCAAGGAAAGCGCAAGGTGTGATCCAGACTGAAAGCGGCCTTGAGGCAAGCTTTGCGTTTGGCTGTGATCTTCATCCACAAGTTAAGGCTATGCCAATGGCGCCCGGTGATCCGCTGTTCCTAATGTGGAGTGCGGTAAACAGGATCACATCTTCTGGCCGGGTGGCTGGGCCGGAACAAAGGGTCAGTGCAGAGGATGCATTACGGGGCGTGACAATCGAAGCCGCGCACTCACTCAAGCTCGAAGATGAGATCGGCAGCATCGAACCTGGTAAGCGCGCCAATTTTACTATTCTTGATCGGAACCTACTCAAAGTCGACCCAATGGAAATTCGGAACGTAAAGGTTTGGGGAACTGTTATGGAAGGCAGAATTCAGCCGGTAGAGGCGATTGAAAAGAAAGCTTCACTGATCGATCCAATCCCAACCGGATCAAGCCGCGCATTCGCCAAGGCATCCTTCCAACATGCACTCAAAGTGGTACATTCGCACCTTTAGCTTTGAAAGAGATTCACAGGTCAAAATCGTATGCCCTCTCTGGGCTAGATCCTGCCGCTGGTCTCAAGCGCCACGTATGCCTGCAATGGGCCTAATGGATGTACGCCGGAAGATGAGTTTCGAGATCAAAATGACAGGCCCCGTACGCGTACCGAACGGCCGGTCCGTCATGCAGGCGTAAGATTTGCCCCGCTCGTTGTTTTACTATTTGTGTATGAGGGACTAAAAGCAACAAACCGTCTGGCAAGTGACGTCGACCAAACCATCATGAAGGCGTCCCCATGGCAACCAAAACGAAACTTCACCCGCGCAATCAACATTCGGAAGGCTACGATTTCGTACGTTTAATGGCGCAGACACCAGAGCTCAAGACTTTTACCACCCGTAATCCAGTCGGTCAGACGACGATTGATTTTCAAGACGTGAGCGCCGTCCGTATGCTCAATCGGGCATTACTAAAGACGCATTACAAAGTAGATTTTTGGGATATTCCCGCCGGTTATTTGTGCCCACCAATTCCTGGTCGCGTCGACTACATCCACTATCTCGCGGACTTGCTTGCAGACAGCAACAACCAGGAAATCCCGCGGGGGCTTCATATCAAGGCGCTGGACATCGGAACCGGTGCCAGTTTGGTGTACCCCTTGACGGGTCAGAGCGAATACGGTTGGCACTTTACTGGCGTCGATATCGATGCAGGCGCGATCAAATCGGCACGGCAAATTTGTGAATTCAACAAGCTGCCGATTACCCTTAGGCGACAAAGCAAACGTGAGAACATCTTTCGAGATGTGATCCAGCCCAACGATGCTTTTCACGTAACCATGTGCAACCCACCTTTTCATTCATCCATGGAAAACGCGAATAAGGGTACTCAACGTAAGTGGGCGAGCCTTGGAAAAGGGCATTCAAGAAAGCTGAACTTTGGCGGTCAAAACGCTGAACTTTGGTGTCCGGGTGGAGAGATAAAATTCATCGCCCGGATGGTTGAACAAAGCATGGATTTCGCCGACCAGTGCCTTTGGTTTACCTCTTTGGTGTCGAAAAAAGACAACCTTCAACCCCTCTCTCGAATTCTAAGAAAAGCAAAGGTTGTTGATTATAAAGTCGTCGAAATGGCTCAGGGGCAGAAAACAAGTCGTTTTATTGCGTGGACTTACATGAAAAAGAACCAACGCTCCCTGTTTGCAAAGAGCACTCGGACATAGGGGCCATTTGTCGATGTTCTCTATGCAGCAAATACTTGCTTCGATGAAGCTTCATCCCGGACTGTGATTGTTCGGTTTGGCCGTGTGCGACTAACGTCTCAGATTGGTGGGGCTGCGCGCTCGGTGATCAGTTTTTTGGACGTGACCCTTTCACGATGTATCATATACAGCCCTGCGCCAATAATGATGGCAATGCCAATCAGGCTTAGACTGTTTGGAAAGTCGCGGAAAACCAGATACCCGAATAAAGTCGCCACTGGTAACTCAAGATACTGCAATGGGGCAAGCGTGGCTGAGGGTGCCAACGACAGAGCATAGGTCATCATCATATGGCTTAGCGTGGCGAAAAAGCCAACTCCAAGGAGCCACAACCACACAATGCCTACGGGCCAAACGGGATCAAGTAACTCAGATCCGGAGCCCTGCGCCAATATCATCACTGGCACACAAAACAGGCTGGCGATCAGACCCGTGTAAAACTGCAAGGTCACCGGATGAACCCGGCGCGACAGCCCACGTGTCACAAGAATATAGAATGCAAAAGCTACGGCCGTCCCAAGCGGAAACAACGCGACAGCGCCGAATGCGACAAAGCTAGGCTGGATCACAAACAAAACACCTATAAAACCCACTATGGCGGCCCCCACCCGGCGCATGCCGACATCTTCGCCCAGATGGAACTTGCCCACCAGCAGCACGATGAACGGAGCCACGAATACAATTGCCAGCGCATCTGCAAGCGGCATCACGCGGATCGCAGCGATGAAACAAAACGTCGCGATCAACAAAAGCAGGGCACGAAATATCAGCGCTAGCCACTGCCCGCGCGCCACGCGCAATGACAACCCCATGACCCAGATAAACGGCGCCATCAGAACGCACTGCACAACAAAGCGTGCGGCGGTGATCTGTCCGACTGGCACGCTATCCGAGGCGAGTTTGGCCGCTACATCAAGCAATGGAGCGGTCAAGCAAAACCCCAGCATCAGTGCGACACCGGTAAGAATGCGGTCCGAAGACAATGTGGAAGAAGCCATATTATTCATCGCACCACAGAAGTATATCTTCGAACAGGCGTCCACCCTAATGTGACCCTGGATCGAAGATTTGAGTGCCGCGTTCACGTCCAGCAGACCGCCGAATGCACGCCGATCGGAGGCTATCCATGAATCTGCTTCATCGCGTGATCTCTAGAAAGCGAATTGCAGTTGCCACGCAGGCACGGCCTGCTCCCACAAAGTGCGCGGGCAGAACAGGATCTAAACCGAATTTGCGTCTAAGGGTTTGCGTCCAGCTCCTCATTCTACACGCTAGCACTGCCGATAGAGGATGTGTTTTTACGTCGGCGCAAGGCTAAGTATCTGGAGCTGCACCTCTCACTCGCTCTGGCAAACCTATACGATATCGCGTGTTGAATGTCACTGAGAACTGACCCGGTATTGTCACCGAGATTTGACCCGCTCAGTCGTTATGCTTTGTTCGTCATGATGTGGTCAATGCTGGTGTTTCCTTCCGTTTCTGTTTCGCAATCTCGGAGCTGGCTTTGAAGCGATAGCTGTCATTGCCAGTCTCGAGAATGTGGCAGCGGTGGGTAAGCCTGTCGAGCAAAGCAGTCGTCATCTTGGCATCACCGAACACCGTTGCCCATTCGCTGAAGCTGAGGTTGGTGGTGATGACCACGCTGGTGCGCTCATAGAGTCTGCTGAGAAGGTGGAACAGCAACGCGCCGCCTGATGTGCTGAACGGCAGGTATCCAAGTTCATCAAGGATCACGAGGTCTGTCTTCACCAGTGCCTCAGCGATTTTTCCGGCCTTGCCGAGGGTCTTTTCCTGTTCCAACGCATTAACCAACTCGACTGTTGAGAAGAAGCGCACGCGTTTGCGGTGATGCTCGATGGCCTGAACGCCGAGGGCGGTCGCAACATGCGATTTCCCTGTGCCTGGCCCTCCGATCAGAACAACATTCTCAGCCCCTTCCATGAACTCACAGCGATGCAGTTGCTGGACCAGAGCTTCGTTGATCTCGCTGTCGGAGAAGCTGAAGCCGGACAGATCCTTGTAGGCCGGAAAGCGCGCTGCCTTCATGTGGTAGGCGATGGAGCGCACCTCTCGTTCGGCCATTTCCGCCTTGAGCAACTGCGAGAGTATGGGGACGGCTGCATCGAATGCAGGTGCCCCCTGTTCGATTAGATCGCCCACGGCCTGCGCCATGCCCGGCATCTTCAGGCTGCGCAGCATGATGATGATGGCGGCACCGGCAGGATCATGACGCATGACGCGTACCTCCTTGCCGCAGCCCGTCGTAGCGGCTGACATTGGCCTCAGGTTCCTTGTCCAGGGCCAGGGCTGAAGGTGGCGTTACATCGGGTTGGTCGGTCGGAGTGCCATCCACCAGCCTGTGAAGCAGGTTCAGCACATGAGTCTTGGTCGGCACGCCCGCTTCCAGCGCCATTTCTACAGCGCAGAGCACGGCCTGTTCATCATGGTGCAGAACCAACGACAGGATATCGACCATTTCTCGGTCACCGCCCGGCTTTCTCATCATAAGATCCTGCAATTGTCGGAAGGGATCGGGCATTTCCATGAACGGGGCACCGTTGCGCAGCGCGCCCGGCTTACGCTGGAGCACAGCCAAATAATGCCGCCAGTCATAGATGACGCGGCCAGGCTGACGGTGTGACCTCTCAATGATGCGTTCATGCCTGCAAATCACGGCCCCTTCGGCCACGACGACCAACTGCTCGGGGTAGATGTGCAAACTGACCGGACGGTTCGCGAAGCTCGCCGGAACGCTGTATCGGGTACGATCAAAGGTGATCAGGCAGGTTGGTGACACCCGCTTACTTTGCTCAACAAAGCCGTCAAAGGCCGTTGGCAATGGCATCAACGCAGGTTTCTCAGCCTCCCAGATGTCGGCAATACTACCGGGTAAGCTACCATGTGCCGTCTCTGCCCAAAGTACCTTACAGCGCTCTTCCAGCCAGTTGTTCAACGCTTCAAGATCAGAGAATTCTGGAGCGACCTGCCACAGACGATGGCGCGCATCGCGGACGTTCTTCTCAACCTGGCCTTTCTCCCAGCCCGCGGCCGGATTGCAAAACTCAGGCTCGTAGACGTAGTGGCTGGTCATGGCCAGAAAGCGCGCATTCACATCACGCTGCTTGCCACGACCAACCTTGTCCACTGCCGTCTTCATGTTGTCGTAGATGCCGCGGCTTGGGATTCCGCCAAAGACACGGAAAGCATGCCAATGGGCGTCAAACAGCATCTCGTGTGTCTGCAACAAATAGGCCCGCACCAGAAACGCCCGGCTATGTGACAGTTTGATATGGGCGACCTGAAGCTTGACCCGTTCACCGCCGATAATGGCCCAATCCTCGCTCCAATCGAACTGGAACGCCTCGCCAGGTTGAAACACCAGCGGCACGAATGTCCCCCGCCCAGTCGTTTGCTGCGCACGCTGCCGATCCACCTTCCACACCCGCACAAAGGCCGCGACCCTCTCATACGACCCATCAAAGCCAAGCTTCACCAGATCGGCATGCATCTGCTTGGCCGTGCGCCTGTCTTTGCGCGATTTGCGCTGCTCCGTCACCAGCCAGGTCGACAACTTGTCCACGTAAGGATCCAGCTTGGTTGGCCGCGAAGGTGTTCGAAACTGCGGCTCAACAATCCCCTCACGAAGGTATTTTCTGATGGTATTGCGAGACAGCCCAGTTCGCCGTGAAATTTCGCGAATGGGCATCTTGTCCCTCAGTGCCCACCGTCGAATAACGCTCAAAAATCCCATGTCTATCACTCCAATAACCCCCAACACATCCCGTCAGGAGCACGGTTACACATGGGTCATTTCTCAGTGACAATTCTGACCTCTACCGGGTCAGTTCTCAGTGACATTCAACAGATATCGCGCAATAATTGGATCAAGTGATCTGTTTCATTTTTTCCTAGCCGATCAAGTATTGCTGCGTCCTGTTCCTCGATCTCTTGCCGGATCTGCATCATGCGTTTTCGGCCAAGAGCGGTTGGCAATACATTGATCTGACGGTGATCGTTTTGCGCGACCTGCCGGTGTACCAACCCATCGGAAACCATGCGGTCCACCAACTTTGTCAGCGTCGGTGGATTCATCAGAACGATCTCGGCCAGCTCGCCCATAGTCAGGCGGTTTCCCATGTCCAACGTTTCCAGAATGCGCCAGGCTTCGACCTGTATGCCGTGTTTGCGCAGGCGGGCGTTTAGCGATGTTGTTACCTTTCGATGAGCTGCAGCCAGCGCGTAGGAAAGGTAGTTCTGGATTGGGCTGCTGCTGTTTTCCATGTATCTCACCAAAGTCTGATGGGGAGAATTTAGTTGACTTGGAAATTAAATTCAAATGGAATGTGTCAATTCCCGTTCCATGTGGAAAGGGCGTGGCCGCCATGACACCGCTTTCAATTGTTCCAAGAATTCCAACAGAGTTGGAGGAACTGCAGGAATATTCCTTGTCACGCAGCAAGGGAACCTATCGGGTTGCGCTGCTCATACCGTTGTGCGGCTCAGCTGGGCTGTGGGCGCCCTCTTGCATTTCCAGTGCACAAGTCGCCGTAGAAGAGCTGAACAAAAGTGGTGGCATCGACGGGCGCAAGGTTCAACTCATCATGATTGACGCAGCTCTGGAAGCCAGCATTTCAATCGAAGAGACGGTCAATGATCTCATTGCGACCGGATCCATCGACGCGATTGTCGGCATGCATATTAGCGCGATCCGTCAGCGTTTAAGCAAAGTCGTAAGACAGCGGATACCCTATGTTTATACCCCTCTCTATGAGGGTGGAGAAAGTACCGCAGGCTTGTTCGCCATAGGTGAAACCCCGCAAGAGCAGCTGGGGCCCTCCATGGAGTTGATCCAAAAACAATATCGACCCGACAGTTGGGCCTTGATTGGCAACGACTATGTCTGGCCTCGCACGTCTCATCTTTTTGCAAAATCAAAGCTGCGTGAAATGTCGGTTGGCCTGACATATGAAAAGTACTTGCCGTTTGGGTCACACAACATTGCCCGATATGTCGAAGAAATCGGAGCCTCGGGCGCAGAGGCTGTTTTGATCTCTCTTGTCGGGCAGGATGCGGTGGCATTCAACCGGGCCTTTGGCAATGCAGGTCTGCACAATCGTATTGTGCGGTTGTCCTGTGCCGTCGAAGAAAATGGCCTGTTGGCTGGCGGGTCACGCAACAGTAAACGCCTGTTTGTAGCGTCTTCGTATTTCGCCGCCCTTCCAACCGAAGCGAACGCTGCCTTCAAAGAGCTGTACTATGGGCTGCACGGAGATCAGGCTCCGGCTCTGAATGCGCTTGGGCAATCGACATACGAAGGGGTGCATTTTCTGTCCGGATTGATGCAGGGGCACGCCAATGTCTGGCGTGAACATTGCGTTTCAGTCGCGCTTCCTGTGATTCATCGCAGTGGTCGAAAGGGGTTGTCTTCGAACACGAGTGAGCGTGCGCCGATTTACCTCGCCCGTGCTGACGGGTTAAGATTTGAGGTAATAAAGGAAATATAACAGTAGGTTACATGTCATTATTTTCCCTTTCAACTTTTTACTTGAATTGGAAAATAAAATCTTCCACGCTTTACGGCAATGATCTGCCCCACTTTTGGGATGCGGAATAAAACGTAAAGTCGGGGAGAACTGCCTTGCTCTGGATTATTTTGTTGGTGCTTGCCGCACTGCTTGTCCTTGTCGGGATTTGGTTCCTTCACCGCTTCTATGCCAAGGCGACACTGGACACCGCACTGGTACGAACCGGTTTTGGGGGTCGACGTGTCGTGACCGATGGCGGCTGTGTTGCATTGCCCATCCTGCACCAAATGCAAAGAGTTTCGATGGGGGCGCTGAATTTTTCGACAAAACGTGAAGGGCGCGACGCTGTCCTGACACGCGACCAAATGCGTGCCGATATCACATTCGAATTTGAGTTAAGGGTTTCTCCGACCGAAGTTGGAATTGCGACAGCTGCTCAGGCTCTGGGGCAGCGGATTGCACGGGGCGGCGATACGATCCATGAGGTTCTGTCCGGTGCTCTGGTCAGTGCCATCCAGAATTCTGCGGCTTCGCGCACTTTGGAAGAAATCCATCTGGATCGCAGCGGATTCGCACAAGATGTCGCCAAAGCCATTGACGAGCAAGCCGAGCGCCTTGGCCTGAAACTTGTGTCAGCTTCGTTAATCTCGGTCGATCAGAGCGACCTGACCCAGTTAAACGAAAACAATGCCTTCAATGCCCAGGGTATGCGACGTCTGGCCGAATTGGTGGCAGACCAGCGCAAAGCACGGGTTCGTATTGAGACAGAGGCGGAAACTGCGGTACGCGAAAGCCGTCTGGCGCAGCACCAGCGGCAACTGGAGCTTCAGCGCGAAGAACGCGAGGCCGAAATCACCCAGAATGAGCACCTCAACAAGCTAGAGGTGGATGCGAAATCCCGGGAAAACCAAGCCCGTGATCTGGCAACACTGGCAAGCGAGACTGCACGGATCGAGAATGACCGCCGTGCCAAGGCCACACAGGTTGAGCAGGACGAAACCCTCAGAAAATCTGAGATGGCGGCCATACTTTCCCTCGAAGAAACCAAGATTAGCAACGACATCCAACTTGCCAGAAAAAGAGCCGAAGAAGCCGAGGCCAAGGCGGCAGAAGAGCAAGCCCGAGCCATGGTGATCCTGGCGGCGGAACATGTACAGGCTCAGAAAGAGCGCGCCATAGCCGAGCGGGAACGTGATATCGCCCGCATCAGGCAGGAGAAAGAACTGGAGCTGGAGGACGCACGGGTCAAGCGCGACGTTGACACGATGCTGGCCAGGGCACGGGCAGATGCGACCGCCACGGCGCAGGCTGCCGACGCGAACAAGGCCCGGATGGAAGCCGAAGCGGCCGGAAACGTGGCGCTGAACTCGGCAGAAAACACACTGAGCGAAGCCGTCATTCGCATGCGTCTTGAAGAACGCAAGCTAGACCGTCTGCCTGAAATCATGACGCAGATGATGAAGCCGGTGGAAAAAATCGACTCGATAAAGATCAACCAGATTTCCGGTGCGGGCACCGGTGTTGGTGGCAGCGGCACCGCAGAGGGCGTGGATGGCGCATTTGGAGCCGCCATGGATCAGATCCTTGGCATGGCGGTTCGTCTGCCGGCGATGAAGCAAATGGGCGAAGAAATTGGGTTGGACTTTGACGCCAACCTGGCCGGACGGACCGCCGACTACGCCAATCGTATCAAACCCAAGAAAGAATGACGCAAAAACTGCGCGAACAATCCGTAAGACATCAGGGAGGAAACTGAAAATGTCAGTGAACAGACGCACCTTTTTATCCGGAACGGCAGCCATCGCGGGGGTTTCAATGTTGCCGCGGGCCACATTGGCCGGAGACACGATCAAACTGGGCTCAATTCTCGACACGTCGGGTATCTTTGATGCTTATGGCAAGCCGATGGATATGGCGATGCGTCTAGCTGTAGATGAAATCAACGCTTCGGGCGGTCTGCTTGGCAAGCAGGTCGAAGTGGTGGCTTATGACACCCAGTCGGACATGGCGCTCTACTCTCAATACGGTCAACAACTGACCCGGCAGGATAAAGTGGATGTCGTTCACGGGGGCATTCTATCGGCCTCTCGTGAGGCGATCCGCCAGACTATGCGCAAGACCAAGACCTTGTATTTTTATAACGTGCTCTACGAAGGTGGTGTCTGTGACCGCAACACTTTTATCAACGGGGTCACACCAGCCCAACAGGTCGAGGCACTGGTGCCCTACGCCATGGGAAAATCGGGCAAGAAAGTCTATATTCTTGCGGCTGACTACAACTACGGCCAAATCACGGCACGCTGGATCCAAAAATTTGTCGCCGACAATGGCGGCGAGACCGTAGGAGTCGACTTCTTCCCACTGGATGTCAGCGACTTTGGCTCGACAATCGCCAAAATCCAGACGGTTGGCCCGGATCTGGTAATCGCGCCGCTGGTCGGCGGGGCACATCTGTCATTCTTCCGTCAATGGGCAGCGGCCGGCATGAAAGACCGCATTCCGCTGGCATCGACCACGATGGGTGTCGGCAACGAGCACAAAGTCCTGACCCCCGAAGAAGGCAATGGCATCATGGTGGCCTACAACTACAGTCAGGAACTGGATACGCCTGCCAACACCGCTTTTAAGGAAAAGTGGGCAGCGGCCTATGGCGACAGCGATATGATCCACGAAATCGCGGTTTCCAATTACCAAGGCTTACTGACCTGGGCCGAAGCCGTCCGCCAGGCGGGTTCGATTGAGCGTGACACGGTCATTGCCGCGCTGGAGAGCGGGCTCTCTATCGACGGCCCAGCTGGCAAGGTGGCAGTAGATCCCAAGACCCACCATGCCGTGCTTGATGTCCATATCATGGAGATCGAAAATCAGGGCATGCGCGTGATCGAAACGCTGCCGCAGCGCCAGCCGATTGATACCCAATCGGTTTGCGATCTCTCAGCCAATCCGGACGACAACACCCAGTACGAAATCCAGATCTAACCAATCAACACGTTCGATGTAGGGCGGCCCTCACCGCCCTACCCCCTCTCGCGGGGGAACGATCGAGCTTTGCCCAAAGAAAACTGTAAGCGATGGACCTCTCATTCGTCATACTGGTGGAAATGCTCTACGCGGTCTCCTCACTGATCCTGATCAGCGCAGGGCTTGCCGTCGTGTTCGGCATGATGAAAGTGATAAACCTTGCCCATGGCGAGTTCATGATGATGGGCGGTTACGCGACCATCACAGCCGTGCAATTGGGCATAAACATCTTTGTCGCAATGTTAGTGATTGCCCCAATCACAGTTGGGCTGATCGGTCTTATCGTAGAGCGTTTGGTAATCCGACATCTGTACGGACGGCTGGTCGACACAATGCTGGCCACCTGGGGGTTGAGCCTGTTCTTTATCGGGTTGGCCACAATGATTTTTGGCAACACCACGACGGGTATTTCCACACCGATCCCGGGATTCACGGTCGGTAACTATCAGATCAATGGGTATAATTTCTTTATCATCATGATCTCTATTCTGCTTTTGATCGCGATGCTTGCCGTGCTCAAGGCAACCCGGGCTGGGCTGATTGCACGAGGCACGATGCAGCGAGCTGACATGGCTGCGGCGCTTGGATATAGCCCAGACCGCATCTATATGGCGACCTTCTTTAGCGGGTCGGCGCTCTCTGGTTTGGCGGGTGCAGTGCTTGCCCCACTGGTCGGGTTGGTACCCACCTCAGGCGGTGCCTACATCGCCAAGGCGTTCATTACAGTCATCGCTGGTGGGCCGTCACTCATCGCCGGTCTGTTTTCAAGCGCCGGGCTGTTCGGAGTGGTCAATCAGATTTTCACCTTCTCGATCTCTCCCGTGATGGGCGAAGTTGCGCTTCTGGTCGCGGCCGTCATCCTGCTCCGCCTACTGCCGCAAGGCATTACCGGGAAATTCTTCAAAGGAAAATTGTGATGCCGGGCAACCTGCAAAGAGATATCTTTACGACGATCATCGTCACGGCCTTGTTGATCTGGGTCATGCCGATGATGATCTCAACTTACACACTGACAGTCCTGATCATATACGGGATGCTTGGCCTGAGCCTTGGCCTGATCTGGGGGTTCGGCGGTATCTTGTGTTTCGGTCAAGCAGCTTTCTTTGGCTTGGGGGCCTATACCTATGCCATAGCCGCAATCAATATCGGCGAAAGCACCGTGCCGATGATCCTTGCAGTGCTGGTTCCGGCCATTTTTGCAGCGCTTCTTGGGGCGCTGATGTTTTATGGGCGGCTGACGGATGTCTATCTTGGCGTCATCACTTTGGTCGTGACGCTGATCCTGTTCAAGTTCATTAACTCTACGGCCGGGCCGCAATACGTGATCGGAAAAGCCCGTCTGGGCGGCTTCAACGGCATTCCCGGTTTTCAAACGTTGAACGTGCCCGGAGATCCTGATGCCTATATCTGGGGGGATGCGTATTTCTATGTCTGCGCTGTGATCCTAGCCATCGTTTTCTTGTTGGTCTCGGTCCTCCTGCGCTCCAGCTTCGGTCGAATTGCTGTTGGGATCCGTGAAAACGAAACGCGGGTTTCCCTGATGGGTTACGACATTCGCGCTCGTAAAACGACCCTGTTCGCTGCCGGAGCAGCGATCGCCGGGCTTGCCGGAGCGCTGTTTGCCAATTGGGGTGAGATCGTCACCCCCACACTATTTTCGCTGGGTCAATCGGCAGAGATCATCATTTGGTGCATCGTCGGGGGGCTTGGCACGCGCCTGGGCCCGATCCTCGGCGCTGCTGGCCTTGCCTATCTCAAGTTTCTTTTGGGACAACAAAGCCTTGTCGACAACACGCTGATCACCGGTCTCATTCTGGTGTTGTTCGTCCTGTTCCTGCCTCGCGGAGTCGTACCTGCCTTGGCCGGGATCTGGCAGATCAGTTTTGGTCGTCGCCCCCTTGGGCGGATTCATCAGGCTCGACGATTGCGCAACAGGGAGCGGTTTAATGGCTGAAATTGTTCTCGAAACTCATGGGCTGACCATGCGATTTGGTGGTGTCGTCGCTTCCAACAATGTGGATTTCAAGCTACGCGCGCGCGAATTACGATGTCTGATCGGCCCGAATGGTGCAGGAAAATCGACCTTCTTCAAGTGTGTGACGGGTTTGCAAACCCCGACAGAAGGTCAGGTATTCATGCGGGGGCAGGAAACGACCCGCTGGATGCCTCACGAGATTGCCTCGCTGGGCGTGGGGATCAAAACCCAGACGCCAAATGTCATGGACTCTCTAAGTGTGTTTGAAAACATCTGGCTCGCAGCGCGCCGATTTCACCAACCAACAGAGGCGAACCGCAAAACCCAAGAGGTGATCGAACGGCTGGCTCTGAATTCAATTGCTCGAAATGATCTGGGGCAACTGGCCCATGGTGAACGCCAACGTGTCGAGCTGGGTCTGGTCGCCGTGGGCGACCCTTGGCTCGTGCTGCTGGATGAACCCGCAGCCGGGATGAGTGCAGAAGACGTCGACCGCATGACCAGCATCATACACGAGCTCAACAAGACCGCCGCCATCGTCATCGTAGAACATGACATGCAATTCATCCGTTCAATCGCCAAAGACGTGACAGTTTTCCATCAGGGTGCAGTCTTGATGGAAGACCATGTCGAACATGTCATGTCGAACCCCACCGTGCGTAATGTATATCTTGGAAAGAAGGCCTGACATGGCGGATGACGTCACTGAAATACTAGAGGTAAAGGGCCTGTCGGGGGGATACGGCAAAGTGCCGATCCTGCACGGGATAGAATTCTCGGTTGCCGAAAATGAGGTTGTCGGCATTCTTGGCCACAATGGGATGGGCAAGACGACCCTATTGAAAACGATCATGGGGTTTTTGCCCGCCAGCTCTGGAACGGCGCGGTTTCATACCACTGACATTACCCGCATTTCGCCTTTCGAACGGGCCGGGCTTGGGTTGGGATACGTGCCTCAGGGGCGTGGGATATTCCCGCAGCTTACGGTGCGTGACAACCTCCGCTTTGCTTGGCACGAATATTCAGGTGCCTCGGAAAACGACGTGATAGAAGCCGTGCTCTCAGATTTTCCACGCTTGCGGCCGCTTCTCAATCGAGAGGGCGGGGCCTTGTCCGGAGGCGAACAACAATTGCTGGCGTTGGCCCGTTGTTTGATGGGAGATCCGGATTTCCTGCTTCTGGATGAGCCGACCGAAGGCATCCAGCCCTCGATCATGGAAGAAATGGCCGAGACCCTTCTTCAACTGCGCAAAAGCCGGGGATTGTCGATTCTTCTTGTCGAGCAGAATTTCGACTTTATCGCCGATCTGTCGGATCGGGTTCTGGTTCTCGAACGCGGACGGATCACCGCAGAGCTGAGCCGCACTGATCTGTCCGATCAGACCAAAGTTGACCAGTTCCTAGGGTTTGGCGCAGCGAGATCAACCCGCGGGCAGTCAGCATCGCAACCCACTGGGGTTGTTCCGAAAAAATCTGAAACCCCAGCACCAGCCCGGCAAATATCCGAGCCGCTGCCCGCATATTTGGTGACAAACATGACTGTGAAACGACCCACCCTTTCGCAAATGCGTGATATGGCCAATCGGTTTGGAATGAGCCTGACCGATGCAGAACTGGCCGAGTTTTCCGAAATCATGGAGCCCTATATTCAGGCCTATGACCGGCTGGATTCCACGCCAGACAATTTGCCCCCGGTCAGGTACCCCAGATCGCCGGGACATTTCCCCGATTTCTCCGAAAACCCGCTGAATGCCTGGTATGTGAAAACCGACGTTCGGGGGGCACCTGACGGCCCGTTGCGAGGTAAGCGGATTGCTCTGAAGGACACGATATGCCTTGCCGGGGTGCCGATGATGAACGGATCATCGATCATGGAGGGCTATACGCCAGAAATCGACGCGACCATTGTCACACGGATGCTTGACGCCGGCGCTGTGATCGCTGGCAAGTCCCATTGTGAGAACTTTTGCCTGTCTGGCGGCTCACATACCAATGCAAAGGGACCGATCCAGAACCTATGGAAACACGGATATATGGCGGGAGGTTCATCGGGTGGATCTGCAGCACTGGTTGCAGCTGGCGAAGTCGACATGGCCATCGCCGGGGATCAGGGCGGTTCCATTCGCATTCCGTCGTCGAATTGTGGCGTATACGGAATGAAGCCTACACACGGATTGGTGCCTTACACGGGGGTGATGCCTATCGAGCAGACCATCGACCACGTCGGGCCAGTGACCAACACAGTCGCGGACAACGCCCTGCTCTTGGAGGTATTGGCAGGAGAGGACGGGTTGGACCCCCGCCAATACTGCCCCCAGACATTTCGCTATACCGAAGCGCTGGGGCGCGGGGCACAGGGGTTACGGATCGGTATACTCAAGGAAGGGATACATCGACCTGAAAGCGACGCAGATGTCGACCAGAAGGTTCTTGCTGCCGCCGAAAGATTCCGCGAGCTTGGTGCCAGGGTAGAAGAGGTTTCGATCCCCGAGCATCATCTGGCGGTGGATTGCTGGACCGCGATCACCGTTGAGGGCCTACAAGACCACATGATGCATGGCAATTCCGGCGGAACCAACTACCGGGGGCTGTTCCTGCCGTCGATGATGGATCACATGGCGCAGTGGCGATCCCGTGCCGATGAATTGACCCATTCGCTTAAGGTTTGCATGTTTTTGGGCGAGTTTTTTCAGGAACAGTATCGTGGACGTTTCTACGGCAAGGCGCAGAATCTGATGCGCAAGGTGAACGAAAAATACGCCGACGCCCTGACGCAATACGACCTGCTTTTGATGCCAACAGTTCCGATGAAGCCACAGGAAATTCCACCCGCCGATTGTTCAATCAGTCTCTATGTTCAACGAGCCTTTGAGATGATCGGCAACACCGCACCGTTCAATGGCGGGCTGCCCGCTATGAACGTGCCTTGCGGTTTAAGTGAAGGATTGCCAATTGGTATGATGCTCGTCGGGCCAAAATATGGTGAACTGAAAATATACCAGGCCGCCCATGCTTTCGAGCAGAGCGGTGACTGGCGCACCATGTAAGGGAGCCAAGTGATGTCTATCCTCAATGAAAGCCTTGCAAGCCGGATTTCCGGTTGGTCCAACGCCCGGGACACCCCGGCAGAAGCCACCGCGCCGACGAATGGTCTGTCCTATGTCCGTGGAGCAAGCGAACCGCCACTTGCCTATGTTACCATCCCCCAACTTTTAAGAGATGCGGTTTCTCGCTTTGGGCCGCGCGATGCTGCGGTGTTCTGTGAGCAGAATATCCGGATGAGTTATTACGATTTGGATCGGGCTGTCGATGAACTCGCTTCGGGGTTTCTGGCACTCGGGTTAGAAAAGGGGGACCGCGTCGGGATCTGGTCTCCGAACCGGTACGAATGGGTCCTCACGCAATTTGCGACTGCACGGGCCGGCCTGATTTTGGTCAATATCAATCCGGCTTATCGCCTGACCGAGTTGGAATATGCACTGAACAAGGTTGGCTGTAAGGCGCTTGTCGCAGCAAAGTCTTTTAAAACATCAAACTATGATGAAATGATCCGTTCCCTTGCACCCGAGCTGGAACACGCCTCGCCGGGCCGCTTGCAGGCGGCTAAGCTGCCTCAATTGCGCAGTGTTATCCTCATGGATGATGCTCCGGGACCGGGGGCTTATTCGTTCAAACAGCTTCAGAACCTTGGGGGACCCGCCCAACAATTGCGGTTATCACAGATCGACAGTGCGCTCAGCCCGGATGATGCGATCAACGTTCAGTTCACTTCTGGCACAACGGGCAGCCCAAAAGGCGCGACGCTTTCGCACTATAACATCGTCAACAACGCACGCTACGTCACCGACCGTATCCACCTGACAGAGACTGATCGACTGGCCATCCCGGTGCCGCTCTATCATTGTTTTGGCATGGTCATGGGGGTTCTCGGCGCGGTCAGCAAGGGGGCTGCAATGGTGTTCCCAGGCGAGGCATTTGACGCCAATAGCACACTTGACGCACTGGCACAGGAAAGGTGCACAGCGGCTTATGGGGTGCCCACAATGTTCGTGGCCATGCTCGAAGCGCTCGAGGCAAAACCACGTGATCTGTCCAGCTTGCGCACGGGCATAATGGCCGGTGCTCTTTGCCCCGTCGAAATCATGCAGCGGGTCAATTCCGAGATGAACATTGGGGATGTCACGATCTGCTATGGGATGACGGAAACCTCGCCAGTATCATTCCAAAGCTTTGTCGATGACACCACTGAAAAACGGTGCGAGACCGTGGGCCGAGTACACCCGCATCTGGAAGCAAAGATTATCGGTCAGGATGGTCAGATTCTGCCGGTTGGCACCCAGGGCGAGCTCTGTACACGCGGCTATTCCGTGATGAAGGGATATTGGGAAGATGCCGAAAAGTCAGCAGACAGTATCCAAGATGGATGGATGCACACCGGCGATCTTGCGGTGTTCGATGCAGACGGATTTTGTACGATCGTTGGGCGGGTGAAAGACATGATCATCCGCGGGGGTGAAAACATTTACCCGCGTGAGGTCGAGGAATATTTGATCCGCCACCCTTTGGTCAGTGAGGTGCAGGTCTTTGGAGTTCCAGACGAAAAATTCGGCGAGGAAGTCTGTGCATGGGTTATTTCCAAGGCAGGTGAGACGCTGAGCGAAGACCAGCTGCGGGACTTCTGTCAGGGCCAGATCGCCCATTTCAAAGTTCCCAAGCACATCCGTGTCGTTGACGAATTGCCGATGACAATCACAGGGAAACCGCAAAAATTTATCATGCGGGACATGATGGTAGAGTGGCTTGAAAAGCAAACATAATACAGCAGTCTTGGTGAAATTTTTATACTGATCTGTGCCCCAAGTTTACCCCAACTTTGCGCAGAGCGCCTTTGGGGTAATGCCATGTTGTTCATCCGCCATCTTGTCCATCGTCTTTCTCTGAAAAACCTCTTGGGGAGTCGGGTTACTTTGCTTTACGCGAGTTCCGCCTTCAAAGGGCTTGTTTAGTGGCCCTGTGCACGGGTAATATTGATGACAAGTCAACAAAGGGTGACCTGAATGTCGATACGCGAGAAACAGCTTGAAGCGGAGTTGCGGAAGGTACGGGAGCTGGAAAGCAACCTGACCTTTCACATCGCGGTGATCAATAAGGTGTTGGAGCAGCAGACCACTCAGTTGATCCAAGATACGCCTCTAAGTTTGACGGGATACCGTGTGATGAGAGTTGTGAGCATTTTTGACGAAATCACCATCTCTGAACTGAGCCGACAAATGGTTGTCGACCGAGCGTTAACAAGCCGCGTGACAGCCTCGCTGGTGAAGCAGGGTTTCGTTGATTACCACGAAGATGCCGCAAATAAACGCAAGAAATTGATCCGGTTAACACCCGAAGGCGCGGCATTGGTCGAGACGTTGGCGCCGCGTTTTGAAAAGCGGCGAGCAATGTTGGAAGGCGCGATCGGAGAGACGGCGCTAAAGGGGTTGTGGCAGGCTTTTGACGCGATTTCAGGGTTAGAACTCGACACCTCAAAATTGATCAAGTGAGGGAATTATGTTGACTTGTCATCAATAATCAAACCATGATGCCCCAATGGAACTGAACATGTTCGTATTTGGGAGGATCAAATGTTCAAGGTATTTGCGACTGCAGCCCTAGTTGCTGTGACAACTCTGAGCGGTGCCGGAGCATCTTTTGCAGAAGGGTGGAAACCAAATGGACCAATCACGCTCAAGATTTCGTTTCGCGCCGGTGGGGGGACTGATACACAGGCCCGCCTGATCGCATCGGAACTGACCAAGCGCCACGGTTGGGAGATCATTCCACAGAACGTTGCCGGCAAAGGCGGGGCTGTTATGGCCCGTGATCTGGTCGACGATCCTGCTGACGGACTGTCCATCGGTATGACTGTAACAGAGGCGCTGACCTACAGCCCCCATGCCACCCGTGATGCGGGCTATGCGCTGGAAGATTTCGACCTTTTGACCACCACAGCGGGATCGCAGATGGCGCTGTTCGCCAAGACGTCGCGCGGTTGGACCACGTTGCACGATGTTATTGCCGCCGCCAAGGCAGGCGAGTCGATTTCGGCAGGGGCCTTTAGCCCACGCGTTGCGGACGGGTTGTATCTGCTGTCTCAGAAGACTGGCGTAGATTTCAAAACCGTTATGGTGAAGGGCGGCAAAGGCAGCATCAACGGTGTCATGGCTGATGATCTGGATATTGCCTGGGGCGCTGGCCCACAAAACAAATTGGTCGCCAGCGGTGAACTGGTAAATCTTGTGTCGGCAGAAGACGAAGCGCTCGGCCAGTCGCCAGATGCACCAATGATCTCTGAGTTTGGTGTTCCTTTTACGTTCGGGGCAAAGTTCCTGTTCATCGCGCCTAAAGGTATTCCAGCCGAGGCCAAAACGGCCCTGACCAATGCCATCATTGACGTGATCAACGACGACAGCACTGAGGCCAACGCCTTTATCACCAAAGCCTTTTCTGGCGTACAAGCCCTCCACGGGCCCGAGCTGGAGGCCTATATGGTTCAAAAGGCGACCGACGATGCTGACTTGCTGAAAATCACAGCTGAATAAGCGTCCCCAGACACATAGAGGGCAACACTTTGCCCTCTACCGTTGCAGGCTTGAGAAAGCACCTTATGGGAGAGCGGTATGTCACCTCGGCAATCCGAGTTCATCTTTGCGCTGTTTGGCATCGGTCTTGGTGGCGTGATCCTTGGCATATGGATCCCACAAGATATTGACACCGGTATGATCGAGACTTTTCGACGGCAGACCGTCATTGGCGATGCCTTTGTTCCGGTGATCGCTGGCGCGGCTATCCTGCTTTGCTCCGCCCTACATCTGCTGCAAACATTGGTGCGCAGGTCCAGCTCAAGCGACAGGTTTGCATCTGCAACCCTGAGCCTAACCGATCTCATGCTGTTGGGCCTGTTTCTTAGCATTATCGCCGGATCGTTGTTGATTATGTTCTGGGCCGGCCCGGCTTTGTCTCTGCTGAGCGAAGATGGCTATCGCGCCCTGAGAGGACAATTTCCTTACAAATACGCGGGTTTCTTCCTTGGCGGCACCGCGATGTTGATGGGGTGCATGACCTTGATTCAGGGACGGTTCCGATATGGGACATTGGGGATCGCGATTCTGTCCACGCTCTTTCTGATCGCTCTGTTCGACCTTCCGTTCGACAGTATCATTTTGCCACCGAACGGAGACTGGTGATGGGCGTTTTTGACTACATCTGGGCGGGTGTCCTGGCCGTCTTTCAGGGTCCCGAAGCCTTTTCACTTCTGGGCGTATCGGTGTCTATCACCCTGATCATGATTGCTTTTGGCTTTTTTGCCGGCATCATCGGTGGGGCCACGCCGGGTTTGAGCGGTCCGTTCATGATGGCGGTGTCGCTGCCCATTCTGCTATCTAGTTTTGGCTTTGGCCAAGAGGCGCTATTGCCGGTGTTCGGCTTTCTGGTTGGCGTGATGAAGGGCGCCACCGTGGGGGGCGCTGTTCCGGCAATCCTGTTCAACACGCCGGGCACACCCGATGCTTTGCTGACGACGTTGGATGGATATCCGATGGCTCAGAAAGGGCAGGCAGGAAAAGCCTTGAAAGTTGCGCATTTCTCTTCTGCGTCGGGGGATACGTTTTCCGATCTAGTGCTGTTCACTTGCGCGCCCTTTCTAGCCGTTGCCGTGGAAAGCTATCTGGGCTTTCCAGAAAAGGCTGCGCTCATCATCTTGTCCCTGTCATTTGTTGCGGCCGTTGTTGGTGCCTCTCCCACCAAAGGGATCTTTGCGGTTGGTCTGGGTCTGATGATCGCATCGATCGGCACCGGCGAAGACAGCTATCCGCGCCTGTCTATGGGGATGGACGCCCTCGCCAATGGCATCCCGTTGATCACTGCCGTGCTTGGTGTGCTGATCCTCGGGGAAATCTTTGTCTCGTTCGAAGACATGTGGCGCGAAAGACAAGCCAGCAAGACAATCACGCCCATAAAACAAAGCACAGACAATCGGCTGAGCTGGCAAGAGCGCCGTGTCCTGATGCCCTTTGTTGCGGTGTCGGCACTGATTGGCACTTTGGTCGGTGCATTGCCCGGGATTGGGTCAACGCTGGCCGCCACGCTGGGCTATGCGACGGGGCAGAAAATGCACAAGGGCCCGGTGCCCTTTGGTGAGGGGACCCCAGAGGGGATCGCCGCAACCGAAGCCGCGAATTCCTCGGTATCTGGTGCCAACCTGATCCCGGTGTTGTCACTGGGCATTCCCGGCAATGTGGGCGCTGTTTTCCTGATCCTGGCTGCGGATAGTATCGGCGGTTTCAATCCGGGGCCTTCGGTGTTTCGGTTCAGCACTCACGAAGTGAACCCCGAGCTGGTCATCGCCTTTGGATTGTTCACCTGCATGGCGCTGGCTAATCTTTTGAACTGGACCACAGGCGCGCGTTTTATGTCGCTGGTCGGAGGGATGACACGCATTCCCAAAGCAATGCTGATGCCCTTTGTGCTGTTGTTGACCCTCACAGCAATTTACGCGCAGGAAACACAATTTTCCTCCATGTTGTTTGCGCTCGGGTTTGGGGTGTTGGGCTATCTCATGCGCAAGTTCTCGGTGCCGATCCTGCCCTTTGTTATCGCGTTTATCCTGTCTCGCAATCTGGAAGACACCATCCGCCAAGCCTTTGCTGTCACGGATGGCGATCCGTACTTTCTGTTCCGCAGCCCCGCATCCATTGCTTTTGTCGCCCTGTCTTTTGTCGTGATTCTCTTTTTCTCACACCGGCGCAAAGCTGAGATCTGAAGGGGAGGTTAAAGATGGCCATACGCAATATCCTTGTTGCCTATAACGGTAGCCCATCGTCTGACGTGGCCCTTACCGTGGCGCACTATATGCAGCGCACCTATGGCGCGCATGTTACCGGGTTGTTGGCAATGCATTCACGCGTGGATATGCGCGGCCAACCCTGGCTAACCCCTGCAATTCGCAACAGCATTCTGGATCTGGATCGCACCTATGTGCGCGAGATCAAAGACCGGTTCCACGCCGCCTGCGCCGAGGCCGATCAAGCAAAGACCCATTGGATTGCGCATCGCGCAGATGCAGATGCTGGGGTGTCTGAATATGCTCAGATGTTTGATCTGACTATCGTTGGTCGACGCGATTTCGTGTTTTCCGAACAACGGGCGATCTATCACCCCGACCGGATTGCATTGAAAAGTGGCCGCCCGGTTCTTGTGGTGCCGCAGACCTGGGCGGAACCACAGTTCGTGGATCATGCGATCCTTGCGTGGGATGGCAATCGCTCGGCCACCCGGGCGCTCAATGATGCAATGTCGCTGCTTGAAACAAAACGCCGTGTCACGGTGTTAACCGTTGCAGGCGCTGAGCTTGCAAAACAGCTTAACGGAATTGACGTCGAAACGGTCCTGACACGACACGGAATTGCGCATGAACACGTGACGGTGGAGCCCGGCCGCAAATCCGTGGGTGAAATCTTATTGCAAGAATGCAAAAGCCGCCAAGCTGGCCTGCTGGTCATGGGCGCCTATGAGCATTCGAAATTCCGCGAAGACATATTTGGCGGCGTAACCGCAACGGTGCTGGAAACAAGCCCGATCCCGGTTCTGCTGTCCCACTAACAGCTCTGAAGGTACTGAAAAATGAAAAAAGCCAATCCCCATGGACCCGTTGCCCGTGACCTCGTCGGTGCCCTGTCTCCATCCGCTGTTCCGGGCCCTGATCCGGCGCTTTATGGCAGCGCCACAATGTCCCCGGCCAATCCGGTCGAGGTGCGTGGATTCCATACCGAAACCATCACCTACAAAGTAGGTCGGCTGGGGCTGGACGATCTGGGGGCGGTGCGTATCGCATTCCGCATGGTGTCAGACAGCGGCCAGCCGCAATTTACCGATCCAACCGCGCCGAATTATGTCACGGCGCGATCAAACGGCGAAGGCAATCTGGTCCTGTCCTATGAAAAAACCGGCGGCACGCGCCCGTGGTTCGAAGTTCTGACAGTACAGCAAAAGGGCGGGTATCTGCGCGAAGGTGAAGAAATCATCATCACCATGGGGGATACCTCGGGCGGGTCTCCCGGAATGCTGGCCCAGACCTTTATCGAAGGGGGGCGTGAATTCAAAGTCATGGCCGACATTCAGGGCACTCGGCATTTCGTCGAGGTGGCAGGCGATCAGCTTTTTGTGCCGATTGTTCCAGGGCCCAAATTCCTGTGGAAAGCCATATTGCCGACTCTGCGCCGCCCGAATGAGGCGTTTTCTCTGGGTCTGAAGAACGAAGACATCTGGGGCAACCCAACGCCGCAGGCGGCAGGGGCAAACCTGCGGTTGGAGGCCAGTGTGCCGGTCGCGGGTTTGCCGGATCAGTTGACGTTCACGCCAGAGGATCGCGCGCTGACCCTTGAGGGTTTGACGATCACTGACGAAGGGGAGCTGCGGATCAAAGTCTTTGAAGGTGACACCTTGATTGCCGAGGCGGGACCAATGATGATCCGCGCAGGCGATGTGGCCAGCTATTGGGGCGACCTGCACGGTCAAACCGGTGAAACCATTGGCACCAACACCGCCGAAAGCTATTTCGACTTTGCCCGCAACAAGGCATTTTTGGATGTGACCAGCCATCAGGCCAATGACTTTCAGATCAACGACGCCTTTTGGGATCAGCTGAACGAGATGACCGCCCAGTGGGATGAGCCGGGTCGGTTTACGGTTCTTCCCGGATATGAATGGTCGGGCAACACGGCAATCGGCGGCGACCACAACGTGTTCTTTCGCACCGAAGGCCGCCCTATCCGTCGCTGTAGTCATGCGCTGTTGGAGGGGACCAAAGATTACGGCACCGATGCCAACACGCTGACAGACCTGTTTCAGGCTTTCCGCGATACGGATGAGGATGTGGTCGTATACGCCCATGTGGGCGGACGGTATGCTAACATTCATTACGATCACGACTCAAATATCGAAACCGCGGTTGAAATGCATTCGGCTTGGGGCACCTTTGAATGGGTGCTGACCGATGGGTTCGAATTGGGCCGCCGAGTGGGGATTGTGGCCAATTCGGACGGGCATAAGGGACGCCCCGGGGCAAGCTATCCGGGCGATAGCCTATTTGGCGCCTTTGGTGGATTGACTTGTTTTATCACACCGGAAAACACCCGCGACGGCATCATGGAGGCACAACGTCGCCGTCACCATTACGCGACCACCGGATGCCGCTTGGCAATGGATGTAACGCTGAGCTTTGATCAAGACAGCGCCGTGTTCGATCGTAATCCAATCGGCAAGCCGGATACGGCCCGTCATGTGGTACGTGAGGCAATGATGGGCGATATTGTCGAAACCCCCAGCAAGACCGCACGTCTCTCACTCGATGTACGCGCGCCACAGGGCATCGAACGGATCGAAGTGCGGAATGGCAAACAGGTTTTGAAAACCTTGCGCCCCTACAGTGAGGCCGATCTGGGCAACCGTATTCGCGTGCTTTGGAGCGGCGCTGAATATCGCGGCCGCGGCCGCAACACCACTTGGAACGGCTTGGCAAGCCTGAGCGATGCGACAATCACTGGATTTCAAACGATCAACAAATGGAACCCGGATGCGTTGTTACAACAGCGCAATTCAGATCAGGTGATCTGGAAAACCATCACCACCGGTAATTACATGGGTTTTGACATCCAAACAGACAGCACCGAAGGTACGCTTAAGATCACCACAAATCATGGCAACTTAAGCACCACTTTGAAAGACATCGGGATCGAGGATCAATGCCTCGATGCAGGTGGGCTTGAACGCATGATCAAAGTGTTCCGTCTGCCCGATGCGCCCTTGGATCGCCAGATCACACATGAAATGGACATCGATCTGCACGGTGACGGAGACAACCAGATCTGGGTCGCCGTCTATACCGAAGACGGATATCAAGCCTGGTCTAGCCCGGCCTATGTTCAAGTCACCTAATATCGCTTGATAACGTTGCGCCCGTGAATATTTACAGGCGCAGCGCGATCGCCCACGAACGTATGTGACACATCTAGCCCGCGCCGCCCTTGGCCCGAGCCTCGTGATAGATAATCACCGATCGTCAATCTTAGCCTGGCTGTTCAGGTGAGTTCCATGCCCGGTCTAAACAATGTGATTATGTTTAGTCAGGCTTCTAATGGTGTTCAGAGAAAACAGAGGGGCCCACGCCTTTTGCCCCGAAGAACCCCCAAAAACATGTCGACAGCCTTAGATTTTTCCCTAACTGAATTATGCACGCTATACCCGGATCACGGACACCTCGAACCGTTGACATTTCCCAGCCCTTCCCAGAAAAAAGAAAAGCATTTGGGGGTCGTTAGCTCATCTGGATAGAGCGCCAAATTCCTAATTTGGAGGCAGCAGGTTCGAGTCCTGCACGGCTCACCATTTGCAAGATCAGTCGACAACTTCCAACAAATGGTGGTTGGCTGCCCACATCCAACCAACCCAAATGCCGTGACCCTTGCAGCATGGTTGTGCATTGCCTTTCGTTCGCGTTAACATCAAGCAAAGCTGATCAGCATAAAGGGTTTGATTTGTCGCCTGATACCAAACGCCCGCTCACCCTGCGCGATGTCTCCGAAGCCTCGGGGGTTTCAGAAATGACCGTTAGCAGAGTGCTGCGAAATCGGGGCGATGTTTCCGACGCCACGCGAACACGTGTCTTAGCCGCAGCAAAAGAGTTGGGATATGTGCCCAACAAAATCGCAGGCGCGCTCGCTTCGAACCGGGTCAATCTTGTTGCCGTGATTATCCCGTCTTTGTCCAACATGGTCTTTCCCGAGGTGATGACAGGGATCAATCAGATTTTGGAAGATACCGAACTGCAGCCGGTTGTCGGAGTGACCGACTACCTTCCTGAAAAGGAAGAAAAAGTTCTGTATGAAATGCTGTCTTGGCGCCCATCTGGCGTGATCATTGCAGGTCTAGAACACACGGACGCCGCACGCAGCATGCTAAACGCCGCTGGTATTCCCGTTGTTGAAATCATGGACACAGACGGGAAACCCGTTGATGCCAATGTTGGTATTTCGCATCGACGGGCTGGGCGCGAAATGGCCCAGGCCATTCTAAAAGCCGGATATCAGCACATCGGGTTCCTGGGCACCAAGATGCCGCTTGATCACCGGGCCCGTAAACGGTTCGAAGGTTTTACCGAGACCCTTGCCAAAAACGGTGTCGAAATCGAAGATCGCGCCTTTTACTCTGGCGGCTCTGCTCTTGCCAAAGGGCGCGAGATGACACGCGAAATGTTGGAACGATCCCCGGAACTGGATTTCCTATACTATTCCAACGACATGATTGGGGTCGGCGGATTGCTGTACTTGTTAGAGCAAGGCATTGATATTCCAGGTCAGATTGGTCTAGCGGGTTTTAACGGTGTCGAATTGTTGCAAGGTTTGCCCCGGCAATTGGCTACCATGGACGCCTGTCGGGTTGAGATCGGCAGAAAGGCCGCCGAAATCATTGCAACCAAATTGGAAGACCCCGATAGCGATATGGAAACCCGTATCACTCTGGCCCCCACAATCAGTTATGGCGACACGCTAAAAAGGCGCTAACAGATTGGCATTGCCCCGGCTTGAAAATCGCGCGGCGCGCGCATTGTTTATGGATCGCCATGCCTTGGCAGAAAGCCCAACTGGTCCTGCCAAAGGGCCCGACCTTGGCGCGCTCATACATCGGCTTGGGTTCGTACAACTCGACAGTATAAACACCGTCGCGCGGGCGCACGATCTGATCCTGTTTTCTCGGCGCCCCAGTTATCGCGCTGAAAATTTGAAACGACATTATGAGCAGGACAAAGCCCTGTTCGAACACTGGACCCATGATGCGGCGGTGATCCCTATGTCGTTTTACCCGCACTGGCACCTGCGATTTCAACGCGATGCTGAGCTGCTGCGAAAACGGTGGCGGAATTGGCGGCGAGGCGGATTTGAAGCCCAATATGAAACCGTTCTACAGCACATTCAGGCACATGGGCCTGTCAGCTCTTCGGATGTGGGCAAGGATGAAAAGAAGGGATCTGGCGGCTGGTGGGATTGGCACCCGTCCAAAACCGCGCTGGAATATCTGTGGCGCAGTGGGGCCCTGACCGTCATCGGTCGTGAGGGGTTTCAAAAACGATATGACCTGACGGAGCGGGTGATCGAACAGCACCTTCGCCCCAATGACCAACCCTGCGACGCTGAACCCACGATTGATTGGCTGTGCAACGCTGCTTTGGACCGGCTGGGGTTTGCCACCTCTGGCGAATTGGCCGCGTTTTGGGACACGGTTTCGACCACCGAAGCCCGCGCTTGGTGTATGGCTGCCGAGGGTCGCGGAGAAATCCAACAGATAGAGGTTGAGAACGCAGATGGCAGTCTGCGCAAACACTTTGCCCGCCCCGATATTCTGGACAACGCGGCCGACGCCCCTGCCCTCCCGAATCGTATTCGCGTGCTCAGCCCATTTGACCCGGCGCTGAGGGATCGCAAACGAGCCGAGCGATTGTTTGGCTTTCACTATCGCATTGAGGTGTTCGTCCCGGCGCCAAAACGCACCTATGGGTATTATGTATTCCCACTGCTCGAAGGGAACAAATTGGTTGGACGCATTGATATGAAAGCCTTCCGAGATCGCGATACCCTTGTGGTTCGCGCCCTTTGGCCGGAGCGGACTATCAAATGGTCGCCCGCGCGGACCAAACGGTTGGAATCCGAACTGGATCGGGTCCGACGCTTTATCGGTTTGGGGCGGATCGAATTTGGACCGGGTTGGCTGTGCGACCCGAAATAGGTTTGGGGCTACTACTGCGTGATAAAACCACGCTCTTTCACCAACTCCAAAAGCGAATCCAAAGACGCATCAATCGTCTGGCCCGCCGTATCCAGCTGCGCGCGCGCCTTGTCATACAGCGCCTCACGACTCTGCAGTATAGACTTAAGCTGCTCCATTGCCTCGGGGTTGCCTGCCATCGGGCGTTCGTCGCCTTGTGCGCGCACCCGGTCCATGTGTTCGCTCGGGGAGGCGCGCAGCCAAATGGTGTGGAAATGGCTCAGCAAACTATTATAGGTTTCCGGCTCTGCCACGATGCCCCCAGCCACTGCAAGGATCAGTGTTTCATGGGTGGCAATCACACGACTCACCGCCTGTGCCTCTAACTTGCGATATCCTTCTTGACCGTACAGAGCCATCACCTCGTCCACGGGCATGCCGCTCTGTTCTTCTATCTCGGCGTTCAACTCTACAAAGGGCACACCAAGAACTTCCCCCAAGCGAGCCCCCAATGTGGATTTCCCGGCCCCTCGCAAGCCGACCAGACAAATCCGCTGCGCCCGCATCACCTGCGCAGGCTCTGGGTTTAGAACCTGCAAAACAGATTGCTGTACCTCGGTGTTGGCCACCCGAAACAAATCAGCCACCCGCACGGCATCCGATGTCCATGGGTCGTCTTCGCCGACAAGCCATTCAATGCGGTGATCTAATGCAACGGCAACGCGCTGCAGCAATCCGATCGAGATATTGCCCTCGCCCGCTTCGAGTTGCGCCAGATACCGGGGCGACACGCCAGAAATTTCCGACAAGACACGGCGCGGGATACCACGCCGTTCACGCGCTTTGCGTACCCGGTCACCGACACGGGCGATCAGATCTTTGACCGACGCCTCTGCATCATCCGCTGGGGTGTTCGGTGTGCTCTCACCACGGAAATTGGTAATTTCGGCCATTTCGCTCGTTCTTTGTGCAAAATAATGCCTAATCATACAGCACCTAGCGGGCGCTGACAATAGATCAGCCCAATGCGCGCACTATCTTGCAATACCCTAGATAGGGCCGAACCAGATCGCCCTAGTAGGTTTCGACGTGGTAACGACCATCTTCACGCATCTTATCGCGCACATCGACCCAGTTCAAACCGATACCGCGTGCAATATCTTTAAGCGCCTCTTCCACCCCCTGCTCCATCGCTTTAAGACCGCAAATGTAAATGTGGCCGTTGGAATCCTGCAACAGATTACCGACCTTTTCGACCTGTTCGCGCAGTTTATCCTGAACATAATGCTTGGTCTCACCTTCCTGACGCGAAAACGCAAAGTGCTTGCTCATGAAACTGTCCGGGACTTTAGCCAACGGACCGAAATAGGGCAGCTCTTCGGGACGACGGGCCCCAAAAACAAGAGTCAGCGTATTCTTCAACGTCGGGTTTTCGCGCTGGCGACGCATCGTGAACCCACGGAACGGGGCCGACCCGGTCCCGGTGCAAATCATCAACAGATGTGCATTTGGATCGGACGGCAACAGGAAGGTTGCGCCAAACGGGCCTGTGACCTGCACGGTATCACCCGGGGCTAAATCACAGACATAGTTGGAACACAGGCCCTGTTCCTCACGCTTGACGGTCAGAGACAGGTTGTTGAAATTTGGACGTTCCCCATCGCGCGGACTGGAGACGGAATACAATCGCGGCAAATGTGCGTTTCCATCAGCATCGGTGCCGGGCGGAATGATACCGACGCTCTGCCCTTCGAGCACCGGAAATGGCAATGCACCAAGGTCCAGAATAATGTGGCGCACATCGCTATCGCTGGCGTTATCTGTCAGACGATAATTGCCCTGGACACGGGCCTGTGCAGGTTTACCGAGCGTATAGAGGTTGATCGTCGGTTTCGACGCCGATGCCGGAGCCTTGGCTTTGCCGCCTGCGCCTTTGTGCGCTTCTGCCAAAAGCGCGGCCATGGCATCATCCAGAGCGTCCACTCCGGTGTCGTCATCACCAAGATCCGCCTGTTCGGGCAATTCCTCCCACTCCAACTGATCTTCGACAGCATAGGGCGTCGTCACCACCCGCCATTCGTCAATCGAGCCGGTCGGGCAAACCGGAATACAGTCCATGCAGAAATTACACTTCGAGGCGTCGACCACGACATTCATGTCGTCATGTTCAATGGCCCCTGCTGAACACGTCATTTCGCAGGTGTAACACCGAATGCAAATTTCGGGATCGATCAGATGCTGTTTAAACGGTTTGGTCATGTGTTCCGAGTCCGGCGCAACAAGACATCAGGCAAGGTCAACGCCTCGATCAAATCAAGACACACGCCCTTGCATTCCGTACACCCAACGCAAGGGCCGTTCAGATTTGTAATGTCCTGCCCCACCTGAGTTGTTCGGGGGGCTGTGGCGATGCCGCGCTGAATTTCCATGATCCTCTCCCTTTTAGAACGGGGCGGGTCAGTGCCCGCCCACCGCGTCATGCCATGTGAAGCTGAACGTATTCAAAATCGCCGGGCTTATTATCGATTCCCACCTTGGGCGGGGAAATCCAGCTGGCGTATTTACCCGGTTCAAAACATGGCTTCATCAAAGACTGAATGAAATCACCATCCGCTTTGGTCGGCAACCAATCCTTTGATTTGGCATCCCATTCCTCTTGCGGGATGATATCCCCGTCGGGATTTACGTTAACCGCCGAAAAGACGCCAATTTTACGATGGAACCCTTCGTGTGGCAGGGTCATGGCAAATTCGATCCCGTGCTTGCTGATGAGTTTATTCCAACGCCCGACACCGCCTGCAGCGTCTTTGACGTAATCATCGCGCAGACGCATGTTGATCGCGGTCAGGGCTGGCACCTCTTCTGAGACGATTGCGCCGTCCTTAACATTGCGCACCATGTAGGTGTCATTGCTCAGCTTGTGATCATCCTTGATCCGCATCTCCATAAACCGGCCCTTAATGCCCGAGTTGAAGGCATTCGCCGCGTTGGTCGAGACCTCTTGCCCAAACAGATCTAATGACAGGGTGTAGTGCAGGTTCAGCTTTTTCTGGATCGTGGGCAGGTCGATCACGCCTAGATCGCGGATTTTGTTGATATCATAGGGGTCGGTAATGCCCGCTTTGTTCATCGCATCGCAGGTGGCCTGAATGGTCCGTCCAACACCGGTTTCCCCAACGAACATATGGTGCGCCTCTTCGGTCAGCATGAACCGGCAAGTGCGCGACAGCGGATCAAATCCGGATTGCGCCAGACTTTCCAGCTGCATCTTGCCGTCACGGTCAGTGAAATAGGTGAACATAAAAAACGACAGCCAATCCGGCGTTTCCTCGTTGAAGGCACCCAACATCCGCGGCGCTTCTTCGGAACCCGACGAGCGGACCAACAGGTCATTCGCCTCTTCGCGCCCATCGCGGCCAAAGTATTTCTGCAGCAGATAGACCATCGCCCACAGGTGCCGCCCCTCTTCGACGTTCACCTGAAACAGGTTGCGCATGTCGTAGAGCGAGGGTGCCGTCAGACCCAGAAACCGTTGCTGTTCAACCGAGCCCGGCTCGGTATCGCCCTGAATGACGATCAGACGCTTCATCAGATTGCGGTATTCGCCCGGCACCTCTTGCCACGCGGGCTCACCGTAATGTTCACCACAGGGAATGGTGCGGCCTTCAACCTGCGGAGCGAGCAGAACACCCCAGCGGTATTCCGGCATCTTTACATAGTCGAATTTCGCCCAGCCCTTGGGGTCAACCGAAACCGCAGTGCGCAGGTAGACCATGCTTTCCTGAAAATTCTGTGGGATCAGGTCGTTCCACCAGTTGATGTATCCCGGGTGCCATTTCTCTAGCGCTTTCAGCACCTTCTTGTCCTGGCTCAGACCCACATTGTTTGGGATCTGCGTATCATAGCTCACATTAATCAGATCAAGCATTTCATTCCTCCCCTGCGACTGGTGATCCAGTCCCCGTCAAACTCGTTCCATGTTGTATTCGCCGCGCACCCCAGTGCCGTAGCGCTGCAAGGCACCCTCTTCGCCAACTGCATTCGGGCGCTGGAAGATCCAGTTCTGCCATGCAGTCAACCGGCCAAAAATACGGGTTTCCATCGTTTCCGGCCCGGCAAAGCGCAGGTTCGCCTCCATCCCTGTCATCGCATCGGGCGAGAAGCTGGCGCGCTCTTCCATGAAGAGACGCACCTCGTCCTCCCAATCAATGTCATCAAAGGCATAGGTGATAAGGCCAAGTTTTTCGGCGTCATCAGCCTCGAGCGGCTCGCCGATCCGTCCCTGCGCAGTCTCAACCGCTTCGGGCGCGCCCAAAAACCGGGTTTGCAGGCGGGTCAGGTCATTGCCCATTGGGAAGGTGCCAAAATTGCTGTTGGTCAGTGTCACCGCCGCAAGCGGACGATTGTCGCCCTCGAATTCCTCCAACATCATGTAGGATCGATCGACCGACCACAAAAGTTCGGCAAGAACACCTGCAAAACACGATCCATGTTCAACCAATGCCACCAGCGATCGCGATGTCATGTCGACCCGCTTCAACACTCGTTTCCAGTATTTCAGGATCTCATTCGCCAACCAATGGTCTGCGTTGTCCGTCAACAGCGTCTCGTGCGCGATCAGTTTTTCCGCATCACCTTGTGTGCGAAAAACAACCAACCCCAATTCGCGCTCATTCAAACGCAGATGCAAGATCGCGTCATCCAATTCCCGCGCTAAGCGGAGCATGTAAGCCTGAGCACCCTGTTCGGTCAGCGCCTGCACAGATGCGGGCGCATCTTCTTCTGGACCATTGATCGTGATGGTTGCGCGCCCCTCAGTGTGATCCAACGCGATCTCAACAGTGGAATAAGTGACCGATCCATCCTCAGCAAAGCTCCGACTTAGCGGCGTCAGCTCGATACCCTGCTCTGCGGTAACTTTGGATGAAGAGGCCGCAAAGGCCTGGGCCCGCACTTGAACCGAGGCATCGAATTTGGAATTCGCGAACACCTCATCCACCAGACGCCAATCCACGGCGCGCTGACCTTTGACACCTTCTTCGACGGAACAGAAAACATCGGCCAAATCCCGGCGCACTTTGCGTTTGTCTGTCACCCGGGTCAGGCCGCCCGTTCCGGGCAAAACCGCAAGCAATGGCACCTCAGGCAATGCTACGGAAGAGGTTGAATCGTTGGTCAGCATGATATAATTGCAGGCCAGGGCCAATTCGTACCCACCGCCCGCACATGCCCCTTTGATCGCAGCAATATAATTCTGCCCCGAGTCTGCCTCGGCCGCCTCGAATGTATTGCGGGTTTCATTGGTGAATTTGCAAAAGTTGACTTTGTGCGCGTGGCTGGCCCCGCCCAGCATCCTAATGTTTGCCCCAGCACAGAACACCTTGTCCTTGGCGGAACGCATCACCACTACCTTGACTTCTGGGTGTTCAAACCGCATCCGCTGCACCACATCGGCCAGTTCGATATCCACGCCCAAATCGTAGGAATTCAACTTGAGCTCATAGCCGGGGAAAAGCCCTGCGGTTTCGTCCACATCCATGAACAGATTTGCAATCTCACCGTCATACTCCACTTTCCAGTGGCGATATTTTGAGGGGTCTGTCTGAAAGTCGATAACTGAGGACATGCCAGGCTCCGCGTTTATGTGTCGATGTGCAAGTTAGTACAACAAATCCTGTAGAACAAGCTCAAGTTAGCAAAATAATGCACATCTGCGCTGCAACTTGTCAAGATAAGTGCGGATTGAAGCATTATAATGCATAATTTATTACGCCGGGATCACTTCCACTTGCTCTATGCGCTCAAGACGGGTGCAATAATCTGCGACAGCCGCCAATGTCTCTTCGAGGCGTTCTTGGTGCGGGGCATGCTGGCAATCCAATTCGAATCGATCCACTGGACAATAGGCCCGGTCAGAGATTTCATCGAGCTGCGCCATGGTCCCGTACTGATCTCCATGGCCCTGAATCGCCAAGATCGGCACACGGATGTAATCGATCACTTCGGCTACGTTCCAATCCTTGAATCCCGGATCAAGCCACACATCGCACCACCCGCGAAAAGCCCCAACCGGATCGCGATGATATTTCGCCATCTTCTTTTGCATATCGGTTTGCGCAAAAGCCTCCCCGGCGCGGGTAATTTCGGCCAACCCGGGCTCTTCGGTAAAGAAATGCGGGGCAGCCAGAATAAGGCCACGCACGCGACGGTCTTCGACACTGCCGGCATAGATCGCCGCGATGGTGGCCCCGTCGGAATGACCAAACAGGATACACCGCTCAACACCTGCCTGGTCCAATACATGCGGCAGCACGTCCAGCGCTTCACGGGTCTGGAAATCCAGTGGGCGCGGCAAGGCAACGGAATCAGACTGCCCGTACCCCTGGCGGGAATACACCAACACCCCCAAACCTGTACATTCTGCCACCATTGCCGGGAAATCCCGCCACAGCGCCACACAACCTAACCCCTCGTGCAGCATCACGATTGTCGCGACTGCGCTGGGGGGTGGTCCATAGCAGGCGTATTCCAACGCCACGCCGTTCACGTGCATCCGCTGGCTTGGGGCTTCACTCCATTCAATCATCACGTCTGCTCCCGCAGTTTGAACCGTTGAATTTTTCCGGTCGCTGTTTTCGGTAGATCTTCGACAAATTCGATCCAGCGGGGGTATTTCCACTTGCCCACTTTGGCTTTGACGAACTCTTTCAATTCGTCTGCTAGACCGTTGGTCAGGTCTTGCTTCAGTACGATATAAGCCTTGGGTTTTTCCAATCCCTGATCGTCACGCACAGCCACAACCGCGGCCTCCAGAACCGATGGATGCGATACCAGCGCCTGCTCCACCTCAAACGGGGACACCCAAATGCCCGATACTTTGAACATGTCATCCGTGCGTCCACAGTAGATGTACCGCCCCTCGGGCGTCAGTTCATATTTGTCGCCCGTCCGGGTCCACTCGCCTTCGAAGGTTGCCCGGCTCTTGTCACGTTTGTTCCAATATCCATCAGCCGCCGAAGCCCCACGAACCAGCAATTCACCAATCCCGCCAACGGGCACCTCCGCACCGTCCTCGTCGACCAAACGCACCTCGTATCCGGGCACGGGGCGGCCCGATGTGCCATAGGCCACATCCCCCGGCGCGTTAGACAGAAAGATGTGCAACATCTCGGTCGATCCAACGCCATCCAGTATGTCCGTGCCCGTCAATTTCTGCCATGCGTTTCCAATATCCTCGGGCAACGCCTCGCCCGCCGAAATGCAGCGCCGCAGATTCGTGTCAGGCACCGCCCCCTGCTCTAGCAACGCGACCGTCGCGGCATAGAGCGTCGGCACACCACAAAACAAGCTGGGTCGCTCATCCGTCAGGATTTGAACCGTCATATCTGGTGTCGGGCGGCCGTTGAACAGCACCGCCTCCGCCCCCACAGACATCGGGAAAGTCATGCCGTTGCCCATACCATAAGCAAAGAATAATTTGGCGGCGGAATAAACAACATCATCCGGTTCGATCTGCAAAACCTGCGCACCATAGGTGTCCGATGTCGCCTGCAGGCTACCGTGAACATGACGCACACCCTTGGGTTGACCGGTCGAGCCCGAGGAATAGAGCCAGAACGCAACATCATCTTCCGACGCCTCGACCGTTTGCGACGGTTCGCATCCCTGCACGAAATCGCCAAAGGTTACGGTTCCTTCGGGGGCGTCTCCGATCACAACGACATGCGTGAGATGCGAGGCGGCGCGAGCCGCAGATTCGACAACCGGCCAAAGTTCCTCGGAGACGAACAAGCACGTTGCGCGGCTGTCTTGTAAAATGGCGTCATAGACAGAGGTCGCCAGCAACGTGTTCAATGGCACCGGAATCACACCAGCTTTGAGACACCCCCAAAAGATCTGGGGAAACTCGATCTGGTCCAAAACCAACATCACGGCGCGTGCTTCTCGCGGTATCCCTGCCCGCGCTAAAGCCGAGGCAACCTGTCCCGTTTTTTGTGCCAATGTGCCATAGGTCAGTACCCGTTTTGCCCCAGCCGCTTCGCGAAAAGCGGCGCGATCCTCGCGGCCTTGCTCCACATGTCGATCCACAAAATAATGCGCTGCGTTTCCGCTCATCTACCCCTCCTCGGCGTGATTGGCTTGAACTGCGCGCGGTCGGCCCTCCTCACCGGATCCACGCACATCTCTAATATGTGCGCAATAATGCATCGCCAGTCGCATTATGCAACATATTGCGTATACCTTTTCTCGATATATGCATTTTATCGCACAATTATGACTCCCGTAGCAGTTCTCGCATAGAGGCGCGTCAGTATATCAGCCCGCCTGCTTAACAGTTTCCGGAAATTGAGATTGCCCTTGGCGGTTATTTCCCCATCCGCCATCGATGGCGGCTCAGCAAGAATCAGGGCACGTGTGATACGGGCAGAGGACCCTTTGCCCGCAGACAATTTTGCCAGCCGGATCGCAATCTCACCCTCGAATGCGCCAGGCAAAAGAACGCCATCATCCGCGTTTAGCTTTTCTGCCACCGTCGGTGTGGGAATGATCAGAACCCCTACTTCATCGCGATCAGCCCCGGTGACGACTACGTCAGCCGCCAAAGAGGTCAAAGCCAGCAGAATTTCCAGACGCAGGGATGCGGCACGCACCCAGATGCCCGTGGTCAGTTTAAAGTCTTCGGATATTCGTCCGTCAAATCGCAAGCCTTTGGACATGTCATCAGGATCGACCAAGGTCATGGCATCACCCGTGCAAAAATACCCCTCATCATCAAAGGCGTCAGCTGTTTTTTCTGGGTCCCTGTAGTACCCGGAAAACACGTTGGGGCCTTTAACGCGCACCTCATAGCGCGGCAGATCCTCGGGAACCAACTTCACTTCGGTGCCAGTCAACGGGACACCGACAACGCCGGGTTCCTCCAAAGGTTCATGCTGAAAAATACATGCTGGCGCAGTTTCAGTGAGCCCCCAGCATGTTGTCACCAACGGCAAATCACCTCGTTCAGCCAAACACATGGCACGCAAATCATCCCAGACATCGCGGGGCAAAGACGCTCCCGCGTAGAAGACAAGATCAAGATCTGCAAAGAACTTGGCCCGTAGTTCCGCGTCCTCACGCATCGCATCCCGCAACAGGGCAAAGCCAACCGGAACATTGTAGGCCAAGTTTGACGGCACCGTTTTGAGGTTCTCAATCGTTTGCCCAATCAAAGCAGGTGCTGGTTTGCCCCCATCGATATAGAGCGAACCACCAAAGGCCAGTATTTGGTTAAAACTGAACGAGCCACCAAAAACATGGTTCCACGGCAACCAATCAACAATAACAGGGGGGCGAGCAGTCAAAGCGGGCAATGCATCCCCATACATTGCCTGATTGGTACACATCATGCGTTGGGTCGTCAGCACACCCTTCGGGTGCGACGTCGACCCAGACGTCATAAGGATCTTAGCGACGGTTTCCGGCCCGACCCTGGCTGCAACCGGGTCAATCTCTGCCCGCTCTTTCGTTAGATCCGAAAGCTGCGTCATTCCGGGCGCGGCATTCCGACTGACAACGATTTCACGCCCCTGCATTTCGTCCAACGCAAGAGCAGAGGCGAATTTCGCACCGTCTTCGGCAAACACCATCGTCGGTTCGATCAGCCCAAGGATATATTTCAACTGCACCTGCGCGTCTGGCACCAACGAATAGGGCTCGGCCACTGGCACCGTTGGAACCCCAACGCATTGCGCCGCAAGAGTCAGCAATCCGTGGTCTATTCCATTGCCCGACAGGATCAAAATCCGGGTATCCGACCTCATTCCTCGCGCGACCAATCCGGCTGCCAATGCGCGCACCTGTTCCAACGCCTCGCCATAGCGCAGCTCGCGCCAACCCGGTCCGCTGCGCTCAGCAAGAAAGACAGCGTTCGGGCGCTTGGCAGCCCAGCGGTGTAACCAATCCGTCGTTTTGGAAACAGGCGCACTGGCTTCATATCCCGAGCGCAGAAAAATCTCGCCCTTGGGGCCATCCTCGCGCAGGACGTTGTGGCGTACGTAATCCATCTTTGCACCTCGCTTAGCGACCACATCCCAAGCGATGGGATGCGGCGTGTCAGACCGGAGCGGCAGAGGTCCTACCCCGGCAGTAGAAACAGTGTGATCGCCGGAAAGGCGACCAGAATGACCACCCGAACAATGTCAGAGCCAACAAAGAACATCACCGCTTTGTACGTTTCGACCATCGGGGTAGTGCGATCCATGGCATTGATAATGAACAGGTTCATGCCAACCGGTGGGGTAATCAGTCCAACCTCAACAACGATCAGCACTAGAATACCAAACCAGATTGCAACGTGTTCAGCCTCCATCCGGTTCGCCATACCCTTGGTGACCCGAATGCCCAGCTCTTTCATCTCGGCGCGGGTGAGCTCTGTACCCGTTGCAATTGCATCCTTGATCGAGGCTAGTGTTTCAGACGCCATGCCTTCGGGCACCCCATTGGCCAGCACCTCGCGCGCGGCGTCTGCCTGCATTGCGGCGAGATTGATCAGGTCAAAATCCATTGCCGAAATCACCGGAAAAAAGATCGGGATCGTCAACAGGATCATACTGAGGCTGTCCATCAGGCAGCCAAATACAAGGTAAAAACACAGGATCAGAGCCAAGACGACCCACGGGCTGAACCCCTGCGCCACCACAAAACTAGAGAGTTCTTGAGGGACCTGTGTCAGCGCAAGAAAACCATTATAGAAACCAGCGCCCAAGACGATAAAGAAGATCATCGCGGTAGAACGCGCAGTCACGGTAAAGCTTTCCACCAGTGTTGCGCGCGTCAGTCCACCGTTGAAAAAGGCGATTACAGCTGTGCCAAAGGCGCCAACAGCGGCCCCTTCGGTTGGCGTGAACCAACCCAGATAGATGCCCCCGACAACCAAACCAAACACCAGCAGCACCGGCCAAACCTGTATCATGGCGGCAAAGCGCTCCGCATAGGGGACAGCAGGCCGCGTGCCTGCGCTTTCTGGATAGAGACGAACATACAAGGAAATCGCCAGAACATAGCCGAGTGCCGCCAGCAACCCGGGGATGAAGGCCGCCAAAAACAGCTTGGCGATATTTTGTTCTGTCAGAATGGCATAGATCACCAAAACCACTGACGGCGGGATCAAAATACCGAGGGTCCCACCTGCGGCCAGTGTTGCAGTCGAAAACCCGCCCGCATAGCCGTATTGTTTAAGTTCGGGTAAAGCGACGCGCCCCATCGTGGCCGCCGTTGCCAATGACGATCCACAAATCGCTCCGAAACCAGCACACGCCCCGATCGAGGCCATAGCCACCCCGCCTTTGCGATGCCCAAGCCAACTTTCTGCAGCTTTGAACAGGGCATTCGACATGCCGCCCAACGTCGCAAAATGCCCCATCAACAGGAACATCGGCACGATAGTCAGCGAATAGCTGGAAAAGGTTGAATAGGTTTCACTTTTGAGCCGCCCAAACGCGACCTGTGTTCCGTCTGTTACCCAGATCAGCCCAACCAGACCCACAACAAACATTGCGAGACCAATTGGCACACGTAAAAAGATAAGCACCATCAACGCCGGAAACGACGCAATCCCAATCTCTAGCGTGCTCAATGGCTTGCCTCCGTGCCATCCCAGACCAGAACACGTCCAGTCAGAAACTCGATAATACGGACACCCGCCATGTACACACCAACAATAGCCGCCGCTAAGGACCCCACAAAGCTGAGCGCATAGGCCCACCAAATCGGGAACTGCAAAAGGAAAGTAGTTTCGCCGTAGGAACGTTTGCTCATCATCCCGTCGAACAGCTTCCACATGATTAGCAATAAAACAGCAGCAAAGACGATCTCGGTCACCATACGCAAGAACCGGTTCACAACCGCGGGAAAACTATTCGCGAGGATATCGACTGAAGCATGGCCCGCCGTGATTTGACAAAGTGGCAAAAAGCAAAAGATGGCAAAAGCGACACCAGCTTCGACAAGTTCAAAATCACCATTCACAGGACCAATCCCAATCCCGATGGCCCAAGAGGCAAAGCCGGGGGCAACGCTTTCCATGAAATCGCCGTGGAAAAAGCCGTTCAGCAAACGGCCCAGGATGGATACGCAGGTCAGCAGGATCAGTGCGCTTAGAACGATCCCGCCAACGATGGCCAGCGTTCGCGCCAGCCCCATCATCAGCTTGTGCATCAGTCGTGTGTCTTTCTGGAGAAAAGTGCCGTGACGATAGGGGTCGCCACGGCCAATGTATTTACTGCGAATACTTTTCGATCAGCATACGGGCTTCATCGATCAAAGCCTGACCGTCTTTGCCCTTGGACGCCATATCAGCGATCCACTCGTCATAAATCGGCTGCGCCAGCGTGCGCCATTCTTCGACACCAGCCGCATCTACAGTGATGATGTTGTTGCCAAGATCCTCGGCCTGTTCACGAGCGGGGCCATCTGCGTCGGCCTGCGTGCCACCGGCGAAGACCGAAAACTCCAGACCCGAGTTGTCATCCACAACCTTTTTCAGATCGTCAGGCAGGCTTTCATATTTGGCTTTGTTCATCGCCAGAACAAACGTCAGCGTATAAAGCGCGCGCCCTTCGAATTCGGTGTGGTTTTCAACCAGCTCAGGCACCTTCAGCGCGGCGGTGACTTCCCACGGAATGGTTGTGCCATCGATTACACCTTTGGACAGGCCCTCGGGCACAGCGGGCACAGGCATACCAACTGGTGTGGCGCCCAGTTTCGTCAACAACGAATTGACCGAACGCGACCCGCCACGGATTTTCATGCCTTGCAGATCAGCAGGCGTTTCCACTGGATCAGCCGTGTGAATCATACCCGGACCATGCACCCATGTGCCAAGAATGTGCACATCCTTGAACTCGGTGTCTTTCATATGCTTTTCAAACATTTCCCAATACGCACGGCTCACCGCACGGGCATCGGTCATCATAAATGGAAGCTCGAACACTTCTGTGCTGGGGAAGCGGCCAGGCGTATAGCCAACAACAGTCCAAACGATGTCCGCTACGCCATCAATGGCTTGGTCCATCAGCTCTGGTGGCTTGCCGCCCAATTGCATCGAGGGATAACGCTCGACCTTGATCCGGCCACCCGAATCTTTTTCAACATTGTCCGCCCAAACATCCAGCACCAGTTTTGGCACGTTCGCCTGTGCAGGCAGAAACTGGTGAAGTTTCAGCGTAACCTCTTGCGCCAGCGCCGAAGTTGTTCCGAAACCGGTGGCCATAGCCGCAACTGCAGTCCCACCAATCAAGCCCAATAGCTTTCTGCGATAAGTCATGTGGTTCCTCCCTCTAATCCCTCGTGTTGGCATTATAATGCAAACTTCCAGCATCAATGCAATATATTGCTTACACGTCTTACCTGTCGAGACTGCAACTGAACCCGTACAAGACGCAAGCTCCCTCTCTGAAGATTGACAGACGAAGTAAGATTGAGCTGCATTTCAACAGCCCCTTGCAATCACGTATATCAAACAGATGCAGCCAAAGACCATTTGGCTGCATCTGTTGTTAAAGTTATTCTGCGGCGTTCAATGACAATTGGATCGGATCCAACCCATCTATGCCGCCTGTGATCTCATCGCCAGCGACCACTGGACCGACACCTGCAGGCGTGCCGGTCATAATCAGATCACCGGGTCGCAAATGATAGTATTTTGACAGATGGCAGATGATTTCGTCGATTTTCCAGATCAATTCCGCCAACGTTGCGTCCTGCCGGGTCTCTTTATTTACCGCCAAATGAATGCGCTTCCCATCACCTGGCGTCCAATCAGTGACCTTGGTGAGTGGTGCAAAGACAGCAGCATTTTCGACGTCTTTACCCAAATCCCAAGGCCGCTGCTTATTGCGTTCCCGAATTTGCAGGTCTCGTCGGGTCATATCCAATGCACAACCATATGCGTAGACCGCCTCCCATGCCTCAGGCGGGGTTGTCTGGAATACCGGCTTACCGATCGCCAATGCCAGTTCCATTTCATAGTGATAATTTTCAGTCCCCGGTGGGTAAGCAACCCCTGCCCCGGTCAGCACTGCATTGGCCGCAGACTTGGTGAAATAGAACGGGGCCTCGCGATCCACCTCGTGCCCCATCTCAGCGGCATGCGCAGCATAGTTACGTCCGACACAGAAAATCCGACCAATCGGGTATGTTCCCGTTTCGCCATTGACTGGGATTCCGGGGATCTGGGGTAGAGAAAACAAGCTGTCGCTCATTGCGCACGCTCCTCATAATTGCCGATTTTGTCTTGTAGTGATCAATCAAGGACCGCTTATTCGGCAAGCCCCTGTTTCCGCACAAACGAGAGATAGCGTCAAAGTCCGCGGCTGTGAACGGGTGCTCCGCGTCGTCCATCTTCTCCTTGTCGCGTGTCGCAAACCCGCTTTGACCTAACCTGCTGACTACAAGCCTAACCGATTCGCGGGGTGCTTTTTCCGGTTGAAACGGACGTTATGAGAGCGCCTCCCCTCAAGGCCCCATCATCGGTCAAACACCTGATATCCGCCGAAACCCGGACAAAACTGTTCAAATTGGCCAACTATCGCCAGCAATCACTGGTTGCATAAGCGGAAAATTGCGCACTTTTAACACGCAAACCCCATCTATCGCTTTGGCGCTTGCGCGTTGCGCGCTTCTTCCGCCCTACTCAGTTTCAAGGCCTTATGTCTGAATGCTCCGACCGACGATCCGCCCCCGGATCCCCAGCTGGTTACAACCGGAACGTTTGTTCATTTGGAAAAGGGCCTTGTTCCAAAAGCAAGTCACGCCGGGTATTGGCCCCGGCGGATAAGCTGAAGGCCGGGTACAGCAGCTACACCCACCTGGCCGCTCCGCCAGAGACGACCCCCCTTGTCTCTGGCGGACTCCCGACCCTCAGAACCCCCAGTTCTTTTTGACCTTGAAGACCTGCGCCAAAGCCGCATCCCGGCGCTTGACCAATGTCGCTTCGTCCTGCGTTTCCAACTCTCGATCCACACCAGCAACCAACAGGTCTTTGACAGCCTCAGTCAACTCAGGCGTGCCATGTTCCTGCCAGCGCGCCTCTTGCGTGGCACCAAGGTGGTCCAAATAGTGCCTATAGCCGCCTTTGCCCCCGCCCAGATGATAGGTCAGATGCGGCCCCATCAGCGCCCAGCGCATGCCCGGCCCATAGGAAATGGCACGGTCGATATCTTCGACATCCGCGATACCCTCGGCGGCAATATGAACGGCCTCTCGATACAGAGCGGATGTAAGCCGGTTCGCAAGATGGCCGACAACTTCCTTTTTGACCCTAACCGTGACGCGTTCGATACGTTGGTACAAAGCCTCAGCAATATCGACGGTGTGTGGCGCTGTCAGTTTTCCTGCAACCAATTCAACCATCGGCACCATGTGGGGCGGGTTCATTGGGTGGGCGACAAGAATGCGCTCAGCATGGCGTGCCCCGCGTTGAATATCAGAGGCCAACAGCGAAGACGTGCTCGACGCGATAATCACCTCAGGCGACACGACCTGCTCTAGAGATTGAATCGATTGTTGCTTGATTTCTATCCGATCCGGGCCGTTTTCCTGAACAAAATCCACAGCACTCAGTGACGCCAAGTCAGCGGAGAAACTGGGCAATTCAGGATTCGCAACAGTCCCCAACCCCAGCTCTGCCAAAATGGTCCATGCATCGCGCACAAATGGCTCGATATCGGCCGCGATCATCGGGTTGGGGTCATAAATATGGGTTTGAAACCCAAAAGCCGAAAACAAACTGGCCCAGCTTAAACCGATTGTCCCCCCGCCAACGATTCCAACCACTTGAATGTCCTGCGTCACATGCATGCTTGCTCCTCTGGTTCAGTGCCTCACGCACCCCATTCCACAGTCACAGTCACAGTCACAGTCACAGTCACAGTCACAGTCACAGTCACAGTCACAGTCACAGTCACAGTGATGCGAGGCTTGCAGCCAATGTCCAGCCCATACGCTGAACAGTCGCGTTCCAAGAATGCACCCCCGCCCACCATCAATCTTGACTTTGTCATCGGGATGCTTTTATTTCACATGTTAACTATATTGATCAAAGGTGAGCCGCTTGCCACACTTCATGCTGGACTACTCTGCCAATCTCGAAGATCTCACCAGCATCCCAGCGCTGTGTGACGCGCTGCGCAAAGCCGCGATTGAAACCGGCGTTTTTCCAATGCCCGGTATTCGGGTGCGGGCCATACGGGCTGATTACGTTTCCATCGCGGATGGTGACCCAAAACACGCCTATCTAGACATTTCCGTTCGATTGCGGGCAGGGCGTGACCTGGAAACCCGAAAGAAGGCCACGGCTCATCTGTTCGAAGTCGCCAAAGCTCAGTTGGCCCCAGCAATGGAACAACACTCGATCGCCCTATCGCTGGAGATGCGCGATATCGACCCCGAGTTATCGCCCAAAACCGGAACGATCCGGAATCACATCTAACCCAAACAATTCTATGTACCGAGCAGGCTCATCGCATTCTGATCCCGACCCAGATCATCGCCGCGCCAGCACGATCACACGTCACATCCCAAGGAGATCGACATGAAATGGAATGAATTTGCCGATTGGGGTCGCAAGGTCGCTGATTGGACCCAAGATTATCACCTGACCGTCGGGGATCGCCCGGTTCGTGCGCGCACTGAACCCGGTGAGGTTTTCAATGCTTTGCCCGAAACACCGCCAGAAACCCCACAAGCGATGGAAGATATCTTTGCTGATTTCGAAAACATCGTCATGCCCGGTATCACACATTGGCAGCACCCCCGGTTCTTTGCCTATTTCAACTCCAACGCATCCGCCCCTTCGGTGTTGGCTGAGTTTCTATCGTCGGGCATCGCGCCCCAGTGCATGTTGTGGCAAACCTCACCAGCCGCCACCGAGATGGAAACCCGGATGATGGATTGGTTGCGCCAAGCGCTTGATCTGCCGTCTGAATACGAGGGCGTCATCCAGGATAGCGCATCATCAGCCACGTTGGCGGCCGTCCTGACCATGCGAGAAAAAGCGCTCAACTGGACGGGCAACACCCAGGGGCTTCCGGGTCAGACCCCTTTGCGGATCTATTGCTCTTCCGAGGTCCACACCTCGGTTGATCGTGCCATCTGGGTTGCCGGAATCGGGCAAGACAATTTGATCCGCATTCCAATTCAAGGCGATTGGCGCGGGATGGACCCTATTGCCCTGGAAACCGCGATCAAAGCTGACATTGCCGCCGGCCTAACACCCGCGGGCATCATCCTTTGTGTCGGTGGCACCGGGACAGGCGCCACCGATCCCGTTGCCGAGTGTTTAGATGTTGCCGAGAAATACGGGCTTTATACCCACGTGGACGCTGCATGGGCCGGATCGGCGATGATCTGCCCTGAATACCGTCACTATTGGCCCGGTATCGAACGGGCAGACAGTATCGTCTTCAACCCACACAAATGGCTTGGAGTTCAATTCGACTGTTGTGCCCACTTTCTGCGCAGCCCCGATGATTTGGTCAGAACTTTGGCGATCAAGCCAGAGTATCTGAAAACCCACGGCAAAGACGGGGTAATCAACTATTCTGAATGGTCTGTCCCGTTGGGCCGCCGGTTCCGGGCGCTCAAGATCTGGTTCGTCATCCGGACCTATGGACTCGAAGGGTTAAGGGATCGCCTGCGCAATCATGTAAACTGGTCCGTTGCACTGCACGATAAGCTCGCCCAAACCCCGAATTTTGAGATTGTCACGATCCCAATGTGGTCGCTGTTCACCTTTCGTTACGCGCCTCAGGGTGCAGGGGATCTGGACGCGCTGAACCAACGCCTGGTTGATGCGATCAACGATGACGGTCGCATCTATCTGACACAGACCCGCGTAGACGGGGATTTGGTCATTCGGTTCCAAGCCGGGCATTTCGAGGCGACCGAACAAGATGTGATGATGGCCTATGATGTGATCACCGAAATCGCGAACGAATTAGCCTAACACCCCTGATCTTGCATCAGAACTGACCTTTGATCTGGGCGGCTGCCTGCGTGTAGCCGCCCGCCGCACCATCAATGAAATGCACGTGATCATCGCGCACGGCTGACGGAACAATGCAGGTGACCATGGCTTCGTCCTGGGTAAAAACTCCATATCGGATCTTGCCTGTTTTCTCGGCCTCGGACAGCAAGCGTTCGATGTGCGCCTGTGTATCCGCGTCGCAATCCAGCGTCATCTTTAACCCATCGTCGAATTTTCGGTAGTCCGCATTGGCGCTAAGCATGCGCGCGTAATGATCAGGGTCAAACGATCCGACATTCAGCCCAGTGCGAAACACCACCCAGCTGAACAACGTGTTGACCAACAGCCGCATTTTGCGTCTCAGAACCGAATAGGCCCCTTGCGAAATCTGGGCCTCTAACTCCAATCCCGCTGGCGGCCAATTCACCTGAGGTCCCTGAACCGGTACCGGATGGCCAGCGCGCTCAAGACGCGACGCTATATCAACAATGCTTTGCGCAAGATCGGCAAAGTCACGGTCTGTCGCCTGTGCGCTGGGGTGCAAAACCAACGACAGGATCCGCCCATTCTGGGCTTGCACATTTGACCACCGGCATGACAACCCCGTTAGATCAGGCTGTGCCCCCGGTGCGGCCATCGGCACCTCAAAAGCACCCAGTTTCATTTGTTGTTCCACCCAAGCAACCCCACCACCCGCAAACATCGCGTAATCTACCCCCTTGGACGCGGCAAATCGCGCCACCCGCGCGTCTCGCCCGGATGCGCGAATGTCGGCAACCGGCATGAGGGCTGCGCGCAAAGATATGGAAAACGTCTCTTTTGCCCACCGACGCAAAGTGGACAAGACGGAACGGGCCACATCAATTCGATCCGCAGGCACAGCAAATGAGGCCCCATCCCCACCAAACACATAGGGAAAGGCGTGCCCCTTTAGTCCATTGATCATTGCCGAAATGACAGCGGCTCCAACCATATTCACGGTCTTGTATCGTCCGTTGGCGATCTCACCCGTAGAATTCACGCTATCCGTTGTTGCCACCACCCAATCCAAAGGCAGCGGTGTGAATGCCTCTGGCTGCGTCAGCTGAACGAAATCCGCGACCCGGGGCAACGCATCATAGAAACGGTCCGCCTGCTCTATGTCAGTCATCGCTCACCTCAAACCCAAACTTGGCGCGATGATAGCGCACCGCTGCCTCTCTCCAAGCGGCTGCAACACTTCACACGCTCTTGTGCATCCATACGGATCGTGTCACCCATCCCCTCGTACTATTCCAGAGAAAGCAAACAGGGCATGCAAATCGGCTTGATCATTTTGTGCCTGGCCTATGTCCTGAGCCAGTTTTTTCGCGCATTTTTGGCGGTACTTGCCTCGATCTTGAACCAAGATATCGGGGCAACCCCTGATGATCTCGCCACGGCGTCTGGGCTTTGGTTCCTGACCTTTGCCGCCATGCAATTGCCCGTCGGGCTGGCGCTGGACAAGATCGGGCCACGTCGCACAGCTGCCACATTGTTGATGTTCGGCGGCGGTGGAGGGGCATTGTTGTTTGCGCTCGCCGCTACCCCGTTGCATGTCAATCTGGCGATGGTCCTAATCGGGATTGGGTGTTCGCCCGTTCTGATGGCCTCGTATTTCATCTTTGCCCGCAACTATCCTCCGGCGCGGTTTGCAACACTAGCCGCGTTGATGTTGGGGGTTGGCTCAATCGGTAATTTGGTGGCTTCTTACCCAACCGCGATGGCTGTCGATCTGATCGGGTGGCGTGGCACTTTGGGGGGATTGGCCGTTCTTTCCAGCCTTGTGGCTTGCGGGATCTGGTTCACTGTTAAAGACCCAGAACCGGTCCAAACCACTGAAAAAGGGTCTGTTCTCGATCTGCTCAAACTACCCGCTATCTGGGCCATCCTACCGCTGATGTTTGTGGCTTATGCTCCGGCTGGCGCGTTGCGCGGGCTATGGGCTGGCCCATATTTAACCGATGTTTTCGGGCTAAGCACAAACCAGATCGGACAAGCCACGTTGGTTATGGGCGCCGCCATGATCGCCGGTACCTTTGTCTATGGCCCGTTGGATCGCATCCTTGGCACACGAAAGTGGGTCATTTTTGGAGGTAACCTTTTGGGTGCCTTGGCCATGATTTCACTTGTGATTTGGATTGATCACAGCATCTGGAACTCTGTCACCTTGATCGCTCTTGTTGGCTTTCTGGGGGCGACCTTCCCGGTCATCATGGCCCATGGACGCGCCTTTGCCCCGCCCCATCTGGTTGGGCGCGGTATGACCCTTTTGAATCTCTTTGGCATCGGTGGGGTTGGCGTGATGCAATTGATTTCTGGCCGCATCCATGAGGCAACAATCGGCTCCGTTCCCAGCGCGCCCTACACCGCCATCTTTGGTTTCTTTGCGGCTGCCCTGCTGGTCGGACTTGTAATCTATTTGTTCAGCCGCGACAGCATAGACTAACCTACCCTCTTTCCCCTCGGGCGCTTTCGCTGTATGGAACCGCCGCTGGTTGTCGAACCGGCCTATCTGGAGAAAGAAAATGGGTTACCGTATCGCCGTCGTCGGCGCCACTGGCAACGTGGGTCGCGAAATGCTTAACATCCTGGCCGAGCGCCAGTTCCCCGTGGACGAAATTGCCGTTTTGGCAAGCCGTCGTTCCTTGGGTACAGAAGTAAGCTTTGGTGATAAGACGCTGACGACCCAAGATCTGGATACGTTCGACTTTACGGGCTGGGATATTGCCCTGTTTGCCGTTGGGTCCGAAGCAACTAAGATTTATGCGCCCAAGTCGGCAGCTGCAGGCTGTGTTGTGATCGATAACTCGTCGCTGTACCGCTACGATCCCGACATTCCGCTGATCGTGCCCGAGTGCAACCCCGAGGCTGTGCACGGCTATTCCAAAAAGAACATCATCGCCAACCCCAACTGCTCGACCGCGCAGATGGTCGTTGCGCTGAAGCCTTTGCATGACCGCGCCAAGATCAAACGCGTTGTTGTGTCGACCTATCAGTCGGTATCGGGCGCTGGCAAAGAAGGCATTGATGAGCTGTGGGATCAGACCAAGTCGATCTACAACCCAACAGACGACAAGCCTGCCAAGAAATTCACCAAGCAGATCGCTTTCAACGTGATTCCTCATATCGACGTCTTCATGGAAGACGGCACGACCAAGGAAGAATGGAAGATGGTCGCTGAAACCAAGAAAATCATTGATACGTCGATCAAGGTCACAGCCACCTGTGTCCGCGTGCCTGTGTTTGTTGGCCACTCTGAAGCCGTGAACATCGAATTCGAAGATTTCCTGGACGAAGACGAAGCTCGCGACATCCTGCGCGAAGCGCCGGGTATCATGGTGATCGATAAACGCGAAGATGGCGGCTATGTCAGCCCCGTTGAATGTGTTGGCGATTTCGCGACCTTCATCAGCCGTATCCGTCAGGACTCGACTGTTGAAAACGGCCTGAACCTGTGGTGCGTTTCTGACAACCTACGCAAAGGCGCGGCATTGAACGCGGTACAGATCGCTGAATTGTTGGGTCGCGAAGTCCTAAAAAAGGGCTAAGCTTTGGCAAAAATTGACCAATTCCAAGGGCGTCCACACGGGCGCCCTTGTTTTGTCTGGGGACCGCTGCAAAGTTCAAACGAGTGTCACTAGTGATCAAAGCGAGCTCGCATGCGTCTTCTTCTTTCCGCCTTTGCCCTCATCCCGTCCCTTGCGTGGGCAGATATCATACCCGTGTCAAGCCAGGTATCGGATGTCACCCTGCACCCCTACAGTGCCGCGATCACGCGCACGTCGAGCCTTGAAATCCCAGCCGGACAGCATCGCCTTGTGTTGCTGGGTGTTCCGCGCGGCATCGTTCCAGAATCGCTGCGTGTTGATCTATCGGGCGCGGAACGCATCGGTTTGATCTATCGTGATACCTTTGTCCCGCCTCGAGATTACAAATCAGACGCGGTTTTAGCGGCCGAGAACAGGCTTCAGGCCATCAACGCACGCATTCAGGACGTGCATAACGCCGCAGCCAAGGCCCGGCTCGCAGCAGACGCGGCCAAAAGCACCATCCGGTTTCTGGACAAGCTAGGCGAGAATGAAGGATTGGCACAAGCCGACCCAGAATCCCTGCGCACTCTGGCTCAGCTGGTTGGACAAGAGGCCCTCGGCGCTGCGCAGATTTCACACACAGCAGAGTTAGAGGCCCGCAGCATCGAACAGGGTCTCAAGCCTCTGCAACAGGAGCGCCAAGAAGCACAGGAAGCGTTGCAAGCGATCGCTTTGGAAGACGAAAACCGACTCTACATTGCAATTGAGGCAACCGCTGCAACCCCCGGAACGGCCACAGTCACGCTGTCCTATCTCATCGAAGGATCCAGCAATTGGGCACCTGCTTACGATCTAAAGCTTGAGACATCGGGCACCCCGACGCTGACCATACAGCGAGATGCAATGATTGAACAAAACACCGGCGAAAACTGGACCGATGTCACCCTACACCTTTCAACGGTAGAACCCGTTGGGCAAATCGCGCCATCTGAAATCCACACAAATCAGCTCCGCATTTCAGAACCAGCGCCGCAGCCCGTTCCACTGCCCAGACAAAAACAACACGCCGATGCATATCTGAGCGATGCCCCGCTGGCAGAACCTGTGGTCGTTGATGGCGTTAGGCAAACTTGGCAGGTCGCGACATCCACGGTGGGCGTGACCTATACCTATAACAGCCCCGTATCAGTGGCATCAGGCGCAGATGTCCTGCGGTTGGAACTCGACAGTTTGAGCGAGCCTGCCGAGGTTATGGCCTGGGCCGCCCCCTTGCGCGACAACACAGCCTTCCGCATCGCCCGGATCATCAACACCACGGGCGAAGAAATCCTCGCGAGCCCGTTCACCAACCGATATGTGGACGGTGAACTGATCGGAAGCGATGCGTTTGGTGGTATGGTCGCTGGGGAGCAGGCCGATATCGCCTTTGGCCCTATCGACGGACTACAGCTGTCCCGCGATATTCTGGCCCGAAACGAAGGCGACACCGGAATCATCTCGCGATCCAACCAAAAGACGGAAACCGTCGAAATCAAAATCGACAACCTGACCAAGCAAGATTGGCCCCTACGCCTGTTGGACCGGGTTCCATACTCTGAACAAGAGGATTTGCAGATTTCATGGACGGCCCGCCCAATGCCAAGCGATCAGAACCCAGACAATCGTCGAGGCATTCTAGCTTGGGATATGAAGTTAAAGCCGGGTGATGTGCAAACAATTCACCTCGAAACCACCCTCAGCTGGCCCGAAGGCATGGTGCTGCGCTGAAAATAGAAATGGCGCCGAGATCCGGCGCCATTCTCAAATTTTTTAAGTGAAACGAGCTCAGACCTTTTGGAATTTTTCGACCTTGGGGTCGTAACATTCCAACCCACCTTCGCCGATGTCTGTCCACAGGCCATGCAAGCTCATTGATCCCTCTTGAACTGCAGAGGCAACAAAGGGGAACGTCATCAGATTCTCCAACGACGCCACAACCGCCTGACGCTCAAACTGTCGGGCCTGCACTTCGGGATCTTCGATATCGCGCACCAGCTCGAACTTTGGCTTCAGAATATCCATCCAACGACCAACAAAGCTTTCTTTTGCTTCCAGCGTTGGGGCATGCCCGTGGCACATATCGATGCATCCCTGAACACCACCGCATTGCGAATGTCCAAGAACGATCAGATGCGAAACCTTTAGCACGGTCACAGCATACTCAATCGTTGCACTGGTGCCGTGATGATCCCCATCTGGCTGATAAGGTGGCACCAAATTAGCGATATTTCTATGGATAAAGAACTCGCCTTGATCAGCCCCAAAGATGGATGTCACATGCACCCGACTGTCACAGCAAGAGATGACCATAGCGCGCGGGCGCTGGCCCTCGGTGGCTAAACGTCGATACCACCCTTGGTTTTCCTTATACGCCGTGGCTTTCCAGCCGTGATAGCGTTGCACCAGATAGCTGGGCAAAGGTCTGGCAAATTCCATTTATCAGTCCCTGATTTTGTCTCTCCCAGACCCTCACATACAAAGGATTGAGAGAAAATTCGAGCGATTATGCGCCAGATTGGCAACCTTTTGCAAACCACTCTGACTTCAAGGTGCAAACGTGCCGTGGGGGTACGTAAATTGGGGTGACTGTGGTGAACAAGATATTCACACTTAATCAAACTGAATCCGTCCGTTTGGACTCTGAACGTCTTGGGGCGTTGTACAATCAACTTGGCGACACTGGTGCCGAAGACGTGGTCTGTCGGGCAATCGAAGAGCTGGCCGTCCGCCTGTCGCATTGCGAACCGATTATGGCGACAGCGCGCATGGCAGGATCTGCGCAAAAGTGCGCGTTCGTTGATCGCCATTTCCGAACAAATCGGCATGTCTGCTTTGGCCTCAGTTGCGAAAGAGGTGACCATAACCATCGACAACGAGGATCATGTGGCCACTGCCGCAACTTTGTTCCGGTTGATCCGTGTCGGGGAGCGGTCGTTAACGGCCGTCTGGGATTTGCAAGGTTTATCGGTCTGACAGGGGCTTGCGGGCAGCGAAGCGGTGGGTAATCTGACGGCAGCCCGTCCTTTTTGAAAAGAGCCATCGCATGACCCTGACCTTTGCCGCGCCGACACCAGACGCCATACCGCTCCACGTGGTCGATCAATCCAACTGCGACACGTGGCTTGCCGATCAAGGGGAGCAGGTTTCCCAATGGGCAAACAGCAACGGATTTACCGGCGCTGCCGGACAAACAGTGTTGCTCCCCGGATCCGATGGATCGGTCGTAATGGCACTGGCCGGATTTGGCACAGCAGACACACGGGCGCGCAAACGGTTTGTTTTGGCCGCCGCAGCGGCGAACCTGCCCAAAGGCACCTACCGTATTGCCTCGGGCCTGACCGGACACGCGCTAGAGGTTGAATGCTTTGGTTGGCTGATGACTGGCCACATGTTTGACCATTATCGCACCCAATCGCCCAGCGCGGCCTTTTTGGTCGCGCCCGAGGGCATTGATGCCGTACGGGTTGAAATTCAAGCCAACGCCGAGGCGCTGATTCGCGATCTGATCAACACGCCCGCACAGGATATGGGACCAGACGCGTTGCAGCTGGCGACCGAAACCCTTGCTGCGGAATTTGGAGCAACCAGCAAAACGGTCTTGGGCGACGACCTATTGTCTGAAAATTTCCCGATGATTCACGCAGTGGGACGCGCCGCTGAAAAAGCACCCCGCCTGATCGAATTGAACTGGGGCGCAGCTGGACCCAAGTTGACGCTGGTTGGTAAAGGCGTGTGTTTTGACACCGGCGGCTTGGATCTAAAACCAGCAGCCGGCATGTTGCTGATGAAAAAAGACATGGGGTGGCTCTGCCAATGTTCTTGGGCTGGCCCGTATGATCATGGCGCTGAACCTGCCGTTACAATTGCGTGTTCTGATCCCAGCGGTTGAGAATTCGGTGGCAGGCAACGCGTTCCGCCCCGGCGATATCCTTACATCTCGCAAGGGGTTGAGCGTCGAGGTCAACAACACAGATGCCGAGGGGCGGTTGGTCTTGGCCGATGCGCTGGCTCTTGCAGACGAAGACAATCCAGATCTCATCATCTCGATGGCAACATTGACCGGCGCGGCGCGGGTTGCAGTCGGCCCTGACCTTGCACCATTTTACACGGATGACGAAAATCATGCCGTCGCTCTGTCCAAAGCAGCGCCAAAGGCCGCAGATCCTGTGTGGCGGCTGCCCTTCCACACGCCGTATGAGGCCATGATTGAGCCCGCTTATGCCGATCTTGACAACGCCCCCAGCGGTGGGTTCGCAGGATCAATAACCGCTGCCCTGTTCCTGCGCCGGTTTGTGACCGCGACGCCTTACATGCATTTCGACATCTACGGCTGGCAACCTGTCGCCGCCTCTGCCCGTCCCAAAGGCGGTGTGGGCCAAGGGCCACGCGCCTTGCTCGCGGCGTTGCCTGAGATGTTGAACCTGTAATGCATCGCCAAATCCATCCTCCGGTCGTGGACCTGTTGCGTCGCCCCGACGGACCACGCGATCGCCAACTCTTGGCCGGTGACAGTGTTGAAGTCTTAGACACCAACGCTGGTTGGAGCCATGTCCGCGTGGACAAAGATACCTATGAAGGATTTGTACGCTCAGAAGTTTTGAACGTACATAAAGAGCCGACCCACTGGGTCAGCACCTTGGCCACGCACGCCTATGCCCGACCAGACATGAAAAGCCCCGACCGATTGTCGCTCAGCTTTGGGTCCCGTGTTACCGCGTTATCCGCAAACGGAGACTTTGTTGAAACAGAGTACGGGTATATCCCACACTCGCACCTATCCGAAACCGGAATTCTGCTCACAGACCCCGTAGAGGTTGCTGCCAAATTCCTTGGAACCCCGTATCTGTGGGGCGGAAACAGCCGCTTAGGATTGGATTGCTCTGGCTTGGTGCAAGCTGCTTTGCTGGCCTGTGGGCATGCTTGCCCCGGTGATAGTGTTGATCAGGAACAGATTGTTGGAACCCTATTAGCCCCCGGAACACCGCCTCAACGCGGGGATCTGATGTTTTGGAAAGGACATGTGGCTTGGGTCGCGGATGCCGGTACCTTGCTGCACGCCAACGCTTATCACATGGCGGTGCGATACGAACCACTCGGCCCCGCCATTGACCGCATTCAAAGCCAAGGTAACGGCCCAGTCACCGCACACAAACGGCTCTAGTCCAATTTGACAGAGCGGATCAATTTACGCTCAAGCACACGTAGAACTGTTTTCAGATCCTGACCCCGTTTCAGGATCTGACCATCCATCCCCACAACCGAATACATCCCTTGGCGCATCCGCAATTTGGGGCGTTTTTCGATCCTATAAAGCGGGTATTCGGCAGTTCTGCGAAATACGGAAAAAACGGCCATCTCGCGCAAACAAGAAATCCCGTAATCACGCCACTCTCCCGCGGCGACCATACGGCCATACAGAGATAATATCACAGACAGTTCGCGGCGATCAAAAGCGACCTGCATCGGTGCCGGTCCCGATGACATTGAGCTGGGAGGCTGCATATTCATCCCCCAACCTTGGCACAACTGACGCCAAATTCAAGTCTGCCGCAACGCGTTCACCCTTTGGTGAAACTGGATTTGCACGTCCCCCACATCTTAACGCCGATGGGTCTTGGGCCCCCAGTCGGCTGTCTTTCGTTTCCAGAATCGATTGGGATTGTCTTCGTCCATGCCGTGCAGATGGCGGGCGCGCAAGGCTGGCAGGACCTGAATAACCAACTCCTCATAGGGATGAACTGCGTAAATCTCTTTGATAATTCGAATCAACTGGTCGGGACCGGCAGGGGAAAACACTGAAAGCTCGACACAAGGCACCGTGCCAGTACTCCTTTTCGCAGCATTAAAACCAGCGCCCGTTGAACGGGAACGCTGAATTCCGGGCATAGAACAGGAGACCTGATCATAATCACCGCAAGTCACCGGGTCTTGGCGAATGATTGCGGCCAAAACACGTTCGCATTTGGTTCAGGCACCTGAACCAAATGCGATGTCCTGTTTCGCTTAGGAATCTATCCTATGTGACCTGCCGCAGTGTCATACGACACCCGTGACAAAAGCTCTCGTGGGATTGCCAGAATCTGTTCAAAAGCATCCAACCCAGTTGCGCTGATCAACAAGCCGCGTTTCCCTATTTGACGCTGCACCCAAGACATCAAGCCTATGAAACAAGGTCACAAGACGACCCTACCGCATGATCGTCTGCACCCACAGAAAAACACTTCGTTCACGATCGAACTGATTTGAAATCAATTTTGGCTTTAACACCCTGCTAACATCCATGCTGGATGGTCAGCTTATGCGGTATTGTTTTATCTGTCTCTTCGTTGTGCTCACAAGCCTAAACGGGGCAACCCTGGCCGAAGATATCATGGCTGTCAGCCATCCACGAGTCAAAGACCGCATTGCCCTGATGCGCAGCGCCCATCACGCCCTGAGTGTGCTAGTGGATATGGCAGCTGGGCGGCTCATGTTTGACAAACAACAAGCGAAAACAAACCGCCGGGCCCTGATAAAGACAACCCGCAAAATTCCAGAACGATTTCGCAACAACCCAAGCGACCCCGCTTCGAACGCACGCGAAAAAATTTGGGACAATTGGGGGGGCTTTAAAGCGCACGCCAAATCCGCCAATCAAAAGGCCAAGCTGATCAATACACGAAACTTAGGAAAACTGCGTCAAAGCTTGCAACCCATGATGCACGCCTGCCTGAGCTGTCACAAAACGTATCGCAAGCCGCCTTAACCGCAGCGGACGCCTGTGATTATGCCAGCGTCATCCACATCAACATTGACGCGATCAGGCCGAAAATCCTGTGTCACTGCTGAATTTAGCGCAACAACCCGCGCATTCTCTGGCAATTTCCCGTCAAGCTGCGCAGCCGGCTGCCCGACGAAAGCAAGCCATTCTTGCCCATTGCAACTGGCTAAATCCGAGCCGTTTTCATCTGCCACGCCTTCGAGGGCACTCTGAATACAGACCGCCATCAAAACGAGCGCCAGCAAAACATACCGCATCAACTACTCCTGCTTGTGGTTCCGTTCATCTCAACCTGATCCACGGGTTGATATCGCGCAAGAAACATATCCACTGCGTTCCGTGCTACTTCTTCGATCTCCTCTTCGCTGAATTGGCTTTGGATTCCAAAAACTGCACGGGTCCACAATTTGACCTTACACAGCTCTGAAAACTGTTCTGCAGCCATAGGAATGTCGTCGATAACCAACTCTCCGTTATCGACAGCTTTCAGCAGAAACTCACTGATCCGCTCTTTGCCATTCTCTGGACCCGCCGCATAAAAGGCGCGCCCTAATTCCGGAAATCGATCCCGCTCAGCGACACAGATCCGAAACACTTGTTGCGCAAATTCAGATGTCAGGAACCCAACAACCTGAACTGCAGTTACCATCAACACTTCGCGCAAAGGCTTGGTTTCATCAATCATTGCCACGATTTTTTCAGACATCAACGTGCATTCTGTCTGGGCAACTTCCATAAACAGCAGCCGTTTATCCGGAAAGTAGCTGTACAGCGTCGCCTTGGACACGCCCGCGGCACGCGCGATATCGTCTACGCTTGCGCCTTCGAACCCATCTGCCATGAATACATCTCGGGCCCCGCGCAAGACCTGATCGAATTTTCGACCCGTACGCAGGATAGTGGCTGTATCGGGCATGGCGATTCCTGAATTTTAGCTATGCAGTAACGTATAAACCGTTCGGTTCAGTTTCAACGACTTTATAAGGCGGTTGTATTTGCCGTGCAATTCACTAATTTAGAATCATTCTAATCAGGTGTGCGAAATGAGATTTTTAGCCCAACGAAAACGGTTCCGGGATCTATCAGAACAAGAAGTCCTCGCGTTGGCCATCTCTTCGGAAGAAGACGATGCGCGTATCTATCGCGGCTATGCTGAAACACTCCGGGCTGATTTTCCAGCCACCGCGAAAATCTTTGATGGCATGGCCACCGAAGAAGACACGCATCGCGCCCGTCTCATTGCGCTGCACGAATCTCGGTTTGGTCACGTTATCCCGCTCATCCGGCGCGAACATGTGGCTGGGTATTATGCCCGACGCCCCATCTGGTTGGTCGAAAACCTTGGCATTGATCGCATCCGCAGCGAGGCCGAAGCGATGGAGCGCGACGCCGAACGGTTTTATCTGGCTGCCGCAGCGCGTACCACCGATAGTGCAACGCGCAAATTGCTTGGTGATCTGGCGGCCGCAGAAGCCGGACACCAAAACACCGCAGCCGAGCTGAGCGAAACCCATCTAAGCGGCGACATAAAGACAGACGAAGACGCCACCGCACACCGGCAATTTATCCTGACTTGGGTTCAGCCGGGTTTGGCCGGGCTGATGGATGGATCTGTCTCTACGCTCGCGCCGATCTTTGCCACCGCATTTGCCACCCAGGACACGTGGACAACCTTTCTGGTTGGCGTCGCCGCCTCTGTGGGCGCGGGGATCTCGATGGGATTTACCGAGGCCGCGTCTGATGACGGAGAGCTATCTGGGCGTGGATCCCCAATGAAACGCGGACTCGCCTCTGGGGTCATGACCACTGTTGGGGGTTTGGGCCATGCGTTGCCGTATCTCATCCCTGATTTCTGGACCGCGACCTCTCTGGCGTTTCTCATCGTGTTCATTGAGCTATGGGCGATTGCGTGGATTCAGAACAAATACATGGAAACACCGTTCTTCCGGGCTGCATTTCAGGTGGTTCTGGGCGGTGCATTGGTTCTGGGGGCCGGGATTCTGATCGGCAGCGGCTAAGGGCATTGCGGATCGGTCAGATCATGTTACCAATCCGCCATGGTTGAGATCTTCCTGCGCACCTTACCGTTTTTCGTGATTATCGGCCTGGGGTACTGGGCCGGGCGCACCCGTTTCTTCACCGAAGAGGCCACGGCCTATCTCACCAAATTCGTGTTCTTCTTTGCCCTGTCGGCAATGTTGTTCCGGTTTGCGGCCAACCTGCCCTTTGCTGAGATCTTTAACGGTCGGCTTGTGCTGGGCTATTTGCTGGGAACCGCAGGCGTCTATGCCATCGCAACCCTCGTGGCCTATTTTCGTCGATTGGATATCCCGACAGCCGCAGTCGAGGCGCAATGCGCAGCCATTGGCAATGTCGGGTTTTTGGGGCTTCCAATGCTCGCCATGTTGTTTGGCGAGGCCGCGATTGGCCCTGTTATGCTGGTTCTGACCGTCGATCTGGTGGTTTTCTCTTCGCTCATTGTCATTTTGATCAATGGTGGGCGGGATGGTCGATTGACCCTGAAAACCGCACGGTTGATTGGGCTGGGCTTGGTCAAAAACCCGATGATTGTCTCGATCTCTGCCGGGTTGATCTGGTCCGCTCTGCAAATCCCAATCCCGCAGCCGATGAACGATTTTCTCACCATTCTCGGTGGCGCAGCTACACCCGGCGCGTTGTTTGCAATCGGGGCCTCTCTTGCCAGCAAATCCGCAGAACGCATGCACATCGCGGGGTGGCTTAGCTTTTGTAAACTTGTCTTACACCCGCTGTTGGTCGCTGCTGCTTTGATCTATGTATTTCCCATTGCGGCGTTCCCTGCAGCGGTCGCCATCGCAGCTGCCGCATTGCCGGTCGCAGGTAACGTATACATGTTGGCCGCGCACTATGGCGTGGCCCCCCACCGTGCATCGGCAGCAATCCTTGTTTCGACCGTGATTAGCATCGCCACCGTTCCGTTGGTGATTGCCTGGGTAGGTACACCCTAACCTAATCCACGAAAAAAAGAGCCCTACTCAGTACTTCACCTACTGGACGCACACGACAACGCTCGCTAGCGATAAAGCAACCATAAACGCGAAGGACCACATTCATGGAAACCCTCTCAGAAAATGCCTGCTTTGGTGGCAAACAAGGTGTCTATCGTCACACATCAACAGCCTGCAAATGCGACATGACCTTTGGACTGTTCCTGCCCGCTGAGGCGCAAGATGGTCCCGTGCCGGTTTTGTGGTACCTGTCGGGTTTGACTTGCACTCACGACAACGCCATGACCAAAGCCGGCGCGCAAGCATGGGCCGCTGAGCAAGGCATCGCTCTGGTGTTTCCTGACACCTCACCGCGTGGCGAAGGCGTGGCAGACGATGAGGCCTATGATCTGGGTCAGGGCGCCGGATTCTATGTAAACGCGACACAGGAACCTTGGGCACCCCATTTCAACATGTGGGATTATATCGCCGAAGAACTGCCAGCCCTGATTACCGAAAACTTTCCCATCGACCCCGATCGCCAGTCGATCACGGGCCACTCGATGGGCGGACACGGTGCGCTGACGCTGGCGATGAATCTGCCGGGACGGTATCGCTCTGTTTCGGCATTTGCACCTATTTCTAACCCGACGGGAGCAGATTGGGGCCGCAAACAATTGTCCGCCTATCTGGGCGACGACGAAGCGAACTGGGCGAAACACGATGCCAGCCTGTTGATGCGCGACGTTGGGTTTCAGGGACCGGTCCTGATCGACACCGGCGCCTCGGATCAATTCATCGACCTGCTGCGCCCCGAAGAGCTGTCGCAAGCGATTGGGCAAAAACGCCAACAAGCAGTGGTGCGCCTGCAGCCCGGATACGATCATTCGTATTTCTTTGTGTCGACGTTTATGGAAGATCACGTGACCTTCCACGCCGAACACTTGTGGGCCTAAGCAAACATGACGCTCTTCATTGATGCAGATGCCTGTCCTGTCAAAGCCGAAGCCGAACGGGTTGCGACCCGCCATCGGTTGAAAATGTACGTTGTTTCAAATGGCGGATTGCGACCATCGCAGAATCCATTTGTGGAAAACGTCATTGTGGCCGCCGGCGCAGACGAAGCGGATATGTGGATTGCAGAGCGGTGCGGCAAGGGGGATGTCGTTGTCACTGGCGACATCCCCCTTGCCGCCAAATGCATCGAAGCAGGGGCACGGGTGATCCGCCACAATGGTGAGGCATTCACCCCCGCCAATATCGGACAGCAATTGGCCATGCGCGATCTGATGGCCGACATGCGCGCGGCCAACCCCCTGGGTGCAGGTGGTGGCGGCAAAGCCTTTTCCAAAGCAGACCGATCCCGGTTTCTAGACGCGTTGGAGCGCGAATTGCGCGCCGCTGCCCGCAGCTAACCCCGCTCGCAAGAACTCCCGCCCGTCGGGTCCGCATCACAGATGCGCAGCCTCCCGTTGGGCCGGGCGGTGCACGGGCAAGCCCGCACACCGCGGGCGCGCATTCATCTAACGCATTGGAAGTATAAATGACCGGTCAGGGCAATGAGAACATTCTGGGCGTGTTGGCCGCGGTCGGCGCCGGTATCTCTTTTTCGATCATCGATACCATCTTCAAATTCCTGTCGGGGGACTATCCGCTTTATGAGGTGGTATTGATGCGCTCTATCGGGGCGCTGATCATCTTATTGGCGATCATCGTTCCGCTTGAGGGCGGGTATCATATTTTGCGCACCGACAAGCCACGGCTTCACCTCTTGCGGTTTTGCGCAGTCTTGTTTGCAAACCTGTGTTTTTTTACAGGGCTAGCGATCATGCCCTTGACCGAAGCAGTAGCGATTGCTTTTGCCACGCCGCTGATCGTCACAACCCTTTCGGTGATCTTCCTGAAGGAACGCGTTGGTCCATGGCGGTGGACCTCTGTGGGAATCGGGTTTCTGGGCGTCTTGGTGATCATGCGCCCGGGGCTGGACACCTTTCAACCCTCGGCCTTGTTGCCATTCTTTGGTGCCTGCGGTTACGCAACGCTCCATATTCTAACCCGCAGTGCCGGTGGCACAGAACGCGGCGCGACACTGGCGTTTTATCCAATGGCCGGATTCCTCGTTGTGAGTGCCTGTGTTGGACTGACCTTTGGGGACGGCCGGTTTGCCAATTCCGAAAGTGCGGCCTTAGATTTCATTTTCCGCGCATGGATCTGGCCCGCGCCAGAAGATTGGAAATACTTTATCGGCGTCGGCGTTGTTGGATCTGTGGGCGGGTATCTGGTCAGCCAAGCCTATCGGCTGTGCGAAGCAGGGCTTGTCGCCCCCTTTGAATACATCGCGATGCCTATGGCGGTGCTCTGGGGACTACTTGTGTTCAACGAATGGCCCGATTTGCCGGTCTGGATCGGTTCAGGCTTGATCATTGGCTCTGGGCTTGTTTCAGTCTGGCGGGAAACCCGCCGCTCCCGGCCCGCCAGCCGCCCGCGCCCCCGCTCAATTGGTTAGGAATATTGCATGCCCATTCACGCCGTCATTTTTGACATCGGTAACGTTCTGATCGAATGGCAGCCAGAGCGGCATTATGATCGGGTCATCGGCAAAGAGCGACGTGAGGCGATGTTCGCCGAGGTTGATCTGCACGGGATGAACGATCTGGTGGATCAAGGACACCACTTTACTGACACCATTTATGAGTGGGCCGATAAATACCCGGAATGGCGCGATGAAATCCGCATGTGGCATGACAACTGGATCGAGCTGGCCGCCCCCGAAATTCCACATTCCGTGCGCCTGTTACGGGCCCTGCGCAGCAAAAACATCCCGGTCTTTGCCCTAACCAATTTTGGTGTGCAAAATTTTGACTTTGCGACAACAGTCTATCCGTTCCTGAATGAGTTCGACCGGTTGTATGTCTCGGGCCGGATGAAAACCGTAAAGCCGCATTCCGACATTTATCAACGCGTCGAAGAGGATTGTCAGTTAGCCCCGGAAGCCCTCTTGTTCGCGGATGACCGTCTGGAAAACATCGAAACCGCACAGGCACGGGGATGGAAAACCCATCACTTTTCCACGCCGCAAGGCTGGGCAGAGTGTCTTGTCTCTGCCGGTTTGTTGTCCCCGGCCGAAGCAGAATAAGACCTCTCCTAGCTCTTTCTGATTCGGTGGCGCAGCAGGTTTGGCTTGATTTTACCAGCTAAAGCCTATGCGCCACCGCCAGATGACATTACGCTATCTAAAACGGCAACAGGACCGATCCGGCCCCCTTTATTCGCCGTTCCCTTTTCAACCGGCGGTGCTTGGCACAATGATCTTATTTCTCATAGTTCTCCTTGTTATTCTCATCTCTGCGCCCTTCGCGATCGAAGCAAGGCGCAAACCAATGGGCCGCGAAGCACGCCGCGAAGCCCCCGGCGAATTAATTGAGCTGCCCCGCGGCGTCACGCATTTCCAATGGCATGGCCCAGTGCGCGGGCCCATCGCCGTCTGTGTGCACGGGCTCACGACACCGTCCTTTGTGTGGCAGGGGTTGGTGCCCGGTCTCACCGCGATGGGATACCGTGTTTTGACCTATGATCTGTATGGACGTGGATATTCAGACCGCCCCACAGACCCCCAAACGGCTGACTTTTTCATCACCCAACTCGAAGAGCTATTGGCCGCGCAAGATGTAGTCGAAGACATCACCCTAATCGGGTACTCGATGGGTGGTGCCGTCGCGACCAGCTACGCGGCCAAACACTCGCATCGGGTGCGCCATCTGGTGCTTCTTGCTTCAGCCGGGATGCTTTTGTCGACAGATCGCATGGCAAAATACATCCGCAAAACGCCCATTATCGGCGATTGGCTAATGATGGCGTTTTTTCCAACCCGCCATCGCACCAGTGCCGAAGCGGAACGCATCTTGCCCAGTTCTGTCCCCAACATCGTCGATCTACAACAACGCGAACTGGATTATCGCGGATTTGTCCGAAGCGTTCTGTCAAGCCTGCGCAATCTGCTGTCTCAGGATCAACACAACGAACACAAGACAATCTATCGCGCAGGCGTGCCGGTGCTGGCGATCTGGGGGCGCCAAGACAGCGTGATCCCGATCCGGGCAATGGGCATGCTGACCGAATGGAGCCGCACAACCCGACAAGAGGTGATCGAGGATGCGGGCCATTCCCTAGCCTATACCCACTCGGACGAGATTATCCAGATCCTGCAAGAGCGACTGCGCGAAGGCTTGAACTAGCGGCTTCAGGCTTTCAGCGCCTCTAGCGGTCGCTCGCGGATGGGGAGGTGCACAATGGCGCTGAATGCCCCGATGCCAACGCCGAACCACCAAACCATGGTGTAGTCGCCATACAGGTCATACATCCGACCACCCAACCAAACCCCGAGAAATCCGCCCAGCTGATGGCTCAGGAACACGATGCCATACAGGGTGCCCATGTACCGCAACCCATAGATATGCGCGACCAATCCAGATGTCAGCGGCACAGTCGCCAGCCACAGCGACCCCATGACGACAGAAAAGATAATCACCGATGTGGGGGTGATTGGCAGTAGAATAAAGGCCGCCGCTACAACCGTACGCGCGGCATAGATCCCCGCCAGAAGATATTTCTTGCTGAACCGGTTCCCGGCCCAACCCGCGGCCAACGTCCCGCCAATGTTGGCCAAGCCAACAAGCGAAATCGCAATCGCCCCAAGCGCGGATGTGGTGGTGATCCCCATGGAATGCAGCACCCCACCGGGTTGGATCGGACCACACATCTCGGTCACAAAGGCCGGGAAATGCGCGGTGATAAAGGCCAGCTGATATCCACAGCTGAAAAAGCCCAAAAAGATCAACGTGTAGGTCGGATCACGCAAGGCTTTCTTTAGAACGGATCCCAGGCTTTCCTCCAGCTCACGTTTGCTTGCGGATTCGGGCGCTTTCATCATTGGCAACGTCAAAACCAGCAGCAGGATAACGCCCGCGAAGACGACGAAAACCTGTTGCCAGCTCAGGAAACCCATCAACCATTCGGCAGTGGGTGCCCCAATAATCTGCCCCACGCTCCCGGCTGCGGTCACAATCGCCAAGGCCATCGACCGGTTTTCATCAGATGCGGCCCGGCCCACAACGGCCAGAATGACCCCAAACCCCGTTCCGGCAATGCCAAAGCCCACCAACCACGCATAAAGCTGATGCTCCAACGGTGTCGAAGACATCGACGTCAGAACCATACCGGCGGCATAGATCACTGCGCCTATAACAATGGCGCGCCGATCCCCAATTTTTTCCGCAATCGCGCCGAAAATCGGCTGTCCGATGCCCCAAGCCAGGTTCTGGATCGCAATCGCCATCGAGAAATCGCTGCGCAGCCAGCCAAATTCTTCGGCCACTGGGATCTGAAAAACACCGAATGAGGCCCTTACAGCAAAACTGATAGCAATAATCACGCAGCTGACCAACAGAACAGGTGTTATCAAGCGGGCAGAATGGGTCATCTAAAAAACTCCGGCAAAGCAGTCCGCACGTTACCCACATTTCCACGCCCGTCAAATCAGGAGTTTTACTGGCGTAGGTAACTAAATTTGATGTGAGCGTGATTTGCCGTGCTTTCCAACCGTGCAACACCGCGTTATGGCTTAGAAATGACCGATATTCCTGCACATTACGCATCTCTTGTTGCCGACGGATCCCTGACTGCGGATTCTGCACAACAGGCTGTTTTGCCCGAATTCGAACGCATCCGTGCGACTTTGGCCACACCGGTAAAGCGCGGGTTCTTTCGCAAGGCGCCGCCTGCCCCCAAGGGATTGTATCTGTGGGGCGGCGTTGGTCGTGGCAAATCGATGCTGATGGATCTTTTTGTGGATCAACTGGGCGAGATCCCGTCCAGACGAGTGCATTTTCATGCCTTCATGCAAGAAATTCACGCCCAAATGCACGACGCCCGCAAAAAAGGCGTCGAAGATGCCCTGTCGCCTGTTGTGAAATCGGTGACCGACTCGGTCAAAGTGCTGGCATTCGACGAAATGCAGATCACCGACATCACCGATGCAATGATCGTGGGCCGCCTGTTCGAAGCCCTGTTCGAGGCCGGTGTCGTAGTTGTAACCACATCAAACCGAGTGCCGGACGATCTCTATAAAAACGGGTTGAACCGTCAGTTGTTCCTGCCCTTTATCGCTGAGATCAAAGAACAGATGGTGATCTGGGAAATGGTATCCCCCACAGATTATCGCCAAGATAGGTTAGAGGGCGCACCGGTCTATTTCACTCCCATCGGGCCCGAGGCGCGCGCGCAAATTCGCTCGGTCTGGCAGGATCTATCTGGTGGTGCAGCCGATCCTTTGGCCTTGCAAATCAAAGGCCGCGAAGTCGTATTGCCCGCCTATCGCAATGGCGTGGCCCGCGCGACATTCTATGATCTCTGCGGCAAAATGCTGGGGCCCGGGGATTATCTGGCGATCGCCGAGGCCGTAAAGGTTCTGGTTCTCGAAGACATCCCGACACTTTCGCGCAGCAACTTTAACGAAGCAAAGCGGTTCGTGATCCTGATCGACGCCCTGTACGAGGCCAAAGTTCGTCTGATCTGCGCTGCCGCCGCAGAGCCCGAAATGCTCTATATCGAGGGCGAAGGCACGTTCGAATTCGAACGCACCGCCTCGCGCTTGCGCGAAATGCAGGATCAGGATTGGGGGCAATAGCCCCCGACCAACTTACCCGTTTTCACGCAGAATATTGCCAGCCAGATAAAGTGATCCACAGATCAAAACCCGCGCCTGTGGGGTGGTGGCGATAATCGCGCGCAAAGCCTCAGCAACTCTATCTGCTGTTGTTGAAGACAGATGAACCTCGGTGGCGGCCTCAGCCGTGGCCTCCGCCGGGAGGGTATTTGCCTCACCCGGAATGGAAACTGCCGTCAGGCTCTCAGCTTGCCCCGCCAGTGGGCGCAGATATCCCATGACATCTTTGGTGTTCAGCATGCCGCAAATCAAATGCGTGGGCCGCTTGGGCAGAGTTCCCAACAGATTTGCAATCGCCTCGCCAGCTGCTGCGTTGTGCCCCCCATCCAGCCACAACTCGGCCTCTGGGGCGGCTTCGACCAACGGGCCCGTTTTCAGGCGCTGCATCCGTGCGGGCCATTCTGCTTGCGTCACGGCTGACTCATACGCAGCTTCACCCAAATTCAGGTGACGCAGGACAGCTAGCGCCGCACCCGCATTCTGAATCTGGTGTGCACCCAAAAGGTTCGGCATCGGCAAATCACACAATCCCGTTTCGTCTTGATAGATCAGCCGCCCATTTTCACATGACACGTGCCAATGCTGGCCATGCGCGATCAAAGGTGCGCCCAGTCGCATCGCAACCGCCTCTATCACATCCATCGCTTCTTCGGGCTGTGGACCGACGACAACCGGCACACCCCGTTTGATAATCCCAGCTTTTTCAGTCGCAATTTTGGTCAGCGTGTCGCCAAGAAACTGCTCATGATCGATCGAGATCGGGGTGATGACGCTAATCACAGGTTTTTCGATCACATTGGTCGCGTCCAAACGCCCACCCAGACCGACCTCAAGCAAGGTGTAATCCGCTTGTGCCCGGGCAAAGGCCAACAGCCCCGCAACTGTGGTGATTTCAAAATAGGTGATATTCTCGCCGTTGTTGGCGACATAACATTCATCCAGAACCGCCGTGAGATCTGCCTCTGAAATCAAGTCGTCCGTGACCCGAATCCGTTCGTGAAAGCGCGCCAAATGCGGGGAGGTATAGGCATGCGCCTGCAATCCTGCGCCATTCAGGCCAGCACGGATCATCGCCTGCGTTGACCCTTTGCCATTTGTGCCCGCGATATGAATAACGGGTGGCAGCTTGTCCTGCGGATTGTCCAAAGCGGCCAGCAGACGCCAAACACGGTCCAAGGTCAGATCAATAATCTTGGGGTGCAGGGCCATCATCCGATCTAGGATCACATCAGAATTTTGGGTCATGCTTAGACTTTCTCGGATTTCAAACAAGGTCGCGCCAAGGCATCAAAGCCTGCGCAATGGCAGGCATTGCTTACAAAGAATTCAGAAACGCAGGGTGTATGGTCTGCGGCAAAGCGCTGTCCAAAACCGGCAAGTCCCGTCCTGAAACGGGCGTTGCCGGTGTTTCAGCTTAGGACGCCTTGTCAGCATCCGCTGTGGGCGCGTCTGCAACTTCTGACTCAGACGTTGCATCCGTTGTCTCATCAGGTGCAGGTAAATCCCCTTTGATCGCAGGGGGCTGCTTCATCAACATTCGCGTGATGGTGATCAACTCATCCCGCATTTCGGTCCGCTTGGTCACACGATCAAGCATCCCGTGATCCAGCAGGTATTCGGCACGCTGAAACCCTTCAGGCAGTTTTTCACGGATGGTCTGTTCGATCACGCGCGGCCCGGCAAAACAGATCAACGCATTTGGTTCAGAAATCTGCACATCGCCCAGCATCGCATAAGACGCCGTTACGCCACCTGTCGTCGGGTGTGTCAGCACCACGATATAGGGCAAACCCGCCTCTTTCAGCATTTGCACAGCCACGGTGGACCGGGGCATCTGCATTAACGACAAGATCCCCTCTTGCATCCGCGCGCCGCCAGCCGCGGAAAATAGGATCAACGGGCGCCCCAGCTTCACAGCCTCTTCAGCCGCAGCAATGATTGCGTTGCCCACATACATGCCCATGGACCCACCCATGAACGAGAAATCCTGACACGCCGCAATGATCGGCGTGCGACCGATTTCTCCAGCGGCAACCAACATTGCCTCTTTTTCGCCAGTGGACTTTTGCGCCGCTTTCATCCGGTCGGGATACTTTTTCTGATCCCGGAAATGCAGCGGATCGGCGACCGGTTCAGGCACTTCAATCTCGGTGAAAATCCCACCGTCAAACAACCCGTTGAATCGCGCCCGCGGGCTGATCGCCATGTGGTGATCACACTGCGTGCACACGTTCAAATTATCGGCCAGTTCCCGATGGAACAACATGGTGCCGCATTCCCCGCATTTCTGCCAAAGGTTTTCGGGCATTTCCCGGCGCGAAAAGATCGAGTTGATCCGGGGCCGGACGTAATTTGTAATCCAGTTCATGACGGGACCTCTGGTGATGCATGCTCGGGTTGAGATAAGCCCAAGCGAACAGAATTGCAATCAACGCCTAAGTGCCAAACGCGCGCCAAGCCAAGCAACCAGCATCATCATGAAATCAACAGCCAGCCACAACCGGACCTCTCCGGTGTCGGACATGTCAAAGGGCACCAGGTACAAAGCAAGACCGCTCAGGCTTTCAGGAAAGGCGACAAACAGTAAGGCGGTCAAGTTGTTGAACATATGCAACGCAATTGCTGGCCCCAATGTACCGGCGCGCGCCGTCAGATCGGCAGTGAATAGACCAAAGCAACCCGCCCAAAGCCCAATCAACAGGGCATTGTCACCAGCCTGATCCGGTAAATAGTGCCCCACAGCAAACAAGATCGCAGGCACCCCCATCCAAACCATGGGCGAGGAAAAACGCGCAGCCAAACCTTGTTGGATGTAACCCCGAAACAGGATTTCTTCGGCACTGGTCTGAACCAGAACCACCAACAGGGACAGTGGCAATAAGACAAGCCAAAGCCCAAACGACAGGTTTGACGTCATCGGCGCACCCATTTCGTAGGGCGGCAAAGCCAAGGTCACGACCCCGATGACCAGCAGAATACGAAACACGCGCCAAAACTGAACGATGGCAAGCCCCGGCGCGCCGATAATGCTAATCAACCCGCGACCCTGCATCAGGCGGGCCGCGACACCAACCCCCAGAGTGACAAACGCAAAACTTCCCAAAACGATAAACATGGCAAGCGGCGAGCGCCCCAACAACAAATCCCGCACCTGTGTTTCTGATTGAACCAGTCGCAGCCCAGACATCACCAGCATATTCATGGCAACGATCACGGAACCGATGATAACAAGCCCAACCAACAGCCGCCACAGTTCGGGTCGATCACGGCCCGGCGCCACCAGATGTTCATGCGAGGAATAAGCGGTGTCAGCCATGAGGTTTCACATCCGGAATTGGTGTGCCTTCTGGGTTGGTGAAATCGGCAATGTTTACGTGCGACATGCGCAAAAATTCAGCGGCATCCACCAAATGGCCCGACACCGTCTGTAGCAGACTGACCGCTACGCTCGCATCATTTTCGATCACAGCCCTGAACTCTTCTGCACCAATACGCAGGAAACTGCTGTTTTCCTCGGCCACCAGATCCATCGGACGCGGTTCTTGGGTGATAATCGACAGATCCCCAATCAAACGCCCCGGTTCAATATAGGAAATCGGGCGCATGCCCGATGGGTCTTCGGGCCAGCGCAAGGCCGCCCGCCCGGTCAGACACAGATAAGCCGCATCAGCCTGCTGACCATGCGCAAAAATCGTCTGCCCCGCAGCAACTTCATACCATTGCGCGGAAAACGCCAGCAGGCGCTGGTTGCGCGCGTCCAACTTGGAAAACAACTCGGTCGAGGCAATGATATTCAACTTACGACTCAAGTCCGCAGCTGCGCCTTTGCCCAATGCCTCAAGCTGTGAACGCGTCACCCCATCTATGCGCCCGTCTTTGATTTCAATAAACAAATCATACGCTTCTGGATGCTCAAAGTTATCCTCCATGAAAATCATGATGGATTGCGGCAGCAACTCTCTCAGCTTTTGGCGCGTTCTCAAGCGGCTTTTTGAATCGTGGCTGGCCAATGCCTTGTCCAAAACCAAAATATCCGGCCGCTTGATCCCAGCCCGTGAAAAAGCCGCGCGTTCCTGAAACACTGTCGGCAGGTTTGTCCCGCCCAGCCCCGAGGGAAGATCATAAATCGTCGCCGCAATACGCCCTCTTAACCCGGCTTCAAGCAACACCTCAGCCACGATATTTTCAATCTCATCCGCGCGTGCACCAGCCATCATGGACACACGTCCAAACAACGCGTTTTCGACCACGGTCAGACGCGGCACATAAATCTCCGGATCAACCGCAACGAACATCCCATTTATGGAATCGCGCAATTTGCCAGCCTGTGCCTGACGGATCGCAAGGATCTTGTCTTTGTATTCCTCAGGAAAGCTTGGGCCAATCTGCTCGGCAGTCAAAAGGAACGGAATGGTCAGCAACAGCGCCCGCTCTTCCTCGGTCAGGGCACCGTCCCCTTTGACGGCCCTTCGCTCTGCCACAATCAATAGGCGATGATACAGATCCTCTTCCATCCCCAACCGCAGGAATAGCGGGTGATCGGTGCCATCTCGGCCAAACGTCTGTTTGAGCATCTCAATCACACCCAGCGCCATGGCCTGAGCTTCGTCATCCAGCCCCTGATCCTGCAGCATCTTGGTGAAACGACTGTCTTTTGCCAGATCCAAGGGCTTAATTTCACGCGCCGGTGAGGCATAAAGCAAATTCCCGCCCAAAGGCACAGCCGGGTTAAACTGGTCAGGCTCAAATCGAAAGACAAATTCGCTGAGACCGCGGTCGCGCAAACGGTTGGCCACCTTTTCGCGTAGCTCAACAATTTGGGATGCTAAATGGGGATGCAGCGTCGCATCCAAACGCGATCGAAGAGTGCGCCGGAACATCAGCTCGTCGATGCCCATCGCTTCGACCAGCTTGAACCACCATTCCCGAACATCGCCCCCGTCGTTGAGCCCCGCCAAACCCGGCTCGATCCAATCCTCATCCAACATATCCGGGCTGTTGCCTGCACGAACGGCTTCGATTTGCTTTTTGCTTGGCCTGCGAAGGTCAGTTTTCTCACTCTGTGGCCGTGTGCGCAAAGGCATCAGCAGATTGTCACCCAATGTGCCATCAAAAAGATAAGGGCGCGAATGCGCGTAACCGACCCGTGCCGCGATCACCGATTGATGCAGCCCCTCTAACGGGTGCCCGGATAACAAAACCGACCCCCGCACTGGCAAAATCTCTCGCGTCAACAGCTGCGCCATCGCAGTGCGTTCGGACGCTTTGCTCGATTGAATGGCCACGCGCGACCCCGGGGGGATGGTCAGATCGATGTCTTCGAGAATGGTGTTTCCATCCACATCGCGAACGGTCACATCTTTCAACTCAATCGCCCCATTCAATCTAGGGATATCCTTGGGCTCGCCCTCGAACAGCTCTTTTGGGACCATATGGCGCGGAGCAAACCGTTCGGTCACGATTTCCCAGCGCAACGACATGTCCTGTACCTGATTGTAATAAAACAACAACTCTTTCCAGGGCGAGCTGAGATCCTTGTACGCCCCCAGCGCCGCAACCAAGGCACCAACCGTAATTTCCCCTGAATGGCCAGATATCCGCCGACCGAGTAAAACAGGAACGGCGTCATCTGGGTGATCATGTTGTTCAAGAACTTCATAAAGAACTTCTTGCGGTAGATTTTGTACCGGATGTCGAACAACCGCCCCAAGCGGTCGGTGAACTGCGCCATACGATAGCGCCAGCCACCATTGGCCCGCAGATCAGAAATACCAGCGGCACTTTCGCCAATCTCAGAACTCAGGCGGCGCACCTCTTGAATGCGGGATTTGTTCAGCAAATTGATCTGACGTTGCAGCATCGGGATAAGCCAAGCCTGCAACGGGATCAGTGCCACTGACGCAATCCCAAACCAAACACTCTGCATGAACAGGAAAGTTACAATCGTCAGCATTTGCCCCAGTTGGAACACCGGCTGCGCTATCGCATCCCCCATCAGGCCGCCCATTGGCTCCGCCTCTGAGGTGATCATCGACACCAATTCGCCTTGGCTCGTGCTCGCAAAATAGGGCTTGGGGAAGCGCATCATGCGCTGGATCAGCTTGAACCGCAGGCGACGCAGCATCCGCTCGGCCAACACACCTTTCATGGTGTTGATCCGCATCTTCATCAACCCGCTGCTCAGCACGGTGGCCAGAAAGGCAAAGCACAACACCAACAGATACTGCACCTGTGTCATATCCACAGACCAGACCGTCACCGTATCCGTCGTCGCCCCGATGGCGTCGTTGATGATCCGCTTTGGCAATTCCAAAGACGCATAAAGAAACGGAAACGACACAACCGTCAGCATCAGCAAGGTAAGCTGTTGTTTCTTTGAATATTTCCATATGAAGGAAAACAGTGTGGGTTCCATAACCCCGCCCTCGCATCCGGTTTAATTACCCGCAGCACAGCGCAGACGCATCACAGCCACCGAACCATGGACGGTAAGCATTGCCCACCCTGTTTTCAAGGACAGGGGAATAACTGTTTCGTGCTCGCCTTGTCTGACGCGAAATCGAACGCTATTGGCAAAGGAAACGCTGCAGGCAAAAGATGTTACATATGATCCAGATCTTTCGATCAATCCCTCACTTAAAAGTCTTGGGCGCACTGACAATGCTTGCGGGGTGCGGCCAAGGTTTGGTTGCGACGGACACGCCCAAACGGATCACACAGATGTCGCTGGCGCAGGGGGATATCACCCTTACCGCCCCTCGCGGTTACTGTGTGGACAAACGCGCTGTCAGATCTGACAAGCAAGACAGCTTTGCGGTGTTGGCACGCTGTGATGCGCTTGGGGTTCGGGGGGCCTTTCCCACCCAAGATCTGGCTTTGATCACGGTCACAACCGTCACTGACCCAAAGGGTTCGCAACCTGATGCCAAATCCCTGGCGCAATCAGCCAAGCCCGCCCAAGTGGTGAAAACCCAATCCCTAATGGGCCGCCCCTTCGTTTTGCTTGAAGATCCAAATCACAACGTCAACGGCGCAAGCCCACGCCATTGGCGATCCGCATTTGCGTTGAACGGACATCTTGTCGGACTGGCTCTGTATGCCAGCGAAGGCAGTGATGCGTTAACAGCACAAGGGGCAAACTTGCTGTCCGACCTGGCAACCAAAACCATCAAAGCCAGCGCCACACCAACGGTTGCACCAAAGAAACCCGATTGACTGCTTCCAAAATCGGGAAAAATGCATCGAATTGATAATATTGGGCTTATTTGGTTAACATACTTTCGGTACATATAACCAACAGCGCGACCACATAGGCAACGGGATAAAAATGAGCAGGGTACTGGATCGGATGTTTCATATGCGTGCGCTGCGCCGGTGGCGTCGCGCTGCCCGTGCGGCGGGGCAAAGCAACTTGTCAGCCCTGCGCACACAGCGCAATCAGGCGCGGGAATTGCGCACGCATTTGGATCGCCTCATTCATGTCGCTGATGGCCGTCTGGCCCTGCCCAAAATCGGTTCGTCTTTTTTCCCGAAACCCCATGGCACGGACTGGTCTTGGCGCTCGGAACTCTGGCGCGGGCCGCTCCCGGTTCCGGGCCTGTCATCGGTTCCGACAAAGTCGACACTGGGCGGCGAAGTGCAGCTGTTTCATGATTGCGAATATTCCGAATTGACCCTGCGCCAACTGCGCAACACGCGCGAGGCCGATCTTGCCCCCTATGGGCTGCGCATGGATGTTTTCAAATTCGATGGTTCGTTCCTGTCGCTGGTCATCGACCTCCCGCCCGAAGCCGCCGTCGGCATGACCCGGGCCCATCTTTTGCGCGTGGATACCATCATCGAGACTGAAAAACCTCTCGAGATATTTGCCCGTCTGAACATCAAACATGGCCCAAATACCGAACAGATCGTGCGGGAACTGCCCTTGAGCGAAAAAGACGTCATGGTCGAATTCGATCTCGCTTATTCCCGCCTCAATGAAAAACGCATTGAAAAAATCTGGTTGGATCTCATTTTTGAGGCCCCCGATATGAACCAGGTCGTCTTGCGCGATCTCACCTTTTGTCGCCACCGCCGCGCCGCATTGTAAGAGGGCTGAACATGAGCGAATTGACCCTGTCCAAGACCCGCCTGCGCAACGGCGCATGGGAAGGTCAGATCCTTGGTGCCTCGTCCGCGGGCGCACGTCCAAATATTCAAGTCACCTATCTGGACCAACCTGTCGACGGTGTCGTACTGGTCGAGGCAGGCAACGGAACCTCGTGGGATCTGACGATTCCCATCCCGTCACACGCGGTTGCAGACGGCGTTCAGACGTTCTTGATCATTGATCAGGATACGGAAACAAAGCTGGGTGATTTTACGCTGATGGCGGGTGAAGCCGTCTCAGACGATTTGCGCGCCGAGGTCGAATTGCTACGCGCCGAACTCGACATGCTCAAACGCGCCTTTCGCCGGCATTGCCTTGAAACGATGTAAGCGCCCCTGATTCAAGCGATCAGATCGCCTTTCCTATCCAAATAAAAAAGGGCCACATCCATCGGACGCGGCCCTCATTTTTTCTAAGTGCACCCTTACTTCTGCGGGGCCAAAGCAGCCAAACCTTTGAGGATATCGATGGCATAAGCCAACTGATAATCATTGGTACGCAGCTCGGCTGATGCTTCAGCCTTGGCACGGTCTTCCTCAATCTGGCGAATCTCGTCTTCTGACAGGCTGTCATTGTTGAGGCTTCCGCGCAGATCCGCTTCGGACCGGGTGTTGCGCTTATTTTCTTCTTCCGGCTCAGTTGCAGACCGTCGTGGTTGCTCCACCACGATGTCTGGCGACACGCCCAAAGCCTGAATAGAGCGACCCGATGGGGTGTAATACCGCGCGGTGGTCAGACGCATGGCACCATCGCCGCGCAATGGCATGACGGTCTGAACTGACCCTTTGCCAAAGCTTTTGGTGCCGATAACAATCGCCCGGCGGTGATCCTGCAAGGCACCGGCGACAATTTCAGACGCTGAGGCAGAGCCGCCATTAATCAACACGACCAAAGGTTTACCCTGTGCCAGATCCCCAACGGTGGCGTTGAAACGTTCGCCATCAGCAACATTGCGGCCCCGTGTCGAAACAATCTCACCCTCGTCCAAGAACCCGTCCGAAACCTTGATCGCTTGTGTCAAAAGCCCACCGGGGTTGTTGCGCAGATCCAGAATAAAGCCGTTCACCTTGTCGATGCCGCCGGCCTCTTCGATCTGCTTTTCCATTCCTTCTTTCAGGTTGGGATAGGTCTGATCGTTAAAAGTCGTGACCCGCAAAACAACGCTGGTCCCTTCCGAACGCACCCTCACCGCGGTCAGCTTGATCGTGTCGCGAATGATGGAAATATCAAACGGTTCCTGTTCGCCTTCGCGCACGACCGTGATGATGATTTCGGACCCAACCGGACCGCGCATCAGCTCAACCGCCTTGTCCAGCGTCAACCCCAACAGGCTTTCGCCATCCACATGCGTGATGAAATCGCCCGCTTCTACGCCGGCTTCGTCAGCAGGCGTTCCGTCAATCGGGGATACCACTTTAACGAACCCTTCGTCCTGGGTGACTTCGATACCCAGTCCGCCAAATTCACCACGAGTCTGCACCCGCATCTGCGCCGCGTCATCGGGGGACAAATAACTGGAATGCGGGTCCAACGACGTCAGCATGCCATCAATCGCCGCTTCGATCAGCTCGCCTTCATCTACTTCTTCAACATATTGAACGCGGATGCGCTCAAAGATATCGCCAAACAAATCCAGCTGCTCGTATACGCTTGCGTTGCTCTTTGCCTCTTGTGCCACAAGCGGCCCCGCCACCTGGGTGGTCGCGACAATACCTGCCAGCGTGCCGCCTAGTGCGGCCATCACGAATTTCTTCATGTTCGTTTATCCATCCTTGTCGGTTCGGAACCACGTTTCGGGATCCACAGGGCTGTCGCCCTCTCTGACTTCTATATAGAGCGTTTCTGAACGATCAGTTCCAGTGCCATCACCGCTTAGTGAAAGAATTGCACCAATTTCCGGCGCTGCTCCGCCCATCAACCCGACCGGAGTCCCTTTGGGCACCACCTGACCAGGCTCTCCGTACACCTCTTGCAGACCCGAAAGCACCACCAGCGTATCGGGCTGCGGTTCCAGAATAATCACATTGCCCAAATCCAACAAAGGTCCACGATATCGGATGGTAGCCGCAGATGGCGACGCCACAAGCGCCCGTGGACGAGTCGCCAGCAAAATGCCCGGTCGCTTGACCCCAGCCGCGTCGGCCTCACCTGCACGGCGCAACAACACGCCTTGTACCGGCAAATCCATCGACCCCTTTAGATCCGAGACATCCACATCAAGATCCGTGATCTCACCTGACGCGATTTCGGCCAACCCACTGGCAAATCCATCCAACGTTTCCGTCGAAGAAATCAGGATCGCAGTACGCACGGGATCCTCAGTGAAGCGACGCGGTAAATCTGTTCTATCGGCAATTGCCTTGCTCAGCTCTGCCCGGGCAACCTGTACCCCTGACAGCCCCTCTTCCAAGGTTTCCGCCGCATTCTGTTGCAGTACACGCAGGGTCTGAACCTCTTGCAGATCATGCGACAGCTTGCGCGTCTGCGCCTCCAACCCCGGGGTCACTTCAGCCAGCATCATGCCAGATCGAGCAGACCCCAGCGGACCCGATGGATGCAACAGCAATACCGGTGGGGGCGAGGTTTCGATCGTCTGCAACACGCCCAACAGCTGCGCAATCTCTTCTTCTCGAGCCCGCAATCGGACCGTCAACTGCGCCTCGCGTCGTGCGGCTTTGCGTAGCCCATCGCGCATCGCAGCCAGCCCCTTTTCATAAGCTTTGACCGTCACAGTCAACGCACGCACCCGGTCCCGAGCACCTTCGGCTTCGCTCAGCGCCACAGCCGCCTGCTCTAAACGCAGGCCAGCCTGACGTGCGGCTTCGGCTGGATCGGATTGGGCATGTGCTGCCCCAACCCAGAACACCACCCCCAGCAAGCAGGCGCTTAATTTCATGAAAGCAGGCTTTCTCCGGTCATTTCCTCGGGCTTGGGCAAGCCCATCAATTCCAAAATCGTGGGGGCAAGATCCGCCAACCGACCGCTGCGCAAGTTGCGCCCTTTGGGGCCACCAACCAAAGCGACCGGCACCGGATTCAGGGTGTGAGCGGTATGGGGGCCTTTGGTTTCCGGGTCATACATCATCTCACAGTTCCCATGATCTGCGGTGACAATCATCGTACCGCCCGCTTTGGTCAAGGCGTCGACCACTTTGGCCAATCCCTGATCCACCGCTTCACAGGCTTTGATCGCCGCGCCTAGATCCCCGGTGTGACCCACCATGTCGGGGTTGGCATAGTTGGTCACAATCAGATCATAGCCCGCCTCGATGGCCTCAACAAACTTAGCCGTGACTTCTTCCGACGACATTTCCGGCTGCAAATCATAGGTCGCCACCTTGGGCGATGTGGGCATAAACCGATCTTCTGCTGCCTCCGGCACTTCCTTCCCGCCGTTCAGGAAAAAGGTCACATGCGGATATTTCTCGGTCTCAGCCAGACGGAACTGCCGCTTGCCCTGTTTCGCAACCCATGCACCCAATGTGTTCACAATCTCGGCCTTTGGATAGGCCGTGGTCATGTAGGTGCTGTGATCGGCTGAATAATCTACCATCCCCAACAAGGCGACAAGCTGTGGCCGCGTCCCTGTATCGAACGCGTCAAACCCGGGTTCTGCAATCGCCGCCAAAATCTCGCGTGCACGGTCGGCGCGGAAATTCAGACAAAACACCGCGTCGTTGTCTTGCACGCCCAAATACCCCTCCAGAACGGTCGGCACGATGAATTCGTCTGTTTCACTTTGACTGTATGCTTTGGTCACTGCGTCATGCGCAGTGGTCGCTGCCCGGCCTTCGCCTTTGATCATCGCGCCATAGGCTTCGCTCACGCGCTCCCACCGATTGTCCCGATCCATCGCGAAATAGCGCCCGCACACGGTAACGACTTTGGCCCCATCCGGCAGGCGCTCTTCCAATTCACCGATATAGCCATAGGCAGATTTCGGTGACACATCCCGACCGTCTGTGATCGCATGCAGCGCCACCTCGACCCCAGCACCTGTAATCGCTTTGGCTGCTGCAACTATGTGATTGATGTGCCCATGCACACCGCCGTCAGACACCAGCCCCATCAGATGCGCCACACCGCCGGTTGCTTTCACCTTAGCGATAAAATCCAGCAACGCCTGATTTTCAAAAAATGACCCGTCTTCGATTGCCAGATCGATCTGGCCCAAATCCATCGCCACCACACGACCCGCCCCGATGTTGGTGTGACCAACCTCGGAATTTCCCATCTGCCCACTGGGCAACCCCACATCCGGGCCATAGGTGATCAGCTGCGCATGTGGTCCATGTTCGATCATCGCATCAAACGTCGGCGTTTTCGCCAAATGTGGCGCATTGGCTTCGATCACATCCGAAACACCCCACCCATCAAGAATACACAATACGACAGGCTTGGATGTGTAGGTCATAACAGAACTCCGACAATGGCTTTTGCGCCTTCTATCGCCTGCAGACATGGGGGTGAACCGCTATTAGCGCAACCAGTGACGTCTTGCCCTAAAAAAGCGATATCGACCGGCCACACCACGGGATCCACAGCACAACACTCCCCTTAACGCACGCGTTCACCAAGGCCACAGCTCACTGAAGCTGTAGCGTAGGCGTGAAAGCCACCTATTGTCATAAATCAAAGTCCCCAACCCATGCCTTCAGTAAAATGAATACGAGTTGAGTTGAGAGGGTCACGTAATGCGTCGCTTTGTAAAACAGCTTTTTCTTGGTGCTGGGCTGGCCACAACAACGGCGTTTAGTGCCTCTACAGCAATGGCCTCAGACGATTTCCTAGCCGACTATTCAACCTCAAAATGGCAAGGGGGGTCGATAGATAACGACGACGATGGCCTATCCGACTTCTGCATAATGCTACCAAAACGACCAGATAGACAGGTGTTGCTTATTCTGGACACCCAAGATGGGGTGATCTTGGGGCTGATAAATCCATCGTGGCAGATGGAGGACATTGGCGGGTTGATCGACGTGGACATCGTTATCCCCGGACATTGGAACAGTGAATTCAGCGCCAAGATCACCGACACGGACACACTCGCCGTTACGATTGGCCCTCTCTTTGAAATGATTGACGCCATCAAAGCGGGCACCGAATTGTTTGCCTAATTCCAGTTCGCAAGAACTTGGATTTGTGGTGGTGCGCGCAGCACCCCTTTCAGGCGGTTCGAAAACAACCAAGCCTGTGACCGCCAAATTGAGCGAACGTGAAGCGCTTGAGCAGTTGGTACCAATAACTCGTTTCAAGGATTGGGTATTCGCAGTGCGCGCCAATGGCAATTCTGTGGTGTACGAATTGACCAGTGATCCCACGGTAACCTGTGCCGATACGTCCTGCAGTTGGTGCTTTCGAATGTTGGAAGATACCCCCAGCCATCGAACGTATTTCGAAACCTTTTGCATAGACGCCAATTCGGGGAAAGTGTCAGCTCAGGTTGAGTAGCAAACCCACACAAGAAACAGCAAAGAGCTCTGGCCTGTGCAAGGCCTGACAATCAGCGACGGCACACCGCGGAAACCGCGTAAGGCGTCGAATAGTTTTAAGCCCAATGTCCGTCACCCATCACAGTTTTTAGAGTTAATCACGCAAACTGCGCAAAGTTAAATCGGGTATACTCCGCACTTCAGCTGCCAGGGACAACATAGGTCACTGACATCACTTGACACTTTTATCCGATCGCGATGGCTTTCCCTCAGATGGGCATGCTTTGCAGTGCCAAGTGAACACGGCCCTTCAACTCAGTTCACCTGACAACAAACTCAGCATGTAAGGCGCCTGCGGCTTTGATCGTTTTCAAAATATCGATCATATCTCGCGGCGAGACGCCCAGTGCATTTAGCCCTGCAACAACTTCGGCCAACGATGTGCTTTCTGGCACTTCTGCCAATTTTATGCCCTCGCCGTCTTCGATCGCCACATTGGTTCGTGGAACCACAACAGTTTCGCCATCAGAAAACGGATTGGGCTGCACTGCCAAAGGTGTCTCTTCAACGCGTAAGGTCAAACTACCTTGTGAGACCGCGACCCGCGAAATACGCACATCATCTCCCATGACAATGGTTCCAGATCGCTGATCCACCACAACCCGCGCCTTGCGCTGTGGCTCAACCCGAATGTTCTCGATGCGGCCAATCGCATGCGCTGTCGACGCAACATTTGTGGCCAAAACATCTAATTCAATGGTTCCCGAATCGCGCATAATTGCCACCCGTCGATTGAATTCACGATTGATGGCCGTTTCGATGCGACCCGCTGTGGTGAAATCCGGCTCTCGAAGCGCCAACCTAAGCTGGGTGAGCGTTGCGAGATCAAAGTCAATTTCACGCTCCACCCGCGCGCCAGATGGAATAACACCAGACGTGGGGACCCCGCGTGTGACCGACCCTGCCTCGCCTTCGGCTGAGGCGCCGCCCGCAAGGACCGTCCCCTGCGCAACAGCATAGATCTGACCATCTGCGGCATTCAGCGGTGTCATAATCAACGTGCCACCCAGCAAACCCTTTGAATCCCCAATCGCCGATACAGTGACGTCAATCTGTCCTCCGACACGGGAAAAGGGTGGCAGTTCGGCGGTTACAAACACCGCTGCCACGTTTTTGGGCCGAAATTGTTCACCCGTTATGTTCACGCCCAAACGTTCCAGAATGTTGGACATGATTTCTTCGGTAAAGGGAGAGTTTCGCAACCCATCCCCCGTGCCGTTCAGCCCGACAACAAGTCCATACCCAACAAGATCATTGCTGCGCACGCCATCGAAATTCACCAGATCCTTCAACCTGATTGTGCCCGCCTGTAACGCCGTAGGCAGCAACAGGCACAAGGCTAATATACGAAAAAAGCTCATCTCAGGAAATTCACAAGTGAGAGTTGCGACGTGCGAACCGTAACAGTGTAGAGGCTTTCAAGTTGAAACTGGACAGCCTTGAGCCGCGTTGCGGTTTCAAATGGATCAGCTTCCAACAGCTCTCGTCTGGCGTACTCCAGGCTTGTCATGCTGGCTGCGTTTCGGGTTTCAACCTGCTCTATTCGCGCCTCAGAAAACCCGATATCTGCGCGAACGCCCACTAGGGTATCCCGGCTGGTCGCCAGCTGACCTCCAAGGTTCTTCAACAATTCCGCCTGTTCCTGAGGGTTCAGACCGACCGCCGCGTCCGTCGCCAAAGACGCCAAAGCAGTGGCTTTCAACATATCACGAAACGCGGGATCATCTGCCTTGAGCTTAAACGAGACCTCTTCCCCTTCGGTGACTTCAAAAGCAGCAAGCGTCTGGTCAGATCCCCGATACATGCTTGTTTTGAATCCGGCGGGATCGTTGAACCAATTCTCTGCCGTCTGCAGCACATCAGCCGCGGTCGTTTGCCCAATGATAGCAGATTTAAGATCCGCCAAGAGTGTCTCGCCAGAGTTCAGAGCGATTGTATCTGTCGCCACCCCTGCAAACAGGCTGCGCCCCCCAACTGAGCTGTTCAAAGAGGCCACCATTGTGTTCAAATCACCCTGCGCCTGATTGCTGATCTGTTCACGGTTTACAGTTTGGCCAAATGAACCAACCGCTGTCAGCGCATTCGCCAATTCGTCCGTTCGAGTGTGCAGAATTTCTAGGTGGTTTTGAGCCGACGAAAACATCACCCCCGTTTCTGCAGTCGTAACAGAAAACCCCTGAATACGGCTAAGGTTACGGTCAATATCAGACAGATGCGAATAATCCCCAGCTAAGCGCTGCGTAATATTCGCTGTTTCACCTGTCGACATTTCCTGAGTTAACGTCTCGATCTCATTTTTGATCAGAACGCTCCGAGCGCGTAGCGTAAGGCTTTGCGCCAAATCTCCGATAGAATTCATACTCATCCTTACAACCTCAACAAAGTGTCCATCAGCCCATTGACCGTCTCGATCACACGGGCATTCGCGGCATAGGCTCTTTCAACAAGCATCAAAGACTGGAGTTCCGCATCGGTATCCACGCCCTTTTCCAGCTCCAGACGCTCCATTTCTGTCTTATTCGCAGCGGAAAACGTCAGAATTTGCGCTGCTGAGTTACTGTTTTGCGCGACGCGGGAAAGAAGCCCTGCGCTCACGTCCCCTGCAGAAAGGGCGCCGGTGCCAAAACGATCAGTCGACATGGGCCGTGCTTCTGTCAACGCCTTGTCAAAAGCCTTGAGAAGAGTGGCATCCCCAGCGGCGCCTGGCCCCGTCGCCTCTAGCCCCGCACGCAATCTCCAACTTTGCCCCCCTTGAGAGGGGTCCACTGCTGCGTTCAAAGCCAACCGTCCAGCAAGACCAGGTGCAGAAGGAGATCCCAGTGCAGCGCCCGCATCTGTAAACAGCCCGGGTTGGCCGGGTGTACGTGTCGGATCGACGCCTGCGGCTTCGAAACGTTCGATCAGATCTTGCGCAACTGCGTCCAGATCCTGTTGCACATCCGTCGCCAGCACATCGCGAATTTCAAATTGCGCCGCCAAGGTCCCGCCACGGATCGCAGTATTCTCCCCGCTTGTTTGCACAGGGATATCGTTAATCTTTAGACCCGACAGCAGTCCGTTTTCGACTGTCATATGGGGTTGAGCTTCATTCACCGGCGCAAACGAAAGCGTAGCGGCGCTGCCGTCCACAAGAATTGCACCGCCCTCAGAATACAGCGCAACTTTGCCATTTTCACGATTGATCACGTTCACCGGAATCATCTCATTGATTTCATCAATCAACAATTGGCGCTGATCTAACAGGTTTGCTGTATTCCCTTTTCCAGTCCCTACAGATTGAATCCGAGCATTCAGATCCTGAACGGATTGCAATACATCATTCAGACGATTTACCTGCGTATTGATGCTCTTGTCTGCCCGGGTACGAGCGGCTCTTAATCCATCGGATGCATCGTTCAGGCTATGCGCCAAGTCTTTACCCGCCGCTGATGCACCATCCAGCCGAGTAGCCGAGTCAGGCATACTTGCCGCCGTGAGCAATTTATTCTCAAACGTGGACAAGCGGGTCGAGATCGAATCCGTTGCCCCAGAGCGCCCAACCAAGTTCTCTAAATTGGTGTGGAAATTTGAAATCGTATTGGCGGATCCATGGGCTGAATCCGCCGCTCTGCGATTGGCCAAAAGCACAGGATCCGTGTGACGTGTGATCCCTACAACCTGTACCCCCCTGCCCGTTACCGCATCCGAAGACAATTCAAGCGAACGCCGTGCGTACCCAGGTGTCAGGGCATTCGCTATGTTTTCGGAGACGAGCCCCGATGCGCGACTTGCAGCAGTAAGTCCACTCATAGCGGTATTGAAAGCAGCAGAGATGGTCATAGGGACCCTCCTTTAGGAAAAACGATCAGGTTACCCGATAGATCAACGTTTGATGTTGGTGGTTTCCTGCAACATCTCATCAACCGTTTGGATAACCTTGGCGCTTGATGAATACGCCCGCTGTGTCTGGATCATTGCCGTCAGCTCTGTGGCAATGTCCGTGGCGGATTCCTCTCGGGCAAATGACACAAGATCGCCAGTTGGGCCATCGCCCGCATCCCACAGGAACACCGATCCGCTTTCGCGAGAGGCCGCATAGGTTTGCTTATCCATCGCAATCATGCCGTTGGGATTGGGCAAATCAACCAATGGAATCTGATAAATCCGACGACTGGCTCCTGAGTCAAAAAAGGCGTGAACATAACCGTTCTCGTCGACTTCGACCCGGGTCATACTGCCGCCGCAGATCCATCCTTGCTGATCGAAACCGGGGCAAAGCGGTCGCTAAGCTGTGTAATACCACTGGTATCCCCTAGCTGCCCGATTTTGATTTCAATTGGACCACCAGCGGTATCAACAACAAGCGTGCCCGCTGTTGCATCGTAGGCTCCACCAGAGACAGTCGTGACGCTGTCCAATGTGCCCCCATTGGTCCGGCTGTCTGTAAACGTCAGTGTATATTCGCCAACGACCGCATCGCCAGAGGCCGTGTCCCGCAATGTCATCGTCCATTCGTTCGACGACCCTGTGGCTGGAACCATTGGGACAAATTCGATCTGAATGTTTTCCGACTTACCCAGATTGCCAAAGTATTCGACTGGCAGATTTTCTGGACCTACCGTCGATCCCGCATCTGTTGAGGTCGCCGGTAGATTGATACCCAGAGACATGCGTGTCGTTGGGGACCCGGACAACTGATTCACACTCAACTTAACCGGCTCCAATCCAACAGAAGTGTCTCTAGGAAAGGTGGGGATGCTGCCATCTGATCGAGCAGGCCAACCCAACAGCGTCAGCCCCGATTCAGTCACCAATCGACCACTGGAGTCTGTCCGAAATGAACCGGTTGTGGTCAGCAGCATATTTGCCGAACCATTCCCACTTTCCACCTCAGAAACACGCGATACAGGCAACATACCGCGCCCCCGAACGGCCAAATCCGTGGCATTTGATGTCGTCACGAGCGAGCCACGCGAATCGACCATACGTTGGGTGCTGGTTCGCACCCCACCCGCTGTATATGTCCCCCCCGTGCTGGAATTCACCATCGAATGGAAATCAGTTTCCACCCGTTTGTACCCAAAGGTAGAAGAATTCGCGATATTGTCCGAAATCGTTGCCAAGCGGTTGGCATTCGCTCTTAACGCCGCGACCCCGGCATTAAGCGAGGAAGAAATAGTCATGGATACGCCTTTCTGCTGCATCAAAACTCGTCTGATGCAACAGGTAGCGTGCGACCACTTAACAGGCGGCTAACAATTAAAAAGCTCTGTAATTCTAGATCACAGGTTCCGCAGGAACACGACTTCGATGCGATTGTTGCGAACTGCCATCGGATTCTTGTCAGTCAGTTTTCGATCCGCATGTCCGGTTACGCGTTGAATGCGTTCCGCTGGCAAACCAAGCCCTTCGAACAATGTTCGTGTCCGCCCAGCGCGTGCTGTCGACAGCTCCCAAACCGGGCTCGTGGCCAAGACAACAGGATGCGCCCGTATATGCCCACCGATCGCCACGCCATTGTTCACCAGATCAGACGCTCGCACGATCACCTGCGCCAACTCTTTCATCAAGGGCGTTGGTTTGTTGGTATTTTCAACAAACAAGGGCGCCCCCTCGGTGGCAAACAACTCAATGATCAATCCTTCGTCTGTCACCTTGGTCACGATGTGCTTTAGGGCCTTGCTCGAAACCAGACTTTCCCCACCGCGTCCCTGCAACGCAGCCTCAAGGGATTTGAACTCATCATGCTTTTTCCGGTCATCCCCACGGGTATCTACGCCTGTAGCCCCACGAGACCGTCGCGCATCGGATGGGGCGCGGTTAACCGCACCTGTTCCATCCATGACCATGGTATCTTCCGAGAACATGTTCTGGCCACCAAAGGCACCGCTCCCGCCACCAGAAGTTGGGTTAATCGGAATCGTTGGCGAAAAATAATCCGCCAACCCTTTTCGTTGTTTTTCAGTCGTCGCATTCAGCAGCCACATCAACATAAAAAAGGCCATCATCGCCGTCACGAAGTCCGCATAAGCGACCTTCCAGGCTCCGCCATGGTGGCCACCGCCACCTACTACCTTTTTACGTTTGATGATGACCGGCGCGACATTCGTCTGCGCACTCATCTCCACCACCTTATTTTAATCACCCATAACCGGGATATCAGGCGAAGTGTTAAGAGAGCTCTAACAGGTAAAACTGTAGAAAAATTCACCCAAAGCGCAGCATTTTATGACAATTATTACAGTCACAATCAGACGGTCGAGAACCATTAAACATCGAATTATCAAAGCAAGCCGCCGCCCTAGAACCCACAAAAGGCCCCCCAAATTATCAATGCCCGCATTCAAAATCTTCGCCACCGGATGGCCGAAAGCAATAGTGATGTCGCGTTGATCACAGATGACGACAAAGTCTATTACCTAACCGGCTATTGCGACTACCTGCATATGGATTTCGAGCGCCCGACGATTTTGGTGGTCCCGCGCGAAGGCGATAGCTTGCTGATCACTCCGATCATTGATCTGAACATGGTCAAAATCACAGCGCAGGCCGCTCAGATTGCAGCCTGAAACGATGGCGCAGGCAATGAATGGCGCGAGGAATTGCCAGCGCGCTCAAAGGGGCCGGCACAGTTGGACAGGAACCCGACCATATGCCGCCGATTGTACGTCGGTATCTGGAAACGCTGGTCGATCAGCAAACCACGACCTCGGTCACTTCGATACTGGCCGATATACCCATGATCAAAACCCCCGAAGAGCCGCAGCTCGCCCACCATGCAAGACAGGTTGCAAACCCGATGATGGCGGCAGGCCGGGCGGCGATAGGCGATGGTGTACTTGAATTCGAAGCGGCGTTTCCCACCTCACAAGCGGGCACGCGCTTATGCTTAGGTCATTCAAGAGGCGGGATATGATTACCCCTTTTGATGCAGGCGAGCCACGGGGTTTAGTTTTCTTAAACAGCCCCAACTGATGACCGGGGATAAGACGATATTACAACCCGGAATGGTCTTTGCTGTGGATGGGTTCGTCACCGTCTACACCTCTCCTGCGCAGGTCGGCGACAGTTTCATCATTACACAAGACGGCTATAACCCCCTGACTAATCATCCCAAAACAATCGAAGACGTCATTCTTTGAATGATCAGTCTGCGGCTAAAGCTGATTTGAGGTTCACACGATTGAATGAGCCATTGATGTCGCTTGTGTATGGTTGCGTCGCATTTGGCACAGACCGGCCGCAATTGTCAGGGTCAGCATATATCTTATGACAGGAATCACACCAAAACGCACAGATCGACGCGCAACAGGCTGCGACCTGGTTACGATGTAAGCCCCTTTGGGGAACTGACATCGCGACTTGACGATCTTTGATTTTTGGACGGACCTATGACGGCAAAAGATATGCTGCGACTCGCCATCGATATTGGCGGAACTTTTACAGACACAGTATTGGTACGTGGTGAGGACGAAATCCTCGCCTCAACCAAAACGCTGACAACCCACACCAATCCAGCGGACGGCGCCATGGAAGGGGCCGCGCGCGTTATGGCCCAATCCGGGCGGTCCTTGAACGAGGTCAGCGGGTTCATCCACGGCACAACCCTTGCCACCAACGCCTTGATCGAACGGCGCGGGGCCGTGGTGGCGACAATCACCACCCAAGGGTTTCGCGACATTCTCGAAATCGCATATGAGCGGCGGTACTCACAGTACGACATCAATCTGGAAAAACCCGATCTGCTGGTGCCACGCGAGCGAGCGCTGACGGTGCGTGAACGCATGTCCGCCGATGGGTCCATCCTGATCGCATTGGAAGACAGCGCAATAGACGCCTTGCTGACAGAAATTGATGCCAGCGGTGCAGACGCAGTCGCGATCTGCCTTATCCATTCCTATGCCAACCCAGATCACGAACGCCGCCTGCGCGATGTTTTGAGCGCCAAACGTCCCAATCTGACAATCTCTATCTCCTCGGACGTCAGCCCCGAAGCCCGCGAATTCGACCGGCTGTGCACCACAATCGCCAATGCCTACATCCAGCCGCTTATGGAAAGCTATCTGGATCGTTTCGCGGCAAGGTTTGCCGCCGAAGGCGTGGCCTGTCCGATCCTGATGATGACCGCAGGCGGAGGAATGTGCACCATCCAAACCGCCGTTCGTTTCCCGATCCGTCTGGTCGAAAGCGGACCCGCGGGCGGGGCAATCCTGGCCGCGCGAATTGCTGCACGGGCCAATTTAGACTCTGTTTTGTCGTTTGATGTTGGTGGCACCACCGCCAAGCTGTGCCTGATCGACAATGCCCGTCCGCAAACCTCGCGCCAGTTCGAAATCGCGCGCGCCGCACGGTTCATCAAAGGATCCGGCATGCCCGTCCGCATCCCGGTCATCGAGATGATCGAAATCGGCGCCGGGGGGGGATCGATCGCTGGGGTCGACCGTTTGGGCCGCTTAACAGTCGGCCCCAAATCTGCCGGATCAGAACCCGGACCCGTCGCCTTTGGCCGTGGCGGCACGGAACCGACAGTGACGGACAGCGATATCACACTGGGTTACATTGTACCTGACACCTTTGCCGAAGGACACATCAGCATTGATCCCGTCGCTGCGAAACAGGCTCTAAAAAGGGTCATTGGCACCGCTTTGAACGTTGATGGCACCGGTGCTGCTGATGGTGTCAGCCGCATCGTTGATGAAAGCATGGCCAGCGCCGGGCGAATGCATGCAGTTGAGTCCGGCAAGGATCTGGGCAGTCGCACAATGATCGCATTTGGCGGCAACGGCCCCTTACACGCCACCCGGGTGGCCCGCTCAGCAGGCGTATCCCGCATTGTCATTCCACCCAATCCCGGGGTCGGATCCGCAGTGGGGTTTCTGTATGCGCCGGTGTCGTTTGAAATCGTCCGCAGCCGCTATTCAATGCTCGGCTCCCTCGACATGGAAAACATCAACACCCTGTTCGATGACATGATTGCCGAGGCCAAAGGCGTGGTTGCCCAAGGTGCCGGAGATCGCGCCATGCAAACCCGGCGCAGCGCCTTTATGCGCTACAACGGGCAAGGTCATGAAATCGAAATCCCCCTACCGGACCGCCCGTTGATGGACAGCGATATTCAGCCTCTAACAAAGGCTTTTGAGGCGGAATACGGGAAACAGTTCTCGCGCCCAGTACCCGGTATGCAGATCGAAATCCTGAACTGGTCCGTGCAAGTGGCCACCCCGGATGGGGATATTCCCAAAGTATCCGAAACACCTGAGCTGAGCACACTCATTCCATCAGAAACGCGGCCCATTCTCTGTGATATAGACGGCACCGAGAAAGAAGCTGCGTTTATCGCGCGCGACCGATTGCACCCCGGCCAAAGGGTCGCGGGTCCTGCCCTGATTACGGAACCGCAAACAACCACGCTGGTTTCTGCCGACTTCTCGGCACATGTCGATGCAATTGGAAACCTTGTCCTAATCCAAGACCAAAAAGGAGGTGCCGCATGACTGCGATGTCCCCCGCCCGCCTGCAAGTGATGTGGAACCGTCTCCTCGCCGTTGTCGAAGAACAGGGCCAAACCCTGATCCGCGCGGCTTTCAGCCCGATCGTGCGCGAATGCGGTGATATTTCCGCCGGGATCTTTGATGTGCATGGGCGCATGCTGGCACAAGCTGTGACCGGCACCCCCGGCCACATCAACACCATGGCCGAGGCCGTTCTGCATTTGCGCGAACGCTTCCCGATCCAGACCATGAAGCCCGGCGATATCTACATGACCAATGACCCGTGGCTTGCCTCGGGACACTTGAATGACTTTCTGCTGATGATGCCTGCTTTCAAAGACGGCAAAGTAGTCGGTTTCACCTCCTGCACCTCTCACCTTGTGGATCTCGGTGGCCTTGGTATGGGGCCAGAGGGGTCAGATATCTACGATGAGGGGCTGTTGATCCCCCCTTGCAAGTTGGTCGATCAGGGCGAACTGAATGGCCTTTTGATGGATATCGTACGCGCAAATTCACGCGAACCCATCGCCAACGAAGGCGACATTTACGCGCTGGTCGCCTGTTGCGAAGCCGGCGTGGCACGGCTGGTCGGCATGATGGACGAATTCGGGATCGACGATCTCGAAGAGTTGGCGACCTACATCATCGACACCTCACATCGGGGCACCTTGGATGCAATCGCAGAGGTCCCAGAGGGCGTGTATTCAAACATGCTCAAGATGGACGGGTACGAATCTGAGCTAGAGCTACACGCCACGCTCACCGTAAGCAAAACAGGCCTGCATGTGGATTTCACCGGAACGTCAGGCTGTTCCAAAAAGGGCATCAACGTCCCGCTCAACTATGCGACGGCCTATACCGTCTTTGCCATGCGGTGCATCGTCGGGTCAGACATCCCCAATAACGCGGGATCGCTGGCACCCTTCACCGTGGATGGACCCAAAGGGTGCATATTGAACGCCCAGCGCCCGGTGCCCGTCGCGATGCGCCACACCTTGGGACAGGTCACACCCGATCTGGTGCTTGGATGCCTCCACCAAGCCTTGCCGGATCAAGTTCCGGCTGAGGGGGCGTCGTGTATGTTTGACCTGCCCATGCGCCATGCGCCCGAGGTAGCAGCGAACGGTGGGCGAGAATTTGCAATCGAGCCTGTGCACAATGGCGGCACCGGCGCGCGCCCTCATTCCGATGGCTTATCGGCCACCGCCTATCCGTCTGGGGTGTTCGGCTCGCAGGTTGAAATCACCGAAGCAGTTGCCCCTGTGGTGATGTGGAAACGCGAGTTGCGCCCCGACTCGGGCGGGGCAGGACAGTACCGAGGTGGCTTGGGGCAACGAATTGAAATGAGCGCCGCAAACAATGCGCCCTTCATCGTCTTTCTGTCCGTCGAACGACTGAAATTCCCAGCCTTGGGGCGCATGGGTGGACAGCCGGGCGCACCCGGACGCATCCGCATCAAAGGACAGGCCCAAGATATCCCCGGAAAAGGCGAGTTACGGGTCGAAGGGGATGATTACCTGATCTTTGAAACACCCGGTGGGGGTGGCTTTGGGCACCCTTCGGATCGCGCACAGGATGCGCTTGCCTTAGACCTCAAACGGGGTTTGGTGACGGTGGATGGCGCCAAAAGTTACGGAGTGGACCAATGATCAAACCGGTCACACATGTCGGGGCAATGGGGGCCTATGCCCTGGCTGATCTTGGTGGGGCAAACACCATCTCTCTGGCTCAAAACGAAAGCGCCTTTCCCGCAAGTCCTGCAGCAGTTGCAGCCGGGCGGGCAGTTATGGATCAGATGCCGCTCTATCCCGATCCGGAATGGACGGATCTGCGTGCAGAAATCGCCAATACCCATAAGTTAGAGCCACAAATGATCCTATGTGGGGCCGGATCGATGGAGCTGATTGGCTGCCTAATTCGTGCCTATGCTGGTTGGGGTGATCACGTGTTGGGCACCGATTATGGCTATGCATTTGTCGCCTCTGCCTCGGCGCAGGTGCAGGCAAAATATGTCAAAGCGCACGAGGTCAATCTGACGGTTTCGGTGGATGACATCCTTGCCAACGTGGATACCCAGACCCGGATCGTATTCCTGTGCAACCCCGGTAACCCAACAGGCACGGTGATCCCAAACTCTGAAATCCTGCGGCTGCGTCACGGCCTGCCTGATGATATTCTGTTGGTCGTGGACCAAGCCTATGCAGAGTTTTCTGATCTGGCGCATGATCCAGCCGACATATTTGCCTTGGTGGACCGAGGCGACACAGTCATCGTGCGCACTTTTTCCAAGGCTTATGGCCTAGCCGGGGCTCGTGTTGGGTGGGGATATTTTCCCCCAGACATTGCGAACCAAGTGCGCAAACTACTCAATCCAAACAACATCTCTATCCCGTCTCAGGCAATGGCCGCTGCGGCAATGCGGGATCAAACACATATGCAAAGTGTTATTACAAAGACCGCAAAAATCCGAGATCAGTTTGCCTCTGACTGCCGGAACCTAGGGCTGAGCGTTCCAGCGAGCTACACTAACTTTGTGCTACTGCGGTTCACCTCGTCAGAGCAGGCGCAACTGGCCGACACAGCCTTGCGAGCAGACAATCTATTGATGCGCGGCATGGGCGGCTATGGCCTGTCTGATTGTTTACGCGCCACGATATGCGACCAAAACATCATGAACCGCGCTCAGACCGCTCTAAAAGGAATTCTGACATGACCGAAACCCGAACTGCGGCAAAAATTGGTGTGCTTGTTCCCTTTACAAACACCAATTTAGAGCCTGACTTCGAGCTGATGCGCCCCCCCAACACAACCATCCATTTCCAACGGATGGGCGGATATGATGTGGACGAAATCCCCGGATCGGACCAGATGGCAGGATTGGGTGCCTCGGACATCAGCTATGATTTGCGGATGATTTCAGGCGTTCGGCCAGATGTGGTTTTATACGGCTGCACATCGGCGACTTTGACACACGGCCCATCGTTTGATGCCGATCTTGCTGAGAAAATCAAAACCGGGTCTGGAGCTGTGTCGCTGACCGCCGCCGGATCCTTGATTGCCGGCCTCAAGGCAATTGGCGCGACCAAAGTTGGCTTTTCCTCGCCCTATCTGGGCGAAATCAACGAACAGGCAATGGCCTTTTTGAAATCGAACGGCATCGACACTGTGAACTGCGCCGATGTGGGCCGCGAGTTGGGCAATTATGGCCAAGGCGAGCTGACACCGGATGAGGTGCTTGAGCTGGGCTGCCAAGCCGATCACCCAGATGCGCAGGCAATCGTCCTCAGCTGTACCGATATGCGATCGGTAGAAGCAATCGAGCGGATCGAGGCAACACTCGGAAAACCGGTTGTTACCTCTAATCAGGCGATGATGTTTTGCTTGATGCAAGCGCTCGATTTACTGCGTCATGACGGATTACCGGGTAGGCTGTTTGATCAGCTGTGATGCAAAAGCTTGAACTATGTGCCCGCCCATTTCAGGGTCGGCACATAGTCTTTTACGGTTCACCTGTGCCGATCTCTTCTTTGCGCTTGGCGACATAGGCGTCTAGCTCTTCGCGAATGGCAGGATCCATCACAGGTTCCTCATAATCGCGCAGGGCCTGTTGCCAGATCTCGGTTGCGCGTTCCAATGCGTCCTTTGCGCCGGCGGCTTCCCAATTCTCATAGTTCTGCCAATCCGACAGCATCGGGCGGTAAAATGCGGTTTCGTATCGCGCCATGGTGTGGTCCGAGCCAAAGAAATGCCCACCGGTTGGCACCGAATTGATCGCATCAAAGCCCAGCTCATCCTCGTCAAACTTCATCGGCTTGAGAAACTCGATCATGTTTTGGATGATTTCCACGTCCATGATGAACTTCTCGTAACTGGCGGTCAGTCCCCCTTCTAACCACCCAGCCGCGTGATAGACGATATTCGCCCCGCCCAGCACGGCGCCCCAAGTGGCCATCATCGTTTCATACGCCGCCTGCAGATCCACCGCGTTGGATGCATTCGCATTCGAGGTCCGATACGGAATGCCATAGCGCCGCGCCAGTTGCCCACCAACGATATTGGCCTTGGCGTTTTCCGGTGTCCCAAACGCGGGTGCACCAGAACGCATGTCTACGTTTGACGTGAACGAGCCATACATCACCGGCGTGCCGGGCTGTACCAACTGGGTCAGCACCACCCCAAACAGCGCCTCTGCGTTTTGTTGCGCAAGTGCTGCTGGCAAAGTTACAGGCGTCATCGCGCCCATCAAAGTGAACGGAGTCACTGTCACTGGCTGGCCGTATTCAGCCATCGCGATCAAGCCATCGCCCATGGCATCGTCAAACAGGCGTGGCGAATTGACCGAGATGATTGTGATAACACCGGGGTCATCGCGCATCTCTTCGGGCTTTTGGCCACGGGTGATGGCCATCATATTGATCCCATCCATCGCCCGTCCACGCCCGATAGCGGTGCAGTGAAACGACAGGTCAGAATAGGCAAGGTTGGCCAGATAGGTATCCAGATGGCGGTTGTTGGCCGGCATTTCGATCGGGGCCATCACCTGATTCCCGATCAGGTTTACCGCATTGAAATGATGTGCCAGCTTGATGAAATTACAGTAATCCGTGTAATTCCCCTGCCGTCGCCCATTGATCCGGTCATGCACATTTGGCGGCCCCGCAACCAGACCAAAGTTCATATGTGTCCCGCCCAAGGTGATTCGCTTGGCGGGGTTGCGTGCCCTCAGCGTGAACTCGGACGGAACCGTCTTCAACGCCTCAACGACAAGGCTCTCGTCGATCCGGATCGTTTTGGTATCACGGTCAACAATCGCCCCGGCACGCTCAAATATATCCAGTACATTGTCGCCCATGACGCGAATACCGGCCTCAGACAGGATCCGCATCGACGTGGCATGCAGCTGATCCATCTGATCCGGATTCAACAATTGATACGGCGGATAGGTGTTGTGCACCTGTTGCCAAGGCAACTGGTCGATACTGCCGCCTGTGCGGTCTGATTTCCCGCGGCGCCCGCCGCTGCGTCGATCTCGTGCCATATTGGTTTATGCCTCCGGGGCGTCAAAAAGATGTTGTGTCAGGTCCGAGAGCCGACTGTCAGGACGCGTAAGACCCAACGTTGCATCCCGAATGGCTGCTGCGCGGGTAACCCCCAATGACGGGGTCGCAAATTCCATGAATTTCTCGATAACCTCATCCCGGCTCATCGGGGCCTCTGGGCCGCCGCGGGCATGGGTATCGCCTGCCTCCAGCACCCGCCCATCCGTGGTGGTGATCTGTACATCCGCCCAACGCCCCACCGGGAACCGTTTGCTGTGATGTTCGGCTTCTGTGACAGAAATACGCGTCATCACATCTGCAACAGTCGGATCTGAGAGACCCGCCCCTGAGATATGTTCGACCCCGATCCGCCCATGGACAATCTGAATGGCCACGGCAAAAGGCAGCGAATACTGCGCCTTGGACGTGTTGTCAGGCAGGTCCTGAAACAAGCAAGCCGCTTCATGAAAGCTATTCACCTGCACATGTTTTATATCTGCATGAGCCAGCCCATGCTCTTTCATGATTGCGCGTGCACCATCAATCGCCGCATGCGCCCAACGACAGATCGGATAGGGCTTCACATACTGATATTCCATTTGCCAGAACGTGCCAAGATCCTGCCAATGGCTCTGCGCCTCATCTGCCTCGATGGTGATCGCAGGCGCGCCAGTAAAGCCTTGTTCGGCCAAAACAACCGATGACAGCCCGACCATCGCCCCCCAACCGGATCCATCGTGCAACATTGTGGGGTTTGCGATTTCCCGCATCATCTGGCTGCGCGGTCCATGATATTCAGCAATGCCAAGCGCTTGGCGCATCTGATCACGGGTCATTCCCCGCAACCGCGCTGCCATGGCAACCACACCCAATGCATTCCAAGCCCCTGACGTATGATAATCGCTGACGGTATCGTGCAACGCCAGACCGGCGCGACCTGCGATTTCATACCCAACGGTCACAGCTGCCAGCGCCTCAGCGCCCGAGATATCCTCGGACACCTCGGCCAAAGCCGCTAAGGTCGGGATAACCACAACCCCGATATGCCCCTTGGTTGGGTTGTAGCCATCATGACCGTCCAAGTTATCCGTCTGTGTCGCCGCAGCATAGGCAGATCCCGCAACACTGACCTTGCGCCCATCAAACATCATCCGGGCCGTGAAATTCGGATCGGACGAGCCGTATAACAACGCGGCAGTATCCCGCGCGATCACACCCGCCTCCATCGGTCCAGCACCAATCGTGATGCCTAACGTATCCAGCAACATCAAAGCCGCCGCCTCATGCGTAGAGTCCGGTATCTGATCCGGCGCAATATCCAGCGCAAAATCGGCAATACGGTCAAAGGTTTCGGTCATGGGGTTTCCTCCGGGCATGGTAAACCTGTCGCCCCAAAACCTAGGGCGTTCCCACCTAACCCACACGCAAAGAAGACTGGCCCTATGCCCCGGATAATTTCGCACGTTAAAATCGGCGCATCGTCGTGATTTTGCGACATCTTGCGACGGAGACGGAACAGTCGCACTCAGCAGATATGCGCGATAGGGTGGCAGTATGAAAAACCTGCCCCATCTGACCTTCCTGCGCTCGTTCGAAGCCGCCGCCCGTCACCTGAGCTTTACCAGCGCATCGGATGAGTTGAACTGCACCCAATCTGCCGTCAGCAATCACGTGCGCTCGCTTGAGGAATTCATCGGCCGCCCCTTGTTTGTGCGCCTCCCCCGGTCCCTTTCTCTAACTGAGGTGGGCGAGGCCTATTTACCATCCGTGCGCCATGCGTTGCAGGAAATTGATATCGCGACCTCGTCGATCCTGACGCAAAACCGCAAGCGGGAGGTGGTCGTTTCCAGCCCCACCAGCCTCGCCGGGCTCTGGCTTGCCAAAGTTCTACGCGGATTTCACGCCGCGCACCCCGGGGTGCAGGTGACTGTGCACGGAACTGTCTGGACCGATGTCGAAGGGGATATTTCTGATATCTCAATCACCATCAATCATCAGGACGAGATCCCCGATGGGACGATACCGTTGTGGCGCGAGAAATTGGCCATCATTTGTGCGCCCGGATATCAGGTCAACGGCGCTGATCTTACCGACCCTGCTCAATTGGCGCAGGCTGATTTACTCTGTATTCTGGGACGGTTGGCCTATTGGGAAAAAGTCGCGGCCTACTTTGACCTCCCGCCCTTGGACTTGTCCGGTGGGTTTCAAACGGATGTATCCACACTCACCATTGAATTGGCGGTTCAGGGGCTTGGCTGCGCGGTTGTTCCACGCTCACTCGTTGGACCGTATGTCGAGCGTGGGATGGTCGTGGAGCCCTTTGAGACTGATATCGACAGCCCCTGGGTCTATTGTGTGCGGTTCAAAACCCGCTCGCCGACCCCATCAGTCAAAGTGTTCAAAACCTGGCTGATGGAGGCCGCGGCACAGATGCAGCCGTAGGCTCACGCCCGCAGGCGTTGCCCCGCTGCATCAAACGGCGGCTCCGCCAACAGGGTCGCCTTGTGCGGCTTACCCAGGATAAACACCTCGACCGTATCACCGGGCTTGGCAACCGCAGGGTTGGCAAACCCAATCGCCAGCGATTTCTCGACGGAATACCCATATGCCCCCGAGGTTACGCGCCCAACAGGTGTGCCATCCGCGAGAAAGATAGGTTCACCGCCACTCGCGTCTGCATCGTTATCCGCCTCAATGGCAAAGACCGACAGAACCTCGCGCGGGGTGTTATCTTTCACCGCCAGATAAGCGTCTTTGTTCAGGAAATCTTTGTCCAGCTTGATCAGGCGCTCCAGAGCCACCTCTTGCGGCCAATACTCTGGGCTATATTCGCGACCCCAAGAGCCATAGCCCTTTTCGATCCGCAAAGATCCCAGCGCACGCCCGCCAACCGGTCCGCCATCAAACTCTTTGGCCGCCGCAATCAGTGCGGTGTACAGGCGCACCTGATCCTCTTCGGCGCAGTGCAGCTCCCATCCCAGATCACCGGTAAAGGACACGCGGATCGCCAAACAGCTGACGCCAGCCACCTCTATTGTCGCAGACCGCATAAACCTGAAGGCTTCGTTGCTGAGATCCGCATTGGTCATCCGCTGCAGCATATCGCGCGCTTTCGGTCCCGCCACGTTGAAGCCCGCGATACGATTTGTGGCCACTTCGAACGTGGTGCCTTCGGGCAGCTCGATCATGTTAAAGAACCGCTGGTGATAGCGTTCCGCCATCCCCGATCCGACCATCATATACTCATCATCCGCAACCTTGGTAATGGTGAAATCCCCGGCGATGCCACCCCGCACGCCGATCAACGGAGTCAGACAGGACCGCCCGATTTCTGACGGCACCCGGTTGGCAACCAGTTGATCCAGCCACGCATGCGCGCCCGGCCCCTTGATCACATAATTGGCAAAGTTCGAGATATCGATGACACCCACGTTTTCACGCAGCATCTTGACCTCTTCGCCCACAGCCGCCCACCAGTTTTGACGGGTAAAGCTGTTGGTGTCGACAACGCCGGGCTTATCGGCGAACCACAGGGGATGCTCCCAACCGCAGTTCATGCCAAAGACACCCCCCATTTCCTTTTGCATTTCGTACGCTGGGCGCACACGGGCGGGACGTCCAGCGTTGCGTTCTTCGTTCGGGAAATGAATGGCAAAACGGTGGGTATACTGATCCTCAACCCGGGCCTTGGTGAACTTCTTATCGGCCCAATCACCAAAGCGCGCCAGATCCCAGGCGAACATGTCGTACTGGGGCTCTCCCTCAATCATCCATTGCGCCGCCAGTAGACCCAGACCGCCAGATTGCGAGAACCCAGGGATAATGCCACCACACATGAAGTAGTTCTTCAGCTCGGGCACCGGCCCCCACAGCGCATTGGAATCCGGCGACCAGATCATCGGGCCATTGATCACACGTTTCACACCAGCGGTTGCCGCTGCTGGCACACGTTCGGTGGCGCGGATCACGTTTTCCATGATCCGATCCAGATCGTCCGGGAACAGCTCATGCGCGAAATCCAACGGCGTACCGTTTTCCGCCCAGAACCGCATGTCTTTCTCATAGGCCCCGATCAGCAGCCCGTTGCCCTCTTGGCGGAAATAGTACTCACCATCCCGATCCGCGATGGACGGTAAACGGCGCCCCATATTGGCCACTTCATCAATGCTCTCTGTGACGAAATACTGATGCTCGGTGGGCTGCAACGGGAATTCCAGCCCCGCCAGCGCCGCAACTTCGCGCCCCCAGAGACCAGAGGCGTTCACCACCCACTGCGTGTGGATATCACCCTTTTCTGTCCGTACGATCCACGATCCATCCGGTTGCTGCTCAGTCCCGATCACAGGACAGAATCGCTCAATCGTTGCGCCCATTTTGCGCGCCCCAGCGGCATAGGCCATGGTCACACCCGACGGGTCAACATTGCCGCCATCGGGTTCATACATGATGCAACGAATGTCATCGAATTGCGCCAGCGGGTGCAGCTCTTTGGCCTGCTCGCGGCTGACTTCGTGAAAATTCAAACCATAAAACCGGGCCTTCGCCTCTTGCAGGCGCAACTGATGTTCCCGCTCTTCGGTCTGCGCCAGATACAGCGAACCGGGTTGAAAGACGCCACAGCCCTGACCGGTTTCTGTTTCCAGCTCTTTATACAGGTTCATCGTATAGTGTTGAATGCGGGTGATGTTGTTGTTGTCGTGCAGCCCGTGGATGTTGGCCGCCGCGTGCCATGTTGACCCTGATGTCAGCTCGTCGCGTTCCAACAAAACTGAATCCGTCCAGCCGAGTTTGGCCAGATGGTAAAGGATGGAACAACCGGCAAGGCCGCCCCCAATAACAACGGCCTGAGCGTGGGTTTTCATGACGTGGCTTCTCCCTGATGCACTAAGGGGGAGGCTAGCCGGGACCATGGCCCAACACCCGACAAATAATCAGGGGGTGAGCCACGGTATTTTTTGCTCAACATCTCTGGCACCGACACTTTGTGTCGTAAACAGAGAGATCAGGCCGCGATGACCTTCATCACGGCGAGAAACTGTGCCACTTCGTGCGTGCTGTTATAGTGGCACATGGACACCCGAACGCAGCTTTCCAAGCCAAGAGGGTCTAGAATATTCCCCGAATAGTGATCTGCCTTGCGAAGGTGTGTTCGAATACCCTGCGCGTTGAGCGCCTTGACCACATCAACCGATGGAACGCCCGAAACAGTAAGCGACACCAACCCCTCGCGGGCTGGGTTATCCACTCCACCCAATATCTGCACTTTTTCCATGTCTTTGAGGCCCGCCAGATTGCCCGTGCCGTGTATCATGGCATCGGTCAGCGCCTTTTCCTGCGCATGGATCGCTTCGCCTGCAGCAATGAACTTTTCGCGCCGATCTGTTGCGCCGCTGACTTGTTCGCCCAACCATTCGAAATACGACACCACATCCGACAACGTGGCATAAGACCCGGTATCCCGAGTCCCCATTTCCCAGTTTTCCTCAGGGCCGTCGATCAGGGAATTATGAGGTAGCTTCGTCAAACGATCTGAAATCCAAGCTACACCATAGCCATGGCGCGAAAACACCTTGTAGGGCGACACCACATAACCATCGACATCATAAGCGGTCAGGTCCATACGCCCGTGTGCAGCGTGCTGAATGCCATCAACGATGATGTAACACTCTGGCGCAACCGCACGGATTGCAGCAGACACAGCCGCAACATCGACGCCCATGCCCGTGACAGGGGAGGTGTGTACGATCGTCGCGACCTTTGTGTCTGGCGTGACCTTAGCGGCGTAGGCTTCGGCCGTAACCGTTCCTGTTGCGTCGTCATGAGGGACCAAAACATGCGCCTGACCCGCGACGCCCGCCCAACGATTGCAGGCACTGCGGGTAGCCGGGTGTTCAAGCGTTGTGCCCAGAACCTGCCCCGGACCGGCGCCAAGACAGGCGTTCATGATCAACCGGAACAGCAACTCAGTCCCGCTTTCACCAACAAAGAATTGCCCAGATGGCGCATTCATGAAACTGGCCATGTCTTCTTTGGCTTTGTTGATAACCCGCACCAACTCATGACTGCCAACATTGTCACGACCTTGGTTGTCTGGAATGGCGGCGTAGATCTGAGAGGTCTCGACAACCGAGTTCAAACTCAAAGCGCCGCCCGCGTTTTCAAAGAAAACCCGCGGTCCTTGCTGGGGACAATGATCAATCTGGGCAAACCGGTTTCGGATTTCGGTCAGAAGTGTGGGCGAGATGTGCGACATGGGGGGTTCCGTACTCTTGGCATTGAATCTGCCCATAGGGTACGGCGAAGTCTCAAAGAGGGCGCGCAAAACTTTTCGTGACCTGACCCCCGTTTTAATCGTAGCGGATCAGTATTTTTATCCCCAAACACGCAAAGATCAGGATCCGGCAAGCAAAGCCTGCCTTCTTCCTAATCTTTTACGGATCTTTTAGATTTAGAATTCCAGCTTCAGGTCAGTGAACCCATAAATATCATTTTGCTTGTCTGTACCGGCATTTGCCGCTGCGACACCGAGTCCACAAATTGGGCACAACAAGGTAACACCAATCGCTGACCCTGTCCGCGCTGCTGCCGACAAATTCTTAGGTTCAAAGGTCACAGATTTCGTTTCATCTTCGAAAGAACACGTCAAAGTGGCGTTGACAGCATCTTTACTGTACGCAGGCAAATTCACTTTGGCCGGCGCCTGGAACGACGCCGTTTCATATTTTGAAGACGTGACTTTGCAGGCTGCCGGTAGACGTTTCTCTCCCCGAGTGACCTTAACGTTGCTCGGCTGTGAACCAGACCGGGTTTACCGGAGACAGTTTAGTTCCTATTCTGCTTGGCGTTTAGACTGTCATAGTAGCTCCTTTCTGGCTGGGGCGATGCATGCCAAAACGGCGTGCCAATGGACAATCGAGCGTTGCCAATTCGACGTCTTTTTTGCCTTGCCACGGGCCCTCGTGCTCGATGACCTCAGCCTTGTAGAGACCGTTGATTGTCTCGGCCAACATAGCCGTAACGCTGCCGACCGGATCGATCTTTAGCTTCCTCGAGGTCGCTTTGACTTGATCGACAGATATTGAACGCCTCTGTCGCTACGCTGCGCGCCGCCAACGCTTGATCCAAAGCACAATGCACCATCTGGGCTTAGAGGAAGAGACCTTCCAGCCAACGATGTAGCGCGCGAAGACATCAATGATGAACGCAACATACACGAAGCCGACGGCGGTTCGTTTCATCTTCGAAAGAACACGTCAAAGTGGCGTTGACAGCATGCTTTACTGGCTCCCATACGCAGGCATTAATTCACTTTGGCTCCAGTCGATTTGTGGTGGTAATATGTGGCGCGCTGGAACGACGCCGTGTCTCACGATGGTCATATGATCATTGAAGACGTGCACTTTGCAGGCTGCCGGTAGACGTTTCTCTCCCCGAGTGACCTTAACGTTGCTCGGCTGCATGCCTGCCACAAAATTCTGGCTGGCCTTACAAAATTCTGGCTGGCCCCTTGAAACCTGCCGTAACTCCGTCTTTAGCAGGTCCTTTGACCGGTGCGCACGCGGCGATTAACAATGCAATGCTTAGTCCTAATAGCGTTTTGAAAAAATTCACCAAATTATCCTTCAGGTTGTTTTTGGCTCCCTGACATTCATCCTAGCTCCAGTCAAGCGCAGGGGCGGTGTCTCAATGGTCTCAGTGTCCAAGTCCCGCAAATTGAGCCCCAAAAATTCGAAGCCGCCTTCCATCTATCTGGAGAGCAACCCAAATTCCGGGCTTTACGACAATGGCATAGGGTATAAACGCAAAAAGCCGCCCTATGGCGGCTTGTTTATTGGTTGCGGGAGTAGGATTTGAACCTACGACCTTCAGGTTATGAGCCTGACGAGCTACCGGGCTGCTCCATCCCGCGCCATTTTGAGCGTTTGTGCTCTGCGCCTCCAAGCGGTGTTTTGATTGGAGTCTTATTGTTTGTGATCGTTAGAGAATTTGAGGTATTTATTAGGTTTGGCGGTGACCTACTCTCCCACGTCTTAAGACGCAGTACCATCGGCGCGACAGTGCTTAACTTCCGGGTTCGGGATGGGACCGGGTGTTTCACTTGTGCTATGGCCACCAAACCGAATAAATACCTCTGTCCTGCGATTGTTGTATCGCAGGGAAAATATCAACGTTGTCTGTTTGTCATGTATTTAGTGTGATGTATGCTTTTGTTTGTCCGTAAAAGTCTTGCTTTTACTGGATCAAATCAAGCCTATCGAGCCATTAGTACCAGTCAACTGAATGCATTACTGCACTTACATCTCTGGCCTATCGACGAGGTGGTCTACCTCGGCTCTCAGGGATACCTTGTTTTGAGGGGGGCTTCCCGCTTAGATGCCTTCAGCGGTTATCCTGTCCGTTCATAGCTACCCAGCACTACCGTTGGCACGATAACTGGTCCACCAGTGGAACGTTCACCCCGGTCCTCTCGTACTAGGGGCAACTCCTCTCAAGTATCCTACACCCACGGCAGATAGGGACCGAACTGTCTCACGACGTTCTAAACCCAGCTCACGTACCTCTTTAAACGGCGAACAGCCGTACCCTTGGGACCTGCTCCAGCCCCAGGATGAGATGAGCCGACATCGAGGTGCCAAACACTGCCGTCGATATGGACTCTTGGGCAGTATCAGCCTGTTATCCCCGGCGTACCTTTTATCCGTTGAGCGATGGCCCTTCCACTCGGGACCACCGGATCACTATGGCCGTCTTTCGACTCTGCTCGACTTGTCAGTCTTGCAGTCAGGCTGGCTTCTGCCATTGCACTCAACGAGCGATTTCCGACCGCTCTGAGCCAACCTTCGCGCGCCTCCGTTACGCTTTAGGAGGCGACCGCCCCAGTCAAACTACCCGCCACACAGGGTCCCGGATCCGGATAACGGACCGCGGTTAGACATCAAGCAGAGCAAGGGTGGTATCTCAAGGGAGGCTCCGCAGAAACTGGCGTTTCTGTTTCAAAGCCCACCACCTATCCTGCACATGCTCGGCCTAATGCCAATGTGAAGCTGTAGTAAAGGTGCACGGGGTCTTTCCGTCTAACCGCGGGTAACCTGCATCTTGACAGGTAATTCAATTTCGCTGAGTCGATGTTGGAGACAGCGGGGAAGTCGTTACGCCATTCGTGCAGGTCGGAACTTACCCGACAAGGAATTTCGCTACCTTAGGACCGTTATAGTTACGGCCGCCGTTTACCTGGGCTTCAATTCAGAGCTCTCACCCCTCCTTTTAACCTTCAGGCACCGGGCAGGCGTCAGACCCTATACGTCGTCTTACGACTTCGCAGAGCCCTGTGTTTTTAATAAACAGTCGCCACCCCCTGGTTTGTGCCCCCAGCTCCTAGTTGCCTAAGAACCGGGCCTCCTTCTCGCGAACTTACGGAGGTATTTTGCCGAGTTCCTTCAACATCGTTCTCTCAAGCGCCTTGGTATTCTCTACCAGTCCACCTGTGTCGGTTTAGGGTACGATCTCATGGAAGGGCTATTTCCAGGAACCTCTAAGCAGCCCATTCAATCCAATAAGGATGAACTACCTTCGAGATCCGTCACCACTTCCTGGCCCAGGAATATTAACCTGGTTCCCATCGACTACGCCTTTCGGCCTCGCCTTAGGGGTCGGCTTACCCTGCTCAGATTAGCTTTAAGCAGGAACCCTTGGACTTTCGGCGAGAGTGTCTCTCACACTCTTTGTCGCTACTCATGTCATCATTCTCACTAGTGATCTCTCCACCGGATGCCTTACAGCCCGGCTTCATCGAAAGCCTCGCGTCTCCAATCTGTCCGAAGACAGTAAGGAGACATGAGACTATGTCACACTACGCTCTGCTACCATGCACTATGTGCATCCTCGGCTTCGGCTCATGGCTTGAGCCCCGTTACATCTTCGCCGCAGGACAACTTAATTAGACCAGTGAGCTGTTACGCTATCTTTAAAAGATGGCTGCTTCTAAGCCAACTTCCTGGTTGTTTTGGTCGTCCCACCTGCTTTCCCACTTAGCCATGAATTAGGGGCCTTAGCCGGAGGTCAGGGTTGTTTCCCTCTCCACTACGGACGTTAGCATCCGCAGTGTGTCTGCCATCTAGTACTCCTCGGTATTCGGAGTTTGGTTAGGATCAGTAAGCCGGTAAGGCCCCATTACCCATCCAGTGCTCTACCCCCGAGGGTATTCGGATGACGCTCTACCTAAATAGATTTCGCAGAGAACCAGCTATCTCCGAGTTTGATTGGCCTTTCACCCCTAGGCACAATTCATCCCGATCTTTTTCAACAGATGTGGGTTCGGACCTCCAGTTAGTGTTACCTAACCTTCATCCTGATCATGCCTAGATCACTCGGTTTCGGGTCTGATCCACCTAACTCATTCGCCCTATTAAGACTCGCTTTCGCTGCGCCTACACCTAACGGCTTAAGCTTGCTAGATAGACCAAGTCGATGACCCATTATACAAAAGGTACGCTGTCAGGCCGCAAGGGCCCTCCAACTGATTGTAGGCGTTCGGTTTCAGGTACTGTTTCACTCCCCTCGTCGGGGTGCTTTTCACCTTTCCCTCACGGTACTGGTTCACTATCGGTCAGTAAGGAGTACTTAGCCTTCGAAGGTGGTCCTCCGATCTTCAGACAGAATTTCACGTGTTCCGCCCTACTTAATACGTCCATCAAAGCTTCCCATACGGGGCTATCACCCGCTATGGCCATGCTTCCCAACATGTTCTGGTCACTTCTCTGGCTCGGCTGATCCGCGTTCGCTCGCCACTACTAGCGGAGTATCAATTGATTTCCTTTCCTCCGGGTACTTAGATGTTTCAGTTCCCCGGGTTTGCTCTTTTAAACCTATGTATTCAGTCTAAAAGTACCTGGTTTACCCTACTATTGAGCAACCTTGCGGTTAACAATAATAGAATATCAGGTGGGTTGCCCCATTCAGAAATTCATGGATCAAAGCTTATTCTCAGCTCCCCATGACTTATCGCAGAGTATCACGTCTTTCATCGCCTCTTACTGCCAAGGCATTCACCAAACGCCCTTTTCGCGCTTGATTTGATCCAGAAAAAGAAAGACTTGCGTCAATCGACTACAGAAGCTGGTAAGAAACTGTAGCTTATCTTTCTGAACCAAAAACATACATTTTCCCGCTCCTGCCACTTGGACAGGAACAATGAGCAACCATTCATGGTCGACCACCCGTGCAGGGGATCAACTCGATTGCTCGGGTTAGTATACTTGACTTGGACAACTCTGTCTTTTTCAGCTGGCAAACACATGAGAGGTCGAGGAAACAACCTATGTCATATGCTTGTCTAAACCCGAAGGCTCAGACACCAAACTGAGATCGCATGCCACACTCGGCAGGATCAACAGTGTTGATATTTTCTCTCTATACGATGTCAATTCGTCTGAAGAACAGACGTTTAAACATTCACGACGAATGCTTGAAGATGTGTTCTTCGAAGGTGTTGGTGGAGCCTAGGAGGATCGAACTCCTGACCTCCTGAATGCAAATCAGGCGCTCTCCCATCTGAGCTAAGGCCCCATCATGGTGCGATCCAGAGAACCGCTGTCGTGACCTTGCTGCGCAAGGCACTGTCGCTTTCCTCTACGAGGCACTGTTGTTCGCCATCTTTTTTGCAAGCAAAAAAGAGACGATGGTGGGTCGAGGAGGACTTGAACCTCCGACCTCACGCTTATCAGGCGTGCGCTCTAACCACCTGAGCTACCGACCCAGATTTATGTTTTTGAACCTCAAAAACTAAATCGGTGTGCGACAGGATATTGCAAAGCAATACCCGAGAGCAGCACTCAGTGGTTATGTCACCGAACAGCTGCCGATAACGGCCGCTGCCGCGGTTGTCTGAAGAGATATGAGGACGGCCTGGTCCGATGTTTGGTCAGTTTTGTATACTGACCGTTGCTAAGTGTTCCACGAGTATGAACAAGTTCATGCTGACTAGGAACATCCTTAGAAAGGAGGTGATCCAGCCGCAGGTTCCCCTACGGCTACCTTGTTACGACTTCACCCCAGTCGCTGAGCTCACCGTGGTCCGCTGCCCCCTCCGAAGAGGTTGGCGCACGGCCTTCGGGTAAACCCAACTCCCATGGTGTGACGGGCGGTGTGTACAAGGCCCGGGAACGTATTCACCGCGTCATGCTGTTACGCGATTACTAGCGATTCCGACTTCATGGGGTCGAGTTGCAGACCCCAATCCGAACTGAGACAGTTTTTTGGGATTAACCCATTGTCACTGCCATTGTAGCACGTGTGTAGCCCAACCCGTAAGGGCCATGAGGACTTGACGTCATCCACACCTTCCTCCCGCTTATCACGGGCAGTTTCTCTAGAGTGCCCAGCCGAACTGCTGGCAACTAAAGATGTGGGTTGCGCTCGTTGCCGGACTTAACCGAACATCTCACGACACGAGCTGACGACAGCCATGCAGCACCTGTCACTAGGTCCCGAAGGAAGGCTCCATCTCTGGAGTTGTCCTAGGATGTCAAGGGTTGGTAAGGTTCTGCGCGTTGCTTCGAATTAAACCACATGCTCCACCGCTTGTGCGGGCCCCCGTCAATTCCTTTGAGTTTTAATCTTGCGACCGTACTCCCCAGGCGGAATGCTTAATCCGTTAGGTGTGTCACCGAATAGCATGCTACCCGACGACTGGCATTCATCGTTTACGGTGTGGACTACCAGGGTATCTAATCCTGTTTGCTCCCCACACTTTCGCACCTCAGCGTCAGTATCGAGCCAGTGAGCCGCCTTCGCCACTGGTGTTCCTCCGAATATCTACGAATTTCACCTCTACACTCGGAATTCCACTCACCTCTCTCGAACTCAAGACCAGGAGTTTAAGAGGCAGTTCCAGGGTTGAGCCCTGGGATTTCACCCCTTACTTTCTGATCCGCCTACGTGCGCTTTACGCCCAGTAATTCCGAACAACGCTAACCCCCTCCGTATTACCGCGGCTGCTGGCACGGAGTTAGCCGGGGTTTCTTTACCAGATACTGTCATTATCATCTCTGGCGAAAGAGCTTTACGACCCTAAGGCCTTCATCACTCACGCGGCATGGCTGGATCAGGCTTGCGCCCATTGTCCAAGATTCCCCACTGCTGCCTCCCGTAGGAGTCTGGGCCGTGTCTCAGTCCCAGTGTTGCTGATCATCCTCTAAAACCAGCTAAAGATCGTAGACTTGGTAGGCCATTACCCCACCAACTATCTAATCTTACGCGGGCTAATCCTTCTCCGATAAATCTTTCCCCCGAAGGGCGTATAAGGTATTACTCACCGTTTCCAGTGGCTATTCCTTAGAGAAGGGCATATTCCCACGCGTTACTAACCCGTCCGCCGCTCACTCCGAAGAGTGCGCTCGACTTGCATGTGTTAGGCCTGCCGCCAGCGTTCGTTCTGAGCCAGGATCAAACTCTCAAGTTGAAATGGTCTTGCGACCATGTCCTTGACGTTCGAACCTCTGCACATCCACATGAATGGCCTTACTGAAACCATCATGCGTCTTTTCTGTTTGTTGTGCTTCAGGTTATCCAAAGATAACAAGAAACCGTCCAAACAGTGAAGCTGACACCGGTCATCGGATCACACTCGAAAGTGCTTACCTACCGGCGTTGATATGAAGAGGCTGATCCATCGAAATAGACCAAACCGCCCACATATCTCTTCAGATATTCAATTTTCAAACAACGTTGGAACCTAAGCCCCAGAGACAAAAACCAACAGATGCGCCAATCTCCTCAGCGCGCCCGCTTGCCAATATCCCAAATTCTGCGACGTCTCTCCGCCGTGTTTCCCGAACCGTTCCGCGTTCCCGCCGTCCCGTCCGGTGTGTCTCAGTAGCGCCTCAGCGCCGCCGGTGAAGGGGGTTCTAGTCCTAACACCAAATACCCGCAACCCTAAAATACACAAAATTCACAAAAACTACAGAAAAGATCAGAAAACTAACAATATCAACAACCTACAAACAACAAAACCAAACCCACAACACCATACATCAACAATCCAAACTCAAATCAATCAACACAAACACCTGCCGCAAAAACACAAACACCACATCTAGACCCACAAGCATCAACAGACACTAAAGACCCGACGAGTCGCCCGCCTGAACACTCCAAAAGGCCACCGAGGCAGCGCCCGGCGATTCATATTGCGCTCCAAGCAAACAGGATTCTCCCCCAACCCGTCGCCAGAGTCTTTTGCCAAACCCTATTGCCTTTAGGGGCCGAAGCAGGAATCTAATTGCCAGCTTCTATACGGTGGAGCCGATTAGGCGTTCTGGCGATAGAGAGTTTAGGTCTAAGCCTTCCTTGATGATGTCCTGTGGAACGGGTTGACCACTCACCAATGCCGCCGCGCAGCGTGCCAAGGCAGGGGCTGTTTGGATGCCATAGCCCCCCTGCCCCGCTAGCCAAAAGAATTGGGGGGCTTTCGCTGAGAACCCAACCACAGGTGACTTGTCCGGCACAAAACTGCGCAAGCCCGCCCATTTTGTTGTGACACGCCGGACCTGAATGTCAAAGGCCCGTTCAATACGATCAATACAAAAGGCGATATCCAACTCTTCTGGCTGTGCATCACAAGGATTCATGGGATCCTCGTTCGCTGGTGAGATAAGCAACCGCCCGGACTCAGGTTTCATGTAAAACTCTTCGTCGATATCAACGACAAGAGGTAAGGCGTCGATGTTCACACCTTCGGGGGCTTCGACGGTCAGCGCTGTACGTCGCATGGGAACAAGGCCAATCTTCTCTGCCCCTGCTTTATGTCCGACCTCGTCCGCCCAGGCCCCCGCCGCGTTGATGATTTTGGACGCGCGAATTACCTCTGCACCTGCAGTAAGGTGCCATACCTCTCCGTCAAAGGTCATTTCAGAAATTTCGGACTTGGTTCGCAATACTCCGTCTCGCTGACGGAACTGGTTCAGATACCCCTGATGCAGGGCATTGACGTCAATCTCGCTGCCACCACGATCCAGCATCCCGGCCTCAGCATAACCTGCGCGGAACAAGGGGTGACGATCCCTCAGGTCTTGCGCATCAATGCGTTCCACAGCCGTCTCAGACGCCAGTTCATCAATCAAGCTATCAAGTGCATCCGTTTGATCCGGCCGTGCCACCATGACGACATCACGCGGCGATAGCAGATCGACATCACAAAACCCCTCAGGCGGAGCGTTAAAGAAATCGGCCGAGGCCCGTGTCAGCGCACGCACCGGCTGCGGCCCATAGCCCGGCGCAAACATCGCAGCTGACCGACCTGTGGTGTGATATCCGGGCTGGGATTCCATTTCGACCAAGACCACAGACGCATCCCCAGCCAGTTCCGCCGCAACAGAGGCCCCAGCAATGCCCGCGCCGATAACGGCATACTCATATACCTTTGTCATTCTTCCACCTTATCGCACCAAATGATCTGTGTTCGTTGATTTCGAACGCCTCAGGTGGTAGCAAATTTTCGTATCGGAAAAAAGAGGCGTTTTCGTATCGGAAAATGAAGACAGAAAAGCTATCCCCCGACCTTGCCCCCTCGGCGACCACGACACAGGCTGATCTGGGCGCACGCGTCCGGGACATCCGCAAAGCCCGTGGCTGGAAGTTGCAAGACCTTGCGGATCGAACCGGGCTTGCCGTTTCCACGATTTCCAAGATGGAACGTGGGGCAATTTCGCTGACGTATGATCGGTTCATGCGACTGGCGCAGGGGCTTGGCATGGACGTGGGGGATCTCTTCGCCCCCAACACACAAGGGTTCAAAGCAGGCAGCGCAACCCTGACCCAATCAAGCAAGGCCAACATTCACGAAACCGAATCCTATGTGTACGAGATGCTGGCAACAGAAATGACCGGCAAACACATGGTGCCAATGACGGGTGAAATCAAAGCGCACGAGATCAAAGATTTTCGCGAATATGTCACCCACCCCGGCGAAGAGTTCCTGTATCTGCTCAGCGGTGTTTTGGATGTGTGCATCAAGGGGCGCGACCCTGTGCGGCTGAACCCGGGGGACAGCTTGTATTTTGATTCCGCGCTGGAACATCTTTATGTGTCAGCCAGCCCGGAAAATGCGCGTATTCTTGTGGTGTGCTGGAAACCAGGCTGATCCAAAGACCGACATCGCTCAGGCCCCGTCACTACAGGCAAAACGTAGCAGCTGCCGCAGGTTAAAAACACGCGGCAGCTGAGGGTTTTTATTTGCGTGCGTCTTCGGCAGCAGGCTCTTCTATTTCCGTCCGCACTGCATCGTCAGCGACCACTTCGGCGTCTAAGACTTCGGCCTCTTCTGGCACGTCGAGTGGCGCGTCCTGCGATTTATCTTCGATTGCGCCCAAAATCAGCGGCAACATATGCGCCCCTGTGGCCGACGACATCTCAGGCGTGTTCGGCGTGCTCCAGCTGAGGCGATCGAATGTGCCACAGTTTTCGCAAACTGGCGCCCATTCGGCATGGATGTGATGACAATTGTCGCACACCCACTGCGGCCCACGCGGCGCTGTCAGCGCTTTGGCCAGCCACCCCTGCACCACTGCATCTGATGACCCTTCGCCGCGCTCGATGGCAGCCATCAAAGTAAAGGCACGAGCATCGCCATTCTTTTCTACCAGATCACCCAGCGAACGGCGGGCTTCAGGGAAATCCTCGGCCACGATGTTAAGCTCGGCCATCATCAAACGCGTTTCCGCGTGCTGAGGGTGCGACCGCACCAAAGCAGCGAACCGTTTGATCCGGGCCTGTGGCGTCTCGTTGGGTTCAATTTCAGCAAATGCATGTGCAAGATCAGGGTGCGGTGCAACATCCCAAGCCTTTTTGATCAGGCGCGTGGCACTGCGGGCTTGCCCCTTGGCGATGTAGGCGCGTGCAGCCATAGCTGCGGCTGGAACCAGATCCGGTGACAGCTTGTTGGCTTCAATCGCGCGTTCTTGCTGCTCGATCGAACCGTCTTCGTTCAGGATATCTTTGGCCGCAGACAGGGCCAGAACAGCATCACGCCGTTTGTAAACGTCACGCGGCAAACTGCCGGATTTCAGTTTGGCTGTCAAAGTGGACCGCGCACCAGACCAGTCTTGCGATTTGGTCTGCAAGCCCAGCAACACGTCTTGAACCTCTTCATGACGGGGTTTGATCGCCAGTGCTTTTTCCGCCAGTTTCAGCGCCGTTTCATCGTCACCGTCTGCCAGCTTTTGCTTCATAATCCCACGCACACCAACAAAGCGGGTCGCATTATTGCTGACCAGCTTTTTGTACGCATCCGCCGCCTTGCGGGTATCGCCCGTCATTTCAGCAGCCTGCGCCACCAACAACGTCGTCAGGTCCGGATTTTGAAGAAGCTTTTCAGCTTTTTGCGCCTTGGTCATTGCAACGCGCCCTTCGCCAGAGGCAAGCGCCATCAAACCGTCAGACAGGGCCTGATACCCACGCTGTTCGCGACCACGGTCAAAATACCGCGACAGCGCCGTTTCATCCCCATTCAGGAATTTCAGCGTCGCAATCAGCAGGCGCAGCAGTTTGAAGAACAACCAGACAGAGCCGACCAGCACCAAAAAGCCAATCACGGATTGAAGCGGACCAAGCGTATATTCCGTTCCCGCGACAGCAATCTGAACCCCGCCGCTGGCCTCCATCAGGAAGCCGGCACCAAGAGCCAAAAGGCCTACGATTGCAACAAATACAAGGATCTTAAGCAGTGACCACAGCATGGCAGGTCCTTCAGTTCGAGTTCAGGCTTTGGGCAAGCGCATCTGCGGCTGCAAGGGCCGCTTGCCGGGTACGGGCTACGCTGACCCAATCAGCCAATGCCCCCTGCGCCGTTTCAGGCAGCGCGGAAATTTCTTCGAGTGTTTTATCCAGATCGCCAGCGACCAGTGCAGCTTCGGCGCGGGAAAGCACCGCATCCGCATCTGTCCCTTCGCGGGGTTCCGTGGATCGGGCACCCGTCTGGCGGTGCAAGAACGCCATCAAACCCTGTCCGGTTCCTTTGCTGGCTTGACGCGCCTCTGCCAGAGCAGACCGTGCCGCAGCTGGAAACGCTTCGCGCAGAGCCGTTACTGTCACGACCCCATCCGCTGCGAGTGCCGACAAGGTATCGGGAACGTCTACGCCACCAGCAATCAAAGCTGCGACTACGCTATTGTAAGGTGCGCCAGTGTCCAGCTGGTTGCGCAACTGCGAAGCATTGGCACGGTTCGTCGCCGCTTGCCCATCTGCAACAGCTTTGGCTTCCAGCGCGCGGGCCTCAGCAATCATCGCTTCAACTTCGGCACGCTGTGTTGCCAAGCTTGCTTTCAGTTTCTCAAGCTCACCCTCATACGCCGCAACAGCCGTATCTGACAGGCCCTCGGTGATTGGACGCGCTTCAAGCTCGGTAAGTCTGGCGGCCAGCGGCGCAACCTGTTGGTCAAGCGCATCCATGCGCGACACCACGGTTTCCAACGCGCCGGTCACGGGTTTAATTTGCCCCGACAGGCCAGAAATTTCCGCGCTCAGCGCAGACACATCCGGCACGACAATGGCACTGACCGATCCTTGCAAGTCAGCCAGGCTTTTGCCTTGCTCAGCAAGCTTGGCCTGCAGCTCTTGAACAACCGTCCCATTTCCACCCGCTTGCAGACCCGCTGGCAAAAATGAATCCACCACATCGGTCCGACCTGCGATAAATCCAATCGCCGCAGCAACCACGCCACCAATCAAAGCAGGCATAAAGCCGCCACGTTTTTCGATTGTGCGTTCGATGACTTTCTCTTCGACAGGTGCGACCTCTGGTGTCGACTCTTCGACAACATCTTCGGCTTCGGCTTCGGCTTCGGCTTCGGCTTCGGCTTCGGCTTCGGCTTCGGCTTCGGCTTCGGAAGGCACTGCGTCTTGATCGCTATTGCCGTCAACGACGATCTCGGATTCCGCAGTATCCTGTGCGTCACTTGGAAGGTCCGACTGATCGTCGCTCGTCACCACATTTTCAGCATCCGAGACATCAGTTTCAGGCACGTCCAGCTTGGCATCGGCATCTGTTTCCAGATCTGTATTCTTCTTATTTGCCACCGTGCTATCCCCTTTGATTCTGAAATACTGAAATACAAGACGCGCCCGAACACTAGTGCGCGTCTCTCTGCCCCTCAAGCCGATTGACCTGCTTCACAAGTTTTTCAACGACTTTACACATCGCATCAGACTCCGGTCGCTTGGCAACCTTAAGAGCTTGAAAGTCAATTGTTTCCAGCGGCTTGGCCACCGCGTCACTTAACGCAGCCAACCAGATCGGGGCATTTCCCGCCCCAAGGTCGGCAAATTGTCGCGCGGTGCGGGGTGAAAAAAGTGGGGCAATAACAGGCGTTACCCCATCCAAAGCCGCCCGCGCCTCTGGCGAGAACTCTAACAAGCGTTGATCGTAAATCGCCTGATCCCGCACAGACAGACCCAATTGCGTCAACGTTTGCGCGATATTTCCACGCACATGCTCGCCCCGCAAATGCAACAACGGACTTTCGGGGCGACGCTGTAACAACGTGCCAATCAACGCCTCTGATGTTTCACCCGCGTCTGTCGCCTGCCACCCAGCCCGGCGCGCCATTTCCGTTGTCGCAGAGCCCACACAAAAGACCGGCAGATCGCGACCCTCGACCTGTCGCGCGGCAATACTGACACCATTTGACGATGTAAAAATGAGCCCCCGAACACTTCTCAGATCAACCTCAACCCCAGTGGGTTGGATATCCAGCAACGGCGAATAGATAACCTTCAAGGCTTCCTGCACCTCTGGGCTTAGCTGCGCAACAAATCGCTGTGACGCTGCACGTGGGCGAGTCATCAAAAGACGCATGCTTCGATTGCCTCCAGCCCCGGGATTGTTTGCCAAGCAAGGGGGTGATACCCCGCAGTCGGGCTTTGATGCAACGGTTGAGAACAATGTCGGACACTTTGACCATTCTAGGGCTGGAAAGCAGCTGCGATGACACCGCCGCTGCCGTGGTGCGACACACACCCGGATCAGCGCCTGAGATCCTTTCCTCAGTGGTCTTTGGTCAGATCGAATTGCACAGCGCCTTTGGCGGTGTGGTGCCGGAAATTGCAGCGCGCGCGCATGCCGAAAAGCTAGATATCTGCGTAAAAGAAGCCCTGCATGAGGCCGAAATTCCCTTGTGCAAGATCGACGCCATTGCCGTCACCGCAGGTCCGGGCCTTATCGGCGGCGTGATATCTGGCGTCATGTGTGCCAAGGGGATCAGCGCCGCGACCGGCATTCCCCTGATCGGTGTGAACCATCTGGCGGGGCATGCGCTAACCCCGCGTTTGACCGATCAGATTACCTATCCATACCTCATGCTCTTGGCTTCAGGCGGCCATTGCCAGTACCTGATCGCCAAAGGCCCACAGGAATTCACCCGTCTGGGCGGCACCATCGACGACGCCCCGGGCGAGGCCTTTGACAAAACCGCGCGTCTGTTGGGCTTGCCCCAACCCGGCGGCCCTTCGGTCGAGGCCGAAGCCCGCAATGGCGACCCAAAACGCTATCGATTTCCCCGTCCACTGCTAGATCGCCCCGATTGCGATCTGTCCTTTTCCGGACTCAAAACCGCTTTGATGCGCATGCGCGATCAGGTGGTTGCTGAAAAAGGCGGATTAACCCGTCAGGACCGCGCCGATCTTTGCGCGGGGTTTCAACAGGCGGTTGTCGATACGCTGGCTGAAAAAACCCGCCGCGCATTGCGGATCTATATGGAGCAAAACCCAAACCAGCCAACGGTTGCTGTCGCTGGTGGCGTTGCGGCCAATACCCCCATTCGAACGGCTTTGATGGCGGTTTGCGCAGAACAAAGCGCCGCGTTTTGCGCGCCCCCGCTCGCCCTGTGCACCGACAACGCCGCCATGATCGCCTACGCAGGGCTAGAAAGGTTCCGCGCTGGCGGCCAAGACGATCTGAGCTTAACCGCCCGCCCCCGTTGGCCGCTGGATCAAACCAGCCCATCCATGCTGGGCAGCGGGAAAAAGGGTGCCAAAGCATGACGGTTGCGGTTCTGGGATCCGGCGCATTTGGCACGGCTCTGGCGATTTCTCTGGCCGGGAACGGGCCTGTAACCCTGTGGGCGCGCTCGGCTGAACAAGCCACCCGGATGGAAGCAGACCGCGAAAACGCCCTGCGCCTACCCGGTGTGACTTTGCCCGATACCCTAACAGTTACCCCCTCTCTTGAGATCGCGACACAAGCCCGGATCATTTTGCTGGCGATTCCGATGCAAAAACTGCGCGCCGCGTTGCAAGACCATGCCGACCTGCTTGCCGGTCACACCTTGGTCGCCTGTTGCAAAGGGATGGAGCTTAACACTGGGCTGGGTCCAATTGCGGTGATTTCAGAAACCTTGCCTTCGGCGATCCCAGCTCTTTTGACCGGGCCTAGTTTTGCCCATGATATCGCACGTGGATTGCCCACTGCCCTGACATTGGCCTGTGCTGACCCCGATCAAAGCGCGACGCTGCAACAGGAACTAACCACCGCCAATCTGCGTCTCTATCGCACCACAGATACAGCCGGTGCTGAACTGGGCGGAGCCTTGAAAAACGTGATGGCAATTGCTTGCGGTGCCGTCATGGGCGCGGGGCTAGGGGATAGCGCGCGCGCCGCCCTGATGACCCGAGGCTATGCCGAAATGCAGCGCATGGCGCTTGCACTCGGCGCACAGCCCGAAACCATGGCCGGGCTCAGTGGGTTTGGCGATCTTGCCCTGACATGCACTTCTGAACAATCGCGCAATTACCGTCTTGGCCTGTCGATCGGACAGGGCGAACAGTTTGATCCCTCGATCACTGTCGAAGGGGCCGCCACCGCGCGCGCCGTCGCTGCCAAGGCGCGCACGATGAAACTGGACATGCCGATCACACAATCGGTCACCGACCTGCTCGACCAGACCTTGACCCTGACCGATGCCATGGCTCAACTGTTGGCACGCCCTCTAAAGGAAGAATGATATGCTGATTGCCCTCATCGCCCGTGACAAAGCCGGTGCCCTGCAGACCCGTCTCGACAATCGCCCCGCGCACGTCGACTACCTTAAATCCACCGGGGTCGTGTCACAGGCTGGCCCGCTACTGGATGGCGACGATATGATCGGCTCGCTGGTGATTTTGGATGTGGATGACGTGGCCGCAGCACAGGCATGGGCCGACAATGACCCCTATGCCAAAGCAGGTCTGTTTGAATCTGTCGAACTGATCCCTTGGAAAAAGGTGATCTGATGGCCTATTGGCTGTTTAAATCCGAACCCACCACCTGGAGCTGGGACGATCAGGTCGCCAAAGGCGAGGCTGGCGAAGAATGGGATGGCGTGCGCAACTATCAGGCCCGCAATTTCATGCGCGAGATGAAGCTTGGGGATCGCGGATTTTTCTACCACTCTCAAAAAGAAAAATCAGTTGTGGGCATCGTCGAGGTCTGCGCCGAATCCCACCAAGACAGCCAAACTGACGACCCGCGCTGGGAATGTGTGGATATCAAAGCCGTGCGCGGCTTTGAAACGCCTGTCACCTTAGAGCAAATAAAGCTGGATGAACGATTTTCCGACATGGCACTGGTCAAAAGTTCGCGCTTGTCCGTGCAGCCGGTAACCGAGGATGAATGGCGTTTGGTTTGCGCTCTGGGCAACACCAAGCCAGACTAAACCCAAACATATTTCCCTGACGCCTTCGCCTGAGGAAATTCCGACCAATCAAATGGTCGAGATTCAAGATCTGAAAATTAAAAAGGGAAGGTCCTGACGATGCAGAACCTTCCCCCACCCCACGTGCTCCCAAGTCACCACACGTGTTACGAATTTCTGGTCCTGACCGTCCTGGTCATGTGTTATAGCTAGCCTGGAAAGGCTTTCCAACGCAAACTCAAAGCCTTGAAGATAAAGCTAAAATGCAAAACACCCACGACGGATCGCGGGCGTTTCATACATTAAATCGTAACTTGGATCAGCCGTAAACGGCTTCTTTGCCGAAGTGCTTGGTCAGCATGTAATAGACCACTGCCCGGTATTTGTTCCGCTCTGATTTGCCGTAAACCTCAACAACTTTGTTGATGGCCTCCATTAGCTCGGGACCATCCGCAAGGCCCAGCTTCTTCATCAAAAAGTTCTCTTTGACAGTTTCCAGCTCACTGTCCTGGCTCGACGCAACGGTCGATGCATCCGCGTTATAGATAGCAGGACCGCAACCGATTGTGACCTTGGTCAGCAAATCCATGTCAGGTTCCATGCCACATTTGTTTTTCAAATCATCCGCGTATGTAGCGATCAGGTCGTCGCGTTTTCCCATCGTGTAGTCTCCCAGGTTAAGTGAGCGTTCTTTTGCGCGCTTGTAACCTAGCCGGGCAAATTTCTTCTACAAAGGGAAAATATTACAGCACTCCCCGTTACCCTAGGGAACCCAAGCAATAGGGGCCTCAAACAAAAACGCCGCCGGATTTCTCCGACGGCGTCAAATTTTTCAGTCCGAACCGATTAGTAGCGATAGTGCTCGGGCTTGAACGGACCTTCGGGGCTGACACCGATGTAAGCCGCCTGTTCTGGGTCCAGCTTCGACAGCTTAACACCGATACGATCCAAATGCAGACGCGCGACTTTTTCATCCAAGTGCTTGGGCAGGATGTAAACGTCGTTGTTGTACTCGTCGCCTTTGGTCCACAGCTCGATCTGCGCCAGAACCTGGTTGGTGAACGAAGCAGACATCACAAACGATGGGTGACCTGTGGCGTTACCGAGGTTCAGCAAGCGACCTTCGGACAACAGGATCAGACGGTTGCCCGAGGGCATCTCGATCATGTCGACCTGTTCTTTGATGTTGGTCCACTTGTGGTTCTTCAGGCTTGCGACCTGAATTTCGTTGTCAAAGTGACCGATGTTGCCAACAATCGCCATGTCCTTCATCTCGCGCATGTGCTCGATACGGATCACGTCTTTGTTGCCGGTGGTGGTGATAAAGATGTCAGCCGAGCTCACTTCTTCTTCCAAGATCACAACTTCAAAGCCATCCATCGCCGCCTGAAGCGCACAGATTGGGTCAACTTCGGTGACTTTCACACGGGCACCAGCACCGCGCAACGATGCCGCCGAACCTTTGCCAACGTCGCCGTATCCACAAACAACCGCGACTTTACCGGCCATCATGGTGTCAGTGGCGCGGCGGATGCCGTCAACCAGCGATTCCTTACAGCCGTATTTGTTGTCAAACTTCGACTTGGTCACGGAATCATTCACGTTGATCGCAGGGAACGGCAACTGGCCATTCTTGTGCAATTCATACAGGCGGTGAACACCAGTGGTGGTTTCCTCGGAAACGCCCAGGATTGCTTCGCGTGTTTTGGTGAACCAACCGGGTGTTTCTGCCATACGCTTTTTGATCTGCGCAAATACCGCTTCTTCTTCTTCCGAAGTTGGCACTTCGATCAGATCAGTTTCGCCTGCTTCAACGCGTGCGCCCAACAGAACGTACAGTGTCGCATCGCCACCATCATCCAGGATCAGGTTCGCGCCCTCGGGGAACATAAAGGATTTGTCGAGGTAATCCCAATGCTCGGTCAGGGTTTGACCTTTGATCGCGAACACTGGCGTGCCACTTTCGGCAATCGCAGCCGCCGCATGATCCTGCGTCGAAAAGATGTTGCAAGACGCCCAACGCACGTCGGCCCCCAGTGCAACAAGTGTTTCGATCAGAACCGCCGTTTGAATGGTCATGTGCAATGACCCGACAATACGCGACCCCTTCAAGGGCTGGCTTTCACCGTATTCTGCCCGCAGCGACATCAGCCCCGGCATCTCGGTTTCGGCGATGTCCAGCTCTTTGCGGCCAAACTCAGCCAGCGAAATGTCTTTGACGATGTAGTCTCCGGCCATAATAAGCTCCATTCCGGTTAGATCAGTCTTTTGCAGCCCCTAACATTCATGGCGTCAGGTGGCAACAAAGATGACCAGAACAGGGCCGTATGGGCGTGTTTGCCCATTCAGAGCCAAAGAGACGATATCTTTAGCTCAGCTCGCCGTGCCTTCAGGTACAATTTTCGGGATTGCTTCAAAGAAATCCGTACCCGCCGCAACGATGCAGCTGATCCCGTTGGCTTGGGTCAACAGAACGGTAAATGTCCCATTTTCTGTAGACGACCAGATTTCCATTACTGAATGACCATTGCGCACCTTTTGCAGGCCCCCAACCGTCAGCTCTTCTGCGTATTTTTTTTGCAACTGTTCTACGACCGTGTCACGCAAACCACAGCTAGAGGCAAAGGCAGGCGGCGCAGTTGCGGCCATGCCAAATGTCAGAGCAAATCCCAACAAACGCTTGAACATAACAAGCTCCTTTCGATACAGGTTTCAATCCGAGGAGGGCATGCCTGGGAGGGTTAACACGCCCCCTCAGTACTTAATATCGGGATCACAGGGCCGGGTTTCAAACCACGGTCCCTCAAGAAAACGTTGGCAGCGTGTGATCAGGATGCCAAACAGGGTGCTCTCAGAATGTGGCAATTTCGAGGCACGGAACAAAGGGCGCAGCAAAATGGCAACACAACCAAGAGCTTGGCAAAGGATGCTATCCGGGCGTCGGTTGGACCTTTTGGACCCAACCCCCGTTGATATCGAAATCGAAGATATCGCACACGGATTGGCCTTTGTGGCACGTTGGAACGGCCAAACCATGGGTGATTTTGCCTATTCGGTTGCCGAACATTCCCTGCTGGTCGAACAGCTTTTTGGCCGTATTTCACCGACCGCGCCCGCAAAATGGCACCTTGCGGCCCTGCTGCACGACGCCCCTGAATATGTGATCGGGGATATGATTTCCCCTGTGAAAGCCGCCGTTGGCCCCGACTATGGGGTGCTTGATGATCGGCTGACCGCCGCCATCCATATCCGGTTTGGGTTACCTGCAGCGATCCCTGCCACAGTCAAAAAACAGATCAAAAAAGCAGATCGCCTCAGCGCCTGGATGGAAGCCACACGCATAGCCGGTTTTTCCGAAGCCGAAGCCAACAAAATCTTCGGCAAACCCGATCAAACTCTCATCGATGGGTTAGATATTCGCCTGCGCCCGCCTGTAGAGGCCCGAAATGCCTATACCGCCCGGCATGAAACCCTGCTGACCCAGATTTAAGACGGATCAGCAGACGGAGCTGTCGCAATATTTGCGGCGTCCCGTTCGGCCCGGCGTGCCCGTCGGGCTTGGCGCAGCTTTTTCAGCCGATCACGCGCATATTCCGGGGATTCAACAAAATCGCCGCGCTGATCCAACCCTTTGTCTTTGAACATCTGCGCACGTTCTGCATCCGTCGCCTGTGGCCACTTCAGGTCTGGGCGTACAAACCCGCCCGCAACCAGCCCCTGACCGATGACTTCGTGATCCAATTCGCCAAAAGACAGGCGGTTGGATTTCAACTGTGTCCCGCGCACCCACTCGGTATAAAGCGCATCGATGATCATCGGGGTACAATTACAGAAATGCGCCACGTTGCGCGCCAACAAATTGTTCGCCCCTGCTTTGCGTCGCAAAATCATCGCAACTTTTTGGTCTGGTCGTCCGACCATCGCAAACAAATGCAACGCCGATCCATCCGCCGCAATCACGTGGGTTGCCGCCTTGTAGCGCGCCAACTGCGTCTCGATGCTGTATTTTTCAGGGTAGAAAATATCATACCCCTCAGCGCGCAAATAATCCTCTAACTTCTCTTCACCCAGCATCCCGCCTTTGCCCAACCCAAGGGCAGATCGCGAGATATAGAGCTTACTGGCACCGTCCGGCTTGATGTCGGTTGCAAAATTCTGGTGGATCGCATCCCTGAATTTCTGGGTTCCGTTGGTTATCGACCCCAGACCAAACCCCTGCCCTGGCACCACCAACTCTTCGACCTCGGTGGCCTCGATAGCCACGTGGATTGGCAATCCGGGCGCAATTTGATCCAAGAAAGCCCGCTGAAACCCACGCACTGCATCCCCGACCCGTGGCCGTTTGGGAATGAACAGAATTCCATCATACGGTTCTTCGAACCCGTCCAGCGCCCAAATGCGCGATGTGCTTTCGACTAGAAAATGACCGAAATGTGCCCACAGGACACCGCCCCATAACCACCGACCAGTCAGCTTTTGCGCCACGGTCTCAGGATTTTCCGGTTCCGTTGTGATTGGCCGAAACCGCCGCCACAAGGCACCTTCGGGGCAATACGTCCCATCACTGTGCAAAACCCCAGCCGGCTGTGTAAACGCGCTGACATCGGGTGGAATGACCTTAGCATCCTGCAAAGTCACAATTTTTTCCGACCAGCCGCCTTCGGGCATGGGTCGCAGGTTTGGATCATTCAGATCCTGTACATCTGACATGGCAATCCCCCTAGCGCGGGCTGCGTTTCGCCAGAATACGTTGCAGGGTGCGCCGGTGCATATTCAATCGCCGCGCTGTTTCACTGACGTTTCGGTCGCACAACTCATACACACGCTGAATATGTTCCCAACGGACACGATCCGCACTCATCGGGTTTTCAGGCGGGGGGGGCAACTCATCTGGTTTGGCCAGCAGGGCGTTGGTAATATCAGTCGCATCCGCTGGTTTTGACAGATAATCCGTCGCGCCAATCTTGACCGCCGCAACCGCCGTGGCGATGGCGCCATATCCAGTTAAAACCACAACCCGGCTATCGGGGCGCTTTTCGCGCAGGACTTCGACGACATCCAAACCGTTCCCATCTTCCAACCGCAGGTCCACAACCGCATAAGCTGGGGGACGCGCTGTCGCGATGGCTTGACCACCTGCCACTGACGAGGCGGTCTCGATTTCGAACCCGCGTTTTTCCATTGCTTTGGCCAGCCGGCGCAGAAACGGTTCGTCATCATCGACCAACAACAGCGTTTTGTCAGGTCCGATGTCAGGCTGGGTGCTCTCTGCCATGCTATTTCTTTCCGCTGTTTTTCGTTATTGTTTGCTTGGGCCCGAGTATTACCAGCGCCTCAGCAAAGGTCAAACGCCCAGTCGCAGATCACATCTGATCCAGAAAGCAGCCAACCTGGTCCGCCATCTGCTCCGGCGTCACCTCCCGACGGAAAAATTCAACGAAACCCTGCTCGGGCAAAACCAGATAAGTAAAGGTCGAGTGATCAACCAAATAATACTCGTCGCTCTTATCCTGCGCTTTGTAATAGGTTTTGTACGCTTTGCTTGCCGCTTTGACCTGCTCAGGCGAACCGGTCAGCGCGATCATCCGTTCATGCAGATTTTCAGCAAAGTCCCCAACAACTTCGGGCGTGTCCCGCTCCGGGTCGACCGAGATGAACACTGGCGTGACGGATTGGCCACGTTCTGTCAAAATATCAACGGCTTCTGCGTTACGGGATGTGTCCATCGGGCAAACATCTGGACAGAAAGTATAGCCAAAATAAACCAGCGACGGCTCTTTGATGACGTCTTTGTCTGTGACGGTTTCACCTTTGGCATTCACCAATTCAAAGGGACCACCAATCGCACCCGCGCCCCCAGCAACCTGACTGGCGCGACACTGGGCAAACTGATCCCCAGATTTGGACCCCATCGTCAAAAACCAGGTTCCCCCGACAATAAGAGCCAGGGCGACAGCGGCGAGGATTGCATAGGTACGAGTCATGACGATGATAGCCTTTGGTCGTAGAGAAGAGTGTGTTGATCGTTTTCGCGCGGACACCTATCAAGATACCCAGCCGTTGCAACAGGACATAGGTGACCAATGCCAGATTCCAACATGAGCCTTTGGCCTGGACGGGAACGCAGCAATTGGATTCGGCTGCGGACGCTGATTTTGCTGCGGTGGGTCGCCATTGTGGGGCAGATTACCGCAATCACTGTCGCCCAGTGGATGTACAACATGCAAATCGAAGTCGGATTATGTTATCTGGCGATCGGGGTGTCAGTGGTTGCCAACCTCGTTGCGATCTTCATTTTTCCGGAAAACAAGCGCCTGACGGAATATGAAAACTTTCTGATGGTTTTGTTCGACCTGCTGCAGCTCTCATTTCTGCTGTACCTGACGGGGGGGTTGCACAATCCGTTTGCCTTGCTGTTGCTCGGGCCTGTGACCATTTCCGCCAATGTGCTGGGCACCCGCTCGACCTTGATCATTGGGGGGGCTGCAATCATCCTTGTCACCCTGCTGGCGGAATTTCACCTGCCCCTCAGGACGGATCAGGGTTTCATCATGCGGATTCCAGACATCTTTGTCTTTGGGAACTGGGTGGCTGTAATCATCGCGATTGTCTTTCTTGGTGCCTATTCGCATCGGATCAGCACAGAAACACAGTCAATGTCCGAAGCCCTGTCCGCCACACATATGGCCTTGGCCCGTGAACAAAAGCTGACGGATCTGGGCGGCGTTGTCGCGGCGGCAGCACATGAACTTGGAACACCACTGGCGACCATCAAGCTCACCAGTGCTGAGTTGATCGAAGAGTTGGATGACCGCCCCGATCTGCGCGAAGATGCCGCCCTGATCCGCGAACAAGCAAACCGGTGTCGCGATATTCTGCGGGATATGGGCCGGGCTGGCAAAGACGATCTGCACCTGCGACAGGCCCCTCTTTCAACCGTTATCCACGAAGCCGCCGAACCCCACATGCATCGCGGAAAATTCGTGCACTTCGAAGAGAAACCCGGCGACGGTGGCGGCATGCAACAGCCATCGATCCTGCGCCAACCCGAAGTCATCCATGGCCTGCGCAACCTGATCCAAAACGCTGTTGATTTCGCCCGCGCAAACGTCTGGGTCGATGCAGAATGGACCGAAAATCAGATTTTTGTCCGTATCATGGACGATGGGCGCGGCTATCCCCCCCAAATGATCGGACGCATCGGGGACCCCTTTGTGCGCAAACGCCGCTCGGACATAGATCGCAAAGCGCGACCCGAATACGAGGGCATGGGCCTTGGCCTGTTCATCGCGAAAACCCTGCTGGAACGCAGCGGCGCCGAACTAAGCTTTGCAAACGGGTCCGACCCTTACCAAGCTTACACAACGAAATCGGAACGTCGCGGCGCTATCGTCCAAGTTGTGTGGCCTCGCAACATCATTGATGCACAAATCGGTGAAAATGCCGTGCCCAAAGGCCAGAACCAACCGTTTCAGTTCTAAATTAAGCTATCATTAACCTCTAATCGCGCATTAGTTGTATGGATCCGTCAATCAACAGGACACCGTACAACGATGAGTGACTGGCTTATTGTGACAATAATTTGCTTGGTCTCAGTTATTGGGACCGGTTTGGTGTTGAGACCGCGCCGGCAAAAAGTTGGGTTTAGCCGTGATTTACTCAGACCCGGCAGCAGCCGGGATCAGGTTTATCTCTTTGATGGTAGCCAGTTACTTGATCACACAAATTTCGGAAACCGCGCCAACCAGACCCCTGTTTTGGATTGGGGCAGACTGCGACGCGAGTTGGCCGTCGAATTTCCCGGTTTTCCAACCACGCCAGACGAGGTGAAAAGCAAAGGCGAAATCATCGTCCTGCCCATCGATGGGAACCAAAACCGTGATATTTTGTGCGAATGGGTCGATGGGATCGTGCGCGTTCACCTGCGAACGTTAAACCCCAGCAAGGGACCCGGTTCCCCCGGTCAGCAAGACCCTTTGCGGGTTGCCATGGACAAAGCCCCTTATCCGGTCTGGTATTTGAACAAAGACAATCAGGTGCGGTGGTGTAACCATGCCTACACCAATCTGGCACGCAAAGTGCGCGGCCAAGACCCTGATCTGAACACCCCCCTGTTTCCCGAAGACGATATTTTCAAACTGCCAAGCAAAAAGTCCCGCGTTTCAATTTCACCGCAGGATCAGGACTATAAGCTTTGGTTTGATGTGTCTATCGTGTCCGAAGAAGAGGGCAATCTTTGCTATGCGGTAGACATCAACGCGGTCGTAGACGCCGAGTTGGCGCAGCGAAATTTTGTGCAGACCCTCGCAAAGACTTTTGCCCAATTGTCTATCGGCTTGGCCATTTTTGATCGCAATCGGCAGCTGGCCCTGTTCAATCCCGCGCTCATCGACTTGATCGCCCTGCCCGCCGAATTCCTGAGCAGCCGCCCCGATCTCTTTGGGTTCTTTGACCGGCTCCGCGATCAAAACATGATGCCAGAGCCGAAAAACTATAGCAGTTGGCGCCACCAGCTGGACGACCTGCTAAAGGCTGCGGTTGACGGTCATTACCAAGAAACGTGGTCACTGCCCTCTGGATCTGTTTATTCCGTGAGCGGGCGGCCCCACCCCGACGGTGCTGTGGCTTTTCTGTTCGAAGATATTACCGCAGAAATCACCCTCACCCGCCGCTTCCGAAGCGAGCTTGAACTGGGTCAATCCATGATGGACCGTCTGGACGATGCGGTCGCGACATTTTCCTCGGATGGCACGCTGGCGTTCTCAAACCGATCATATCACCAACTGTGGCAAGTCGATCCCGATCTCAGCTTTGCCCAGATCACGGTCCAAGACGCGACAAAAATCTGGCAGGATCAATGCATCGCCACACCAGTTTGGGGCCGCATTCGCGATTTCGTAGATCAAAGAGACACCCGGGTGGAATGGTCTGCCAGGGTGACAACCCGCGATGGGATCACTTTATCCTGCACCATTTGCCCGGTTCATGCGGGCGCAACGATGGTGCGTTTTCAGAAAAACAGCACCGCGAACCGGCCGACCCAACAGGTCCAATTGGCTGACTGAACCTGCTTGCAGCCAACCGGGCAGACCGTCATTGTGGCACCATGATTGCTGCACCTGTTTCTATCCCTCTCGACTCCCCTGAAATCACCGCAGATCTGGCCGCCAAACTTGGGGCCAGATTGACTCCGGGTGATTGCCTTTTGTTGGTCGGTGAAATCGGTAGCGGTAAAACCCATTTCGCCCGCAGCTTGATCCAAGCGGTGATGGACATCCCCGAAGACGTGCCATCCCCCACATTCACGCTCGTGCAAATCTACGACACGCAACTGGGCGAAATCTGGCATTCAGACCTCTACCGTCTTTCCGATATTTCAGAGATCGAAGAGCTGGGACTGTCAGAGGCGCTTGAGAACGCTGTCTGCCTGATCGAATGGCCTGATCGACTGGGTCCGCTCACACCGTCAAACGCCCTGACCCTTACCTTTGCAGCCGACCAACCCGGCGACGACCAACGCAGCCTGACCCTAAGCTGGACAGATCCCAAATGGCCGTCCCTTCTGGAGACCCTGATATGACAAATCGTGCCGTCCTGGCCCAAGCCCTGTTGGCACAGACTGACTGGTCCAACGCCAAGCGCGCCCCACTGGCCGGTGATGCCTCCAACCGCAGATACGAACGGCTGACGGATCCTGACACGGGAAAGACAGCTGTCTTGATGGATGCGCCACCTGAAAAGGGCGAAGACGTGCGGCCTTTCGTTCGTGTGTCTGAGCATCTGCTTGCCATCGGATTGAGTGCTCCAGAAATATATGCCGAAGATGCGGAATATGGTTTCCTGCTCATCGAAGATCTGGGTGATGACCTGTTTGCGCGCGCCATTCCCAAATCCCCCAAAATCGAACGGATTTTGTACGAAACAGCAACCGACGTTCTGGTCGAACTCCACGCCGCGCCGATCCTGTCACTCGACAGCTACGGCCCCACCTTGATGACCAAACTCGCCGCGCTGGCGCTGACAAAATATGCCGCCGTGATTAACGGGTCATTGGATACGGATGCCTTGGCGCGTTTCGAAAAACGGTTCGAAGACGTACTGCGGCAAACAACCCAAGGCCCCAAAGTGCTCGTACAGCGGGATTACCACGCTGAGAACCTGTTGTGGTTACCCGACCGAGACGGAACCAAACGTGTGGGCCTACTGGATTTCCAAGACGCCATGCTGGGCCACCCCGCCTATGATCTGGTTTCCCTGCTGCAAGATATCCGCCGGGACGTTCCAGCCGGTATCGAAATGGCCATGATCAACCGGTATATTGCGGTCACCGGAACAGATGAGCACGCATTCCGCACTGCCTATGCGGTGCTTGGCGCCCAGCGCAACCTGCGGATTTTGGGTGTTTTTGCCCGGTTAGGCTCTGAACACGGCAAACCCCACTATGTTGATATGATCCCCGCTGTGTGGACGCACCTCATGCGAGATCTCGATCATCCCGCCTTGGCCCCTGTATCCGATTTGTTGCGTCAGGCCCTGCCGCTGCCCACTGCTGAGGCGTTGGAGAAACTCAAAATCTCATGACCTCAATTGCACCCTCCATCATGCTCTTCGCAGCTGGGTTCGGGACTCGCATGGGCCCCCTGACCAAAAGCTGCCCCAAGCCGCTGATCAAAGTCGCCGGTGAGGCGTTGATTGATCACACGCTGCGGCTGACGCGTGAGATCCCCCACACAAACACCGTCGCTAACACGCATTATCTGCCTGACATGATGCGCGACCATCTGCAGCCACTTGGTGTACAGGTATCGCACGAATACCCCGAGATTCTGGAAACGGGGGGTGGGTTGCGCGCGGCTTTGCCGATGCTGGACACCAATCCGGTCATCACCATGAACACCGATGCGATTTGGGCCGGGCCAAGCCCACTGTCATTGTTATTAGAAAACTGGGATCCTAACCGCATGGATGCCCTATTAATGTGTGTTCCAGTGGCACAGACCGTCGGTCACAGCGGACCGGGTGATTTCACAGCCAATGACAGCGGACAGATCACGCGTGGACCGGGTTTGGTTTATGGCGGCGTGCAAATCCTGAAAACGGATATGTTAAGCGACATCCCCGATAAATCGTTCTCTTTGAACGTCTTGTGGAATCAGATGATGGATCGCGGCACCTTGCACGCCATCCAGTATCCCGGTCGATGGTGTGATGTGGGCCATCCCGAGGGCATCAAACTGGCCGAGGATCTGTTGGCGGATGTTTGATCCCAACCCCAACGCCCGTGTCTTTGCCGTTGCCCCCGGCGTGGATTTCCCGCACGCCTTGGTCGATGGCCTGCGCGCCCGTACCGCGCATCTGCCACCAGACGCGATGGCGCGTGTGCATCTGGTCATCAACACCAAACGGATGTCGCGCCGTATCCGACAGTTGTTTGATGCGGGGCCTGCCTGCCTGTTACCCAGACTATCCATGGTCACCGATCTGGGCACCTCTGGGGATATGACACGCCTACCCGCTGCTGTGCCCCCCTTACGTCGGCGGTTGGAGCTGACGCAGTTGATTTCCCGACTGTTGGATCAGGAACCCGATCTGGCAGCACGCGCATCGCTCTATGATCTGGCCGACAGTCTGGCGACGCTGTTTGATGAAATGCAGGGCGAAGGGGTCCTGCCCGAAGCCATTCGCCAGCTCGACGTGAGCGACATGTCCGGCCACTGGGCACGGGCGCAGAAATTCATCGACATTGCCGAACATTTCGTCGGCTCGGATGATGAAGCATTGGATGTTCAGGCCCGCCAACGGCGTGTGGTGGAAAACCTGATCGAACACTGGCAAACCTCGCCGCCTGATCACCCTGTCATTCTGGCTGGGTCCACCGGGTCACGCGGCACCACCTTGATGCTGATGGAGGCGATTGCCCGCCTGCCCCAAGGCGCATTGATCCTGCCCGGCTATGACTTTGACCAACCCGATACCGTCTGGACCGAGTTGGACGAGGCCCTGTTGTCAGAGGACCACCCCCAATACCGGTTCCGTAAACTGATGACGGCCTTGGATCTGACCCCTGATCAGATCGAACCTTGGGTGGCAACGCAGGCCCCTGCCCCCGCGCGCAATCGCTTGGTGTCTTTGTCCCTGCGCCCTGCCCCCGTCACAGACGCATGGATGAGCGAAGGTCCACAGCTGACGGACCTGCCGCAGGCCATGGAAAACGTAACACTGGTCGAAGCGTCCTCTCCCCGAGACGAGGCTTTGGCGATAGCATTGCGGCTGCGACAGGCCGCCGAAACGGGGCAAACCGCTGCTTTGATCACCCCGGATCGGATGTTGACCCGTCAGGTTAGCGCCGCGCTGGATCGGTGGGATATCTTACCCGATGACAGTGCGGGTTTACCCCTGCAACTGTCCCCCCCCGGTCGGTTTCTACGCCATGTCGCAGGGTTGTTCGTTGACCCTCTGACGGGTGAAACCCTGCTTACGCTGTTGAAACATCCGCTGTGTCACGGCGGCGGGGATCGCGGCAATCATTTACGTCATACCCGCGATCTGGAGCTGGACCTGCGCCGCAATGGGCCTCCGTTCCCAGATGCCGAAAGCCTTGGCGGCTTTGCCGAACGACGAGAGGTCACGCCCCACTGGCTCAGTTGGGTCACCACGCAGTTTTGCGATCAGACCATCACAGGCGAACTGCCGCTTAGCACATGGGTGGATCATCTGCGCACTGTGGCCGAGGCGATTTCCATCGGCAGTCAACCGGAAACCGATGGACCCCTGTGGGAAAAGAACGCAGGGCAAAAAGCGCTCAAGGTTCTCAACACCTTGGCCGAAGAAGCCCCCCATGGCGGAAACATGACTGCGCGCGATTTTGCTGACCTTTTGGGGGCGTTATTGGCTGGGGAGGAAGTCCGCGATCGCGATGCCCCGCATGAGCGGATCATGATTTGGGGAACGCTAGAGGCCCGTGTGCAAGGTGCGGACCTGATGATCCTTGGCGGTTTGAACGAGGGCAGTTGGCCCGAAGCCGCCAGCCCTGATCCGTGGCTGAACCGGCAAATGCGGGATCAGGCCGGTTTGTTGCTGCCGGAACGGCGGATTGGGCTCTCAGCGCATGACTATCAACAGGCCATCGCCGCGCCCGAGGTTTGGCTGACCCGCGCCACCCGATCTGATGACTCTGAAACCGTTGCGTCGCGGTGGTTGAACCGTTTGACGAACCTGTTGCAGGGATTGCCCGACCAACAAGGTCCCGATGTGTTGCGGGACATGCGCAAACGCGGTCAAACATGGTTGGATTGGGCAGAGGTGTTAGAAGACGCCCCCCGGATCGCCCCGGCCACACGCCCGTCACCGCGCCCTCCGATTCCTGCCCGGCCCCGGCAACTGTCAGTGACCGAGATCAAGCGTTTGATCCGTGATCCTTATGCGATCTATGCCAAACACGTGCTGCGTCTGAAGCCGTTGGATCCCTTGGTACAGGCCCCCGATGCCCTGTTGCGGGGGATTGTGATCCACGAGATCTTGGAAACCTTCATTCGCGACAGTTTGGAAGACCCGTCCATTTTGAACCGGCATGATTTTCTGGCCCGATCCAAGGATCTACTTGAAACGCACGTCCCTTGGCCGACCGCGCGTAAGCTCTGGTTGGCGCGGATTGAACGGATAACGGACGCCTTTATTGCCAGCGAAATTGAACGTCGCAAGGACGGTGGACCCATCGCGTTTGAATCCGAGCTAAGCCTTGCGCTGGACCCGCTTGATTTCAAACTGGTCGGACGTGCGGACCGGCTTGATCTGAACAGCCGTGGGGCGCTGCGGATTTACGACTATAAAACGGGGGCACCACCCACCCCTGCGCAGCAATCCAAGTTTGACAAACAGCTTTTGATCGAGGCCGCCATGGCCGAAGAAGGCGGTTTCGAAGGGATGGACCCGATGCCCGTTGCGCAGGCGGTTTTCATTGGTGTCGGGGGTACCTTTAAAGAGGTCCCTGCCCCGTTGGACAAGGAACCCCCAGCCAAGGTCTGGGCAGATCTGCGCACATTGATCGAGGCATATTTTGAACCAGAACAGGGCTTTACCTCGCGGCGAATGCTGCACATGGACACTGACATTGGCGATTATGACCAACTGTCCCGCTTTGGCGAATGGGATCGAACCGCTGACCCGATGCCCGAGGATCTGACATGAACGCGCGCAACGAAGCCACCGAACGTCAAGTCCAGGCAGCACGCCCGAACGCATCGACATGGCTGGCGGCAAACGCCGGCTCAGGCAAAACCCGCGTTCTGACCGATCGCGTGGCGCGGCTGTTGCTCAGCGATGTGCAACCTCAGCACATCCTGTGTTTGACCTATACCAAGGCCGCCGCAAGTGAGATGCAGAACCGGTTGTTCCAGCGTTTGGGTCAATGGGCGATGCTGGATGATGCAAAGCTGTTGTCCCAGTTGACTGATCTGGGCGTTGCAGGTGCAATCACGCCGGACCGTTTGGCCCATGCGCGGACCCTGTTTGCCCGGGCAATTGAAACGCCCGGTGGTTTGAAAATTCAGACCATCCATTCGTTCTGCGCCTCTTTGCTGCGCCGGTTCCCGTTAGAGGCCGGGGTTAGCCCCCAGTTTTCTGAGATGGAGGATCGATCATCCGCCCTGTTGCGCGAAGAGATCGTTAATGCGTTTTCTGACGGCCCCGAGGCCTCTCTGGTCGACGCCATTGCGCGCTATGTTACGGACACTGGGTTTGACAGCCTGACACAGGCAATCACCCACAAACGCGCGGGTTTTGAAACCCCGTGTAACTGGGATGATCTGTTGCGCATTTTCGATCTGCCCGACAGATTTGACGAACAGGCCATGTTGGATGCGGTGTACATGGGCGGAGAGGTTGAACTGATCCAGTCGATGCTTCCTTCGCTGGTTGAAAGTGGTGGCAACAATGCCAAGGCCGCTGCGAAACTTACTGCGTTCACAGATCGCACACTCGCTGCCCTGCCTGTGCTCGAAGGCGTTCTGCTAACAGGCGCCGGTGCAAAAGCCCCGTTCAGCGCCAAAATTAACAGCTTTCCCACAAAGGCGCTGCGCGAAGGGGCGCTGGCGCCTCTGATGCCTCAGCTAGAGGCGTTGATGTTGCGGGTTGAGGATGCACGTGAGCGGCGATTGGCTTTGGTTGCCGCCCAGAAATCACTGGCCCTGCACCAATTCGCCGCTGCCTTTTTGCCAGAATATGATCGCCGCAAGCAATTGCGCGGTTGGCTTGATTTCGACGATCTGATCCTGAAGGCGCGTCAACTGCTGAACGACGCCTCGGTTGCGGCGTGGGTTCTGTACCGTCTGGACGGCGGGATTGACCACATTCTGGTGGACGAGGCGCAAGATACCAGCCCGGCACAATGGGATGTGATCGAAAAGCTGGCCCAAGAATTCACCAGCGGCGAAGGGGCGCGATCCGGCGTTGAACGCACGATTTTTGTAGTTGGTGACAAAAAGCAATCGATCTACTCCTTTCAAGGTGCCGATCCCGAAGCCTTTGATCGCATGCAACAGGAATTTGGCCATCGGTTGCAGGAAAGCGGGTCCAGTCTCGAGGATCTGACGCTCGAATTCTCTTTCCGTTCCTCTGACGCAATTTTGCGCTTGGTGGATCTGGTATTTGAAAACCGCGCAGAGGCCGGGTTTCACAAGGAATCCCTGCACCGTGCGTTCAAATCGGATCTACCGGGGCGCGTGGATTTATGGCCCGTGGTGGAAAAATCTACAGATGATGACGACCCAGATTGGACCAACCCCGTTGATCGCACATCGACCCAACACCACACAGTGATCTTGGCCAAACAGGTCGCGCGATCCATTCGGGACATGATCGAAACCGGTGAAACCATTCCCGAAGACGGCTCTAAACCGGGGGAATTCGTGCGCCGTCGTGTGCAACCCGGCGATTTCTTGATCCTTGTTCAGCGGCGATCAGATTTGTTTGCGGAAATCATCCGGGCCTGCAAACAGGAAAACCTGCCCATTGCGGGCGCGGACCGCCTTAAGGTTGGGGCAGAACTTGCAGTGAAAGACCTTGCGGCGCTGCTCAGCTTTTTGGCGACGCCCGAAGACAACCTGTCCCTTGCCACGGTTTTACGTTCGCCAATCTTTGGCTGGACGGAACAACAGCTATTTGATCTGGCACATCGCCGCACGGATAAATACCTCTGGGCGGCCTTACGCACGCGCTCAGATGATTTTCCAGACACGTTGACCATTTTGAACGACCTGCGCGGCCAAACTGATTTCCTGCGCCCCTATGATTTGATCGAACGCGTGCTGACGCGCCACGACGGACGGCGCAAATTGTTAGGCCGTCTTGGTCCCGAGGCCGAGGATGGGATCAACGCGCTGCTGTCACAGGCACTGGCGTATGAGCGCACTGATATTCCCAGCCTGACAGGTTTTCTGGTTTGGATGCAAACTGACGATCTGGAAATCAAACGCCAGATGGGCGGGGTCGGCAATATGATCCGCGTCATGACGGTGCACGGCTCCAAAGGGCTAGAGGCACCGATTGTGATCTTGCCCGATACCGGCGCACGGCGCGCGCCCTCGGACGACGAAGTCATGCAGGCTGGCGAAACCCCGCTGTGGCGCATGTCCAAAGATCTGTCACCCGCAGCCATCGCCAACGCCCGCGACGCAGTGCAACACAAGCAGATGAACGAGCGCCTGCGCCTGCTCTATGTGGCGCTGACGCGGGCCGAGAAATGGCTGATCGTTGCGGCGGCCGGTGATTTGGATAAAAACGGCCAGAGCTGGTACCAAATGGTCGAGGCGGCCATGACCCCCGCAGGGGCAACCGCGATTTCAGACAACAGGTTGCGGCTGGAACATGGCGATTGGTCCGGCTTGCCGCTGGTCGAGGTTGAAGAAAAGATCAAACAGGTCCCTCCGATGCCTGAGATCTTTCACCACCCTGCCCCGGAACCGGCTGCGGAACCTGCCACGCTCAGCCCCTCTGATCTGGGTGGTGCCAAAGCCCTGCCCGGCGATCAGGGACAGGATGAAGAAACCGCCAAGCTGCGCGGCACACGGATTCATTTGCTGTTGGAACACCTGCCCAACACGAACCCGGACACGTGGGCAGAGACAAGCCGACATATTCTGCCCGATATAGCTGAGGATATCCGCGCTGAATTGCTTGCCGAGACAACAACTGTTCTCAGTTCTGATGCGTTGAAACCTGTCTTTGCCAAATCAGCACTGGCCGAGGTGCCCATTACAGCGACGTTAAACAGTCAGCGTATGCATGGAATCATCGACCGATTGATCGTGACAGAGACCGAGGTCTTGGCTGTTGATTTCAAGACAAACGCCACAGTTCCATCAACACTCGAGACCTGCCCCGTTGGCTTGCTCAGACAAATGGGGGCCTATGAGCAGGCCCTGAGCCAGATCTATCCCAACCATAAAATTGCCACTGCAATCCTGTGGACCCGATCCGCAACACTCATGCACCTACCGCACGATATTGTGACAGATGCCCTGGCATGCGCCCAGATATCTTGACGCCCCCCGGTGGCACACCTAGGTTCAGTTCCCAAGCGCATTCCATTCAGGAGACAGAATATGTCCACCGTAGCCGTCACCGACGAAACATTCGACGCCGAAGTCAAAAACTCGGACATCCCCGTAGTGGTGGATTTCTGGGCGGAATGGTGTGGCCCTTGCAAACAGATCGGCCCCGCTCTGGAAGAGCTGGCAGCTGAATACAACGGTCAGATCAAAATCGCCAAGGTTGATGTCGACAGCAACCCGAACTCTGCCGCCGCCATGGGTGTGCGCGGAATTCCTGCGCTGTTCATTTTCAAGGACGGTCAGGTTGTCTCGAACCGTGCCGGTGCCGCGCCTAAGGCCGCATTGGCCAGCTGGATCAAAGACTCGATCTGATCTGCGTTCGATATGCACGATCAAGGCGTCCCCTGCGGGCGCTTTTTTCATGTCTGGCCCTGAGACAACATCGAAATTGGATCTTTCCCCCGGCCAACAACTGGGCAAAGTGAACCCAGATAATGTTCAGGAGGCAACATGGCCAAAACACGAGTTCTTGTGGAGTTCGGCATGGGCAGTTCGCTCAGGCGCGAAGATTACACCGAGGCAGCATTGCGCGCGATCAAAGACGCGCTCTGGCACAATTCGGTCAACATGGCCGAGCTGTTTGATTTTCCGAAAGAAGCGATGATCATCGACGCAGAAATCGGCGTTCAAAAGCCAGAACAGGTTGATGTCGGCGCGTTGAAAGCGATCTTTCCCTACGGCCAGCCGAGCATAACGGTGGTTCAGGGTGGATTGGACATCGCAAAAACACACACCGAGGGCAGCACAATCATCGCAAACGCCGCCATTGTCGTCTCTTTCGATATGGAGCCCACAGCATGACCGAGAAACGTATCATTCTGGAAATGGGTATGGGGAATGACCTGTATGGTCAGGACTACACCAAAGCCGCCCAGCGTGCTGTGCAGGATGCCTTGCATCACTCGTCGATCACCTTGTTTTCAAAGCTTGGCGTTGATCACACGGACATGCGTGTTCAGGTGACAATCGGCGTTCAGAACCCCCAGGCAGTGGATTGTGATGTTGTGGCGGCTGATCTGCCGCGCGGCCGGGCCGAGGTGCGCGCTGTCAAAGGCGGGTTGGATGTCCATGATGCAGACGCCGGAACGCATCACATCGTTGCCACCGCGGCGGTCGAGGCATTTCTGCCTGATATGGCTGGTAAGTATAAGCTGGCCTAAAAATGACAAAAGCCGCTCTGGTCCAGAGCGGCCTTAATCTAACAGGTTGATCGGCATGGTTTAGACCAGCTCGATTTCCTTACGAGTCAATCCGATATCGTCCAGCTGACGATCGGTCAGAACTGACAAAGCTTTGCGTGTCGCGCGGGCTTTGTTCCATTCGACCAAGTTGGATTTTACGTTGATAACCGCGTCAACGACGCGAAGAGTTGTGACGGCACCGATGGGTGCATGAGTGTGAGCAACAGTTGCCATTTTCGCGCTTCCTTATTGATCCATCCGACCCCTTGTCGGCTGTGATGCTCATGTAGGAGTGTTTGCTGAGTCCCACAAATGCTGGATTCACAGGCCCGAATTGCACACAATGCATATCAATCGGGCACAAAATGCGCCGTTGCGTCCGACTGCGCCACATCCCATATACAAATTCGCAGCGAAAACGGAGGCTCCAATGGCAGACGATCAATTCCCCGGTTGGCACGGCACAACCATCATCGGCGTGAAAAAAGGCGACGAAGTTGTGATCGCAGGCGACGGGCAGGTCAGTCTGGGCCAGACCGTAATCAAAGGCACTGCGCGCAAGGTGCGCAAACTGTCGCCCGGTGGCTTTGATGTGGTTGCAGGCTTTGCCGGATCCACGGCGGATGCCTTTACCTTGCTGGAACGGCTGGAAACCAAGCTAGAGGCAACACCCGGTCAATTGGCCCGCGCAAGTGTTGAGCTGGCCAAGGATTGGCGCACCGACAAATACCTGCAAAAGCTCGAGGCGATGCTGATCGTCACCGACGGCAAAGACATGTTTGTGATCACCGGGGCAGGGGATGTTCTGGAGCCCGAGCACAATGTGGCGGCGATTGGATCAGGCGGAAACTTTGCGTTGGCTGCAGCCCGTGCCATGATGGACAGCGAAAAAGACGCCGAAACCGTTGCGCGCGACGCCATGGCTATTGCCGCTGACATTTGCGTTTACACAAACGGGCGTCTGACCGTAGAAAAGATCGGAAGTTCTTAGATCTATCAGTCTTGGGCTTCTTTGTAGGCTCGTAGAACTGCGTTCATACGCGTTTGGTAACCTTTACCCTGACTGCGAAAGAACTCGATAATATCGGCATCTAACCGCAAAGATATCAGCTTTTTAGGCTCGGGCTCCACAATCTTTGTGGACGCCCAATCTACATCAATTTCAGCTTTACCCTCATAATCAGGCGCACTTTTAAGGCGCTCCCAATCAGTCTGACTGTTCATCTTCCGCATTTCGCCGAGCGACATGCGCTTGAAAGTATTCGCGCTCATTTTTCCTAGCCCTCCGGGCCGTAATAATACGGATCACTTCATCTCGCTTAGTAAAAACAACCGCAATTGGTATATCCTGAAGCATTCCAACGGCTATTAGTCGCTGTTCGATGTCGCTTCTTGCTTTAAGACAAAGAAATTCTGTTGAGAAAATCTCTGCTGCGTCAACAAAGTCGATTCCATGTTTCTTAACCGTGCTAAGGCGTTTTTCTTCGTCCCATTCGAACATAAGAGAGATTCTTCCTGTTATATTTGTGTTTTTCTAACATCTTCTTCCTCACCGTCAGTCTTCTCTCTCAAGAAAAATAATACACTTTGTAGCTACAGAGTCAACAGAAAATAGGGGCTGAGCCGAAGCTCAACCCCCTAAGGGCGGTCGGTGTGAGTGGTAGGTGCCCTTAGTTAATGGACGCCACACCCAATGGAACGCCAGCAACGTCGCACCAGATGTAGACTTCGTTGAATTTGGAAACATCCATTGTGGGCGGCACAGCGTATTGCTGTTTGCCGGTCAGCTTGAGCAGGGCGCCCAGCTTGGTATCGGGGTCGTATTTGCCATCCTTGCCAAATGCCACACGGGGATCGGGGCCGCCGTCCAGCGAGAAATCTTTGCCCAGCTCAACAATATAGCGATCGCCATCTTTGACAACTTTGACCGACCCGGTTGTCACGTGATTGCTAAGACCCTCAAAGGTGCCTTTGGCTCCGCCTGCCAGCGCGGCTCCGGTGCTTGCGATTGTCAGCGCCATGCCAGATGCGGCTGCGGCCAGAAACAGAGAACGACGATTGATCATGTGAGGGGTCTCCCTTGGAATTAGAGGCGATAGTGCCTTGGGGTGAGAGTTGTGCGAAACGGGTATCAAATGAAAGGGGGGCTCACAGCACACTGATCGACCGTGTTCAGCCCGTGTTTTCACGTGAGCGGCCCGTGATCATCTTGTGTTTTCCGCCCCCATGCTTAGGTTCCCGATAACCCAATTGGATAGAGTGATCATGACCGACCTGACCCCGCGCGAAATTGTTTCTGAACTGGATCGATTCATCATTGGCCAGAACGACGCCAAACGGGCGGTTGCTGTGGCGCTGCGCAATCGGTGGCGGCGCAAACAGTTGTCAGATGACCTGCGCGAAGAGGTGTATCCTAAGAACATTCTGATGATTGGCCCCACTGGCGTTGGCAAAACTGAGATCAGCCGCCGGTTGGCCAAATTGGCCCGCGCGCCGTTCCTCAAGGTCGAAGCCACCAAATTCACCGAAGTCGGCTATGTCGGGCGGGACGTGGAACAAATTGTCCGCGATCTGGTCGATAGCGCCATCGCGATGACCCGTGAACATATGCGTGAAGACGTCAAGGCAAATGCCTATAAAGCTGCCGAAGACCGCGTGATCGAAGCCATCGCAGGCGAAGATGCCCGTGAAGGCACCCGCGAAATGTTCCGCAAAAAGCTGAAATCCGGCGAATTGGACGACACCATCATCGAATTGGATCTGGCGGACAATTCGAATCCGATGTCGATGTTTGAAATGCCCGGCCAACCCGGTGGCGGTCAGATGGGTATGATGAACCTTGGTGATCTGTTCGGCAAAGCAATGGGCGGCCGGACCGTTAAACGCAAGTTGACGGTATCCGAAAGCTACGAAATCCTGATCGGTGAAGAAGCCGACAAGTTGCTGGATGATGAAACGGTGACCCGTGCCGCATTGGACGCGGTTGAACAGAATGGGATCGTGTTCCTTGATGAAATCGACAAGGTTTGTGCCCGATCAGACGCCCGTGGCGGCGATGTCTCCCGCGAAGGGGTGCAGCGCGATCTGCTGCCCTTGATCGAAGGCACAACGGTTTCAACAAAACATGGTGCGGTTAAAACCGACCACATCCTGTTTATCGCATCGGGCGCGTTCCACATCGCCAAACCCAGCGATCTGCTTCCCGAGCTTCAGGGCCGTCTGCCGATCCGGGTAGAATTGCGCGCGCTGACTGAGGACGATTTTGTCCGTATTTTGACCGAAACCGACAACGCGCTGACCCTGCAATACACCGCACTGATGGGCACAGAAGAGGTCGCCGTTAGCTTTACCAAAGACGGGATCGCGGCGCTGGCCAAGATCGCGGCAGATGTGAACCAATCGGTCGAAAACATCGGCGCACGTCGTCTGTACACCGTGATGGAACGTGTTTTTGAAGAGCTGTCGTTCACCGCGCCAGATCGATCAGGCGAAGCGATCATTGTAAACGCCGAGTTTGTCGAAACCAACTTGGGCGCGCTGTCAAAATCGACCGATATCAGTCGCTACGTTCTCTAGACGAACCCAAAAAATGCGTTAGCTTGGGCCGTATCTGATAGCGGGGCGGCCCAAGTGCGATACGTTTTGATCTGCTGTATAACGCTCTGGCTCACGGCCTGTGCAGATCGCAGCTATTCCCCCATTTATCCTCAGGCGCTGGAGGTCGGCACACCATTTACCGTGTTCGTCGCCTCTAGCCGTGCACAGGAAAGCGATGGAACCTTTGGCTATCAAAGGGCCAGGGATCTAAGCCTGTTGGAGCTGACCGTATCAATCCCCCCAAATCACACGCCGGGACAATTGAAGTTTGGCTATGCAAACCCCAATCCCAAAGCCGAATTCACCTTGGCAAAACAAAGTGAATTCGCAGGGTTTCCAACGTTTCAGACGCGGCTGACGGACTATATTCACCAGAAAAAGGCAGGGCCGAAAGAGGTCACGATCTTTGTCCATGGTTATAACACAACGCAGAACGAGACCGCTTTTC
>CBCYME010000003.1:0-129023 GCA_965183835.1 Paracoccaceae bacterium | reverse complement strand
TCGCCGATTTGAACGACAACGGGATGCGCCGCAAAGGTAAAGGTGGTGAGCTGCTTTGGATCTTTGCCCAGCAACCGCGCGTATTCCTGACCTGCGGGTTCGGCGTTTATCTCATGAACAATGCGGCGTGCGGGGTCGGCCCCGGTCACAACCATCCGTGTTTCCGTTGGGATCAGGTGGTCGGTTTTAAAAACCCGTATTGGGCATTTTGTCCGAACTTGGATCAACACAGCCCCATTGGGATAGGCCTTGCCGCCATGGAGAACATAGGTTTCGCAAAAATCAGTGCCATCCCCAGCCGATCCGCCAAAGAACGGGACAGGGCCAAGGCCAATTGCCAGTTCTGCAGTTAACGTGTCTTCTTTGGTCGACAGCCCATCGATCAGCAGGAACGTGAAATCAGAGTCCCAATCCGGCGTGACTCGCGCCATCTGATTGCGGTTTTTAATCATCTGCTCGTTCAGGCTGTGACTGTCATAATCGTCCAGATCTTCGACCAGAATGACACGCGCATCAAAATATGTGCGCGGAAATCCCAGCGCGACGATTTCGGATTCCGTATATCCCGCGTCGGAAATTTCACCTGCTGTGGTGCATCCAACCACTTGCGCCGGGGCAAAGGTGCGTTGCGCCTGATCGATCAGGCGGGAAACGTCTGTATTTGGGGATAAGAACAAGACGACCAAAGACAGATCGCCGGGTTGCAAAGCTTTGGCAAGCTCTTCAACCGCGTCTTCTCGGTGGCAATCAACAAACCCGGATCTAACAATCTGCGGTAATTTTGTACCCATACCTAAGGGACCACGTGCATGGTCCATCGCGTGCCCCTCCCCAATGAGCTTGTGCAAGATTAGTCAGTTGGCGGCGAGTCATGCAAGACATTTGCAAAGCTTGATTTCTTTGCAATCAGCACCGCCTGTGTCCTGCTTTGCACACCCAGTTTGCGCATGATGGCTGTGACGTGTGCTTTGACGGTTGTTTCTGCGATGCTCAGGTCATAGGCGATTTGTTTGTTCAGCTTGCCTTCGCAAATCAGCTGTAGAATGCGCGCCTGTTGATTGGTCAGCGAGGCAAGGCGGTTCATGGCATCATTTTTTTCGGTGATATCGCTCTCTTCGAGCAAGACATAGCCTGCGGGAACAAAGGTTTCACCATCGCTGATGGCTTTGATCGCCTGATGAAACACATCACGTTGGCTGTGTTTGGGGACAAACCCGGCGGCCCCTGCATGCACAACCGAGCTGATAATCCGGTTGTCTGCCATCGAAGAGACCACGACGATGGGGCATTTGATGGCTTTGCGCAGGCGCAGCAAACCGTCCAGCCCATTCACGTCGGGCAGGTTCAGATCCAGAACGACAAGATCGATGTGAATGCCCTGTGCAATCAGATCTAACGCGCTTTGCAGGTTGGTCACGGTGTGCATGCTGTTGATCGAGGAAACGGCTTGCAAGGTCATCGAGAGCGCGTCGCAAAACAACGGGTGATCATCAACAATCAACGCCGAGAGCAAGGGGTTCGAGAGAGGCTTACCAGTTTGAAGGTGCATCAGAATTCCGCACTTAGAAGAGTTACCTGAGCCTACCAATCGGACCCTTGCGGAGATATACGCCTTAAGTCGTAGAATGAAAACGCGCGCCAAAAGGCGCGCGTTTCTTTGGTCTGTGCACAGGTCGCTTAGTTCGCCATTGCCAATGCTTTAGGCAATTTGAATGTCCACAACAGGCCACCCTGGTTCAGATAGTTGACCTTTTTGGCCACTTCGCCACCCCACAGTGGAACGGCGCCGCCCCAACCGGAAATGATCGAAATGTACTGTTCGCCATCCTGTTCCCAAGTGACGGGCTGACCCACGATGCCAGAGCCGGTTTGGAACGACCAAAGCTCTTCGCCGGTTTCATCATCAAAGGCGATGAAACGACCTTCGGGAGTGCCGGTGAACACAAGGCCACCCGCAGTGGTCATCACACCCGCCCATAGCGGAGCATCGTTTTTGAACTCCCACTTGATGTCGCCAGTGTCCGGATCGATCGCTTTCAGGCTGCCGATGTGGTCATCGTAGTTCGGCTTGATGGTAAAGCCGGCACCCAGATAGGCGGCACCCTTTTTGTAGGTGATTGGCTCGTTCCAGATATCCATGCCCCATTCGTTAGAGGGCACATAGAAGTTGCCGGTGTTTTGGCTAAACGCCATTGGCATCCAATTTTTACCACCCAAGAACGACGGAGAGGAGAAGGTCACTTCGCCCTTTTTGCCATCTGCAGCGGCGGCTGGATTACCCGGGCGGTTGTCTTCGTTGTAGATTGGGCGCCCGGTTTCATCGATCCCTTTGGCCCATGTGATGTCTTTGACAAAGGGGGCCGCGCTTACGAATTCCCCGTCTTCACGGTTGAGAACGTAGAAGAAACCATTCCGGTCAGCCGTCGCATAGCGCTTGTTGCCCGAGCGGTCGGTATAAGCGACAACTTCGTTCACACCATCATAGTCCCAGCCCTCGCGCGGGGTGGTCTGATAGTGCCACTTGATGTCACCTGTTGTGGGGTCGATCCCGATGCGGCTGGCTGCGTACAGGTTGTCGCCTGCATTGCCATCAACGGGCGTACCCGCGTTGCGCAGGTGGCTGTTCCACGGGGCCGGGTTCCCGGCGCCAAACACCAGCGTATCGGTGTCTGCATCATAAGAACCGCCAAGCCATGTCGCACCGCCACCGGTTTTCCACATGTCACCGGGCCATGTTGCGTTCAGCTCGCCGGTCATGGTGCTTTCTTCGCCGTTCAAAGTGCCCATGTGACCTTCGATTACCGGACGGGTCCAAACCATTTCACCGGTTTCCGCATCCCGCGCCTGAACTTCGCCAACGATCCCGAACTCACCGCCAGAGTTGCCGGTGATGACCAAGCCGTTCACGATCAGGGGGGCGGCGGTATAGGAATAGCCTGCTTTGTAATCTGCAATTTTCTTACGCCATTTGACGTCGCCGGTTTTCAGATCCAACGCAACAATGCGCGCGTCTAAGGTGCCGAAAAAGAACGTGTCGCCATAAATAGCACCGCCCCGATTGATCACGTCACAGCAGGGAAGAATGCCCTCGGGCAGGCGGGCATCGTACTGCCACAGCTCTTTGCCGGATTTGACATCAATCGCGTAAACGCGGCTGTATGACCCGGTGATATACATCACGCCGTCATAAATCAGCGGCTGTGTTTCCTGGCCACGTTGCTTTTCCCCACCCAGAGAGAACGCCCAAGCAGGGACCAGATTTTTAACGTTGTCTTTGTTGAGGGTGTCCAGCGGGCTGTACCGCTGCAGGTGGCGCCCCATGCCGTTGGTGACAATCTGTGTGGTTATAGATTGATCATTTTTCAAATCGTCTTCGGTGACGCCAGCATGACCTGCGCCCGTCAGCATCAGACCCGCGACAACCGCTGTGATAAACCGGTTCATAAGATTCCTCCCAAGTTTCTCCAATCGAGACCGGTGCCCTCTTAATACGTGCGGGTTGTCCGGCTGTACGTAGTATTGGCGAGCAAAGCCATGACGGAAATTGCACAAAGGTCGTAGATTTAAGCCTTTGATATGGCTCGGAACGGGTCAGAAACGCAAAACAGCCCGGTAACACAGGCTACCGGGCTTACAGTTTTAAGGCGGACATCAACCCGCCCAGAGGGAGTTTAGTCAGAGATGGCGCTGCCATCGCGATCGGTGATCGAGGCAAGATAGCTCAGCACGAAATCTTGGACTGTGGGGTCTTGAATGCCGACATGGCGCATCTTGGTTCCGGGCATAAATCCATCGTTGTCTTCCATCCAAGCGCGCAGGGCTGCGGGGGTCCAGACAATGCCTGACGCAGCCAGGGCAATGGAAAAGTCATAATCCGGATAGGTTCCGGCAGCGCGGCCAACAATGTTTTTCAACGGAGGCCCATAGCTGTCGTCGGTTGATCCGTCCGTATGGCAACGCCGACATTTGGCGTCATAGACGGCTTTGCCTGCGTCGACTTTGATCCGGTCATAAATGCTTTCGCTGGCACCTGCGGGCAAACCCGCCGAGAGTGCAAGACAGATGGCTGGGATGATCCGTTTCATGTGGTCCTCCGAGAATAAGATCACCCAGAGGGTACAGTAATCAGGCCGCGAATTCATTGGAACAATAAGCAATTACAATGTGTTCGGCTTGTACTTTAGTCGTAAGCTTCACCTTGAGACTAGGGGAATCTAGAACAAAGGTGCATATTTCCAATTATCAGCATCTGGCGTGACCTCGTCCGGATCATACCCCGCATCTTGCAACCGTTTGGCAACTTTCAAGCCATCTGATGCCGCTTCGTCAATCAGGGCGCGACCGCGCGCCTCATCCCTAACCAGGCCATGTCCGCGCAACATGTTCAGGCCATAGTTAAACTTGCCAACCGGGTCACCGGCTTCGGCTGCGCGACGATCCCATTCGGCGGCGGCATCTGGGTTGTAAGCCGCGCCCAATCCGTTGTTGTCCATCTGCCCCATCCAAGTCATTGCGCCGGTCCAACCCGCGTTGGCGCAGCTTTCAAACAGCTTGCGTGCCATTTCATGACGTCCAGATTTGGTGATGTAATATCCGGCAGCACAGGTGGTCATGTCTGTGATACCTTTGTCTAGATTGCTCATCAGGTGACCAAACCCGCTGTCTTGAGGGTTGAGCGTGCCATATTCATCTTCCACGGTGACCGTGTCTGCCATGGCTGGCAAAGTACTAAGTAGAACCAAAATTGCTGTCGCGCGTAACATAACGGATCCTCCTGTTGGCAAAGAAGATAGCACAGGCAGGTCAGGTTTTCACCGGGGTTATGGTCGTAGAGAGGTTTGCGCAGTCCATTCTATTTGCCGGATCGCCGTACCAACCCACGGGCGGGGTCATATCCCCAGAGCGCAAGCGCCACCCAAATCAGGCCCGCCAAACCGGTCCACATCAGGGCGATCCCATTGAATTGGCCATAGAGCGCAAACCGGATCAGTTCGACCGAATGGCTGAACGGATTAAAGGCGCAGATATCATGGAGCAGCTCAGAGCTCTCGGCCATCTTCCATAATGGGTACAGTGCAGTAGACAGGAAAAACATTGGGAAAATCACAAAATTCATGACACCGGCAAAATTTTCCAGCTGTTTGATCGCCGAGGATAAAGCCAAGCCCAAAGCCCCAAGCATGATGCCCGCGACCAGCAGTGCAGGCAACAAGGCGATATAGCCGTACCACGCAAATCTGATGCCATAGAGCGCGGTGATGGCGAGGAAAACATAGACCTGCAAGATCGAGATGCTGGTGCTGGCCAGCAGTCGGCAGAACAGCAACCACCAGCGGGGCAAGGGGCTGGTTAGCAGCAGACGCATCGACCCCATTTCGCGATCATAGACCAACGACAGTGAACTTTGCATTCCGTTGAACAACAAGATCATGCCGCATAAGCCGGGCACGATATAGACCTCGTATGTGATGTAGGTCGCATAAGGTGGTGTGATTGACAGGCCAAGTGCTGCGCGAAACCCAGCGGCAAATACAACAAGCCACAGCAACGGGCGAACAAGGGCGGCAATGAAACGGCCGCGCTGACTGACAAACCGGAAGGCTTCTCGCCCGATGATCGCCCGCAACGCAACAAGATACGCATTCATGCGGTGGCTCCGGTCGTGGCAAGGAAATGATCCGCTAACGGCTTCCCCGCGCGCAGTTCCCCGGTTCGGCCCTGTTGCAACAACGCCCCATGATGCAAGATCAACAATTGATCGGTATCGCGAATTTCATCCGCCAAATGCGTGGCCCAGAGAACGGTCAATCCTTCGGTTTCAGACAGAGCATGGACGTGATCGGTGATGGACCGCCGTGCCGCCGCATCAAGCCCAACAGTTGGTTCGTCCAGCAGCAACACTTTGGGGGTATGAACCAAGCTGCGCGCGATTTCCAAGCGGCGGCGATGCCCGCCGTTCAGGTTGCGCACGATTTCACCCGCACGTTCACGCATGTCCAACCGATCCAGCGCCGCGTCGATCCGGTGCTGCGCGTCTTTGCCAGACAGACCATGCAGGGCGGCGAAATAGGTCATGTTACGCTGTGCCGTCAGGTCCAGATCCAGCGTGGGCTGTTGAAAAACAACGCCCATTTCACGCAACGCTTTACGCGGGGATTGTCCCATATTGTGGCCAGCGATTTCGATGGTGCCCTGCGCCGATGTAAACAGGCGGGTCAGCAGGGCAAACAGGGTGGATTTACCTGCCCCATTCGGGCCCAGAAGGGCACAAAAAGAGCCGTGATCCACGCAGAATGTTACGTCGTTCAGCGCCTGCTTTGCCCCATAGGTGTAGCTGAGATGATCTACGCGCAGCCCTGTCACTTGATGGTGATCTCTAGCCGTTGTGTTTCACCCGTCGAGCCGGGAACTTTCATGTAATAGCTGCCCGGTTTGATGGCGATAAATCCGATTTCCATCTCTCCGGCTTCATCAAATTCGATGCTGTCCAGACCGAGCGGGCGAATTTCCAAGCCCTCGACCACAATCTCGTCGATCCAGATCGCACGAAAGAATTCAGGTCCGATCAAGGCCAGTTCCTGACTTCCGTCCCCTTGGATTTCGAATTCATAATACGTGCCTGATTTTAAAACCCACGGAGCCGCTGCCAAAGGCTCACCCGCGGACAGGATAACAGGCGGCAGATCCTCTTTGTTCGACCCTGACAAAAGACCGGCAAGGCCGAATTTCGGCCCATTGTCATCATCGGCTTGCGCGCTTACAGGCAGCATTAGCGCCAAAGTAGCGCCAAAGACTGTGCTCAGGATGCTAAGTTTGTTCATTTTGAACCTCTTGGAAAAGGGTTGGCCGTTTTGACCCGCAGGTCAAGGGCGCATCGCGGCCCCCCAAGGGAACCGTCCAACTTTGATGGATTTGATTGCCTCGCGTTTGGCAACATCTATGACTGTCACGTCGCCAGACACACCGTTTGTGGTGAACAGCAACGATTTGTCGGGTGAAAAGGCCATGTGCCAGACCCGCCGGCCAACAAGAATGTACTCTTCCACAGCGAGCGTTTCGGCATTCACAACGGCGATATGGTTCGAGGGGCCCAACGCCACAAAGGCGGTTTTTTCGTCTTCGGTGAATTCAAATCCAACGGGTTGCACCCGGTCAGGATGAACCCCTTTGACGGCAAACGTGATCTTACCTTTTTCGGTTTGATCGGCGGTGTTGAATACGGTGATCGACCCGCCAATCTCTGAACTGACCCACAGTTCGCTGCCCCCAGCGGTGAATTCTGCGTGTCGCGGACGTGCATCAACCAAAGTGTTGGCAAACAGTTTGCGCGTCTCAGTGTCGATCCAATGGGCCATATTGGTGGTTTCAGAGGTGGTGATCGCAATCTTGCCATCTGGCGAGACGGCCATGCCTTCGGGTTCGATCCCGACATTGATCTGTGCCACGACTTTGCGGGTTTCGGTGTCGACCACCGTTGTCACGGCGTCGTCTTCGTTGGCGATGTACAGATGGCGATCATTGGGGTGCAGAACGAATTGTTCGGGATCTTCGCCAGACGGGAGGTCATGCAAAATCTTACCCGTTTCAGGATCCATGACCTGAACAGTGTCGCTGTCAGATGCGCAGATATAAACACGGCTAAAGTCTTTGGAAAAGGTGATCCCACGGGGCCGTTCACCGGTTTCGATTGTGCGTGTCACTTCTAAAGTGTCGATGTCGATCACACTGACGGTGTCGTCTTTTTCGTTGGTCACCCAGATTTCTGCTGCAATGGCTGGGGAAGCCAAGCCTAGGAAAAGGGGAAGGCTGAGCAGACGCGCCAGATGGTTGGAGGGGAAAATCATTGAAAAGCCTCGCATTTGGATTCTGGGAGATCAAGACCGAGGGTGTCGAGTTCGCTGTGTTGATGCAGATACCCCGGAAGCGGTGCCAGTGCGACCAAGGCACGGGGTTGCGTTAGCGGAATGGGTTGACGCAACTGGCCGTTCCATTGGCGATAACTTAGCGGGCGTCCTTTGAACCCGGCCAATTCAAAGTCATCTGACAGGATATAGTCCCGTAATGTTTCGGTATCTGCCGAATTTGTTCGGGTCACGGCCTCTCCAATTGTGCGGATGGCGGCCCAGGCGGCATAATCCTTGGGGCGCATCGCACGCCCGGCAAGTTCCGTAAATCGAGACTGGAGCTGAGCCGCGCCCCATTGTTCAACCACGGGCGACCAAGCGCTTGCAATGAGCCCTTCAGACCCGGCAACGGGACGGGGCAACCATGTATTGTAGGCAATGTAGCGACCAAAATCCTGCACCTCATCCGCGATGAGCAACAGGTCGTATTTACCAAGATCTTGGGTGAACAACGGCACCTCTTGCGCAGCGTTGCGGCGCATATCGGCATCAAACACCCATGTCTTTTCAGCTTTGAGCGTCAGGCCAAATTTGTTGGCGCTGTGGCGCAACGATTGCGCATAGCTTAGGTCGTCGGGATGTTCCCCGGAAATCAGGGCCAACGTATCCCACCGCCGTGATCGTGCAAATTGCGTGATGGCATCGGTCCGCATCATGTACGAGGGCAGACTGTGCAACAGGTTCGCGCGGCACCCCTGATCCCTCAGCGTGTTTTGGGCTGATGAAACATTGAATAGGACAGCGTCCTGCGCAGCCTCTAGATCTGCAATCGCCAGAATGTGCACAGCAGGCGCATCAAGGATGACCAGATCACTTTCGGACAGTGCCTCTTTTGCTGCCGCTACCAGATCCCCATCCACCGGAACAATCCGCGTGCGCAGGCTGTATTTATGACCCAAGAATGCGCCGGTTGTAAGGTTATCCGCCAGTCCAAGCTGAGCGCCCATTTCGCCATCGTCTTCGGGGATGGGATCAAGGTTAGACAGCACCGGCGGACGTTCAACCGCTTGTTTCAGATAGACAACAGGAACGGATACCTCAGCCACGGCGCCCTGCGTGAATAAGGTAAGACATGTCAGGATGAGGCTGAATTTCGGGAAGCGCACGTCAGTTCCTGTGTTCTGTTTGATGTACTGTGATCAACCTACGGTGTTGGTTGTTCCCCCCTCTATTGGACCAAGGTCGTATGGTGATCCTAGCGATTTCAAACTTAAGTCTTGTAGCAGGGGTCGGACCGGGTCGGCTAAACTGGCACCTGAAAATACGAACGGGAGGACCCATGATGTTCAGATTGCCCTTGGCCACGTTTGGCCTGATAGCGACAACTACGATGGCTTTTGCTCATGGGGACGTTGCACCACAGCCCATGGATACCGAAACGTTGCCGGATGTTGGCGAGGAATGGTTGATTGAAAACCCCTATCGCGGTCAAGGCGACGATGTCTGGAAAACCGCGATTGAAATTGGCGACAGTGGCTACAACCAGAACTGTGCGCGGTGTCATGGTTTGGGCGTTGTCTCTGGTGGTCTTGCCCCTGATCTGCGGTATCTTGAGGCCGAAGAATACGGTGATGAGTGGTACGTAGAGCGGTTCCAGACGGGATATACCCAAAACGGAATTACCAAGATGCCGGCCTTTGGCGAATTGCTGGGGCAAAAAGCGGCTTGGGCGATCCGTACTTACATTGAGACGCGCCCGGATGATGGGGAACTGGATGACGCGACCCCGCGGTTGATCCAAATCCGCGATCAGCTCAAGGCGATGGCTGATGGAGGAGACGGGGATGTTGCGGCAATTCAGGCGGAACTCAGCAGTATTGCGGAAACGGTTGAAACCGGTTCAGGCGCACCCGTCGCAGACAGCGTTGCATTCCGCGCAGCCTATCTGATTGGCGGCGACGAGCCCAACTTCCTTGCCGCGGCCGAGGCTTTGACGATTGGCTTGTCAGCGACCAACTAACACAACAGACTGAGGCACATGGCACCCTATCTAGCAGGATTATTCGTTTCTCTTATTGGTCTCAGCGCATTCGCGACGGATGTGTCAGCGCGATGTGCGGATCATGTGCCTCAACTCAAGCCCCAGAATGCGTCTCGCGACCGCGTGGGGCAAGATTTGGATACTATCCAAGAGCGCGGGTATATCACCTTTGCCGCGTATGAGGATTTCCCGCCTTGGTCGTCCGAGGTTGCTGGAAAACCCGTTGGCGTGGACATCGATATTGGCCGGCTGATAGCGCAGGATCTGGGTGTCGAAGCCAGATTTAACTTGGTCACTCCGGGCGAAGATCTGCTCACAGATCTGCGCAATTGGATCTGGAAGGGCCCAATTGTTGGTGGCAGCGTGGCCAACATTATGCTGCATGTCCCCTATGACAGCGAATTTGCCTGTCGCGTTGAACAGGTTGTTTTTACGGGCCAATATCAAGTTGAAGAAATCGCGATTGCCTATCGCCAAGACGCCTATCCCGAAGATCCCCCGGTGCCCGCCTATTTCAGGTTCGACACGGTGGCGGTCGAAAATGACTCAATCGCGGATTTCTATCTGTCTGCTTTTCCGGGCGGGCAGCTTGGCCATAACGTAAATCGCTTTCCCAGTATGACCGAGGCGATGACCGCATTGGCCGCTGGCGAAACAATGGCCGCGATGGGGGCATTGGCCCAGCTTGAGGCCGGGAAACAGGATGGTATCGGGGTTCATACGCCACCTTTGCCCGGGTTTGCAGTTGGATCGTGGACCGCAGGTGTGGCTGTGCATTTTGCCTATCGGCCTTTGGCTTATGCAGTGGATGATGCAATCTATGCGGCACTTCAAGATGGTCGGATGCGGGCAATCTTTGACGCGCACGGTCTGAGCTTTCGCCCACCTGAGCTGCGCTAGAACGGTTTCAGCTCAACGTTTCGATATCGCCGTTAAAGTCGACGAGAGTGACCTCTGTTCCCACCGGCAAATGGCTAAGGGCCTGCCGAATTTCTGCGCGCGACATAACGCTAAAGGCAGTGCTGGTCGCATCTGCAATGGCAGCTTGATCTGTTTTGACACTGACTGTCGACCAAAGAGCGGGCGCATGGGTGATTGGGTGCTGGATGTGGGATGCAGATTTGCCGAGCGTCATTGCGATTGTGCTTGAGGTCGCGATGGCTGTGTCAGTTAAACGGCGGGTGCCCAAGTGACCGTGCACCGGGTCCGACAGACTAAGGGTGAACGGGCCGCCAAGGGCCGCATATTCGCCGATGTTGATCAAAGCCTGCTCAAATCCCTCGCGGTACAGTTCAGCGCGGACCAAATCAGTGGCAAAGCCTTGGGCGATGCCGTTGAAAGTCAGCGCTTGATGCTTGGCGAGTGAAATGGCCTCTGAACTGACGTGCACGCGATCCAATCCGATCGCCTGACGGGCCGTTGATGTGTCTTTGCCCTGGGCCAGTGCCGCCCACAAAGGTTGGATGCTTGGATCAAATACGCCCTGAGTGGCAGTATGCATGTCCGAGCATAGGTCCATAAGCCTCAAGAACTCTGGGGGCGGCGACTTCAAGCGGCCGGTTCGATTGAGGCGCGACAGGTGTGATGACGGATCGTAGAGGCTGAACAAAAGTTCAATGTCGCGTATTCTGGCGATGACACGATCCAATGTCAGATTGACCTGATCCCTTGGGCCAGACAGCTGTATGCTTACATCGCTGCCAAAGGCACGGCCTGACCAGCTGTGCGAGCGGGCCTGCGCCATTGTCCCGCTGCAAACGCTTGCGGCTGTTATGGCAAGAAACCGTCGGCGAGATAGGGTCATTCGGCGGCCTCTCGGTTTTGGGGGCTGCGTTGGGTTTGACGGGCTGCAAGGATCAATGGAACACAGCGTTGCGCGTCATTGTGGATCGAAACGCAATCCAGGCATCCAAAGCATTCGGAATAGGCGATTTCGCCGGTTTTCTTGATGGATCCGTAGTTGCATTTCATTTTGCAGAGTTGACAAGGCGATCCGCACTCTTCGCGGCGTGCGATCCAGTCGCGTCCTCGGATCAAGCCACCAATCGCCATGACGGCGCCCAGCGGACAGACATATCGACAGAACCCTTTGAACAGCACCATGCCTGACAGCAGCCAGAAGGCGGCATAGGCCACATAGTACCATTCGCGAATGAAAAAGGTGGTGATGGCTGTTTTGAACGGTTCAACTTCGGCCACTGTGTCGACGCTGTCAGGCGAAACAAAGACAGTTGCAACCAATCCAGCGAGCAAAATATATTTCAGGTTTTTTAGGCGGGCATCCCACCGGGCACTGGGTTCAATCTTGGGTATTCGCAACAGGCGACCGATGTGATGAGTGAACTCTTGCAGCGCCCCAAACGGGCACAGCCAGCCGCAAAACAGCCCACGCCCCCACAGAACAAAACCAAGAATAGCAAACGCCCAAATCAGCAACGAAAACGGATCATAGGCAAGAAACGTAAAGCTGCCGCCCTCAAAGCTGGTTCGGATAACGCCCAACACGGTGACAATTGAAAGCTGACCTTGCCCCCACCAGCCAATGAAACCGGTGACGACCGCTAAAATAGTCAGGCGAATGGGGGTAAAGATCTTGCTGTCCGCCAATTTGTTCTGCGCAAACAGAACCAAAGCCGTCAGAGCGGTCAGGAAAATCGCAAGGACCACCATATCCGATTGCCGGTTGCGCAACGCCTCTACCCAAGGGGGCACAGGTTTGGGTTGAACGGGGCGCACGAAAAATCGTTCATCCGTGCTGTGTTCAACAGCCAGAGTGACCGACCCAACCTCGGGCTGGAAAATCCCGTGTTTGCGAATGGCGGCGACGTTCAGGGTCCAGGCGCTGGCAGGATCAAACCCTAGACGGCGGTCCGTTCTCAGGATCAATGCGGTTCCGTCGGGAACTTCGCCCGCCAGATCCACGAACAGATCGCTATCCCGCAACGCAATGGGCAGGCCGCTCTGTTCGGCAGAAAGCCAATTTGGAGCGGTATTTCGTACGAAATCGGGGCTGACCAGACCATGCCGCGCCGTTTCAATCACCAAAATGGGCTCGTCATCGGGTGAAATAGCTAGAAACTCGCTAAGCTCCGCAAACCCATCTTTGGACAAAGCGGCACGCGCGATTGATTTGGGCCCAAGGTCGACAATCCACAGATCCAGATAGGGCGCATTGGGGTCGTCTGATGCCCCGGGGTCATCGTCTTCCCACAGCGTATCGGCAAAGGCTGCATTGATTTCCGCGTTGGTGACGACTTTGTGGGTGACGAGGCCCTGCGCGATCAGATCATCCCAGCTCAAACTCTCGTCGAAGTCGGGGTTGGGGTGTGCGGGTGGCCCCGCGGCCAACCCTTGCATTTTCTCGCGGGCAACCGCCAGCGCGGCCCCCATGACCGACTCGTGCGCGATGCGCACAGATGCGGTCGCTTTGGTGACACCGTCCAAATAGACCAGCGAAGATCCGGTATCCCCGCCGCCATAAGGTGTGCCAACAACGATAGAGGATGAGATCGACAGACCGGGGTATTGTTCAAAAAACTTGTGAAATGGCGCTTGGCCCAGACCCGAAACAAAGATGGGTTCGTTGTGCTCAATCAACCGGACATCCAGAAATTTCCCTTCCAGATCCAACGTGACCAAGACGTTGATGGCGGCGCCAGAAAATCCCGGCAATGGGGCAAGTGGTTCTGTTTCAAAAACATATCCAGCCTCGGCCCCCCCCGAATTCAACAGGGAATAAACCCCCTTGTCGTTCAAAGGCTCGCCCAATGAAAACGGAGGCATGATGAGATCAGCCAACGTTTCGCGTTCCATTGGTGCCGCTTGCACCGGAGTGAGCAGGGCTAGCCAGATGAAAAATGAAAAGATAATTTGAATCGCACGCATAGTTCAAAACAATAGAAGCAACCGGGCGCCCACAATATGCGACCTTGGTCTGATCTAAGGCCCAAATTGATCCTACGACCAAAGGCCTATTCTCGGGGCATACCCTTGCGGCTAGTGTGAACCCATCAACCAAGCCCGAGGAGGATCAAATGGCCTGGACTGCACCTAAACTCAAAGAAGTGAACTGCGGCATGGAAATCAATTCTTATGCACCGGCAGAGGACGAAGGCCGCGAGCAAGAACGCGACCTGTTCTGATCCGCAATAGACGGATAATAGACGATGCAATTTCTGGTTCTCGGAGCGGCGGCAGGCGGTGGCTTGCCGCAGTGGAATTGCGGTTGCCCAAACTGCAATGACGCCCGAACGGGCAAAATCCCCTCCGCGAGCCAGTCTTCACTGGCGGTGTCCGTGGATGGCCACAGCTGGGCGGTGCTTAACGCGTCGCCTGACATACGCGCGCAAATGCAGGCTTGCCCGCGCATGCATCCCCGCAGCTTGCGGGATACGCCAATCTCTTCGGTTTTGCTGACCAATGGCGATATCGACCATATCGCGGGCCTACTGAGCTTGCGGGAACAGACACCGTTTACCCTGTTTGGCACCTCTGAAATTCTTGATCTGCTGACAGCAAACCGTGTGTTTGATGCTGTGAACGCGGAAAAAGTCCCGCGTCGCTCAGTGGCGATTGGCGCCTCATTTATGATGTTGCCAAACCTCGAAGCGCAGGTTTTCCCGGTGCCGGGCAAGGTCCCTTTGTTCATGGAAGGCGAGACCGTCAAAACGGATCTGGTAGGAGAGCAGACCGTTGGTGTGCGGCTGAGCAATGGCACCCATGTTGCTTATTACATACCTGGCTGTGCAGACGTCACCGAGGATCTGTTGGCCATCCTTGAAGATGCCGATCAGTTGTTTTTTGACGGCACGTTGTGGCAAGACGATGAAATGATCCAGAGTGGGACCGGCGTGAAAACCGGCCAGCGTATGGGGCATATTTCGATAAGCGGCCCAGATGGGTCTATCGCTCAGCTTGCGCAGCTAAAGGCGCGAAAAACGTTTATCCATATCAATAACACAAACCCTGTCTGGCAACCCAACAGCCCTGAACGCGCGTTTGTTTTGGAAAATGGCTGGGATATCGCTGCTGACGGGATGGAGATCGCGCTATGACGCACCCTGTTGCCACCCCAGAGATTGAAACGCTCGAAGATCGTCTGCGTGCCATTGGAGCAGAACGCTATCACGACAAGCACCCCTTTCATCACATGCTGCACGCGGGGGACTGTAACCCGGATCAAGTGCGGGCATGGGTGATCAACCGATGGGCATATCAAGCTGCGATTCCAATGAAAGACGCAGCTTTCATGTCACGCTGTGGCGCGGATATGCGTCGGAACTGGCGCAGTCGGATCGAAGATCACGATGGGGGCGTAGAAGAAGGCGGCGGTATTCGGCGGTGGCTGAAGCTGGCCGAAGCGGTTGGGCTGGACCCTGATTATGTTGCATCTGGTCGGGGTGTGTTGCCTGCAACCCAATTCGCCGTCGATGCCTATGTGCGGTATGTTCGGGATATGCCGTTGCTACAAGCAGTGGCATCGTCGTTGACGGAACTGTTTGCCCCCTCCATCCATGAACGCCGGATTGAGGGCATGTTGAAGCATTATGACTTCGCCAACGCGACATCGATGTCCTATTTTCAAAAACGCCTGAGCGAAGCCCCCAAGGACGTGAAATTTGGTTTGGCATGGGTTTTAGAGCACGCCGACACAGCTGAAAAAGAGGATATGGCCTGTGAGGCGTTGATCTTTAAAACGAACGTTCTGTGGGCTCAGCTGGATGCATTGTGGGGCGCTTATGTTGAGCCGGGTCGTATCCCGCCCGGGGCGTGGAAACCGGGTGAGGGGATGTTATGACGCTCACGCTGTTGGCCGGGGATCGTCCGTTTTTGCCCCGTGGGGTGCGCATCATTGATGACCGTGTGCGCGGAGGCAAAGTTTTGCTCGCGCCTGAAAAGGCGGTCGCATTAGATGCCATTGGCGAAGCGATCCTGTCACGTGTCGATGGCGAAACCCGGTTTGATGCTTTGATCGCTGATTTGGCCGCGACGTATGATGCCCCTGCGGAACAGATCACAGGCGACGTCCAAACTTTTCTCGTTGGCCTGAGGGCGCGGATGTTTTTGGCGGTGCATGCATGACGGCACCCCCACCCATCGCCATGCTGGCCGAGCTGACGCACCGCTGCCCATTGGCTTGCCCCTATTGTTCGAACCCAACCGATCTGCTGACGCGCGATCAAGAGCTGGACACGGAAACCTGGGCCGATGTGTTTCGTCAGGCGGCAAACCTGGGTGTGTTGCAGCTGCACATTTCGGGCGGCGAACCCGCCTCGCGTCCTGATCTGGTGGAATTGACCCAAGCCGCTGCTGAGGCTGGATTGTACACCAACCTGATCACCAGCGGTGTTGGGTTAACCCCGAAACGGCTGGACGCGCTTGAACAGGTTGGGCTGGATCACATTCAGCTCTCGTTGCAAGGCACCACCGCAGACTTGGCGGATTGGATCGGCGGTTACAAAGGCGGCTTTGATCGCAAGATGAAAGTCGCGACCGAGATAAAAAACCGGGGCATTCCCTTGACGCTGAATGCGGTCATGCATCGCCACAATCTTGATGATCTGGAACGCACGATTGAGATGGCGGTGGATTTGGGCGCACGGCGGCTCGAAGTGGCTTGTGTACAATTTCATGGATGGGCTGAAACCAACCGGGATCAATTGCTGCCGACATTGGAACAAACCAAAGAGGCGAAGCGGATCGTATCCGAGGCGGAAAACCGATTGCGTGGAACGATGGCGTTTGATTTTGTTCCACCGGATTATTATTCCGACTTTCCAAAGGCCTGTATGGGGGGCTGGGGGTCAACAGGATTGAACATCACCCCGGATGGAACGGTTTTACCCTGCCACGCTGCCGAAAGCATTCCGCACCTGAAATTCGACAACGTTTGGGACCGTACACTGTCCGAGATTTGGTACAACAGTGAGGCCTTTAACGCCTATCGCGGTACGGATTGGTTGCCAGACCCATGTCAGAGTTGCGACCGCAAAGAGATTGATTTTGGCGGATGCCGTTGTCAGGCGCTCGCCTTGGCCGGGGATGCCAGTGCGACGGACCCGGTTTGCCATAAATCCCCACACCATCAGAAAGTGGTTCAGGCACTTGATGTGGCGATGAACGCGCCTGAGCAGGATATGGTTTACCGAAAAATAAACCGACTTTAGACCACCACGATTTAAGGTTTGGCGGTCTAAGTCTGTAAAGTCAGCCGCGCTTATCGCGGCGGAGGGGTCAACCAAATCGCAGACCTGCCTCGGTTCGAGGCTTTGATTTCCATCTTTGCGATGGATTGCATATGCACCTCGTCAGGGCCGTCGGCATACCGCAAGGCGCGCGCCCACGTATAGCTGTCGGCAAGCGGGGTGTCCGGCGTCAGCCCCATTGCGCCAAAGGCTTGCATTGCGCGGTCGGTGACTGTCGCGTGCACATTGGGCGCAACCACTTTGATCAACGAGATTTCCTTGCGGGCCGCTTTGGCACCCACCTTGTCGATTTTCCAAGCGGCTCTGAGTGTCAGCAAACGGGCCTGTTCGATTTCAAGGCGCGAGCGGGCGATCCATTCACGGGTTACACCTTGTTCTGACAGGTATTTCCCAAACGTCTTGCGCTCTTGCAGGCGTTCAATCATCAGGTCCAGCGCCATTTCGGCGGCCCCGATAGAGCGCATGCAGTGATGGATGCGTCCGGGGCCTAATCGGGCTTGGGCAAGTGCAAAGCCGCTGCCTTCGTCGCCTAACAGATTGCCAGCCGGGACACGTACATTCTGGAATACGATCTCTGCGTGGCCCTCGGGGTCATGCATGTTCAAAATGGTCGGGTTCCGCACAATTTCGACACCGGGCGTGTCGCGTGGGACAATGATCATGCTTTGCTGTTTGTGGGTTTCGGCGTTCGGGTCTGTCTTGCCCATCACGATCAGAACCTTGCAGTTCGGATGGCAGGCGTTGGTGATAAACCACTTCCGTCCGTTGATCACATAGTCATCGCCATCCCGACGAATAGAGGTCGTAATGTTGGTTGCATCCGATGACGCAACATCGGGTTCGGTCATGGCAAAAGCAGACCGGATTTCGCCGTTGAGCAGGGGAACCAACCATTCCTTGCGCTGCTGTTCGGTGGCGAACATGTGCAGCAATTCCATGTTGCCGGTATCCGGCGCGTTGCAGTTGAATACCTCGGAGGCCCAGCTGACCTGACCCAAAATTTCCGCCAAGGGTGCGTATTCTAGATTGCTAAGGCCGGTGCCCGGTTCGTCGTCGCGGAGGCTGGGCAAGAACAGGTTCCAGAGATCTTCGGCTTTGGCCAGTGCCTTGAGATCTTCCATGAAGGAGACGGGGAATTGCCCGGCCTCAATCTCGGCTTTGTGGGCTGGGATGCGCGGATAGATATGTGTTTCCATAAACGTCAGCAGTTTCTGGCGCAATTCTTCGGTCCGTGGAGAATGGTCAAAATCCATGGAATACCTCGTCTTGTTTCAGTGAGCGATTAGCTGTGGTTGCGCCCGTGATATCAAGCGGCTTGCCATTCTGGAAATTAATATACAGAATTAGGATCATTCACATTGGAAATGATGATGCGCTTGAACCGGCTCGACCTGAATTTGTTTCTGGTCTTTGATACCATCTATACAGAACGCAACCTGACCCGTGCAGCGGAACGATTGTCGCTGACCCAACCAACCGTCAGCAATGCCTTGGCGCGGTTGCGGCATGCGTTAGATGATCCGTTGTTTGTCAAAAGTGGGGGCGGGATGCAGCCCACCAGCTTTGCTGACAGTATTGCCGGCCGTGTGTCTGACGCGCTGACCTTACTGCAATCCGCCTCGCTCAAGGCGGAACGGTTTGATCCCGCAACCAGTCGTCGGATTTTTCGGCTGAGCGTGCTGGATCTGCATGACGCGGAATTGCTGCCGGATCTTGTGCAAGACCTGAGCGTTTGCGCGCCGGGGGTCGAATTGCGGGTACTGCGGTTGCCCCGGTCAGAGCTGCCCAAAGCTTTGGCGCGTGGAACCGTCGAAATCGCGACTGACATCCCCTTGCGCGATACCACAAATCTAAGCAGCCAGATTGTTGCCAAAGACGACTATGTCTGCGCAATGCGCCCGGGTCATCCGGCGGGCGACCAAGAGCTGACACTTGAAAGGTATCTAGAGCTTAGACATATCCATATATCGTCGCGCCAACAGGGGGCCGCAGCGGTGGATATTGCGCTGCGCAAGCGGGGAATACGGCGCCAGTTTGGCCTGCAAATGCAGAACTATTACTCGGTTGTTCCTATCGTGCTAGGGACTGGCATGGTGGTGACGGTGACGCGCGATCTGGCCAGACGGTTTGGCCTGCAGGCGCGGCCTTTGCCGTTGGCGGTCAAACCGTTGGAAATTCATCTGTATCGGCATATCCGCTCAGATGGCGATGCGGCGATTGATTGGTTGTTCGCGCGCATCTTAGATCTGTCGAAACGGGCTGGCTCAGCCTTGCCGGAGTAATCGCAAGGCATTGGCCACAACCGCAAGCGATACACCCACATCTGCGGCGATTGCTCCCCACATCGACGCCATGCCCAAAGCCGTTAAACCCGCAAACAGGGCTTTGGTGGCTAAGGCAAAGCCGATGTTTTGACGAATGATGGTCATGGTGTGGCGTGAATGATCCACGAGCCATGGCAGTTTGCCGATGTCATCGCTCATCAACGCGATGTCAGCGGTTTCGATCGCCGCATCAGAGCCCACAGCACCCATCGCAATTGCAATGTCGGCGCGTGCCATCGCGGGGGCGTCGTTAACCCCATCCCCAACCATCGCCACAACGTCATAGGATTCAGTCAGCTCTTCGATGGCTGCGACCTTTTCCTGCGGCAGCAATCCGGCGCGCACCTCATCAATGCCAACTGTTTCGGCGACGGCGCGGGCGGTCGGTTCATTGTCCCCCGTGAGCATGACAATCTTTTTCACGCCTTGTGCATGCAGTTTGGAGATCATAGCGCGCGCATCGGGGCGAATTTTGTCGCGCAGCTCAAGCAGGCCCAGCAGTGTTGTGCTGTCACCTATAGCGACCAGCGTACTGCCCGCTGTTTCAAATTGCTGTTTCAGGCTGTCTGGGATTTCAAAACCCTGTTCGCGCGCAAAACGTTCCGATCCCAACCAAACGTCGCGCCCGTCCACGATGCCCTCGACACCGCGTCCGGGAACGGTGAGGGTTTGTTCGGCAGGGACCGTTTCGCCCGCATACGCCACAATGGCGCGGGCAAGGGGGTGGGACGATCTGATCTCAAGCGCGGCGGCGATGTGCAGCAGGCTGGCGTCGTCATCCATGAACGAGTGAACGGACGCGATTTCCGGCGCTCCCTCGGTAATCGTGCCTGTTTTATCGATAGCCAAGGCGGTCAGGCGGCTGGGGGTTTCAACATATGCCCCCCCTTTGATCAGCACACCGTTGCGGGCCGAGGCAGCAAGGGCTGCAACTATGGAAACAGGTGTCGAAATAACCAGCGCGCAAGGGCAGGCGATGACAAGCAAAACAAGCGCGTTATAGGCCCAATCCGTCCAAGCCGCCCCGAACACAAGGGGCGGGACAAGAGCGATGAAGGCTGCCAACCCCATGATGAACGGCGTGTAGATGCGGGCAAACTTGGTCACCCACTGTTCAATGTCTGCACGCCGGGAATGGGCATCGCTGACCATGCGGGTGATTTTGGCCAGCACTGTATCGCTTGCGACATGGCTCGCCTGAATGGTCAGGGTGCCTTCGCCGTTGATGGTTCCTGCGAAGACAGTGTCGCCTGCCTCTTTCACCACCATGGCGCTTTCGCCGGTAATTGGGGCTTGGTCGACGCCACCGATGCCGCTTTGGACTGTGCCGTCTAGGGGGATGCGATCGCCACCTCGCACGATAAAGACATCGCCGATCGCGACCTGTGCGGCAGGGATATCCTGTTCGGTTTTCCCATCTTTGGAAACAACACGGGCCGTTGGTGGGGCCAGATCCAACAGCGCCGCGACCGCATTGCGCGCCCGCCCGACGCTCCAGCTTTCTAAGGTCAGCGACAGGGCAAATAGAAAGGCGACGGTTGCGGCCTCAAAATATTCGCCCAAGACAATTGCGCCACCGACGGCGACCATCATCAACAGGTTCATATCCGGGGACAGACGGCGTGCAGAGGACCAAGCTTTGGGCGCGACCAGCCATGCGCCAAAGAGCACGGCAAGCAGGAACAGGCTGATCTCGATGGCGGGCATCGGGGTCTCGCCATGGCCGGAAAAGATGGACAATCCACCAACCAGCCCGGTTTCAACCATGTGATAGATCAATCCAGTGGCCCAGAACCCCGCAGAGAGGATGGTAAACTGTTTCTGTCGTTTCAGGTGGGCGGAATGATCCGCGTCGGCGGATTGATCATCCCACGGCTTGGCGCTCAGCCCTGTTGAGGCCACGCGCTTGAGGATTTCATCGTCCGGCATCGCAATGGCAGACTCCAAGATCGTCATACGTGCGTTGATGACGTCAAACGCCAGATGCTCTTCGCCGCCCAGATCCTTGGCCAGAACCTTGTTCAGGATCGCGACTTCTTCGGCGCAATCTAACCCGGCGACGCGGAAACTGCGCCCAATACCGGGTTTGGAGATTGGGTTTGTGATCTGTGCGTCGCTGCCGCAGCAACTGCTGCACGCAGGGTGTGGGGCGGTCAAAGACCCGTCATCAGGCATGGAAAAGCTCCGGAATGGATGTTCCTAGCCTAGATAGGACCTCTAGCCGCTGTAGCTTCAAGAGGTTTTTTATCTTTTCTTTTAAGGGCGAGGGGATTGCCCTGTTCGCACATATGGAAAGGTAAGGTTGGTTAAATTTGCCTTGATCTGGCGGATTGGGTGGTTAGGTCTGATAGGTACAGAGACTAGAGGTTTTCATGCTCACAATCGGCACGCTGTCCCGCAAAACAGGGACCAAAGTTCAGACCATCAGGTATTATGAACAGATTGGCCTGTTGCGCGAACCCGGGCGCACCGCTGGCGGGCAGCGGCGTTATCTTCAGAGTGATCTGGACCGGCTGGCCTTTGTGCGTCATGGGCGGCAGTTGGGGTTTTCGCTTGACGCCATTCGGGATTTGCTGGGTTTGGCTGACAATCCCGAGCAACCCTGTTCACAGGCGGATTCCATCGCTCAGCAGCAGTTGTTGCAAGTCCAACAGCGCATACTGAGGCTGCAGGCGTTGGAACAGGAATTACAACGGATGATAGCGGAATGCGCAGGCGGGCAAGCCGGGGATTGTCGGGTTCTGGATGTGCTGCGCGATCATTCCGAATGCCTGACGGATCATGACAATATTGGGGAATAAGCAGCCCGCCTGTTAGGTTGATTTGCAGCTTTTTGCGTGTTTCGTGCGCTTTATGTGATATCGGCGTGATATTTACGCGGTATTTATCCAGTTAACCGCAAAGTTTGCGCATTTCACGCATGGGTTCTCGGGTATCTGAACTTGTAACACAGTAGGAGCGAACCCCCATGGGAACCAATATGCACGTCTATCAATCTATTGCGCGATCCGTTGCTGATCATGGGGCAGCGACGATGTTCGGGTTGATGGGCGACGCCAATCTGTTCATGGTGGATAGCTTTGTGCGCGATTGCGGTGGGCGATTTGTGCCCGCAGCGCACGAGGGCAGCTCAGTCCTGATGGCGTTGGCCTATGCGCATGTGGCTGGCAAAGTGGGCGTGGCGTCGGTTACCCATGGTCCGGCGCTGACGAACTGTATCACGGCGCTGACCGAAGGGGTGCGGGGTCATGTTCCCATGGTTCTGCTTGCGGGGGATACCCCGGTCGCCAACCCGCGCCATTTGCAAGGCATTGATCAACGCGAATTGGTGAAAACCACCGGTGCGGGCTTTGAGCAGGTGCGCGCGCCCGACACCGCGAGCAAAGACATCGGACGCGCGTTTTACCGTGCGCAGGTCGAACGCCGCCCGATCGTTGTGAATATGCCAGCCGATTTCATGTGGCAGGAAACTGAGCACGACAAGTATGTTCTGGATGTTTTCACCGCTCCGGGAGGTGTCGCACAGGGCGATATTCTGGACGAGGCGATTGGCATGATCGCCTCCGCACGGCGTCCCTTGCTTTTGGCGGGTGCCGGTGCTGTTGGCGCGCGTGATCAGTTGATCAAGCTGGCCGACAGGTTGGAGGCCCCGCTTGCAACGACGCTAAAGGCCAAAGGGTTGTTCACCGATCACCCTTATAACATTGATATATTCGGCACGCTTTCCACACCCGCGGCTTATGAGCTGATTGCCCAGTCCGATTGCATCATTTGTTTCGGAACGGCTCTGCATGACTTTACCACTGACCGTGGTAAGCTGATGAAAGATAAACGCATTATTCAGGTGGACATCGAGCCCACTGCGATTGGTGGGGGGTTGCACCCGGATGCGGCTCTGGTGGCGGATTCAGGTTTGACCGCTGAAACCATCCTCTATTGGTTGGACGAGGCGGAAATTTCTGCGAGCGGGTTTACCCGCGAGTTGGACATCGAAACCCTTACGGCACATCCAACGGGATCAGACAAAACGACAGACGGTTTTGTGAATTATGTGCAGGCGCTGGAACGGTTTGAACAAGCGCTGCCGTCTGACCGCATTCTGGTCACGGATGGGGGTCGTTTCATGACCGAGGTGTGGTGCCGTATTTCCTCCCCTGATCCGCAGAGTTTTGTTGTAACCGCGAACTTTGGCTCTATCGGCTTAGGCATCCAAGAAGCCATCGGTGCAGGGGTGGCAGCACCGGAACGGCCTGTGGTCGTCTTTAGTGGCGATGGGGGATTCATGATGGGCGGGATCAATGAATTCAACACCGCCGTGCGTCTTGGTCTGGACCTGATTGTGATTGTTGCCAACGATTCAGCCTATGGTGCGGAACATATCCAATTCCTCGACAGGAAAATGGATCCAAGCCTGACACAGTTCGATTGGCCCTCTTTTGCTGAGATCGCCACATCACTGGGCGGGCAGGGCATCGAAGTGCAGTCTGCCGAGGATTTGGAAACCGCGATTTCTGCGCTTGAGACCCGCAAGGGGCCCGTGCTGATTGAACTGCGCATTGATCCAAACGATGTACCACGTATGCGGATCTAAAACGCCCTTTGGGATGCAGAAATCAGAGCGACCAGAACGGCGACGGATCTCCGTCGCCGTATCTATTTGTGGGAAAGGCCCTTGGGATCGAGGTGTTTTCAGAATTGTATACTGACGAGAATTCAAGATTGTCCGCAAATCAATTGACATTTCTCTCTGCCCTGTCAGAAAGAAACTAATCAATCGAGGACATGACCCAACATGAGCACAAGCGTTGATTTGGTGTACGAGCAAGTGCGTCACATGGCGGCCAATTTTGAATTCAAGCCAGCAGAGCGCATCAACGAAAGTGAACTGTCCAAACGGCTTGGCGCAAGTCGAACACCGCTACGCGAGGCGATGAACCGGTTGACCGCCGAAGGGCTGTTGATGTTTGAGGCGGGGCGTGGGTTTTTCTGCCAACCGCTCAATCCGCAACTGGTTGTGAACCTTTACGAGCTGCGCGAGGCGCTGGAAACCGCTGCCATTCGCGCCGCGGTCGAGCGGGCAAGTGATGACCAGATTGCCGAGCTGCAACAGTTTATTCTGGACACGGCAGGTCGCTATACAGACGGAACCCCAACGCGGGAAATCGTAGCACTGGACGAACAGTTTCACCTGATGATCGCCAAGCTGTCGGGAAACCCCGAATTGGTCAATATGATTGAACTGACTTACGAGCGCATTCGCTATGTCCGCTGGATCGCGATGCGCGAAAAGATCGACATCACCCACGCGGCACACATGCACATTTTTGAGGCGATCGCCGCACGTGATGCGGATGCTGCCGTGGCCCGGATGAGCGATCATATCAAAAAACACAACGCAGAAGCGACCGAGATTGTAGGCAAAGCTTACACGCATCTTTACGTCCCTCAGCAATAAGAGACCCTGAAAAGGTATCACATCATGACAATGGTATATGGCGGTAAATCTGTTTATGGGGCGGCGTTGGGCGTCCTTATGCTCGAAGCACGGTTCCCTCGCATTTTTGGCGATATTGGCAATGCGACGACGTGGTCGTTTCCAGTGCAGTACAGGGTCGTTAAAGGGGCAAGCCCGGACAAAGTTGTGCGTCAGGATCCGATGCTGTTGGTGGACGATTTCATCGCCGCCGCGAACGAGTTGGTTGAATCTGGATGTGATGGGATCACCACGAATTGCGGCTTTCTGGCACTGACCCAAGAGCGTATTTCCAAGGCCGTGCCTGTGCCTGTGGCCACCTCGTCCCTCATGCAGATCCCGATGGTTCAGGCCCTGCTCGCGCCGGATAAAAAGGTGGCCGTTCTGACCATTTCCAAAAATACGCTGACGCCTGCGCACCTGCGTGCGGCGGGGGTTAAAAATCTGGACGAGGTTCCCATTTTCGGGACCGACGAGGGCCACACCTTTACCCGCAGTATTCTGGATGATCACGAAGCCATCGATTTCGAGGCGTGTCGTCAGGATATGATCGATGCGGCACGTCAGATCGTCGAAACGGATCGCGATGTGGGGGCAATTGTGTTGGAATGTACCAACATGACGCCCTATGCGCTCGACGTTAGAAAGGTAACCGGCCTGCCGGTGTTTTCAATCCATTCTTTTGTGAATTGGTTCCATCAAGGGCTGATCCCAAACCGGTTTCCCTTGGATCTTGATGATCCACGATCCGGCCTCTTTTAAGACCGGATCGCGGGGCCTGCTTTATTCGAAATAGGGCAGGTTCTTTGCTTTGGCCGCGCGCACCCAGTTGGGCACAAACGGGATAATCTTGTCCTGCGTTGGCACCATCATCTCGATAAAGCTGGCACCGGGATGGTCGATTGCATCCTGCAGGATCGCCTCGATATCATCTTCGCTGGTGATCCGCGCGGTTTGAAAGCCAAACGCCTCGGCCAGTTTGATGTAATCTACAGATCCGAAATCAGTCGACCAAGGTTCGTCCACGTCGTCCAGCAACATGGCTTCGCCCCGGATCCAACCAAAGGCGTCATTGCGGGTCAGGATGACGGTGACGTTTTTGTTGCTGCGTCGGATGGTTTCCATATCGCCCATCACAAAGCCAAATGATCCATCCCCGGTGAACGAAATGATCGGCCCGTCCGAGGCATAAGACGCGCCCAAAGCTGCAGGAACCGAATAGCCCAACGCGCCCATCGAATAGTTGGTGATATAGCGGCGCCCGGCCTCTTTGATGGTCAACAAGGCTGAGGGGTAGATCGCGCTGACGCCGGGTTCCGAGGTCACGATCGCATTTGCTGGCAGGATTTTGTCCAACGCCTGACTGAGCTTGACGGGTGATACAGTCCCTTCGGGCATTGGAATGTTGGAATTGAACACTTTATCCAATGCAGTTTTCTTGATCGGGTTCAGATCGACCGCATCACGCTGCAGGGTTGGGTGGTCCTTTTTGATGATTTCGACCATGTATTCCAAACTGGCGCGCGCATCGCCAACCAGTCCGATTTTGACCGGGAAATTGTTGCCCACGTGGGCTTCGGCGATATCCAGATGCATGAATGTTTTTGCATTTGGATCACCATACAGTTTCCAATGATCGGTTGCGGCACTGTCGGTGTTTGTTCCGATGAAAAACACCGTGTCTGCCTCGCGGACATAGCGGTTGGAATATTCCATACCGCCCCGTCCCCCGATCACGCGCAACGCTAAGGGGTGGTTTTCGGGAATGGTGCCTTTGCCCGGCGTTGTGGTTCCAACCGGGATTTGCAGCAATTCCGCCAGTTCAAGCAGCGCGTCCGTTGCTTTGGAAATCAACCCGCCTTGGCCACAGACGATGACCGGATTTTTCGCAGCGAGCAAAACCTCAACCGCGGCTTTGATTTTGCTGTGATCGGCGACGGGCCGGTGCGCCGGGTAAACGCTGTAATCGCTTTCGGCGTAAAGGTCGCTGATCTCGGCTTCTTCATGAAACACATTGATTGGGACACGAATGTGCACAGGGGCAGGGCGCCCCGAAGTTGCCACGCGGAACGCGCGCCGGAGTAAAAATGGGATCTCTTTGGCGTTGGTCAGGACAAAGGATTCTTTGCAAATGCTGTCATACAGCGCGGTTTGATCCACGCCAGTCAAGCCGTGCTTTTTGTCCTGATTGATCGGGATATCTGAGCTAAAGAAAATTACAGGAACCGAGCTCAGATAAGCTTCGGTAATGCCAGGTGTGCAGTGGGTAACGCCGGGGCTTGGCGCTTCGAGCACGCAGGGGCGGCCAGTGATTTTGGCATAGGCTTCGGCCGCGTACGAGGCGGTGCGTTCGTCCCGAGTCAGCACATATTCGATGTCAGAATGTTCGCGCCATTCCTTGTACCAGCCGATTGTGGTTTCCCCAGGCAAGCCAAAAACATGCTTAACGCCATGAAGTTCCAGCATTTTCAAAATGATCTGTGCACCGTTTAAGGTGTTTGGAGTTGTCTCGTTCACGGCGTGGCCTTTGCGTTGGAGAATTGCGTTTAGATCTGTATACAGTTCGTAATGCTAAAAAGTACGCAGGTCAACAATCAGCACCAAAACGCGGGTCTTTTGTTTGTGAATTGGGTGCGGGGGATGGGCGGTGTTCTACCGATTAAACGCTGTCTGATCGGTCCGCCTGTTGGTATTTAGGCTGGCGGACCGTGTGGTTTAGATGTCGAAAAAGACGGTTTCGTCTTCGCTTTGCAGCCGGACATCAAATCGATAGATAGTCTGGCCATCACGGTCTGAGCGTTTGGCGATCAGGGTGGCGCGGCGGCGTTCCCATTCGATCAGGTTCAGCACTGGATCGGCGGCATTGGCATCCATCTCATCGTCGAAATAGATGCGGGTGTTCAGCCCGACATTGATGCCCCGTGCCACGATCCAGAGGTTGATATGAGGGGCCTGCATCCCGACATTGCGTCCACGCGTTGCACCCGGTTTAACAGTGTCGAACCCCCATTCACCGGTTTCAAAATCGGTAATGACACGGCCCCACCCGCGAAATCCGTCTTCGACATCTCCACCGCCTTCGGGGTGAGCATAAATGCCTGCTGCATTGGCCTGCCACGCCTCTAGCAGCACATCTTTGATGGGCGATCCGGTGCCATCAATCACGACACCTTCAATCCGGATGCGTTCCCCATTGGCATTCGGGCCGCAAATGTCCCATCCCAACTCCTGACGATAGATGTCAAACCCGGCTGCACCCGGCGCCAACCCGATGTGCACATAAGGTCCGGCGGTTTGCGAGGGGGTTTCTTTGAGGTAATTCAGATCCTGAGACATCAGTTGCCCTCCAACCGGTTTTCAAACAGGGTCGACCGGCGCCCGCGCAAAACGATGTCGAACTTGTAAGCGATTGTATCCAAAGGGATCGTAGCGTTCAGATCCAGCCGGGCGATCAGCTGCTCGATGGCGTCGGGATCCGGGATCGTATTGACGATCGGGCATTTGTGGATCAGCGGGTCGCCCTCAAAATAAAGCTGTGTAATCAAACGTTGGGCAAAGCCTGAGCCAAAGATCGACAGGTGAATATGCGCAGGCCGCCAGTTGTTCACCAAATTGCGCCAAGGGTAAGCACCGGGTTTGACTGTGCGAAAATAGTAATACCCGTTTTCGTCGGTCATCGTGCGCCCGCAGCCGCCAAAGTTCGGATCAATTGGCGCAAGATAGGTGTCTTTCTTATGCCGATAGCGCCCACCCGCATTGGCTTGCCAAATCTCGACAAGCGTGTTGGGCACGGGGCGCGCGTTTTCATCCAGAACCTTGCCATGGATGATGATGCGTTCCCCAATCGGGCTTTGATCCGGCTGGGCGTAATTGCTGAGCAGATCGTTGTCGATTGGGTCAATATCCGCGTGACCGAATACTGGTCCGGTGACCTCGCTGACCGAGTTTTGTAGTGAAATCAGTGCGTACCGAGGGGAGCGCGCAACACTTGTTTTATAGCTGGGCGTCAGGGCAGCTGGATGCCGCTCGCGATCCCGCTGATAGAATTCGGCTGGTTTAGACATGGCTGGATGACACCTCTGGCTGGTCCTGTGTGTGCATTTCCCCGTCACTCCTGTTCTATCTCTTCGTATGTCTGTTTCGCCAGCTTGAGCGCATGGTTGGCGCGTGGAACGCCCGCATAGATCGCGACATGCTGAAACGCCTCAAGCACGTCTTGTTTGCTAGCCCCGGTGCGCGCCGTGGCGCGGATATGCATCGGGATCTCTTCGAAATTTCCAAGCGCCGCCAGCAAGGCCAGCGTCAGCATGGACCGTTCTCGATCGCTAATCCCGTCCGAGGCCCAAACCGTGCCCCACGCTCCTTCGGTAATCAAGGTCTGGAACGGTTCGTCTATTGGGGCCATGGCCGTTTGCGCCCGGTCAACATGGGCGTCGCCCAATATGCGCCGCCGCACGTTCATGCCCGCGTCAAAGCGATCACTCATCACGATGTCTCCTGTAAGAATGCCCCGGTTTGAAATTGAGGAAACACATCAGTACGGCAACCCCACATAGTTCTGGGCAAAGACTGATTGCGCCTCGCGGTTTTCACGCAGAAAGTCGACATCGGCCTTTTGCATCTTCAGATCAAAGGCATTCTGGTCCGGAAACCGATGCAACAGGTTTGTCGTGGACCAGCTGAACCGCTCGGCCTTCCAGATGCGGGCCAGTGCTTTCTCTGAATATTGGTCGATGCCTGTGCTGTCGCCTGTTTCGTACATTTTCACCAGCCCATTGTACAAATAGTGGATATCGCTGGCGGCGGTGTTCAATCCCTTTGCGCCGGTGGGCGGCACAATATGGGCCGCGTCCCCGCACAGGAACAACCGCCCCCAGCGCATCGGTTCGGTCACAAAGGACCGCAGCGGCGCAATGGATTTCTCGATAGAAGGGCCGGTTACCAGCTTGTCTGCATATTCAGCGGGGATACGCCGCTTGAGCTCGGCCCAAAACGCGTCATCTGTCCAATCTTCGGGGGCATCAGACAGCGAGCATTGGATGTAATACCGGCTGAGGTTTTCGTTGCGCATCGAACACAGCGCAAAGCCGCGTTCGGACCCGGAATAGATCAGTTCGTCATTCACAGGTGGGGTTTCTGACAATATGCCCAGCCAGCCAAACGGATACAGTTTTTCGTATTCTTTGCGTATGTTCAACGGAATGGTCTGGCGGCTGATGCCGTGGAATCCATCACACCCGGCGACATAGTCACATTCAATCCTGTGTTCGGTGCCATCAACTGTATACGTGACATGTGGTGCGTCTGAATCCGCGCCATGAATAGTCACGTTTTCTGTGTTGAACACAATATGACCGCCCATTGCTTCGCGGGCTTCGTAGAGGTCGCGTGTGACTTCGGTTTGGCCATAAACAACGACATTACTGCCAGTCAGTTCTTTGAAATCAATGTTGAACTGGGTTTCGCCGAACGAGATGACAGTGCCATCATGGGCAAAACATTCTTTGTCCATACGGTCCGCGACGCCAGCTTCGCGCATCAGGTTCACAAAGCCGACCTCTAGAATACCGGCGCGTATCCGGCCCAGAACATAGTCTTTGGTTTTGCGTTCCAGCACCACGGTGTCGATGCCCTTGCGGTGCAGCAGTTGGCTGAGCAAAAGCCCTGAGGGGCCGCCGCCAATGATCGCGACTTGGGTGCGCATGTGTGCTCTCCTGAAATCTTTTGTAGCGATATTGCTTGTCGGAAACGGATAATTAAAATGATCTTATGTCGTGTTTAGTTTCCAATAATGGTAAGTAATTATGGATCGCCGTATCAAGTTCCGCCACATCCAATGCTTTGTGGAAATCTGCCGCGAGCAGAGTCTGAAGGTTGCGGCAGAAAAGCTGTTTTTGACCCAGCCTGCGATTTCCAAGACCCTAAAAGAGCTGGAAAACATCATGGGGGCGACCCTGTTGACGCGGAACCGGGCCGGGGTCTCGTTGACGCCACAAGGCGAGGTGTTTTTGCATTTTGCCGAGATGTCGCTTGCCTCTCTTCAGCAAGGGTTGACTGGGGTCGCGCAGGTTGGCGCGCGCGGTAAGGCTTTGCTATCGGTTGGGGCTTTGCCCTCGGTTGCGGCGCGTCTGATGCCGGGTGTCGCAACCAAGTTTGCGGAACTGTCCCCAAATACAGCTCTTAGAATTGTGGATGGGCCGCACGGCTATCTTGTTGAACGGTTGCGTGTTGGGGATTTGGATTTGGTGATTGGCCGATTGGGACGACCCGAGACGATGCAGGGGATCACATTTACACAGCTTTACGAAGAGCAAGTCGAATTCGTGGTGCGGGCAGGCCATCCACTGCTTGAGGCGCCGGATTTAAAACGGATCGGTGAATGGCAGGTGATTTACCCACCCAAAGGGTCTGCCATCCGGCCATTGGTGGATCGTCTTTTGATTGCTCATGGGGTGGGGTCGATTGAAAATCGTCTGGAAACCGTGTCAGGGGCCTTTGGCCGTCAGTTTACGCGCCATTCCGATGCGATTTGGATCATTTCAGCGGGCGTTGTTGCCACTGAGATTGCAGATGGGCATCTAAAGGCATTGCCCTTTGATACAGCGATGACACGGGGGCCGGTCGGGCTGATGCATCGCCCTGACGAAGTTCTGTCTCCACAGGCGCAGGTGTTTAACCTTGCGGTGAAATCGGTGTTGGACACGCAGGGACTTGGGACTGATTTGATTTAAATCGGGGGCTATAGCGAACCCGATGAACCCTGAGAGGGTCCGGTTAGGTGGCCCCATAGGTTCGGGTTTCAATCGGAATTTCAGACAGTTCTGCCGCGCAGTTGGCGAGAAAGATGGCTTCGGCGTCGGACTGGCGGCGGGCAGGGTTTGTGATCAGGTAGATGTTGACCAGGGGCAGGTCGTCGTAAGGGGGCAATTGGCGAATGTTGCCTGCGACCACGTCTTGTTTCGCAACATGAAGGGGCAGCGCACCGATCCCGACGTTTGCCATGATCATCCGCCGGATTTCATTCAAGCTTGAAGAGACACCGCGCCAAGTGTTGGCCAGACCCACCCGCGCCCTAAGGCGGGACACGACATCCAGTGGGCCGCCTTCGGCTTCGGTTTGAAAGGCCACAAACGGTTCCCCTTCTAGATCCTTGATGTTGATCTGGTCGGCATGGAACAAGGGGTGGCGGGCGCCGCAGTAGAGGCCAAAAAATTCCCTGCACAAAACGAACCTGTCGAGGTTTTGCGGGGCCTTTGACAAAAGGCAGATGCCAAAACTCGCCCGGTTTTGTGAAATCATCGTTTCAACTTCGTCACTTTCAAAAACCGAAAAAGAATAGGTGACATGCGGATGCGCGGTGGAAAATCGGTCCAGAAAGTCGTCAAAATGCTCTGAGATCACTGAGCTGGTGGTGGCGATCGAAAGGTGCCCGCGCAATTCAGCATTGTCGACATTCAAGAGCGAAGGGAGCTGCGAGATTGAGCCAAAGATTTTGGCACATTCAGAATAGAGCGCATGGCCCGCGCGCGTAATGGTGAACTCGTTGGGTTTTCGAATGATAAGCGTTCGGCCAGTCGCCGTTTCGAGGCGTTTCAAAGCGGCAGAAACCGTTGGTTGTTTCAGGCCCAAAAAGTCGGCGGCCTTTGAAATGCCGCGCTGTTCGACGATGACCATAAAAGTGCGCAGCAGATTCCAATCAAGGTTCCAAGGAAAGCGTTGTTGATGCGGCAGGCTCATAGATTCTATCTATATTGATAATGGCATATATTTATTTGCACGATACGAGCGACCATGCAAGTCTCAGCTTGAGCGGGGGTAATCCGCCAATATTGCACAGGCCTTTACCCCGGCACCTATCAACAGGAGAGACAAAGATGACTGTTCGCCGTACCATCCTGAAATCTGCAATCGCCGCTGCAGGCCTTGCAGTAATGGGGCTGAACGCCGCTGTCGCAGAGGAGCTGGACACGCTCAAAGAAAAAGGTGTGATCCGCATTGCGATGTCTGGGGCTTACCCTCCGTTTAATTTCGTGAACGATGAAAATCAGGTTGTCGGATTTGACCCGGCGGTTGGCACGGAAATCGCCAAACGTATGGGGCTAGAGGCCGAAATCGTGACCACGGCGTGGGACGGCATCATTGGCGGTCTGCTGGCGAACAAATACGACGCGATTGTTGGGTCGATGACGATCACAGCCGAGCGGGACGAGGTCGTTGATTTCGTTGGTCCGTATTATTCGGATAAGCGCGCTATCTTTACCAAACCGGGGTCAGACATTACCGACCTTGATGGGCTGAAGGGCAAGAAAGTGGGCCTGACATTGGGCGAAACCCACGAGGATTGGGCCCGTGAGATGGGGTATTCGATTAATACCTACAAAGGTCTGCCCGAACTGCTGCTTGAATTGGAAAACGGGCGTGTTGATGCCATCGTCAACGACTCGATTGCGGCCATTCTGGCGATGACGGCCAAAGGTCAGGAATTCGCAATGTTCGACGATCCCGGCACCGAACCGTTTGGGGCGGGCATCGCAATTCGTCAGGGTAACCCTGCCTTGGCTGAGGAAATGCAAAAAGCGTTGGATTCCATGATGGAAGACGGCACCTATCTTGCACTGGCTGAAAAGTGGATCGGCGCGGATATCCGCTAAGGTTCTGGCCTCGCTGTCGGTTTTGGTGGCGGGGCTTTCTTTTGGGTTCCGATCCGTATGCCACACCTTTTGAGCATGGTTCGTTGGTGTGCGCTTGCATGTTCCGCAACATCGGTAAACCTTTGTTTCAGAGACGGCGCGCGGTGCACGTTTCGCACGTTATGGCCACGAGGGGGGCAGCATGGATTTTGAACTGATGCTTAAGGTCTATCCGTTCTTTCTTGAGGCCGCTTGGATCACAGTTCTGTTGTCGATTTTGACCGCGATATTGGGTTTGACCTGTGGGGCGCTTGGCGCGGCGGCACGTTTGTCAAGATTTGCGGGATTGCGGTTTGCCGGTGCGGCTTATGTCAGTGTGTTTCGCGGCACGCCTGCTTTGATCCAGCTGTTTATCCTCTACTTCGGGGGGCCCCAGATCGGTATCCAACTGGATGCGTTCGAGGCAGGGGTGATCGGACTTGGCATAAACGCCGGCGCTTACATGACGGAAACCATCCGCGGTGCGATTATCGCGATCGACAAAGGTCAACGCGAAGCGGCCCGCACCCTTGGGTTGAGCCAATGGCAAGCCATGTACAGGATAATTCTACCGCAATCTGCCCGGCTGATGGTGCGCCCGTTGGGGGTGAATATCAACGCCCTGATCAAGGCGACTGCGCTGGTCGCGGCGATCTCGGTCGTGGAACTGACCTATACCGCGCAGCGTTACATTGGGTCGACCTATAAGCCCTTTGAAATGTTCCTGCTGGCAGGGGTTCTTTACATGATCATCATCTATGTGGTCGGCCGAGGTATTGCCTGGCTAGACCGCAAAGTGCAAATCACCTGATCGGAAAAGGAAAGACGGATGGGCCTCGATTTTTCGATTATTCCCAAATACATGGACGTGATCCTGCTTGGGTGTGCCTGGACCATTGGCATCACGGTTGCGGCTGCGATCCTTAGCTTTTTCGGCGGTATCATCTTTGCTGTGATCGCGCTTTATGCGCCTTGGATTATCCGCCAGCCGTTTCGGCTGATCGCGTGGTTGTTCATGGGCACACCGCTGCTGTTGCAGCTGTTCCTGATCTACTTTGGGCTGGTTCAAATTGGCATTGACCTGCCCGCCTTTGTGGCTGGGATCATCGGGTTGGGATTGCACTTTGCGGTCTATAATTCCGAACTGATCCAAACCGCGATCTTGGCTGTCGACAAAGGCCAGATGGAAGCGGCCCGTACATTGGGATTGAGCCGGGGCGAGGCCTTGCGCAAAGTTGTTATCCCGCAAGCCGTGCGGGATGTGGTGCCGCCGATTGGCAACAACATGATCGCTCTGTTGAAAGACAGCGCATTGGTGTCCGTGATCGGGGTGAGCGAGCTGACACTGTCGGCGCAGCGGATCATCGGCAAGACCTATCGCCCGTTCGAATTCTATATCCTGGCTGCGGCCTGCTATTACGTCATCAACCTGGGCATGGAATGGGTGCAGCGCAAGATTGAGCGCCGCATTTCAATCTCCCGCTGATTTTACGAGGCCCGTCATGACCGAAAAAACTAACTTCGTCGAAATCCGGCACGCCCAAAAATCTTTTGGCACGCTGGAGGTTCTCAAAGACATCAGCCTGACGGTTGAGCGGGGGCAGATCGTTGGCATCATCGGCTCGTCTGGCTCAGGCAAATCGACTTTGCTGCGGGCGATAAATGATTTGGACCCGCTGACAGGTGGTGAAATCTGGTTGGATGGGGTGCAAGTGAACAAACAGCTGCCGCATCGGCAGTATGAAAAACACATCAACGAAATGCGCCAACATGTTGGCATGGTGTTTCAGCACTTTAATCTGTTCCCGCATATGACTGCGCGCGAAAATGTCACTATGGCGCCGATGTTGTTGAAAAAGATTTCTAAGGAAGAGGCGAACAAGCTGGCAGAAGAGCAGCTTGATAACGTCGGCATGTTAGAGCGGATCGATTATTACCCATCGCAACTGTCCGGCGGACAAAAGCAGCGGGTCGCGATCGCGCGGGCCCTGGCGATGAAACCCAAACTGATGCTGTTTGACGAGGCCACCTCGGCGTTGGATCCGGAATTGGTGGAAGAGGTGAATCAGGTCATGAAAAACCTCGCCGAACAGCACATGACCATGATCATTGTGACCCACGAAATGGATTTCGCAGCCTCGGTCTGTGATCGGGTGCTGTTCATGGACAAAGGGGTCGTTGTCGAAGAAGGCCCGCCCGAGATCATTTTCAAGACCCCGACCAAAGACCGTACCCGCGAATTTCTCCGTAAGCATATTGAGGGTGCCAAGTGAGCGACGAAACTTCATATCTGTTTTATCAATCGCGCAACCCGCGTCCGTTTCTGGATTACGGCGAGGGGATCTATCTCTTTGATGAGGCGGGCAATCGCTATATCGATGGATCGTCTGGCGCGATGGTGTCAAACATCGGCCATTCCAACCCGCGTGTGCTGGCTAAGATCAAGGCACAGATGGACAAGGCGACCTTTGGCTATCGGTTGCATTTTCGCACCCATCCATCCGAGGATCTGGCGGCGAAAACAGTTGCCATGACCCCCGATGGGTTGGACCGTGTGTTCTTTGTTTCTGGCGGATCAGAGGCGGTTGAGAGTGCTGTGAAGCTGGCCCGTCAATTTGCGCTGACACAGGGGCAAGACGCGCGTCATAAGGTGATATCGCGGTTTCCGTCGTATCATGGCTGCACTTTTGGGGCGTTGGATTTGACCGGCTATGATCCACTGCGCGAACCCTTTGCGCCGATGATGGAAGGCATGCCCAAAGTGGCAGCGCCCGCGACCTATCTGGATCGCGACAACTTGAGCGAAGAGGCGCGCGGACTAAAATACGCCGACCTTTTACGGGACAAAATTCTTGCCGAAGGGCCGGAAACTGTTCTGGCGTTTATCATGGAACCCGTTGGCGGGGCGTCCACCGGTGCCTTGGTTGCGCCCGATAGTTATTATGGCCGCATTCGCGACATCTGCGACGAATTTGGTGTGTTGCTGATCTATGATGAGGTCATGACCGGGGCAGGGCGCACGGGCAAATTCCTGGCCGCTGAACATTGGGGCATCACGCCGGATATTGTTGCGATGTCCAAGGGGTTTGGCGCTGGTTATGCGCCGCTTGGGGCGATTGTTGCCGGGGCGCGGTTGGTCGAACCTGTTCTGGATGCTGGTGGTTTTCTGCATGGGTTTACCTATGCCGGAAATCCTTTGGCGTGTTCAGCAGGATTGGCTGTTCTAGAAGAGATGGAAGATCAGGGATTGATCGAAAACGCCGCCAGAATGGGCGAGGTCTTGATGGTTCAGCTGCGTGCGCTGATGGATCGTTACCCCTTTATTGGGGACGTGCGCGGCAAGGGATTGTTGACCGCATTTGAGTTCGTCGCGGACCGAGAGACGATGGAGCCGCTGCCACCCGAACTTGAGGCCCACGCGCGCCTTGTCGAACTTGCTTATGAACGTGGGTTGATCATTTATTCGCGCCGGACGCGCCGCGGCATGACTGGTGATCACTTTCTGATCGCGCCGCCGTTGATCATCACCGAACCGCAGATTGACGAATTGATGGGCATTCTGCACGCGGCACTGGACGCCTTTGCCCAAGAGGTTGGCTTGCCCATCGAGAGAGAGCGTGTACCCGGCGCGTCCCATACATTACACCAAGCGCCACCCGCGACATTCTGAGAGGCCCCAAATGCATGACGATTTGAAAACCCGCCTGTGTGATGCTGTTGATGCTGGGTTTGACCGCCAGATTGCATTCTTGTCCGAACTCACCTCGCATCCATCGACGCGCGGGAATGAGCAGTCGGCGCAGACCTTTATGGCAGATGAGTTGTCCGCGCGCGGGTATGAAATCGATCGCTGGCAGATTGATGTGGCAGAGATTGAGACCCTACCGGGTTTTTCCCCTGTCATCGGACCTTATGATGATGCGGTGAATGTCGTCGGGACACACAGGTCGAACACACAGAAAGGCCGGTCTTTGATTTTGAATGGGCATATTGATGTGGTGCCCGAAGGGCCGCTTGATATGTGGGACACCCCCCCGTTTGAGCCGCGGGTCCAAGGCGGTTGGCTATATGGGCGTGGTGGCGGTGACATGAAAGCGGGACTGGCCTCGAATCTGTTTGCGCTGGATGCCTTGCGGGCGTGTGGCTTGGCCCCGGCGGGGGACGTGCATTACCAATCGGTGGTCGAAGAAGAATGCACCGGAAATGGGGCGCTGGCCTGTTTGGCGCGGGGGTATAAGGCTGACGCGGTTTTGATCCCTGAACCGTTTTCCGAACATTTGGTGACGGCGCAATTGGGGGTGATCTGGTTTCAGGTTCACCTGAAAGGCCGCCCCACCCATGTCGCTTATGCGGGCAGCGGTGCGAACGCGATTGAGGCAGCATTTCCTTTGATCAAAGCGTTGCACGAGATGGAACATCGATGGAATGCGGCCGAGAACCGGCCTGATGATTACGCCCATATGGACCACGCCTTGAACCTGAATGTCGGCAAGATCGAAGGCGGCGATTGGACCAGTTCGGTTCCAGCATGGAGCGTGTTTGACGTGCGCATGGCAATTTTTCCGGGTCAATCGATTGAGGCCGCTAAAGCCGAAATCGAAGAAGTGATCCTGGACGCGGCGCGCGACAATGATTTCTTGCGGAATTCTTTGCCTGAAATCGTCTACCACGGCTTCCACGCCGAGGGGTACGCGCTGTCACAAGACAGTTCTGAGCGGGCGAGTTCAGCCATCGAAATGTTAGGACGTGCCCATCAGACGGTGACGGGCCAAGAGCTGGTGCGCGAAGCGATCACCGCCACCACAGATGCGCGGTTCTTTGGACTTTATGCAGACACGCCGGCGTTGGTGTATGGTCCCCGCGCCGAAGCCATCCATGGCTTTAATGAGCGCGTCGAACTTGAGAGCATCCGCCGGATCACCAAAGCCACCGCCCTATTCATCGCTGATTGGTGCGATGTTGAAGCTATTTGAGGACAGGTCAAATGCACGCTCTTTCTTCTGATCAGATCGTCTATCTCACGGCGCTGCGTCATGCCTTGCATCGCCGTCCTGAAATTTCAGGCGAAGAGACGGCGACCGCCGCGCGTATTGCTGCGGAGCTGACCAAGCTCGGCGCGGATCGCCTGTGGCAAAACCTAGGGGGGCATGGTGTTGCCGCAGAATTCAGAGGCACCGCAGAGGGGCCGACCGTTTTGCTGCGGTGTGAATTGGACGGGCTGCCGATCCGCGAGATTTCCGATCTGCCGTATAAATCCGAAGTCGAGGGCAAAGGGCATCTGTGTGGGCATGATGGCCACATGGTCTCTATGCTAGGTGTTGCGATGCGCCTTGCGATGCGCCCTGCTAAGGGGCGCGTTATTCTGATGTTTCAACCTGCTGAGGAAACCGGGGCAGGGGCCAAGGCGGTGATCGAGGACCCGCGTTGGCCTGAGATCCGCCCGGATTTCGCCTTTGCCTATCATAACGTTCCGGGTCGCCCCTTGGGGGAAATCGGGTTGCGCGCAGGCGCGGGAAACTGTGCCTCGCGGGGCATGCAGATCCTGTTCGAGGGGAAAAGTTCGCACGCCGCCGCGCCCGAAGACGGATTTTCACCAGCCAATGCCATGGCCCACCTGATGACGGCCTTGCCCGCGCTTGGCGGTGGCACGATTGGGGAGGATGATTTTGCGCTGAGCACGTTGACCCATGCGGTGCTGGGCGAACCCACATTTGGAATCGCCCCGGCGGATGGGGAATTGCGGGTCACACTGCGTTCGATGACCAATGAACGCATGGAAACGCTGATGGCCGATGCGCGTCAGTTGGTTGCGCAAAACACGGCGGGCCTTGCGGTTCAAACCCATTGGCATGATGTGTTTCGGTCCGTGGTGAATGACCCAGCCGCGACAGCGATTGCCCGCCAAAGCGCACAAAATTTGACGCTCGCGGTTCATGAGATGGACATCCCCATGCGGTGGTCCGAGGATTTTGGACGCATCGGCGATGATGGGGCCAAGGGGGCCATGATCTATATTGGTTCGGGCGAGGATCAGCCCCAATTGCACAACCCGGATTATGATTTTCCCGATGCGCTTGTGCCGATCGTGACCGATCTGTTTTGCGATATTGTGTATGGTTTGCTGGGGCGCGGGTAACAGTGATGAACGCGGGTCTGTGTCCAGCGTCTTGGTGTACGATCCACCGAGACCGCATTTCCAAAAACCTAGAGCTTGCTCTGGGGCTGGTGCCAGCGGGGCGCAAGTTCTGTGCGGTGTTAAAGGCCGACGCTTATGGGCATGGGATCGCACAGGTCGTGCCCTTGGTCCGGGAACAGGGGGTGACCTGTATCGGGATCACCTCAAATGCCGAAGCGCGCTCTGTGCGAGATGCGGGGTTTTCCGGTACGCTCATCCGGTTGCGAACCGCAACGGCCGAGGAAATAGGCGGCGCGCTGAGTGATCGCGTGGAAGAGCAGGTCGCCTCAGTTGCAACGGCGCGGCTGATCCGTGATTATCTGGATACAAACCGATACCGGGGCCGGGTTCACCTGTCCCTGAATGCATCGGGCATGTCGCGTGATGCGCTAGAGGTTTCGATGGGCCCCGGTCAGGATACATGCCGCCTGATCTTGGATGTATTAGGCGCTGATATTGGTGGGATTTGCACCCATTTCCCATCTAACGAGCCAAATGAGCTCATTCAAAGCTCTGAGCTGTTTCAGCAGCAGGTGTCTTGGGTTCTTGAGAACAGCGACTTGCAGCGCAAAGATGTGCGTGTCCATGCGGGCAGCTCGTTGACGCTGGTCTCGGGCGTGGACGTTGAAACGGATATGTACAGATGTGGCGCAATTTTGTACGGAATTTTGAAACCCGAGCTTGGGTTTCGCAGTACCATGGATCTGGGCGCGCGGGTGGTCAGCCTGCAGGATTATCCCAAAGGGGCGAGCGTGGGGTATGACCGGGCAAGTCACCTTGATCAGGATCGTCGACTGGCCTGCATCTCGATTGGCTATGAGAATGGGTTTAGCCGGATCGCCCATGGCAACTGTGCGGTGTCTATCGGAAACGCTTTGGCCCCGGTGGTGGGCAAGATCTCTATGAATGCGATTGTGGCGGATGTTACGGACATCGCGCGGGTTCAGGTGGGTGATAAGGTTAGCGTGTTTGGAGAGGTCGATGGCGCGTTGATTTCATCGCAAATGGCTGAGGCGCAATTTCAGACCATCTTGGCCGATCTCTTTACCGACTGGGGATTGCGCAACCATCGTATCTATCGATAGGGCAGAAAATCTGGCGCGCCTTAATTCTTGCGGTTTCTCGCTTTGTTGGGGGTGGTCCCGAATTCCTGCCGATATGAATTCGCCAGCGATGAGGACGTCGAAAACCCACTTGCCAGCGCCACGTCAATCAGCGGCATCTGAGTGTCGACGATCAGGGCTTGCGCATGTTTTAGGCGGATGTGTTTGTAGAATTTCGCAGGGGATTTCCCCAGATAGAACATGAACAAGCGTTCCAGCTGACGGGTAGAAACCCCGATTTCCCCGGCCAAAAATGCAATCCGCAGCGGTGTTTCCACATTGCCTTCCATCAGGGCAATCGCATTTTGCAGGCGTTTTTCAAAGAAATTGGGGCTCTTGCTTAGACCGGCGGGCTGGTCGCGTTGAAATCCGCGCACATTGTCCAAAATCAGAGTGTTGCTTAATTCGGCGCAGTCTTGCGGGTTAAGGATCGCGGACAACAGACCAATGACGATTTCCTGTGTATGGCTTTGGCCCGCACAGGTGAGAATGCCATTGTTGTTTTCGACTAGATGGCTCGTCAGTGTGGGATAATCGCCCGTCTCGTGCAGAATCCCGATGTCGCGCCAATGTGTTGTCACCGGGCCGGAAAGGGTGGCGGATGTTTTGATGAATTTCGTTGCGGCGTCCGACAATAGAACCGCGGGGCGTTTCAGGCGTTGCATCGCGCGAACGCGGTTGATCCAACCGGGTGCAGATACGCCTTGGCCACCGATCACAAACAAACAGTCCTTGAGGTATTCATCACCAATCGTGGGTTCCGCACGCACCAACAGCTCGGAACTGCTGGCAATCAGACCGGGTTGATCGGATGTGACCTGCCAGGCAAACCGATCCACGTTGCACACATCATTGGCGGTTTGGAGGACTTGGATGATTGCGGACAGTTCGAAGTCGGAAAAACCTGGTTGTACGAATATCTCAACGGCTGCGGTCTCACCCGTGGCGATCCGTTCTAGAAATCCTGTATGCCAGATCGCGTTTTGCACGTCTGTCTCCACTTGGTTGGACGGCTTGGCCCGAGGTTAGGTATTGAGCATGGTTTGGCGGCAGCTGTCTAGCATGACAAAGCGTAGAGGCTAAGGATGGCCAAGAGATCCGGCCCATCTAGAATGCTTATCCTCCAAAACTTCCTCTCCCAGCACTCTTTCCGAATCCGCCCCGAGAACTGGCCGTGGCGCGGGACATCGGCGTCTTGCCTACGGTTGTGGCCGGGCGGGTGAACTGTGACGTAGACATTTTGGTCGCGCCGCGGTTGGCGGAAAATGTGCTGGACCGGGCCGCGTTGGTGAATTTTCCGTCCGAGGTTTTATAGAGCGGCTGACTGGCGGACATGCCCTGCCGTCCCCCGCCCAGCATGTTGCCGATTAGGTAGCCGGCCATGAGGGGCATAAAGATGCTACTGGACCCGCCCTGTGCCGCAGTGGCTTCTGACCCACAGGCGCCTTTACCGTGCTGTTCTTCGCATACGGCTTGGCTGTCGTATCTTGGCGCGGCTTCGACATGCAGGGCATTGGCGTCGGATATCGCGGTTTCACAATCTTGGGCTGTGAACATCCCGCCTTGTGTGGCCTGATCGGTGCAGGATGCTAAATCAGGAAAGGCTTGGGCATCGACTTGTTCGTCGCGACATCCAGCGAGCGTAAAGGCAGTGGCGCCAATAATGGCGATGGCGACGCGGTTGGAACGTTTGGTCATGACAATCCTGTCTCTTGGTCGGGCGCGTGTACGATAGCGGTCAGTTAAGCGGTAATATAGTGCGGTTTAAAGCGGGATAAATCCTGCGTGATGCGCGATGTGTCTTCGCGAATGCCAATACCGGCACAGGTTTCGCCCACGACCCAAGCGCCGATAATGGGGCGAAACCCATCAAAGCGGGGCAGGGAATGATAGGCCTGAATGATGCGCGGATGTTGCGCGTATTCTGTATTCTGCGCCTGTTCGATGATCTCGTTGTTTTTGAGGATCGACACAGACGCCCCTTCGCGCGACAGGATCGGTTTGCTGACATGACCCAATACAAGATCTGATTCCGCGCGTTCAAACGCCTTGGCAACAGACGGGGCGGCGGGGGATTGAGCGGAGAGTGCGCCAGAAATGTCCTGTTCAAAGAAGGCAGGCAACAGGTTCGGGTGGCCTTCGAACATCTCCCACAGAACGGGGAGGAGTGCCTTGTTCGACAACAGCGCTTTCCATGCGGGTTCTAGGAATAGGCATCCGGATTTGGCGATGTGATTTGCATAATCGTCTTTCAGCAGATCTTCCCACGGGTAGAGCTTGAACAGCACCCCCATCACGCGATCCTGATCATCTAGGAATTGCCCCTCGTCGCTGATCGCGATTTTGTCGATGTCGCAATAATGCGCGCCTAAACCGGCCTCGCGCGCGGCCCAACCCATGGCTTCGACGGTGCCGTAATCTTCGGGAGAGCCGCTGACAGCGGTGAAATGCAGATCGCTGTCGGGTTCGAATGTTTCGCGAAACCGGGCCACCAGCGCCTCGTGAATTCCGTTGAACTGGTCGCTGCCTTGGGGCAGAACACCAGCCGCCAGCTGATCTTCGAGCCACTGCCATTGGAACGCAGCACTTTCATAGAGCGACGTTGGCGTGTCGGCATTGTATTCCAACAACTTTGCAGAGCCTTTGCCATCATAGGCGAAATCAAACCGGCCATAGATTTCAGGGTCTCCGCGTTGCCAGCTTTCGGCCACAAGGTCGCGGTGGGCTTCGGGGATAGCGAAACGATCCAACAGCTCTTCGCTTTTCAGAATATGGGCGACTGCCTCGCGGCACATAGAATGCAGCTCGGTTGCGGGATCTTCGAGATCGGTTTCAATCTGTTCCAGCGTAAAGGCATAGGCCGATGTTTCGTCCCAATAGGGCGCTCCATGCATATCGGCGAAGGTAAACCCAACCTCTTGGGCGTGTTCGCGCCAATTGGGTCGTTCGGGCAGGTCGATTTTTTGCATGGGGCCTCTCCGGATGTCTTGGACATCATTTAGAGTGTTCAGCCCCAAGTGGCCAGACTGGTTTGGTGTTACAAGTGGGTTGACTGAGCTCTCTTATTTCCATAATTCATGAAATATGGAAAATATGATTCTAGATCGCCTCACTACCCTTGGTCACCCACAGCGGATCGCTGTGTTTCGTTTGCTGGTGCGCCGGTATCCTGATGCGGTGCCTGCCGGTGAAATCGCAGCGGCGTTGGATATCAAATCCAGCACGCTGTCGGTGTATCTGGCAGCACTGAAAAAGGTCGAACTGGTTGTGCAGTCCCGGCAGGGCACATCTGTTCGCTATCAGGCGGCGGTTGGTGCGGTTGCAGAAGTGACTGACTACCTGATGCACGATTGTTGCAAGGGACGGCCTGAATTGTGCCACCCGTCGCCGGTCGCAACGCTGGCAGAGGATGCATCTTTGGATGCGCCAAAGCGCAATGTTCTGTTCCTGTGCAGTGGCAATTCCGCCCGATCGATTTTTGCCGAGGCCATTTTGCGCACCGAAGCGGGTGATCGGTTCAATGTGTATTCAGCCGGGATGCATCCCAAGTCTGAGATGAACCCCTTTGCGGTCGAGATGCTGTCGGCCAAAGGGCACGATATATCCGGGCTGCGATCCAAGAATACGTCAGAATTTCAAACGCCAGACGCGCCGGTCATGGATTTTGTGTTTACGGTTTGTGATCAGGCCGCAAACGAAGAATGCGCCGCGTGGTATGGGCAACCGATCAGCGCGCATTGGGGTGTGACAGATCCAGTTTCCGCAACGGGAACAGATGCCGAAAAGCGGCTCGCGTTCCAACAGGCATACGGGCAATTGCGCAACCGTATTCTGGCTTTTGTTGCTCTTCCTTTCACAACATTGGACCGCACGGCGTTGCAGTCCAATGTCGATATCATCAGCACGATCAAGGATATTTAAAATGACAACTTATGCGATCAATGGCTTAGGCCGGATGGGCAAATTGGCCCTGCGTCCGCTTTTGGAACGGGGCGCAAAGATTGCGTTCATCAACGACGCGGTCGGAGACCCCGAGATGCACGCGCATCTTTTGGAGTTCGACACGGTCCACGGGCGCTGGCCAGCCGTGTTTTCGCATGATGCCGATAGCATTTCGATAGATGACGTTCGCATTCCGGTGACCCGTACATCGACCTTGAGCGATTTGCCTTTGGACGGTGTGGACGTGGTCATTGACTGCACAGGCGTGTTCAAAACCGAAGCCAAGCTGGCCCCGTATTTTGCTGCGGGTGTGAAAAAAGTTGTGGTTTCCGCCCCGGTTAAAGATGGGGACACAGCCAACATCGTTGTTGGTGTGAACGATGACATTTACGACCCCGCTCAGCATCAGATTGTAACAGCGGCAAGCTGCACGACAAATTGTCTGGCCCCGGTTGTGAAAGTCATTCACGAAGGGTTGGGTATTAAACACGGGTCGATGACCACAATTCACGATGTGACCAACACACAAACCATCGTGGACCGCCCGGCCAAGGATCTGCGGCGCGCGCGCTCTGCATTGAATTCCTTGATCCCCACAACAACCGGCAGCGCCACAGCGATTACGCTGATCTATCCAGAGCTGACCGGCAAACTGAATGGCCATGCGGTGCGTGTGCCATTGTTGAATGCATCGCTGACAGATTGCGTTTTCGAAGTTGCGCGCGAGACCACCGTTGAAGAGGTGAATACTCTGTTCAAGACCGCCTCTGAGGGCGCGTTGTCAGGCATTTTGGGGTATGAAACCCGCCCCTTGGTCTCAACCGATTACACCAACGATCCGCGCAGTTCGATCATTGATGCGCCATCGACCATGGTTGTGAATGGTACGCAGGTCAAAATCTTTGCGTGGTATGACAACGAGTGGGGCTATGCGCATCGTCTTGTTGACGTGGCCCTGATGGTAGGCGCCTCGCTGTGACACGTGACGGTTCGGGATTGGCAGCTTATGGCGCGGTCACAGCGGCCTATTGGGCCTTTATGCTGACCGACGGGGCCTTGCGGATGTTGGTGCTGTTGCACTTTCACACGTTGGGATTCTCGCCGGTGCAGCTGGCCTATCTGTTTGTGTTTTATGAGATCGCAGGCATCGTTACCAACCTGTGCGCAGGGTGGATCGCCGCGCGGTTTGGCCTGACCCGAACACTCTATGCCGGGCTAACCCTGCAAGTGCTGGCGTTGCTGGCACTTGCGGGGCTTGACCCGGCGTGGTCCATCGGGGTGTCCGTGGTCTATGTCATGCTGGTGCAAGGCGTGTCCGGGGTCGCAAAAGACTTGGCCAAGATGAGTTCTAAATCAGCGGTTAAGTTGTTAGCCCCGACCGAGGGCGATGGGCTGTTTCGCTGGGTGGCGTTGCTTACCGGGTCCAAGAATGCAGTAAAGGGTTTTGGCTTTTTGTTAGGGGCGGCATTGCTGGGTAGCTTTGGGTTTGTATCCTCGGTCCTGGTGATGGCGGCGGTTCTTGCTGTTATCTTGGTGGCGGTTTTGTTGCGTATGCCTGATGGGTTGCCCAAGGGGCGTAAGGACGCGAAATTCACCGATGTCTGGTCCAAAAACCGCAATATCAACTGGCTGAGCTTTGCGCGTGTCTTTCTGTTTGGCGCGCGGGATGTTTGGTTTGTGGTTGGCATCCCGGTCTATTTCTATGCGGTGCTTTCGGATGGGTCCGAAGCAGGTAATCGCCAGACCTTCTTTTTGATCGGCAGCTTTATGGCGCTGTGGATCATCCTGTATGGTGCGGTTCAAGCCTTTGCACCGCGCGTGTTGCGTGCAGCGCATCGGTCCGAGGCGGATCTGGTGAGAGACGCGCGCACGTGGGTGGCTGTTTTGTGCGTCATTCCCGGTGGTCTTGCCGCGCTTGTATTTCTAGCGGGCGCGCCCGTGGCGTGGCTGACGTGGACGCTGGTCATTGGGTTGTTGGCTTTTGGGGCGGTTTTTGCGGTGAATTCTGCCCTTCATTCCTATTTGATCCTCGCGTTTACCCAAGATGACCGTGTGACGATGGATGTCGGGTTTTATTACATGGCCAATGCTGCGGGGCGCTTGTTGGGGACGGTTCTGTCGGGGCTGAGCTATCAGATTGGAGGCCTGTCGCTGTGTCTGGCGACTGCGGCTGTGATGTTGGCGCTCAGCGCGGTTGGGGCGGGGCAGCTTCGGGTTCAGCCGAAACAGTTTCCCATTGCGAACTAGCGGCGGCTGCCCTTGGCCTTGGCAAAGGGCGGCGCGCATTTATTCAGTCGAATCGCGTCGAGGTGTGTATCTTGATCGCTAGTGCGTGATTTCATGAATAGGAACCAGAACTTGGGGATCCACAGCCTAAGAGTTTTCTCATCTGACCCGTTTTGGAATGTTGAGATGAGTGTCCTGTTTTGACGTCTGCCGTGCCCAAGGGCGAATTTCGCTTTATCGCGCTGGATGTTGAAACGTCTTGCGGGGACAGTGCAAGCATCTGTCAGATTGGGATCGCCTGTGTCGCGGCGGACGCTGATATTCAGACTTGGGCGACCTATGTGAACCCTTTGATGCCGTTTGCCCCGTTCAATACGCAGTTGCACGGAATTGGTCCTGAGACTGTAAAAGACGCGCCAACCTTTGCCCAAGTGTGGGTGGATCTATTGCCCTTGCTGTCGCGACACCCCTTGGTGCAACACAGTCGGTTCGATGAAAAAGCAATCGATGCGGCGTGCAAATCCCAAGCGTTACCGCGCCCGTCTCTGGTTTGGGCAAACAGCGTGACCATTGCCCGTGCCGCGTGGCCAGAGCTGAAAGGCAATGGCGGTCATGGGCTCGGCAACCTGAAACAGGTGTTGGATTTGGAATTTACCCACCATGATGCAGGCGAAGACGCCCGCGCAGCCGCGCAGGTGGTGTTGAAAGCAGAGGCCGAGACCAAAACCGCATTTCATCACCTTGCCGGGCGCAAATCGGCCTTTCAGATGGCCTTTCAGTTTTAAACCCGGGGGCATAGATCCTGCGCCCCCGACCTCAAATGAACTGTTAAACGATGTCGAGCAGCACGTTGCCAATCGCTGTTCCCGTTTCCACCTTTTCATGGGCGGTCGCGATCTGGTCGAGCGTAAAGTGGCTGTCGATTTTGGTTTGCAAGGTTCCGGACGCCAGAACGTCAGTTGCGATGGCGACCGCAGCGGTTCGTTGTGCTTGGGTCAGTTCGTAGACGAGGAAGAAGTTCATCTTTAGCGACATGTACAGTAATTCACGGAATGGGGCCGCGATATCGTTCATGTCGTTTGAGCCGTAGCATATCAGTGTTCCGTGCGGCGCAAGGACACCGGCGCGCAGCAGGCTGACGGAGGACGAGAAATCCATGTCGATAATGGCATCGACACCTTTGCCGTCATTGGCAGCAAGGATGGTGTCCGTGAACCCGTCGGCGCGGTAATCAACAACGGTTGCGGCTCCGGCCTCTTGCACCAGATCGGCGCGGCGTGGTGAGGCCGTTCCGATGACGGTCATTCCATTGCGCACGGCCAATTGCGTAGCATAATGGCCAACGGCATTGCCTGCCCCGGTCACGAGGATTGTCTTTGCATCACAGGCTTTGGCAAATTCGACGGCTTGAATAGCGGTGAGCAAAGGAATGCCTGCACAGGCACCTTCGTCAAAGCTGGCGTTGTCTGGCAATTGCACCGCCTGATCTGAGGGCAGCGCGATATATTCAGCCGCCGTTCCATCCGCCCTTTGCCATTGTCCGTTCCACAGCCAGACCCGTTGACCGATGCGTTCGTCTGAAACGCCAGACCCAACAGCCGTGATGACCCCCGCGCCGTCGCTTTGTGGGATGACATAATCACCGCTCAAAGGCCGTGCTGCGCGTGTTTTGACGTCAGAGGGGTTAACGCCAGAGCGATGCACCTGAACCAGCACCTCACCCGCTGCGGGTTCGGGGCGCGCGCGGTCCTCAACAATCAGGACATCTGCGGCTGGGCCGTTCTTTTGATAGTATGCAGACTTCATGTGCGAGGTGCTCCAGTTCAATTTCGGACGTTCTTAAAATGGATAGATCAATCTCACGATCCTGTCCTGTCGAAAAGGAATTGCCCTCACGTCTCATGATCGATTGTTTTCGATCAATTGGTTGATCCCAACAGTGGCAAGAACAGCGAAAATAATTCGACCTGAGACGAGATTTCGCACTTTTTATAGAGCTGTTTGCGAAACACTTTGACGGTTTGCGCGCTGACGTCTAGCCGCAACCCAATCGAAACCGAAGAATGGCCCCGCAGGATCAATATAGCAACTTGGGCCTGTCGGGGGCTTAGCTTGATTTTGTACATCTGCTGCGCAGATTGGATCAGGTTGGTGATCAAATCCTGTTCATTGTATTGCCCTGTGGTGTTCAGGTCGGTCCAGTGCGATTCAGCAAGTGCAGTGACCACAGGTGCGATTCTTGCCGCATTTCGCGTGGCGCGTTGGGCAAATTTGTGACCTGATTTTTGGTCGCGCCCCAAACAGACATGCACCGACACACCTTTGGCTGGGTAAGCGGTAAACACCAGTTCATCAATCATGCCGGTGTTCTGATAATAATCTCGGAAATAGCGATTTCGCATGAAATGATCCGGTGCGATATCTTTGAGTTGATAGAGCCCGGCAGGGGCGTGTTGAGTATGCAGGTCATGGAACGGATCCAGCAAATACGCCCCTGTTAAGTACGTCTTTTCAAGGCTCTTCTGTGCGATGGGTGAAAACGCATCATACATCAGCGCAATGGGCGGGCGGTCTTGGAAATAGGCCAGTGTGGCGATGTTGTCGAAATCGATGCACTTGCTGAGCCAAGTTTTAAGAGCACCGGGAAAAGTGTCTGATCCGAGCGCCCGGATCGCTTTGCTCAGGTGGATTTCTGACTCTTCCATGGTGTCACCCCTTCATACCCCTTTGGGGGTATATACCCCTTGATCTGACAAAACTAGCATCAAGGGCAGGAACCAAGGGGTATCCATCAGGGGAGTGGAAATCGCGTGACATCAGAGACACCAATTGCCGTTGATATACAGGACGCGACCAAGAATTACGGTTCGTTCACCGCGTTGCGAGACGTCTCATTGCGGATTCGCGATAACGAGTTTTTTACGCTGTTGGGCCCGTCGGGCTGCGGGAAAACCACCTTGCTGCGCACCATTGCCGGGTTTGAAACTCTGACCCAAGGGGCGATAAAGCTCTTTGGTGAAGACATCGCAGATTTGCCCCCAAACAAGCGTCCGGTGAACACGGTCTTTCAGCAATACGCGCTTTTCCCGCACATGGATGTCACGCGTAATGTGATGTTTGGTTTGCAGATGCTGGGGCAGAGCGAAGCAGAGGCGCGCAAGCGGGCAGGCGAGGTTCTGGAACTGGTGCAGTTGAGCGCCTTTGCGGACCGGTTGCCATCGCAAATGTCAGGAGGGCAGCAACAGCGGGTCGCGCTTGCGCGGGCCTTGGCCCCAAACCCCAAAGTGCTGTTGCTGGATGAGCCTCTGTCAGCGCTGGATCTTAAATTACGCCAAGCTGTGCGCTTGGAATTACAACAGATCCAACAAGAAACCGGGATCACCTTTATTTTTGTTACGCACGATCAAGAAGAAGCCCTGACCATGTCGGATCGCATCGCGGTCATTGCTGGGGGGCAGGTGCAACAAGTGGGTTCAACACGCGATATTTACGAAGAACCGAACAACAAATTCGTGGCGGATTTCATTGGGGAAACCAATCTGTTGGATGTGACTGTGACGGGTCTTGGGGCGGGGCAGGCCACCTGTATTCTGCCCGGCGGGGGGGCGTTTACCTGTCCGGCAGCGGATGGATCACATGAGGGGGCCGGACATCTTTCCGTGCGCCCAGAACGCATGGCGATTGTCCCGGTGGACGGCGCGGTGCTGTCGGGTGTTGTGACCCGGCGGATCTATCTTGGAACCGACATGCACGTCGAGGTGACGCTTGATGATCGCGAGGTGATGACGGTCCGGGTTCAGAATTCCGCCGATACGCATATCCCAGAACGCGGGGATCGCGTCGGACTTGGGATGGAGGCAGCCGCAGCGCGTCTGTTGGTTGACTGATGGCTGGCGGCGGTATCTCCAGCGGCGGCAAAGGGTCCGACATGTACGAGGGGCTCGGTCCTCGGCTTATCTTGCCTGCATGGGCCATCATTGGTTTTTTCTTGGTGTTGCCCGTCGGTCTGATGCTGATCTATTCGTTTCTGACCAAAGAATTTCGCGGTGGCGTCATTTGGGAGTTTTCGCTGGCGGCCTATGATCAGTTCTTTTTTGATCGCGGCCTGTTCGGGGATGAGCCACCCAAAATTGAATGGACCTATATCAACATATTCTGGCGCTCGATCTGGCAGGCGGCCCTTGCAACGGTGTTCTGCCTGTTCATCGGCTTTCCGACCGCATGGTTTATCGCGACACGCAGCGGGTCGAACCGGCAGATCTGGTTGTTTCTGATCACGATCCCCTATTGGGTGAACCTGTTGATCCGCACCATTTCGATGAAATTCCTGATCCGTGACAATGGTCCGTTGAACGAGTTCTTGTTGTGGACAGGGCTGGTCGACTCTCCGCTGCATATCATCAACACCAACTTTGCCGTGCAGCTGGGTCTGTTCTATTCCTATCTGCCGTTCATGGTTTTGCCGATCTATGCCAGCGTCGAGCGTTACAATTTCGCCTTTTCCGAAGCCGCTGCAGACCTGTACGCCAGCAAGTGGGTGACATTGCGCTTGGTGATCCTGCCCATCGTCAAACCGGGCATCATTGCGGGATGTATTCTGGTTTTCGTGCCCAGCCTTGGCGCCTTTCTGGCACCGGATCTGTTGGGCGGGGCCAAGAATTTCATGATCGGTTCGCTGATCGAAGAGCAGTTCAAAGGGAACGCAGGAAACTGGCCGTTTGGGGCGGCGATTTCGATGATCCTCTTGTCGATGGTGATGGTGGTGCTGACGCTTTATGCCCGCGCCCAATCCAAAGAGGAGGCAAGCCGATGACCCGCAAAGTTGACTTGCGTCGTTTCCCGGGCTTTCGGGCCATCACATGGGCCTGCCTGTTCATGCTCTATGCGCCGCTGATCGTGGTGATGGTGTATTCGTTTAACGATAGCAACTCGATCACCATCTGGGGCGGCTTATCCTTGCGGTGGTATGGCGACGTGTTCTGGGGGCCCGAGGCTGAAAAGTTTAAAGTGGCGGCGCTGAACTCGATTGTGATCGCGGTGAGTGCAGCTGTGGTTTCCACCGCCATCGCGACCTCTGCGGCCACGGCTTTGCTGCGGGCCGGACGGTTTCGGGGGAAATCGCTGAGCTTTATCTTGGTCAACATGCCGCTGATGGTGCCTGAAATCGTGACGGCGGTGGCCTCACTTATCTTTTTCTCGGCCATCGGATTTACGTCTGGCTATCTAACCATCTTGGTCGCGCATATCGTGTTCTGCATTCCGTTTGCTTACCTGCCGATTGCGGCCCGGATGCAGAGCATCGAAGATGTCTATGAGCACGCGGCGCAGGATCTGTATGCAAGCAAATGGCAGGCGTTTCGCCTGATCCTGCTGCCACTGATGGCACCGGGGATCATCTCGGGATTTCTGCTCGCCTTCATCATCTCGCTGGATGATTTCATCATAACAAACTTTGTCAAAGGAGCGGGGATTGAAACCCTGCCCACTGCGATCTTTGGATCGGTCAAACAGGGCATCAAGCCCAATATCATGGCGATTTCCACTCTGCTTTTGCTGGTCTCGGTGCTGTTTGTCACCCTGTCTTGGCTGGTGGGGCGGAAGGGTCAAAAACAATAAACCAACAGAGGAAACCGCAATGAAAAATGCATTCAAACTTGGTGTCTCGGCTTTGGCGCTGACCTTGGCCAGCGGCGCTGCGCAGGCCGAAGGCAAGCTGTCCGTCTACCATTGGTTCGAATATATCCCACAAGAGGTGTTGGATAAATTTGCATCCGAACATGGCGTCGAAGTCACCATGGACACCTATGACAGCAACGAGGCAATGCTGGCCTCGCTCAAGGCGGGTAAGCTGGGCAGCTATGATGTTGCAGTTCCCGGCGATTATATGGTCGAGATTATGGCCGGCGAAGGGATGTTGGATACGTTCGAACATTCAGAGCTGAGCAATTTCGGCAATATCCAGCCGCAGTGGGCCGATGTTAGCTTTGATCCAGGTCGCAAATCTTCGATCCCGTATCAGTGGGGATCTACAGGGTTTTCCGTGAACCGGGATGCCTATAGCGGGGATATCAACACGACCTCGATCATCTTTGATCCGCCAGCGGAGCTGAAGGGTAAGATCAACGTTTTGGACAGTCAGGGCGAGGTTCTGGCGTTGGCGTCGATGCATTTGGGCATTCCGCAATGCACTACGGATCGGGAACAGTTGAAGGCGTTGAATGCGCTGCTGCAAGGCGTCAAAGCAGATTGGGCAAGCTTTGGATCTGACATCGCCAAAGATGTGTTGGTTTCGGGCGATGCCTCTGCGGGTATGATTTACAATGGATTTTCCGCCAAGGCCCGGTCCGAGGGGGCGAATATCGAATATGCCTTTCCCAAAGAAGGGTTCGTGGTCTGGATGGATAACGTTGTGTTGCTGAAAGATGCGCCCAATCGGGACAATGCGATCAAATTCATGAATTTCCTGCTCGAGCCAGAAAACATCGCGGCGATCACCAATTATGCGCAGTATACTGCTGGTATCGAGGGTGTCGCGCCGTTCCTGACGGAAGAGGTCAAGACCGCGCCAGAACTGAACCCGCCCAGCGATCAGCCCGGCCAATTTGTGATGGCCTGCGATCAGGCGGTGCAAGAAGTTTACGACACGATCTGGACCAATCTGAAAAAGTAACTCCCCCGTCCCGGCCTGCCAAATGGTGTTGTGCACCACCGCCCCTTAGGCGGTGGGCCGGGAAATTTTTGTCTTTCCTGAACTGAGGTTGAAAGAAAAACCGTGACCTATTCGTTGAAAACCACAGACGATATTCTGACCAAAGATGCGCATCTGATTCAGTCTTTTGCCAATCTGGATGCCTTGAAACAGAACGGGGCCCGCACCGCGATTGTCGGGGCCGAAGGCATCCATGTCACGGACAGCGAAGGCAACAAACTGATCGATGGGATCGGCGGTTTGTGGTGTGTGAATGTCGGCCATGGCCGTCGGGAAATCATTGATGCTATCACCAACCAGCTCAACACGCTGGACTATTATTCCACGTTTTACAACTTTACCCATCCCGCCGCCGCTGCATTGGCGGATAAGCTGGCCTCGCTCGCGCCAGGGAACCTGAACCGGGTCTATTTTGGCAATTCGGGATCGGTGGCCAACGACAGTGCCATCCGCATGTTACACCATTATAACAACCGCTTGGGACGACCGAACAAGAAAAAGATCCTGTCGCGCATGGGCGCCTACCACGGCTCAACCCATCTGGCGATGGCGATGACAACCCCGGGATATTCCGAGGGGTGGGACACCGCCGCCGATGGGTTGGTGCATCACCTGATGGAACCCTGCGCCTATCACCAAGCGGAACCGGGGATGAGCGATGCGGAATTCCTCGATGTATTGGTCGCGGATATGGAAAAGTCGATCCACGACATCGGGGCCGAAAACATCGCCTGTTTCATTGCCGAGCCGATCATGGGGGCCGGGGGCGTTTTGGTTGCACCTGACGGCTATCACAAGCGGATGCGTGAGATTACGGCGGCCAATGACATTAAATATATCGCGGACGAGGTGGTGACGGCATTTGGCCGGTTGGGGGCAATGTTTGCCTCAGAAGATGTGTTTGGCATGCAGCCCGATATTATCAACACCGCCAAGGGTTTGACCTCGGGGTATCAACCGTTGTCAGCGACCATCATCAGCGATGAAATCTATGATGTGATTTCAGAACCGGGTGCGATGTTCCTGCATGGGATGACCTATTCCGGGCACCCTGCGGCTGCAGCGGCCGGGTTGGCCAATATCGAGATCTTGGAGCGCGAAGACATTCCGGGTCAGGTTCAGGTCACCGGCAAGATCTTTGAAAATGCACTGCGTGGATTGGGGGACCTTGATATCGTGGGCGATGTACGCGGGAGCCACTTTATGATGGGTCTGGAGTTCATCAAAGACAAGGCGACAAAAACCGAATTTGACGCAGATGACAATGTGGGTGGACAGGTCGCCAAACATGCCCAGGATCGCGGTTTGATTGCGCGCGCGCTTGGCAACAGCCTAATTCTGTCGCCAACCCTGATCTTGGACGCAGACAACATCGCCTCGATCGAAGGTATCCTGCGCGAAAGCATCAGTGCGACAATGGATGATCTCAAAGCATAGGGCATGTTCTAGCCTAGAGACGTCAGAGACAGGGCTTTGGCCCTGTCTCTTTTGCTTACAGGAACCGTTCGAGCAATGTCTTGAACGTCGCGGCGAGTTCCTCATGGGATTTGGGGCGCGCGCCTATCTGATTTTGCATCAAAAAGCGAAATACACCGTCCAGCAGCGCATAGTGGATTTCGACCTCTTCAAACGATGTATGTCCTGTTTTTTCAAATGCAGTCCGAACAATCGCGATTAACATGTTTTCGATTTCAACCGCGGCTGCGCGGAATGTCTCATCAAACATCGCCTGCGTGCGAATATCATACCACAGGCTATGGGATCTGCGCTCGTCGATGATGGAGGATGCAAGCGCCTGTGCAAAGGCATCAATCACTTGATCGCGTCCCTGCGCCGTGCTCAAGGCGTCGATGATGTTGCGCGCAAATTCCTGTTTGTACACCGACGCGCAATAGATGATCAGGTCTGATCGATCCTCGAAATAATAGTGCAACATGCCCAAGGACAGACCGCATTTTTCAGCAATGTCGCGCAGTGATGTGTTCGCATACCCCAGCTCTTTGAGCACCTTTATGGCGCTTTCAGCGATCAGGCGCTTTTTCTCGTCTCGTTTCGCATTCTTGCGGGCATGACGCTGTTGCAGTTTTTCGGGCAGATCAGTCATGTATGATCTCTTTGATCGGAAGGGGCGCGCATCAATCTCGTTCGACAGGGTTTGTCATACAAATATAAGGACTGCGAGTAGGGACCCAAACCGATTGTCTGTGTTTGGGTCCCCGCCATATCAGAGGCCCCGATCAATAAGCGTGTTACCAAATTGATCGCGTAGCTTGTTTTTCAGCATCTTCCCGGTTCCGTTCAGCGGGATAGCATCGGTAAACACCACTGCATCTGGGATTTGCCACTTGGCCACTTTGTCATGGAACAGGGCAAGGACCTCGTCTTCAGACGGGTCTGCGCCTTCGGCTTTGACGGCGACAATAATGGGGCGCTCGTCCCATTTGGGGTGCTTTGCCCCGATGGCGGCTGCCATGGCCACGCCGGGATGCGAGACTGCGATGCCTTCGAGATCCACTGATGAAATCCACTCACCACCAGATTTGATAATATCTTTGGTGCGATCCCGGATTACCATGAACCCATCTGCATCAATGGTGGAAACATCGCCGGTATCAAACCAACCATCCGCTGTCAGAGCGGTGTCCTCTTTGCCGAAATACGTTTCGACAACCCAGTGCCCGCGCACCTGCAAGGCCCCTTCGGATACGCCATCATGGGGCAGTGCCACACCAGCGTCGTCAACGATGCGCAGATCAATGCCGAATGGCGGACGACCCTGTCCCAAACGCAGGGCGGCCATCATGTCAGCATCCAAGTCCGAATGCTTGCTTTTGGGACGGTTCGCCGTTCCCAACGGGCTGGTTTCGGTCATGCCCCACGCGTGGATGGTATCGCAGCCATAGTCGTCGCGGAAGGTGGCGATCATCGACGGCGCAGCGGCGGACCCGCCGATCACATTGCGCTTGAGGCTGTCCATTTTCGACCCAGATTTGGCAGCCGAGGCCAGCAACATTTGCCAGATTGTCGGTACACCCAACGCCAGACTGACCTGATAGTCGTCAATCAAGCCCAACAGGCTGTCACCGTCCAACCCGGGGCCAGGCATGATCAGTTTGGCGCCACACATGGCGGCTGCATAGGGAATGCCCCACGCGTTTGCATGGAACATTGGGACCACAGGCAGGATCGTTTCCTGCGCCGACAGTGACAGACCATCTGGCAGCGAGATCGCAAATGTATGCAGCATCGTTGAGCGGTGGTAATATAGCACCCCTTTGGGATTGCCGGTCGTGCCCGAGGTGTAGCACAGCGAACAGGGTGTATCCTCGCTCAGCGCGGGCCATTGATACGCTTCATCGCCTGAGGCAACGAGATCATCAAAGAACACCACGCCGGGCACGGCGGCAGCGACTTCGGGGTCATGCGACCCCATATAGATGAAGTGTTCAATCGTTTTCAGATGGTCGCGCGTGCCGGTGATCAGCGGCATGAAGGTCTTGTCGAAAAAGATCGCTTTGTCGGCCGCATCGTTGCAGATGAAAATGAATTGCTCGGGAAACAGACGTGGGTTCAATGTGTGGCACACCATGCCCCCACCCGACACCGCAAACCAGACTTTCAGGTGCCGGTGATTGTTCCAAGCCAAGGTCGCGATCCGGTCGCCTTGTTCCAAACCCAGCGTTCCAAGTGCCGAGGCCAACTGGCGGGCGTCGCTTTCAACTTCGCTCCAGTTGCTGGTGTTGATAGATCCGTCAATCTCGCGCGAAATGATTTCCGTATCCGCATGGAATTTGGCCGCGTGTACAATCAGATCGCTGATCAGCAGATCCTGTTTCATCATTGAACCAAGCATGTCTTAGCTCCTCTGTTCTTTTGTTTTCAATTCTATGTTCAACCAAAACGCGGCTAGGTGGCGTATTGGGTTTTGATCATGTCTGCGCATTTTTCACCGATCATGATCGATGGTGCATTGGTATTGCCTGAGACGACGTTTGGCATGATAGAGGCATCAGCAACCCGCAGCCCGTCGAGCCCGTGAACTTTGAGCTCGGCATCCACAACGGCCAGATCATCACCCCCCATTTTGCAGGTCCCAACTGGATGGTAGACAGTATCGGCGCGCTCGCGGATGTGATGTTCCCACTCGGCATCGGTCATATCGTCGTGCACGCCAAACAGCTCTTTGTGTTGATAGCCCTTCAACGCAGGTGCATTGAGGATGTCGCGGGTTTTGCGCGCCCCTTTGATGAGCGTTTGAAGGTCACGATCATCGCTCAGGAATTTGGGGTCGATGCTGGGGGCCTCCATCGGATCGCCTGAATTCAGTACCACTTCGCCACGGGAATGGGGCCGTAGAACACAGACGTGACAGGAATACCCATGCCCCAAATGCAGCTTGCGCGAATGATCATCAACAACTGCGATCACAAAATGGGTCTGCACGTCGGGGCGATCCAAGGATGGGTCCGTCTTAAAGAAACTCCCGGCTTCGGCGATGGTAGACGCTGCCATCGAGTTGCCTGTCTTGCGCCATTTCACAAGTTCTTTGAGCAGCTTAAACGACCCTCTCAGGCCGATGCCCAAATTGTCGGTGTCTTTGGTCGAGTAGGCCAGAATGAAATCAAGATGATCTTGTAGATTTTGGCCAACACCGGGCAATTCGTGCACCATTTCGATACCGTGTTGAACAATGTCTTGAGACCGCCCAACCCCGGAAAGCTGCAACAGCTGGGGCGATTGGAAGGCACCACCCGACAGGATGACCTCTTTGTTGGCGTGTACCTCGTGGGTCTGTTTGCCACTGCGATAGGCGACGCCCACCGCGCGTTTCCCATCGAATAGAACGCGTGTGGCATGCGCGCGCGTAATCACCGTCAGGTTCGGGCGCTCTGCCATCACCGGGTGCAGATAGGCCGCCGCCGCAGAACAGCGCTCGCCGTTTCGCGCGCTGTCATGAAACAGGGTGGTTTGGAACAGGGCAGCCCCTTCGTTGTCGCCCGCATTGAAATCCTGTGTTTCACGGATTTGCATCTGGGTGTTTGCTTCGACAAACGCTTTGGAGATGGGGCGGGGGGCCTTGGCGTTGGACACCTGCAACGGCCCTGATGACCCATGATGATCATCGGCACCGTTGACGTTGTTCTCGGCCTTTTTGAAAAAGGGCAGGACGTCGTCCCATGCCCAACCGTCACAGCCAAGAGCGGCCCAGCCGTCGTAGTCTTCCTTTTGTCCGCGAACATAGAGCATGGCGTTAATTGCAGAAGACCCACCTAATGTGCGACCGCGGGGTTGGTACCCTTGGCGCCCATTCAGGCCGGGCTGGGGCACTGTTTTAAAGGCCCAGTTGTTGATCTTTCCATAGCCCGGCAACATCGCAACCACGCCGACTGGCGTTCGGATCAACAGATCCTTGCCGTCCCCACCCGCCTCAAGCAGGCAAACAGTGACGTTTGGGTCCTCACTTAGCCGAGATGCAATTGTTGCACCTGCGGACCCCCCGCCAACGATCACAAAGTCATACGTCATAGCACCCCTCCCAAGGCTGGTCACCGAAACCTCAGTGAGACCAGTGCACACTTGAAAGAAACTGTATCTGTCAGTGTGGTTGGCGTTTATTAGTCAAAAACACTGGACAAATGTCCAGTATTTCTGGTGATACCGTCACGTCATATCAGGATAGAGGCGCTACAACTCACTCTTCGATAGAGGTTTCTGGCGGCAGATCATCGGGCTGGGCGCGGCTAATGAACCAGGCCAGCGACACGGCAGACAGCGCCAGCAGAGCCAAGGCAATCGGGTATCCCATCAATTTGCTCCAATCCCCGTTCATCAAGGCAAGGCTTTGAGATAGCGAGATTTCAAACCGGGGGCCCAAGAAAAAGGCGATGATAAAAATGACGACGGAAAATCCAAAGCTGGTCATCAGATAGCCCAGACCGGCAAAGATCAGCATGATCGCAACCCCGAAAATACCCCCCGTTGCCATTGAAACACCGACGATGCAGAGCAATAGGGCAGAGGCAAAGATGATGGATTCCGGGGCCGACACGACCTTGACCCAGAACCGCAAACCCAGCTGACCGACCCACAGATTCAGCAGGTTGGCCATGATCATCGCCCCAAACAAGCCATAGATCAGTCTCCCTTGGTCTTGAAACAAAAGCGGGCCGGGTTGAATGCCGTGGATCATGAACGCGGAAATGATCAGGGCCGCGCCAACACTGCCGGGGATGCCAAGCGTCAAAAGCGGGATCAGGTTCGATCCAACGACCGCAGAATTTGCAGATTCAGCCGCCGCGATCCCGTGCAGGTTGCCTTTGCCAAAGGTCTCGGGCTCTTTCGACGTGGTCTTAGCGCTTGCATAAGACATAAACGCGGCGGCGGTGGATCCAATCCCGGGCAACGCGCCTAGGATCGTGCCGATCACAGCGCCGCGCAGCATCGTGAAACGGCATCCCCAATATTCGGCCCACGTCACCCGGCGATCATCCGGGTTCCCGGTGTCGTGCAGTTCAATCGCGCCCCGCATATCGCCTCGGATCTGGGACAAGCGCCGCAGGATCTCGGATATGGCCAGCATACCGATCGCAACAGAAGGGAGCGGAAGACCATCAAACAGCTCAAAATACCCAAAGATCAACCGTGGCGTATAGTTCTCGGGGTCGCTGCCGATGCTGGCGCACAGCAGGCCCAGAGCAGCAGCAATGATCCCTTTGATCAGCGAATTGCCGATAAGGCCGGAAAGAACGGAAAAGGCAAAGATCATCAGGGCAAAAATTTCAACGGGGCCCATACGCAATGCCAAAATTGCGAGCGGCGCCGAAACCGTAATGAGAACGATGTCTGAAAACGTGTCCCCGGTGACCGAGGAAAATAGCGCCATTTTGGTGGCTTTTAGGGGCTTTCCCGCACGGGCCAGTGGATAGCCATCCAACGCGGTTGCCGCGGCATCCGGTGTTCCGGGCGTGTTCATCAGTACGGCCGGAACGGCCCCGCCAACAAGCCCGCCCTTGTTCACACCCACCAGAAACGCAATTGCGGGCAGGGGATCAAGCCCAAAGGTGAACGGGATTGCGATTGCCATGGCCATGACCGGGCCGATGCCGGGGACGGCGCCAACAAACTGGCCTAGAACCACTCCGAACAAGACAAAAGCAAGGTTCCAAAGGGTGAATGCATCGGTGAAACCGGCAAGGATTGTAGCGAAATCTACCATTTGAACCTCAGGGTAGGGCGCGGTCTAGGACATAGACCACGAGGAACCAAATTGTTGCGGGCAGCACCGCGACGCCAAGGATCAGCCACAAAGGCCGTCGTTCACCAATGAGCAGCATTAAAACCAACGCGATGACTGGGGCCGTGTAAGTAAAGCCGAGGTAAGACATCGCCAGCAATCCGAGGGCGAGCAGACCAAAATAAAGGGCGGCTTTCTGAAATTCGATCATCCGCTGGGGTCGGTGCGTGGTGGGTTTTAGGATCAACAAAATACCACAGACGATAAGGACAATTGCAACGGCATTGGGAATTGTGGTGGGCAGAACCCAGCCGTCGTCTACCGCTTCGACGAAATTGGGGATGACTCCGAAATAAAGCACCAATCCAAACAGTGAAATGACGGCCCCAGCGCCACGATCTGCGGTAACTGACATCGAGTTCCCCCTTAGAAACAGACCCCGCCAGTTCGATAAACCAGCGGGGACATTCATTTAGTCAGCAAACAGAACGCGGACGTTTTCAACACCATCCACCAGCATCTGTTTTGTGGTGTCCGGGCCAAGGTTCAGCGCTTCGGTCTGGGTCGCATTCTTGACGACTTGGGCAACTTCATCCGAGGCAATCGCATTGCTGAGCGCTTTGGTCAGTGCGGCGAGCGCTTCGGGGTCTGTGCCTGCGGTCGTTGCGAAAAAGAAGTAAGGATCGACATACACGTCAAAGCCTGCTTCGCGCACCGTCTGCGTGTCGGGCGCATAGTTGTGACGCGAGTCATTGGCGCTTGCGATCATCTTGACGTCACCAGATTCCAGATACTGGAGGTGCTCGCCCGAGCCAAACCCGACCAGCACTTGCCCGCCCAGGATCAGCTTCATGTTTTCAGCGCCCCCTTTGGTGGACACATAGCGGAAACCGGCGCCTGCCTCTTTGTCGACGGCGGACATCAGGAACTTTTGCGGTGCGGCGCTAAAGGCGATGGGCAAGCCATCGTTGGCCTTGGCGTATTCGACCATTCCGGCGATGTCATCGAATGGGGCGTCTGCACTGGCGACAAGGGCAAGCTGCGCGCGGGCAACGGTGCCAAGATAGTCAAAACTGTCCAGATCAAACGGCAGCTGATCGCCGCGTTTCACCAAGTTGATCATGATGGGCATGTTCACACCCATGCCGATGACATTGCCCTTGGGCGGCATTTTGGAAATGCCGGTGAACATGGCGACGCCACCGCCGCCTGTCTTGTTCTCGGCGATGATGTTCCAGCCAGTTTGCTCTTTCATGACCTTTGCGATCACACGGCCCATCGTGTCGGTCGATCCACCGGCACCAAAGCCGATCTGCAATCTCAGTGTACCGCTGGGCTTCCAATCCGCCGCAGTTGCGGTAGTGGCAATGGCCATAACAGCCCCTGCCAGTAGTCCGGTCAGTTTCTTTGAAAATGTCATGTTCGTACCTCCATTTGAACATTGCGGGGCGTGCCAGATCGGCACGAAAAATCAGTCTTGAGCCGCGGCAACCTCAGCAGCTGCAGCAATGCGGGCGCACATATCCAGAAACGTGTCCTGTTCCTCAGGGCTCAGCGCGGCATCGATGGTATCAGCGAGTGTGATCATGCGGGGCAGCATATCGTGATGCTTTTTGCGGCCCGCTTGGGTCAGGGCAAAAACACGGGCGCGTTTGTCTTGGTCCGACGGACGCGATGTAATGAGCCCGCGCGTTTCCATGTCTTTCAGAACGCGGCTCAGCTGACCCTGTTCGATGCGCGAGAACGTGACCAGTTCTTTTTGAGTCGCCTCGGGTGCCATCGAAAGCCCCATGAACACACGCCACGATACCAAGCCAACGCCGGGTTCTTTGGAAACCGTGCGGGTGACATCTGACTTCAACATGCGGGACAGGCGAAACACCGTGACGGCAAGCAGGCTGGCCCCATCCGGGATTTGGCCGGGTCGCATTCCTGTCAGTCGTTTTACGGTGTCGCGCACGCCAGATTCCTTTTTTCGTTGCTACACTGTATGACTTCTCATACAAATTACCACATAAATATGATATGTCATGTAAATTGTTTTGGCTTCTGCTAGAACCGGATACATGACACGACCTGAGGGCCCTGTTTGGGGCCGTAACTGAAAGAAGAAATCCATGGCCAAGGCAAAGAATGTTCTTTTCATCATGTTCGATCAATTGCGCTGGGATTACCTGAGCTGCTACGGGCACCCGCATCTGCACACGCCCCATATTGACCGGCTCGCTGAAAAAGGCGTGCGGTTCACGCGGTCCTACATTCAATCGCCTATTTGTGGGTCCTCGCGGATGTCCACCTATACGGGCCGCTATGTCAAAAGCCACGGGGCCTCGTGGAATGGTGTGCCGCTCAAGGTGGGCGAGCGGACCATGGGGGATCATCTGCGCAAGGCTGGGATGTCGTGCAATCTGGTGGGTAAAACCCACATGCGGGCAGACAACGAAGGCATGGAGCGTCTGGGCCTAAGCCGCGATACAATCATCGGTGCACGCGTGGCTGAGTGTGGGTTTGATGTGTTTGAACGTGATGATGGATTGCGCGCCGAAGGTCCAAATGGGTTCTATGACGATACAGGGGCAAAAACGTACAATGAGTACCTGACGGACAAAGGGTATGAGAGCGACAACCCCTGGCATGACTTTGCCAATTCCGGCTTGGACGAAGATGGAAATGTGTTGTCAGGCTGGTTCCTCAAAAACTCGACCGAGGCGGCCAATATCGCCGAAGAAGACAGTGAAACCCCCTATCTGACCACGCGCGGGATGGAGTTTATCGAAGGCGCTAAGGGGCCATGGTGCTGTCACCTGTCCTATATCAAACCGCACTGGCCCTATATTGTGCCCGCGCCGTACCACGACATGTACGGGCCTGAACATGTTCTGCCGCCCGTCCGATCTGACGCAGAAAAAGAGGGGGCGCACCCAATCCTGTCGGTCTTTATGAACAGCAAGGTCAGCAAAGCATTCAGCGAAGAGCGCGTCCGTCAGGCCGTGATCCCCGCCTACATGGGCTTGATCAAGCAGGTGGATGATCAGATGGGTCGGTTGTTTAAGTGGCTAGAAGACACAGGCCGCATGGAGGACACGATGATCGTGCTCACCTCAGATCACGGCGATTTCTTGGGCGATCACTGGATGGGTGAAAAGACATTCTTTCACGATACCTCAACCAAAGTGCCGCTGATCATTTACGACCCCTCGCCCGAGGCGGACGCAACACGCGGCACGGTCTGTGATGCGCTGGTCGAAAGCATCGATTTGGCCCCGACTTTCCTTGAGGTTGCGGGCGGCGAAGCGGCGGATCATGTGCTCGAAGGGGAATCCTTGTTGCCGATCCTCCATGGCACCGCGACCGAAACCAAACGCAAGGCGGCGTTTTGCGAGGTGGATTTCACCACCCAATCCGAGGCCGTTCTGCTGGGCGCGACCCCAGATGATGCGTTGATGTTCATGGCGTCCACGAAAAAGTGGAAACTGGTGCACTGTGAGAACGGGCACCGCCCGATGTTGTTTGACCTCGAGAGCGACCCAAAAGAGCTGAACGATCTGGGTGGTAGCGTAGAACATGCGGATGTCATTGATGAGATGTACGCGCTGATGTTTGAATGGACCCGGCGCCCGGCCCAACGTACCAGCCTGACCAAGCAGGAACTGTTGGCTTTGCGGACCTCGAACAAAGGCAAGGGGATCATTCTGGGGGTCTGGGATGAAAATGACATGCCCGAGGCGGACGCAAGCAAAGTGCGCAATCGCAAGGCTCGCCCTCATTTCGAATAAATTGGGTTTGGGTGCGTGGGCAGCCCGCGCGCCCACGGCAGACACATCGCCGCGTGAGGTTTTGCCTCCCGCGCCTCATATTTTTGGGATTTCGCCCCAATTTCGCCGCTTCTTTAAGCTAATTTGAAGGAACATTGAACACAAAGACCCTTTCATTTTCGGGACCAGGAGTAGTTGCGTGAGCGGCATTCAAACCTCAGTTGAGCCAAACGATTGGTTTGCTCTTACGTCTATGCAGATGAGCATGCTGTACGAAAGCATGCAGACCGGCCGTGCCGGCACCAACATCGAACAGGCCGTCGTTCATTTCGATCAAGACAGACTTGATGAGGGCACGGTCCGGCGCGCATGGCAGGAAATTGCGGCCCGTCATGATGCATTGCGGCTGGTGTGTGATTGGCATGACCGCGCCCACCCACAGCAACGCGTTGCTGATAACATCTCGGTGCCGGTTTCTGTGCTGGATTGGTCCACACAGCCAGCTGCAAAGCAAAAGGAAAATCTGGAACAGTTTCTAGAGGAAGATCGCGCACGGGGCATTGATCTGGAAAAGTCGACCCCATGGCGGGTGACACTCATTCGATTGAATGACACCGCCTCGATCATGATCCTTACGATTCACCACGTTGTGGTGGATGGGCGTAGCATCGCCCAGATCCTATGTGAATTCTTGGCCTATCTAAAAAGCGGCACGCTGCAGGCAATCCCCGCGCCAAGTTCTGATTTCAGGGCCTATTGTCTGGCATTGGAACAAGAGCTGCTCAACCAAGAGGCGGCACAGCTCTATTTCAAGGACTATCTGGCTGATTTCGATGAAATCGGGACGCTGAACTTGCCCCGGATTGCCGAGGTCGAAGATATTGGCACGCGCCAGAAATTGGACGTGTTTGAATTGGAACCCGCGCTTAGACAGCAATTGCAACTCTGCGCGCAGAGCTCTGGCGGGACGCTCGCCAATCTGGTTCAGGCCGCGTGGGGGATAGTTCTGGCCCGCTGGCAGGGCAGCCCGGAAGTCGCGTTTGGGGTGATCCGCAGCGGCCGCCATGGTGTGGCGGTCAGCGCGACCAGTGTGGGCTGTTTTATCAGTTCATTTCCGATGCGCATGTCGCTTGATCCGGAACTGACTTTGGGCACCCTGCTTTCCAAGCTGCGCCGGGATACGCTGGCGTTGCATCCGCTCGAACATACCTCGGCCAACGTGGTGCGCGACAGTGCTGATCTGAATGGCCAGCAATCGCTGTTCGACAGTTTGGTCATGTTTGAAAACACCGACCTCGAGGGGCTGGTGCTTGGCAGTAGTCGCCCCCACCCTTCGCCGCGCATTGAGTTGCACGAAGAGGGCGGAATGCCGTTGACACTGGCGGTGTACGGTCAAGAAAAGATGCGGTTTGTGCTGGAACATGACCCGTCACAGGTTCCATCTGTTGTTGCGGCGCGCATGTTCGATCACCTGCTGGTGTTGCTGCAAAATATGGCGCTTGCTGATCGCGAAACCCATGTTGGTGCATTGGGAATGCTGGGCCAGAACGAGCGCGACGCGCTGTTGACGCTGGCCCAACCTGATCGGGCCTTGACCCCGGACAAGACCTGTTTGGTTCAGCAGTTCGAGGGGGCCGTTCAAGCTTATCCAAATTCCACTGCCATCCAAGACGCCGGGTCAGAAATCAACATAACCTACGCAGACTTGGATTCCCGCGCCAAGGGGCTTGCCTTGGCGTTGCAGACCAAAGGGGTGACAACCGGGGATGTTGTGGCCATTGGCTTGCCGCGGTCCCCTGAATTTATCGTGGCCATGCTTGCGGTGCTGCGAACCGGCGCGGCCTTTGTGCCTGTTGACCCGACCTATCCAGCCAAAACCCGCGATCACATGTTGGCCGATAGCGGGGCTTCGGTTCTGATTGCCAAGGCAGACGCGCAACACGGTGTGGACCTGCCGGTGCTTTCGCCCGATCAGGGCCAGTCACCCGGCCCATTACCGCTGCCAACAGGCACCTCTGCGGACCGGGCCTATATTATCTATACCTCTGGCTCGACCGGCATTCCCAAAGGCGTGGCGGTCAGCCGGGGGAATTTTCTCTCGCACATCGCGGCGATCACATCCGAGTTTGAATTGACGTCGCAAGATCGCGCACTGCAATTCGCAAGCCTGTCGTTTGACGTGGCTCTGGAAGAGGTGTTTCCAACCTTGATGGCTGGGGCCACGCTGGTACTGCGCAGCGAGGATATGGCGCAATCTCTGGGCACCTTTGTCGAGCAATGCCATGAGTTGCGGATAAGCGTGTTGAACCTGCCGACGGCGTTCTGGTCCCTGTTGGCGGATTTCTTACAGAGCTCTGAAAAACCAATGCCCGCAACCCTGCGCCTGATGGTTGTCGGGGGCGAGCAGGTGAAACCAAACAGCCTGATCGCCTGGCAAAAGGCGGTTCCGAATGTGCGCTGGTTGAACGGCTATGGTCCAACAGAAACAACCATCACCTGTACCCTGCACGAGGTCAAAGAGGCGCAAACCGAAGCAGACATTCCAATTGGTCGTCCCATCGGCCATGCAACCACCTATGTGATGGCGGCTGACGGCAGTTTGGCACCCATGGGCGCGGTTGGGGAACTGGTAATCGGGGGGCAGTGCGTCACGCTGGGATATATGGGTCGCCCTGAGGAAACAGACAAAGCCTTTGTCACAGGGTCCGTTGTTGGCGAAAGCCGACTGTATCGTTCTGGGGATCGAGCGCAGTGGCGTCCGGATGGCGCGCTGAACTTTTACGGTCGCCGCGATCGGCAGGCTAAGGTGCGCGGATACCGCATTGATCTGCGCCAGATCGAACATGCAATTGAATCCATTGATCCCTCATTCGAGGTGCTGGCCGGTGTGTTGAACGAAGGCACAGCCGCCGCGCAACTGGTTGCTTGGATCGAAGGCGGCAATCGAGACAAAAAAGAACTCGCAGCCGAAGTCGCCGATCGACTGCCCGCACATATGCGCCCGGTGCTTGCTTTTGTGTCCGAGTTTCCCAAAACAGCCGGCGGAAAAATTGACAAATCCGCACTGCCCGACCCAGAACCTTTGGTCATCGAAGCGCCGGAAAACAGCACGCCGATAAACCAGCTAGAGGCGGATATTTGCAGGGCTATGGCCACATCCTTGGGGCGAAAAACTGTCGCCCCCGAACAGGATTTTCACGATCTGGGGGGGCATTCCCTGTTGGCGGTTGAGCTGATTGGCCGGCTCGAAACTCTCTCGGGCAAACGGCTTGGGATCATGGATTTCCGGGAAAATGCGACACCCCGCGCGCTTGCGTCTTTGTTGCAATCGGAAACAGACCGGCCCAAGCGCATCATCACGATTCAGCCGCAGGGAACGCGCCCGCCCTTGTTTGGCGTTCACATTCTCGGCCCGAACGAAGAGTATTTCCGACCCTTAGCGGCGCATCTTGGTCTGGATCAGCCAATCATGGGGATTTCGGTTGGATCGCTTGATAAAGACACGCCAACCGGCATTGAAAACACGGCCAAAATCTATTGCGAAGAGCTGAACAAATATTACCCGACCGGGCCAATCAGCCTGATGGCAGTGTCTTTGGGCAGCTACATGGCGCTCGAATTGGCACGACAGCTGAGACAAAGCGGCCGCGACGTTGGTCTGGTCGCCTTCTTTGATGCCGCAGGGCCGGGGGGACGGAACGAATACCAAGGTTTGCAGCGTCTGTGGGCCCATTTCCGGCGCGCGCATTACATTGGTTGGAAATTCCCTGTGCAGATCGTGAACAACCGCGTTCATAATCTCAGAAACTTTTTTGCCTCTAAAAAGATCCAAAAGGCGACCACCGAAGGCGACGCCAAGGCACCGATGACCGTTTATGAATTCATCGCCTCGAACGAGATTGCGGTGAATAAATATACGCCGGGCCTATTGGATGTTCCCTTGACGATTTTCCGCGCTGAGAACCACTTTTTCGACACTGATGTTGCCCGTCAGAAAGGCCTTGGATGGGAACCCGTTGCAACCGCTGGGTTTGAGGTGGTCGATGTTCCGGGCGGGCATCTGTCCCTGCTGCAGGAACCCCATATCATCACGCTCGCAAAGCGGATGGCAGAGTCTTTGGACAAGCACGTAGGGCGTGATTGACGCTTGGGTCTTGGTTTAAACCTATCGGTGGCCCCTTTGAGCCGCCGATAGAATTGTGGCGTTAGCTGGCTTGCGCAAGCAAAGATGCGTTACCGCCTGCGGCTGTGGTATCAACGCAGATATGGCGCTCCAGATGGCAGCGATCTCCGAAATCTTCGCCATTGATGAGCGGGATCAATGCCCCATCCCATGCTGCCAAGACCGTACGCATTTCGCGCAGGCTGCTGTCATCTGCCCAAGACACAACCGCGTCAAACCCTGACAGTGATCCAAGCTGGTCTGGCGCAAGTACGCCATCAACTGCGTCAGATCCCTGCGCGCCGGGCGCGATGACAATGGCTCCACATCCATGCGCCCGCGCGATCTGCGCTTGGTTTTGCGCAGCCTCCAAGGTGGGCCCAAGACAGAGGAAAACGCCCCGCCCATAGGTCGACAGTACATTGGATTCCCCGGTGGGGCCGGGCAGTTGCAGACGGTTGATTGCGGTCCGTGACGGACGCGGTGCCGCGTTGATCGCCGCCTGTATCGCGGCCTGATCTGGGGCGGGTCCCGCTGGTGTCGCAATCGCCAGCGCTTTTTCAGCGGCAAAGCGTTTCACATAAGAGGGTCCGCCTGCCTTGGGTCCGGTGCCAGACAGGCCCTCGCCCCCAAACGGTTGGCTGCCAACAATCGCGCCAATCTGATTGCGGTTGATGTACATGTTTCCGACATTCAGCTGCGATGTGACCTGTTCAATCCGATCATCGATGCGGGAATGCATGCCAAAGGTCAGGCCAAACCCGGTTGCATTGATGGCGTTTACCACTTTGTCCAAATCTGCGGCTTTATAGGTCGCCACATGCATGACGGGACCAAAGACTTCTTTCTCAAGATCTGCAATCCCCGACACTTTCAGCACAGTTGGCGCGACAAAGGTCCCGTTTTCCGGAGCGTTCAATTCCTTGAGAACCCGGTTTTGAACGCGCGCCTCTTTAATGTAATCCATGATTTCGTCTTGCGCCCCGGCATTGATAACGGGGCCAACATCGGTTGCAAGATCCCACGGGTTTCCAACAACCAGCTCATCCATTGCGCCATACAACATCTCAAGGAACGGCGCGGCGACGTCTTCTTGCACATAGAGCAGCCGCAAAGCCGAACAACGCTGTCCAGCAGATTGAAACGCCGAGGCCACGATATCTTTGATCGCTTGTTCGGGCAGGGCGGTGCTGTCAACAATCATCGCATTCAGCCCCCCGGTTTCTGCAATCAACGGTGCGCTGGGGGCGATCTCTTTTACCATGGCGCGGTTGATGGTCTGAGCCGTCTGCGTCGATCCAGTAAAACAGACGCCTTTGATACGCGGATCTGATGTCACACGCGCGCCAACTACAGACCCCCGTCCGGGTAGCAGCTGCAAGGCCGCGAGGGGAACGCCTGCGTCATGCATCAACCGCACGGCAATGCTGGCCACGATTGCGGTTGGGTCAGCGGGTTTGGCAACAACCCCGTTTCCGGCTGCCAAAGCTGCTGCGATTTGCCCAGTAAAGATCGCCAGCGGGAAGTTCCAAGGCGACACACATGCCATGATCCCGCGTGCAGGGCTGTTCAGCTCTGTTCCGCGCGCTGCATAATACCGCAAGAAATCAACGGCTTCGCGCAGTTCAGAAATTGCGTCCAACGGAGTTTTTCCGGCTTCACGGGTGAGGGCGGCAAACAATTCGCCAAAATTGGCCTCATACAAATCCGCGGCTGTGTTCAGAACACGCGCGCGGGTTTCCGCATCTTCAGCCCATGGGGTTGCGGCTGCCAGTGCGGTATCGACATCTTCATGAGTGGATTGAACAACCGTGCCAACCAGATCGCTATGATCCGCAGGGTTTCGCCCTTCGCGCGCCTCGGTTCCATGGACCTTTCCCGCGATCAGCGGCTGCATCTGCCATTGATGGGTGTGAAATGGCATGCGCGCAGCAGCAATGGCATCCAGATCATCGTCATCGTGCAAATCCCACCCGATGGAATTAGGCCGCTCTGCCCCATACAGATCCGAAGGCATTTGAACTGCAGCATTCAACCCGCCTGCACCATGCACTTCAAAGGGGTCCGCAGCCACCGTCTCGGCTGGGACCGTTTCATCGACGATCTGGTTCACAAAGGACGAATTCGCCCCGTTTTCCAGCAGACGCCGCACCAGATAGGCCAGCAGATCGCGATGTGCCCCGACCGGGGCATAAATCCGACAGCGCGTGCCATTTTCCTTGAGCACAAGATCATGCAGGCTGTCGCCCATGCCGTGCAGGCGCTGAAATTCGAAGGTGTCCTTGTCGGTCGCCATTTCCAGAATGCTGGCCACCGTATGGGCGTTGTGCGTGGCAAATTGCGGGTAAATGCGGTCGGTCATCCCCAATAGTTTTCGGGCGCAGCAGATATACGAAATGTCCGTCGCCACCTTGCGTGTAAACACGGGAAAGTCTTTTAGCCCTTCGACCTGTGCCCGCTTCACCTCGGTATCCCAATAGGCACCTTTGACCAGACGCACCATGATTTTGCGGTCAAGCTCGGTCGCGAGGGCATTGAGCCAATCCAAAACCGGGGCCGCGCGTTTGCCGTAAGCCTGAACCACGACACCAAACCCGTCCCAGCCCGCCAGTGATGGATCCCGCAGAACGGCTTCGATCACATCCAGCGACAGATCCAGCCGATCGGCTTCTTCGGCGTCAATGTTAAAGCCCATGCCCGCCGCCTTGGCTTGTTGCGCCAATTTCAACGTGATTGGAACCAACTCCCGCATCACGCGGGCTTTCTGGCCAACCTCGTACCGGGGGTGCAGGGCGGACAATTTGATGGAAATTCCGGGATTGCTGCGAATGTCATCGGAATTGCATTCGCCTGCCAGATTGCGGATCGCATCAGAGTACGCCGTTTGAAACGATTGCGCATCCTGTGCCGTCAACGCCGCCTCGCCCAGCATGTCATAGGAATAGGTGTACCCTTGTTTTTCTTTGCCTTTTCCCCGGGTGACCGCCTCTTGAATGGTTTGGCCCAGAACAAATTGCGCGCCCATTTCTTTCATCGCGCGGCCAACGGCGGCGCGGATGACGGGTTCGCCCAAGCGTTTAACCGCCCCTTTCAAGGTGGCAACAAGGCCAGTGCCCTCTTGCAGAACCTTGCCTGTCAACATCAACCCCCAAGTGGAGGCATTGACCAACGAGGATGAGGATTGCCCCAGATGCTGCCCCCAAGCGGATGGCGCAATCTTATCTTCGATCAACGCATCAATAGTGTCCGCGTCCGGGACCCGCAAAAGGGCCTCGGCCAGACACATCAGCGCGACGCCTTCGCTGGTGGACAGACCGTATTCAGCCAGAAACACCTCCATCAGACCCGGATTGCTATCGTTGCGGATTGCTTTGACCAACTGGGAGGCACGATTGTGCGACATGGCGCGTTCCACCGCGTTCAACGCGTGGGCGCTCATAAGATCCCTAAGAGCCTCAGCTTCGGGGCGGAGGTGGTTTTTGCGCAGCGCGGCACGGTGTGTGAGCAAAGTGGTCATGTTTCTTCCTGACTCCGAGATGTGCCCAAAGGGTATCAAGTTTCGCAAAGTCATACTGACTTATCACTTTACATTTTCGACGTAAAATCACTTAAATTGAGCAACTAATCAGTCGGAAAGGATGCCAAAATGAAGGAAAGCGGGAAACTTGACCGGCATGACATCGAAATCCTCAAGATTCTCAACGTCGAGGGCCGTCTTCCGGTCACTGAATTGTCAGATCGGGTTGGATTGTCGAAATCGCCCTGTCAGGCACGGCTGAAACGTCTCATTGCTGAGGGGTATATCCGAGGGTTCAAGGCGATCCTTGACCCGCAAAAGCTGGGTCTGGAACAGGTCGTGTTTGTGGAAATCAAGCTGACGGACACAACGGAAACAGCCTTGTCTGATTTCAACGCTGCGGTTCAGTCAGTCCCTGAGATCGAACAATGCCATATGATCGCGGGGGCATTTGATTACCTGATCAAAGTGCGCACCAAAGACATGAAAAGCTATCGCGAGGTATTGGGGCGCGTGGTGTCTTCGCTGCCCTATGTCGGCAGCACGTCGACACATGTTTCGATGCAATCGGTGAAAGATGTCGCCTTTTGACCGAAAAACTGCGGCGATGTCCTAACGGGATTGATCACAGCGACTAGGCTTCTCAGTCTCAAAGAAACTCTGCCGACCTATTTCGCAAAAACCCAAAGCTGATCATGTCGCGACGATACTACAATCTCCCTCCGCTTACGACGCTCAGCGCCTTTGAAGCCGCTGCACGCCACCTGAGCTTTAAGGATGCGGCGCAAGAGTTGTCGGTCACACCGGGGGCGGTCAGTCACCAGATCAAAGCGTTGGAAAGCGAGCTGAACACGCCCCTGTTCCTACGCGGTCACCGTGGAGTTGTTTTGACCCCAGATGGCGCGGCTCTGTTTGATACCTTGTCGACCTCGTTTCTGAAGGTGTCGCAAAGCCTAAATTTAATCCGCGATCACAATACTTCGAATGAGGTAACGATTGGGTCCACAACGGCGGTTGCAGCGCAATGGCTTTCCCCAACTTTGACCCGGTTTTGGCGACAGTTTCCGGATCAAGAAGTGTTTCAGGTCGCACAGGACCGTGTATTTTATGCACGCCCAGACATTGATCTGTTTATCCGCTATGGGCGTGATCCACATTCAGCACTGGAACAAACCCCGCTGTATCGCGACCAACTGGTTCCGGTGGCCAGCCCCGAGTTGGCGCAGGACCTGGATGGCTGCGCATTGCAGGATATCGCCCGACAGCGGCTCATTCATCTCGAATCCGAAGACACCAATTGGACGGGCTGGCACGAATGGTTTGGCGAACTTGGGTATCTTGGCCCGATCTCAACTGGGGCGCGGGTCAACCGATACTCTGTCGCGCTCCAAGCAGCACAGGACGGGGCAGGGCTCGTCTTGGGGTGGCAGCGTTTGATCACCCCTTTGATAGATGCAGGTAAGTTGGCGCCGATCCAACCGCATGTGTTGCCTGCCCCGCATCAATTCTATCTTGTCGGACATCCCGACAAAGATCTTGCTGATGGCGTGCGCGCCCTCAAAGACTGGATCATAAAAGAGGTGCAACAGAATGACCTTTGACAGGGGGCTTACCATTGCTAACCCTTGGCTTAAGCCTCCCGACTTGGCGCCAAAACGATCCAACGCAGTGTTCACCCAGCGGCAGGTGATCCGAGTGACTTTTCCAACAATTTTGACCCCTTTAAACAAGGACTTGCAGACATGACCCCAATTGAAATGCATGGTGTCCAATTGATTGGTCACGGCGGTATCGAAAAGCTGGAATACCGTTCGGACCTGCCGGTTCCCACTCCGGGTCCGGAAGAGGTTCAGATTCACGTAACTGCAGCGGGCATCAACAACACAGATATCAACACGCGCATCGGCTGGTATTCCAAGGCCGTGACCGCCGACACAGAAACGGGCGGCGCCGAGGGGTTTGATAACGTTGATAACGACGATGCCAGTTGGTCCGGAGTGCCGCTTACCTTTCCGCGTATTCAGGGCGCGGATGTGTGCGGCTATATCACGGCGGTTGGGGCAAATGTTGATCCAGCACGGATAGGGGAACGGGTGCTTGTGCAAGCTCTGCAACCCGTGCGTGATGGCGATCCCTTTACCTGCATTACCTTTGGTTCAGAATGCGACGGTGGATTTGCCCAGATTACCGTGGCGCGATCAGAATTCACGCATGCCATCAACTGCGATTGGACGGATGCTGAATTGGCCTCGGTTCCTTGTGCCTATTCCACTGCGGAAAATATGTTGCATCGTGCATCAGTTGGGGCAGAACGGGTGCTGATTTCTGGGGCTTCGGGCGGAGTGGGCTCGGCTGCGGTGCAATTGTGCAAACGGCGCGGGGCGCATGTCATTGCCATTTCATCGGCGGCAAAAGCTGACGACGTGCGCGCGTTGGGGGCGGACCAAGTGATCGACCGGAACGCGGATCTGGTGTCTTGCCTTGGGGCAATGTCTGTGGATGTGGTGATCGATCTGGTGGCAGGCCCACAATGGCCCAGTTTCCTAGAGGTCCTGCGCCGGGGTGGACGCTACGCCACCGCCGGGGCAATTGCCGGCCCGATCACGGAACTGGACGTGCGTACACTGTACCTCAAGGATCTGTCGTTGTTCGGCTCCACCTACCAAGCGGATGAGGTGTTTCCAGATTTGGTGTCCTACATTGAACGCGGGGAAATTCGCCCAACGTTGTCAGCGACCTATCCGCTCAAAGACATCGCCCGCGCGCAAGAGGATTTTCTAGCCAAGAAACACACAGGAAAGCTTGTCCTGCTTCCCCCAGAGGTCGCGCCATGAAAATAGCAGAAATCCATATTTACCAGCATGATCTGCCGGTCAAGAACGGCCCCTACACGATGGCAAACGCCGAGGTTTGGGCGCTGGACACGACATTGGTCAAGATTGTGACCGACAATGGCACCGTGGGATGGGGTGAGACCTGCCCCGTTGGCCCAACTTATGCCGAAGCTTTTGCAGGCGGCGCACGGGCGGCTTTGGTTCAGATGGCCCCTGACTTGATCGGGACGGATTGCTTGCCACTGATCCTGCATCGGCGGATGGATGCCCTGTTGCACGGCCACACCTATGCCAAAGCTGCACTGGACATCGCGGTGCACGATGCGCTTGGCAAACATCTGGGTCTCTCGGTGGCTGATCTGCTTGGCGGGGCACTGACTGACCGGGTGCCGTCCTATTATGCCACTGGTGTCGGTGCGCCCGATGACATTGCCAGATTGGCCGGCGACAAACGTGACGAAGGATATCCGCGCCTTCAAATCAAAGTTGGCGGGCGCCCGGTAGAGGTCGACATAGAAACCATCCGCAAGGTATGGGAAACGGTTGGGACCACAACGCGACTTGCCGTGGATGGAAATCGTGGATGGAACACGCGCGATGCGTTGCGGGTCAGCCGTGAATGCGGGGATATTCCCTTTATTATGGAACAGCCCTGCAATTCGATTGAGGACCTGCGCCAGATCCGTCCGCAGATCCGGCATGCCCTATATATGGACGAAAACTCCGTTGATCTGGCAACGGTTGTTCAGGCGGTGGGCACCGGTTTGGTCGATGGGTTTGGCATGAAGGTCACCCGCATTGGTGGCTTGCACCCCATGCGCAGTTTTCGCGATATCTGTGCCGCGCACCATTTGCCGCACACTTGTGATGACAATTGGGGCGGTGACATAATCGCCGCCGCTTGCACGCAGATTGGCGCAACGGTGGCCCCAGATCGTTTAGAAGGTGTCTGGATCGCGGCCCCCTATATCGACGGTCACTACGACCCTGAAAACGGCGTAGCAGTAGAGGGCGGGCACATCGCCGTGCCACAGGGGGCGGGCTTGGGCATTGTGCCCGATGAAACGGCGTTTGGGGCGCCCATCGCCTCTGTCGGCGGATGATGTGACTATTGCAAAAAGGCCGGGCGCAAAATATCTACCCGGCCTGTATTCCTAGGATTATTTCCCCTGCCAGACAGGGTCTCGTTTCTCTGAAAATGCGCGCGCGCCTTCCAGCTGATCTTCGCTGTCATAAAGCACATCAACAGACCGCAATTGCCGTTTCGTGATGCGGTTCATTGCATCCTGAAACTTGGCATCTTCGGCATCGCGCACAATTTCTTTGATTGCAGCGTAAACCAGCGGGGGGCCACTCGCCAACAGGCGCGCCTGTTCCCATGCGCGATCCATCAACTGATCAGCGGGGACGATTTCATTCACCAAACCCCAGCGGTTCGCCTCTTGCACGTCAAACCAACGGCCTGTCAGCAACAGCTCCATCGCGATATGATAGGGAATGCGTTTGGGGAGCTTAACGCTGGCTGCATCCGCCACGGTGCCCGAGCGGATTTCTGGCAAAGCAAAAGTGGCATGTTCGGCTGCAATGATCATGTCGGCCGAAATCATCAACTCTAACCCACCACCGCAGGCGATGCCGTTTACCGCTGCAATCACCGGCTTGTTAATGTCGCGCAATTCTTGCAAACCGCCAAATCCGCCAACGCCATAATCCCCGTCAACTTCATCACCATCCGCCGCCGCCTTGAGATCCCACCCGGGGCAAAAGAACTTGTCCCCGCCCCCGGTCAGGATCGCGACACGCAGGTCGGGATCATCGCGAAAGTCGCGAAACACTTTGCCCATGATCCGGCTGGTGATCAGATCAATGGCGTTGGCCTTTGGCCGGTCCAGCGTGATTTCAAGAATGGCGCCCTCGCGCCGGGTTGTTACAGGACTATCTGACATGGATCAGGCCTTTCTAATAAGGGCATCTACAGCAACCGCCCGATCAGCGGTGCACAGAAGGGGGTTGATTTCAACTTCGCTGACAGTGTCGGCGTTTTCAAGAACATAGGATTGAACACCCTGCACCGCGGCAAGGATCGCATCCATATTTGCGGGCGGTTGACCCCGGTATCCGGCCAAAAGCGGCGCAATGCCCAAGGTTCCAAGGGCGGCGCGAATGTCATCTGGGCGCGCTGGGATCAGCAAGGATGTGGTATCGCCCAGGATTTCAGTCAGAACGCCCCCGGCGCCCAGGGTCAAAACAAACCCATGCGCCGGATCGCGGATCACCCCAATCAACAGTTCGGTAACCGTGCCGGTGATCATCTCTTCGATCAAAATCTCTTGTGTTCCGATTTCTGCGGCCACCTGTGCGACCTCGTCGGGCAGTACCTTTAGCCGGACAGCCGCATGTTCGGATTTATGCGCCAGCCCGACGCCCTTGATAGCAAAGGGTGGATGCAAGTCTGCAACCGCAGCACTGATTTGCGCGCCCCCCTGAACCGACCGGTTCTGCGGCACGGGAACGCCATGCGCTGACAGAGCATGTTTCGAATCCGCCTCGCTCAAGGTTTCTGGCGCGCTGTCGGCCTGTCCGGGCAGGCAGACCGGATCGCCTATGGGGGCCCGCACGGACGCCGCCGCCTCAGTCGCGGCAAGGGCTTCGCGCAGTCCCATCATCGGAACAACGCCGCCAGCCATCAATTGATCTGCAACATCCGGTGGCATCAATTCCGGCAGGCTTGCGACAACGCCAAATCGTGCGCCGGTTTCGCTGCGAACTTTCAGGGCGGCGTTAGTTGCGCAGGTCCAGTCCGTCGCATCTGTTGTTGGATAGTCCACGATGGAATAGGTCATGGCGATTTCATCGCCGGTCATGCCAGACCACGCCTGCGTCATCGCAGCTTCGTCCCGCCAGACATATGTGTGGTAATCCAACGGATTGTTCAGGGCGACCATCGGCCCCAAAGCGCCCCGCAGCTGCGTTTGCTGCCGGGTGGTTAGTTCGGGAAATGTCAGCGCGGTGCCCACAGACATGTCCGCAATCAAACTTGCCTCACCGCCAGAACAGCTGATTGATGCGATTTTCGTGTCCGGCAAGGGGCCGTAACAATGCAATAGCTTCAGCGCTTCCAAAAGATCGGGCAGGGCGGTTAAGCGCGGTATGCCAAGACGGTCCAGAAACGCCTGTGCGCCCGCATCACTCCCCGCGAGCGAGGCCGTGTGCGAGATCGTCGCCTGTTGTGCTTGTTCTGACGCCCCCACCTTGATCGCAACCAAGGGAACCCCTTTGACGTAGGCCTTGGCGGCCAACTGCTCCCAATCGCGCAGATCTTTGAAACCCTCGATATGCAGCCCCACGGCGGTCACACGGGGGTCATCAATCAAAGCCGAGGCAATCTGGGCCTGTGTGCTTTGGGCCATGTTCCCACAGGTCACCATATAGGCAATTGGCAAACCGCGTTGTTGCATCGTCAAATTGATCGAAATGTTGGAACTTTGCGTCAGGATCGCAACGCCGCTGTCCACCCGCGAACATCCGTGCTGATCGGGCCACAACAGGGCCCCATCCAGCGCGTTGACAAAGCCATAGCAGTTGGGCCCCAAGATCGGCATGTCCCCGGCTGCAGCAACCAGTTCGGCCTGTAAATCCCCCCCGGTTTCATCTTCTGCCAACGCCTCGGCAAACCCAGAAGCAAAGCATACGGCACCGCCGGCTCCCATTTCGGACAGTAATCGAACAGTCTCGATCGTTGCGTGTCGATTGATCCCGATGAACACGGCATCAGGGGCCGTGGGCAGGGCCTCTAGCGACGGATAAACGGGCAGCCCGGCAATCTCGGTTGCTTTGGGGTGAACCGCCCAAACCTCGCCTTGAAATCCCATATTCTGAGATTGCAAAATCACCTGTTGGCACCACGCCCCACCGCCCACGACGGCAATGGTTTTCGGGCGCAGCAATCGCGAAAGATCTCGGGTCATGTCTGGGTCATTTCATGCATGGGTAGGGATGCGCCCCCCGACAAGGGTGGGGAGGCGGACTTCATGACATCGGGATGGAAACACGGGCGTCGATCAGACACCCCACGCTTTAAATCCCGAACGTGACATCAGGCCCCCAATGGGCGCAACAAGTCACGTGAAATGATGTGGCGCTGAATTTCTGATGTCCCGTCCCAAATCCGTTCCACCCGCGCGTCGCGCCAGAACCGTTCGATTGGGAAATCATCCATCAACCCCATGCCGCCGAAAATCTGCAATGTCGTATCGGTGACACGCGCCAGAGTTTCGGATGCATATACTTTTGCTGACGCGATTTCACGATTTGCCGGCAGCCCCTGATCCAGACGCCACGCCGCAGACAGGGTAAGCAAGTCAGAGGCATCAATTTCAGTGATCATGTCGGCAATTTGAAAGCTCACGCCCTGAAATTTGCCAATGGCTTGCCCAAATTGCTTCCGCTCAGCTGCATATTGCAGAGCATAGTCAAAGCAGCGCCGCGCGCGTCCCACGCAAAAGGCCGCAACGGTCAAGCGCGTGGCATACAGCCATTCATTCATGACCGCAAAACCACCATCAACCTCGCCCAGAACCTGCGCATCTGGCAGACGGCAATCATCAAACGTCAGGATGTAGTTTTTGTACCCTTTGTGGCTGACCGAATTATACCCTTCGCGCACCTCAAACCCCGGATGACCGCGGTCGACCAAAAAGGTCGTGATCCGTCGCTTTGGTCCTTTGGGGGTTTCATCCACACCCGTGGCAATGAATACGATAAAGAAATCCGCGTGCTCGGCGCCGGAAATAAAGTGTTTCGAGCCATTCACCACCCAATCGCCGCCATCGCGTGTTGCCTGACATTTCATGCCACGCACATCCGACCCCGCGTCGGGTTCTGTCATCGCAAGCGCATCCATCCGCTCGCCACGCACGGCAGGCAGCAGATAGCGCTCGCGCTGCTCATCATTGCACGCCATCAAGATGTTTTGCGGACGGCCAAAGAAATGCGTCAAAGCCATGGACCCACGGCCCAGCTCCCGTTCAACCAGGGTGAAATCCTGATGGCTCAGACCTGCGCCACCGACCTCTTCAGGAAAGTTGCAGGCATAAAACCCCAGATCAAGACACTTCTGTTTGATCTCTTGGCCCAGCTCATGAGGCACCTGGCCCGTCCGCTCTACCTCGGCCTCGTGCGGGTAGATTTCGTTTTCAACAAAGCTGCGAACCGTCGAGACGATCATCTCTTGTTCGTCGGTCAGACCAAAATGCATGTCGCGCTCTCCTCAGTGGCGTGTTGACGCATCAAATCGCGGGTTGTTATCTGATGATGTGCAGAGTTGGATGTGAATTATGCAGAGTTTGACCAAAAACCAAGGTGATGGATATGATTTTGATATCCTTTTGTTCGATCAATTCTCGAACCATTGCTTGGCAAATACGATTGAGCCGCTGCGCGCGGTCAATACCCTGTCCCGCCATCGTCACTATTCCTGGCGGTTTTACACACTGGACGGGGCCCCGGTCGAAAGCTCGAGCGGTATGCGGGTTGAACCACACGGGCCTTTGAACACCGGGCAGGGTGCCACACTCATGGTGATGCCATCTTACGGCTTTCGCCGCTTGGATGGATGGGACACCACACGGCAATTGCAAAGCGCCTCAAAGCGGTACGCTTGCCTTGCTGGGCTGGACACAGGCAGCTGGCTACTGGCGCGGGCAGGGTTGTTGGACGGGCATCGCGCCACGATCCATTGGGAGGAACTGGTCGAATTCGCGGAAACCTTTCCCGAGGTAGATACCTGTCGGGAACGCTTTGTGATTGATCGGGACCGCATTACATGTTCCGGGGCGATGGCCGCCTTTGATCTGGTGATGCACCTGATTGACGACCACCTTGGCCCTGTGTTGGCGATGGAGGTGGCGCAACTGTTCATGACCCGCGATTCCGCACGATCGCACGCCTCTCTGTCCCGCCCAAGCAGCCGAACCGTGGATCGGGCAATCACTGTCATGCAAGAGCATCTGGAACGGCCTCTGACCATCGGCGGCATCGCCCGCAAAGTCGGGTGTACCCAAAAGACATTAGAAACACGGATGCAGTTGGAATTTGGGCTGACCCCTCAAGGGGTCTATCGCCGCCTGCGTCTGACTCTGGCGCGCAAGTTGGTCACAGACACCGCCCTGCAAGTCACCGAAATCGCATTTCGCAGCGGATACGACAACGCCAGCGCGATGACCCGCGCCTTTAAAACTGAATTCGGACTAAGCCCCAGTCAACTGCGTAAGGGCGGGGCGGGATGATAGCCTCATATGTTTTGGGCCCGACCTGCAGGCGCGCCCAAGCTTACTCGGCGCTGGCATCTTCTTGCTGGGTCAGCAAATGAGACAGCTGTTGAGCGGCCTCCTTTAGCTTTTCAACATGTTGAACTGCGAGAGCCAGCGGCAATCGCTGATCTGGTGCATGAAAGGATAAGGTGGACATCAGCCGCCCATAGGCATCCGTAATCGGAACCGCCACCGCAACCATGCCATCCATGAATTCCCCGTCATCCGTGGCATAGCCCTGTTCGCGCACCTTGCGTGCCTCTTCGATCAATGCGCTTGGGTTTGAAATGGAGTTGTTGGTCTTGGTCTCCAACAAGGCCGACTTTGCATAGCTTTGCAGATGTCGCCGATCCAAACTGCTGAGATACATTTTCCCGCTGGCTGTGCAATTAAACGGAACCCGCGTTCCAACCGGCAACTGAATACGCAGGGGCCATTTGGTTTCGACACGATCAATATACAACATGGCGTCGCGGTCAGGCAGGGCGATATTGCAGGTTTCGCCAATCTCTTCGGCCAGCTTGGTCAAGATGGCAACCCGCCCGACGCGGATCCTGAGCGAAGACAGAATGCCGCTGGACATACTGCGCGCCCGCTGGCCCGGTGAAAACCCGCGGCCGTCAATTTCACGCTGAATAAAGCCCTCGGATTCAAGCGTCGCAAACAACCGATGGATCGTAGGCTTTGGCAACCCAAGTTTCAGGTTCACTTCCGTAGGCGTCACCGGAACCCCAGCCTGTGCCATCACTTCTAGAACGCTCAGCAAACGCAGGTTGGTTGGGATTGCGGTTTCCGTGCCACCAGATTTCGCCATTTCGCCCTCATCAGATATTCGGTGCATCTTCCTACCCGGAAGAGATCGCGAGTGTCGATAGGCCAGAAAACAACTGGGAACAGGAATGCGGTATTTTCGCACAAACGTTCATTTCGATTATTGAGACTTGAAGTATCAATAATTGGAGTGTACGCTTAACTGCAGAGAAGCCCATCACCTAGTCATCACACTTCGGAGGCCCCACGATGCAGACCCCAAAAGCCGACTATATCGTGGTTGGAGCTGGATCCGCCGGATGCGTGGTGGCAAACCGCCTGAGCACCGACCCTGCGATCAAGGTTGTTCTGCTTGAGGCCGGTGGCAAAGACATTAACCCGTGGATCCACATTCCGGTTGGGTATTTTAAGACTCTGCACAATCCAAATACTGACTGGTGCTATAAAACCGAACAGGATCCGGGGCTGAACAATCGGTCGCTGGATTGGCCGCGCGGCAAAACCCTTGGGGGGTCTAGCTCGATCAATGGCTTGCTCTATGTGCGTGGACAGAAAGAAGACTATGATCGCTGGGCTCAGATGGGCAACCGTGGGTGGGGGCATGACGACGTCTTGCCCTTGTTCAAACGGTCGGAATCTCATGAATTTGGCGAAACGGACCATCACGGGGCTGATGGGGGGCTGTCTGTCTCGCTCATTCGCGCCCGCAGCGACATCGCCGACGCCTTTATCGACGCAGCCGTCGAAATGGGGGTGCCCAAGAATGATGACTACAATGGCAAAGAACAAGAAGGGGCCGGGTACTTTCATCAAACCGCTCGGGGTGGGTTCCGCTGCTCAAGTGCTCGCGCCTTTCTGAACCCAGCCAAAAAGCGCCCCAATCTAGAAATCATCACCCACGCCCATACCGAAACTTTGCTGTTTGATGCTACCGAAACCCGGCGCGTGATCGGGGTGCGGTACACCACCAAAGGGCACAGCCATGACGTGATGCTCAACCCGGGTGGCGAGGTCGTTCTGTCTGCCGGGGCCATCGGGTCGCCCCAGATTTTGGAACTTTCCGGGATCGGCAAGGGGGACGTGCTGCAATCGGCGGGCGTTGATGTGCGCCAAGAATTACCCGGCGTTGGTGAGAACTTGCAGGACCACCTCCAAATTCGTCTGGTTTACGAGGTGAACACCCAAACCCTGAATGATGCCATCAACAGCTTCATCCCAAGGATGGGCATTGGGTTGAACTATGCTCTGTTCCGCAAAGGCCCGATGAGTTTGGGCGCCAGCCAGGTCTGTATCTTTGCGAAATCGATGGAGGGGCTGGAAACACCTGACATCCAATTCCATTTCCAACCTCTCAGCGCGGATAAACCGGGCATCGAAATGCACCCGTTTTCTGGCATCACCTCCTCTGTGTGCCAGCTGCGTCCCGAAAGCCGGGGCACCATCCATATTTCGTCGCCCAAGGCGTCTGATTATCCCAAGATCGTGCCGAATTACCTGTCTGCGACCGCGGATCAACTGTGCGCTGTGCGCGCTATTAAATTCGCACGCGCCATGACAAAAACCAAAGCGCTCAGCCCCTTTGTTGTCCGAGAGCATGTGCCAAGTACCAATCCTGAAACGGACGAAGAATTGTTGCAATGTGCCCGGGACATCAGCCAAACGATCTATCACCCGACCAGCACCTGCCGCATGGGCAGCGATGCGCTTACCGTGGTCGATGATCGTTTGCGCGTTCATGGGATCTCTGGCCTGCGCGTCGCGGATGCCTCGATCATGCCTGATATCGTTTCCGGCAACACCAACGCGCCGGCAATAATGATCGGGGAAAAGGCTAGCGACATGATCTTACAAGATCGAACGGCCTAGGCTGTGACCATCTGTGAACTCGCGGTGAAGCGCAATTTCTGTGGGGTCAGTTTATCTGGATTACGGCTCTCCTTCCATCAGTTTTGCCCGGAACACCTCAGTGGGTGTTTTCCATCCCAGACACTTGCGCGGCGTTGCGTTGAGGCGGTCGCAAATTGACCTCAAATATCGATTTGTGAATACCGTGGGATCGACTTTGCGAGGAAGGTAACGCCGCAGCCGATTATTGGTGTTCTCAACAGTGCCTTTTTGCCACGGGGAAGATGGATCGCAGAACCACGGCTCAACACCCAGACCATCCTTCAAATGCTGCCATGCGCTGAACTCAGTACCGCGATCAAAGGTGATCGAACGGCGGGCTTTTGAAGGGAGGGGTGAGAGGCTATTGATCAGACCTTCCATCACGGGTTTGGAGTGGCGGTCTGGGTTTTTGAGAACCACGGCAAACCGGCTGACACGCTCGACCAGAGACGTCACATTGGCTTTGCCGAACTCCTTGCGGAACATCACCAAATCGCACTCCCAGTGACCGAACTGACTCCGATCAGCGATCGTGTCAGGGCGGTGCGCGATGGCCAATTCATCAAGGATATGACGCCCGTGATGCCTGCGCGTTCCACGTGGCCTGCGGCGGAGGCGATGCTGCGGGAGGTGCCGATAAAACTTCTCTTCACGCCCATCCTTGGAATAGGCATATCGATAAATCGTCTCATGGCTGACGCGCGTCGGATGGCGCTCCAACCGCATGCGTCCCGCAATCTGTTCGGGTGACCACCCGGCATCAAATCCGCTCCGCACGGCAGCCATAATGTCGGGATATCGGATCAACTTGCGATGCACCGCACGGCGTTCTTCGTAGCGGTCCTGAGCGAGCACCGCATGATAGCCGTTCAGCACAGGGTTTTCCTCATCGCGGTAGTCGTTTCGTTTGATCTCGCGGTAGATTGTCGAGGGCGCGCGGCACAGATTGTCGGCGATCTCTTTGACTGGTATCTTCGCTTCAAGCCATTTAGCCAGCTTGCGGCGTTCTTCGAGGTTCAGGTGGGGGTAGCAGCGTCCCATAAATTAACTCCGTGCAATTCAATACCTTGGTACAAAATTTGCACTTCATTTGTGAATTCACCCATCTCTTTGCTGGTTGCCTTATAATCAGGGTTATGTAATGAAACTAAGCGGAGTATCCCTCGTGGTTTACTCCGCCGCTGACAGCGTTTTGGCTTGCTCTAGAATTGTTGTTAGCTCTGGCTTGCACGATCCACAACTTGTTCCGGCGCCAGTTACCTTGCCTATATCATCAATTGAATAGGCCCCCGAGGAAACGGCATCGCGCACGGTATTGATCCCCACGTTCATACAGGCACAGATTGTTGGTCCAGGGTTGGATTGCCCCTTTGGGTCCCGCCCAGCCAAGCTGTGTAATGCCGGTGTCTCGCTGCCAATTGCTGAAATAGCATGTGTCCGCGCACGTGCCCCATAGTCGTCCGCAGATCGCATTTCGTACAAAGAGGCGGCGAAAGCGTACCATTTGGCGTTGAATTTGCGAGCGGTCACATTGCCGGATTTTAGCGCGGGTTGACCGGAAACAGGGTCAACAACGGGCGCAGTAAGCGTATTCACCACACCCGAATTGCTTTGCTGCAGGGTCCACTGCATCGAGGCAAACAGCTAAAATTGCGGGATCTTGTCAGTAATCAAAGCCCGCAACAGCACCCTGCCCTGATTGCTTTCGACGTGCAGCGAATTGGTGTCGATGTTGGCAGAGCCAATAAAACCTTTCATCAGCTTGTTCGCGACATTGTAATCTTCGGTCAGCAATTGACCGGATACATAAAACGCGACGCTATCGGGCCCATGGTGCTGGATCGCGGATTGGAATTTTGTGGCGACTAGATCTAGGGCCACTTCCCAATCAGCATCTTTCCCGCCGATTTGGGGATGTAACAAACGACCCTCCAGATCAAGCGTGTCGCCAAGTGCGGCGCCTTAGGAACACAGACGCCCAAAATTGGCGGGACGATCAGGGTCGCCCTGAATGGTGCCATCCGCTTGGGCAAGTACACCGCAGCCAACGCAGCAAAAAGGGCACGTCATTCGGATCGGGTTCATGCGACCTCCCACCGGTGCAGAAATTCAATATCCAACAAGACGCGCCCGTCCCGAACTTTGGCCGGATAGGTATTCACCTGCCCCTCGTCCGTGCCCTGAACAGCCCCGGTTTCAAGTGAAATCACCCAATTGTGCAGCGGGCATGTAACGGCATCGCCATGCGCGATCCCATCCGCCAATGGCCCCTGTTTGTGCGGGCACGCATTGTCGAGCGCATAGACCGCATCCGCCCCTGTACTGAAAACAGCGACACACCCGTGGACGGTTTTTACCAACCGCGCCCCCTGTTGCGGGATGGCATCCAACGCTGCAATATCGATCCAGCCGCTCATTCTGCGGCCTCCAATGCCAGGTTTGCAATCGGTTGATAGGTCTCAGACTTGGCAACATGTTCCGCCCAAGGGTCCGTCCGGTAGATGGATTGTGACAGGTCAAACCGATCGACCAAACCGGCACGGACGTCAGGGTCAGTGACTTGTTCCTGAATCCACTCAAGCCCAACCTTGGCCAGCCATTTATAGATACGATCAAGGTATTTCGCATTCTCTCGAAAAGATTGAGTGACCGCTTTGATCACCTCCATCCCCTCTTGTTCAGTGGCAACCTGACACAGCAACTGGGTTTCGCGCACATCCATGCCCGCGGCGCCGCCAATGCTGATTTGAAACCCGCTGTCGACGCACACAACGCCAATGTCCTTACACGTGGCTTCGGCGCAATTGCGAGGGCAGCCAGACACCGCCAGCTTTAGCTTGTGCGGAGTCCAAGACCCCCAAAGCGCCTTTTCCAACTTGACGCCAAGCCCGGTACTGTCTTGTGTGCCAGAACGACAATGATCGGTGCCAACACAGGTTTACACGGTTCTCAAACCTTTGGAATAGGCATGTCCCGACACCATGCCAGCCTGATTGAGGTCCAACCAAATGGCTGGCAGATCCTCGCTTTTGACCCCGAGCAAACCGATCCGCTGACCGCCGGTGACTTTGACGGTTGGCGCATTGAATTTGTCCGCCGCATCCGCAATCGCAACGAATTCCCCCTATGCGATTTCAAGGTTGATATCCCTCAGGATTTCAACCCGGTCGGTTCCGGTCGCAAATCCCTTGGACACGTTTTGAAAACGAAGAATGCTCATGACGGTTACCTGTTCTCGGAAAAGGTGAACATGGATTGCAGAACGTATATGACGCGATCCAACAAGAAGCCGATGATCCCGATGGTAAAGACGGCCATCACGATCTTGGCCAACGATTGCAAAGACCCGTTTTGGAATTCATCCCAGACGAATTTTCCCAGCCCTCGGTTCTGCGCCAAAATTTCGGCCGCAATCAAAACCGTCCACCCAACGCCCAGAGACAGGCGCAATCCGGTGAAAATCAACGGCAGGGCCGAGGGCAAAACCAGCTTGGTGATCTTGGAATAAGCCGACATTTTCAGGACTTTGGACACGCTCACCAGATCTTTGTCGATTGATGACACACCAAGCGCAGTGTTGATCAATGTTGGCCACAAGGAACACAGGGTGACGGTGATCGCAGACACCAGAAATGGCTTCGGAAACATCCTATCGTTTGTGGCATACATTGCCGAGACGGCCATGGTGACAGTCGGCAACCACGCCAACGGGCTGACCGGTTTAAAGATCTGGATCAGCGGATTGATCGCAGCGTTTGCCGTGGCGGACAGACCCGCCATGATCCCCAACGGAATGGCAATGACCGAGGCGATCAGAAACCCAAAGAACACCGTTTTGATCGACGTCCAGATCTGCTGATATTAGGTCGGCTTGCCCGTATCGGTGCGGTTTTTGACTTTGTCCGCCTTGCCACTGGCTATCAATTTGGTATTGCGCGCGTCTTGGCGGTCATAAAACGCAGCCTCTTTCGCCCGCTCACGCACCGCATCGGTGTTGAGGTTAATCGCCAGCACGGGCACCCCCAACAATCGCCAAACCTCAGACAATTGCGCGCGCGGATTGTCCCCTGCGGCGGCTTTGAGAATGGGTGTCACCCACGCCAGCCCGACCGCTTGGAGCCAAGCATCTGCCTTGTTGATCCGGGTAAACCGGCGCGCGACGCGCGTCTGCTGCAAGGGAATCTGGGTCGATGACCGTCATTTGGAAACCTCAGTTCTTCGGAATTAAAAGGGGCTTGGGCCCCCACGGCGCACCGCAGGGGACGGCGCCATTAGCCTTGAACGTCTGAGCCCACGATGACTTGCCCGCCTTTCAAGCCGATTGGCAGACTGTCGAGATAGGCATTGGGATTGCGCCCGTCGCAGGGGATACCGTCGATGATATCCGCAGCAGGCGTTGGCGCTTTGAAACCTCGCTGCCCCAAGGAAGGTCGGATTCCTGCGCCAGACCTTGGTCAACCAAACTGCACGCGGCGGTCAGATAAATGTCGGGGCGATAAACCGATTTTGCTGTTTCTTTGAGCCAAGCATCCGTTTTCTGCTCTAGGATCTGCCCCCAACGGCGCATCTGGCTCAGATACCAAATGGCGTCCGAATAAAACGGGCACGTCGCATAGTGGCGGAAGAACACGTTGAAATCAGGCGCGGGGCGCACGTCGCCTTTTTCATACTCAAAGGTGCCGGTCATTGAATTGGCAATGACATCTGCATCTGCTCCGACATATTCGGATCGCGCCAATATCTCGACCGCCTCGCCACGGTTGGCATTGTCGTTTTCATCCAGCCGGATCGCCGCGCGGATCAACGCTTTGGTCAGGGCAATCGTGGTGCTCGGGGCTCCTGAGCAAACTCAGCAGTGATACCGAATACTTTTTCAGGGTTATGCTGTTGCCGTTCAGATCCATCGAAAAGGGCGTGATGATATAGGCCTGCGTGCCATATCTAATGGTTGCCGCCAGCGGTTGCCCGGCCAATATATGCGCCATCAAGTTGCCCGTCGATGACGCCATCCAGCAGAACCTTCCAGTTGGCTTGGGATTCCAGCGTCACAAATAGCCCTGTTCATAGGCGATTGCCAAAGGGGCCATATCGGTCAATTTGATAAACCCAAATTTCAGCGCATCTCTTCACCCTTGTGCAAAACAAAAAGCCGCTCGATTGCTGCACGCAGGAGGAGGGGCATGCACAATCGAGCGGCTTTGCTCTTTATTCATCGACCAACATCTTTGTCGGTCTCGGCGGGCGTCTTTGCCCCGGGTTCAGTGTGTCGTGACCGAGGGCGGTAGACAATGAAGAGCCGTATGCAGATGCAGCACTTTCTGCTGCATTGCAGCATATCGCCTAATCCTTAGGCAGCGACCTTGGTCCAAAGTCAAAATCAGTGCCATCATGAAATACATCAGAGCCAAGAACCATCTGACCCTGTGTTGACCCAACTCTCATGGCAAAGCCCAGAATGCCTGCCTGAGATCCCCACCTTGTACCGGGGGCGTCTTCATTGCAGCAGCTCAGCCGAGGTAACAAGGGCGGTGGTGACAGACACATCTGACCACCCGCCAACCGTCAACGTCCTGACAATTTCGCGCGCTCTTTTTTGGTTCTGGCTCAACAACGAGAATTTTTAGATCTGTATGCAGCACAAACCCGAGGCACCTAGAGTCTTTTGCAGGCTGTTGAACGAGCCAAGGCACGGGATGAACACAAAACACTCTAGCACATCCCGCTGGGCTTAGAAAATGGGCTGATGTTGCTTACCCTTGCGACGGTAAGCAACAGAATATCAGCCGTAATTTGGCGCGCGTTTCTGCATCATCGCAGCAACGCTTTCGGCAAAATCAGGGGATTTGAGCTGCTCTACAAACACGCCGATTTCAGCCGCCATGTGGTCGGCAATCTGGCTCTGCTGATTGCGGATCAATGCCTTGGACCGACGCAATGCAACGGGGGCAGATTGGGCAACCGACTGGGCAATGGTCTGGACCTCTGCCATCAGATCGGCATCGGCAAAGACGCGTGCGACCAAACCATAATTGTGCGCCTCTTCAGCCGTCAGGGTCCGACCTGCCAACAGGATGTCGTTGGCGACGGCCATGCCCACGGATGCGGGCAACAGGATCGAGGCCCCCGCCTCGGGCACCAGCCCCAGTTTGACAAACGGCGCGCCGAGCGTGGCGCTTTGACCCGCATAAACCAGATCACAATGCAGCAACATGGTCAGGCCGATGCCAATCGCCGGGCCATTCACGGCAGCAATCAACGGCTTGGGGCAGTCCCGGATCGCGTTCAAAAACCGACCCACTGGTGGCAATTCTTCGCTTTTGCCATCCCCTTGAACCGAAAAATCCTGCAAATCATTGCCTGCGGTGAACATGTCGCCCGCTCCGGTCAGGATCAGCGCGCGGGCAGTATCGGTTTGGCCATACTCTTCGATGGCATCCGCCATCGCGCCATACATTGCCTGCGTGATGGCATTCTTTTTATCTTGGCGATCGATGGTCACGGTGGTGACGCGCGCCTCGGTCGTGATGAGAATGTTATCGGTCATGTTCAGGATCCTCTGAGTTCACGTCATAAGTGCCGCACAGAACAGGCCGGGCTGGCGGCAATTGGCAACAGGGATAGGCAAACAGCGCAACCGCATCAACACAGCAAACTGATTACCTCGCGTCGCCTGACATGGATTTTTGCGCCCTCAAACGGGGCCAGAACCCCAAGCTCGGGTCACACTTTGCCTTTGCATTATGTCGTCCTTTCGGGACCAATCAGGACGATTTTGCCGACATCATATCCCGGAGCAAATGGCAGGGCCTGCACCATGGTCTGGCCCTGACAATAGTCGAATTTCAACAGACCTTGGGGGCTGTCCACAACGCCTTTTGCCCGATGCACATCCGCAGGGAGCCTGGCAGCCCAACGCCGCAAAGCCTCCGCTGAGGTGGGTTTTGGGTGATCCATAATGCGGCTCTTGAACTGTGGCAGGGCCTCCACCGTTGCCGGCGTGTCAGTGCGTGTTCCCCCCTGCACGACCCCCGCAACCGAGTTCACCAGAACAGCATCCGGGGCAAACCGTGTGATCGCCCTAGTGGAATGCACCGTTTCCCGGTTCACCGCCACACAGTCAGCGCTTGCGATTTGCGCACCAAACAACCGCCCGATGAATTTGTCCTGTCCGTTGCGCCGCGCAGCCGCGCCATTGATCACCGTCAGGATGCGTGCCGGATCTACCCCGGCCACCCCACGCATCAGCAGCGCCAGCCGCGCGGGATCAGACACGCCGCTGGCCTCGACGATCAGCAGATCAGGCGCGGTGGCGACGGCGCGCTTGGCCGCCCCCAATAGATCGTCGCCAATCACACAACATGCACAGCCATTGGTCAGCGCAATGGTATCGCCCTCAGCCGTTTCAATCAGTGCTGCGTCAATATTGATGGCCCCAAAATCATTGACCAGCACAACGGTTCGCCGCCCACCAGGATCAGCAAGGAAGTCATTAATCAGTGTGGTTTTCCCGGCGCCCAAATAACCCGCCACGATCAAGACAGGCAGGCTCATTTCGGGCGCGGATGAACCGCCCCTTCAAACACGGTGGCCTCAATGCGGATATCCTTGAGCCTGACCGGGTCAACCTCGTACGGATCTTCATCCAACACCGTAAAGTCCGCCTTTTTCCCAGACCGGATTGAACCAATCTGCCCCTCTTGGCCCAACACCCATGCCGCATCAATCGTGATCGCTTTCAACGCCTGATGGATCGAAATCCGTTCGTTTTCGCCCAGCACCGCGCCAGATTCAGCAAAGCGATTGACCGCGACCCAAACACTGGTCAACGGATGCGCCGGGGCCATGGTGAAATCAGAATGCAACGCAAAGGGCACATCGGCGCGGGCCAATGACCCCAGCCGCGCCATCTGACTGGCACGCTCATGGCCAATGGATTCCCGCCAATAAGCCTCGCCCAACTCGTGCAGGTAATAAACATTGGCAGAGACCAACGCCCCCAAAGCCTTGATCCGACGCACCTGATCTTCGGTTGAGACGCCGAAATGCTCGATGGTGAACCTGTGATCGACACGGGGGCGTTCAAATTGTAGCTTATCCAGCACATCCAACGCCAACTCGACACCCAAATCGCCGGTGCAATGAACGTGAATTCGGTATCCCGCGTTCCAATACGGGCGCGCAATCGCTTCGAACTGCTCGGGCGCGGTCAGCCATTCACCATGATGCCCATCGATATACCCGGGATCACCCAGCTGCATCAGTTCGGAAAAGAACGCGCCATCGGTGAAAAATTTCACATGCCGGTCAAAGAACAACCGATCCGTGCCGCGATCGGTCAGGGCATCGACCCGATCAAAGGCCGCCTCGGGCGAGCCAGTCAATTCGGGATCAGGCAGACCGCGCGGAACCATCATCACCCGATAGGGCGGCGCAACCGAGTCCATCGCGTGGGTATAGGCCGCCCATTCCAGCTCGTAGTCAAACATGCCCCAAGCCATATCAGCGACCGTGGTATGGCCACCTGCGTGCAGCACCTCGTGCAGCTGTGCCAGCCCGGCACCAAACCACGTCGGCGAAAACAGGATCGGTTTTACCCCCTCGATGGCCACCATCGCGCCAGTTTCCGAAAACCGCCCGGCCGCCGCATCAATCTGGGGGTGGGTCTCCATCACCTCGGCATCGATGTTCAAAAGGGCAATCGCGGCGTCATTCAGGATCACCTCGTGAAACGAGCGATGCCAGACCAGAATGGGGCGCGTCTCAGAAATTTCGTTCAATTGCGCGCGGGTAACCTGACCATGCCAGATCTGATGATATCCCCACGTGACAAAGATGGGCTGCGCCCCGTCGTCAGTGTCGATCGCTTTTTGCACCGCTGCCAGATACTCAGAATGGCCGCGTGTGGCCTGACCGCTCTGCCCCGGCAGATCCCATTCAAACGCAGTGATGAACCGCGTTGGCAACAGAACCGCGCCGATAAAGGGATGCAGATGCGGGTCAATGAACCCGGGCAGGATCACCTTGTCGGCAAACCGGTCGTCCACCTCGTGTGGGTGCGCATCCAGCCACGGCGCAAGACTGTCCAGCGTCCCCGCCTCAAGGATCACGCCATCGCGCACCGCAACGGCTGTGGCCTGCGGTGCACTGTCGGTCATGGTGTGGATGCGTTTGGCCGTAAATACCGTGATCTTGCTCATGATCTATCCCTTTGTTGCAACAGGCCCATTGCCGCCTGTACCAGCATCTGCGTCAGACCCGCCTTATCGCGCGGGAACAGCCGCCCTGCCCCCAACCGGGTTTGCAACGAGACCATGATGATCAACTGCAGCGCATGGCGCAGGGCCACGTCCGGATCAGAGGCCGTGATCTGATCGCGGTATTGATCCAGATAGGTCATCACATGCGCCTCAAGGGGAGGCACCAGCACACCCGTATCCGCTGACCGATCCGACCCCAGCGTGTTGAGCCGTTGTGAGGCCCGATAGACCCCCAACCGATCCGTCATGCTGTCCTGCAACCCACCCGCCAGATAGCTCAGCATCGTGGGCAGATCGCCATGAATGCCCCGATCCAGATCCAGCGCCTGGATGACCGCGTCGCCCTCTTCGATGAACCGCCCGATCATCACCCGGGCCAGACCCTCTTTGTCAGCAAACCGATGATAAAACGTGCCCGTCGAACACCCCGAGCGTTCGATGATGTCCGTGACCTTGGTGTTGTAATAACCATGTTCGGCAAACAACGCCTCGCCCGCCTCTAGCAGCAACTGTTCGGACCGAACACTGCGGGCCTGTTTGCTGGGGCGATATCCGTCTGATCCGCTCTTGCTCATGTCCGTGCCCTTTGCTGTTGCCGTCTTGCCATCAGCGGCACCGAGGCCCCCGCCAACGCGATCAAAACCCCGCCCAGAATGGCCGATTGCGGGGGGTATTCCCCAAACACCAACCACCCAAGCCCTAACGCCACTGGCATCTGCACATAGAGCATGATGCTGATCCGTCCAATGTTGCCGCGCGCCAACTGCATGGCAAAGCTGGCCAGAATGATGCCCAAAACGGCGAACGCCGCACTCAACTGAATGAACATCTGCGCATCCAGCGCCGGAACCGACCGATCCGCCAACAGCCACCATGGCACAATGACCAGCGACACACCGTTCACCGCCCAGAATGTAAACCCAAGCGGCGTGGCTGCGGTGCGGTTCACCGAAACAAACGTATTGGTCACCGCATTCGACAACGCCGCCGCCACGGCGATCAGCAATGTGGCCGAGATCCCCTGAAACCCCGGATCAAGGATCAGCCATGTGCCCGCCAGACAGCACAGCAATACAACGATCACATGCGCGCTGAGCCGCTCGTTCAGCACCAGAACACCGATCAGCAAGGCAAACACGGGCGACAGTTGAAACAGCATCGCGTGCTGGGCATAGGGGTTCATCATTAGTGAGGTGATGTTCAACGTCGCCATCACCAGCAACAAAACCGCCCGGATCAACAGTCGCCCCGGGGCACGGGGGTACAGATGATGGCGAATGCCACCCTTTAGATGCGCCAACACCAACAATGCCGCGACGGTAAAGGGCCATGAAAATACCATCAGGGCCGGCAGCGACACCCCCGCCAGCGATGACTTCTTGATAAAGAAATCGCCCAGCGTCAGGCCCGTCGCGCCCAATGCCATGACCACATACGCCAATACCGGAGGGGACCCTGCCTGCATCCCTAAACCTGACGCAATTCGCGACGCAGGATTTTACCCACGCTGGATTTCGGCAGCTCGTCGATAAAGTTCACTGTGGCGGGAACCTTATAGCCGGTCAGGGTTTCACGACAGGCGCTGCGCACCATCGTCTCGGTCAGCGCGTCGTCATTGCGTACGGCAAACACTTTGACCGCCTCACCAGTATGGTCGTCCGGCACCCCGATACAGGCGCACTCAACAATGCCGGGGATCAGAGCAACTGCGCCTTCGATCTCGTTTGGATAGACGTTGAAACCGGACACCAGGATCATATCCTTTTTCCGATCTACGATGCGAAAGAACCCGTTGGCATCTGCCACGGCCACATCGCCGGTGCAGAAATACCCATCCTCGGTCATCACCTCGGCAGTGGCATCGGGGCGGTTCCAATACCCCTGCATCACTTGTGGGCCGCGCACGCACAACTCGCCCTCGGCCCCGATTGCAACCTCGACGCCATCCTCGTCCCGCAAAGAGATATCGGTCGAGGGCACCGGAATGCCAATGGTGCCGGTATAAGCGTTACGCGCCACCAGATTCATCGACACAATGGGCGAGGTTTCAGATAACCCATAGCCTTCGCGGATGTGCCCACCAGTGATGTCATGCCACTTGTGCGACACCGCCTCTTGGATCGGCGCGCCGCCCCCCCAACAGACCTTGAGCGAGGAGAAATCCAGTTCCGCAAACCCCGGCGTATGCAACAGCCCATTGTACAACGTGTTGACCCCGGTCATGGCGGTGAACTTGTACTGGCTCAGGGTTTTGACAAACCCCGCCATGTCGCGCGGGTCGGCGATCAACACATTCAGCGCGCCATAGCGCCAATAGCACAGGCAATTCACCATCAAGGCAAAGATATGATACATCGGGATCGGGGTGATCACGATTTCCTTGCCCTCTTCGGTAATCGCCCCGGCCAGCGCATCATAGACCGCAATGTTAGAAACCAGATTGCCATGGCTCAGCATCGCGCCCTTGCTCAGGCCGGTGGTGCCGCCCGTGTATTGCAGGAAAATCAGGTCGTCCTGCGCAATTTCAGGGCGTTCAAACGCCAGTTCCGCCCCCTGTGCCAACGCATCCGTCAAAGCAACCGCGCCGGTTATGGCCGCGTGCACCGGGGTCGCAGGGATCGGCGCGGCGGTCAGATCCGCCAGATCGACAGTGATCACGGTCTTGATTTGCGTCTGCTCCAGCACGGCGCCCAGCGTGGCGCTGACCATGCTGGCCACCACGATGGTTTCGGCCCCAGAGTCGTTGAGCTGATGCGCCAGTTCGTGCGGAGTATACATCGGGTTGACGTTCACCTGCACCATCCCGGCGCGGATCATGCCAAAACTGGCGACATGAAACGGGATGATGTTGGGCAGCATAATCGCCACCCGCGCGCCCTGCGCTAACCCCAACCCATTCTGCAAATAGGCGGCGAAATCGCGCGACAACCGTTCAACCTGTCGATAGCTGAGTGTGGTGCCAAAACAGGCAACCGCCGGCAGATCCGTAAAATTTTCTGCCGCCCGTTCGATCAGATCCGCCACCGATCCGTCCTGCTCCCACCTGATTTCGGGGCTCATGTCACCGTAATGTTTTTGCCAAATCCGTTTCATGGTCTCTCCCTCCTCACTCCGATGTTCATCCAACCAGCCACAAGGACAACGCAGGCACAAAAGAAATTACGATCAGTCCGAACAACATGATGCCAATGAAGGGCAATACGCCGCGTACAATCAAACTGAACGGTTCCCGAAAGGCGGTCATGGCGATGATCAGGTTCAGGCCAACAGGGGGCGTCAGCAAACCGATCTCAAGATTGACGGTCATGATCACGCCCAGATGCACCGGATCAATGCCATAGACTTCGCCCATTTGCTGCAACAGGGGGGCCAGAATCAGAATGGCGGATGCCATGTCCATCACGCAGCCCACGATCAGCAGCAGACCATTGACCAGCAACAGGAACGTCGTGCGGTCTTCTACAAAGCCAGCGACCCAGTCCGCCAGTTGTGACGGCACCTGTTCAGCAGTCAGCAACAAGTTGATGCTCAGCGCAATTGCCAGCAGCGGGAACAGCGCGCCCATCATGGTGGTGGTGTCCAACGCGGTGTCATACAGATCCCGCAAAGACAGTTGGCGGTGAATGAATCGCTCAACAATCAACGAATACCCCAACGCCACCGCGGCGCTTTCGGTGGGCGAGAAATACCCGGAATAGATCCCGCCCAACAGGATCACCGGCATGAACAGCGACCAGATACCTGATTTCAGAGCAGACCCAAATTCCCCTATCGAAAACTGTTCCCGCGCCACATGGCGATTGGCAAATACCGTGTAGCTGCCCAACAGAACCGTCAGGAACAGCCCCGGCAGAATCCCGGCGGTGAACAGATCCACGATCGAGGTTTCGGTCACGATCCCATACAGGATCATCGGGATCGATGGCGGGATCACCACACCCAACGTCCCGCCCGTGGCCAGCGCGCCAAGGGCAAAGCTTTTTGAATACCCATCCTTGATCAGGGCCGGATAGGCGATGGAGCCAACCGCGATCAGCGTTACAGCGCTGGACCCCGAAATCGCAGCAAAGACAGCGCAGGTCAGGATCGTCGCCAAGGCCATTCCCCCCGGAACCGGCGCGGTCAGCGACCGCATCACCCGGATCAGGCGTTCAGCAATCGCGCCTTTGCCCATGACCGAGCCACACAGCAGAAACAACGGGATCGACAGCAACACCTCTTTGTCGATGGCGCCCCACATGTCCTCGATGATGTAGGTCAGCTCTCCATCGCCCCAGGCCAGATGCACATAGGCCCCAACCAACAGCAAAACAGCCGCGATGTTAACGCGCAGGATCAAGGCCCCAAGCGCCAGAAACAACAGTCCAAGAGACAGGATCATTCCAGAACCTCCTGCGGGCGCAACTCAGGATGCAGAGCAAACAGAACATAACGCAGCGCGGTCGAGAAAAATGCATAAGGAACAACCAATTGGATGTACCACAACGGGATGTCGATGATCCGCGCCATGTCGCCGTATTCGATAGCTTCAGCCACAAATTGCACACCAACAACGCCAAACCCGCCAAAGATCAACGCCATCAAACCGCTGCCGATCCGGTCCGCAGTTTCCGAAAACCGCGCGGGCACCACATGATCCAAAAACTGGGGCCGCAAATGCCGCCCCTTAGCCGCCGCAAGTCCGAGCCCCAGAAATCCGATGACAATCATCAGATAGACAGAAATCCGTTGGGCGCCCCATAACGAGCCACCACCTGTTTCCCGCAAGATCACATCGCCCAGCAACAACACGGCAATGGCGACATAGGCCGAGATCGCAACCGTCACATCGACAGCAAACAATCCCGACAGAATGCGACGGCTGATCTGCATCCCTATTACTCGCCGCAGGCTTTCTTGGCCTCAAGAACACGCGGCCACAATGCAACCGCCTCGGGGCCGAGGTCTTCGACAAACGCAGGCCAATTCGGTTCAACCTTGGCTTTCCAAGCGGCGCGCTGTTCCGGTGTCAGATGTTGGACCAGACCGCCCGCCTCTTCGTATTGGCCGATCAGATACTGTTCGACACCCATAACCCCCTGACGCAACTCGTTCAGGTCCGGCATGTTGTCCATCAGGATGGCTTGTTCGTCCTCGGTCAGCTTATTCCAGACCTTTTTGCCCATCATGATCGACCCGGCCTGATGCATGTGACGGGTCAGCATCAAATGCGGCGCGACCTTGTTCAGGCCAAAGGCCACATAAGAGATGCCTGTCGCCTCCCCACTGCGCACCAGCCCGGTTTGCAGCGCGGCAGGCGTATCGGCAAAGGGAATTTCAACGCCATTGGCCCCGACTGATGCCCACAATGTCCGCGACATCGCCTGTGGGGCCACGCGGGTTTTATAGCCATCTGCGTTTGCTACATCCGACAGATCATCCTGCGCGTAAACTTGCACCCAGCCAGTTTCGCCCCACGAAATGACCTTGAATCGCTCTTCGAGCAATTCGGTGAATTCATCCTTCAGTTCAGTGTCATAGACGCAATAGGCGGTCTGTTCGCTGTCAAACAGGAACGGGGTGCTCATCAAGGCCATGGGGGGCACTTTTTCGGACATCACCGCAGCACTAAACAGCCCGATTTCGATGCGTCCCTTGGCGACCTTGTTCCACACTTCCCATTCGTTGCCCAACTGCGCGCTGGGGAAAATCTGAATGTCAATTTCGCCGTCGCTGGCGGCCTCAACGGCCTGTTCCCACTTGCTGAGGAAATCAAACCAAGGCGTGCCCTCTGGGGCCAAAGTGGCCGCCTTAAGCTCGGTCTTGGCAAAGCTTGCTGCGGGGGTCAGCGCGACCGCAACAACAGCGGCAGCAGCGGCTTTTACAAGCGCGTGGATCATCAGTCTTCTCCCTAAACAGACGCAGATCACCGCGCCTTATCCTCTTCTACGCCGAATCCCGGCGCCCTGCGGGCAGGATAAGAATTTATAGAATTAGAATTCAAATTCTATTTTAAGGACAAATCTGTGACGTTGAGTAAAAAGACCCCGACCAAACAGCAGCCAGAGGCGGAATCATCAAAGAAATCAACCGCCTCTGAGCAATCTGGCGCAGATCAGCTTGCGCTGGGATCAGCGGCAATGGCCTCGATCTCGACCAACGCGCCGGGGATGGCCAAAGCCGATGTGACAGTGGATCGCGCAGGCACCCCATCGCCAAAAGCAGCTGCATAGGCGGCGTTGAACTCAGCAAAATCCGCCAGATCGGTCAGCCAAACCGTTGTTTTGGCCACGTCCGACAGGCTGGCCCCGGCTGCGGCCAGAACCTGTTCAAGATTGGCAATCGCCTGACGCGTTTGCGCCCCAATCCCGCCGTCTACAACTTTGAAAGTTTCATCTATACCCAAGGCCCCTGAACAGAAAATCAAACCAGCACAACGGGTTGCAGGGATCAGTGGCACAGTGACACCATTGGGCAGAACGGGTTGGGTGCCGATGCGGGATACGGTCATGGGGATCTCCTTTTGGGGTTGGCAAAACTTAACGTGTTTTGTGTTTTGAACCATCAATACCGACAGATGACCAGACCACGTTGCCCCCATGACCGCCAAGTTCCCGTTAAGCCTGCATTTGCCGCATCTGGGGCAACAGGAACGGCGCGCTATCAGACGGCACGGTATTCAAATTCAACGCACAGCCATAGACCTCACGCAGCATGTCTTGGGTCAAGGTTTGCTGAGGGGATCCATGACAATGAACACGCCCCGCATGCATGACCGATATCTGATCCGCAAACATGGCCGTTAGGTTCAGATCATGCATCACCAAAACAACACCGCCCCCCTGATCAGCAAAGGCGCGCGCAACGTCCAACACCGTGAATTGATGCGCAATGTCCAGACTGGCCACAGGCTCGTCCAGAAACAGCCACCGTGGCGTGCCCTCTATCACCGGCTGCCAGACCTGCGCCAAGACGCGGGCCAGCTGAACACGTTGTTGTTCGCCCCCTGATAGATCCTGAAAGAACCGGTTTTCAAAGCCCGCAAGCCCCACCCGCGCCAGCGCCTGTGACGGCAGCGCGCGCTCTTGTGCCGCCCAACCCTCCATCAACCCAAGACGGACAATTTCAAGCACCGTAAAGGGAAAGGCGACAGCAGCAGATTGCGGCAGCACCCCACGCACGGGGGCCAACTCCCATGGCTGCAGGGATTGGATATCCTGGCCGTTTAATTCCACCGTGCCTTCATATGGCACCTCACCGGTCATCGCCTTGAGCAGCGTTGATTTCCCCGACCCATTTGGCCCGATGATCGCTGTGACCTCCCCCGCTGCGGCCTCAAAATCCACACCATGCAGGATGTCTTTGCGCCCAATACGCACGCGAATATCTGTTGCTTTCATAGCTACATCCCCATCACGCCATGACGGCGCAGCAAGATCCAAAGAAAGACGGGGGCCCCCAGAATGGCGGTAATAATCCCAATCGGCAGCTCAGCCGGGGCAATAATGGTGCGACTGATCATATCCGCGACCAACAACAAAGCGGCGCCTAACAGAGCCGCATTTGGCAGCAAGCGATGATGGTCTGGCCCCGTGGACAGGCGCAGCACATGCGGCACGACAATCCCGATGAAGCCGATGCCGCCCGAAACGGCCACAGCCGCCCCGGTTGCCGCCGCGACCGTCAAGATCGCGATGTTCTTGGTCCGCTGCACAGATATGCCAATATGGTTCGCGACGGCCTCGCCCAGGGCAAGCCCATTGAGACCACGCGCCAACAACACACTCACCGCCATTGCGCCCAGAACCACCGGGGCCAGGCTCAGAACCTTGGACCATGTGGCGCCAGCCAGCGATCCCATGCCCCAAAACGTCAGGTCGCGCAATTGCCGGTCATCCGCCATATAGACAAGGATACCGCCCACAGCACCCGCCAACGCACCCAAGGCAATCCCCGCCAACAACATCGTCGCGACCGAGGTCTGCCCCCGCCGGGTCGCAACCCGATACAAGATCAACGTTGATCCCCAGCCCCCCAGAAACGCGGACAGGATGATCAACCAACTTCCGGCCCAATCCCGGATCGCGACCGGCAAAAGACCCCCCAAAACGATAGCAGATACAGCCCCCAACGCGGCCCCTGCCCCGACACCAACAATGCCGGGATCGGCCAAGGGGTTGCGAAACAAACCCTGCATCACCACACCCGACACGGCCAATCCGGCCCCAACAAGCATACCCATCATCAGCCTTGGCAGGCGAATATCCCACAGAACGATCCGATCCAGGTGTTCAACAGCCCGTCCAGCAATCAAATCTGACATCAAGCGCGTGACCGACGCCCCCGAGGCCCCCATCGTCAAACTGGTGAGGCTGACGATGGCAAGCACCGCCACCAAGATCCACGTCATGCGCCGCGCCAGCACACGCCGATCCAGCAACGGCGCAGCCGGGATCGCCTGATCCGTTGCAAGCGTCACGACTCTGACCCTCCGGACAACGCGTCAGACAGTTGCGTGATGGCGCTTGCGGTGCGTGGACCAAAGCCCAACAAATGCGCCCCATCCATCCGCACCACGGTTTTGGTCCGCGCCGCTGGGGTCAACATCATGGTGGGCAACGAGAAAAGCTCGGCCGTTGCAACCCCGTGATCGCCGCCGCGATCCATCATCAGGATCACGTCCGGGGCGGCTTGGGTCACCGCCTCGGGCGTCACGGGTTTATACCCGGAAAACCCGGTGACGGCGTTTGTGCCCCCTGACATGCGGATAATCCCATCCGCCGCTGTATCTGTCCCGGATGCCATAATCCGCCCGCCTTGGATCGACAGAATGAACATCACCCGCTTTGGCGATCCTTGAATAGCATCAATGGCCGCCGCCTGCGCCGCATCGATCTCTGAACCAACCCGACCCGCCAACGCATCAGCCGCCTCGACCTCATCCAACGCCTCACCAACCATACGGATTTTGGTGACAATCCCGTCGCGCGTGAACACCTCAGGGATCGGCACGTAGCGCACATTTGCCTTCTCTAGCACGGCAATCGCCTCGGGCGGCCCGGCTCCTTCGACGGACAGGATCATATCGGGATCGACCGACAACACCCCCTCGGGGGACAAGGCCCGCATATACCCGATATCGGGCAACCCATTTGCCTCGGCCGGATAGGTCGAGGTCCGGTCCCGGCCCGCCAAACGGCGGTCCTGTCCCAGTTCATAAACGATTTCAGTGACCGAATTACCAATGGCGATAATCCGGTTTGCGCGCTCTTGGGCAAAGGCAACTTGCCCCGCACAAATCAACACAGCGCCTAGGATCAATCCGCGCCTTAAAGAGGGGAACCCGTCAAACGACATTACGCAGGCTCCTCAACAGCGACGGATTTCAAGCCAGCAACCAACTTGTCCCAGTCCGGGCGGAAATCTCCGGCCTCGGTACGGCGCCCAAAGGTTTGGAAAATCAGCCCACCCTCAGCATCAAACGCTTCAACCGAAACCGCCGGGCCCCGTTGCGTTGGCTTGGTCACGGCCCAAACTTCGGCGATGTGATCAGACCGCAGATGCAGATTGAACCGCGCGTCCAGCACATTTTGCCATGGACCCATCGATTTCAGTGTTTCAATCGGGCCACCATGGATTTCGATGCACCCGCGGTTGCCAACAAACACCATCACTTCGATGGCCTGATCCCGAACCGCCTCAAGCATGGTGTCAATCTCGCCCGGCTCTAACGCGCGTGCCAAGGGTTCACCAGCCATGCGATAGGCCCCCAAACGGTTCATTTTCAATTTCGAGGTCAAGCGCATGAACTGGTGCGTGTCCGTCATCTTGGCCCATTCCGCCCGCAAAATGTCCGCCTTTGCAGGATCCCCTTTGGCCACTTCGGTCGGTGCGCGCGGCCCAACCTCCAACGATTGGCTCTGATCCTCTAGCGCCAAGTCCAGAATGATCTGGTCAAAATGGGCAACATCTGACCCATCCCGCAGGAATATCTTGTGAACAGCATCGCCAGCCGTATCAAAGAACTGCAACGAGCGTTTCATGCCCGCGTCGCTGGCCCGTTCGATTGCAAAAGCAGACACCCAATGGGACGGAAACATCCGTAAATCAATGTCCGCCGTCAGCACCATCGAGGCATGTTTGCCCGAATGATAGTTGTCGTATTGGCCAACTTTTTCGCACACACAAGATGTGTTGCGCGTCAAAGCCATCACTTCGCCCAACCCGTTCAGGCGCGAAAACACATCATCCAGATTGGCCGAGATCCGTGTCACATCGATGCCAACATAGGCGGCAACCAGTTGTGCTTCGGTGATTCCCAATTGATCAGCAAGATCACGATCCCGCAATTTCGGGGCGTCCGCACGTGCAGCACGAATAGAGTCGGGGGACATAACAGCCTGATTAGTCATAGGAATTCCCATCCTGTCTTGATATTTTAGGGGAACGCTGGCTAACCATCACAAATGTGACGCTGTTGCTCGCAGAGTTGTTCACATAACAACAAAATATGTTGACTGTTTTAGTAAGCTTTATTAACGAACTCAAGTCATCGGAGCATCGATTCCGAAAAAGATAATAAAATTCAGACCTACGCCAGCGCCTTGCCAGCCTTTTGAGTCATCGAACGCATCAAAGGGACAGACATGCGCACACGTAATCTAATGATGGGCCTATTGGGCACCGCCTCTTGCCTCAGCCTCATCGCCTCCTCCGTTTCTGCACAAGACCAAGACGAAGAATTCCTAGGCACAATTGAGCTGGGTGAAAGCAAGCGCGAGGTGCAAACTGACACCGCCGTGCCCGTCACCAACATCGACCAAGAAGAGATCTATGACCGTCAGGCCAGCACTGTCGCGGAACTGGTCGACTCGGTGCCCGGTGTAACGCTGGTGAACGGGTCAAACCCGCAAGGGTCGGGCATCAACATTCGCGGCTTTGGGGCCAATGGCACCTATGGGACCGATCAAAAAGTTCTGATCCAGATCGACGGGGCCACCACCGGCTCCGAAGAACTGTATCGCATCGGAACACAGCTTTATACCGACCCTGAACTCTACAAAAGCGTGTCGGTCATTCGCGGCACCGTCGGGTCGTTTGAATTTGGATCGGGTGTCATCGGTGGTGTCGTCCAGCTTGAAACCAAGGACGCATCAGACTTCACCGGGGGCGAACCCGGCTTTAAGTTCCGCCAGACCTTTGGGGGCTATTCCAATGGCGACGGCTTTTTGTCCTCTAGCATTCTGGCATGGCAACCCACCAAGAATTGGGAATTCCTGCTGAACTATACCCACCGTGAACAAGGCGATCAGGACAACGGCAATGGCGCGGTCATCGCCGATACTAAATTCGATATGCCCTCGTTCCTGGCCAAGGGTAAATACACCTTTGGAAACAACGATGACCACTCTGTAACGCTGTCTTACAACAAGTCTTCGACCGATGAAAAAGATGTGCCGTATGATACCTTTGCGGGCGGGGCCACGGGCTTTGCCAACGTGGATCGTAAAACCGACAGCGAAGTCACCGGCATCCGTTATCGCTATAGTCCAGTCAACAACGATCTGATCGATCTTGACGTCAACCTGACCTACTCTGATCAGGTTATCGACCTGACACCGCTCACACCCGGTGGATCGCCGCTGTACAGCACCAAACAGCGGTACGAGATTACCAAACTGACAGCCAAGAACACCTCGTATTTCCAGACGGGCACAATGGCCCATGATCTGCGCGCAGGTGTCGAAGTCATTGAACGCAAGCGGAAAACAGCCTTTGCCGCCCCTGGCGGCACAGACCGGCGTGTGGCGTTCTTTGTCGTTGATGATATCGAAGTGACCGAACAGTTCACGCTGTCACCCGCGATGCGGTACGAAACCCAAGACCTCAAAGGCGACCCCAATTCCGCCGATCCGCTGAACCGTCAGTTCACCAACAACGCGCTGATGGGCGGTCTGTCGGCCCGGTACGAATTCGACAACGGAATCGCGATCTTCGGCAGCGGGGCCTACACCGAAAGCTTGCCCATCCTTGATGATTTCGGGTCGATCGCGTTCATGACACAACCCGAAAAGGCACGCACCTACGAGATCGGCGCGTCCTACAGCAAGAATGACCTGTTCTCAGACGGCGATACCCTGCGCGCCAAGGTCAATATCTACACCACCAACCTGTGGGATGTGACATCCTATAGCGGCGTTGCCGGTGTCGATACCAAAGGCGCGGAAATCGAAGCCTCTTATGCCCATGCTTCTGGCTTCTATTCAGACTTGAACATGAACATCACGGACAACACCGAAACCACAACAGCCGGGGTTGAACAGGACTGGCGCAACGCCCCCGAGGACAGCCTGCGCCTGACCGTTGGTAAACGGTTCAACCCTGCGTGGGATGTCAGCTGGGAACTGGTTGCAGGTCGCAAATCTGACCGTCAGGTCCGATCCCGCACCGGCACAACCTATCAGCCTGTGTCCGGCTACGGGATGAACAATCTGCGGGTCTCTTACCTGCCCCAAGACGGCATGTTCCAAGGGTTCGAGGTCCGTCTCGGCATCGAAAACATCTTTGACAAGCAGTTCCGCACCAAACTGTCCACCCGCGATGCGCCCGGCAGAAACGTCAAACTGACTTTGGCTAAAACCTTCTAAACCCACTGAACAAAGAGGCAAATATGGTATGAATATTTTGCAAAAAATCCGGTTTGCCTGTTTGGCCCTGCCCCTCACGCTAGGGGCAGGCATTTCCCACGCACAAGAACCGACCGCCCCCGGCATTTCTATTGAGCTCAGCGCCGCAACAACCGAAAACGCGGGCTGCCGGATGAGCTTTCTGATCCACAACCGCCATGGCCAAGACATCACCGGGGCGGTTTATGAAACCGTTTTGTTCGGGGGTCAGGGCCAAGTCGCACAAATGACCTTGCTTGATTTTGAGGACTTGCCAGCAGGCCGTCCCCGTGTCCGTCAATTCCGTTTTGATGGCATAAGCTGCGACAGCATCAGCCGCGTGCTGATCAACGGCGCCGAAAACTGCACCGCCCCCGGATTGGACCCCAAAGCCTGCGAAACTGGCCTTGAATTGAAATCAATGACCAAAACAGAGCTGATCGGATAAATCATGGACAAGATTGAAACCGCCATTCTCGGCATTCTGGATCTGGGTGGCCCGGTTGTGGCCGTGCTGATCCTGACCTCTATCGCCACAACGGCTTTGGTGATTTACAAGCTCTGGCAATATCGCGCCGCCGGTGTCGGACGCCATATCGAACTTAATCTGGCGGTGCAGGCCTGGGATCAAAACGACGCGGCGCTGGCCCTGCGCCACCTCGCCAAAAGCCGCAGCTATCTGGCCCCGGTCATCGAAATGGGGCTTTCGAGCACCAATCCGGCCCTGTCCGATCGCACCGACGCCGAAGCCGAGGATCGCTTTTCCCGTCTCGAACGCGGTCTGGGCGCGTTGGATATGGTGGCACAAATCGCCCCTTTGCTGGGGTTGTTCGGCACCGTTCTGGGCATGATCGAAGCCTTCCAGAAACTGCAAGGCGCTGGCAGCTCGGTCGATCCGTCCCTCCTCGCTGGGGGGATCTGGGTCGCCTTGCTGACCACGGCCGCCGGTCTTGCGGTGGCTATGCCAACCTCGCTGATCCTATCTTGGCTTGAATCCCGCATGCACCGCGAACGCATTTTTGCCAACCGCGCCCTGCGCACAGTATTTGCCCCCGGTCACGCCGCTGAAACCGCGCCTCAGGGCGTACAGCCAACGGGACTGGCCCCTCATGGCGCTTAGAACCCAGAAACAAACGCGCGCGCGCCTCTCGATGACCTCGCTCATCGACGTGATCTTTCTGTTGTTGCTGTTCTTTATGCTGACCTCCACATTCTCAAAATATGGCGAGGTTGAGCTGACGGCAGGCTCTGCAGGCAGCGCGCAGGAACAAGGCCCGGTTAAGTTCCTGAAACTCGACGGCCTGCGCATTTTGCTTAACGGACAAGACACCCCGCACGATCAACTCGCCCAAGCTCTGACTACAGAAGAAGACCAGACCGTTCTGATCAGCCTCAGCGATCAGACAACATCCCAACAGCTGATCGATCTGTTGGGCACGTTGCGGCCCCTGCCCAAAACCCGTGCCGTGGTGTTGGGCTGATGCAACTCAAAAAATCACCGCGCGCCGCAAAAGAGCCGACAATTGCGCTGATCAACATCGTCTTTCTGATGCTGATCTTTTTCATGATCGCCGGGACGCTCGCGCCACCATTGGATACGGGTCTAAACCTGATCAAAACCACAAGCCTCGAGGGGCGCGAACCCCCGGATACGCTTGTGGTTCATGCCGACGGCACGCTCAGCCTGCGCGGGATCGAAATCACGTCCCTGTCGGCCTTTGTGGACCGTTTGGCCGATGACGAAACCCCGCTCGCGGACATTCGCATTGTCCCCGACCGTGAACTGCCTGCGCAAAAACTGGTGCGTATCGGTGCTGAACTACGCGACCTCGGCGCGCAGAAAATCTTCGTCATTTCCGAACGGAGCCTACAATGATCCCCCGTTCTCGCCTTATCGCACTGCTCGCGGTTCTCGTCGCTTTGGCAACCCACGCCGCCGCGATGCTGGATTTTTCGCGCGCCCCCGAGGTCAAAATCCAAGGTGGCGGCGACGTCGGTGTTGCCGCACTGGGGAACTCGTTCCGCGACATGACTGCGGGGTCTACGCCCTCACCGACCCCAGAAAAAGCCAAACCAACCAAACCAGAAACCGTGACACGGCCAGAGCGGCTGACACAGCAGGCCCCGGCGCAGGCCACAACCCTGCAACCGGCACCGCAACAGGATCAACTTAGCGCGCTTGCGCCCACATCCATGCGCGCGATCAAACCGGCCCCCTCAGCCCAAACGACACCGTCCAAGCTCAAACCATCAGACCAGACAACACCGCCCGTTAAACCAATCAAAGACCAACTAAAACCAGAGAAACCACGGAAAAAACAGAAAAAACAAGCCGCTGCACCCAAGGGCAACAGCGCCAAGACCGAGCGCATCGGCCAGGCAACTGGCAAGTCCAAAAAGAAGACCTCAAGGGCAAACGCATCTGGTCGCAAAGCCGCCCAACAAGGCAACGCCGCCGCCAGCACCTATGTCGGGCTGGTCCTGCGCAAAGTGCATCGCGCCCGACGAAAGTCGGTCAAAATGCGCGGAACTGCGCGCGTTTCGTTTCGCATTGCCGACAATGGGACCCTAACCCGCATCGCAATCTCGCAAAGCTCTGGCTCTGCGCGGTTGGACAAAATCGCCCTGTCACAAGTGCGCGCTGCAGCCCCGTTTCCTCGCCCCCCCGCCGGGGCAAAACGCAATTTCGCTGTCGACATCAAGGGCAAATAAGAGAGGTTATTTTGGCTCAGCGGCGCGGGCAGCGTCCAATAACACCCGAAATTCGGAAAACCGTTTTTTGGCCTTTGACCAGTTAAATGCCCAAAACCTATTCGGCGTCTCCCAATTGCTCCCATAATTCAATTCAAGCATTCTCTCGGGAACGGCAGGTATTTTAACGCCGGGGATATTTGTTTCCTGCAAGGGCACCACATCACCCCTGTCGAGTTCCCCAAAGGTGTGCGGCCAGACATAGAACTTTCCATCCACGTCCCACGCCGGAAATAAATCAACCTGAAAATTTCCCAATGCCTTTAACTTATATATCCCTTTTTGCTTTACAATTTCATTGTTCTCATGGTCGATCAAACCCAGCTTTTCCAACACGGCTTCTAGCAGGAATACGCCAAGCCGATCTTTGATGATCTGGAGATATGGCTTAGGGCGCAGTTGGGTAAACTCTCCGGCAAGACGCCACTGGCCAAGGCCATCAGATATGCGCTGACCCGTCTGCCCAAGGCGAGGCCCTATCTGGATCACGGCTTCCTGGAGTTGGACAATAACACCGCCGAACGCGCAGTCCGGCCTGTGACTCTGGGCCGTAAGAATTATCTCTTCATGGGCTCGGAAGCTGGCGGTAAATCCGCCGCCATCGCCTATACCGGGTAACGCCCGGGCGGGGAAACCCGACGGAAAGCGCCACAGAAATGAGACCGCCCGCATCCGTGCGGGCAAGGGTGAAACGGTGGGGTAAGAGCCCACCGCGCTCCTGGCAACAGGGGCGGCACGGCAAGCCCCACCGGGAGCAATGCCAAATAGGAACCCCGCGCGGGACAGGTCCGGGAAACCGGATACCGCCGCTAGGCCTGCCTTGGCTGAGAGGGATCGGGTTGGCAGCTAGAGGCGCCTGGCAACAGAGGAATGGTCATCGACGGGGTGCAAGCCCCTGAACAAAATCCGGCTTACAGGCCCTCCGCGCGTACTTATCCAACAGGTCGTTCAGCCCTTGTCTCCGTCCTTGTCTTTGTCCTCACCGTGATGGGGATGCTGATGCTCGTGATGCGAGGTCTTGTGATGGTGGTGTGTGCCCTTGTGGGCCTTGCCCTCTCCGCCATGGACATGATGGCCGTGCGATTTCTCGTGCTCACGGTTTTCCATGTGGTTCTTGTCATGCTTGTGATGAACGTCCGGGTCGTCCTCGTAGCGGCGTTCCATTTTCTCACGCATTTCTTCGCTTGTCTTTTCACGGGCCATCGCGGCCTCCTTTCGCTCGTTGTCTTCAATCGCGCGGCAAGTGGGAACGTAGGAACCAGGCCATTTTCTCGTGTTGGAGAATCAGGTCCTCCAGCAGGCTCACGGTTCCAACATCGTGTTGGCGCTCATCCAGCCCGTCATGCTGCTGGCGCAGCGCGGTGATGATGGCCTCGTGATCTGCGGTAAGCGCTGCGATCATCGCAGCCCAGTCAGGCAGGTCCTTGTGGGCGTCGAACTCGCGCAGGCGCGTGTGTTCGTGAAAGCCCGCCATCGAACCCGTGGCCCTCTCTCCCAGCGCGCGCACGCGTTCGGCGAGCCTGTCGCAGGTCTCGACAAGTGCGTGGTATTGCTCGTCCAACAGCAGATGCACGCTGCGGAAATCGGGAGCAGTAATGTTCCAGTGGCAATTCATGGTTTTGACCAGCAGCACGAACTCATCCGCCAGGAAATTGTTCAGTACCTTGGCCGTCGCCCGCCGCGCTTCGGCGGACAGACCGATTGACAGTTCACTCATGACACTCATTCCCAAAAAATACACCCGACATTCCCCAAGTGGCCTGCCATCTGGCGCAATGATCACCTGATCAGGCCTGCGGATCAAGTATCTTTTGCCTCTGAGCGTCTCCGGAGTTGCGGAAACGCCTGAATGCGGGTGCCTCATGCTTCGAATCGGTGCCGTGCTGGCCCGGAGGCGAGGATTTTCAGCGCGTTGGACAGACCTGTCCTGCCGCTTTCGTTCAGTTTGGGGTTGGACCCCTGTCAGGCGCATGACGGCCGCACTCGCAATCGGTGAATGGCGGCAAGGATAGCACGGACCATCGGGCCGGTTACTGCGACCTCGGCCAGCTGGAAGGTGATGGCACGGGCGTGGCGGACAACGCGAGCGCCGATTTTGATCAGTTTCAGCTGGAGGCTGGTCAGTGACCAGTCGGCCATCGCCTCGGGCAACTCGATGCAGCGCAGGAAGGTCGCGAGATTGTAGGCCAGCGCGTGCAGTTGCAGCCGGACCTCGTTGTCGCGGAACCGCTTGCACGACAGCCGCGTCCAGCGGAAGGCATACTTTCCTTCCTTGATATGCTGCTCGGCGGTGCCGCGCTGGTTGTAGAACCGCACCACCCAGTCTGGTTCCATCGGCAGGTTGGTGACGATGAAGCCGACACGCGGGAACAGTTCGCCCGGATGCCATTCGATCTTGGCGATGACGCGGCGCTCCTTGCCCCAAGACGCCGCCTGATACTCGAAATCCTCGTAGAGTCGCTTGACCTTGGTCTGCGACGGACGCCCCGCAGGCCGCGTCAGCCGATGCGCAATCTTCTCGCGGAGGACGTTGTTGGCCGGCAGCCGGATGGCGTAAAAATAGTCCGTCTCCTCCAGCCGCGCATAGATTGCAGGGCGGGCATACGCGGCGTCGGCGCGGAAGAAGCGGCCACCAAGCTTGCGGCCAGCGTAGCGGGCAATCACCGGGTCAAGGACATCCCGCCAGCCGTCAGCGCTGTGGACGTTGCCATTGCGCAGGGCGCAGCGTTCCAGCATTCCGAACTGGTTGAACAAGAAATTCGGGTGGTAGCAGGTGCAGTCGAAATGCCCGTTCCAGACAGACCCTTCCTGATCACCATGGGTCGGGCTGACTGAGCTGTCCATGTCCAGCGCGATGTACTTGAGCCCGTTGCGATCATGAAACCGGTCGATCCACTGCCCGTTCAGATCGGCCAGCGCTTCCCGGTTCTCGGACAAGGCCAGCGTCTCGGTCTCGAACCGTCCCATCTGCGAGGCCGAAGCCGCCTGAGCGTCGACAGCCCGACCACCTACAACCTGACGCATGACCGGGTCGAGGGCGAGGCGATCAGCATCGTTAACATCCTCGTAGCCCGCCAGCCGCCCGAAAACTGATTGCCGGAACAGCCCGTCGAGCCGGTGGACCGTGTTCTTGCCACGGCGGTTGTCGCACAGGGCAGCAGACGCCAGATTGGACAGACCGAGCGCGTCATCAAGCTCGCGCATCACCAGAAGGCCGCCATCCGAACTGAGCTGCGTGCCTCGAAATTCTAACCGCACGCGAGGGTCAAAATCTACCCGATCAGCCCGCTGTAAGCCCGCACCCTCTGGGTGATCCATGAAATGCTCCCGTCTCAGCCACCAACACCATGATTTATATGCGAAATACAACGGTCAGGATAGAAAAATCAGAAATTTACTTGGGGAATGCGGGGCTAGACGCACCCATTCAGCCACCACTTCGGGCAGGGTATTCGCGCTCAACACAACGGCCAGATCGATATCGTCATCGTATTCAATTAGCTTCTTACTGCGCACATACCCAAGCAACGTCCCCGAGTTGATGAAAACAGACAATCCCTCTTTTTCCAGTTCAACAGACAACTGGCGAATGTGATCCCATATGGAATCTTGGCTGTCCAATGCCCCAAACCCAGATGCAAACCCATGATGAGACAAGTTAACACCATTAAGAAGACTGGAAAGGTTCCGCTCGAACGCCACGAATTTTGCGCTGTCGTTGTTAATGGACCTCAGCCCTCTCAGCTTGATCATCGCCTTGACCGTTCTTGTCGGCATGATCTTAAGCTTCGAGGAAATTAAAACTCTTGCTTCAATATATTCGGGTAAATTGGAGTAAACATCAGGCACATCCTTAAGCGCTTTGTTCAACCGCCGTGCATCTTGGAACGAACTGTCATGCGTCATCGCCAGCGCATCTTGGTGAATTTTGTGCAACGTATCAAAGGGTCGAACGAATTTCTGGTCAACCAGTTTTAGAATTCTGTGTGGTTCCCCGCTGTTTTCACACCGAACAACCAAATCTATGGTCGATGCGCCTTCGGGTATTTCAACCGTATCAATTCGACTGTTCCCCGAATTGGATCTCCCATCAAGTTTTCGCGCAATGCCAGCACTCGGAGAAAGATCTATAGGAACAACATTCTCTTGAAACCGCAATTCCACTTTCGGATTTACCCCGTAGTCATTCGCAAAAACAACCACACCTGATAACGTCAGCAATCCTTTATCTGGCGACGCGTGAAATTTCAAACGCTCAAACATCGTGGCAGGCCCGTCGGTGTTTCTTGCGTAACAATCGACGTCCTGCCTTTGGTTGTGGCATTTACCATCTTAGAATTTAACCCGTGTGTGCGTCTTTAAATAACCCGAAACAGTCGGGCATTTTACCCCGTTCTGCCCTCAATCCAGATACACTAAACAGCGCATCTGGCATGCCGCAAGCATCTTGGGTCCCGCATAGAAAATCGGAAACGAACTGTTGCACCGGTTGCTTTTTGGGATGGTTATTCTGACGGTATCACCGGGCGGCCCTCATCTCAGAGCCTTAAGCCACACCCTTCAAATGCCTCCCGTGTCGCATCCTTTTCGGCTTGTGTCAGCTCTAGCATGGGATGGCGGACAGATCCCCCAACCTGACCCAACAATTCCTGCCAGTATTTGCCGTGCGCCGTCGGCTTTCCACCGGGCTTGGTGCGCTTGATCGCGGCCCTGACCGGATCCAGACTGTCGCGCACCTCGCGGGCTTGGTCCATTTTCCCTGCAAACGCCAGCTCGGTGTATTCATGCATCCGTTTGTCGGTCTTCGTTTGCAACTGATAGGGGGGCGATGAACACAGATAAAGCTTCCAGTTCAGCTCTTGGATGTTGTCCAGCCAATCATCTTCCAACGATGTCGAGACGTGAATTTTATCCCCGATCATATGGCTCAGACGCACATACATCTCGCGCGGAACTGAATATTTAATGGCAACGATATTGGGCAACTCGGCGATGCGTGCGCAGGTTTCAGGCTCCATCAAATAGCCGGAATCCGGGTGACTCCACATCGCGATCCCGATGTCCAAACGATCACACAGGTACTTGTAATAGTTATACAAAACCTCGTCGCGATCATGGCAAAAGCTCAGCACTGGCGCGTGAACCACAACATAATCCGCGCCACAGCTTTGCGCATGCAGACCCAGCTCCAGCACCGTATTCACGTTCTGATCAGAGATTGACATGATGGTGCCAGCCGCATCTCCGCATTCCTCAACCGCGATCGTCATGTTCCGCTTGCGCTCTTCCAAGCTCATCGAGAAAAATTCGCCCTGCTTGCCCGCAATAAACAGGCCCTGAATGTCCAGATCATCAATCCAATGGCGAATGTTCTGACGCAGGCCCGCTTCGTTAAACGACCCATCCGCGTGAAACGGGTTCAAAGCAGCCGCCCAAATGCCGCGCATGGTGTCGCGCGCATACTCTTTGGCCTCAAATTTGGTATATTTCATGTCGCGTTTCCTTGTTCGGCGGCCCAAATGGCCTGCCATAGCGTTTGACTGGTCAGGGGCATCGTCAGATCACGCACCCCCAAAGGGCTGAGCGCATCAACAGCCGCATTCAGAATGGCCGCGGGCGCCCCAATGGTTCCGGCTTCGCCAACGCCCTTGGCACCCAAAGCGTTCATTGGGCTTGGCGTTTCAAATTTGTGGATCTCAAGCGTGGGCACATCCAACGCCCGGGGCAGCGCATAATCCATGAACGAGCCGGTCAACAGCTGCCCGTCTTCGTCATATACGACACGCTCCATCAGCGCCTCGCCCAACCCCTGCGCAAATCCCCCACGGATCTGCCCATCGACCAGACTTGGGTTGATAATGCGCCCAGCGTCATCCACGCACGTGACCCGTTCTAGGTGCGGTGATCCCGTATCCCGATCCACAGACAGCACAACCAGATAGGCCCCATAGCCCCAGGCCTGCCCTTTGTTTTCGTACCGGATGTCCACGCTCAGCGGCAAGGGTTCGCCAGCGACGCGGCGCGCTTTGATCTCTTCACAGGCTTTTAGAACCGCGCTGCCACCAATCGCGGTCGATCTGCTGGCAAGCGCGCCAATCCCTGCAGGGGCCGTATCGGTATCCGCCATCGTAACATCGACCCTATCGATCGAGACATTCAACACATCCGCCGCAATCTGCGCAAAGCTCGTTTCGCGCCCATGCCCTTGCGAGGAACTGCCGCTGGCCACACAAACGCGCCCCTCCGCATCCCACGTCACACGCGCGCTTTCCCAGCCATTTCCAGAGGGTTCAACGTAAAACGCAACCCCGACCCCGACCAGCTCCCCCTGTGCGCGCCGCGCATCGCGATCTGCAAGACAGGCGTCATAGCCTGCTCTATCCCGCAGGATGGTCAGCGCACGGGCATAATCACCGGAATCCAGCACATTCCCAGTTGCCGTTTCATGCGGCAACGCCGCCGTATCCAACAGGTTCCGCTGACGGATCTCAAATGGATCACACCCTAAAACACGGGCCGCTTTATCAATCAGACGCTCCATAAGCACATTCGCCTCGGGGCGCCCGGCCCCGCGATAAATGCCCGTCGGGGCAAGGTTCGTCATCACCGCTTTGGTCGATATGTCCAAAGCCGGCATACGATACCCTGACGGCAAGACCCGCGCCGCATTCCACCCCGTTACCAATCCGCTGTTTGGCACCCACGCGCCAAGGGGGGCAGACACATCCGCACGCATCGCCAGAAATGTCCCGTCCTCATCAAAAGCAAGCTGCCCATGACTGGTGACACCCCGGCCATGGGTCGCGGACAGGAACTCTTCGGATCGGGTCGCGGTCCATTTCACGTCCCGTTTGTGATGAAAGGCCGCCCAAACCGTAAAAACATCCTCTGGGTAGAGTGACGCCTTCATCCCAAATGCCCCCCCAACATGGGAGGCAATCACCCGAATACGGCCCGCGTCCAGCCCCAAAATCGCCGCCAATTCAGATCGGGTGCGGTGCGGGGTTTGGGTTGAATGCCAAACCGTGACCGATTGGGTCGCATCCTCATACGCAACCGCGATGGCGCGTGGTTCCATCGGCGATGGCGCAAGTCGAGGGTGGCGCACCGTACACTCCACCACATGCGCAGCCCGCGTAAATTCCGCATCCACATCCCCACACGCCCAGTTCTGTGCTGCCAGATCACGGCTCTGTGCGGGTTCATCTGCAATCTCGGCATATACCAGCTCTGCCGCATCAACGGCCTGCGACTTTGTCACCGCAAGCACAGCCGCTATGGGTTGTCCCACGGCCCCAACGGTTTGCGTTGCAAGGATCGGGTAATCTGGCACAAACATCATCGGCAGCACCGGATTGATCGTCAGTTTTCCCAGATCTCCCAACTCTGCGCCCACATGGACCGCAACAACTTCATCCGCCTGTGATGCGTCTTCAATCTCGATCTCAGTGATCGCACCAGCCTGAACATCGCTGCGTACAAAATGCACATGCAACGGATCATTCAGCGCCACATTATCCGTATAACACCCCTGTCCGGTCAGAAACACGCGGTCTTCGCGCTTGTCCGGGGACGCGCCAATATAGGGATGTTGCTGAACCGTCATGCGCCACTCGCAATTTCTGCTGATGCACACACTAGGGCAAAAACACCGACAGATTCCAAATCCAATTATCCGATCCCGGTATAACCAAAAATAATACCTATCGCGCCAGAGCCAAAGTATACTACACCCAACTTTCGGAGGAACGCATGAAAATCGGTCTGATCGGCAACGGCTCAATCTCGCGATATGCACAGCACCACCTGATGTCCTCGGGGCATCAGATTGACACCATTCTGGTGCGCCCAGATCGCGTGCCCCATACCACCGGTGAGGGCCCAACCTTCATTTCAGACCCCGCACAATTCCCCCCTGACCTCGACCTGATCGCAGACTGCGCCGGTCATCAAGCCCTTGCGCAATATGGCCCGGACCTCCTGCGCGCCGGGCATACTTTGGTCACCGTTTCCATCGGCGCACTGGCCGATCAAGAATTGCACCAGACACTGCAACAGACCGCCACCAAAGGGAACGGAACCCTCGTGTTGGCCACAGGCGCCATCGGCGCGCTGGACACATTGCGCAGCGCGCAAGTCGGCACCCTAAAATCGGTGCGCTATGTCGGACGCAAACCCCCGCAAGGGTGGCGCGGCTCTGCGGCGGAAAGCAAATTGGATCTGTCTGATTTGACAGACGGGGCTCAAACCCACTTCCAAGGGACCGCCCGCCAAGCCGCACTAGAATACCCCAAAAACGCCAACGTCGCCGCTGCCGTGGCGCTGGCCGGGGTTGGGTTTGACGCCACCCAAGTCGAACTCATCGCCGACGCCACCATTGATAAAAACATCCACGAAATCCACGCCCAAGGTGACTTTGGATCATTCGAATTCCGCATCCAAGGGAACGCCCTGCCCGACAATCCCCGCAGCTCGGCCCTTGCCGCAATGAGCGTCGTCAGCACCATCCAGCAACACGCCTTGGCCATCCGGTTTTAAAGAGGTCCCCCTTGCCCGCCAGCCACTCCCGCATCGTCGAACGCGTCCTGACACGCCTCAAGCTGAAACAGCTGCGCCTGTTGGTGGCCGTGGGCAAGCACCGCAATATCCTGAATGCCGCGCGCGAACTAAATGTCTCGCAACCCGCAGCCACCAAAATGATCAAAGACCTCGAGCTTGATTTTGAGGTTCTGCTGTTCGAACGCACCAACCGCGGCGTGGTTCCAACGCCCTATGGCGAGGCGCTGATCCGGCACGGAAAACTGATCTTTGCCCAGGTGTCCAACGCCGCGCAGGAACTCGATGATTTGAACGAAGGCAACAGTGGTCGGGTCGTGATCGGAACGCTCCTTGCGGCGTCCTCTCACTTGCTGCCTCGCGCGATTGATACCGTGCTGAAAGCCCGCCCAAACGTCGCCATCAAAGTGGTCGAAGGCACCAACGAAGTCCTGATGCCCGCCCTTCGATCCGGTGAAATTGATCTGGTCGTGGGGCGTTTACCCACCCACCGCCATCGTTTTGATTTGGCACAGGAAAAACTGTTTGACGACCGCATCGTGGCGATTGTGGGCAAGGGCCACCCCCTGACCCAAAAAATGACCCACAATTTCGAAGACCTAAAGCCCTATGGCTGGATCTTACCCCCGGTCGAAACCAGCCTGCGGCGCCAGATCGACCAGTTTTTCGTCAATCAGGATCAATACCTCCCGCCACTGGCATTAGAGTCCGTCTCGTACCTCACAAACCGGGCACTGCTACAAGCGCGCGATTTCATCGGCCTGATGCCAGCGCATGTGATCACGCAGGATGTGGAAAACGGAACGCTCCGGCGGCTGAACTGGAACGTCCCCTTTGGCGATGGCCCCGTCGGCGTGTCCTATCGCCAAGACAGTACGCTGTCCCCAACCGGGGCGGCCTTTCTCGACGCGCTGCGCCTTGCCGCCGAGACCCTGTAACCGCCCCTAACCCTACTGATCCAGCAGCAGCTTGCCAAAAAAGTTGATCCCGTGGTTCAGGTTCTCAATCGACAGCCGCTCATCAATCCCGTGGAATCGCGCGATATCATCATTCTTCACGATGAACGGGTTAATCCGATAGGCAGCATCAGCAACTAACGCATAGTGCCGTGAATCCGTGGCAGCGATTGTCAGCCCCGGCACAGAGGCAAGCGGGCCAAATGTTGAATAGATGGCCTGTTCGATCTGCCTGAACCCTTCGGTGTCGGTGGGCGCGACGGGCGAGGCTTCGCTTGCGAAATCCCGGTTCACTTCGATTACGACCTGATCGTCGTCAATCGTGTCCCGCACATGAGCGATCACATCATCAATGCTGTCGCGCGGGTGCAGCCTGAAATTGATCTTGGCCGTAGCCCGTGCCGCCAATACGTTTTCTTTGTTCGACCCCGACAACATGGTCGGCGCGGTTGTTGTGCGCAGCATGGCGTTGGTTGTTGCGGCGCCCGACAGAACCTCTTCCAACACAGGCGAAAACAGCCATTGGTTTGCGAACAAAACCCGCTTTTCAAGCGAGAAATACCGCCCCAGCTTGTCAAAGAAATCGGCCGATACACCGTCCAATCCACCGGGCATGAGTGTCGATTGCAACCGATCTACCGCGCGGGCAATTCGTCCAACAGCGGTAATCTTAGGCGGCAAAGCCGAATGCCCACCTGCGGCCTCGGCCACCAATGTGACGGTCAGATATCCTTTTTCCGACAGGTTGATACTGGCCACAGGCACATCAAGACCGGGAATGACATCATCCAGAACAAAGGACCCCTCGTCCAACGACCAAGCCAGACGCACCCCGGATTTGACCAAGTGATCTGCGACCGCCTTGGCACCGTCGCCGCCGACTTCTTCGTCGCCCCCAAAACTGAAATACACAGTCCGTTTGGGCGCAAACCCGGTCGCCGCCACATGTTCGGCCGCGGCAAGAATGGCAATCAATGCGCCCTTGTTGTCCAGCGTGCCACGACCCCAGATATAGCCATCCGCAACTTCACCCGAAAACGGCGTATAGCTCCAGCGATCCACGGATCCACTCGCAATCGGCACAACATCCGAATGCGCCGCAAGCAACACCGGGGCCAGTGACGCATCCGTGCCCTGCCACTTGTACAAGACCGTATCATTGGTCAGCTCGGTCCGTTCAGTCGCGGCATGAAACAGCGGGAACTGGGATTGCAAAAACCCAAGGAACCCCGCAAACGCAACCTGATGATCCCCATCAGAAATCGTCTCGAACCGGATCGCCTGCGACAGCGCCTCGGTCGCGGTGTCCAAATCAGCCCCCAGATCAAAGGCGGTCGCGTCGCCTTGATCCTCGGGTTTGTATTGCCAAGTGTTAAAGGCCAGCACCGCGATAAGCACAAACAGGGCCCCGAAAAGCCACCCGAAAATTCTGCGCATGTCACGCCCCCTGATCAATCCGTTGGCGCAAAGGTGACGTGGCCTCTGGTAAAAATCTACTCAGACGCCACGTAAGTCACCTTCACACATCAGAATATCTTCAGGCCGCGCCCGCCTGTTGGGCGCGGGCATCGGCAACAATACTGGCGACCAAGTCATCCGCAACACCTGTTGTGGTCTTTCCCGTCTCGCGGCTCACACTCAGGATCTGCTGAATCCGCTCGGCCACGCCCGCCAACCGCGCCTGTCGGTATTCTGGCCCTGCTTGATGAATTTCGCCCGCAACGCTGATGATACCGCCCGCGTTGACTACATAATCCGGCAGATAGTGAATGTTGCGCGCGCGCAGCGTTTCTGCAACGTTAGGCGTCGCCAACTGGTTGTTGGCCGCGCCGCACACCAAACGCGCGGTCAAACGCCCGGCGGTTTCGTGCGTCAGCACCCCCCCCAAAGCGCAGGGCGCGAAAATATCCATGTCCGTTTCAAACACCACCTCAGGCGTGCAGACGGTGGCCCCAAACCGTGCCTGCGCCTCAGCAATCGCATCCGCGTTGATGTCTGACACAATCAGTTCAGCGCCCGCTTGATGCAGTTTCTCAGCCAAGGACATGCCGACATGCCCCAGACCCTGAACAAGTACCTTGCGCCCGGTTAGATCGCCTGAGCTGAAAACCTCTGCCGCGCCCACTTTCAGGCACTGAAACACACCTTCGGCTGTAAAGGGCGACGGATCCCCACTGCCATGATCCCCATGATCCAAACCCACCGCAAACGGTGTCATCTGCGCAATCATGGCCATGTCGTCGGGCGATATCCCAACATCCTCGGCGGTGTAATATTGCCCCTGCAAGCTGTTGACCGCTTTGCCAAACGCGCGGAACAACGCTTCGGATTTATCCGTCGCCGCGTTGCCGATAATCACCGACTTTCCGCCCCCCAGGCCAAGCCCTGCAACCGCGTTCTTGCTGGTCATCCCCTCGGCCAACCGCAACACGTCCGCGCGGGCCTCAGCTTGCGAGGCGTAATTCCACATCCGACACCCACCCGCAGCAGGGCCACAGGCCGTGGAATGAATACAGATATAGGCGCGCAACCCGCTCGCCTGATCCTGAACAAAAAGCAGGCGTTCGTAACCGGCTGGGGGTGTTTCGTCTGACAGGTTAAGCTGCATGGGGCCCTCGTGATGTCTTTGATGTGCTGATCGGGGCCAATCTATCAGATCTGTTTGGTTGAAAAATCACGCATCCTAGAGTATCCGAGAGAAGACAGCATGAAACATCTACGCATTGGGAAATGTATGGTGAAATTCACTACAGATGACATAGATCGAAAGATACTCTGCGCTTTGGGTGAAGATGGCCGCATGTCCGTTGTTCAGCTGGCCGACAGGGTTGGGTTGTCCGCCACCCCCTGCAAACGACGTCTGCAGCGCCTCGAAGAAAAGGGCCTGATCGCTGGCTATGGTGCCCAGATCGACCGCAAAGTCGCGGGATTTGGCATCACTGCCTTTGTTTCAATCGAGTTGGAACGACAAGACAGCGCCGAGATCCAGAACTTTCAAAATCAGGTGGCCCTGTTCGAAGAAGTGGTCATGGGAACACTGATGACCGGGACACAGGATTTCCTGCTCGAAGTTGCGGTGGAAGGTTTGGAAGAATTCGAAACCTTCCTGCAATCCAAGCTGATGAAAATCAAAGGCATTCGCGTTGTCCGGTCCCGGTTCGCGCTGCGCAAATTCATTGACCGCGCGCGCGTTCCGTAAACCCGGTGGACACAGCGCCTAGGCGCTGTAAACCAATTCTGCTGTTGGATGCGCGCTCAGCGCCAATTCCGCCGCTTGGTCATCCAGCAAACACAGCGCCGTGGACAACCCATCCGCCAAGGCAGCGTTCGGTGCAGTGACCGAAACCAATCCGCGCTGAGGGGTCTCGCCCGAGGCATCCAGAATGTGCCCGATCCCCAAATCCGGGTTGATCATCATTCCCCGGGGGGACGACGTCGCAATCGCACGATCCTTCAACGTCACGCGATGCACGACACGCCCTTCGGGGGTGGCGATGCCAGCGGTCCACCCGCCTGCGTCGCGCCCAGCCCCGCGCGCCGAGATTTCGCCCATGTTGACCATAACATCCCGCAACCCCTGCGCCCTGAGCAGGGCCGCGATCCGATCTGTAACGGCCCCCTGCGCGACACCATTCAGGGTCAGCGCCATGCCCGGCCCCGTTCCAAATCGTACAGAATGGGGGTCAAATCGTACGTTTTCCCACCCGATCAAGCCCCGCGCCTGTTCCAGCTCCTGCTCAGATGCACGCCGCGCCAAAGCCTGCCAATAGGGTTGGATCGTCGGATCAAATGCACCGCCGCTGCTGTGGTGCAACGTGTCACACAGGCTCAGCACCTCCAGCAATTCGGGCGCCGGGGTGTCCAAGTGGCCGGTTTGATTCAAGCGGCTCAGTTGTGAGTGAGGGCGATACAGGCTGAAGATATCTTCCAAACGGCCCAGTTCTTGCTCAACGCCAGCAAAAATGGGGGCTGCGATCTCTGGTGTTAGCCCCTGCAATTGCATCGACGCAGGCGCCCCCATGGCTGTCCCGCGCCAAGACGCCAAAGGCGCGTCCATCGCAAAAGCAGGCACTGCCAAAGTCGAAGCTGAAATGGTCAAAAAGCGGCGACGGGACAGGATCGTCATGCCGGTGTCTCCAGAGCAAGGTCCAGATCAACCGGCCCAAGTGCGGCATCATCTGGAATTTCAGTCATCGGTAACGCGCGGCCACCATAAGTCGATATGAACGCGCCCGCCCCATCAAGGGTGCCAAAGGGGACAATTTCCGGTGCGCCCATGCCCCCGGCGACGTTTGATCCAACAACAAAACTGGCAGCATCTGCCGCGATCCAGTTTGCGGTTCCGGGGTTGGCCCAACTGGGGGCAACAGACATATCGGTCACGTAGATTGCGGTGATATCGGCGTCCCGCTCAGGGCTTTTGACATAGGCAATCATGTCCCGGACCTGCGCAAAAAACAGCGGTTGCGGATACCCCTTAAGGTGGATTTGCGCCTTAGGTCCGCCATGTTCGGAAATGTTCATCTGACAAAAATAGCTGAGTGCAAGTTCCGTCATTTCAATGGGTTCGGGCGGAGCTTGCGCGACGTCTTCTTTGCAAGCGCTCACGACCAGAGCCGCAAACAGGATCAGACGTTTCATGGCTCGACCCTTTGAAACGCGGCGCGGGCCAGAACAAAGCCAATCACCGGCCAGATCAACAAGGAAACAGGGGCCGCCCAGATAGGCAGCGCCTGTGCCGCGCCGGTCATGCCAGAGGTCAAAGCGACACTGTCTGAGGCCGCAATGTTCCAGACGCGAAACGCATCTGCGGGGTTGGCGACCATCACCCACGGAAACACCGATTGGGTAAAGACGCCGCCTTGATCCAGAACGACAGCTCCCAAAAGCCCAAGATCATAAAGCACCACAAAAATCAGCCACAGACCGGCGGACATCCCAGCCGCAGCCGCGGCCCCACCGGCCAAAGCTGACAGGCAATAGCCCAAGGCCAAAAACACCGCGCCCAACAAGATTGAGGTCAGGATCAACCGGATCAAAGCAATCAGGCTGTCGACACTAACGCCCCCGAACCAAGCCGCCACAGCACCCGCCGTGCCAAAGCCAATTGTCATGGCAAAGGCAAGCGCCGCGATATGGGCCGTGAACTTGCCCAGCAGGATCTCTCCGCGCCCAGCAGGATAGGCCAGCAACAGGGCAAGGCTGCCACGGTCAGATTCGCCTGCGATGGAATCAAACGAAATCATCAGGGCCAATAACGGGGCCAAATAGACCGACAAGGTGGTCATCGACGCCACAGACACGGTCAACATATCCACTCCCAACGCCCCTGTCGGGGCGCTGCCGGCGAATGTCAGAGCCAAGGCAAACAGCACCATGATAAGCGTCGCCATGAACAGCCAGCGATTGCGACGCAGGATGTGCATCTCAGCAACCGCAATAGCGAGAAAACGGGTCATTGCACGGCCTCCCCTGAATAGTGACGATACAGATCTTCGAGACGCGGCGGCGTCACATCAACATCCACAACTGCATCCCCAAGCGCTGCGACCTGACGCAGCGCCTGCATCTTGGTTGCGGGCGAACACAGCAGTTCAACAGACGCGCCGTTTATGCGTGTGCCTCCGGTCTGTGCTGCCAAAGCATCGGGGTTTTCAGCCGCACGGATACGCAACTTGATTGGAAGCCCGGCCTGATCTGCCAGATTGGACAGTGTGTCATCAGCCACTTTTGCGCCCTTGCGCAGAATGGCGATGCGGTCTGTCCGGGCCTCGACCTCGGTCAGGGCGTGGCTGGCGATCAGAACGGCGGTGCCTTGGGCTGCCAGTTCATCAATGATCGCATAAAGATCCTTTCGCGAAATCGGATCTAGGCCGCTTGTGGGTTCATCGAGCAGCGCCACCTCGGGTTTGCCCAGCAGAACCTGCGCCAAACCCAGCCGTTGACGCATGCCCTTGGAATAGGTGCCAATGCGGCGATCCATCGCTTCGGGCAGGCCGACGCGGTCCAACAACCCGGCGACATCGGCTTTTTCCCCCGCCAGCCGGGCAAACAGCGTCAACTGTTCACGCCCGGTCAGGGCGGGATGGAAAGAGACCGCTTCGGGCAGAAAGGTCGTCGCGGCGCGGGCCCGGGGACTACCCGGTTTGGCGCGACCAATCAGGATCTCACCGGATTGAAAGGAGGTCAGACCCAGAATGGATTTTATCAGCGTGGATTTCCCGGCGCCGTTGTGACCCAACAGGGCCACGCGTTCGCCCGGAGAAAGAGACAGGTTGATATCGCTCAGCACCCGGATTTTACCCCGGTCTTTGTTCACGTTTGAGATGGTCAGGGCCTTATCCATCATGAGGCACCTTTTTCATTGCGTCGGGTTCGACGGGTTTCATCATAGCATGGCTGTCCATAACACCGCCCGGCAACAGGGCCGGAAAGGCGGATTGAGACCAGCGCACCAGTTGCACGGCAGGCGAACCCAGCAGCATCTTGGCCGCCGGTTGCGTCCACAACACATGGTCCATGCTGTCATTTGGGCGATAGGGGGCATCGGCAATGCCGTTGCCGTCCACATCAAAGGCGGCGAAATCAGACCAATAGTTGCCTTGCCCGTTTTCGGACCACTCGACCCATTTGGTCGAGACATATTTGACCTGCGTGCGGTTGCCGATAAAGCTGTTGCCGACAATGCGATTGCGCTGACTGCCAGCGGTAAAGTGAATGCCAATGCCGCAGCCTTGAAACCAGTTGTTGGTGAATTCGTTCTTGTGGGCATTGTAGAGGAACGTGCATTTTTGCTGCGCACCGATCACCACGTTGCCAGATATCACGCTTTGGTTGGCATAGTTCAGCATCACCCCGTGTTCGCGGTCATTGATCGAGACATTGTCCGTGATCTTGACCCGTTTGGTGAACATCACCGCATAGCCCAGATCATTGCCAATCGAGACATTGCCAGAGACCTCAGAATTATCGGCATACATGTAATGCACGGCAAATCGCAGGTCGCGGAACAGGTTGTTGGTAAACGTGTTTTTCTTTGACGAGTTCACAAAGATCCCGTCGCGGCCGTATTGAATATCATTGTTGTCGACAACAGAACCGGGAGCGTTCCAAACATAGACGCCGTTGCCGCGCGCATTCATGTGGCGATCCAGTCGGCCTTCGATCCGGTTGCCCTGCACAAGGCTGTTTTTGGCCCCGTGGATGTCCACGCCATACAAGTTGCCAATCAGCACATTGTTCAGGATCTGCGGTGCGCTGGCGGTTTTGGTCAGCTGCACGCCGCTGTCGATTTCCTTGTGATCAGAGCCCGACCCGATAATGGTCAGGTTCTGCACGGTAACGTCCGGGCCAGTGACTGTGATCACGCTGCCGATGCCTTGTCCGTCCAAAGTGGCCTGCCCCTGCCCGTCGATTGTGACGGGTCGGTCCAGAACCAAGGTTTCGGCATAGATACCGGGCGACAGGCGGAGGGTGTCTCCCTCCTCCGCCTGCGCCAATGTCTCAGCAATGGCCCCTGCCCGATTGGGCACGTCCCAATCTGCCGCCCAAACGGGCGAACCGAGCAAGAGTGCTATGGTCAGGAGCCAGCGCATGATTAAGACGCCCGTGGTTCGACAAGCATCCGACCGCGCATCTCCATGTGGAGCGCGTGGCAGAACCACTGACAATAGAACCAATGCACGCCGGGGCGTTCTGCGATGAAGGTGACCGAGGCGGTTGCCATTGGGCCGACTTCCATTGCCACACCAAAGTTAGCCATACAGAAGCCGTGGGTCACGTCATCCACATCATCCAGGTTGGTCACATAAACGGTGACTTCGTCGCCCTGTTTGACGGTGAATTTCTCCATCGAGAAGGTCGGCGCCTGCGAGGTCATGTAGACGCGCACTTTGTTGCCGTCCCGGATGGGTTCCTCGGGGGTGTCTTCCAGATCAACACCATCGGCTTCGGCCTGTTTGCGCGCCTCTTCCCACATTGGGTCGTTGCGGTCCCAGACGTTGACCGGGTTCACGATATCCCGACGCACGATGATACTGTCATGCGGTTCGGCAAAGGTTGGGCCGTCATGGACCACCTTCATCTTATCGCCAGAAATATCGATCAGCTGTTCGTTCTCAGGCTTGAGCGGACCCACATTGAGGAACCGGTCCTTGGAGAACTTGTTCATCGAGATCAACCATTTGCCGTCAGCATCCGCGGTTTCACCCATCGAGGTAGAGTTGTGGCCCGGCTGATATTGCACATCGACCTTGTCCAGGATCGGGTCAACATCGCTGCCTGCAAAGGATTCAATCGCTTTTGCGATGTCCCATTTCACAACCTGGCTGTCCAGGAACAGGGTTGTATAGGCGTTGCCCTTATTGTCGAACGCGGTGTGGAGCGGGCCAAGACCCAGCTGGGGTTCGGCAACGATGGCCGACCGTGGGTCCGCATCGGATTCAAACAGCGCATCAACCTTGGTCACGTCGATCACCGAAACGGTCGGCGACAGTTTACCGTTGATCATGATGTGCTTTTTGTCCGGTGCCGCGTTCACGCCGTGGGGCGAGTTCGGGATCGGAATATAGCGTGTCAGGTTGGTGCCTGCGTTCTTACGCCCATCAACCACTTTGACGCCGTTCAGCTCTTCGTAGTTGCCGGCGGCAACGGCGGCCTCAATCGCTTTGATGTTGAACACAACAACGTGGTCCATCTCGTTCTCGGTCATCTCGCCGAGGTTCATCCCCATTTCTGAGTTGTATGAGGTCGAGAAGGCGTATTTGCCCTGATAATCACAATCGGTGTTGTCGAGGTTGCCCGAGACGATCACCTGCCATGCGACTTCCATCTCGTCACCGTCAATGGCGGTAAAGATGTTCACATATTCCGAAGGCTCGTCCAGAATCTTGCCGTCGTTAACCAGCGGCGCTTCGTGCTCACCGTTGGCAAAAACGTAACCGGTGCGCGGATATTTCTGCGGACGCATGCCGTGGATATCCATCGCATTTGGGATCTCGATGATCTTGTCGCATTTCATCACATCGCACCGCACACGCGCCACGCGGGTGTTGGCCTTGTCGTTCATAAAGATGAAGCGGCCGTCATACACCCCATCGGTGAACGACATGTGGGGGTGGTGCAAATCGCCGTTGTCATACATTTCCTTGCCATTTGCGGCGAGGAACTCTTTGGTTTCCGGCAACAGACCTTCGGTCAGGATTTTGCGAGACTCGTTTGTCTGACCCCAGCCGGTGGCTGAGCAACGGTTGAAGACGGGGACGCGCATGAATTCACGCATGGAGGGCACACCAAGAATACGCAGCTCACCTGTCTGGCCTGACGACCAGAAGCCATAATAGTCGTCCAGTTCACCGGGTTCCAAGGCAACCTTGGCGGCGGCGCTGGCCTCTTTCGCGCTCATCAGGGTCGAGCCAACACCAGCGGCGGCGGCAACGGCGCCTGTGGCTGTGGCGCCCAGCAGGCCGCGGCGGGTGACGTTCAGTTTGTTTTCGTGGTCCGACATGATTTCCTCCTTTAGGAAATAGGTGTCTGTTTGGCGTTTGGATGGTTCGCCGGGGGTTGCCCGAGAGGCATCTTGAGGTCAGCAGACCCAACCTTGGCGCGGCGTTTGACCTGTTTGATCACGACCGGGCATTTGCTCTCGGATTGATAGAGAACCTGACAATGCAGGCAGTTTACGCATTCGTTCGGGTTGATCTCACCGGTGGGGTGGATCGCCTGAACGGGGCACTCGTTAGAACACGTCTGGCAGGGGCTTCCGCATTCTTTGTAGCGCTTGAGCCAATCGAACATGCGGATCCGCGCGGGGATCGCCAGTGCGCCGCCAAGCGGGCAGATGTAGCGACAGTAAAACCGTTCGATAAACAGGTTCGCCACCAGCAACAGCACGGCAAAGACGACGAACGGCCAGTCGCGCACGAACTTGAGGATGATTGCGGTTTTGAACGGTTCAATCTCGGCATAGGTTTCAGCCAGCGGGATCGACACCATGCTCAGGCCGAACAAACCCAAAAAGATCATGTACTTGAGCGGCCACAGACGTTCGTGCAAGCCCCAGGGCAAGGTCCACTGTGGCACGTTGAAGGCCCGCGCGATTTTGTTGGTCAGTTCCTGCAGGGCGCCAAACGGGCACAGCCAGCCGCAATAGGCCCCGCGCCCCCAAAAGAGCAGCGCCGCAGCGATCGCGAACCATTGGATGAACACCAGTGGGTCCAGCAAAAAGGCATCCCAAGTGAACCCACCACTGCGTAGACTACCAGCCAGCGCCATCAGGTTCACAACGGACAGCTGGGCGTTGGCATACCAGCCAAGGAACACCAAAGAGACCGTCAGATACCCGATGCGGAACCAATAGAACGCCCTGGCATTCATGGTCGCGTGGAATTGAAAGAAGAAAACCCCCGTTAGCACCAAAAGCATCACGCCCAGGCCTGCGATCTCGACTGTTTTGTCTTTCCAGATGCGTTGCCACAGGGCGGCCTTGGCGGCCGATTCATCTGTTGCGCTGTCAATCACCGCGGGCGCGGCAAGGGGCAGCAAATATTGTTCAGGCAGTTTGTAGCCCAGATCAAAGGTCAGAAACGTCTTTTCGACCGCCCCCACTGCGCGCTGCGCCAGCAATTGCAGACGGAATGGCTCGGCGGCGTCGAATTCGGCATCTACGGGGATTTTAAA
>CBCYME010000002.1:0-26398 GCA_965183835.1 Paracoccaceae bacterium | reverse complement strand
TGGATCAACGCCCGGCTCGGACAGGTACACACCTCGCCCTGGTTGAGCGCAAACATGGTGAACCCTTCAAGGCACTTATCAAAGTACGCATCATCTGCGGACATGATGTCCTCAAAAAAGATGTTCGGCGACTTGCCCCCCAATTCCAGCGTGACCGGGATCAGGTTCTGCGATGCATACTGCATAATCAGACGGCCGGTTGTGGTTTCGCCGGTGAATGCAATTTTGGCAATTCTGTTTGAGCTGGCCAAAGGCTTGCCCGCTTCCAGACCAAACCCGTTGACGATGTTCAAAACGCCGGCAGGCAGCACGTCTGCGATCAATTCCATCAACACCAAGATCGACGCCGGTGTCTGTTCCGCTGGCTTCATCACCACACAGTTGCCAGCCGCCAAAGCAGGCGCCAATTTCCATACCGCCATCAGCAGTGGGAAATTCCACGGAATGATCTGGCCGACAACGCCCAATGGCTCGGGGATGTGATAGGCATAGGTGTCGCCATCAATTTCCGAAATCCCACCTTCTTCGGCGCGGATGCAACCCGCAAAGTACCGCCAGTGGTCAATGCACAGGGCAACGTCAGCAGCAATCGACTCACGGATCGGCTTGCCGTTATCCAATGTCTCAGCTGCCGCCAGTTTCTGACTGTTGGCTTCCATAATGTCGGCAATTTTCAGCAGCGCATTTGACCGTTCCGTGGTCGATGTTTTGCCCCACGCAGGAAAGGCCGCGTGTGCCGCATCCAATGCAGCGTTAACGTCATCCGCGTTGGATCTGGCGATTTCACAAATCACTTCGCCGGTAATTGGCGTCGTGTTTTCAAAATACTGACCCGAGCGCGGCTCAACAAATTCGCCGTTGATAAAGTTGCCATAACGGGCGCGAAATGGAAACTCGACCTCTAGATGGGATGTATCCAGTGCGGCGCTGATATTCTGTGTCGTTTGAATGTTCATGTCATTCCTCCCTTTAATGTGTTCAAGAAAGGCAACGATGTCCAAGCCCCCAACCCCTGAGGGTCAGGCACCCGGTTCGGTGCTGGGGTCATCATAAAAATCGCTATTGCTGGGGGAAATTGGACCTTGGTCGGTGCGACTTAAGTCTACACAAAGGGCCGCTAAGCCCTTCTTTGGTCGGCATTTTATGAAAATCATCTGAGACTTTGACGCTGCATTCCGTTCTCAAGCGCTCTCTGCGCAACCAAGACTCTTGAAGGCTGAACCATCACCTGATTAACTCGCCTTATTGGCTTGGCGTCGCTCTAGAGCAGGCGATTTGGCAGGTTTCTCAAACTGTATCAAACGATGGCGCTTGACCAAAGCCGATCAAAACCAAATGAATAAAGACAAACAGGAACCGATAATGAGCGCGCCAATTTCCTGGGATCTTCCTGTCCCTTTCACCGTGACCTTTGATGTTCAAGCGGACGACATTGATGCCTATGATCACGTCAACAACACTGTCTATTTGCATTGGATCGACGCCATCGCCTGGGCTCATTCAGATGCCGTGGGGATGACAACGGCGTATTGCCAAGGCATCGGCAAAGGCTTTGCCGTTCATCGACACGAGATCGACTATCTGAGGTCCGCTCATCTGGGCGACCGGGTGCAGGTGTCGACCTGGATCGTCAAAATGGACGGAAAACTGCGCTCTGACCGTCGTTTTCAAATTGTCCGAGAACAAACCGGCGAAACCTTGGTTCGTGCCCGGACGCAATATATCTGCACAGATCTAAAATCCGGTCGACCATCGCGGATGCCCGACGCGTTCAAGAACGCCTATCGCGTTGATCCGCGTGTCCATGACGCTGTGATTGCATCGGATCAATAAGTGTAAGGGTTGCGATCGCCGACCTCTTTTAGGGTCGCGCGTTCTGTATTACAAAGGGGGTCAGCGGGCGCGGCCCTCAGATTTGACACAACGACGGATCCGAAAATGACACAGACAAACCTCACGATCGGCATCCTCGAAACCGGGCGCCCTCCAGAAGAGCTCAAGCAAATCTATGGGGATTACCCCGGCATGGTGGCCTCGTGGCTTGGCGATTTGGACGCCAGTTTTGTCAGCTATCCTGTTTTGGACAATGAACTCCCCCCCTCTCCCACCGAGGCGGATCTTTGGGTCATCACCGGGTCGAAATTCGGAGCCTACGAAGATCATCCATGGATTCCCCCGCTGGAAGATTTCATTCGGGCCTGTAAGAAAGAAAATGTCATGATGTTTGGCATTTGTTTTGGCCACCAGATGATTGCGCAGGCTTTGGGTGGTGTTGTGCGTAAATCGACCAAAGGCTGGGGATTGGGCGTACACGAATACGATTTCAAGAACTGGCCCGCCGAGTTGGGGCACCAACCGCAAAACCTTGCGATCCAAGCCTACCATCAGGATCAGGTCGAAGAGATCCCGGATGGGGCCGAAATCCTGGCAAGTTCACCGTTCTGCGAGGCCGCAGCCTTGTGGTACCCGGGATTTGCAATCACTGTTCAAGGACACCCTGAATTTGCCAAACCCTACGCAAGTGCCTTGTTGGAAAGCCGCCGGGGCACAGTACTGAGTGATAAGGACGTTGATCAGGGGCAGGAAAACATGGCAATCGCAGACAACCGCGCGTCGATTGCAACCCTTGTTGGCAAGATCCTACGCAACAAACAAAGCCAAATGGCCTGAACCCAAATCGGGTGCCCAAGGCACCCGATCAAATACCGGGATTTAAAGCCGGTCGCGCAGGCTAAACCACAGCATCGCCAAGACCAGCAAAGGCCCACGCAACGCAACGCCCCCCGGAAAACGCGTTGTTGGAACAGCCGCCATGACATCAAACCGTTCGGCTTGGCCCGCGATTGTTTCTGCAACGATCTGTCCCGCCAAGGTCGCCATCGCAACGCCATGTCCCGAGAACCCCGAGAGGCTGAGAATATTGCCATTCAGCCGTTCAAAGTGCGGCATCCGGTTCATGGTGATCCCCAAAGTTCCGCCCCATGCATGATCAACACGCACGTCGGAAAGTTGCGGAAAAATCTCTAACATCGGTTTACGCACAGCCGCCGCAATATCTGTTGGGAACTTGTAGCCGTAGCTTTCTGTCCCGCCAAAAAGCAGCCTGTGATCATCGGAAAACCGGAAATAATTGACCACAAATTTACTGTCGGCCACCGCGTGATTGTTCCGGATCAAGCTCTCTTGCCGATCCGGGCTCAGCGGCTCTGTCGCGATGACAAAGTTATTGATCGGCATGACTCGCTCAGCAACGTGAGAGTTCAGACGACCTAGATACCCATTGCAGCCCAACACAACAAAATCCGCCGTTACCTTTGCCTGGTCGGTGGTCACCCGCGCAGGAGTCGAGTCAAAAACGCTCTCAACCTTGGACTCCTCAAAGATCCGAACCCCGGCGGCCTTGGCCATCCGTGCAAGGCCCAGAACAAACTGCAATGGATCAATGTGCCCGGCATCCTCGTAAATGCTGCCGCCGTGATAGGCTGGCGAATTTACCAGATGCCGCAGCTCTTCGCGATCCAATGCGCGGATGCCCTGATAATCATAGGTGTCCTGCAGGTGGCGTACATAATCATGGCTATTTTGTACATTTCGCGCCCGGTGTTCCGCATGGATGATGCCATCGTGAAAATCCGCATGTACAAGGTCGGATTTAGACAGGTCTCGCACCAAATCGACGGACTGGCGCGCAATCGACCACAGCTCGCGCGCGTTCTCTAACCCGACCAGATCCTCGAGCTCGTCCTGTTCACTGCGCTGGCCCTGCCCGACTTGCCCGCCATTGCGCCCCGATGCCCCAAAGCCGAGGCGCTGTGCCTCAAGCAAAATGACATCGTATCCGCGTTGCGCCAGATGCAACGCAGACGAAAGCCCCATAAAGCCCCCGCCGACCACGCACACATCACAGGTCAAATCCCCCTGCGCGCTTGGGAACCGGTCCAGCGCATTTGCACCCGCGTTTATTGCGTAAAAGGAATCCGGGTACTGACCCTGTTTGTCGTTGGCTGTGAGCAAGTCCATATCACACCTCTGTTCGTCCGTGTCTGCCCAAGATCAGGCGTTCAGCAAAAGGTGCTGACGCTCCCATGGGGAAATCTCGCGCTGGTATTCTTCGTTCTCTGCCACTTTGATGTCGTGGTAAACACTACAGAACTCTTCACCCAAAACCTCGCGAATTTCGGTTGCCGACTGGAACCGCGCCAAGGCCAACCCCAATCCAGCAGGCAGGGGATAATCCGTTTCCCACACCTCTTTCTGTGCAGCGGGGCGCGGGTCAATCCCGTTGATCATGCCCAGATACCCACAGGCCAAAGAGGCCGCGATCGCCAGATACGGATTGCAGTCCATACCGATCACCCGGTTTTCCACCCGCCGCGCCACAGGATCAGACACCGGGATACGAAGGCCGGTCGTGCGGTTGTCTGTCGCCCATTCCAGATTGGACGGCGCGCTTTGACCATCTACGGTGATCCGGCGGTAGGAATTCACATAGGGCGCAACAAGAGGCACAACATCCAACAGGTGTTTCTGCGTCCCACCAATGAAATGATAGAACAGGTCCGTCGGACTGCCATCGGCATTGGAAAAGATATTCTCGCCGGTTTCAGCGTGAACAATGCTTTGATGCACATGCATGGCGCTGCCGGGATAATCGCGCATCGGCTTGGCCATAAAAGTGGCGAAGATCCCGTTTTTCAACGCCGCCTCCCGGATGGTCCGCTTGAAATAAAACACCTGATCGGCCAACCGCAATGGATCGCCGTGCATCAGATTGATTTCGATCTGACCGGGCCCGCCCTCTTGGATCACCGTATCAATTTCTAGACCCTGAGATTCGGCAAAGTCATAGATCGTATCAATGACAGGCCCATACTCATCCACCGCGGACATCGAATAGACTTGTGCACCCAATCCAACACGCCCCGTGCGCCCCAATGGCGGTTCAATGGGTTCGTTTGCATCGGTGTGCGGCTTGGTCAGATAAAATTCCAACTCTGGCGCAACGATGGGCTTCCAGCCTTTTTGAGCATAAAGATCCAACACCCGGCGCAAAACATTTCGCGGCGCAATGGCAAGTGGGTCGCCATCGCGCGTGCTCATATCACAGATCACCTGAATGGTCGGATCGTCGGCCCACGGAACAACAGTCGCAGTGGACATGTCAGGGCGCAGAACCACGTCTTTTTCAAGCCACTGGTCTTCGATCTCCATATCGACATAGCCGCCTGATACTGTTTGATAAAACAGCGAAACCGGCAGAAAGAACGTGTCATCTGGTCTAAATTTATACGCTGGCATAGCTTTGCCGCGTGATGTCCCGACCGTATCCGGGATGATGCATTCGACCTCATCCAAGCCGCGATTGTTCAGCGCGGCCTTTGTCACCTCAGGAAGCTGGTCCATCCAGTTTTTTTGCGTTTTGGTCACACTCAACCTCTTTCCGCGTTCGGTTTGTTTTGGGGTTACTCAAATTTATGATCAAATTATTTCAAGAAATCCAGCCCCTATTTTTGCCGACACGGCGTCACCCTCAGACACGCACACGCACGGATAGAGCCCTACCAAATCTAAACCGTCAAAAACGCACCCTGTTGCCTCAAATCGAGCAAAGAAATTTGATCATTTTTGCGGCCCCTACTCGGGCACCAATGATTGACAACCCACGCAACAAACCCCATTGAAAAAGGAGGGGCCAACGGCCCCGGTCAAGTTTCTGATGCAAGTGCCACATGACACGTGAACAGATTGGATTTAAGGCAGCTTTCGCCCAAGACCCCGACAGCCTGATTGCCTGTCCCGCCTGCGATACGTTGCACAGTCTTGAACCAGTCTCGGCTGGGCAAACCGCCTATTGCACCTGCTGTGGGTTCAAACTGATCGCGCCAAAAGCCAATACGTTTGATCGAACAATCGCGCTGGCGGTGACGTCCGCGATCTTGATGATTGCTGTGCTCAGTTTCCCGTTTCTCAAAATGTCCAAGTCTGGACTGTCGCACGAGGCATCGGTCCTCGACATCATATTTGGGCTGGCGCATGGGTGGTACAACCTCTTGGCCGTTGCGGTTGCCATGTTTGTCGTCACCCTCCCGATGGCGCGGGCTGGGGCGTTGGTTTACGTGTTGTGGGCCCTCAAACACCACCGTGTCCCCTATCGGGCCAAAGAAGTTTTTCTGTTTGCCGAACGGCTGAACCCATGGGCGATGAGCGAAATTTTCATCATCGGAACAGGCGTGGCGCTGGTTAAAATGGCCGGATTGGCAACGATCAGTTTTGGCAAAGCGTTTTGGCTGTATTGCCTGTTGGTCCTGATCATTGGAATGAAAAACGCAGCCCTATGTCGGTGGACCGTCTGGTCCCTGATCCGAAAGGCGCAGACATGACCCGTGCCACAGATCTGGGATGGATCGGATGCCACACCTGCGGATCGGTTCATCAACCCCACACGCAACATTGCCGCACTTGCGGGGCGCATCTAAATGCGCGGCTGCCCCATAGCCTGCAAAAGGTCTGGGCCTGGCTCATCACCGGGGTTCTGTTCCTCATCCCCGCGAACATCTACCCGCTGCTGAGCAATCTGATCTTGGGGCACGAAGAAGGTCACACGATCCTCGAAGGGGTGGTGATCTTTTTCCAGACCGGCGATTACTTTGTCGCCCTTGTCATTTTTGTTGCCAGTCTGCTGATCCCCTTTGTCAAAATCCTGATAATTGGGTTTCTGGCGCTCAGCATTCAGTTTGGCTGGCAGCTTAGCGAACACACGCGCCTGTTGCTGTACGAGTTTGTCGAATTCATTGGACGCTGGTCGATGATTGACGTCTTTGTGGTTGCGCTGTTAACCGGCCTCGTAAATCTGGGTGCCGTTATCTCAATTCTACCCGGAGCGGGTGCAATCTGCTTTGCACTCTCGGTGATATGCACCATGATTTCAGCGCAGTGCATCGATTCCAAACTCATCTGGGACACAGGGAAAGGCCCCGAAAATGACTGACACGCAGGGCCTGCCCAAACCCGTCGTAAAGGATCAAAAGCCGGGATTATTTGCCAAGCTCTCCTTGATCTGGCTTGTGCCGGTTCTTGCGTTGCTCGGCGCACTCGGGCTGGCGTGGGACACCTATCGCCAGCGCGACGTGACCGTCGAGATCACATTCCCCGAGGCCAGCGGAATTGAACCCGGCAAAACGCTGATCAAGTTTCGCGATGTCACCGTCGGCACCGTTGCGGAATTGGGATATTCAGACGACCTGATACATGTGGTGGTGCAAGCCAACATTCACCGCAACATGGCCCAATATCTGGATTCCGACACCCAATTCTGGTTGGTGACGGCCAAAATTACAGCCAGCGGTGTGACCGGTTTGAACACTCTGTTGTCGGGGTCACACATCAATGTGGAATGGGACGCTGATGTTGGCGAACCCAGTCGCAAATTCGTCGCTTTGGCGGATGCACCCATTATTTTACCCGGCGCCAAAGGGGCGGAGATTTTGCTGACCAGCCCGGTCAGCGGATCGGTCGCCGTTGGGGCGCCGGTCCTGCACAAAGGTGTCGCAATGGGCAAAGTCGAAGCGGTCAGCTTTGATCAGGCCAGCGACTCGGTGCTGATTACTGCCTTTGTGAATGAACCCTATGACGCGCTGGTCAACACAGGAACGCGGTTTTGGAATGCGTCGGGCATCAATGTCGAGTTGAGCGAAAGCGGTCTGCAGCTGAACGTTGGCAGCCTTTCGTCGCTCTTGCAGGGGGGGATTGAATTTGACACCACGATTTCTGGCGGCAAACCCATCGGGCCCAAGGCGTCGTTTGACCTGTACGCGAGCAAAGATCTGGCCAAGGAGAGCCTGCTTGACGATGATCTGCGCGCCACGGTCCATCTGACGTCCAGCTTTGCCGGATCGGTCAAAGGTCTGAAAGAAGGGTCTGATGTTTTGTTTCGCGGCCTGAAGGTTGGGCAAATCATCAATCTCGCGGCCAACGTCAGAACCGATGACACCGGCAAACCCGAGATTGTCATGGATGCCGCTTACACCGTTCAACCCGGGCGATTGGGGCTGGTGGACGTTCAGACCAAAGAGCAAACGCTGGACCTGCTGGCTGATATGGTTTCGAAATCAAACCTGCGCGCGCGTCTGGCCCCGAATTCCATTTTCTCGGGTGGTTTGCACGTAGAATTGTACGAAGATCCAGACGCCGCAAGCGCCACTCTGAACCGGGATCAGATCCCCTATCCGGTTCTGCCCTCGACACCAACGTCACCAGAGACGCTGACAATTGCGGCGGAAAGCGTTCTAAACCGCGTCGCCTCTCTGCCCATCGAAGAGCTGATGGATCGCGCCATCAAAGTGATAAGCGAAATTGATACGCTACTGGCAAACCAAGACACTCAGGCGCTGCCTGCAGATGTGCGTGCCTTGCTGAGCAACGTAAACACCATCGCCACCTCTGAGGGTCTCAAGAAACTGCCCGATGAGTTGCATGAAACGCTGGCCACGGTTCAGGACCTGCTCGACACGTTCGAGGCCAACGATGGGGTGACCAACATTGTTGACTCGCTTAGGGATGTGCGGACGGCAGTTGCCTCGATCTCGACCGCGAGTGACAAGCTGCCTGCCCTATTGGAGGATATCGATGCGCTTGTTGGCAAAGCCAACGCGCTGCCTTTGGAAAGTGTCGTAACCTCGGCCGATGATGTGCTGAAATCAACCAATGAGTTTCTCAGCAACGAAGATATGGAACAAGTTCCCGGCGCGCTGGCGGGCGCGTTGGAGCAGGCCAACCTGACCCTGAAAGAATTGCGTGACGGGGGCGCTGTCGCACAGTTGAACCGCACGCTCAGTTCGGCGGGTGAGGCGGCGGAAAACATTTCGATCGCGGTCAAGGAGCTGCCGGAACTGGCGAAACGTTTGGATCAGCTTGCCGATACCACAGAAGATACAATTGGGGCCTATGGCCCCTCGTCGCCCGTCAATCGCGAGGTGCAGGCCGCCATTCAGGATCTGCGCAGTGCGGTCAAATCGCTGAACGCGTTGGTGCAGGCCATTCGACGCAAACCCAACTCTCTCTTGGTAGGACGTTAACCATGTTCAAGTTTTATCGCCCTGTCCTAGCAGGTTTGATTTTTGCCGCCCTCGCGGGATGTTCAACCAACGAAGAACGCTATTTGCTGCCCCCGGTTGAAAACGTCAAAACCTATCGATCTGGCGTGCGCACGGTCGAAGTCACGCGCCTGGACCTGCCAGCCTATGCCGAAGACAGCGAAATTTCGGTGCTCGGCGAAGACGGCGTTTTGCGCCCCACCAAAAGCGGGTTCTGGGCCGATGCCCCGGATCGCGCACTGACCGAACTGTTGGCGGCGGGATTGGATCAATCCCTTTCCGCGTCGGTTGCGTCTGAGCCGTGGCCCTTTGAAACGCCACCAGACGTTCAGGTCGAAATCAAGGTGCACAATCTGTCCGGGGTGCCCGGTCAGGTGCTGACCCTTTCGGGGCAGTATTTCCTGACCTCTCCGGCGCATGGGCATCTGGAACGCGCGCACCGGTTTTCGTTTGCGGTTCCGATGGCGAATGACAGTTTAAACGCGGTCGCGGCGGCGCAATCACAAGCCATCAAGCTGTTGGTCGAAGACATCGCGCGTCGGATCGCCAGCTAACCCCGGCTGGCCGTCAGCTCATCACACCATCAAATGCGTGGCGTCGCACAGCTTGTGGGCTCATCCCGTATTCTGTGCGGATCCAACGGGCGAGGTTGGAGTGCGTGCCAAACCCGGTGGCCACGATGATTTCAGATAGGTTCAAACTGGTATGAACCAGCAATTGATGCGCCCGCTCGATCCGGAGCGCGCGATACGCAACCAATGGTCCTGTGCCCGTCTTTTCCAGAAAACGCCGTTGCAGTTTGCGCGTAGACACACCTTGGGCTTGAGCCAGATCGCAGATCATCAAAGGCTCTTCGATATGTTCCTGCATCAGGGCCAGCGTGTTGTCGATCAACTTGTCCCCCCGGGCACGGTGGCGCAGGTCCAGAACAACCTTGCTTTGATTGCGCGTGTTGCCACTGCTCAATCCGACATAGTCCCCCAGCGAATTTGCAATGAACTGACCATGATCGTTGCCAATCATCTCGATCAACAACGGCAGGGCTGCAAAGCCACTAATTGCGCTGTGAACCTGTTTGGAAATGGCGTGGTGTTTCCCCCGCCCTGCATCATTCAGGTTCTCTTCTAGTGCTGCGGCATAAAAATTGGGATGGATTGCAACGCTGTGGTGATCCTGCACGCCAATTTCGCGCAGCAGAAAAATCGCCCCACCAACAAGGACAGATCGCGTTGCCAGTCGCAGGATTTGATGCACCCGCTTCTGTTCGACAGACGTCAGGCCCCATCGCGAATGGATATCGCCCAGAAAGATCACAGACCGTCGGGTCCAGTATCGCGGATCCTCGGACGCGCGCGCCGCAAGGTTCTGAACTGTAATCCGGTAGGGCATCGTATGGATCAGATCATTGGCCGCCTCAAACAAATCCGCAAACATCTGCGCGGCAGACGGCGGCATGTTGGCCGGAAGGATAATGTCAATGTCGTGGACCTGCGTTGGGGCCACGGGGTACGTCACAACGGGCGATACAGCCTGAGGTACGGATGCGAAATAGGTCACGTCTGTCTCCTCTTGCGGGTATGGGAATGGGCGCGCATCCTGTGCGCGTCCGGTTCATCAAAGGGGATGAAAGTCACCCCGCCCACTGCGCAGGCGGGGTGAAAGTGTGTCGTGGCTTATGCCACGTCGTCTTCGTAATCCGACATTGGCGGACAGGTACAGATCAGGTTCCGGTCACCATAGGCGTTATCGACCCGGTTCACCGGAGACCAGTATTTGTCCACGCCCAAGCTGCCTGCAGGGAAACATGCCTGTTCACGGGTGTAAGGACGATCCCAATCACCAACCAGATCGCGCACGGTATGTGGTGCGTTTTTCAGCGGGTTGTTTTCCGGATCGATCTTGCCGTCGATGATGTCCTGCGCCTCGGCCCGGATTGACAGCATCGCGTCGCAGAAACGATCCAGTTCAGCCTTGGGCTCGGATTCTGTTGGCTCAACCATCAGCGTGCCAGCCACCGGCCAGGACATGGTCGGGGCGTGGAACCCGCTATCGACCAAACGCTTGGCGATATCGTCCACTGAGACATGCGCAGCTGCATCCAACGGACGCGTATCAAGGATACATTCATGCGCCACACGACCGGTTTCAGACGTGTAGAGAATGTCATACGCATCCTTAAGCCGCGCCGCGATATAGTTGGCGTTCAAGATCGCAACTTTGGTCGCTTGGGTCAGACCCGCACCACCCATCAGCAGAACATAGGCCCAGCTGACTGGCAGGATCGAAGGTGATCCAAACGGAGCCGCCGAAACCGGACCCACAGCTGTGCCATATTCCGGGTGACCTGGCAGGTGCTCGGTCAGGTGTGCCTTAACACCGATCGGACCCATGCCGGGGCCGCCGCCGCCGTGTGGAATGCAGAAGGTTTTGTGCAGATTCAGGTGGCTGACGTCGCCGCCAATATCACCCGGACGCGACAGACCCACCATGGCGTTCATGTTGGCGCCATCAATGTAAACCTGACCGCCATGTTCATGGGTGACGTCACAGACTTCTTGCACGGTGGTTTCAAACACACCGTGGGTCGAGGGGTATGTGATCATACACGCCGCAAGATGGTCAGAGTGCTTTTCAGCCTTTGCCCGGAAATCAGCGACATCGATGTTGCCATCTTCGTCCGCTTTGACCGGAACTACCTGATAGCCCACCATCTGCGCCGACGCCGGGTTGGTGCCGTGCGCCGAGGTTGGGATCAGACACACATTCCGGTGCGCTTCGCCACGTGCCGCATGGTAGTTGCGGATGGTCAGCAGACCCGCATATTCGCCCTGCGCACCCGAGTTGGGTTGCTGGGAAATCGCATCATAGCCGGTGATCTGACACAGTTTGTCGTTCAGATCGTCGATCATCTCGTGATACCCAAGCGCCTGATCTTTCGGGCAGAAGGGGTGCAGGTTGCTGAATTCCGGCCATGTCACCGGGATCATTTCAATGGTCGCGTTCAGCTTCATGGTACAGCTGCCCAGCGGGATCATCGCGCGATCCAGTGCCAGATCGCGGTCCGCCAGACGGCGCATGTAGCGGGTGATTTCTGCTTCGGCCCGGTTTTTGTGGAAAATCGGGTGAGTCAGGTATTCGCTTTCGCGCAGCGCGTGCTCAGGCAAACGATAGTGGCTGTTCGAGCTGTCGTCTTTCTGGTCGATGCCAAATGCACCCCAGACCGCCTCAATTGTTTCGGCGCGGGTCTGTTCGTCGAGCGAGATGCCAACCTTGGTTTCACCGATTTTGCGCAGGTTCACGCCACGCGCAACGGCAGCTTCCATGACAGTTTTCTGCATCGGCCCAACTTCGACGGTGATCGTGTCAAAGAAGACTTCGGGCTCAACCTTGAAACCATGCTGTTCAAGACCATCGGCCAACCGCGAGGTTTTCCGGTGAACCGACTGGGCAATCGCCTTGATGCCATCGGGTCCGTGATACACAGCATACATCGACGCGATAACAGCCAGCAGCGCCTGAGCGGTACAGACGTTCGAGTTCGCTTTTTCGCGGCGGATGTGCTGTTCGCGGGTTTGCAGCGACAGACGGTAGGCTTGGTTGCCACGGCTATCAATCGACACACCGATGATCCGACCCGGCATAGACCGTTTCAGTTTATCAGTTGTCGCCATGTAGGCCGCGTGTGGTCCACCATAGCCCATGGGAACACCAAAACGCTGGGTGGTCCCGATCGCGATGTCGGCCCCCATTTCGCCGGGTGACTTGAGCAATGCCAGCGACAGGATGTCAGCGGCAACAATCGCGATGCCTTTGTGTTCATGCAAGGCAGCGATCTGCGCTGTGAAATCCTGAACGTGGCCGTCGGTGCCCGGATATTGGAAAATCGCACCAAAGACGGCACCGGCTTCCAACTCGGATGGGTCCGCGACCTGCACGTCGATACCCATAGGCTCGGCGCGGGTTTTGATAACTGCGATGGTTTGTGGGTGGCAGTTTTTATCGACAAAGAATGCCGCATTGTTTGCCTTGGACCGGCCGCCACGTTTGGCCATGGCCATCGCTTCGGCAGCAGCAGTTGCTTCGTCCAATAGGGATGCGTTGGCAACGTCGAGACCGGTGAAATCCGAAACCATGGTTTGGAAGTTCAACAGCGCCTCAAGACGGCCTTGGGAAATCTCGGGCTGGTAGGGCGTATAGGCCGTGTACCATGCGGGGTTTTCCAGAATGTTGCGCAGGATCGGCGCCGGTGTGGTGGTGCCATAGTAGCCCTGCCCGATCAGCGATGTCAGAACTTTGTTCTTGCTCGCGATCTCTTTCATGTGGAACAGCGCGTCCCGCTCGGTCATCGCCGGGCCCCAGTCCAACGCTTCTTTCTGGCGGATCGCAGGAGGCACGGTGGCGTCAATCAGCTCGTCCAGCGTTTTGAAGCCGATCGTCTTCAACATCGGCGCCATCTCTTTTGGGGACGGTCCGATGTGACGGCGATTGGCAAAGTCGTAGGCTTCGTAATCGGTGAGTTTGAAGGCCATGGTCAGCGCTCCTGATGTCAAATGTCCAACCCGCCGGACCCTATAAAAGCGTCCGGCGCGCGTAGTTTTGAAAAGATGGGTTTACCCGATCAGGGCTTTGTATCCATCCAGATCCATCAGCTCTTCGAGCTGGGCGGCGTTTGCCAGTTTGACCTTATAGATCCAAGCGTCGCCCTCGGGGCTTTCGTTCAGATTACCAGGATTGTCTTCGAGATCGCCGTTCACTTCGACAACTTCGCCGTCCAGCGGAGCGTAGATTTCCGACGCCGCCTTGACGGATTCAATCACGCCGATTTCGTCGCCTTTTTCGAACTCGTCACCGGCTTCTTTCTGCTCGATGAATACGATTTCGCCCAGCTGGTCAGCCGCGTGCTTGGTGATGCCGATGGTGGCGATATCGCCCTCGACGAGAACCCATTCGTGCTCTTCTGAATAATAGGTGGCCATTTTTAAATGCTCCCGGATTTAGCGTTTGTAGTTTTGCTGCACGAAAGGCAGCGATACGATTTCGGCAGGCTGGGCCTTGCCGCGAATGATGAGGTTAACCTTTTCGCCCGGTTCCCCGTGTCCTGCGGAAACGTAGCCCATCGCAACGGGTCCGCCAACAGTGGGGCCAAAGCTGCCCGAGGTGATTTCACCGATGGTATTGCCTTCAAGACATTGGACTTCCACGTGCTGACGCGCTGGGGCCCGACCGGTTGGTTTGATCCCGACCAATTTCTTGGCGGCACCCTCGGCCAGTTCCTTTTGGATGCGCGCGGCACCGGGGAACCCGCCTTCTTCTTTGCGGCGCTTCTGCATCGCCCAACCCAAGCTGGCCTCGACCGGTGAAGTCGACTGATCGATGTCGTTGCCATAGAGGCAAAGGCCTGCTTCCAGACGCAGGGAATCCCGCGCGCCCAAACCAGCCGGTTCACAGTCGTCGTGCGCAAGGAAGGCACGTGACACCTCAACGGCCTTGTCTTCTGGGATCGAGATTTCATAGCCATCTTCGCCAGTGTATCCCAGACGTGAGATGCGGCATTCAACGCCTGCGATGTCCGCAACCATGGATTCCATGAATTTCATGTCGCGCGCTGCGGGGCACAATTCGCCCACAACGTTTTCAGCAGCCGGGCCCTGAACCGCCACCAGAGCGCGGTCAAAGATTTCGGTCACTTCGACACCGTCGAGGTTCGCCGCCATGTGCGGGATATCCTGATGACGCAGACCCGCGTTCACCACGACAAAGAAGTGATCACCCGCGTTGGACACGATCAGGTCATCCATGATGCCGCCGTCTTCGTTGGTGAAGAAGCCATAGCGCGCTTTGCCCTCTTTCAAGGTCGCATAGGCCTGTGGGCACAGCGTTTCCAGCTTTTCGCCTACGTTTTCGCCGCGCAGGATCACCTGACCCATGTGGCTGACGTCAAACAGGCCCGCTTTGGCGCGGGTGTGATTGTGTTCGCCCATGATGCCCATGGGGTACTGCACCGGCATTTCCCAGCCGGCAAAATCGACCATCTTACCGCCGAGTTCGACGTGCAGGTCATAAAGAGGGGTTCGTTTGGGGGCGTCGGACATATCAGTCACCTTTTTCAAACAGGGTCAGTCGCGAACGACCATGACGGTGCAATGCGCATTGCGCACAACTCGCGCGAGGTTTGGGCCGATTTCGTAGTTTGGGAAATCACCCTTGGCTGATGCCATGATAATCATATCGTAGCCGTCTTTGTGCGCCAATTTCAGGATTTCGCGATAAACGCTGCCTTCCTGAATCTGGACCGGCACATCAGCGGCGTTATTTGCGGCCAAGATGGCCTCAACTTTGCCATGGACAAAGTCCCGGGCACCCGCGCCGTACCCTTCGGGCAGGTTGGGCAGCTGGATGATTTCAGGGATGACCTCAACAGCGTGCAGCGTGGCGCCATAAAACTTGGCCTGTTCCAGTGCTACAGGCAGTGCCTTTTTCCACGAACGGTCGTCCGTGTGATCAATCGGAAGCAGGATCTTGGTAGCCATCCGTCATCTCCTCGAAGAATGTGAAATTCGTTTCAGATACGAAGGGCCATCACAGCCCTTCGCGTTTGATCAATGTCCGCGCCTATTTGGCGGCGTCGCCAGATTCGGATGCACCGTTGGTGGCAAAGAACTCTTTCGTCAATTTAAAGACGACAGGGCTCAGCAAGGCCAATGCGATCAGGTTCGGGATTGCCATCATTGCGTTCAGCGTATCCGCCAGCAACCAGACAAAGCCGAGGTCAGCAGTCGCACCAAAGTAGATCGCAACGATCCACAAAACACGGTACGGCATCAGCGCCTTGGCACCAAAGAAGAAGCCCACGCATTTTTCACCGTAGAACGACCAGCCAAGAATGGTGGTGAAGGCAAAGATCGACAGCGCAACCGCGATCAGTGCACCACCGATACCCGGCAGCGACGTTTCGAATGCCAGCGAGGTCAGAGCCGCACCAGATTCACCCGATGTCCAAGCCCCCGACGCGATGATCGCCAGACCCGTGATCGAGCAGACGATGATTGTGTCGATGAACGTGCCCAACATCGCAACCAGACCCTGGTTTACAGGACCGGCCGTTGACGCCGCAGCGTGCGCAATCGGAGCGGAACCCAGACCAGCTTCGTTCGAGAAGACACCACGGGCAACACCAAAGCGGATCGCGGCCCAAACGGCTGCACCAGCAAAGCCACCTTCGGCAGCGGATGGGGTAAAGGCGTGGGTGAACACGAGGCTCAGCGCGTCGCCGATGGCACCAGCGTTGATCAGCAGAACCAGCAGACCCGCGATGATATAGCTGACGGCCATGAATGGAACCAGTTTACCAGCAACCGCACCAATGCGTGTAATGCCACCAAGGATAACAGCGGCGGTCAGAACCATCAAAACAACACCAGTAACCGACGTGTTAACGCCAAAGTTGCTGTCCAGAACCTGTGCCACACCGTTGGCTTGTACACCGTTGCCGATACCAAACGCAGCAATTGCGCCAAACAGGGCAAACGCTGGCGCCAACCAGTACCAGGACGAGCCTAGACCGTTTTTGATGTAGTACATCGGACCACCGACAAAGTTGCCCAGCTCGTCTGTTTCGCGATATTTCACGGCCAGAACGGCTTCGGCGTATTTGGTGGCCATGCCTACCAAGGCGGTCATCCACATCCAGAACAAGGCGCCCGGACCGCCCAAGAAGACAGCGGTGGCCACACCGGCAATGTTACCCGTACCGATTGTTGCCGACAGCGACGTCATCAGCGCGTTGAACGGGCTGATTTGGCCCTCGCCCTGACTTTCGCGACCTTTGAACAGCAGGCTAAAGCCCGTGCCCAGTTTCAGGATCGGCATGAATTTCAGGCCGACCTGTAAAAAGAAGCCAACGCCCAGAATGAGCACCAACATCAGTGGCCCCCAAACGACGCCATTGATGGCTCCTACGATTGAACTTAACGCTTCCATGGTTTCCCTCCCATTTGCGTTTTCGAATTACTTTGAAGGTCAGGCTTCTGCAGTCAAAGACTGCTGGCGGGCCTGTTTCAAAGCGGCAAAATCTTCGTCCGCGTGGAACGAGGATCTGGTCAACGGCGTGGCGGACACGCCGAGGAATCCTTTGCCCCGTGCGATCTGTTCCAGTTGCGCGAATTCTTCGGGCGTCCAGAACCGATCAATCGGGTGGTGTTTCGGGGTGGGCTGCAGGTACTGGCCCACGGTCAGAAAATCGACATTTGCGGCGCGCATATCGTCCATCACCTGACGCACATCATTCATGCTTTCACCCAGACCAACCATCAGACCGGATTTGGTGAACATCTGCGGATTGGCGCGTTTGGCGTCATCCAGCAGGCGCAGAGAGGTGTAATAGCGCGCGCCGGGGCGCACCCGTGGATACAGGTGCGGCACGGTTTCGAGGTTATGATTGAACACATCCGGCGCGGCCTCAAACACCGCGTCAGCGGCGTTGCCTTTGCCCAAGAAATCGGGAGTCAGAACCTCGATCGTGGTGTCGGGGGTCTGATGGCGGACCGCGCGAATGGTCTGCGCGATATGATCTGCGCCACCATCGGCCAGATCATCGCGATCCACGCTGGTGATCACAACATGGCGCAGGCCCAGTTTTTTCACCGCTTGGGCAACACGACCCGGTTCAAACACATCCAGCGCGTCGGGTTTACCAGTCGATACGTTGCAGAACGAACAGCCGCGCGTACACGTCTCGCCCATGATCATCATGGTGGCGTGGCGCTGTGACCAGCATTCGCCGATGTTGGGGCACGCAGCCTCTTCGCAGACCGTGGACAATCCATGGTCGCGCATCAGGCGACGGGTTTCGTAATACTCGGCGCTTTCGATCTTTTTCTTGCGAATCCACTTGGGTTTACGCGGGATCACGCTGTCGGGTTTTTTGGCTTTTTCGGGATGGCGAAGCTGGATAGTCATCTGGCTATTCTCCGATCAGGCGTGAATGGCGCGGCCAAGCGCGTCGAGGCAGGCTTCTTTCACTGCTTCACCCAAGGCTGGGTGTGCGTGACAGGTGCGCGCGACCTCTTCAACAGTGGCGCCTTTGGTCATCGCCAACACCAATTCCGCGATCAGATCACCGCCATGGGCGCCACAGATATGCGCGCCCAGAATTGTTCCCTCTGGCGAGGCCAGAACTTTGACCGCCCCATCGGTTTCGCCAGTGGAACGGGCCCGCGAGTTCGCCATGAAGGTGAACTTGCCGCTGATGTAGTCGGTGCCCGCCTCTTTCAGCGCCTCTTCGGTTAACCCAACCGAGGCGACCTCGGGGTCAGTATACACCACGCCGGGAACAGTGTTGTAATCAACGTGCCCGTGTTGACCCGCCAGTGTTTCGACACAGGCAACGCCGTCTTCTTCGGCTTTGTGCGCCAACATCGGACCCGGAACACAATCGCCAATCGCATAGATGCCAGGAACCGAGGTTTGGAACGCCCCGTCGACTTCGATGAATCCGCGTGCATTCACAGCCACACCTAGATCGTCCAGGCCCAGACCCCGTGTCACCGGGCGGCGGCCAATGGCGATCAAAACCTTGTCTGCGTCGATGGTTTCTTGTTTGTCTTTGCCGACGCGATCCACCGTCAGGGACAGACCTGCATCCGTCTTGTCGATGGTTTTCAAAGCGCGCCCCAGTTGGAACTTGAGCCCACGTTTGGACAGCGCCCGCTGGGACAGCTTGGCGATTTCGCCATCAATGCCGGGCAGGATGCGGTCCAGATACTCAACAACGGTGACCTTGGCCCCCAACCGTGCCCAGACCTGCCCCAACTCAAGCCCGATCACACCGGCCCCAATCACCACAAGATGATCCGGCACTGTGTCCAGTTTCAGCGCGCCTGTGCTGCTGACCACATCCACTTCGTCGATTTCAACACCGGGCAGCGGCGTTGGTTCAGATCCCGTGGCGATCAAGATATTCTTGGCCTCGTAAACCTCGTCGCCAACTTTGACCTGACCCGGTGCAGGGATGCTGGCCCAGCCTTCGATGTGCTCGACACCGTTCTTTTTAAATAGGAACGCGATGCCTTTGGTCAGATCACCAACAACCTTATCTTTGCGCCCCATCATGGCGCCCAGATCAATGCTGGCCCCCTCGACCGTCACACCGTGCGAGGAGAGATGTGAGAGCTCGGCGAACTTGGCCGAGGAGGTCAACAACGCTTTGGATGGAATACAGCCCACGTTCAGGCAAGTGCCCCCCAAGGCACCGCGCCCTTCGATACAAGCAACTGACAATCCCAGTTGCGCCGCACGGATGGCGGCTACATAGCCACCGGGGCCTCCACCGATCACGATCAGATCAAATGCACTCATGGGTCTCTCCTCCCCGAGATGGGCGTAGCGGATCGGGTCCGTATGCGCCTGTATGCTGCGTTATGACTCCTATAGGAAACTTTTCCCCTTCAGGCAACAAAAGATATCATCAAGAAATTTTGACTAGGAGATACACCAAAGCTAAGCTCTGTGAGAAACAGGAGAAAATGCGCGCGTGGAACCAATAAAAAGCGACGATGCCGGACTTGCCGCAGAGGCAACCGAGGCCCCGGACGGTGAAGTCCTTGGCAAAATGATTCGGGATGCCCGCAAAGAAAAGGGCCTGACGCTGGAAGAAGCGGCCAAAGCTGCTGCCATTGGGCGGTCGACCCTGTCCAAGATCGAAAACAACCAAACCCGGCCAAGTTTCGAAATTATCCGCCGTCTGATGCAGACGCTGGAACTGGAAACGCCGCAGTTGTTTGTGCAATCCGCTCAAAGCGACATTTCAGGTCGCCGGGATTTCACCCGCAAAGGGTTGGGCGAGCATAAAGAAACCAAAACCTATGACCATGAACTGTTGTGCAGTGAGCTGACCAGCAAACGCATGGTGCCCTATATCAGTACGATCAAAGCCCGCGACGTGACCGAATTTGACAATTGGGTCCGACATCGCGGCGAAGAGTTCATGTTCGTGCTCAGCGGCGAGCTGACGCTTTACACCGAACACTATCGCCCGCTTCAGATGGCGGCGGGAGATTCCGTCTATTATGACAGCGGGATGGGGCACGGCTGTGTGTCCACCAGTGCCGAAGACGCATCCGTCTTGTGGATTTCGCTCGCGGATTAAGCAGCTTGGCCCCCTGCCCTCTTTCTCTGGCGCATTTTGACCGGTCTCGCGGGCTGTCGCTTTGACATCCCCGCGCGAACCACATCAAATGCGCACCAACACCCCGAGGGTAAAGCAACAACAGGACGGACCATCGGATGGATCTGAAAACCGAAATTCTGGAACTTTCACGTCAGGCGCAAATCGGGCCGCTCAGCCCTTGGCTGGATGCGGCTTTAGACGCCCGGATTGCAGACGGCACATTTGTCTCTGCCCAGCAGCTGCAACAGGACAAAGACGCGATTGTCGCCCAATTGGTGGCCTATCGTGAATCAAACGGTGTGGCCGCTGCTGTCATTGGCATGTCCGGCGGCGTCGACAGCGCCCTGACCGCCGCACTGTTCAAAGCTGCGGGTTGGGCCGTTCACGGCTACACCCTGCCGATCGAACAGAACCCGCGCGAAACGGAACTGGGTGAAAACGCCTGCCATGCCTTGGGCATCAGTCACAGCAATATTGATCTGACACCTCAGTATCAGTGCATGCTGGATGGTTTGGCGCAGCTAGAGCCGGGTCGCGGGGATCAAGACGACCATGGCCACCGCCTGCGCCGAGGCAACATCCGAGCGCGGCTGCGCATGGCGACGCTGTATGATCAGGCGCACCGTCACAGCGGTGTTGTTGCAAGCACCGACAACTTTTCCGAACTGGGTGCAGGTTTTTGGACCCTGCACGGCGATGTCGGAGACGTCGCGCCAATCCAATCGTTCTTGAAATCATGGGAGGTCCCCTGTCTGGCCCGCGCCAGTGGCGTTCCCGAAGATATCTGGCGCGCGACCCCCACCGATGGCTTAGGCATTTCCGCCGGGGATGAGGCCCAGATTGGGACATCCTATCTGGGGTGGGACCTTATGGTATTGGCGTTGATGGATGCGGTCCAAGCGCCGGGGGCAACCCGCGACACCCTGCCCGACATTCTGAACCTTGGCGACGATGCAGAGGCCAAGCGGATCTTTGATCTGACCTATGCCCGACTGTCGCGTACCGGCTATAAGCGCAACAATCCGCACAACCTGCCACACCCACGTGAAAACCGGTATGACCAATTGGCAGCGTTTGACGCATTTTCCGCCCTCTAAATCGGGGCAACGTATCACTTGGCCCTAAGAACCGGTGTGGCCAGTCTGGCCGCACCACAGAACAAGCGCTACCGGCCCCACCCCGGTCACGCACTGGAAATCGCAACGCATTCGGCCTAGACAGAGTAAGCGCGGTCAGGGAAAGACGTTGATGTCGATCACATTGCTCAGGACATTGGTTGCCGTCGCAGATCGGGGCAGTTTCGCAAGCGCGGCCGATCAGGTCTGTGTAACCCACGCCGCAGTGGGCCAGCAAATGAAACGGCTAGAATCCCAGCTCCGTGTAGACCTGTTTGACCGGTCGCAAAAGTCCCCCCAACTGAACGCCACCGGGTGGGCTTTGGTACCCAAAGCACGCGAGGTTTTACATGCCTATGACACCCTGTTGGATGGTGTCGTGGGGGAAGCCCGGTTGTATGGCGAACTTTCCTTGGGCGCGATGCCCTCAACCATTGGCGGTTTGGTACCCCAATCCATCAAACGCCTGATCCGCACCTTTCCTGACCTTCATATCCGGGTTGTGCCGGGTTTGGCCGATGATCTGATCGAACAGGTCGAACGCAACGGTCTGGATACTGCAATTCTAAGCGTTCCAGACAGCATCCCACCCCAACTGACATGGCACTTTGTGGCACAAGAGCCCTTGGTGCTGATCACCGCGCCAGAGATCAGCGATACCGATCCCGTCGAGATCCTGCAAACACAGCCCTTTATTCGCCACGCCAGACAGACCGCCGCCGGTAAGTTGGTGGATCAGTGGCTGTCCGACACAAACATATCCGTTCGACCAACGATGGAGATGGATTCGCTGGAAACATTGGCCAACATGGTGTCCTACAATCTGGGTGTTTCGGTTGTGCCCAACCTATGTGTGCCTGATCCCACCTTTGAGCAATTGCGCAAAATCCCCCTTGGACCCAAAGCCCCTTGTCGGGAATTGGGCCTGCTTACCCGGTCGGATTCCCCCAAAACCAAGCTAATCGAACGGCTGTTGGAAGAAGTGCGCCAGACCAGTCGCCAAGCGGAGCATCCCAGCGCGCACCCCTGATTTTGGGCTGCGGCCATACATTCAAAAATCTTGACCTGTATCAAAGTTCCCCCCAGAACCCGTGCTTTCATCCAGAGCGGTAAGCACGGGTAGTCCTATGACTAGATCCGGAAAATTCGGCCTTATGCGACGGGGGATTTGTCTCTGTGGTCTGTGTTTGGCTCTGATCCTGCCCCCACGTGGTTGGGCTGCGGGGGAGCGGTTGCCGCTGTGATCGCAGTATACGCGTTCTGGCCCAAGCCCCCTTGGCCGGCTGAGGCCCTTCGGTATGACACATGGCCCGCAATCGTCATTCCCGACCTGCTTGGGTTCTCGACCTGCGGTCTCTTGATCACTATACCCTTTTGGGCGGCCCCGCACTGGCATGGGTCCGGCCTTCACCCTTCGGCCTATTTGGTCTGGCCCATAGTGCCGTTTTGTCTGGCGTTTCTCTACATCGGGTGGCGCAATGACTGCTTTGCCATGACCCTTAGCGCAACACAGGTCGCATTTATCACCGCCTGGCAAGACCACCACATCCCATACGCCACGATCCAGCGGGTCGTTCCTTGGAAACGCGGGCTGCCGTGATGGCTAAAACAGGCGGCACCGATCTTTGGCATGATCGGGGAGCCACAGGTCGCTGGGGGCTTGATGCTGGCGCGCGACAGCATTGGTCTGGCCTTCGAAGGAGACGGGCACCCCCCGCTCGTCATTCAGGCGGGCGCCTTCGAAGCCCCTACCAAGGCGCTGCTTGCGCAGCTGGACCGTAAAGCGGTCCCCATCAAACGCGGTCTTGCCCGGTTTCGCCAGCTCAAGTCCCAGCGCCCTCAATCGTCCTAAAGCGAGAGACACACCATGACCTTTAGATTTGCATATTCTAGCCTGTCTGGCCCTGGCTTTGGCGTTTGTCTTTCCCCACGCAGCACCGGCCCGAGACTGGACAGACTATGCACTGCGATCCTTTGTTGTTCAGGCCCCGCTTGAGTGGGATGTCACCTTAGCAGAGCCAGATCGGGAATATGACTTTGAAAGCCCGGACAAAGCCTATTCCATGTGGGCCTTTTGGTGGTTTCAGGATGAACCTCTGCTGGGATTTTCCGATATCGTCGCCAGCAAAGAACGCGACGTGGCCGGACACAAAGGCCTGTTCATTCATTCGGAAACGCCAGACGAACGGGTGTTTCAGCTTGCCTTTCTCGACAAAGATGACGCCGGAGAGATCTTTATCCTGCATCTTGCCGCGCGCGGTCAGGATCTGGCACAGCACGAGGCCTTGTTTGAGGACCTGATTGCGCGGTTGGAAATTGACGGCATCCCGGTGCGCGCGCCAACCGCCGCCCTGCCATCTCCACCACCCACAGATCAGTACCGCTATGTCGCAACTGGGGATTTCTCTCTCAAATTGCCCGACGGGTGGGACGGCTATGAACCGCAAACCGATGCCTTTGACAGCCTGATTGTTCAATCCGCGACCCAGACTGAAACCGTACTGGTTCTGGTCACGCGAACATCAGGGGGCATCTCGGCACTGGATCACGTTGAACAGGTCACGCAACAGATCAAAGACGGCTATTTCGAGAACCGCGAAGAGCACGGGACCTATGTGCTTGAGGTTGCCGGGTTTGCAGCCATGGGCACCAAATACACCACAGATGTTGCCCCAATCGGCAAGATCAGCTTTCCCTATGCGCAAGCCAGAGTATGGGTGCTCACCGGTGGCGACGAAACAGCAGCGTTTTCAATCTTTACCATCCGCGCCCTTGAACAAAACCCCACGCAGGCCACTCAGTTGGCCCAAATGGCCCAGAGCCTGATCCTTGGGCCCCCGCCCAATCACCTACAGGCCCCCGCGGCACAGGATCAGATCGCGACGATATCGCGGGCACCAGTGGGCGACACATCCCTGATGGATCTGCACGCCCGGTTTGGCCCTGACTGCCGCGTGGAACCCACCGATGACTGGGCGCACCCAACTCGCGATGTTGTGTTGCAATCCGGTGTTGCGGTGAGCTGGGTCGCATTGTGTGGGGCACACGATATGCCCGTCATCGCCGCCCGCTTTCCCTTTGATCCGCAGGGGGCCACGGATGACTATTTCTGGCCGCTCTATCATCGCATGATCACCGCCACCCAAGGGCAGCCCTTTGCATTTGTCGATCTGGATGGGTCCAATTTGCTGTTGCTCGAACTTGATCAGGACGACCTGCTGTCCCTGACCGTCGAAGCGTGGCCCCCAACCGGGGTCCAACCTGCGCCCCTTGCAGACATGCCCACGCCTGACGTCATTTTTCAGGGGGATCTGGGCCAAGGTTGGCGCCCTATTTCAGTCAGCGGCGGGGATTTTGAGCGGTTTGCGGACACCGGTCCAACCGGCCTGCGCGTTGCGGTGCCGGCTGACAATCAGTGGGGAAAAACCGGGATCGCATCAACGACCCCCCTGTTGGAAATGCCATTGCCGCTTGAGGACACACCCCAACAGCTCACGCTGGCCTACGATCCTGCACAAACCGATCAGATGATTGTCGCGCTGACAAAACCAAAGGGATTAGACGATGATCCATGGTCCGGGCACAGCCTGCGACTTGCGGTTAAAATCAACGGCCCCAAAGATGGGGAACTGGTTCTGAAAGCCTTTCAATGGACCCTTGCCACACAGCCCTTTGAACCGGGCACAGAGCCGGGGGAGATTCGCGTCATTCTGCGCCCCGATCAGATCATTGAAATCGCAGACCAGCAGGGCAATCGCCTGATGGAAACACCGCTGCCGCACACCGTCTCAACCGGGCCGTGGCATGTACAGATCCTGTCCCACGCACAGACCGAAAACGCCCCAACCCGGCTAGTGTTGACGCAAATCGACCTAAAGGACATTCCAAGCCCGCAGAGGGGGCACCTTGATGCCCCCTCCCGCGAAAACCAATCTGTTCTGGCGTTTGATGGCCGTCAGCTTGGCCGCATCTGGACCGGGTACGAAACAACATCCGGCGCGTTTTCCAATCTCGCGCGTTTTGAAGACGGTGTTTTGCGCCTAAAGGCCACTGGGGATCAGACAGGCACATTGGGGATATACTCGGTTGGTCCCGTGATCTGGCTTGATCGCCTGTCTGATGGCGCGCAAACCCTTGTGCGTATCGCGCTGGACCCGGACCACGCAACGGGTGTCAGGATTGGGCTGCAAACAAGGCTGTCCAACAATGGCAGCGCCGCAGGGCACGGGCAATATTGGGCCAACAAAACCCGCCAACCCGACGGCAGCTATACCGCGGTCAGTCAGGTGATTTCTCAGGCCAACCCGCTAGAGGTATCCCGGATCGCAGCCTTTCCCGACGCAATCACCCTGCGCCTGTCGCAGGATGGTGTCGCCATTGAAATGCCCGGGTTTCCATCAACGCCGCTGCCTTGGGACCAGATCGGAAATGGGGTCCCGCTGCGCCTACACGTGCTATCACAAGCGGACGCAGACACCGGGGGCACCCAGATGGGCCTGCGGTCTGTTCACATTGATACACTAGCCGCGCGACCCATCCTCCCCCACTCTATCCGTGTCGGGGTGCCCCCCCCTGCCCCGCTCAAATCTGTTGGATCTCAGCACACAAACGGGGTGGGATGGGTTTGAGACGCCTCTGGGGCGCGAGCACGTGCGCCTGACGCAAAATGGGCTAAGCATGGGCAAACCGACCCTCCCAGCGAACAGCGCCCGTGCAACCCTGCTGTCTGACGCCCCTGTTGCTGTGCTGGATAACCGGGTCAAACAAACCCCCTATCGACTGCAGTTTCAGTTCGATCCAGACACATTCGAGGGGGCCCGGATTATGCTGTCCCCATATCACGAGCACAACATGCATGAATCGGCCAAGGTCAAAGTCATCTTTGCCCGCGTACACAAGGGCCCCAACCAAGGGCTGTATCAGCTGTCCTTACGGCAGGGGTATTACGCCTTTTGGAACCGCGTGGTTGACCCTGTCTGGCTGGCTGAACATTGGCAGGGCAATCTGGACATCACGCTGGGGCA
>CBCYME010000001.1:0-83160 GCA_965183835.1 Paracoccaceae bacterium | reverse complement strand
TCGACAGAGCAGGGCATAGCGGGCCTTCATCGAATGTTTCTGCATCGGTATTTGCTGTACAGATTTTGCACAGGATTTGCACAAGCAGGCATGTCTTGATGGGTTGAGGCTCGTAGTTCTTTGTTTTTCAACGAGAAAGAACTATGCGGTGGAAGTCATCGACTATCGAGTCTTCTCGACCGCACTATTTCACACTTGGATGTGATTTTCCCAAATTCAAAAGTTACGGACGCTCGTCAAACGCGACAGCAGTTCTTAGGGCCGCAGGATATGCGACGCCACAAGCGCAGAAGTGGCACTACCTACGCGAATGATGGATTTACCGCTGGACCGTCCGGCGATGATGATTGTGTTGGGTATGTGAATTTAACCCGCTGCCCAAGCACTGGTGGGGCTTAATCTGCGTAACCGCGTCTTCTTGAGCTTCAAAGCCCGAGCAGATCTGCCTCTTCTAAGCCGTCTTCTAGAGGGGGCTCATTTTCGTTTTCCAAAGGCGAAAACAAGCTCGCCATCAACGCTTCTCCAGAGGTTTCAGATGTCAGGGCATCCGTTTCAGGGACCGCCCCATCCGGATTCAAACTGTCTGTGTCTTCGGTTCCTAAGATCGTCACCCCTTGGTCGCCCGCTGAACCTTCTGGGCCCTCGGGGGAATGGCTATAGACCCAAATGTTATCGACGGTTGCATCCGAAGTGTCAGAGTCCTGCGCCGATATGTTCGTGATGCGAAGCGTTGCAGTGTCGCCACTGGCTGTGAACTCGAAGTTGACATGCTCGGTTGAGTTATCCCCTACCGAGTAGGCGCGGCTTTCAATCGGCTCGCCGGCGGCATCCAGAACATCAACGCGATAAGAATGGCCAGATACGCCTTCGCCATTCTCTGACAGATCCATCGAAACCGTGTTGGTCGACCCGGTTTCGGTTGCGAAACTTTGCTGAATGTAGTCGCCATAGATTTCTTCGTCTTGGGCGTTAAAGCTGACATGACCATTCGCGCCATCAGGGCCGCTGTGGCCGGATGGGTTTCCTGTTTCCCAGCCCGACAGGTCGCCCGCCGCAAATTCACCGTTGCTGATCAGGTTAACCGCATTTTCGGGCGGGGGTGTTCCGTCACCCTCACCACCGTTTAGCGTATTAATCAGCTCTTCGGAATATTGGCGACTGGCCCAATCAGAGTACGGATCAATGCCGTCATATTGGGCGTAGGCTTCAAGAACAGCTATATTTTCCTGGATGGTTTCCGCATCCAGGTTCGCAGGCAGGCTTGAACTTGCGTATTCAACATATGAACGAACGACATGCGGAGAGTCATAACTTTCCTGCGCCTGCATGGCGAAATGCGCGGTATGAGAATGATCTGAATGATCCGACGCGACGGTGTCAGAGTCGTAATCCTGAACCAACAGCATCTGAGGTTGGTGAACATTTAGAACTTCGGTCATGAGCCAGCTCAATTCCGACGCGGTATAACTGTTTTCCCCGTCAATCGAGTTGATCACAGAAATCTCGCCCTCCCACAGCCGTTCAATGCTTTCGAATCCCGTTGAACCATACCCAGAGCCCAGATTGCCGTCCGGCAGCCGCAAGAAATAGAGCCGGATATCGGGCTGATCTTCTAAATAAGAAGACTGCACTTCGAACGTTTTCTCTCCATTGTTAAAAAGGACTGTCTCATCGATCCACGCAGCGGAGTCGGTCATGACAGAATAGGCGGCCTTGATCCCTTCTTCTCGTGCCAACCCATATGATAACCCACCTCCAGCATCCCCTGCGGTGGAAATCAACGTGGTGTGGCCAAGGCCATCTTCGATGCTGGCGCGGATGTCGGGATTCATGAAATACAGATCATCATCTGGGTGAGAGATAAACGAGAGCGTATTTGATGTCTCGTCCGTGGGATCTGATCCTGTATCGGGTTCTGCGGGTCCCCCATCCCCATCCGCATCAAAGACCGTCGCCGCATCGGGTTGGATATAAGCGTCGCCATTTGACACACCCGCAATGGTCACGGAATGCAGGCCATAGCCGCCTGCATCCGGGTGGGTCGCGATGAGCTGGGGATTGCCTGTGCTGTCGAAATGATCCTGAACCGCCTCGAAATCACCGTTGAGGGTGTCGAACACTTCATAATCGTCGTATTTCGCCTCGGTGACACGCAGGGAGAAGTCCTCCCCTTCGAGGTCATGGATCTCGACCTGAATCGCTTTGGTGAACCCGCCATCCTGAACCATGACCCAGAACTGCTCCCCATCCAGCAGATCATCGGGCAATTCAACGCTTTGCAGCGGGGTGTCCCCTTCGATGTAAGAGCCGCCAAACATAAAGGTCATCGTGCCCCCGACACCCAAACCTGTTGCTGGCGCGTCGGGGTCTACATCCGGGTCGGTATCTGGATCGGGAACAGGGTCGGGCTCTACGTCCGGGATGCCATCCGCATCAAAGACCGTCGCCGCATCGGGGTTGGATATAAGCGTCGCCATTCGACACACCCGCAATGGTCACGGAATGCAGGCCATAGCCGCCTGCATCCGAGTGTGTCGCAATGAGTTGCGGGTTTCCTGTGCTGTCGAAATGATCCTGAACCGCCTCGAAATCACCGTTGAGGGTGTCGAACACTTCATAATCGTCGTATTTCGCCTCGGTGACACGCAGGGAGAAATCCTCCCCTTCGAGGTCATGGATCTCGACCTGAATCGCTTTGGTGAACCCGCCATCCTGAACCATGACCCAGAACTGCTCCCCATCCAGCAGATCATCGGGCAATTCAACGCTTTGCAGCGGGGTATCCCCTTCGATGTAAGAGCCGCCAAACATAAAGGTCATCGTGCCCCCGACACCCAAACCTGTTGCTGGCGCGTCGGGGTCTACATCCGGGTCGGTATCTGGATCGGGAACAGGGTCGGGCTCTACGTCCGGGATGCCATCCGCATCAAAGACCGTCGCCGCATCGGGTTGGATATAAGCGTCGCCATTTGACACACCCGCAATGGTCACGGAATGCAGGCCATAGCCGCCTGCATCCGGGTGGGTCGCGATGAGCTGGGGATTGCCTGTGCTGTCGAAATGATCCTGAACCGCCTCGAAATCACCGTTGAGGGTGTCGAACACTTCATAATCGTCGTATTTCGCCTCGGTGACACGCAGGGAGAAGTCCTCCCCTTCGAGGTCATGGATCTCGACCTGAATCGCTTTGGTGAACCCGCCATCCTGAACCATGACCCAGAACTGCTCCCCATCCAGCAGATCATCGGGCAATTCAACGCTTTGCAGCGGGGTGTCCCCTTCGATGTAAGAGCCGCCAAACATAAAGGTCATCGTGCCCCCGACACCCAAACCTGTTGCTGGCGCGTCGGGGTCTACATCCGGGTCGGTATCTGGATCGGGAACAGGGTCGGGCTCTACGTCCGGGATGCCATCCGCATCAAAGACCGTCGCCGCATCGGGTTGGATATAAGCGTCGCCATTCGACACACCCGCAATGGTCACGGAATGCAGGCCATAGCCGCCTGCATCCGAGTGTGTCGCAATGAGTTGCGGGTTTCCTGTGCTGTCGAAATGATCCTGAACCGCCTCGAAATCACCGTTGAGGGTGTCGAACACTTCATAATCGTCGTATTTCGCCTCGGTGACACGCAGGGAGAAATCCTCCCCTTCGAGGTCATGGATCTCGACCTGAATCGCTTTGGTGAACCCGCCATCCTGAACCATGACCCAGAACTGGTCCTCATCCAGCAGATCATCGGGCAATTCAACGCTTTGCAGCGGGGTATCCCCTTCGATGTAAGTGCCACCAAACATAAAGGTCATCGTGCCCGCGGTGTTTTCCAAGCTCATTTTCAGACCCCTTATAAGAAATTATAAGAATAAGACTAAGCGCTCAGCTAAATGTGAGTGTGCCGAACATTCTCTGCATACTAAATCGGTTCAACGCGCCCAAAATTGACCTCGTTGACCACCACCGCAGAAGTATAACATTTTCACGGTCCCCCGCCTATAATAATCAGTAATTGAAGTTTCGGCATCGCCTTTCTAAAGGTTGGGTATCGCGGTTCATCGTTGTTTTGATGGAAAAATTCAGTGTTTCACGCATCAATTCCATATCGGAGAGTCTCTGCCCATTTCACGCTATTGGGGGATATATCGGGGCAATCACTGGGTGGTGCAAAGGTCTGATTTCACCCCAAGCGTTTGATCCTAACCACCAAACTGGCCAGACCCGGAACATGCCCAAGGGGGGACTAACGCGCTAGGGAAAGAGAGCGACCAATCCCCGGTCAGCACACGGTTTCAGGTAACCTAGCGTTTGGGTGGCTGCGTCAGGGCCGTTCAAATTCTTAGGGAAAAATGACATTCAATGTCAAAGCGCCCTTGACGGCCAAATGGCGATAAAATAGGACGTGCCCTCATGAGCGGGTATGGTGAAATGGTATCATAAGAGCCTTCCAAGCTTAAGGTGCGGGTTCGATTCCCGCTACCCGCTCCATATCCAACTGTATGTTGAAACAATTGCCAAAACTCCAAAATTATTGAACTCGGCGCGGCTGTTTTCCTCTACGACTTTAGGGTCGCGGCATCTGGTCGCTTGACCCGCCCGACGCTGAGGGCCAAGAAGCGAGCTCAGGATCTGGGTGTTCCCGGATCAAAGCGTGAATTCAACAAACTGTCACAAGGGCCCAACATGGCAAGATCTCAGACTGCGCAAACAGCGCCGAACCAGGTGCCAGGTGGCAGCGAAGAGCGGGCAACGTCAAAGAAGATTGGCGTTCTCTCGGCGCTTTGGCCTTTTATGATGCCGTACAAGGGGTTGATGCTGGGGGCGGGTGTGGCTTTGGTCATAACGGCAAGCATGTCCTTGATGCTGCCTTTGGCCGTGCGTCGGGTTGTCGACAACTTCCGCGTCGCTGACGAAGCGTTGCTCGATCAATACTTTATGGCCGCTTTGGTGATCGCCGGATTGCTCGCAGTCGGAACCGGTTTGCGATACGCCTTGGTGACCCGTTTGGGCGAACGTGTGGTCGCTGATATTCGCATGGCCGTTTTCGACCGTGTAATCGGCATTAGCCCAGAGTTCTTTGAAAAAATCATGACGGGCGAGGTGCTGAGCCGGATCACCACCGATACAACCCTGATCCAGTCGGTTCTGGGCTCGTCTGTCTCCATCGCCTTGCGCAATGTGCTTTTGTTTGTGGGCGGCTTGATATTGATGCTGCTGACGTCGGCCAAGTTGACGGGTTTGGTTCTGCTGATCGTGCCCGCTGTGATTGTTCCGATCTTGGTGCTGGGGCGGCGGTTGCGGGTGATCAGCCGGGAAAACCAAGATTGGATCGCCGCGTCATCTGGTAATGCTGGCGAGGCGTTGAGCGCGGTTCAAACTGTGCAGGCGTTCACACACGAAGCCGCCAGCCGGGCGCAATTTGCAGACATGACCGAAACGTCTTACCAAGTGTCGCGCGCCCGTATTCGCACCCGTGCCATGCTGACGGTCATTGTTATCTTCCTCGTTTTTACCGGCATCGTTGGTGTTCTGTGGATGGGTGCGAATGATGTTCGCGCTGGTATAATGAGCGAAGGCGCGTTGATCCAATTTGTCATCTACGCGGTGCTTGTTGCCGGTGCCGTCGCGGCCTTGTCTGAGATCTGGAGCGAGTTGCAGCGCGCTGCAGGGGCGACGGATCGTTTGATTGAAATGCTCAACGCCGAGGATACCGTTCAAAACCCGCAAACGGCGCAGCAATTGCAAGAGCCCGTTGCCGGTGCCATCGCGTTTCAGGATGTGACGTTCCGCTATCCTGCACGCCCCGATACGGTTGCGCTTGATGGGCTGAGCCTGACAGTGAACCCGGGCGAAACCGTTGCCTTTGTTGGCCCATCCGGGGCGGGCAAAACAACGGTCATTCAGATGATCCAGCGGTTTTATGATCCTGATCAAGGGGTCATTACGTTGGACGGTGCGGCGTTGACTGATCTCAACAAAGATGAATTCCGCAAGCACATCGCCTTGGTCCCACAAGATCCGGTGATTTTTGCAGGGTCCGCGCGTGAAAACATCCGCCTTCGGGCGTCCTGATGCCACCGATAGCGAAGTGGAAGAGGCCGCAAAAGCCGCCGCAGCGCATGACTTTATCTCAGCTCTGCCAGATGGTTATGGGAGCTTTGTAGGCGAACGCGGTGTCATGCTGTCTGGCGGTCAAAAGCAACGGATCGCGATTGCACGTGCGATTTTGCGTGACGCCCCTGTTTTGCTGTTGGGACGAGGCAACCAGCGCCTTGGATGCAGAAAGCGAACGTGCGGTTCAGGCCGCAGTGGATGAGCTGAGCGCGGGGCGCACAACTCTGATCGTGGCACACCGCCTCGCGACGGTCAAAAAGGCTGATCGGATCGTGGTCATGGACGGCGGGCAGATCGTCGCGCACGGCAGCCACGATGAATTGGTCGCTGCGGGTGGATTGTATGCGCGCCTTGCAAAACTGCAATTTACTGATGGCAGTATCGGCGGCTAAACGCGATCAAAACCAGTGGGGCTGATCTCACGCAAAACATCGATCTGACATGAAGAATAGGCGCGGCTTTGCAAGGGTCGCGCCTTTCGCGTCGTAGCGTCATTCCGCCGGGGCATGAAATTGACGCTAAGGCGTTGCTTGCATGGCAACCAAATTCCCCCCATCCTGCGGACAAGGATGAAATGCCCGGCACAAGGGCAATCAAAATTGGGAGGAATGTTCATGGCCTTTACGGGGTATGGAAGATCGTTTGAAGATCGAAAGCGAAATGCCTTGGGAGGATCGGGACGTTCCGGTGACGCTCTATCAGATGCTGTCATCAACCACGAAAAAGTTCCCCACCAACAGCGCGACCAGTTTTCAGATCTTTTCAGGTCCGACAGACAAGGCTGAAACCTTGAACTGGCAGACACTGCACGACAAAACCGTTCAGGCCGCAAACCTGTTCCGGTCTTTGGGTGTGGGCGAGAACGACGTCGTGGCCTATATTTTGCCGAACTGTAACGAGACCCTGATTTCATTTCTGGGCGGGGCAGTGGCTGGGATCGTCAACCCAATCAATCCGCTGCTAGAGCCAGAACAGATTGCGTCGATCCTGCGGGAAACCAAAGCCAAGGTTGTCGTGACGCTAAAGCCGTTCCCCAAAACCGATGTTGCAGAAAAAACGGCTGAGGCCGTGCGCCATGCGCCCAGCGTGAACACCGTGCTCGAGGTGGATCTGAATCGTTATCTGACGCCACCGAAATCCTGGATCGTCCCACTGATCCGTCCTAAGCTGGAAAATAAGGCGCTTGTGGCGCATGCGGATTACAAAAGCTTCAACAAAGAACTGAAGAAGCAGCCCAAAACATTGCAATTTGCTGACAGCACCGAAGACCGGGTTGCCTGCTATTTCCACACGGGCGGTACCACCGGGATGCCCAAAGTGGCACAGCACAAATATTCCGGCATGATCTACAATGGCTGGCTGGGTCACACGCTGCTTTACACTGAAAAAGACGTGATCATGTGCCCGTTGCCGCTGTTCCACGTGTTCGCCTGCCATGTGATCGTCATGGCCTCGGTCGCCAGTGGCGCGCATGTGGTTTACCCAACCCCGCAAGGTTATCGCGGCGAAGGGGTGTTTGATAACTTCTGGAAATTGATCGAGCGGTGGAAGGTCTCGTTCATCATCACAGTTCCCACGGCCATCTCTGCGATCATGCAGCGCCCAGTTGATGCCGATGTCAGCTCGGTTCAGCGCGCTTTTTCAGGCTCCGCGCCTTTGCCTGTAGAGCTGTATCGTCGTTTCGAAGAGGCGACCGGCGTGAACATCGTCGAAGGGTATGGCCTGACCGAAGCCACTTGTATGGTTTCTGGCAACCCTGTGGATGGTGAGAAAAAGATTGGCTCAATCGGGATTCCGTTCCCTTATACGGATGTCAAAATCGTCAACGTGACGCCCGAAGGTCCGGTCGAAGCTGCGACAGACGAAGTGGGCGAGATCTGTATTTCGAACCCCGGTATCTATCCCGGCAAACACCTATACCGAAGCCGACAAAAACAAAGACCTCTATCACTATGAAAAGTTCCTGCGCACCGGGGACTTGGGGCGTGTCGATGCGGACGGCTATGTCTGGATCACAGGGCGCGCCAAGGATCTGATTATTCGCGGTGGTCACAACATTGATCCGGCTGAAATCGAAGAGGCCCTTGCTGGGCCATGAGGCGGTCGCCTTTGCCGGTGCCATTGGTCAGCCCGACGAGCACGCAGGCGAGGTACCCTGCGCCTTTGTCGAATTGGTCGGTGGGGCCAGCACCACCCCCGAAGAGCTGATGGAATACTGCAAGGTCCACGTGCACGAACGCGCGGCACAGCCCAAGCACATGACCATCCTTTCAGAGCTGCCCAAGACGGCGGTTGGCAAGGTTTTCAAGCCTGAACTGCGCAAACAGGCGATCACCCGGATTTACAACGCTGCTTTGGATAAAGCCGGTGTGGCAGCGCGGGTTGAATCCGTGATCGATGATAAGAAACGTGGACTGGTTGCACAGCTTGCACCAAACGGAAGTTCGGACCAAGATGTGAACGCAGTCCCTTGGCGGGTTCACACGCCCTTGGGAGTGGCAAAGCTAATCGGGAGGATACATGGACTATAACGCGCTGATTGATGAGGAAACCTGGGCGTTTATCGCTCGTACCCTCGAAAGTTACCCCGAAGATGCGGTCGAGCTGACCATCGAAGGGCAGCGCGCTGTCTATGACACCATGTGCCGGGAATTCCATCAGGGATACCCGGACGGTGTGTCCGCTACGGATGTCAGTGCCAATGGGGTTCCGGTCCGTGTTTATTCAGCTGGGCTCCCGACACGAACCGTCGTCTATTATCATGGCGGCGGTTTTGTCGTTGGTGGATTGGAAAGCCATGATGATGTCTGCGCCGAAATATGTGTGCAGACCGGGTATCGGATCGTTGCGGTTGATTACCGCTTGTGTCCCGAATTCCGCCACCCGGTACAGTTTCAAGACAGTTGGACCGCAACGCAGTGGGCCGCGTCCGAATTTGGTGATCCTTTGGTTTTTGGCCGGGGGACAGTGCAGGTGGCAATCTGGCAGCCGCCGTCGTCCATCATTCCCGTGGTCGGTTAGAGAACGTTCTGGGGCAGGTGTTGATTTATCCGGGTCTGGGCGGCGACATGAGTAAGGGATCTTATCTGGATCATGCCAATGCCCCGTTGTTGACCTTGGCGGAAATCCAGTTTTACCAAACTGTCCGTTTCGATGGGGAAGAACCCGTTGACGACGCAACCTATGCCCCGCTGCACGACACAGATTTTTCAGGCCTGCCACCGTCGGTCATCGTCACGGCAGATTGCGACCCCTTGCGCGATGATGGTCGGGACTACCGGGATCGGATTCAGGCGGCTGGGGGGCATGCCCATTGGATCAACGAGGACGGCCTGGTGCATGGGGTATCTGCGCGCCAGAACGACCGTGACACGCGCCCAAGACAGCTTTGAGCGGATCTCGATCGCGATCGAAGCTTTGGGGCAGGGGCTCTGGCCGTACGATTAAGGGGTGATTTCGTACGATTTGTGAAACGCAAAAGGGCGCCGTTGCAGGGCGCCCTTTGTTTTGGAGCGGTGTGCCTATCTATTTCTATTTCAGAAACGGCTTTGCTTTCATCGTATCCGCGATCGGTGCCCCCATGCGGGACAGGATCGTCGGGGCCAGCTGCAGCTGATCAATCACGGCGTCTTGTTCGGGGCCTTCGGCATCGCCGAAATAATACAGCGCCGTTTCCTGTTGCAATGGACCTCGGCCGCCATGGTGGCCGCGTTCATCTTGGCCGTGATCTGCGGTTACAATGACGTCGTACCCAAGATCACGCCAGCGTGGAATAAACGGGGCCAGCATCTCGTCCATCACGAAACAGGCATGGTCCATCTGTTGGCAGTCATGGAAATAGCGATGCCCCATGCTGTCTAGCGTGCAGGTGTGCAAGATGCCGTAATCCAAACCGAACCGCAGCGCGAGGTTGGTTAGGGTTCCAAACAGATCCACATCTGACGGCGTCATTTGGTTGTCGTGCCCGTACCCGGTCATCGAATGGAACCGGCCATGGTTGATGGTTTTGCTTTCGGGTTCATCGTATTCGATGTCGCGAACATAATCGAACGGATGGCGGTTAAAGAACTGCGACCAAAAGCTGTGCGTCACGGCCCCGGTTACACCGCCACCTTCGCGCACCTGACTGAACACGTCTTTGTGGTTCAGCCTGAACACATTGCCATTACCGGTGCAGCCATGTTCAGCAGGGGCCACACCCGTGTGGATCGAGGCATAGCAGCTGGCAGAAATGGACGGCAGCACAGCGCGCAGCTTCCATACGCGCGCATCGCCGCTATCGACCCACCCTTCGAGATTGCCAAACAACCGGCGAAAGTTGCGATAGGGCACCCCATCTAAAATGATTAAAAGCAGTTTCCGGTCCATCGCGATCTCCTTTTCGCGTCACAGGATTTCGAACGAGCCTAGCCCGTTCAAGCTGAGGGACATGTCCGTTCACGTCCCAAATAGTAAAATCCCGACGCCTGCCAAGATGCAAAACGCCGGGATCCAATTTCTTCATAAAAGTGTCGCAGAAAAAGACGGCTTAGTTGCCTGCGCTTTCCATTTTGCGATGGGCAACAACCTCTTCCAGCCAGCCCAGTTTCATCTCGGGAACCGAGCTGAGCAGCAGATCTGTATAGTCATCGAATGGTGGGCTAAGCACCTCGGACTTTGACCCATAGCGCGCCACACGTCCCTGATACATCACGGCGATGGAATCAGAGATCGCCCGAACCGTTGCCAGATCATGGGTGATGAACAGATAGGCCACATTTTCGATCTTTTGCAGGTCGAGCAGAAGCTTGAGAATGCCGTCCGCAACCAAGGGGTCGAGGGCCGATGTGACCTCATCACAGATGATCATCTTGGGCTTTGCTGCCAAGGACCGTGCGATACAGACACGCTGTTTTTGGCCCCCCGACAATTCAGCCGGATACCGATCCATGAACTTTTCGCCCAGTTCGATCTCATCCATCAGTTCGATGACACGCTTGCGCTTTTCATCGCCGCGCAGACCGAAATAGAATTCGAGTGGGCGACCAACGATTGTACCGACGGTTTGACGCGGGTTCATCGCCGTGTCTGCCATCTGATAAATCATCTGCAATTCGCGCAAGTCCTCACGCGAACGCCCCGCAAGATCAGGCGACAGGGACCGCCCGGCGAAATTGATGTCCCCATCGCGTGGCGGCAAGAGGCCGGTGATCACCCGCGCAAGGGTTGACTTGCCCGAGCCGGATTCACCCACCACCGCCAAGGTTTGACCGGGGTGCAGATCAACACTGACATTGTGCAACACATCAAAGTTGGTGCCTTTGTATCGGGCGGTGATGTTGTTGACACTGAGAACAGGTTCGGGCGTTGGGGCCTTTTCTTCGTGTTCAATCGAACGGACAGAAACGAGCGCCTGTGTGTACTCTTTCTGAGGGTTGTTGATGATCTGATCGGTGTTGCCGTATTCGATCATGTCCCCCATCTTGAGCACCATGATATCGTCGCTCACCTGTGCCACGACCGCAAGATCGTGCGTGATGTAGAGCGCCGCAACACCGGTGTCGTGAATGGCTTCTTTGATCGCCATCAGAACGTCGATCTGGGTGGTCACATCCAACGCTGTTGTAGGTTCATCAAACACCACCAGATCGGGTTCTGGACACAGCGCCAATGCCGTCATGCAGCGTTGGAGCTGTCCACCAGAGACCTGATGGGGATACCGCTCGCCGATGTTGTCGGGATCAGGCAGGCCAAGTTTGGCAAACAAAACACGGGCGCGGGCTTCGGCGTCCTTTTTGTTGAACTTGCCTTGCTCGATGGCCGCTTCGATCACCTGCTCCATGATCTTTTTGGCCGGGTTGAACGAGGCCGCCGCGGATTGCGACACGTATGTCACCTCACCACCGCGCAGGTTGCGGATATCCCTGATCTTGGATTTCAGGATATCGCGCCCATTGATCCAAACCTCGCCGCCGGTGATTTTAACACCACCCCGGCCATAGGCCATCGAGGCCAGACCGATGGTCGATTTACCAGCGCCAGATTCCCCGATCAGACCTAACACCTTGCCGGGCGCGAGGTCAAAGCTGACCCCGTGCACGATTTCGATGTCATGTGGCTTTTCCCCCGGAGGGTAGACCGTGGCGCCGATTTTCAGGTTGCGGACTTTCAGAAGTGGTTCGCTCATCCGCGGCCCCCTTTCAACGAAGTGGTGCGGTTCAGAACCCAGTCAGCAATCAGATTGACCGAGATCGCCAGAGTGGCAATTGCAACAGCAGGGTACAGGGCTGCACCGATGCCAAAGTTGATGCCCTCTTTGTTTTCTTTCACGATTCCGCCCCAATCTGCGAGGGGTGGCTGAACACCGACACCCAGAAACGACAGCGTTGAAATAAACAGAACCATAAAGATGAAGCGCAGGCCAAGTTCCGCCACGAGAGGGGACAGAGCATTCGGCAGGATTTCCCGGAAGATGACCCAACCGATCTTTTCCCCACGCAGGCGTGCGGCTTCGACATAGTCCATGACCGAGATGTCCACCGCAACAGCCCGCGCAAGACGGTACACGCGTGTTGAGTCCAGCAGGCCCATCAAGACAATCAGGGTCAAGACTGTAGCCTCGATGCTGGACAGGATAACCAGGGCCAGGATCAGGGAGGGGATCGACATCATCAGGTCCACAAAACGGGACAGAACCATGTCAATCCAGCGTCCGGAAACAGCGGCCAAAAAGCCCAGAGACGAGCCCGTGACAAAGCTGAGGATGGTTGCGAGGGTCGCAATCCAGATGGTTGTCCGCCCGCCATAGATCATCCGGCTGAGCAGATCCCGACCGATTTGGTCAGTGCCCAGTAGATGCGCCGAGGAGGAGGGTTCCCAGACATCGCCGACAACTTCGGCCATGCCATAGGGAGAGATAACCGGAGCCAGAGCTGCGGCGATGAAATAGGTGGCAGTGATCACCAGTCCGATGAGGGCTGAGATAGGGATATTCTTCATCATTTTGGATGCCTCAGCCTTGGGTTGGTGAAGATGGAGACAACGTCAGCGATGATGTTCAGGATAATGTAGACAGCGGCAAAGATGACGCCGCAAGCCAACACCACAGGCACATCACGTTTCACAACCGCATCAACCAGATACTGTCCCATGCCTGGATAGGCGAACACCACCTCGACCACGACAACACCCACAACCAGATAGGCCATGTTGATCATCACAACGTTCACGATCGGTGCAATGGCATTTGGAAAGGCGTGGCGTGCGATGACCTGAAACCCGCTGAGACCTTTGAGTTCAGCCGTTTCGATATAGGCCGATTGCATCACGTTCAGGATTGCAGCGCGTGTCATACGCATCATATGGGCAAGAACAACCAGGATGAGCACTGCAACAGGCAAAGCGATTGCATGCAATTGTTCAAGCAACGTCATGGACGATGAGATGTTGGCAAAAGAAGGAGCCCAGAACAGTTTTACTGCGAAGAAGTAGATCAGGATATAGGCGATCATGAATTCTGGCAGAGAGATCGAGGCAAGCGTAACGCCTGAGATCAGTTTGTCAGGCCAGCGGTTCTGATAGCGAACCGCGATCAGTCCCAGCACAATGGCCAGAGGAACCGAGATCAGAGCCGCCCAGAAGGCGAGAAAGAGTGTATTGGCCATACGGCCTTGGATGCTGGTTGCGATATCCAGCTTATTTGTGAGAGCAGCACCCATGTCACCGGTTAAGATACCCCCGAGCCATTCAAAATAGCGGGTGACCGGCGGGCGATCGAGCCCCATTTCTGCGCGCAGGTTTGCAAGAGATTCAGGAGTGGCGGCTTGACCAAGAATGGCCTGAGCGGCGTCCCCTGGGAGAGCTTCGGTCAATCCAAAGATCAGTGCCGAGGCGGCGATGAGGAGAAGTAGGCCCAGCGCTAAGCGCTGAGCTACAAGTTTAACGATCGGGTGCATGATGCTGGCCCTTAGGCTTTCCAGGTTTTATGAGGCGCGTACCAATTCATCATTGGGCCATTAGGGTCGCCTTCAAAACCTTGTACTTTGTTGCTCACCGCGTCGATGAAGTCGTTGAACATTGGCAGGATCAAGCCGCCTTCGTCACGGACCATAGAGCCCATTTTGGAATAGATCTCTTTGCGTTTGGTATTGTCCAACTCAGCACGCGCCGAGAGCAGCATTTCATCAAACTCAGGACGCTTGAACTTGGTGTCGTTCCAGTCCGCTGTTGACAGATATGCAGTGGTGTACATTTGGTCCTGAACCGGACGACCACCCCAATACGAGCAACAGAACGGCTGTTTGTTCCATACTTCCGACCAGTAGCCATCGTTTGGTTCACGCTTGATTTCCAGTGGGATGCCAGCGGCTTGAGCTGACTGCTGGAACAAGGCGGCGGCGTCCACAGCACCAGGGAAGGCACCATCGGCGGTCCGCAGAATGATGGGCGAGCCATCGTGACCAGACGCTTTGTAGTGCTCAGCTGCCTTTTTCATGTCGTAGGCGCGCTGAGGGATCGAGTCATCAAACAACGGATAGGCCGCGTTGATGGGCATATCGTTGCCAACACCACCGTATCCACGCAGAATTTTGTCAACGAGTTCCTGACGGTTTACAGCGTATTTCAGGGCCATCCGCAGTTCGTTGGCATCAAACGGTGCTGTGTCTACGTGCATGATAAACACATAGTGACCACGGCCCGATACGTTCTGAACGCTCAGAGTCGGGGCGCGACCCAGCAGCTGAGCGATTTTGGGCTCAACGCGGTTGATCATGTCAACTTGGCCAGACTGAAGCGCCGCGGTCCGTGCGGTCGCGTCGTTCAGTACGATGACTTCGGAGCTTTCATAATGCGCAACAGCATCGCCACCCCAGTAATTCGGGTTCCGCTTGTAGATCTGGCGAACGCCGGGCTCGTCGCTTTCTAGGATGTAAGCGCCGGTACCGATTGCTGCACCCGGATTGTCAAATCCACCGTCTGGCTGGATCATCAGGTGGTAGTCGGCCATCAGATAGGGAAGGTCAGCGTTGGCTGTCGCCAAGGTGACTTCGAACACGTCACCATCGGTGCGCATTGATTCGATGCCTTTGACGATGCCCAGTGCGCCTGATTTCGAATCTTCGTTCGAATGGCGCTCCATTGTGCGCATGACGTCTTCGGAGGTGACGGATTTACCATTCGAGAAGGTAATGCCGTTGCGAACTTTGAAGCGCCAAACCTTGGCGTCTGCCGATGCTTCATAGCTTTCCGCGACCAACCCTGTGAGTTCGCCAGTGGGGCCCACTTCGAGCAGGGGTTCAGCCCAGTGACGGCCGCCGGCGAGTGGAACATCAGAGGCCCAGAGTGCCGGATCTTGGGTGTTCGTGCTTTCGCCACCCTGTACACCTTGGCGCAATGTGCCGCCTTTTACGGGACCAGCGGCGCGGGCTGCGTCTGCGAACATTGTGCTGGCAACTGCGGCGGACACGCCCAGTGCCGCTGCTTTGCCCATAAATTCACGGCGGGTCATTTTGCCTGCTGTGACTGTCTTGGACATATATTCGAGTTTATCGTTCATGGATTTCTCCCTGTCTTGAGTGGCGGCACTTGGGTGCCTTTTTTGTTGATTGGTGAGTTAAGGTTGCCCATTTCGATGCATCGGGCAAGCCTCAATGTCGCAGGTTTTCTGCATACGAAGTCAGATTTGATGTCTTGGGATTTGATCCTCTACGTCGCGTTCGTACATAACTGCGTCGTTTTCGTACGCAATTAGTTGGGCTGCAAGGTAGAAATGGTCGCGGTCGGCCCACATCTGGCAGCGTGTTTCTGTTCGTAATTTTATTTCGCCGCGCTGCATTTCGTCGGTCCAATGGCAGCTGCCGTGTGCAGAAAGCGGGTCATTGGGGTGAATCACCCATGTTTCGCGCGCGATCCCCCCACTGATCAGACCATGGATATCGTCTTGCACTTTGCCAAAATCATCTTCGATGATCAGACGTATTTGGCCTGACGCTTGGTCGATTTCAGTGCGTCGGACGTTGCTTCCCTCACGTAGGGTCGTGGTTTGCCAAGGTGTGTCTGACTCGGCAGGTGGAAAGATCCATTCGTCGCTTTGGCCTGATGGGCGTAGCGGCAGATCAATCTCGCCCTTGTGCAACTGCAATGTCGTCTGTTCGGGCGACGGCCAGATCAGCGGCCAATAGCTGGTTGAAATGGCAACGCGAATACGGTGTCCCTTGGGAACGCGATAGGCGATGTGGTCCAGATCGAGCGTGGCTTCGACGCTCTCACCCACTGGCAATGGCTGTGGATCAGAGTGGCTGTCACGGTGGGTCAGATTGAGAACACCATAGGTGATCCGTGAGGATGAACCATCGGGCAGGATGTGATTGAGGCGGACGGCGATCTGCGCCTGCGGAGTGTTTGCGCTGAGGGTCAGGCGAATTTGCGGCGCGCCAACAATGTCGAGATCTTGATCCAGAACGGGCCCTTCAAAGCAACAGGACAATGCGTCATCGGACCGTTGATCGCCGGGAAGCTCTGGTCCGCCAAAGAACGCGCCATATTCCCCGGCTTCCATCCCACAATGCTGTGGTGTGCTGATTGTTGTTGTCAGCGGCCCATCTGGCCCCAACCCAGTGTCTGTCAGGTGTTGGGTTTGCACGGGCAAATGCGCGGTGGCCCCTTTGTCCTCTGCGATCCAGCGGCCGGGGCGATGATCATAGATCCGTTCGGGGGCGATGCCATCCATCAGATAGGCGCGATAATCGGGATCATCCTCAACCCCGGTCGGGATGTCCTTGAGCCAGCGGTCCCACCAGCGCAGCGCCTCTTGCAGAAACCCGATGCGTGGGCCGGGGATCGCGAAATGCGGGTACTTGTGAATCCAAGGTCCGTTGATGCCTTTGACAGGGGCTGAGATATTTTCGACCAGTGCAGGCACGGTGTTGATATAGCTGTCTCCCCAGCCACTTATGGCAAGGGTCGCGGCTTTGATCGACGAATAATCTTCGCAGATCGAGCCATGCTCCCAATAGGCGTCTCGGGCTTGGTGGCGCAACCACGTAGAGGTCAGGAACGGCTCGTTCTCTAGGCGGTTCAGCCACATGTCACGCCATTTGTCCCCGACCAGCGCCGGGTCAGGCGCGCGCGATGAAAAGCACCACATGGTCGCGCCCCAACCGAGGTTCTCGTTCAGCAGACAGCCGCCCTTGTAATGGATGTCGTCGGCATAGCGATCCACCGTTGAGCAGAGCGTGATAATCGCCTTGAGCGGGTCGGGTTGCATGGCGGCGACTTGTAGGCTGTTGAAGCCGCCCCAGCTGATCCCCATCATGCCGACTTTGCCGGTACACCAATCTTGCGCTGCCAGCCAATTGATCACCTCAACCGCGTCGTCCAGTTCCTGTTGGGTGTATTCATCCTCCATCAACCCTTCGCTGTCGCCATTGCCGCGCATATCGACACGGACACAGGCATAGCCCCTTTTGGCGATATAGGGGTGGGTCAGCTCATCGCGGGCGGTGGTTCCATCCCGTTTGCGATACGGCAGATATTCAAGGATCACCGGCACCGGATCGTCGCTGGCGTTGTCCGGGCGCCAGACCCGGGCGGAAAGACGGCAGCCATCTGAAAGGGTTATCCCGAGATCGGGCAATTCTTCGATATCGCGCAAGGCGTTGAGTTTGGAAGTCATACAGCGACTGTCTTAAGCCGGGCGCTGAGAGTCAATGTTGAGTCGCGACCATTTGAAGTGGGATCGCGACGAAGTTAGGTCCGGATCGCGACGAGCAAATCCATCACATTTGTTCCGGTTGGGCCCGTTGTCAGCAACGCGTCATGCGTTTCGAGGTAGGTGCCGCTGTCCGCGGCCTGCGCAAACTGGGCGGCATTGGCCGTCCACGTGGTTCCATCGACAATACCGCCTGCATCTTGGGTCGGGCCATCGGATCCATCTGTTCCGCCAACAACAACCACCAAATCCGTGCGACCCGCGATTTGTTCGGCCAGAGCAAGGGCAAGTGCCTGATTGCGGCCCCCCCGGCCCGGCGCAGGGGGGAGTTTTACCGTTGGCTCACCACCCAAAATCAGGACACCTTTGTCCATGGCGCGCAATTGAGTACCAACGCGCGTTGCCAAAACCGGCAAATCGGCGTGCAGCGATTCCAAATTTGCCACAACAGAAAGGCCACATGTTTTTGCCGCTTGCGCTGCTGCGTCGCGGGCATGGGTGTTGCTTGCGATAATTTGGGTGTGTGCAGAAAACGTTGCGGTTTCGGGCACCATGCCGATTCCCGACCCAATCACGTTCAGATCATCACCGGGCACGTCAGAGATGGCCAAAACGTCGACATGTTCACCGGGGAAGAACCCCAACAGACCGCCGCTTTTGATGCGTGAGAGCTTGCGCCGTTGGGCGTTCATTTCAGTGATGTCTTGCCCGGACGCCAGCAACTGCGCGTTCAATGCTGTTAAATCCGTCAGGGACACGCCCGGCATTAGATCCTCGGCAAGTGACGAAGCCCCACCGGATACAAGCACCAAAAGACGCGCGCCTTTAGGTTGGGACATCACGGTTTCACGCAGGGCTGCCCCGGCACGCAAGCTACGTTCGTCGGGCACGGGATGCGCGGCTTCGATCAGGTCAGCGTCCTGCGATAAGGTGCTGGCATGGCCGTCTTTGGTCACAACCAAACAGGGTCTCTGGCCGAAGTGATCGAGTGCCGCCTGCGCCATGCTCGCTGCGGCTTTGCCGACGGCCAGAATTTGATCGGGTGCGTCGAGTTCTTGGATCGCACTTTGTGTGGCCGCATATCCGCCGACGGCATCAACCCCGGCTTGCCATATCTTCAGAGCTGTTGCGCGTGGTGTCATCACATGTCTATCCATATGGTGACGGGACCGTCGTTGGTCAGATCAACGGCCATATCCGCCCCGAATTGACCGGTTTGCACTGGCAAGTCTTGGGCCGTCATCTGTTTGGCAAAATATTCATACAAACGCTCGCCATCCGCAGGGGTGGCGGCGGTCGAAAACCCGGGCCGGTTGCCGCGAGACGTATCTGCGGCCAGTGTGAACTGGCTGACGACCAAAACGGAGCCGTCGATGTCTTTGACAGAGCGGTTCATCTTTCCAGCGTCATCGGTAAAGATGCGCAGTTTGGCAATTTTTGCCGCCAGTTGATCGGCTTGCCTTTCGCTGTCACCTCGCATGGCGCAGACCAGTATCAAAAGGCCGGGGCCGATTTTGCCAATAACAGTCCCTTCGACGGTGACGCTGGCTTGGGTGACACGTTGAATTAAGGCGCGCATGTGAGGTCCTGTCGTGTAGGGGCGTGGGCCCCGGGGTGCGATACGCTGTAGCTGGCGGCTTGGTTACCTGCTTGTAAAGCGGATTTCAGGATGGTGGGCGTAAGGGTTAGAGGTTTCTCAAGTGCATCTTGGCGATACAAGGCGGCAAGAAACCCAGCATTGAAGATATCGCCAGCGCCAACCGTGTCCTGCACATCGACCAAAGGTGCGGATACCGTGTAGCGGTCTTGCCTGAACACCGATGTTACCCCATCAGCACCTTTTGTATGTAGCAACAGCGTGTCTGCCTGAAGGTCGGGCAGGGGGCCGAACCAGTCCAGATCCTCGTCCGAGACTTTGATGATATCTGCCAGCCCGATCAACCGAGCCAATCTCGCGCGGTACGCAGTTTGATCGTTGACCAAGCCGGGGCGAATGTTGAGATCCAGATAGATCAGATGATCAAGGGCCGCTTGCTGAGCCAGTGTTTCAAACGCGTCTGCTGCTGGGGCGTGAATGAGGCTGATGCCGCCAAGCACCAGCGCTTGCGCGCTGTTTGGTATATCGGGCAGGTCTGTCGTGGCATAGCTGCGCCCGGCGCTGCCCTGATCATAGAGATCAAACCGCGTGCCACCGTCAATGACATGTGCCAATGCGACAGTCGTCGGGGCAGGGCTGTGGGTCACGTGTGAAAGGTCCACCCCCTGCGTTTGGATATGCGCAAACAGCTGTATGCCCATCGGATCATTGGAGAGAGCGCCGACAAAACTGCAGGGGGTATCTTGGCGAGCCAAGGCGATGGCCGTATTGATGGCGGCCCCACCCGGAACAGGGCGAAACCCGTGCCCTCCGTCGGACAAGACGGCGGGAACAAGGTCCATCACCGCCTCACCACAACACAGCATCACGGGGTCTGTCATCCGCGCCAGTCCACGATGTCATCGACCCTGGCGCGTTCTGTTCTGAACCCGTTGGCGGGGTGGGTTGTATCCGCATAGCCGAACGAAATCGCACATAGGATTAGCCGATCATCCGGGATGTCAAAGTAGCGGTGCAAGAACGGCCCGTAAGAGGCCACGGCGGCTTGCGGGATTGTGGCCACGTTCAAGGCTTGGGCCGCAAGGGTAAAGGCGGTCACAAAACCACCGCAATCCATCGCCCCGTAAGCGCCTAATTCCTTGGGGCTGGTGATGATTGCACAGTGAGGCGCACCGAATAGGGCAAAGTTATGCATCATCTGCTTGCCCGACCCGACCCGGTCGCCTTTTTCGACACCAACTGCGTCATACAAGGCAAAGCCACATGTGCGACGCCGGTCCTGATAGACGCCGGTGTATTTTTCAGGAAATGGAAGATCCGGTTTTGGGGCGCCGCTGGCGACCTCGGCCTGCAGGGCTGCGCGAAATGACTCTGTCTCGGCACCGCTTGTCACCGTCACCTGCCATGGCTGGGCGTTGCACCAGCTGGGAACGCGTCGGGCTGTGGTGATGATGTCCGAAATCTGGGATTGCGGCACGAGATCGGGCAAAAACGCCCGACAGGAATGGCGCTGTTTCATCAGCGTTTCCAAGTCGGTCAATGTCATTGTGGGGTCTCCTCTTGCGGGCACTGTGCCGCCCGGAACAGGGATGCGCAAGAGCTGGCGTTACTGGTTCGTGGCGATCAAGTAACCGACGCCAGCAGCCACCAAAAGCCCCAGCACAACGGCGATCGTAATCTTGATTGCGGACCATGGACGTTCGCCCTGAACCCGCCCAGTGCGCCCGTTGACAACAAAGCGATACGTCTTGCCCTGATATTTGTAGGCAGCCAGCCAGACGGGCAGTAGGATATGTTTGAATGTGACATTCGAAACGGCCGTATCAATGTCGTGGACGCGCTGGCGATCACCGCCGATGTCAAACCGTACGTCCCGCTCGATGACCCGCGCCATATGCGCGCGCGCTTCTTTGTAACCGTCTGTCAGATCAACGGTATAGGCCTCGGCCCGAAACCCGGCGAGGTACTGTGGCTGATAGGGCTCCAGCGCCGGCAGATCCCAAGGTTCCAACGCATCGGTGTATTTCTTTGGCAAAGAGGACGACGCCAGAACCAGCACATCGTCAAAGAACCGGGCCACACGCCCAGCGACCGACCGCCAACGCACTTTTGCCACCTGTTCCTGCACTTGCTTGCCATCGCGTGTGACGGTGCGGGTCACGTAATAGACGGTGCCACGTTCGCCGCGATAGCTGGATTTTGTATCGGCATCAAAGGTCCAATAGGGGACATAGATGCCCTGCATTTTCCTGCCTTTCCGCGCGTATTGCTTTAGGCCGTTTGGGGCGAACCACAAGCCGCCGAGCCAGTCCGTCATGGCCGCGTGGGCCGCGCGTTCCTCCAAGGCAAAGGGCAGAACGCCGCGCGGTTTGATATGCCGGTTAATGCCCGTCCCGGTGACAACTGGGGTGGCGCAAAACGGGCACTCGGCGGCGTGGGTATTGGGGTCGAACTCCACCTGTGCTGCGCAGTTCGGGCAGCTCAGCACCTTGGTTTCTTCGATCTCGGTTGCCGGCAGTTTTTGCGCCACGGCTGCGTCGAAATCCAATTCGCGCAGACTGGCACCCTTCCACGGGCCTGCCGAGATCTGTTCAGAATGCCCACAATGGTCACACGTCAGCGACCCATCGCTGGGATTAAACCGGTAATCAGCGCCACATTGGTCGCAGGGAAAGCGGTGGTCGGTTTCAGAAGCCATCAACGAAAAAGCCCTTAAAGGTATTTATGCAGAATGCGGGGCATCATGATCCGCAATGCATTGTCTTTTAGCCAGAAATGACGCCACAGGTGAAACACAACGTGGCCCGCAATCAAAAGGATCAGGCCATCAAAGATCAACTCATGAACCTCTTGTGCGAAATCATGAATGCCCTTGCCGCCTAAGCCTGGATTGATTGGAATGGACCCAAAGGCGTGGATCACAAACGGGGCGGCCAAGCCGGCAAGCGCGCCGGATGCCAGAACCACAGGCACCCCTATTTGCAGGGCTTTGTGTCCAATCGGGTGAATGGTTTTCGCCCAGCCGGGGAGTTTAGGCCCAGGGCGTCCGGTCAACCCGTTTGCCAAATATAGCACAGTCCATACCACCCCTACGACCGCAAGGATCAGCCCCATACCGGCGTGCAGACTTAGACCTGCCGCCGGGTCTGATGGGATGTCTTCGGGTTCAACCGCAAAGAAATATAGGATCACTCCAAAGCTCAGCCAATGCAGCCATTTCACAAGTGTTCGTCGCGACATGGCTTAAATTCCGGGCGGTGGCGGCGGCGGCAGGATTGTAAACAACTGGGCCAGCTCTCGGACATCTTCGGCGCGTTTCCATCCGTCTTGACCAGCGGTCCAGACAAAGGTGTCGCGTGTTAATGCACCTTCGGTCGCCATACGCCCGAGCTTGGCCTTTGAAAAGGGACCGCTCGTTTCGCCGTTTTCCGCGATATGCCAAACATGCTCTACCGGTGGGGGGGGCGGCGCTGCCACGGGCGCTGAGGGGGCTGCGGCAGCGGGGGCGGGCGCGCCCCACGGGCCGGACGGTTGCCCCGCTGCCATAGAACCCATCTGTTGGGCCATTGCCATGCCCATTCCCATACCCAATCCGGCGCCCATGCCACCACCGCCACCGGGGGCGTTGGCGGCCGCGGTCATCGCTTCGGCGGCTGAATACTGTGTGAACTTGCCCAAATCGCCGGCCAAGCCCATCGAGGTTCGTTTGTCCAACGCGGCCTCAACCGCAGGTGGGAGCGAGATGTTTTCGATGTAGAACTCGGGCATCTCTAGCCCATAGCCCTCTAGAACCGGAGAGACCTCGGCCGCGATCAGTTTGCCCAAGTCTGCTGTGTTGGCCGCCATGTCCAGTACAGGAATACCAGAGCTTGCGATGACACGGGAAAAATTCCTGCACGATGATGTTGCGCACTTGGTACGAGATTTCATCCATGGTGAATTCACCATCTGTCCCGACGATCTCGACCAAGAACCGCGCCGCGTCTTTGACCCGAACCGTATAGGTGCCAAACGCGCGAATGCGGGTGGGTCCGAATTCGGGGTCGCGCAACATGATGGGGTTTTTCGTGCCCCATTTCAGGTCGTTGAAACGGGTGGTGTTGACGAAGTAGATTTCGGATTTGAACGGGCTTTTGAAGCCGTGATCCCAGTGCTGCAGGGTTGTCATGATTGGCATGTTGTTGGTTTCGAGCATGTAAAGCCCGGGCGTGAACACATCTGCCAGCTGCCCCTCGTGCACAAACACCGCCGCCTGACCTTCGCGAACCGTCAGCTTGGCGCCGTATTTGATCTCGTGGCCTTCACGTTCGAACCGCATGACCATTGTGTCGCGGGTGTCATCCACCCAATGGATCACATCGATGAATTGGCCGGAGAGAAAGTCGAAAATACCCATGGTCTGGTCCTTTTGTAATCTTAAGCGCCACTCAAAGCGGCTGCCCCGTTTTTTCCAGTGCAATGGTTTGGATCAGGGGGCGAATTTCATCTGCGCCCATCCCCTGTTTCAGGCGGGGATCATAGAGCATCTGCAGTAAAATCTCGTCGTGGCTGGTGAGCAGCGCAAACTCGTCGTCGTCGTTGAAAATCGAAGGGCGCGCGCTGGGGGAGTCATTGGGCAGACCCAAGCCTTGTGCAATTTCTTCGTGGATACAGGACAGGCGGACCAAATCAGGATGTTCCGCCCGGATCAGGGCAACCGCTTGCGTGTAGTTGAACGGATTGTTCGTGTCTGAAACGGCAATCACAAGGCAGTAGAACGACTTGGGCAGGGTGTTAAACAGAGTCAGCTGGCTGTCGGTCATGGTCGGGATCAGCTGTTTCAGACGCTGTTGCACAAAGGGGGCATCGTCTTCGCCCGCCACAAAGACATGAAAGTTGGCATTTCTGGGCGTGGCGGTGATGGCGTGTCCGGTGATCCGTTTGAGACGCGTGGCATAGGCGTCGACGTTTCCTTTGTCCAACGTGCGCTGATTAAGTGGTACGCTCGCACCAAATTCGGTGTTGATCCGGACGGGGCCTGACCAGCGGCTTAGCTGGCCACTGGACCGACGTCCGTTGGGCGAGAGCGCGCCACCTGTGTATTCATCATACAGAGCGATATTTTCAAAGTTTCGCACCAGATCTTCGGTATCAAAGGGGGTGTCTGGTCCGCCCCCATCGGTGCGCAACAGACCGCGCGTGAGCAGATCGCTCTGAACTTTGACATAATAGCGCTCCAGATCGATGCTCTTTGCGGATCTTGGTACAACGCTGTCGCCGATAGGCGCCAGGCCCGCAGGCCTTGCCTGAGGAAACGGTGTCCGGCGCGGGGTTGCATCGCAGGCGGACAGCACCAAGAGCGCCGCGCAGGTCGCCGCTCCGGTGCAGAGTTTTATGCCAGCCCGCATGGTCACCAATCAGCCTGGAACGGATGTGCTGGCATTGTCGCCAACCCCATCTTTGCGCGCCTTTGCTGCGGCCAGTGTGTCGCGCAACTCGCCCTCCATCTTTTTCAGCTCCTCTTCGGCCGCCGCCCGTTTGGCCTTGCCTTGGTCGGCGATTTTCAGGCTTTCCTGAATGGTGCCAATCAGATCAGCGTTGGCCGTTTTGACCGCTTCGATATCAAAGACGCCGCGTTCCATTTCTTCGCGGATCATCTTGTTGGATTGGCGCAGGTTGGCCGCGTTCGAGGTCAACAGCTCGTTCGTCAGGTCATTTGCGTCGCGCACCGCTGCGGCAGCCTCGGCGCTGCGTTGGATGGTGACGGACTGTGCCAGCTGGGTTTCCCACAGGGGAACCGTATTCACCAGTGTTGAATTGATCTTGGTGACAAGGGATTTGTCATTTTCCTGCACCAGCCGGATTGATGGCAGCGATTGCATGGTGACCTGACGGGTGAGCTTCAGGTCGTGCACACGGCGCTCAAGATCGTCGCGCGCGGCGCGCAGGTCCCGCAATTCCTGAGCGCGCATGACTTGCTGCTCTTCTGGGGCGGCGTCTACGGCGGCTTCCAGTTCAGGAATATCTTGGCTGTCCAATTCGGTCAGTTTTTCTTCGCCAGCGGCTATGTAGAGCGCCAGTTCATCATAGAAATTGAGTGTCTTTTCATAGAGTAAGTCGAGCGACTTGATGTCCTTGAGCAGGGTATGCTCGTGACCCAACAGATCATCTGTGATCTTGTCGATTTGTCCCTGAACCTCTTCGTAGCGCGCAGTGAACTGGGCAAAGGGGGCAGCGCGTCCCAACATCCGCTCCCACCAGCTTGGCTTGCGGCGCACATCCAGCTCGCTGACTGAAAATCCGCGAATGGTGGTGACGATATTGCGCAGGGAATCCCCTGCGGGGCCAACATCCTTGTTGCGCACATCGGCCAACATCGCCTGCGAAATTTCCTGCAGCTCGGCCTGCGCCCCCGACCCAAACGACACAATCGAGTTGGTGTTGCTCATGTCGACTTCGTTCATCCGCTTGCGGATCTCGGCGCCGACCGGGGCCTCGGCCTCTTCCAGTGGGATGACATCAGCTGTGGGTTCGGGCAGCACGATTGAGTTGACTTCTTCGACCAAGGTTTGGTTTTCCTGCGCTTTTTTACGGATCGTTTCAGACATGAATGGTTCCTCGTAACAGATGGGCCGGTCAGTCCAGCCGGACACCTTCGCGTTGAAGCCGCTCGCGCAGCACATCGATTTCAACAGTCAGGTCGCTGCGATCATCCAGCAGCATCTTGCGCGTGCGCGCGGTGAAATTTCGTTCCAGATCGTCCAGTAGATCCGTATAGTCGCTGAGCGCCTTGGGGTCGCGGCTGCGGGCATAGAAATCGGCAAATTTGACCGTCGCGTCGCGGGCACCGCGCAAATAGACAGTCAGGTATTTACGGGCCCCTGACAAGTCACGCGGGTCTTCTTCGACGGTGCGGAACAGGTCGCGCGCGGTGTGCTGAAACCGTTCTACGCGGACTTCGATTTTGCGGTCTTTGGCGCGCAAAATAGCATCTGACATATCGGTAAGATAGGTTTCGGCCTCGTCCACGGCCCGCGCGACACGGTTTTGTTGAAAGGTATCGATGCCTTCCATGCCCTTGTCTTTCATCGGATCAAAGCCAAAGGCCACGACATGGAGCGCGCTCGCGACAGCGCCAAACAACACAGGAGCCAACGCGGATGCGGCCGAAAGTGTCTCGGCATCCATGTAATCATGTTTGAACACAGCCAGAGCCACACCCAGACCAGTCAAAAGGGAAGCGCCTGTTTTCCGCGGAAAAGCGGGGCGTTTGGCGACGCGGCGCGCGTTATATGCCGCTTCGGCACGCAGTCCTTCGCGCAGCAGTAAGGCCGCGCCAGTCAAAAGACCCGCCGCCCCAAGGCCAAGCGTCAGCCCAATTGCGCCGTCGTTTAAGGATGAGAAAACAAGCGGGATGGCCGGGATGAACAGCAGGTTGGTACGACCGCCAGCGGGGTCAATCTGGGCCCCGTCGAATTGCCCACGTTGCGGCACATCCTGATCGGGTGTGGGGTCCGCATCGGGGCTGAATTTACCGCCATAGCGTTGTGCCATGCCTATAATCCCCCGAGCCAGCCGGTGCAGACACCAAACAGCAGTATGATAAGCGCGGTGTAGGCTGTCTTTTGTACGCCGGATTGTGACATGCCGAATTCCCTAGTGTCCTGACTTGCAAGAAATCTAGGGGATGCGAGGCAGGCTTGCTAGGGGGAAGGTTGCACTAACTGGCTCAGGACCGGGGCTTTTTGGGGCCGCCACGGGTTTGAGGGGGGCGACCACCCCGGCTGGCATCAGGGCGTTGACCGGGTTTGCTGCCGGGGCGACCTGTGGGTTTCCCGGACGGCTTTCCACCTGCGCGATCAAAGGACTTACCCGCAGGTTTACCGCCAGAGCGATCAAAGGTTTTGCCAGTGGGTTTTCCGGTTGAACGACCGGCTGGTTTGGCCCCGCCGCGTCCTGTGGGGGTGGCTGCGGGTTGTGCCGGGCCGGGACGTCCCGCCATGGTCGAGGGGCGTTTGCGCTGCGGACGGGTTGGGCGCTTGGGCGGGCCGTCTGGTTGCGGTTCAGCCTCTAGTCCTAACTGGTCGCGCATCACACGGCGGCGGACTTCTTCGACCATGCCGGGTTTCAGATCGCCAAGTTGGAATGGCCCGTAAGATACGCGCATCAAACGATTTACTGTGAAACCGATGTCTTCAATAGCACGCCGAATTTCGCGGTTTTTCCCCTCGCGGATTGAGATGGTCAGCCACGCATTTGCGCCCTGTTGCCGGTCTAGGGAAACCGTCATCGGCTGGAACCGTTCGCCATCAATAACCAGTCCACGGCGCAGTGGGGTAAAGTCATCCTCTTGCGGGCGGCCATTGATACGGACCCGGTATTTGCGCAGCCATCCGGTCGAAGGCAGTTCGAGCTGGCGTTTGATTCCACCGTCGTTGGTGAGCAGCAGCAGACCTTCGGAGTTGATGTCCAAACGGCCGACGCTCATCACGCGGGGCATGTCCTCGGGGAGGTCGTCATAGATGGTTGAGCGGCCCTTTTCATCGCGGTCTGTGGTCACGAGGCCGGTGGGCTTGTGATAGAGCCACAAGCGCGCGGGTTCCGGTTCGCGCAGGGGTTTCCCTTCGACGGTGATCTTGTCCTTGTCGGTCACATTCAGCGCGGGGCTGGTGATGGTCGCGCCGTTGACGGTCACAAGACCTGCTTCGATCATACGTTCGGCGTCACGCCGCGAGGCGACACCGGCACGGGCCAGAACCTTGGCGATCCGGTCGCCTTGGGGGGTCGACGCAGGCGTCGCAGAGGGAGGTGTTTTGCTCATCCAATGGGCTTTAGACCATTCCGGGGGATTGCGAAAGGGGGGCACACGAGGCAGGGTAGGGCATGACCTTCAAATCCTATATGAATCAAGCGCTTGACCAAGCACGTGCTGCCGCAGAACGGGGCGAAGTTCCGGTTGGCGCCGTGTTGGTGGACCCAAACGGGCAGGTTGTGGCCGTTGCGGGCAATCAGACGCGTGCGCAGTGTGACCCGACGGCCCACGCCGAAATCGTGGCGTTGCGCGCGGCCTGTGCGGCGGCGGGGTCTGAGCGGTTGGTGGGGTATGATTTATACGTGACGCTGGAACCTTGCGCGATGTGCGCGGCGGCTTTGGCGGCGGCGCGGGTGGGGCGGATTTATTATGGTGCGTCGGATCCTAAGTCGGGCGGCGTGGCCCATGGCGCGCGGGTGTTTTCCCACCCCCAAGCACACCACAAACCCGAAGTCTATGACGGCATTTCCGGGGCTGAGTGTGAGCAGATATTGAGAGAGTTTTTCGCGCTGCGACGCGGCGAGAATGGGGATGACACCGGGGGGTGATATGCGTGCACCACACGTGCACCCTCCGTGCACCGCCGCGGCGCAGAAAGTTTTGAGTAAACGGTTAGAAAGAGTTGAGAATTGGTAAAGACATATTTGGATGGCGTCGCGATTGGGTTCTATCGGGGCATTGGAGAAGTGCAGAAGATTGGGCCGTTTTCCGAGGTGAACTTTTTCATTGGGCCGAACAATGCGGGCAAGTCGATTGTTCTGAATTTTATTCATGATCATTCATTGCGTACCCCAAAAGGGGGGGTAAGAAAGTCCAATGGAGCCTCGGCGAATGAGTATATTGGCGAGAAGACCGGACGATTCACCCGTGGGACTGCCATTGATTTGGATAAATACCTTTTGAAATTCTGCAAATCGTGGTCGCAGAGGCTGACTGCTAAGCAAAATGAACAAGTACATCAGATTCTTGAATTCCATCAACAAAGCGGCCTAGTTTGGCTTAGGTTAAATGATGCCGAGAATCTGGAAGCAATAGAACGGGTAGACTGGGATGGTTTGACTAAATTACTTTCGGAAAATCAGTGGATTAACCTTAGTCAAGCGCTTGCAGGTTATGTAAGTGGTGATGTTAACAACCAAGTTATTCCAAGTGTTTGTTCTCGGTTGTACGAGTATGCGCCGATAGGTCATCCATATACCCAGTTAATCCCCGCAAAGCGTCAAGTCGGGCCCAAAGACGAAACATTTGAAGATCAAAGTGGTAAAGGGTTGATTGACGAACTTGTGCGGCTGAAAGATCCAGATTGGAATGAACGGCACAAAAAGGATACTTTTGCTCAGATCAACAGCTTTGTAAGTGAAGTGACAGGTAAACCCGATGCTCGGATCGAAATACCTCATGATCGCAAACATCTCCTGGTTCACATGGACAACAAGGTGCTGCCGCTGGAAAACCTTGGCACTGGCATTCATGAAGTCATCCTGATTGCGGCGTTCTGTACCATCCACAATGAGCAGATCATTTGCATTGAAGAGCCCGAGATCCATTTGCACCCCACGCTGCAGCGCAAGTTGATCCGGTATCTGCAAGAGAACACCGACAACCAGTATTTTATCGCGACGCACTCGGCGGCGTTTATTGATATGCCCGGGGCCTCGGTGTTTCGGGTGCACAATAACGGGGTGCAGACCTATGTCGAACCGGCCTTGTTGAAGGATGACAAGTGGCAGATTTGTGAGGATCTGGGCTATCGCGCCTCGGACATTTTGTAGGCAAATATGGTGATTTGGGTCGAGGGGCCCTCGGATCGGATTTACCTCAATCACTGGATCGAGGCGGTTGACCCGGATTTGATCGAGGGGACGCATTACACGATCATGTTTTATGGCGGTGGGTTGGTTTCGCATCTGAGTGCTGAGAGTGAAGGCGACCCGCTGGGGGAATTGATCGATTTGCGGTCGTTGAACAAGAATATGGCGATTGTGATGGATAGCGACAAATCCTCGGCTCGGGCGCATCTTAAAGGCGCGCCTAAACGATTGAAGGCTGAGGTTTCGGACAAATGGGGGATGGTTTGGATCACTAAGGGGCGAGAGATCGAGAACTATGTGGATTATGACGACTTGCAGGGGGTTCTGAATAAGCTGCATCCCAAAGTGTATGGTGGGTCTTTGGGGAGCGGGGAGTATGAACACGCGTTTTACTTCAAACGCAAAGGCAAGGCGGAACCTTATAAAGACGCCAATAAGGTTGGTGCGGCGCGTAAGATCTGTGAACAGTCGGCGAACCTTGATGTTTTAGATTTGAGGGAGCGGGTGACGGAGTTGGTCGCGCTCATCCGTCGGGCGAACGACAGCGGAGACGCGCAAAAACAGCCCTGAATGCTTCAAGTATAAAACATCTTGACGGAAGGTCGGGTTTCTAGAATGTCTTGAGTCGTAATCTGTGTGCGAGCAGGGGGAGAGCAAGCATGTCATGGCCATCCAATTCTGGTGTTTCCGACGAACAGCGACAGGACTGGAAGGACCGGTTTGCCGAAAGCGATGCGGCGGCGGGGATTGAGGTCACTGAGGAGTTCGAGCCCTTCAAGCAGCGCAATGACATGTTCACGCGGGCATTCTGGGATGAGAGTGTGCGCAGCAAGCAGACGGATGCGTTTTTCTCGAGCTATCGGATGAAGGCGAGCTATCGCAAGGGCGATGGGTTCCGGCAAAAGGATTTCGCGCTGCGCAATGCGAGCTGGTTGATTTCGGACATCATCAGCAACCGGGGCGGGGACAGTGGCAAGCGCGAGGGGTTTCAGGCCCCGATCGACAATGACACGCCGGTAGCCGAGGCGCGGGTTGAGATTGACGATCCCAAGTTGATGAGCGCTGAAGTGAAGCGCATTGCCAAGTTCTTTGGCGCGGATCTGGCGGGGATCACCGCGATGGACGAGCGGTGGCTGTATTCATCGCGGGTGGATACGCGGGATTTCTCGGAGGCGGAGAATACGCTGCCCGAGGGGATGACCAGTGTCATCGTGTTGGGCCATCAGATGGACAAGGAGCTGGTGGCGACGTACCCCTCGGCCTTGGCCGGGGCCGCGACGGGGCGCGAGTATTCCCATGAGGCGGCGATCATCATGCAGTTGGCGGCCTATATCCGCAATCTGGGGTATGAGGCGGTGGCGTCGATGAACGACACCGGTTTGGTTATTCCCTATGCGATCAAGGCGGGGTTGGGGGAATATGCCCGCAATCAGCTGGTGATTACGCCGGAGTATGGGCCGCGACTGCGGTTTTCAAAGATTTTCACCAACCTGCCGTTGGATCATGATTTACCGGCCAAGCTGGGTGTCGAGGAGTTCTGTAACATCTGCACCCAATGCGCCGATGCCTGTCCGGCCAAGGCGTTGCCGTTTGGCGAAAAGACGGTGAGCGAGGGGGATGCGGCCTCGGCGATCAAGGGGGTGCGCAAGTGGACCTCGGACGCGAAGGCGTGTTTTGGCTATTGGGCCAAGCTGCAATCTGATTGTGCGATCTGCATGCGGGTGTGCCCGTTCAATCGCGAGTTTGATACGTGGCAGAACAAGCTGTGGCTCAAGGTGGCGTTGTCGCGCTGGCGCGAATGGGCGCTGTGGTGGGACAAGCGCAGCAAGCGTGCAGACCGGCTGAAGCCCAAGGAGTGGTGGGGCGGTTCGCCTGAGGCCTGAGATCAGAGACCTTGGTACAGATAGGCCTCGCGATTGGCGCGGTGGTATTCCAGCGCCTCGGGGTCGACGTTTGAGGGATCGCAGGCGGTCAGGACCGTGAGGCCGAAACAGGCGATAGTCACTTTGACGATGGACATGGGCGTTGCCTCCTGACTTTTTGAGCGTGTGCACTTGAAGAATGAGCCGTTGTAGCGGCAAAGACAAACAGGTGTTTCCATTTATGTGGGGCATTTTAAGAGGTTTGTAAGGCCAAAACGACAGCCAAGGCTTAGCCTACCCGCGTGCCGTTGGGGACAGGGTGTTTCGGCTGTGCCACCTCTTCGAATGATACGAGGGGATTGGGAGAGGCAATTTCCGGCATGGGGCAGACCCGTTGGTTACGGGTGTTTGGCCTGATCTTGAAGCGTGGTTAGAATGGCCATGGCTTGGGTGCTGGCGCTGGCGGGAACAAAGACATGATCGTGGTGGTGGGCTGCGACCATGTTGCAGGCGATATTCTGTGCGCCAAGGGCTGCTGATACGGCTGCGGTCAGGCCAACTCCGGTGAGAGATGAATAGACGTTGAGAGTGATACACCGCATGGGATCGTCAATGGACAGGGCGTGGGATCGCGCCACATCGAGGGGCAGGATCAGCGAGAGACCTTCGGCCTCTTTGAAGGTTGCGAGTGCTTGAGGGATGAGAGCGGCGGCCAGATCTGTGTCTTGGGTGGTTGCAAAGACAAAATCGCCCGCGATCAAGGTCGGGGTCATGCCGGAAATCATATCGTGGGCGGTTTCTGAGATCTTCTGCATCTGGGTCTCTTTGATTGGGGGATCGGCCCCGGATGGAGCGGGGCCGATGGTTTGGTTGGTTAGGGGGCCGCGACCATATTGAGCGGGATTTCAGCCAAAGCCTGACCACCTGTTGGGGTCACAACAAAGCTTTCGGTGATGGCGACGCCCCAATCCGGGGTCCACAGGCCGGGCATCAAATGAAAGGTCATGCCGGTTTCCAGGCGGGTGGTGTCGCCGGGGCGCAGGCTCATGGTTCGTTCACCCCAATCGGGGGGGTAGCTGAGGCCGATGGGATAGCCGGTGCGGTTGGCTTTGACATAGCCTGCGCGGGAAAAGCTGTCGTAGACGCAGGTTGCGATCTCTTCACAGGTGACACCGGGACGGGCTGCGGCGAGCGTGTCGGAGATTGCGGTCAGCACCGCCTCTTCGGCGCGGCGGATGTCGCTGGGGACCTCGCCCAAGAACAGCGTGCGGCTGGCGGGGCAATGGTAGCGGTGGAAACAGCCTGACACTTCGAAATAAGTTGCCTCACCCCGCGTTAGGGGGCGGTCGTTCCATGTGATGTGCGAGGCGGAGGCCTCGAGTCCCGAGGGGGCGATGGGGGCAATGGCGGGGTAATCGCCCGCCAGACCGGGCAGACCTGCAATGCCTGCAGCTTGGACCTCGGCGACGAGTTCGTTTTTAGGGCGCCCCTCGCGGAAACCATCGCGCAACACGGCATGCATATGGGCGGTCAGGCGTCCGGCCTTGCGCATCATCTCGAGCTCAGTCTCGCTTTTGACGGCGCGTTGCCAGTTCACCAGACCGGTGGCATCGGCAATGGCGGTGCGACCAAAGGCGGTTTCCAGAATGCGGTGGGCAGCGGCAGAGTAGTAATAGTTGTCCATCTCAACACCCAGCGCCCTAGTCCAGTCGCGGTCCTGCAGCAGGGTGACGAGGGCATCATAGGGGTGATGATCGGGGTGTTGGACGTGTTCCTCGGGCCAGTCGAACAGGTTGTCCGCGCCGATCCATGTGGTTTGTGCAGCGCCTGCCTTGTCCTGTGTGCGACCCCACCAGAGCGGCGTGCCCTCTGACGGGACGATGACAACCTGCGGGACATAAAAGCTCCACCCGTCATAGCCGGTGAGCCATGCCATGTTAGACGGATCGGCAACGATCAGGGTTTCGATCCCCTGCGAGGCCATGGCCGCGCGGGTTTTGGTGAGGCGCTGGGCGTATTCCTGCGGCGTGAAGTCGGTTGCGGGCATATGTGTACTGGTCCTTGCGGGGCAGAGAGAGTTAAGGCCCCCAGTGGGGGCGGTGGATCAGGTGGGCGCCCGTCAATCCCCTAAGGGGTGTTGGGGGCAGGTCGGTAAAGGTGAAATCGGCAGATGCGCCGACCATCAGGCGGGTTTCCTGCGAGAGATGGATTTCGGTTGGTGGCGTTGCGGCGGCAATGCGGGCGGCTTTGTTCACCACCGAGCCAAAGAAGTCTTCGCCTGCATGGATCACATCGCCGGTGTGTGCCCCAATGCGCACCTGAAGGCAGGGTTCATCGGTGGCGCACTCCAAAGCGGTTTGGATAGAATGCGCCGCCCCAAGGGCGGAGGACGCCGACGAGAACACTGACATGGTGCCATCGCCCAGCGATTTGACCAGCTGCCCGCCGTGGTTCTGGATATGGGTTTGGATCATCTGCAGGTGAGCCTGCACGATGGTAGCCCAACGCGCATCGCCCAAGGTTGCGGCCAATGTGGTCGAGGCGGCGATGTCCGTGAACATGATCGTTGCGATATCTGTGTGACTGGCGGGCATATCCGCCAGAGAGGCTGAGGCCGCAAGATCATCCAGTGCGTGATGGTCAACGCCGTGCGTTTCTGTGTTGGGTTTACCAACCGAGGCATGTCGATGCAGGATTTTCCATGCGCCGTCTTCGAGCGTGAAGATCAGGGTAAAGCGAAAGTCGATGGGGGTTGGCGTTCCTTCCATCGTGATCCGGCGACCAAAAATGGCCCACCCGGTCGCGCCATTCTCATAGGCTTCGCCAAAGGTCTCAACATCTTTTAGAAAGGTGGGGGCCTCGTTAAAGTGGGCCTCGATCCCGTCCCGCAGAGCTGCGCCGCTCCAGAGTTCGTCGGGTGCTGTGCCGATGAACCGTAACCGACTATCCATAGACAAGAGGTTGCGCAGTGCCGCGCCATCACGGGCGCTGGCAGCGGAAAAGAACCGTCTTGCGATGGCTTCCAGTTCCGGGGACGGGCGCATCATATTTGCCAATCCAACATATAGATGGTGTGTTTCCCCTGCAGCCCTTTGAGAGGCACCACGACAGGTTCAGAAAAGCGGAACTCATGGGCGCCGCCAACCATGATGTGGGTCGCGTCTGACAGGCAGATGTCACCGGGTGCAGTGAGTGCCGCAACGCGGGCGGCTTTGTTGACGACGGTCCCAAACATATCGCCATCGTGTTCGACAAGGTCACCAGTATGCAGGCCGATGCGGATCTGCAAGCGGGGTTCGGCGGTGTTCGAGGATACCGCTTGTTGCAGGGCCGTTGCGGCGGTAAGGCCCGCCGTTGCAGACGAGAATGCTGACATTGTGCCATCGCCCAGCGTTTTGACCAGCGATCCGCCGTGCTCTGTAAGGATCGTTTCGACAAGCGTTAGATGGGCCTGAACCGCCGTTGACCAGCGGGCATCGCCGAGGGTTTCCGCCAAGGTCGCACTGGCGGCGATGTCCGTGAACATGATCGTGGCGATTCCGGTTCGCGTCAGTTCCGTTGGCGTGGCTAGGGCCGCTTTGAGCAGGTCATCGAACCCGCTGGATTCATACCCCAAAGCCTGCATATTTGAGACCGGGTTTGAATTGTGAACGTGCACGATGCGCCAGACACCATCTTTCAGATGCAACACAAAGGTTGATCGAAAGGTGATCTCTTTGCCGTTGTCCAATGAGACCCGTTCGCCGATCCATTCGACCCAGCCAAGGCTGCCGGATTCGAATCCACGGAATTCGTCGGTTTCCCACGTGAAACCGGGGATGTCGTCCATGTAGCGCGCCATGCCAAGACGCAGGGTATCTCCGCGCCAGATCTCGCCATGGGACGAGCCGATGTATCCCAAAGCCGGGTCTGGTGAGAACAGATTCACCACGCTGTCTGTGTCACCCGAGGCGTAGGATCTCAGCCATCGTCGCACGATGGCTGAGAGTTCGGGGGATTCGGTGATCTGGGCGCACATGAGGGGTTAGACCGTGATCTTGCCCATCACGGTGGGTTCTATCACGTCAACGCCGGGCAGGGCGTCGATCAGAACCTGTGCGGACTGTTCCAGAATCGGGAAGGTTTTATAGTGACAGGGAATCACGGTTTTGAAGTTGAAGTAGCGCTGGGCCGCGTAGGCTGCGCCCTTCATATCCATTGTGAAATGGCCCCCTGCGGACAAGATGCCGATGTCGGGTTTGTAGTAATCCCCCATCCAGTCCATGTCGGCCATAATGTCGGTATCACCCGAGACATAGAGCGTTTTACCTTCGGATTGGATCATGAAACCAACCTCGGTCCCGCCGGTGCGAATGCCGTCTGGGGTGTTAAAAGTTGAGGAGTGGGAGGCCGCGACCATCGACACTTGGACCCCATTCAGATCAACGGTGCCGCCCTTGTTGAAGCCAACGGTGTCGATGCCTTCGGTTTCGCCCCAATAGCCCATCAGATCGTATTGGCCGACCAGCGGCACGTTCAGGCGTTTGGAAAGCGCGAGCACGTCGATCACGTGATCAAAATGGGCGTGGGTCAGCAGGATATGGGTGGCACCGGCAATGGCGGCGTCATGCTGATCTTCGGGGAGGGAGGGGTTGCCGGTCAGCCAAGGGTCGATGAGCAGAACCTGTCCTGCGGTTTCGATGCGAAAGCTGCCGTGACCAAGCCAGATGATGTCCATTGAGATTCTCCTATAGCGTTTGGCAGGAGCCTAGCACCGGGAGATAGGAAAGCTATGGATTGGGGGGATAATTTTGGGAGGGGGGCGTTGCTGACGATATGGCCCGGACCCAAAAACGCCGCCCGGTGTGGGGCGGCGCGTTGAGGTTGGTTTAACCGTAGAGTGTTCTGGCTTGCGCGAACGAGAGCAGTTTCTTGGTCTTTTCGTCCCACAGGTGCAGGCGGGCGTTTACGATGCTTTCGCGAATGGTCATGTGGTTGCTCGCATCGTCCAGTTCAGGCTGATCACGCAGGACTTCGGTCAGGCGATAGAACGGGATACGGCTGTACAGGTGGTGCACATGATGGATGCCGATGTTGGCGCTGAACCATTGCAGAACGGCGGGCATCACATAATGCGAGCTGCCGTGCAGGGCCGAATCGTGCAGTTGCCAGTCTTCTTCGTGGTCCCAGTTGGTGTGTTCAAACTGGTGCTGAACGTAGAACAACCACATGCCAGCGGTGGCGGCCAGCAGGGTCGAAGGCAGGAAGATCAGAAAGATCGGGGCCAGTCCTCCAAAGTACCAGATGGTGACCAGCGCCACGACCAGTGTCAGGTTGGTGCCCATGGCGCTGATCCAGTATTTTGCTTTGTCCGTCACACCAAAGGGGATGCGGTTTTGTAGCAAAAACAAGTAGCTGGGGCCAAAGCCAAACAGAACAACGGGGTGGCGATACAGGCGGTACATGATGCGGTCCCAGCAGGACATCGCGCGGTATTCCTCGACGGTGGCGGTGTGGATATCGCCCATGCCGCGTTTGTCGAGATTGCCGGCGGCGCTGTGGTGCACCGAATGGGTGTGGCGCCAGACCGCGTAGGGCGTCAGCGTCAGAACGCCCAGAACCCGCCCGACCCAATCGCTGAGCGCGCGGCTTTTGAAGAACGCGCCGTGGCCGCAATCGTGTTGGATGGTGAACAGGCGCAGCAAGAACAGCGCGTTCAGAACGGAAATGCCAAAGGTCAGCCAGTAGCTGATGGACATCGACCACCACGCCAGTCCCCAGAGCAGTAAGAACGGGCCAAAAGTGACGGCCAGTTCAAAAATACTGCGTAGCTGATTGGGTTCCCGGTACTGGGCCAGAACCTTGACCCAATCACGAGGAGACATGGTGCCCGGCTTGATCCGGGGAAACTCGGAGTGTTGATTCATGCGCCTGCTTTATCTCGTTTTCACAGGTTCGGATAAACGATCAGCCCAACATAGCAAGTTAAATTTCAAGATTTGGGTGCCATAAACTTGGGACTATTGCGCGCAGGGAACGGCCATGCGCGCGGTTTGAGCGGGGGATCGCCGAGTGTTGATTGGCTGGGGGATGAATTGAAGTTTCACATTGAAACTTGGACGGGCGCTCCTAAATGCTGCCCGCGGTTTCGATCACCAGAACCCGTGCAGGGCCTTGGGGGTGGGCAACGTGTTCATCTCCGTCTTGGGCGTGGAAGATGTCGCCGGGGGACAAGGGGTACTGTGTGACGTGACCGTCTTGACGGCAGTGCATGGTGACATGGCCATCCAGCACCACGAACACCTCGGGGCCGTCGTTGATGTGCCACTTATAGGGCTGGTCGGTCCAATGCAGTCGGATCGTGGCGCTGCTGATCTGTTCGATATCCAGCGCGTCCCACGCTGTTGTGCCTGTAAAGGATGTTGGGTTGATGATGCGCATGGGGTACCTCTGATGTTCTGAGGGGGTTTAGCACCCTTGGCGGGCGGTCGAAATTTGCGATTCGTCTGAAAGCACCTGCGTTTGAAAGGATCTGCACTGCATGACGTTGGATCGCACGAATTTACATATTCTGGCCCTGTTGGAGCAGAACGCGCGTCTGAGCAGTGCCGCCATCGGGCGCGAAGTCGGGTTATCGCGCCCCGCCGTGCAGGACCGGATTGCCAAACTGGAACGCGATCAGGTGATCACGGGATATCGGACTGAGATCAGCCGCGAGGCAGATCAATCGGTGCGCGCGGTGGTCTTTGTCCATATCGCCGAACGTCCGTGCGGCCCGGCGCTCAGCTGGTTGGCGGGTCTGCGCGGTGTGCAATCGGTGGTGTCGCTGGCGGGTGAGTATGATGCGGTGGTACAGGTGGCGGTGGCCTCGACCGAGGATTTGGCACGGCTGAATGATACCATTGGGGCGCATCGGTTGATTGCCCGATCCAAGACGCAGATCGTTTTGCAGACGCTTTAAAGGGCATCAAACTGCAAGAGCGAGGCGTGTGAGGGTCCATGCAGGCTTGCGGGTCGCGAGCGTGCGCGGTAAATGCGGGCCTGACGCAGATGAGGGTTCCCATGTCGATTGACCAAAGCACCGCCGCCAAGGTGGCCAAACTGGCCCGGATCAAGGTCGAGGATGACGCGCTTCCGGCGCTGGCCTCGGAATTTAACACGATCCTGGGGTTCATCGAGCAGCTGAACGAAGTGGATGTTGAGGGGGTCGAACCGATGACCTCGGTCACGCCGCAGCGTTTGAAGCGCCGTGTTGACGTGGTGAATGACGGAAATCAGCAAGAGAAGGTGCTGAAAAACGCACCCGACGCCCGCGAAGGCTTTTTCGCGGTCCCGAAAGTGGTGGAATAAGACATGAGCTATCTGAACAAACTGGGCTTGGCCGAAGCACGCGATCTGCTGCGTAAGGGCGAAACCACCAGCGTTGAGCTGACCGAATCTTGTCTGTCTGCAATTGATGCGGCGGACGCGTTGAACGCGTTTGTGCATAAGACACCTGAAATTGCTCTGGAGCGTGCCAAGGCTGCGGATGCACGCATTGCGACAGGCGATGCGCCTGCGATGTGTGGTTTGCCGATTGGCATCAAGGATCTGTTCTGCACCAAAGGCGTGCCGTCTCAGGCCGCCAGCCGGATTCTCGAAGGGTTTAAGCCCGAGTATGAATCGACCGTCAGCCAGAACCTGGCCGATGCGGGTGCGGTGATGCTGGGCAAGTTGAACATGGATGAGTTCGCGATGGGCTCGTCGAACGAAACCAGTGCCTATGGCAATGCGATCAGCCCTTGGCGGCGGGATGGCGATGCTGCTGATATCACACCCGGTGGGTCGTCTGGTGGCTCGGCCTCGGCTGTGTCTGCGGATCTGTGTCTGGCCGCGACTGGGACGGATACGGGCGGCTCGATCCGTCAGCCTGCGGCGTTTACTGGCATCACGGGCATCAAACCGACCTATGGCCGCTGTTCGCGCTGGGGCGTTGTTGCGTTCGCCAGCTCGTTGGATCAAGCCGGTCCGATGACCAAAAACGTGCGCGACGCGGCGATCATGTTGGAAGCCATGTGCAGCCATGACCCCAAGGATTCGACCAGCGCCGATCTGGCCGTGCCGAATTTTGAGGCGATGCTGACCGGCGACATCAAGGGCAAGAAGATCGGTATTCCTAAAGAATATCGGATGGACGGCATGCCCGGCGAGATTGAAAAGCTGTGGGCCGAGGGTGCAGAGATGCTCAAGGCGGCAGGGGCCGAGATCGTTGATATCAGCCTGCCACATACCAAATATGCTTTGCCTGCTTATTACGTGATTGCGCCGGCTGAGGCGTCGTCGAATCTGGCGCGTTATGACGGTGTGCGTTATGGCCACCGCGCCACGCTGGAAGCCGGTGATGGCATCACTGAGATGTACGAAAAGACCCGCGCACAGGGTTTTGGCACCGAGGTGCAGCGCCGTGTGATGGTTGGGACATACGTCTTGTCGGCCGGTTTCTATGACGCGTATTACAACCGCGCCCGCAAAGTGCGCACGCTGATCAAGAAAGACTTTGAAGATGTGTTTGCGGCGGGTGTGGATGCGATCCTGACCCCGGCGACGCCGTCGGCGGCCTTTGGTCTGGGTGAAATGACGAATGCGGATCCGGTGCAGATGTACCTGAATGATGTGTTCACCGTGACTGTGAACCTTGCAGGTTTGCCGGGCATTTCAGTGCCAACAGGTGTGAACGCGCAGGGCTTGCCCTTGGGGCTGCAGCTGATTGGGCGTCCTTGGGAAGAAGGCGATTTGCTGAACACCGCCTATGCACTGGAAGATGCAGCCGGATTTGTAGCCAAACCCGGAAAATGGTGGTAATCCTCGACCCAAAGCAAGAGCAACAAACGGCAGGACGGCAGCCATGCGCGCATATTATCTGATCCCGGTTTTAGGGGTTTTGACAGCTTGTAGCCCGGCAATTCCGGATTCAGCAGCGGGGGTTGGGTTCAACACCCCGCAACAACAAGCTGCGCGCGAAGCGGCTTTGGCGGGGCAGACCGTGACCGGTGATCCGCTGATCCCGCCGTCGGCTGTTGCGTCAGAGACCTTGCCGGATTCGCAACCTTTGACCGCGACCAGCACACAAACGGCTGCGGTTGAAAGCAGCACGTTGTTTGGCGGGTCTACATCGAGCGCGAGCAGCGCAGCCCCCGTTGCGACGGGATCATCTGATGATATCGCATTGGAAGCAGCGGCTGCTTTGGCAGCGTCTAACCAGAATTCAGGTGTTGCTCCACTTGAGGCGAGCCCGTCCAATCCGGCACCATCTTTGATCAACAACCCCGGCATTTCGGACGAAAATGATTTCGCGGCGGTGTCGAGCCGTCAGTCGATCGAAAGCGATGCGGAGCGGATCGCCCGTATTCAGGAGCAGCGGCAGATCATCACGCCGACGGCTGTGCCCGAACGCAGCGGATCGGCGCAGCCAAACATCGTGTCCTATGCGTTGGAAACCACACATCCTATCGGGACCAGTGTGTACACCCGCGCCGGGTTCAACCTGCGGGCCAAGTCCGAGCGCAACTGTCGGGCCTATGCCTCGGCCGATCAGGCGCAGCAGGCGTTTTTGGATAGCGGCGGACCGCGTAAGGATCGCAAAGCTCTGGACCCCGATGGGGATGGGTATGCCTGTGGCTGGAATCCGGCGACATTCCGCAGTGCAATCAAGCAATAAGGTGGATCGGGTGATTTGGCACCCGTCGCCCAATTTTGGCCCGCGCCGGGATGGTTTACTGCCATCGCTGGTGGTTCTTCACTATACCGCTATGGACAGTGCTGAGGCGGCTTTGGCGCGGCTCTGCGATCCGGGTGTCGAGGTCTCGGCGCATTATCTGATCGGGTCTGACGGTACGCTGTGGCAGATGGTGGATGAGGCGCAGCGCGCGTGGCATGCGGGCGCCGGCGAATGGGCTGGGCAGGGGGATGTGAATTCGCGTTCAGTCGGGATCGAGCTGGACAATTGGGGCGATCATCCGTTCGCTGAGCCACAGATGGCGGCGTTGGAGGCGCTGTTGCCCCAGATCATGACCCGGTGGGATATTTCTGCGGGCGGGGTCATCGGTCATTCAGACATGGCACCCGGACGCAAGTTTGACCCTGGGTGCCGGTTTGACTGGCAGCGATTGGAGCGACAAGGTCTGGCTGGTGGGCGAGGTCAGGGCGATGGTCCGCAAGATGCGCAATGGGATATTTTTCGTGCTTTGGCGCGAGAGGGTGGGTTCACTGCTGAAGTTGATGATGCAACGCTGCTGACCGCGGTGCGGTTGCGTTATCGTCCTTGGGCGCGCGGCCCCTTGGTGCCTGAGGATTTTTCTCCGCTCGGGCACGCGGCGCTTTGGACGTGATTTCTTTATAAGTACGCCATCCCGGTAGCACTCCCGCCCGTCGGTCGTGCATCAAAGATGCCCGCCTCCGGTTGGGCCGGGCCGCCGCGCCGCGCACGGCGGGTTCGGGCCCGCATTGTCAGCCACAGTCGGAACCGCGCCGAGCCGGTAGGCGAGGCGCTCGGCCCAAGACCGCCAACGTCCTCTGCGCAGCAGGGGGCAGCGCGGGCGCGGGAGCACCGCTCTCTTTTTCCTATACCCCTTGACGCATCCCCATGCAGAGCATAACCCACAGCCTGCGCGGAGGGCCGGATGGCCGCGTGAGGGGCAACCCTTGCGAGGAAAGTCCGGACTCCACATGACAAAGGTGCCGGGTAACGCCCGGGCAGGGCAACCTGACGGAGAGCGCCACAGAAATGAAACCGCCTGTCCCCCCATGGGTTCGCCCGCAGGGGCCAAGGGACAGGTAAGGATGAAACGGTGGGGTAAGAGCCCACCGCGCCCCTGGCAACAGGGGTGGCACGGCAAGCCCCACCTGGAGCAATGCCAAATAGGATCCCCGCGCGGGCAGCGTCGGTTTCGGCCGATACCTCCGCTAGGTACGACATGACCGAGAGGGATCGGGTTGGCAGCTAGAGGGACCTGGTAACAGGTCCACCAGAGGAATGGTCATCAAAGGGGGCAACCCCGGAACAAAATCCGGCTTATAGGCCCTCCGCGCATATTTAAACTGGTTGTGATGGTCGTGTTGGGGCGGATGCCCTGATTTGGCATAAGAGATCTGTCTGCACCCATCCGAAGGGGGGCGTCAAGTTGAGGCAGCACAGAGATCGTGTGCCCCTCTGAACAGCGTATTGCGCAGAGGGGCTTAGGCACTGATCGAAGCTTATTTGACTTCGCTTGTTTCTGTTGGGGGCTTGGGCTGTGGGAGGGGGCCGAGCAGCTTGAGCTTTGCGGGGAGGGCGCTGTCCAGAACAGCTGGATGAGGCAGATGCGTGTTATTCGCTTCCGCCCCTGCGTTCGTAAGGAATACCGTTTCCCGCGTTGTGTGATTTAAGATGTAAATCCAGTCCAGCTCCCAAACATCGCCGTCTCTTGGACCGCTGGTGATTTCTGCAGTGGTAATACCATCAAGGCTGAGACCATTCTCTTTGAAATGATCAACGTTGCCGGCTTCGAAGTCGTTGCGATCTATGTCATTCAACGAAAATTCCACTGATTTACTATGCGCATCGTTTAACTTCATTCCAACGGCGCTGCTTAGGCCGTTAGTTCCGGTCTTTACCCAGATTTCATATACGGCTTGTTGTGGTGTCGATGACATATGCATTTCTCTTCTATTCTGATCGGGGGCCCCGATCTGTTTTCAAAATTCACAATGCCTAATGTCAAAAAACCACTCGACCTGTCATGTCTGTGTGCCTGACGTGGGTGACCCATCATCATCACAAACGGCGTTCCTTATTGGACAAAAAGCAGGCAGCGGCATTGCGTGCAGGTACCCTAACGTAAAGCGAGGGTGCGTCAATCTTTCCATAATTTTAGTCAATTGAGACCCTCGATAGAGCGGGCGCGGACTATTCTTGTTCGTGACAAGATGAGCAGGGTTTTTGCGTGGCAACTGACTTGGTTAAGGGGGCTTTGCGGTACGCGCAGCACATTGACGTTTTGCCCGCGCTAGGGGGAGGCGGTGTTCATGTAGTCCTCTGAAAGCTGTGAGTGGGGGATAGACTGACTTGACCAGTGTCGGGCTTTGGGGCCAATCCACTTTGGCACGGGGCGCAGGTTGATGCTGAACCATTGTCGGGGCAGTTTTTTAGAGTTTCGAAGGGGGAAAGCCTGATCCGTTCGATTCCGGTGTTGACTCGGGGCGCAGGGTGGCTACAAGCGCCCTTCATATGAATTATTCCGAAAGGCCCCTGCCTTTCACTGCAGGAGAGAACTCATGGCGAAACCAACGACCATCAAAATCCGTCTGAATTCGACCGCGGGCACGGGCCACTTCTACGTGACCAAGAAAAACGCACGTACCATGACCGAGAAAATGGTTGTGCGTAAGTACGACCCCGTTGTTCGTAAGCACGTCGAATACAAAGAAGGCAAAATCAAGTAAGATTTTGATCCATTCTTTGGATGACTTTAAAGGGTCTCACCATCAGGTGGGGCCTTTTTTCGTGGCTGGGGCCTGATTGGGGTGGGACAGAAGGCTTGCTATCGCACCCCGGCTGCCGCTACCCTAGGGGGGTCTGCCACTAACCACTGATGATCATGTATAAAATTCTGCTGCCTGCCATAGCCGTGATCGGCCTGTCCGCCTGTGATGACATCTGGGACCGCGAAGGTGTCGGGTTCACGGGTATTAACGGGGGAACCCCGCACCATTACTGCGGAAAAGGGCGGGGCGGATTATGTCTCACGGCGGGGCGGTGTGCCGGCCGAGCTGGCGGGACAACCTGTGATCCGGGTCTCTGTTGAGGCGCAGGATCTGACGGATCTGGCTGGTGTTGCAATTGCCAATGGCGGGCGGGATCTGAACACTGCGGTTGAAGTGGGCGGTGGGGACGGAACCCTGATGCTGAGTCAGGTCGACGTAAACGGAATTCTATTCGCTGTTTTGCGGTCTCCGGCGGGGACAAACAGCAAAATGGCTGGGGATCAGGGCGCGCCATTTGCGTCGTCGGTGCCACGGTTGACGGGGTGTCTGGTGTCAGGTGATGCCTTTCAAGCGGGCACGTCCAAAAGCCAGACCAGCGGATATGCTGTCCCTATCAACTGTCGCTAAGGTCCCTCTGGGCCCTGTGTTAGGGCATGGGAGATTAACGGTCCTGTGGGGCTGTGTCTTTCAACGTCTCTGACAGGGCTGCGCGTTCTTCGACACTGTATTTGTTGTGCCGCCGAATGGGGCTGGCGGGGTGGTTGCTCAAGCCTGTGCCAGGGCGCCATGCCTGTTTGGGGCGGATCGGACGGGGCACGATGTTTCCACCGCAATTTGGGCAGACGCCTTTGAGCACGTCTTCGGCGCAGGGGGCGCAATAGGTGCATTCATACGTGCAGATCCGCGCCTGATCGGAATCGGGCGGCAAGTCTGCGTCACAGATTTCGCAATTGGGATGTAGTGTCAGCATGGGCGCAGAGTGGCGAGGTTCTGTGCCCGATGCAAGGTCATCAGAGCCGCCATTCCGCGACGATCAGTTTCGGTTCAAACCCAGCGCGCGCCATCAGGCCAGCAGAGGCTGTATTGAAGGTGGCATAGGTGGTGGCGATGGTCGGTACGGTTTCTGGGTCCAGTTCTGCGCGCATGGCCTGGATCAACGCACTGCCGATGCCTTGGCCCCGGTGGGCGGCATCAACACTGATCACATGAAGCATGGCGCGGGTTTCTGCGCGGCGCATTGGAGTGTCGGGGCGGGTTTCGATGTCATAGATCAGGTAGCCGGTCAGCACCCCGTCGGTTTCATGCCCCAGCGCGTGCACCGTGTCCGAGGACAGCCAGTTGCTGAGCCACGTAATGGTCTCGGGGTTCGGGGGCAGTGGGGCATAGCGTTCCGGCTGTTGGACGACGTGGAGGTCATGCACCTGATGGAACAGGGGCATCAGGCGGGCGGCTTGGAATGGGGGAACGGGAATAATGGTCATCGGAAAGTTACCTGTGCGCAAAAGAAAAGGGCGGGAAATGATCCCGCCCTTGGTAAAATGTGCTGTGGAGTAAGCGCGTTATTCGCGGTTGCCGAACAGCTGGAGCAGCATCATGAACATGTTGATGAAGTCCAGATAGAGGCTGAAAGCGCCCATGATTGCGGCTTTGCCCAACCATTCCTGATCGCCCGAGTGGGCCATTTCCAGGTAGGTGTTTTTGATTCTCTGAGTGTCATAGGCGGTCAGGCCGGCAAAGATCAGAACACCGATGGCCGAGATCGCAAATGTGACAGCCGAAGACGCCAGAAAGATATTGACGATTGACGCAACGATCAGGCCGATCAGGCCCATGATCAGGAACGTGCCCATCGCGGACAGGTCTTTCTTGGTGGTGTAACCCACCAGCGACAGACCGGCAAAAGCGATCGAGGTGATCAGGAAGACCTGAATGATCGACTGACCGGTGAAGACCAGAAAGATCGAGCTGATCGACAGACCCATCACGGCTGCGTAAACGTAGAACAATGTCTGCGCAGCGGCAGCGGACAGGCGGTTGATCGCGGCACCAAATCCGAACACAAACAGCAATGGGGCAAACATGATCACGTATTTCAGGGGTGAGCCGTAGATCGCATAGCCGAGCGACGTCAGGTACAGACCTTCGCGCATCTGCGCCGAGGCGCCCGCAGGGTCGGTGGTGACGGCAAGGCCAGAAATGGCCCAGGCCGCCGCAAATGTGATCAGCATGCCGACGGACATTGTGCCGTAGACTTTGTTCATGTGGGCGCGCAGGCCCTCGTCAATCTGAGCAGCGCGCGCGCCAGCCGCCGTCCGGATTGTGTCGAATTGTGCCATAAAGGGTCTCCATTCATACGTCAGTGGTCGCTGAGCAGAGTCAGCAACCTTCTGGATGAATATCGGAGAGCTTGGGTGAAAATTCAAGTATTTCCGCAGCAATTGATCGCATAAATACGTGGCAAAGCGGCGGCTTGAGGGATGCAAGCCGCCGCTGTTTGGCTGGGATGGGGTATGGCGCAGCTTGTAGCGTTAGCAGCGCCAAGTTTCGGGCGCGTCCCATAGGGGGCGTTTGGCTTCGGCCTGTGCCTGGGACTTGGAGACGCCAATGTCATCCAAGGCGTCGGCATCCAGTGTGCGCAGGGTTTGGCGCTGGCGCCATGTGGCATGGGCCGTGGTCAGAGCGCGCAGCAGGGAAAAACGGCTGGGGGCGCAAGGGCGGTTCGCTGTCATAAGGGTCATAGGAGTTGTCCTTTCCGTGTTTCTTGATGGTTGCGAGGTCTTCGATCAATTTCCTTGATGTATATGGCATCCTGTGGTTCATTAGGAAAACGAATGTTTATGATTTGACTCATCAAGGATCGTGATAATGCGCAATCTCGACATCACAACATTGCGGTCTTTTGTGGCTGTGGCAGACAGTGGCGGCGTCACGCGGGCGGCTGGGTTTTTGAATTTGACTCAATCGGCGGTCTCGATGCAGTTGAAGCGGCTCGAAGAGCTGCTGGGGCTGGAGTTGCTGGATCGCACCGGGCGGGGCATTGCGCTGACCGCATCAGGGGATCAGCTGCTGGCCTATGCCCGGCGCATGGTGGCGCTGAATGACGAGGTGATCGGGCGGCTGACGGATCAGGCGTTTGAGGGCGAGGTAGTCTTGGGCGTGCCCCACGACATCGTCTATCCCGCTATTCCGCGCGTGTTGAAACAGTTCAACGCGGCCTATCCCCGGGTCAAGGTGCAGCTGCTGTCGTCGCATTCCAAATTGCTGAAAGAGCAGTTCGAGCGGGGGGAGTGCGACATCATTTTGACCACCGAGGCCAAGTCGTACCCCGGTAGCGAGACGATTTCAGAGCTGCCGTTGCGGTGGATCGGTGCCCCGGATGGGTCGGCTTGGCGGCAACGTCCGCTGCGGTTGGCCTTGGGCCGGCGGTGTCTGTTCCGTTCGAACGTGATTGAGGCGCTGGATAGCGCCGGAATTCCGTGGGATCTGGCCGTTGAAACCGAAAACGACCGCACGATTGAAGCGACTGTAAGCGCGGATCTGGCCATTCATGCGATGCTGGAGGGAACCGAACCTCCGCATCTGGTGCAGATTGATGCGGGTGGGGTGTTGCCGGAATTGGCGGTGCATAAGATCAACCTTTATGCGCATGAAACCGGCAAGGGGCAGGTGACAGAGGCGCTGGTGAATATGGTGCGAGACAGCTTCCGCCTGCTGCGCGGGACACATCTAAAGGCGGTCAGCTAAGAAACGCGATTGGGGACCTCTGGATCGTTTGCAGCGCCTTATCCCAATTAGGGCGCATGAGATTTGATGCTTAGGGCGCGAAAGGTCAGCGGCTTGGAATGCGTCGCTGGCTGTATGCGGGGTGTTCTGGTCAGGGTGTGATGATGACCTTGCCTGTGGATTTGCGATCCTTGAGCAATTGCATACCTTCAGCCGCGCGATCCAAGGGCAAGATATGCGAAATGTGGGGTTTGAGTTTCCCCTCGAGATACCAGTCAATCAGGGTTTCAAAGCTGTTGCGGACCACTTCGGGGCGGAAATTCAGGTATCCGCCGATGTAAAAGCCGATCACGGTTAAGTTTTTAACCAGCAGGTGATTGGCCGGGATCTGCGGCACGTCCCCGCCTGCAAAACCGATGGGGAGCAGCCGACCCTCGGGGTTGGTGGCGCGAAAAGCGGCTTTGAATACATCGCCCCCAATGGCGTCATAGACAACATCAGCCCCGCCCAGTTCCTTGACCCGCACGCGCAGATCCTCGGAATCTTCGATCAGGTGGTCAGCCCCGGCGGCTTTGGCCACGGCCAGTTTGTCCTGCCCGCGCGCATGGGCGATGACGCGAGCGCCCATCAGTTTGCCGATTGCAACCGCGCTGAGGCCAACGCCCCCAGCGGCGCCTGTGACCAGCAGGGTCTCACCGGGCTGTAGACGCGCGCGGTGATCCAGCGCCATATGGCTGGTGCCGTAAGCGATCTGAAAGGCGGCGGCGTCTTCAAAGCTCATGGCGTCGGGAAGGGGGACAATGCGGTTGGCATCAAATACGCCTTGGTCGGCCAATCCGCCCTGACCAGAGTAAACAGCGATTCTATCTCCGATTGAGATCTGTTGCACGTTGGAGCCGAGTGCATTGACCACACCGGCGACCTCCATCCCTAATGTAAACGGTGTTTCCGGGGTATCCTGATACGTTCCCTTTTGCATAAGGATATCGGCAAAGTTTAATCCGCAGGCTTTGATGTCGATGCGTATTTGATCTGGCCCCGGCTCTGGGGTGGGTAACTCAACCAGAGCGGCAGTCTGGTCGGGTCCGGAAATGTGATAAGCGCGCATCGGATTTCCTCTTTGATTCCGGGGTGTAAGCGGTCAAAAGTGATGTAGGGTCAAATGCCTCAGGCTGAGGCGATTGCCCAGACCGTATAGTGTCGCAGAGCCACCCTGCGAAGGGCTATATTTCAAGCGCACAAGGGTTTGTGATGTTCAACCACAAATATGTGTTCGTCCTGCGGAAACAACCGGGTTGAATTTATGTGCAGTTTTCGTAATATAACTACCATGGTGCGGTTCGGGTCGTACTTTGGGCGTTTAGGGGAAATTTAATATGGTTCCTGCAAGTTGAGCAGAGCCGTGCCCATTGGTTCGAAATCCGGACGGTTGTCAGTGAAATAGAGGAGAAAACCCATGACTCATCCGGTTGATGTCCATGTGGGCAAACGTGTGCGACACCGTCGTTGGTTGATCGGCATGACCCAACAGCAGCTTGCTGAACAGGTCGGGATCAAATTCCAACAAATTCAGAAATATGAGACAGGTGCCAACCGCATTAGCGCGTCACGGTTATGGGATATTGCCGACGCTCTGGATGTGTCGGTCAGCTTTTTCTTTGAGGGTTTGGAAGACACTGCCAAATCCGGCTCCGGGAAACCCGGCGTTCCTGCAGACCTGATGGGCGACAAAGAGGCGCTGGATCTGGTGCGGTCGTACTATGCGATCCCGGAAAACCAGCGTCGCCGGTTGTTTGAGCTGGCCCGCGTTCTGAGTGATGTGGCCTGATCAGGTCACAAGCACTTGAAATTTAAGCGTGCGAATGGCAATCGATTGATATGACATTTGCAAAGCTCACAGATCTCGAAGTTCTCGATAAAATGGCCGACGCTGCGCGTGCGGCCATTTTGCCGTTCTTTCGTCAGGCCGGATTGGCGGCAGAAAACAAACTGGAAGCCGGGTTTGATCCAGTCACGGTCGCGGACAGGGCAGGCGAACAGGCGATGCGTGCCGTTTTGGCAGACCACCGACCCGAGGACGGGATCTGGGGTGAGGAATTCGGCCAGACGCCGGGTCAATCGGGGCGCACTTGGGTTTTGGACCCGATTGATGGGACGCGCGGGTTTATCAGTGGGACACCAACTTGGGGTGTCTTGATTGCGTTGTCTGACGAGGCGGGGCCGATTTTGGGGGCGATTGACCAGCCCTATATTGGCGAGCGGTTTGTGGGGGCGCCTGATGTGGCCCGTGTGACGGGTCCGATGGGCGTGCAACAGTTGGCGACAAAACCAGCTGTGCCTTTGAGCCAGGCGATTGTTTTCACAACTTTTCCCGAAGTCGGTACAGCAGAAGAAGGGGCCGCATTTCATGCCGTTGCCCGTCAGGCCAAGCTGACGCGTTATGGGATGGATTGTTATGCCTATGCTTTGCTCGCGTCTGGGCAGGTGGATCTGGTGATCGAGGCGGGTTTGAACGCCTATGATATTCAAGGGCCCATTTCCGTTGTGCAGGCAGCAGGGGGCGTTGTCACAGATTGGCAGGGTGGCCCGGCACATATGGGGGGGCGGGCTATTGCCGCGGCCAACCCAGAGATTCATGCCGAGGCATTAGAAATCCTAAAGTCCTATTGAGAGACTTGAGGGCCAAGCCTTAAGAGTGTAAACTGTCAAAAGTGTTGGTTCTTTCTCCCGTTTTCCACCGACACGCGATCACTTCGTTATGAGACGGGCATAAAGCGGAGTGACCGGCATGTCCGAAATCCTTATAAAGAACGCCCATACTATCCTGACAATGGACGACACACGTCGTGAATTGGCCGGTGCGGACCTGTTGATTCGGGGGGGCGTGATTGCTGCGATTGGGCAGGGATTGACCACAACGGGGCAGGTGGTTGAGGCTGGGGGTTGTGTTGTTACGCCCGGTTTGGTGAACACGCATCATCATCTGTACCAGTCTTTGACGCGCGCAGTGCCGGGTGGGCAAGATGCGTTGCTGTTTGGCTGGTTGCAGACGCTTTATCCGATCTGGTCGCGCTTTGGTCCCGAAGAGATGTATGTTTCGGCTCAGATTGGGTTGGCAGAGCTGGCCTTGTCGGGGTGCACGCTCAGCTCGGATCATTTGTATCTCTATCCCAACGGGTCGCGGTTGGATGACACCATCGCGGCAGCGGCTGAGTTGGGGATGCGGTTTCATCCGACTCGGGGCGCGATGAGCATTGGCGAAAGCGATGGCGGCTTGCCGCCGGACAGCCTGGTCGAGAACGAGGCCGCTATTTTAGAGGATTCGATCCGCGTTATTGATGCGTTCCATGATCCATCCGAAGGGTCGATGTGCCGGGTGGGTCTTGCGCCGTGTTCGCCGTTTTCGGTCAGCCGCGATTTGATGCGGGATGCAGCCCTGTTGGCGCGGGATAAGGGCGTGATGTTGCACACGCATCTGGCTGAAAACGAAGAAGATATCGCCTATTCTCTGGCCAACTTTGGCTGTCGTCCAGGGCAATATGCCGAGGATTTGGGCTGGACCGGATCAGATGTCTGGCACGCCCATTGTGTCAAGTTGGACGGACAAGAAATTGACCTGTTTGCGCGCAGTAAGACCGGCGTTGCCCATTGCCCCTGTTCCAATTGCCGGCTTGGCAGCGGTATCGCCCCAGTTCGGGCGATGCGGGATGCAGGGGTGCCGGTTGGGTTGGGCGTGGATGGGTCCGCCAGCAATGACAGTGGCAACCTGATCGCCGAGGCGCGCCAGTCGATGTTGCTGCAACGTGTTGCCAACGGGGCCGATGCGATGTCGGCGCGCGAGGCGCTCGAGATCGCCACGCGGGGCGGTGCGGATGTATTGAACCGCCCGGATTGCGGACGGCTTGAGGTTGGTAAACGTGCTGATATCGCCATGTGGGACATCACCGGGATCGACAGCGCAGGCAGCTGGGATCCGGCAGCGTTACTGCTTGCCGGGCCAACGCGGGTGAAGCATTTGTTTGTTGAAGGCCGACAGGTGGTCAATGCAGGGCAGATCGCGACGATTGATCTGCCGCGTGTGATTGAACGCCAAACCCAGTTGGCGCAGGCGTTGCAAGTTTAAGTTTACCAGAGGGATCAGCGGCGTTTGCCGTTGATCCAGACTTCGGCTATCGCGCGATCATCGCCCATCATGATGGTGGGGAAAATCGCCTCCCACAGGTCTGATGCGCGCTCGGATCGTTGGGCGATTGCGGGGGTGGAGGCAAGGTCGAGCACCACCAGATCGGCCTCTTTTCCCGGTGCGATGTTGCCGATCACGTCATCCATGCGAAGGGCGCGCGCCGACCCAACGGTTGCCAGCCACAACAATTGGGCGGCATGCAGGGGTGTGCCGCGCAATTGGCCAACCTCGTAAGCGGCAGCCATGGTGCGCAACATCGAAAAGCTAGAGCCGCCGCCGGTATCCGTGGCCAGTCCGATCCGGTGCCCGTCCGCCATTAACCCGGCCATATCAAACAGCCCGGATCCGATGAAGGTGTTTGAGGTTGGGCAATGCACCAGCGCGGCGTCGTGTTCGCGCAGTTGGTCACGTTCGCGTTGTTCCAGATGGATGGCGTGCCCATAGAGGCCGCGCCCGCCCAGCAATCCGTAGCTTTCGTAGGTATCCAGATAGTCCCGTGCATCGGGAAACAGCGACTTAACCCATTCAATTTCATCGGTTTGTTCACTGAGATGGGTTTGCATCAGGCATTCGGGATGCTCGGCCCAGAGGGTGCCCATAGCCTCGAGCTGTTCAATGGTTGAGGTGGGCGAGAACCGGGGCGTGATGGCATAAGAGAGCCGATCAACCCCGTGCCATTTTTCCAGCAGAGCCTTGGATTGGTCATAGGCGGTTTTGACCGTGTCGCGCAGCCCGTCTGGGGCATTGCGGTCCATACAGGTTTTGCCTGTCACCACCCGTTGACCACGGGACTGAGCGGCGGTGAAAAAGGCATCAACGCTGGTGGGGTGGATGGTGGCAAAGCTGCACATGGTGGTGGTGCCATGGGCGGCGGTCAGGTCCAGATAGCGGTTGGAGATCTCGTCTGCATAGGCGCGGTCGGCGAACTGCATCTCTTCGGGGAACGTATAGGTGTTGAGCCAGTCGATCAGGCGTTTGCCCCAGCTGGCGATCATCGCGGTTTGGGGGAAATGCACATGGGCATCAACAAAGCCCGCTAAAATGACACGATGGCCGTGATCGACCACATCTGCCTGCGGATAGTCGGCGCGCAGAGTTTCAAAAGATCCGACGGCAACAACGGTTTGATCTGCGATCACCAGCGCCTCGTCGAGTTGGGTTGCGTCCACTGGGTCGCCGTCAAATGGCGAGTTGGAAAAGGACAGAACCCGTCCTTTGAGGAGTGTTTGCGTCGCCATTTTCAGCCCTTTGATGCCCGTCAATCTGAAGCTAACAGGATAGCGATGCAGATGGTTTGGGTAAATTGCGCTATTGTCATTGTTTTCCGGTAGCAGCTTCTACTATTTTGCGGCCAATCCAACCCCGGAGGCAGGCGCATGACCACAGGTATTCACAACGTTGATCCCGATGACGTGCGCGATGATGATGCCTATGAGCTGGATCGCAAGCAAGTTGCCGCGATCCTGTATGCCGTTGACGTAGACGACCGCGCTAAGCTGACCGAGCTGTTGGATCATTTGCATGCGGCAGATATTGCCGACCTTTTGGAGCAAATCAACTCATTTGACCGAGCTCGTTTGTTGCGGCTCTATGATCGTGAGTTTGACGGGGATATCCTGTCGGAACTGGACGAGAGCATCCGTGAAGAGGTGATCGAGGTTCTGAACCCAGCGGTTCTGGCCGAGGCGGTGCGTGACCTCGACAGTCATGATGTTGTCGATTTGGTCGAGGATCTGGAGGAACCGCAGCAAGAAGCGATTCTTGAGGTTCTAGAAGACGCTGACCGGGTTGCGGTTGAGCAGGCGCTGAGTTATCCGGACAATTCTGCCGGGCGCTTGATGCAGCGCGAAGTTGTAATGGCGCCCGAACACTGGAATGTCGGTCAGGTCATTGATTTCATGAGGGAATCAGACGATCTTCCGGAGCAGTTTTACCATGTGGTTTTGGTCGATCCTCGGCTGCATCCATCCGCAAACGTCACCTTGGGCAAAATCATGGGCGCGCCACGGGATGCGATGTTGGCTGATTTGGCCGAAGAGACGTTTCAGATCATTCCTGTTGAGCAGGATGAAGAAGACGTGGCTTATGCATTTAACCAGTATCACCTCATTTCTGCACCTGTGGTGGATGATGAAGGGCGTTTGGTCGGGGCCATCACGATTGATGACGCGATGGCCGTTCTGGATGACGAACACGAGGAAGATATTTTGCGCTTGGCGGGGGTTGGCGAAAGTAACCTGTCGGATTCGGTGGTTGAGACGGCGAAGCAACGTCTGCCGTGGTTGGCTGTAAATTTGGCGACTGCCATTTTGGCATCTTTGGTTATTTCGATTTTTGACAAGATGATTTCGAATTTCGTGGCGCTTGCGGTTTTGATGCCCATTGTTGCGTCTATGGGTGGCAATGCGGGGACTCAAAGCTTGACTGTTGCTGTGCGCGCACTGGCGACACGCGATCTGACTGAGTCAAACCTGTGGCGGGTTATCCGGCGTGAGGTGATGGTGGGTGTCGCCAATGGGTTTATCTTTGCCATCGTGATGGGCGTGATCGGATGGGCGTGGTTTGGTTTGCCATTACTGGGACTGGTGATCGCCGCCGCAATGGTGGTCAATTTGGTCGTTGCAGCGCTCGCAGGGACGGGCATTCCTGTGATTTTGGAGAAAGTGGGCGTAGATCCAGCGTTGGCCTCTGGTACATTTGTGACGACAGTGACGGATGTGGTTGGATATTTTGCTTTCCTTGGCCTTGCGGCCGCAGTGTTGATCTAGGAGCACCACATGACCGATCTGACGGACATCAAAGCGCAGGCGCGTAAGGATGGGTTTGCGCGACGCAAGGCTGCGTTTGATACGCGACTGCCGGGCATGGCGGGGCGGTTGTCTGAAATTCTGGCCGGTCATCGGGGCGTTCCCTTGTCGGGGTATATGCCGATCCGGACCGAGATTGATCCGCTTGCGGCGATGGCCGAGGCGTCCGCTTATGGCCCCGTTGGTGTTCCTGTCATTCAGGCTGCTGGCCAGCCGTTGAAGTTTTCGACCTGGACCCCCGAAGGTATTCTGAAAGACGGGCCGTTTGGGGCCAAGGTTCCTGAGGTTGATGATTTCTTTGAACCAGAAATTCTGATCGTGCCGATGGTGGCCTTTGATCGGACGGGCGGGCGGCTTGGCTATGGCGGCGGGTTTTATGATCGCACGCTAGAAGGGTTGCGGGCAAAACGCGCCACATTGGCAATTGGATTTGCCTTTGACGCACAAGAGGCGGATAGCTTGCCATTGGAACCGACGGACCAGCCGTTGGACATGTTGGTGACCGAAAGCCGGGTGTTGACGTTCTGACCTAGGTCTTTGCGCATTGGGTTGCGGGGCTGGACAGGGCAACACTTGGGTGCGGTTTTTAACCCATAGCGCGATTAAGGCTTGTGACATGGTGGTCCCCCGCATAGGACCATCGGCATGAGGATCTTGTTTCTAGGCGATGTTATGGGGCGTGCGGGACGCACGGCCATAAGCGAGCACCTGCCGCGTCTGCGCAAAGACTGGCGGTTGGATTTTGTTGTGGTGAACGGTGAAAATGCCAGCAACGGCATGGGGTTATCTGGCGAACATGCCAAAACTCTGCTGGATGCGGGGGCCGATTGCCTGACGCTGGGCGACCATGCGTTTGACCAAAAAGACATGTTGCAGTTCATCGAAAAAGAACAGCGCATCATCCGGCCGGTGAATTTTGCCAAAAACGCACCGGGCAAAGGGTTTAGACTGTTCAAGGCCCCCTGTGGACGCAAGGTTCTGGTGCTTCAGGTGCTGGGGCAGGTGTTCATGAAACGCGCGTTTGATGATCCGTTTTCGGCAATTGAACCGATCCTGAAATCCCATCCGCGTGGCGGGCTGGCGCAGGCGATCATCGTTGATGTGCATTGCGAGGCGACCTCGGAAAAGATGGCGATGGGGCATTATTGCGATGGCCGCGCCAGTCTGGTGGTTGGCACGCACACCCACGTTCCAACGGCGGATGCGATGGTGCTGCCCGGCGGCACGGGCTATCTGAGCGACGCAGGCATGTGTGGGGATTACAATTCGGTTATTGGGATGGAGAAAAGCGAACCGATGCGGCGCTTTATCACCGGTATGCCCAAATCCCGGTTTACCCCGGCAACGGGCGAGGCAACCCTGTCTGGCGTTTTCGTGGATACCGATGACCGGACCGGCGAAGCCAAAAAAATCAGCATGGTTAGGGTTGGCGGGCGATTACAACAGGCCGCCCCCTGATCTGACTTGTTCAACCGGGGCAGATCAGCAAAGCTATAGCTCCTGATATTCATTATAGGGCGCTATAGATCTGAATGCAGCTATTTGAGCTTTCTGAAACAGCCGGTGCGATTGTTGCGCTGTTGATCGTGGGCGGCATGTTTGTGCTGTTCCTGCGTGAGACGTTTCCGACCGAGGTGGTTGCGATTGCGGGTGTTTCGGTGATGTTGATCACCGGTGTGCTGCCCTATGAGTTGGCCTTGCCAGTTCTGGCCAACCCTGCGCCGTGGACGATTGCGGCGATGTTCATCATCATGGGGGCCTTGGTCCGGACCGGGGCCTTGGATGCATTCACATCGGTGGCGCAGAAACAGGCGCAAGTGAACCCGCGCATTGCGATTGGGTTGCTGATGGCCTTTGTGGTCATTGCGTCGGCCTTTGTGTCAAATACCCCGGTTGTGGTGGTGATGATCCCGGTGTTTGTGCAGATCGCGCGTACTTTGGGAATGTCGGCGTCTAAGCTTTTGATCCCGCTCAGCTATGCCGCGATCATGGGCGGTACGATGACTTTGATCGGGACCTCGACCAACCTGTTGGTAGATGGGGTCGCACGGGCGCAGGGGATGGCGGCGTTTTCGATTTTCGAAGTCACGCCCCTGGGCATTGTGATTGTGATTTACGGCATGGTGTATTTGCGTTTTGTCGCGCCGCGTCTTTTACCGGAACGTGATAGCATGGCCAGCCTGTTGGGGGATGGGTCGCGCAAGAAGTTCTTTACTGAAGTGGTTATTCCCAGCGACAGCAACCTGATTGGGGACATGGCGACGAGTGTGGCGCTGTTTAAGCGAACGGGCGTGCGCTTGGTCGATGTGGTTAGAGGCGATCTGTCTTTGCGCCGTGACTTGAAGTCGGTGGAATTGAAAGCGGGGGACCGGGTGGTCTTGCGCACCAAGATGACCGAGCTGATGGGCCTGCAAACCAACAAAGAGGTGCAAACCGTTGATCAGGTGTCCGAAGTTGAAACCTCGACCGTTGAGGTGTTGATCACTCCGGGGTGCAAGATGGTGGGGCGGTCCTTGGGCGCGCTGCGCTTGCGCCGACGCTATGGTGTGTATGTTCTGGCGGTGCACCGGCGGAACCAGAATATCGGCCGCCAGTTGGATGATCTGGTTGTTCGGGTCGGGGATACGCTGCTGTTGGAAGGCGCGCCCGGCGATATCCAACGTCTGGCCGCGGACACAGAGCTGGTCGATATCTCGCAACCCTCGGCGCGCGCCTACCGACGCAGCCATGCACCGATTGCAATTGCCGCATTGGTGGCGATTGTGGTGCTGGCGGCCATTGGGGTGGCGCCGATCCTGTTGTTGTCCATTCTTGCGGTCGCCTTGGTGTTGGTCACGCGCTGCATCGACGCGGACGAGGCGTTTTCGTTTATCGATGGTCGGTTGCTTGCATTGATCTTTTCGATGCTGGCCATTGGCGCGGCTTTGCAAAGCTCGGGCGCGGTGCGGCTGATTGTGGATGCGCTTGCACCATCGCTGGGGATGGTGCCGCCGTTTTTGGTTGTGTGGGCGATCTATTTGCTGACCTCGATCCTGACGGAACTTGTGTCGAACAATGCGGTGGCTGTGGTGGTGACGCCGATTGCCATTGGGTTGGCCGATGCGATAGGGATCGATGCGCGCCCCTTGGTTGTGGCGGTGATGGTTGCGGCGTCGGCCTCGTTTGCGACCCCGATTGGCTATCAGACCAACATGTTAGTCTATGGTCCGGGCGGATACCGGTTCACCGATTTCATGCGGGTAGGCATTCCTTTGAACCTGACGGTTGGGCTTCTGGCCTCGGCTCTGATTCCGGTGATCTGGCCGCTTTAAAGGGCATCGCCTGCGGTGAAACACTGTGTTCTAGGCGGCCTGTTGCTGATCAAAGATCGCTTGACTTGAAAATGCTGATTGGGTTCCGATCTATTTGGAAACGAAGCATGTTTGGTTAGGTGGATTGGTTTGATGGTACGAGGAGTTTTAGCGGCATTGGTGATGAGCACGGGTTTGAGCGGGGCTGTTATGGCCGGGACTGTTTCAGGTACGATCAGCAACGTGAAACCAGCCGATCTGCCGGAACATTCCGTGTTGGATGTGCGGCTCGTTGATATCTCACGCCAAGACGTGGCCGCCGAGGTTCTTTCCAGCAAGCGCTATAAAGTGGAGGCTTTGCCTGCGGCGTTCGCGTTGGAGTATGACGACGCTTTGATTGATGATCGCATGAGCTATGCGATTCAAGCCCAGATCCTGAACGACGGCACGTTGCTGTTTACCAATACGTCGGTTGTTCCGGTTTTGGCGCGCGGTGCTACGGACTCTGTCGAGGTCGAGGTGTTTCCCATTTTGAACGATTTATCAGCCGGAAAATGGCAAGCTTATGAGATGCAGGGCGACGCTTTGGATGGGCCGCGTTTGCCCGAAATTGAGTTTGCGGGCGAAGGGCGATTTGGGGCCACTGGGGGCTGCAATCGGTTCATGGGATCCGTTGAGGTCGAACCGGAATTGACGGGGGGCAAAGTGAGTTTTCCCAGCGAAATGGCGGGTACTTTGATGGCGTGCCCACCGGATCTGGATACGCAAGAACGGGCGTTCCTTAAGACTCTGGCGGGCATTGTCGCCTTTGATCGCTCTGGTGAGGAGCTGTCGTTTATGGATGAGGCAGGCGAGATCGTGTTGCGGCTGCGATTGGTGCGCTAAGGCGGATCAGGCGATCGCGCGGGATCGCCCCGCGTTGCGCCCGGAAAAGATACAACCGCCCAAGAACGTCCCTTCGAGAGCGTTGTATCCGTGGTATCCGCCGCCGCCGAACCCAGCGACTTCGCCAGCGGCGAACAGCCCCGGCACCACCTGACCATCCGCGCCGACCATCTGGCTGTCCAGATTGGTCTGAAGCCCGCCAAGTGTTTTGCGGGTAAGGATATGCAGTTTGACCGCGATAAGGGGGCCATTCGCGGGGTCGAGGAACTTGTGAGGTTTGGCAGTACGGATCAGGCGATCCCCGCGATAGTTGCGCGCCGCGTGAATAGCCATAACCTGTGCATCTTTGGAAAACGGATTGTCGATCTGGGCATCGCGGCCTTCGATCTGCGCGCGCAGGCTGGTTTCGTCGATCAAGTCATCGCCCATCTGGTTCATGCAGCGCACCAAATCCCCGAGCGTATTGGCGACCGCGAAATCCTCGCCTTTTTCCTTGAACGCTTCGATAGGGGCGGTGGCTTTGGCACCGGTCAGAATGCGCTTGCGGATGACTTCGGCCCATTTGCCCGAGGTGAAATCAGGGTTCTGTTCGGAGCCGGACAGGGCAAATTCTTTCTTGATCACCTTTTGGGTCAGAACAAACCAGCTGTATTCATATCCGGTTTTGAGAATTTCCTTGAGCGTGGTCAGCGTGTCAAAACCCGGCAGGCAGGGCGGTTGCAGGCGATTGCCGGTGGCGTCGAACCACATCGAAGAGGGGCCGGGCAGGATGCGAATGCCATGTGAGGGCCAGATCGGATCCCAGTTTTTGACGCCTTCGGTATAGTGCCACATGCGGTCATTGTTGATCACATGTCCGCCTGCCTTTTGGCTGATCGGGATCATGCGTCCGTCTACGTGAAACGGAACGCCCGCAATCATGTCTTTTGGCGGCGTGCCTAGCCGGTCGCGCGGCCAGTTTTTGCGCACCATTTCAAAGTTGCCGCCAATCCCGCCAGAAGTGACGATGACGGACGGGGCGTAGACTTCGAATTCGCCGATTTCATCGCGGTTGGTTTTCACCCCGCGATCTGCTGTATCAGGCGCCAGGATTTCACCAGAAACGCCCGTCGCGCTGCCGTTTTGCATAATTATGTGGCTGGCCTGGTGGCGAAAGCGCATGTCGATCAGGCCATTGGCGGCATGTTCACGCACCCGGCGCACGAAATGTTCCAATACGCCCGGCCCGGTACCCCAAGTGATATGAAACCGGGGGACCGAATTGCCATGGCCATCTGCGTATGATCCGCCCCGTTCCGCCCAACCCACGACAGGAAACCAGCGCAGGCCCATTTGATGCAGCCAAGGACGCATCTCTCCAGCCGCGAATTCGACATAGGATTCCGCCCATTTACGCGGCCACAGATCTTCGGGTCGGTCGAATTGGGCGCTGCCCATCCAATCACGCATGGCAAGGTCGGGGCTGTCCTTTATGCCCATGCGGCGCTGTTCGGGGGTATCGACCATGAACAACCCGCCAAGGGACCAAAAGGCCTGACCGCCCAGAAATGTCTCAGATTCCTGATCCAGCAGGATCACACGCTTGCCCCGATCACCTAATTCTGCGGCGGCGGCCAGACCTGCAAGGCCTGCGCCGATGATGACAGCATCTGCGGTATTTGCGGGCATGGGCGAACCTTTCAGCGGCTACGAAACCAAAGGAGGAAGGGGGCGGCAACAATGTACATGGTGATGCCGTAGACGGCGGCGGGCAGGGCAAGCGGGCTAAAGCCGGTGGTGGTACCCGTGATCAGGGCGGCCAGTGTAATGCCAAGGGTCGAGTTCTGAATGCCGGTTTCAATGGAAATGGTTTTGCTTTCCTGCCATGTTAGCCCGGCGATACGGGCGAGCAGCAGCCCGAGCAGCAACAAGGACAGGTTGAGGGTGATCAAACCGGCCCCCATGACGCCCAAGTTGTCGATGAACAATTGCCAGTTCCCAGCCAAGGCGACGCCTACGATGACCACAAACAGGACGGTTGCCAATTTGGACAGGGGCCCCTCGACCATCATGGCAAGGCCGCGAAAATAGTGACGAAAGGTCAGGCCAAGGGCCACTGGCAGCGTTGTGATCAGAAACATCGCGATGGCGATGTCGGTGACCGATACAACGGGGGCGCTGTCGCCCATGAAAAAGGTGACTGATGCAGCGGCCAAAAACGGTACGGTTATGATGGACAGCAGGCTGATTACGGCGGTCAGTGTGACCGATAGGGCCACATCACCTTGGGCCAGTTTGGACAGGATATTGCTGGTGACGCCACCGGGGCAAAAGCTGAGCAACATGACCCCAACCGCGATTTCAGGCGGCAATGCAAAGAGCGTGACAACGCAAAAGGCCACAACCGGCAGCAGCACAACCTGACTGAGTGCGCCGATGACAAAGGGAAACCCACGGGTAAAGACACGCCGGAAATCCGCCGCCTCTAGCCCGACGCCCAGCGATAGCATGATGATCGCAAGCGCAAGCGGCAATCCAACACTGATCAGTAGATCCAAAACAACCCCTCCCAAAGCCGTTTTGTTCAGCTTAGCCGCAGGGTTATCGATCAGGCAATGGGGGTTTTCGTACCCTTAGATATAGCGTTGCACAAACCGACGCAGGATTTCGCCGGGTTGGGTCACGTCGCTGGCGTGGCAGGCGGTAATCAGGCTGTCGGCATCTGCGGGTGGGAAATAGCCGTGGTTTTTGTAGATGTTGATGCGCTGTTCAAAATCATCGGCGTCGGCCTCGGGGTGGAATTGCGTGGCATAGACGTTTTCACCCCAGCGGATCATTTGGAACGGGCAGGGATCAGAGGCGATCAGATGCACGCACCCGGGCGGCAGGCTTTGCACGGCTTCTTTGTGACCGACAAAAGCCTCGAACCGGGGAGCAAGGCCCCGGGTCAGGGGATCGGTTGCGGCGTCAGCCGTCAATGTGCAGGTCGAGGGGCCAACCGGTTCGCCATACTGGGTCTTGCTCATGTCGCCATTCAGATGTGCCGTTAGAACGCCCAGACCATAACAGCACCCCATGTAGGGGTGATCGTGCTGGGTAATCTGTGGCATCAGGCCAAGAATGGCGGCTTCGATCCGGGCCTCGGCCGCTGGTTTGGTGGCCGGATCGTCGCTGACGCATCCCGGGCCACCGCCGACAATGACGCCGGCATAATCTGTGACGTTCAGATCTTTGGGCAGATCTTCGCAATCCAAACGAATGCGATGGGTGCGGTCCGCTGTTAGGCCGCATTTATCGAGAATCGAGGCATACTCGGCATCTGCCGCATCGGTTTCGGGGCGCAACTGCAAGATCAGAAAGGGTTTCATAGGCGCGGTTTTACCGTGCACGAGTGCGACTTGGCAACGGCGCAGAGGGTCACAGGCGTCTACATCGGCCAAAAGACCAGAATGGCGGGGATAGAAACGGCAATGATCAGGATTTCCAGAGGCAAGCCCATGCGCCAGTAATCGCCAAATTGATAGCCGCCGGGGCCAAGGATCAGCGTGTTGTTCTTATGCCCAATGGGGGTAAGGAACGCGGCGGAAGCGGCGACGGCCACAGCCATCAAGAATGGATCAGCGGACACGCCAAGCGTATTGGCCATCTGAATGCCAACCGGGGCGGCGACAATGGTGGTGGCGGTGTTGTTCAAGACATCCGACAGAGTCATGGTCACGACCATCAGAACGGTCAAAATCGCCCAAGCGGGAAGGCCGTTGGTGAGGGAAATCAAGCTACCTGCGATAAGCTCGGTCCCGCCTGAAGTTTCAAGCGCAGACCCCAGCGGGATCATTGAGCCCAGCAAAACCACCACGGGCCATTCAATGTGGTCGTAAATTTCACTAACGGGCATGATTTTGGTTAGCACATAGGCAACCACCACCAGACCCAAGGCGATGGGCAGATAGATCAGGCCCAGACTGGCGGCCATGACCGCCCCGGCAAAGAGACCGATGGCCAGCCAGACCTTTTCGTTCGCTGTCACAGCAAGACCACGTTGGGCCAGTGGCAGACACCCCAGCCAGTCGGTGACATCGGGGCCGCGATCACGGGGGCACATCAGCAGTAGGATATCGCCCGCTTCGACCTCGGTCTTGCGGACCTGTTTGGTGATGCGTTTGCCTTGGCGGGAAATGCCCATCAACACAGTGTTCTGACGCCAAGCGAGGCCAATCGCCTGCGCGGTCTTGCCCAGAATGCGCGAGGTTTCGGTGACGACGACCTCGATCACTTCTAACCCATCACCTGCGGCGGTCAGCACCTCTTGTCGGCGGGTGTCTGAGAAATCGAGATTCAATGCGGTGCGAAATTCATCTAGGGCTTCAGGGGCGGCCTCAAGCACAAGAGCATCGCCTGCGCGTAGGATTGCATTTGCGGCGCGGCCATAGCGACGTTTGCCATCCCGGATCAGGCCAAGGATGGCGACATCGGATTTGTCGGCGGTTTCATCCAGTTCCGCCAGACGTTTGCCAATGTGGGGGGACTCTTCGGGGATGGTGAGTTCAGCAATATATTGGGCGAGAGCTTCGGAATGATCTTCGGTGGTTCCGCGATCTGGGATCAGCCGCCACCCGACGAGCGCCACAAAAATTAGCCCGGCAAGGGCGGCGATCCCGCCAACCGGGGCGAAATCGAACATCGAAAACGGTTCGCCTAGGGACTCGGCGCGGATCGAGGCGATGATGATATTGGGTGGGGTGCCAATCAGCGTGGCCATGCCGCCAAGGATGGTGGCAAAACTGAGCGGCATCAGGGATAGGCCCGGAGCACGACCGGCCTTGCGGGCGGTTTGGATATCAACGGGCATGAGCAAGGCGAGCGCTGCGACGTTGTTCATGAATGCGGACAGGACCGCACCAATGCCCCCCATCAGCGCAATGTGGCCGCCCAACCCACGTGATGCATCCACAAGGGTGCGGGTGATCAAAAACACCGCGCCAGATCGGACCAGACCTGCTGAGACCACCAAGACCAGTGCCACAACGATGGTGGCGGGGTGGCCAAAGCCGGAAAAGGCGTCGCTGACGGGGACGACGCCCAGCACGACGCCAACCATAAGCGCGGAAAAGGCTACAAGATCATAGCGAAAGCGGCCCCAGAGCAAGAGACCGAACACGGCCCCAAACAGCGAAAACAGGATGATTTGGTCGGTTGTCATGAGGTTAGGTATACACAGTCGCCAAATAGAGCGAAGCCCCATAGTTCCCTTTCGTGATCAGGCGTGTTCTGAAAGTCGTATCGCGCTGACCCTAGGGCGAGGGATGGATATCGGGGGCGTTTTCGGGTGGGTTTTGCCAAAAACGTCGAAAACGGTCAGGTAATCGGCTAAACGGTGTGTGGGTTTGCGCGTCGCAACCTTGAACCCGACGCCCTGCTTGTTTTATAGAGACCCGCAAAACCGTATTCTTCAGGAGCATCACATGGCCGGCCACTCCAAATGGGCAAACATCCAGCACCGCAAGGGCCGTCAAGACGCCGTGCGGTCCAAGCTGTTCTCGAAACTGTCCAAAGAGATCACCGTTGCCGCCAAAATGGGCGACCCCGATCCCGATAAAAACCCGCGTTTGCGTATGGCTGTAAAAGAAGCCAAATCGCAGTCCGTTCCCAAGGACGTGATCGACCGCGCGATCAAGAAATCGCAGGCGGGCGAAGGCGACGAATATGAGGAAATCCGGTACGAGGGCTATGGCCCTAACGGGGTCGCTGTCATCGTCGAAGCGATGACCGACAACCGCAACCGGACCGCATCGACTGTGCGTTCAACATTTTCAAAGAATGGCGGCAATTTGGGCGAAACCGGTTCGGTCGGATTCATGTTCGACCGTAAAGGCGAGGTTGTGTATCTGGCGTCGGTTGGAGATGCGGACACCGTGTTCGAAGCGGCGATCGAAGCTGGGGCCGAAGACGTCGAAAGCTCGGACGAGGGGCATGTGATTTACTGCGCCGATTCTGATCTGAACGATGTGTCCACTGCGCTAGAATCGGCTTTGGGGGAATCAGAGTCGACCAAGCTGATCTGGAAACCGACCACCTCCACCGATATGGATCTGGTTGGAATGCAGAAACTGATGAAGTTGATCGATGCGTTGGAAGATGACGATGACATCCAGCGTGTCACTGCGAATTTCGAAGCCTCTGACGAGGTCATGGAGCAGCTTTAAGCGCCTTCTGGCCGCTGGCCCTTACTAAGAATGATCACAACAACACCCGGGGCAGATATGTCTCGGGTGTTTTTTTGCGTTTTTCATTTTAGTTTCCGGTGTCAGATTCTGTTTTGGGGTACTTGGGGGCAATTTCTCCCCTTTGTTCTGTCCGAATTCTTGATAATCGACAGGATAAAAAACATTCGTTATTTTTATGATTCTATTCAGAGGGGCGCCGCGTGGATCCTGCCGAACGAACAAAGATGTTGGCGACCCTGAAAACGGGGTTTGATGACCTGTCGCCGCGGCTGTCGATTGTGGCGAAATACATTGTTGATAACCCATCGGATTTTGGGCTGGATTCCATTCGTGAGACCGCCAGGAAAACCGGGGTCAGCACCTATACCTTGGTTCGAATGGCCAAACACCTTGGGTTGCATGGGTTCGAAGAGCTGCGCGCCCCGTTTCGGACAGCCTTGGTTTCGGGCGCTGAATTGTCCGATACGATGGAGTGGATGGAAACGGTTGAGCAGTTTCCAGAGACGGGTGCACCACAGGCCAAGGCGCGTCGCAATACGTTGGCGGTTGTGCAGCGATCCCTGCATCAACTGGATCCAGCAACGGTGAAATCGGTCGTCGATGCCATGTTTGAAGCCCGAAATGTCTATTTAACAGGTGTCAGGGCCAGTTATGGGTTGGCTTATTATTTCCACTATGTTGGGCGGATGGCGCTTCCGACGTTGCAGCTGATCCCGCGGCATATGAACAGCGCGGTGGACGAACTGAACGATGCCAGCGATCAGGATTTGTTGATCGCAATCGGGATCTCTCCCTATTCCAAAGAGACCATTCAGGCCTGTAGGTTTGCGCAAAGCAAAGGGGTGAAGCTGATCATGATTTCGGATTCTGACCAGATTTCACCCGAATTGACCCCTTTTGAAGTGGTGACCGCGTCGACGATAACCACTCATTTCTTTGCCTGCTATTCTGGAGTGATGGCTGTTCTGGAAAATATTCTGGCGATGCTGGTTGAACGGGGCGGGCAAGCTGCCGAAGAGCGGATCGAATCCTACAAGGCCCTGCGCGATGACGTTGAGGCATATTGGACGCACGTGAAATAACATTAGTTTTTGGATGACAATCCGTGCCGGCTTCTTCACCCTCGGGCCAGCCTGAAAGGATGAGCCAGTATTAGGGAATCCTAGGTTCGATACTTTCAAGTCAATTCAAGATGGGAGAAAAAAATGAAACCTATGAAGTTCCTGCTGGGTCTCGCGACTGGTGCGACACTGACAATCGGTTCTGCCGCTGTCGCTGCTGACAAGCAATTTATCACAATCGGCACCGGTGGTGTGACGGGCGTTTATTACCCAACCGGTGGGGCGATCTGCCGTCTGGTGAACAAAGACCGCAAAACACACGGCATCCGCTGTTCTGTAGAATCAACCGGTGGTTCGGTTTACAACACCCGCACCATTCGCGAAGGCGAATTGGATTTCGGTGTTGTTCAGTCTGACGTTCAGGCCGCCGCAATCGCAGGTACAGGCAAATTCGCAGACGATGGCGCCTATGCTGATCTGCGCGCGGTATTCTCGGTGCACCCCGAGCCGCTGCACGTCATGGTGCGCGCCGACACGGGCATCACTTCGGTTGCTGACTTCAAAGGCAAGCGCGTAAACATCGCAAACCCCGGTTCCGGTACACGTGTTCTGGCGGAAACGCTGATGGCTGCGGCTGGCGTAACACCTGACGATTTCGCATTGGCTGCTGAGCTGAAGTCGTCAGAACAGTCTGCTGCTCTGTGCGATGGTAAAATCGATGCAACCATCTGGGCTGCTGGTCTGCCCAATGGGTCTTCGATGGAAGCGACATCGACCTGTGAAGTCAAAATCCTGGACCTGACCACCTCGGGCACAGACACCGTATTGGCTGAGAACTCGGCATATGCTGCGGCAACCATCCCCGGTGGCATGTACCCAAACAATGACGCAGACATCGCGTCCTGGGGTCCAAAAGCAACGTTCGTAACCTCGGCTCAGACGTCGGATGAGGTTGTTTACGCTCTGGTTTCTGGTGTGTTTGAAAACTTTGACGCGTTCAAAAAGCTGCACCCTGCGTTTGCGCGTTTGACACCTGAGCAGATGATCACCGATGGCCTGTCTGCTCCTCTGCACCCCGGTGCCGAGAAGTACTACAAGGAAAAAGGCTGGAAGTAATCTTCTGACCTGATAGCGAAATTGACGCCCCCCTGATCACCTCAGGGGGGCGCTTGCGTCTAAAAAGAACCGAAAAATTCGGATGGGGGATGGCCATGAGCTCAAAAGAAAATGCAGCTGTCGATGACACAGATCTAGAGGACATTCTCGCGGATGCCGACACCGGGGGGCGGAATCCACACGATGGATTTTCACGCAAGGCCCTGTGGTATATCCCGCTGACGTGGTCGCTGTTTCAGCTTTGGATCGCGTCACCACTGCCTTTTCTTTTGCGCTTTGGCGTGTTGAACGACACGCAAACCCGCGCCATTCACCTTGGTTTTGCAGTGTTTCTGGCCTTTGTCGCCTTTCCTGCGTTTGCCAAAAGCCCCCGCGACCGTATTCCGTTGCTGACATGGGCCACAGCGGCTGTTGGGGCCGCTGCGGCGTCCTATCTGTGGTACGCCTATGTGGGCGTTGCCAACCGAACCGGGGCACCGAACACGGTGGATCTGGTGGTTGCGGGCATCGGGATCGTGACATTGATGGAGGCCGCGCGCCGGTCGCTTGGATTCCCTTTGATGGGCGTCGCGATGTTCTTTCTGGCCTATGTCTTTTTTGGATCAAGTGAGATCCTGCCAGATGTCGTGCGTTGGAAAGGGGCTTCGTTCCAGAAAGCGATGAGCCATATGTGGCTGACGACCGAGGGCGTGTTTGGTGTCGCCTTGGGCGTTTCGTCCGGGTTCGTGTTCCTGTTCGTGCTGTTCGGTGCCTTGCTGAATCAAGCGGGCGCCGGCAATTATTTCCTGAAACTGGCCTTTGCCACCTTGGGCCACCTGCGCGGCGGACCGGCCAAAGCCGCGGTGATCGCCTCGGCGGCGACGGGTTTGATTTCGGGCTCTTCGATTGCAAACGTTGTGACGACGGGGACCTTTACCATTCCGTTGATGAAAAAGGTTGGGTTTAGCCCGGCCAAGGCGGGGGCGATCGAAGTGTCGTCTTCGATCAACGGGGTTTTGACACCGCCAGTTATGGGCGCGGTTGCGTTTCTGATGACGGAATATGTCGGCATTTCTTATGTTGAGGTTGTGAAAACCGCGATCATCCCTGCGGCGATTTCTTACATGGCGCTGGTCTATATTGTTCATCTCGAAGCCCTGAAAATGGGCATGACCGGGACATCGCGCATGAACCCGATCAAGTTCATGCTGGGTGCTATTTTCATCATCGCGAGCTGCATTGTCATCGCGGGGGGGACCTTGTTTCTGACCGGATACCTTGTCGATGTGGTTCAGGGGACGTTAGGCAGTGCAGCGACACCTGTATTGGTCGCGGGTTTGATGGCGGTTTATGTCTTGGCTGTGCGGTTTGCGGCCAGCGGTCCCGATCTAGAGATGAGCAGTGACTCGATGGAGCACCTGCCACCCACGAAAGAGATTTTTAAAACAGGTGTGCACTATCTGCTGCCCATCCTGTTGCTGATGTATCTGTTGATGGTTGAACGGAAATCACCTGCGTTGTCGGCGTTTTGGTCAACGGCGTTCATGTTGCTGATTTTGCTGACGCAGAACGCGCTCAAGGATTTTTTCCGCAAGAAACAGAGCGTGATGATCGGGTTGTCGGATGGTCTGAAAGAGATCGGCGAGGGTTTGGTGATTGGCGCGCGCAACATGATTGGCCTTGCGGCCGCTATGGGCGTTGCGGGCATCATTGTGGGCGCTGTGACGCTGACTGGTGTTGGCCAGGTTATGGCCGAATTTGTTGAGTTTCTGTCGGGCGGAAATCTGCTTGCGATGTTGTTCTTTGTAGCTGTGATCTCAATTGTTCTGGGTATGGGTCTGCCAACAACCGCCAACTACATTGTGGTGTCATCGCTGATGGCGGGCGTTGTGGTTGAACTGGGCGCGCAGTCAGGTTTGATCGTGCCGTTGGTGGCGGTGCACATGTTCTGTTTCTATTTCGGGATCATGGCAGATGTGACGCCTCCGGTGGGGCTTGCGTCCTTTGCGGCGGCGGCGATCAGTAAAGGTGACCCGCTGAAAACCGGGTTCCAGGCGTTCTTTTATTCGATCCGGACGGCGTTGTTGCCGTTCCTGTTCATCTTCAACACGGATTTGTTGCTGATTGACGTGGGGCCGATACAGGCGGTGTTTGTCTTTATCGTAGCGCTGATTGCGATGCTGTTATTTGCGGCAGGCACGATGGGGTATTTCATGACCCGGTCGCGGCTGTGGGAAAGCGTCGCCTTGGTTCTGGTGGCCTTTACGCTGTTCCGGCCGGGGTTCTTCCTGAACCAGATCGCGCCTGAATTTGAGGCGATGCCAGCGACGTCAATCTATCAGATGGCCGAGCAGGGTGCAGATGACGCCAGCTTGCGCGTGCGTCTGATGGGGGAGGATCTGAATGGCAAAGCCGTCGATGCGAAATACCTGTTACCGCTTGGCCCCATGGGCGAAGATGGAACAGGGCGCCTGTTGAACGGAGCTGGCGTTGAGCTGCGTGAGGAGGACGGGAAGTTCTTTATCGACAACCTTGAATTTGGTGGTGCGGCTGAGCAGCTGGGCATCGACTTTGATTGGGAAATCGTGGAGTTGGACATCAAGGCGGATCGGATCCGAAAGGAAGTGTTCTATATCCCTGCGTTCTTGTTGTTGGGCTTTGTGTATCTGATCCAGATGCGCCGCAAACGGCGCACTGAGGAAAGCGCGGCCTAACTGGCGGTGACACAATAGACAAAAGGGGCCCGGGGAAATTCCTGGCGCATTCCGAATTCTGGGACACAATAGCAACGCCTGCCGAGTTTTCGCTCGGCAGGCGTTTGATATTGAATAATCTTTTTAGATAGCAAATTGCTCATATTCCGACAGAAAAGTCCCGGAGCCACACGTTTCAAAAAAAATGCGCTGAAGTTTTCGGTTTTGGAAGATTTGGCCAATATGACCATTGCCTGACGGAGGGCGACTTAAACAAACGAAACAGAACGAAAGGCTGTGTCGCTGTGAAGTCCGTGCCCAAACTGTCTCTTTTCCCAAATCGACCCTGAAATCGCGGATACAATCAACTTCAACTGTTGTGGCGGTCCCGATTGCGGGAACTACGGCGTAGCGCCTGATTCCATCCATCAACCCTTCGTAGGTAGAAACGCCGAGGCGAGAAAATAAAAAGCGTTTGCGGCAAATCCTTCGCTGGGTAGAGGTAGGGGGAAATACACCTTCTAGGGCGACCAAGATGCTCAGGTTGTCTCAACAGCCCTCGAATATTCTAAGGATCCGCATCAGTGGGAGGACGGGAAGTCTCTGGTGTGCCATCACACGCAGGGCAGTCACGACTGCGATGTGTCTATGAGCGTTCTTTCGAACAAACACTTCGAGTCAGAGTTTGACCGGCTGATCACTCAAAACGGGCGTCTGGAAGGCCCAGTTTGCGGCCACTGCGGCGCAAGGTATCTCAAACATCCAAGTGATTTTATCTTCTATGGTACACATGGCTGTGTCATGGAATACTGCTCTAGAAGAAGTTCGAGACGCGGTAAAACCCTTTTTGTTCAGTGGGTTGTATTGGCGCGGTCCAGGGGAGTTGTCGTTTGCGACGCGGTAAAGCCACAACCATCCTATGAGCTGTGCAGGAGCGTGGCTTTTCAATTCAATTTGCGAAAAAGGAACTTTCATGGACCCTTATACTATCATCGTATTGCTCTGGTTTTTCAGTGCTCCTCTGTTTTTCATTCTATGGACCTTGGCTCGAAGGACGCTGGCAAGAGCATCGAAAGAAGCTGAAGCAGTTGATGAAGAGTTGGGTAATCTCAAGACAAAATATTCAGCGATTACATCTATCGAAACTGAAGTCGAACGCTTGCAGAAGGATGCTGTCGAGCTTGAAAGTGGTATTCAGAAGACACGAGAATCATATGCGGCGAAGCGCAAGCTGCTTGGCCGGTTGAAGGAGCAGGTTGCAGTCTATGACGACCGATTGGCTTTTGCAGAACTCGGTGTCTATGAGCCACATTTTGATGTTGGTGATAGCGAAACCTATAAGGGCCAGATTAAAGAAATTCGGGCCCGCCTGAAAGCGATGGTATCGGCCAAGGAAGCAACAATTTGCCCGACAGATTGGACCGTCGAAGGTAGTCGCGCAAAGGGGCAAACCATGATCAACCGTCAAACTCGATTGACCATGCGGGCTTTTAACAATGAGTGTGAGGCCGCGATCGCCAACACGCGTTGGAACAATGTGGTTGCGATGGAAAAGCGGATTCTGAATGCCGCCAAAATGATCTCGAAAGAGAACACTTCAATGAACCTCCATATCAATGATGACTTTGTGGCGATGAAAATTGATGAACTGCACCTGACCCATGAATACCGCGAGCAGCTGAAAATCGAAAAAGATGAGCGGGCAGAACTCGCCCGGGCAGAAAGAGAAGAAAAGAAACTCCTCGCGGAAGCTCGGGCTGCCGAGAAAGAGGAGCAGAAGTATCAAGCGCTTCTCGACAAAGCTCGGAAAGAAGTAGGTGTTGGGGAGACCAGCGAGGCCATGCAGAAGAAGCTTCAAGAACTTGAATTCGCATTGGAGCAAGCTCACGCCACGAGCGAAAGGGCGCGTGCTATGGCGGAAATGACCAAGTCTGGCTATGTCTATGTCATCTCAAATATCGGTTCCTTCGGAGAGGACGTGGTCAAAATTGGCCTGACCCGACGCCTGGACCCCAGTGATCGCGTGCGGGAGTTGGGAGATGCCAGTGTTCCCTTCACCTTTGATACTCATGCGATGATCTATTCTGAGGAGGCTCCAGCATTGGAAGCAGCTCTCCACAAAGAGTTTGCGGAAAAGCGTGTGAATATTGCGAATATGAGAAAAGAGTTTTTCCGAGTTTCACTGGATGAGGTGGAAAGTGCGGTGATCAGACTCGCTCCAGACGCTGACTTCTTCACAGACCGCGAAGCTCAGGAATGGCACGAGACAATGGCTAGGAGAAAAGAGAAACTATTGGAATTAAACAATAAAGATGGACCTGTCGCGGTTTGATGCCGCTCCTTTGATGGCATTTACTGCAACAAAGGAGGCTGACTATGGGACAGAAACGGACGGACGAATTCCGCCAGGATGCGGTGCGTATTGCGCTGACAAGTGGGCTAACGCGTAGGCAGGTGGCTGATGATCTGGGCGTGGGCATGTCGACGCTGAACAAATGGATCACGACGCATCGAGACACGGATGTGGTTTCGAAGGAGGATTTGAGCCTCGCCCAAGAGAATGACCGGCTCCGGCGCGAGAACCGCATTCTCAAGGAGGAGAGGGAGATCTTAAAAAACCGTTCCGGGTTTTGGCCCGCCTGTGCGCGGTAGAAACAGCCCGTGCTAGTGTTGCTCTATGAAGGGCAGCGGCCGTTCGCTTATTGGTGGTCTGCTTTTGGGCAGAACCCCGTTAAAAAACGTGGTCCATGGGTTGATGCGAACTTGAGAGTGGTGACGCTGTTGTACGGTGATCCCGGTTAGGAAGATGACGGATTTGCATAGCCCACGCCCTTCTGTTGCCAACAGGAGGACAGAAGATGGCGAAGCAAAAGAGCCACAAGACGCCAGCGATTGAGACCGTGAACATCGGCGCTGCTGCTGTTGATATCGGTTCACGAGAGCACATGGCGGCGGTGAACCCCGACGCGACCGACGACCCGGTACGCGCGTTTGGCACCTTCACCCATGACCTGCATAATCTTGCTGATTGGTTCAAAACGCACGGCGTTACCAGCGTTGCGATGGAATCCACGGGTGTCTACTGGATTCCGGCTTACGAGATACTTGAGCAGCACGGCTTCGAGGTCATTCTGGTCAACGCGCGCTATGCCAAGAATGTCCCAGGCCGCAAAACCGACGTAAGCGATGCCAGTTGGTTACGACAGCTGCATTCCTACGGTTTGCTACGCGGCAGTTTCCGCCCATCAGCTGAGATCGCCACACTGCTTAGCGTTCTCATCCTCCAGCGATTTGAGGCGGTGGGTGTCAGAAACGTTCATGCCACCATATTTGGCTTTGAACTTGTAGAACGACGCAGGGCTCAGGCCATGCGGCACACCTCAGCGTACCTGCGCCAACGGGAGAGGTTGGTAGAGTATGCGGCGGCCCATATCCAACACATGCAGAAGGCACTGATGGAAATGAACCTGCAACTGCATCACGTTGTGTCTGACATCACCGGTGTAACCGGAATGAAGATCATCCGCGCGATCGCCGCAGGCGAACGGGATTTGGACGTTTTGGCATCTCATCGCGATGTCCGCTGTCGCGCATCTGTTGAGACAATCAAAGCTGCCCTGAACGGTAACGATCGTCCGGAGCACCTCTTCGCGCTGACCCAGTCACTGGAGCTCTATGACTTCTACAAAGGCAAAATGCTGGAATGCGATCGCCATCTTGAGGCTACGCTAGCCGAACTGGGCGCAGACCAAGATCACGACCCCAGCCAGCTACCCCGTCCACGCACAAAGACCAAGCAGGTCAGCACGCCGTCATTTGATGTACGCGCGGCGCTGTTTGGAGTTCTTGGTGTTGATCTGACCGAGATCCATGGGATGGGACCTTCACTATCGCTCAAGTTGGTTGGGGAGTGTGGGACTGACCTGCGCGCATGGCCAAGTGCCAAACACTTCACGTCATGGCTGTGTCTGGCACCGGGCAACAAAATATCTGGTGGAAAAATGCTGTCGTCTCGGACGCGACGGTCATCGAGCCGCGCCGCTGCCCTCTTACGATTGGCCGCTGTTACAATCGGACGAAGTGATACTGCTCTTGGCGCATTTTATCGACGGTTGGCCGCCCGAGCAGGCAAGGCCAAGGCAGTCACTGCGACGGCGCGCAAGATCGCCGTGCTGTTCTACAACACCCTACGGCATGGCATGACGTACAAAGACCCCGGCGCAGCACATTATGAGGAACGGTACCGCAACCGTGTCCTTGGTAACCTAAAGCGTCGCGCCAAGTCATTCGGATATGATTTGCACGAACTGCCTGCCGAGGTTGATATGGCTGTTTCTTAGGAAGCAACGCAGTTCTTCGCGGGCCAAAAGCCATGAGGTTCAGGTTCAGGTTCATTGAAGAACACGCGGAGACTTTCGAAACGGCGCGTCTTTGCAAGGTCATGGATGTCAGTTCACGTGGTTTACGTGCGTTCCGCAATCGACCGGCCAGTCGCAGACAGCGGTCTGATTTGGTCACGCTGGCCCACATCAAGGAGCCGTCCCGTCTCAGTCTGGGCAGTTATGGCCGGCCACGCATGACCGAAGAACTGAAAGAGATCGGCTTGGATGTCGGTCACCGTCGTGTCGGACGTTTGATGCGTCAGAACGGCATATCTGTTGTGAGAACGCGCAAACACAAGGTCACAACCGACAGCGATCACAAGTTCAACATTGCGCCGAACCTGTTGGATCGCGATTTCAACGCCGACAAGCCCAATCAAAAATGGGCTGGCGATATCAGCTATGTCTGGACACGCGAGGGGTGGCTTTATCTCGCGGTGATCCTGGACCTGCATTCCCGTCGTGTCATTGGATGGGCTGTAAGCAACCGGATGAAACGTGACCTGGCGATCCGGGCGTTGAAAATGGCAATCGCGTTCCGACAACCACCCAAGGACTGCATTCATCACACGGATCGCGGGTCGCAATATTGTTCGCACGACGACCAGAAGATCCTGCGCGAGAACGGGTTCAAGGTGTCGATGAGCGGCAAGGGTAACTGCTATGACAACGCGGCAGTCGAAACCTTCTTCAAAACCATCAAGTCAGAAACTGATCTGGCGGCATTCATGGGGAAACACGGCGGAAGGCAGAGATGGCGATCTTCCACTCTCATGGTTTGCAAACAAACCATTGCCGTGCAACGGAATACATTAACGGGTTCTACAATCCGCGCCGCCGACACTCAGCATTAGGCTGGAAAAGCCCGGTCGCTTTTGAACGGAAGCTGGCTTAAACGAGCACTGGGAGCGGCACAAAAGCATGACAGGTCCAAGATGCAGAAGAGCTTCCTGCTGAGATCTGATCTCATTCAAACCAAGCCCAAGAAAGCGAGAGACCTCGGCAAATTTTTGTCGAGGTCTTTTGGTGTCCCAGGGTCCGGGATGCTCTAGGGGTCTCCCGGGCCCTGTGCGTTCGTCTGAACCGTTTGGAAGGGGTGGTTAGGGCGCTGAGCGTTCAGGCGCTAGCACCGCGGGCCACAGGCACGTGGCACAGGCCAAACCCAGAAACCCTGCGGCGGTGAGTATCCCGAGCGTCGTTGCCCCATCTATGCGCGACATCAGCCAACCCGACAGAGGGTAGCCGATCAACCAACAGGCATGCGACAGGGTGAACTGAGCCGCAAACAGGGCAGGGCGATCCTCAGCAGCGGCAGAGCGGCGCAGCAGGCGGCCAGACGGGGTTAGAATGGCCGAGAACCCCATCCCCAGTACAAACCATGCCGTCATGAGGCTGGCTAAGCTAAAGCCGAACACCGAGGCCCAGAGGGTCAGGCCCAGGCCCGCGAGGCACATGGCCCAGGCTCCTGCGAGCATGACAGCGCGATCTGAAAAGCTCTGCAGCATTTGCGGCATCATCAGGGCCAACGTCACGGATCCAGCCCCGAAACTGCACAGGGTCAGGGCGACGGCGGTGTCGCCATACCCAAGTGTGGCGCGCACAAGAACCACGGTGTTGACCAACACCATGGAGCCGACCATGGACAACGTGAAGCACATCGCCAACAACCCGCGCAGCCGTGGCGTTGCAAGATAAATCCTAAGCCCGCGCGTGGTGCGATCCCAAACGCCCCTCGGTTTGGATGGCTTTGGGGATGGCAGCGATACGGTGCGAACCAGAATTGCCGAGGCCAAAAAGCCCAGAACCGTGCCCAAGAATAAGGTGTCAAAGGGGCATGAGCGTCAAAAGAGCCGCCGCAAGGATCGGGCTGAGCAAGCTTTCCAAATCATAGGCCAGACGGGAGAGAGACAGCGCGTTGGTATAGTCTGTCTCATCCGGCAGAATGTCAGGAATGGTTGCCTGAAACGTGGGGGTAAAGGCCGCAGAGGAAGCCTTGTAGTACAAAAATCAGAGCGTAAATTTGCCAGATGGCATCCACAAACAGCAGGCAAAATGCAGCGACCGCTCGGATCAGATCCAAAACCACCAGCATAGAGCGCCGGTTGAGTTGTTCCGTAAAGGCCGCGGCAATGGGCGCCAGCGTTACATAGGCGAGCATTTTGATGGTGAGTGCGGTGCCTAGTACCAACCCCGCCTGATCCCTCGCAAGGTCATAGGCCAACAATCCCAGGGCGACGGTCGCAAGGCCAGTGCCCATGAGGGCCAACACCTGAGCGAGAAAGAGGTGCAGATAGGTGCGATGTTTGAGGACGCTCAGCATGGGTTACAGATATCGTGTGATTTCTTTGAACCCGGCGGTGTCGCCCGGTTCAGCACTGTCGAGGCAGTGATCAATGTGATCGTGTATCAACGCGCGCTTTGCGTTTGTGATTGCTTTTTCAACGGCGTGCATTTGCTGAGCGATATCAGTGCAGGGGCGGCCCTGTTCAATCATGTCGATAACGCTGGCCAAATGCCCATTGGCCCGTTTGAGGCGGGCTACGATTTTCGGGTGTGAAGTGTGTTCTGTCATGGGGTGACAATATCCCCCCTAGGGGGATATGGCAAGCGATGTGCGGAGACTGAGCATGCGGGTGGGGATTGGCGCGCACAAGACTGACGAGTGCAAAAAAAACGCCCCGGACAAGGCAGGGCGTTCTTTAGTGATATGGTATCGTCTCTAGCGGTTACTCAGCTGGGGTAGGAGGGTCCGCCGGTGGTTGAGAATCGCCTTTAAAGAACCCTTTGACCCACTCGCGCAACTCCTGCATGAGCGCGTAAAGAACAGGCACCAGCATCACACCGACGACGGTTGCGGCAAGCATCCCCCCAAAGACTGCGATCCCGATTGCCTGCTGACTGGCAGCGCCCGCGCCATTGGCGGTCAGCAAGGGGACAACGCCGAGCAAGAACGACAAAGCAGTCATCATAACGGCTCGGAAACGCTGGGTTGCAGCTTCGGCAGCGGCTTCGCGAATGCTGAGCCCTTTTGCCCGTTGCTCCATCGCAAATTCAACGATCAGAATGGCGTTTTTCGAAGCAAGGCCAATCAACATGATCATCCCGATCTGGGTGTAGAGGTTGATGTCACTGCCCACGATAGCCACCGCTGCCACCGCGCCAAACAGAGCCACGATAACGGACATCAGGATCGACACAGGCATGGTCCAGCTTTCGTATTGAGCCACCAAGAACAAATACCCAAACAAGACGGCCAGCCCCATGATAACCTGAACCAACCCGGCCGAGCTGAGCTGTTGTTGCGCGGTCCCGGTCCATTCAAAGGCATATCCGGGGGGTAGGGCTGTCGCAGATTCCTCGGTCATGACCCGAATGGCATCCCCCGACGACAAGCCTGCAGCAGGCACGGCCGTCACGGTCGCTGAGCGGAACAGGTTGTGGCGCTTGAGCAAAACCGGACCCAGAACGTTTTCCACATCCACCAAGGTTCCGAGCTGCACCATTTGACCTTTGGTTGAGCGGACATACAGGTTCGAGATGTCTTCGACTTTGTCACGATAACTGCCTTCGGCCTGAATCATCACGCGGTAGACACGACCATAGAGATTGAAGTCGTTGACGTAATAGGATCCCAGATGCGCTTGCATCGTTTGGAACACCTCGGCCACAGACACTTGCAGTGTTTTGGCCTTTTCCCGGTCAAGATCTACAAACAGCTGCGGAACGTTGGCCCGGAAGGTCGTGTAGGACTGGGCGATCTCTGGGCGTTGGTTGGTGGCATAGACAAATGACCCAACTGCTGCCGACAGATCCTGTGCCGTGCCACCGCCGGTTTGCTGGACTTCCATTTCGACACCTGCAGACATGCCCAAACCTGTAATAGGTGGCGGGTTGAAGGCCACGATGGAAGCCGCTGCTTCGCCATAGGCCACGCCAAGGATCTGTTTCAAGATGCCATCTGCGCTGAGTGTTTCTTCGGTTCGCTCAGACCAGTTGTCCAACACAACGATGATCATCGCTCCGTTGGGGGCCGAACCGTTCAGCAATGAATACCCGTTGACCAAAACCGTGTTATCGACACCCGGAATTGCCCGGATTTGATCGTTCACACGGGCGGTGACCTTTTCGGTTCGGTTCAACGCGGCCGCATCAGGAAGCTGAACATCAACAAAGAGGTATCCGTTGTCTTCTAGCGGGATAAAGCCTTTGGATGTGTTGGAAAAAATCGTACCAGTCCCAACAATAAAGACCCCAACAAGAGCCAATCCGATCAACGGCATACGCAGCATTCTAGTGACAAATGCCATATAGCCGGACCGGACCCCGGAAATGCCGCTCTCGAATTTGGCCAAGATCCCTTTCGGGGGACCGGACCGGGCCTTGAGAACAATCGCACAGAGGGCAGGAGACAGCGTCAACGCGTTGATCGAAGAGATCACAACGGCGGTCGAAATCGTCACCGCGAATTGGGAATACAGGCGTCCCGTAATGCCCGGCATAAAGGTGACGGGGACAAATACCGCGAGCAGAACAAGGGTGGTGGCAATCACCGGCCCAGTGATCTGACCCATGGCTTTGCGTGTGGCTTCCGCGGGGGGCAGCCCCTCGTCGGCGATCAGGCGTTCGACGTTTTCAACCACAACGATGGCGTCATCCACCACGATACCGATCGCAAGAACAAGCGCGAACAGGGAAATGGTGTTGAGCGACATGTCAAAGGCCAGCAGAAACGCAAAAGTCCCGATCAAAGACACAGGAATGGCAACGGCAGGAATGATGGTTGCCCGCCAGGATCCTAGGAAAATAAACACAACTGAAATCACCAGCGCAAAGGTGAGCATCAGGGTCGAGACAACATCGTTCAAAGATTGTTCAACGAAATCGGTTGTGTTGAATGGGATCCTATATTCCAGATCGCTGGGAAAGGCGCGAGAGAGGCGCTCTAGCTCTGCCGTAACAGCCTCGGATACCGCAAGCGCGTTGGCACCAGGGGCTTGGTAAATGCCCATGACGGTTGCCGGATTTCCCTGGAAATAGCCCGAAGCTGTATAAAATTGCGCACCCAGTTCAACACGGGCCACGTCTTTGACTTTGACGATGGCGCCTGCATCCCCGGTTCGGATAACGATATTTTCGAACTCTTCGGTCGAATCCAGCCGGCCTTTGCTTTTGATCGTGTACTGGAACGTTTGATCGCCGGGCACAGGAGGGGAGCCGATCTGACCGGCGGAGACTTCGAGGTTTTGTTCGCGCACGGCGTTGATCAGGTCACCGGGGGTGATCCCCAGGCCTGCCATTTTATCCGGGTCCATCCACATGCGCATGGCGTATTGCAGATCGGTCAGAACGTCGGCTTTACCAACACCGGCCACGCGGGCCAAAGCATCCTTGAGGTTGATCGACGCATAGTTGGACAGAAAGACGTCGTCATAGGTCTCGTTGGGCGAGGTGAGCGTGACCACCATCAACATGTTGGTCGATGCCTTTTGCGTCACAACGCCGGATGAGGTCACTTCGGACGGGAGCGAAGCCATGGCTTGCGCCACCCGGTTTTGTACGTTGACCGAGGCAATATCGGGGTCTGTGCCCACTTCGAACGTGACCTGCAGGGAATACCCTCCATTGTCCGAAGACGTGGAGGTCATATAGATCATGTCATCGACGCCGTTGACCTGCGCCTCGATCGGGGCGGCAACTGCGTTTTCGACGGTTTCGGCGCTTGCGCCAGTATAGTTGGCGCTGACGTTGACCACCGGGGGGGTGATGTCAGGGAATTGGGCAACAGGCAGGGCAAAGTACCCAATCGTGCCCATGATCGTCAAAACCAAGGAAATGACGATGGCCATCTTGGGCCGGTTGATAAAAATAGCTGAGAACATTGCTTATTCCCCGTCGGTCGCGACGATGGCGTCCACCGCGACACCGGGACGGACACGTTGCAGACCTTCGACAATGACGCTTTCGCCCTCTTGCAACCCATCCAGCACGATGATGGTGTTGTCCACCGGATCACCGGTTTGGATGTAGCGCTGTTCGACCATCTGCTTGTCATTCACCAACAAAACAAATTCACCGCGCTGATCCCGTTGCAGTGCTGCCTGTGGAATGAGAACACGGTTGGTCGGTTTCAACGCCTGAATGCGCACATGCAAGAACGATCCATCAACGATCAGCTGTTCGGTGTTGTCGAACTGAGCCCGCAAAGAAATGGCCCCGGTCAAAGGGTCAATCCGGTTGTCGACAAAAACGATGGTCCCGACCTCTTTCAGGGGGGTGCCATTGGGCAGTTGCAGGTAGACGTCTGGGCTCTTGCCGCTTTGAGCCAATGAACCGCTGGTTTGGCCCAGTTCTTGCAGCACATCGACCAGCTGTTTTTCGTTCAGCGAAAAGGTCACATAGATCGGCGTGTCGCGCACCAAAGTCACCAGGGCTGGATGTGATGGGCCAACGACATCACCTTCGCTGGTGTTGACGCGGCCGATCCGCCCATCAAAGGGGGCGTGGATTTCGGTATAGCTGAGATCAAGCTCGGCTTGCTGAATAGCTGCATGGGCTGCTTTGACTTGCGCTTCGGCGACCAGTTCGTTGGCGCGTGCGATGTCGCGTTCAGAAACCGGTGTTGCATCCCGTTTTAGCAACTCCTCTTTCCGGGTTAGTTCAACGCGTGCGAGCTCTAAGTTGGCTTCTGCTTTATCAAGATCCGCTTTGCGGGCCTCTAGCGTTGCTTGGTACAGGTCCGGTTCGATCCGAAACAGAAGTTCGTCTTTGGTGACGGATGCGCCGTCTTCCACAGCACTTTCGTCGAGAAACCCGCTGACACGGGCGACGATATCAACACTATCAATGGCTTCGCCGCGCCCGATAAAGACCGCCTCGCCGGTTATCTCTTTGGTAAAGGCGGCGGCAATGGAGACTTTTGGCGCGGGTTGGTCAGTACCGTCCTGCGCCAGAGCTGGCGTGGCGAAGGCGACGCAGAGCAATGCAAAACCAGTGGCACGTAGCCGTGTCAGGGCATTACTGTGCCCAACGGAAAAGTCAGAAAGAAAAATTGGCATGCAAATCGCCTCATTGGTTTTACAAGTTATATGACAACATTCAGAGCTCACGAATGTCGCTGCAGCCGAGTCGAGCTGTATTTCCAATAGGATGGCCGCATTTTCGAGTTTTCTCAAGCGGTGACCCTAAGGTCATAGGCCGCGATCCGCTGTTAAAAGGGGCGGTGGGGGACGCGGATTCGGAGATTTGCCATGAATCTCGTTTCCGAGGGTGTTTCGTTTGTTCTGATATGGGTAACGATTCTATATTGCTGCATGTTATTCGGATCGATTTGGAAACAGTATTCACGGAATTTTTCAATTGCCATCGCTTCTGATCACGGAAGAGTTGGCTTTTTTAGAGTTTTGGCGCAAAATAGCGTCAAATTTGAAGGGGGACTGAAATGGGAAAAGTACTTTTGTGTGCTTTGATACCTGTTCTGCTCGCTGCCTGTGCAAATCCAATGCGCAGCTTGCCAGACAGTGTGAAATCACAAAAATCCGCCTGTGCAGGTGGAAATTACACGATCTGTTCAGATATCGGTCATGAGGTTCGCGATGCTGAAGGTGGGCCAGCGACACCATCCGAGCCATTTGTATTGAATCAGCCGATCGTTGATTGATCCAGAAACAAAAAGGGGCGTCGATATTTTCGGCGCCCCTTTTGTTTGTTTAATCGCGGGTTCCTGAGAACCGGGTTTGCCACTCTTCGCTCTGTTCATCGGTGATCTTAGCGAACAGTACGTCGGGCACTTTGAAGTCGTGGCCAGCAGGCAGGGCATTCAATGCAGCCTCTACATCTTCGGGCCAGCTGGTGTTCAAGGTGTTCATTGCGCTCAACATGCTAGCTGATGCAGTTGGAATGAACGGGGCGCTGAGCACGGCATAGAGACGGATCAGGTTCAGACCAAGCCGCACCTGGGCCGCTGCTTTTTCTGGATCGGTTTTGAAGGTCGACCATGGGGCGGCGCTTTGCAGGTATTCGTTGCCAGCAACCCAGATCGCGCGCAGTTCTTGTGCCGATTTACGAACCTCCATCGCCTCCATGTGCCCCTCATAGGCACGAATGCGGGTGGTCAAATCTGCGATAAGCGCTTGTTCTTGTTCGCCATATTCGCCTTCAGTTGGCACAGATTCCCCAAACTTGGACCGGCAGAACTTGGTGATCCGGCTGACAAAGTTGCCCAGAACATCTGCAAGGTCTTTGTTCACGGATTGCTGGAAATTTTCCCAGGTAAATTCGCTGTCCGAGCTTTCGGGCGCATGGCTCAGCAGCCACCAGCGCCAGTAGTCCGCAGGCAGAATATCGAGCGCCTGATCCATAAACACACCGCGACCCTGCGAGGTCGAGAACTGACCACCGTCATAGTTCAGGTAGTTAAAGGATTTCAAGTGATCGACCATTTTCCACGGTTCGCCCGATCCCAGAATTGTTGCCGGGAAGCTGAGCGTATGAAACGGCACGTTG